>NZ_JARXZC010000008.1 GCF_029894335.1 Kitasatospora sp. MAP5-34 | reverse complement strand
CATGATCTTGGAAGCCGTGCCTGTTGCGCGCCTGGCTCCCCTCAAGCTGGCAGACCGTCACGAATCGGACGTCACGCGACTACGCCGAAGCCCTGTGCCGGGGCCCGACCCCCTGGTCGGTTCCTGTCGTGGCATAAACAGTCCCCGGTGTCGGCCTGTACTGCGGTGGTGGGCGCTGCGGAGGATGGCCGTATGTATCTCGTGCATGCCCGACTTCGGGCCCCGGATCACACCCCCCTTCCCCCGGACGCGGCACAGCTGTTCCTGGAGTGCGCACTCGACGGAGAGGGCCTGGAACACGTCAGTGCACACGGCGATGCCACAGGCGGTCCGGTCGTGGGCTTCTACCTGACCGCGCCCTCGCTCGCCGTCGCGGAGCAGGCCGCGTCGGCCGTCTGTCACCGCGCGCTCCTCGCGCACCCCTCGCTCGCCGAGGTGAACGTGGTGTCCTTCAGCGCGGCCCTGGTCCCGCCGCACCGGAACGCACTCCCGCGATCCGGTGGACGGGATATGCAGATGCAGGATCCGTCCACCACGAACCTCTTTCACCCGTTCTGAAGTCCCAGCAGAGTAGGGCCATCGGCAGGGGAAACCAGCCGGAACCGAAATCCGGGCAGGTGCCTGGGACGCAACCGAAGCGACTGTGCTCAGGGGGAAACAGATGTCCATGTTCGCCACTCGAATCGCCAAGACCGCGGCCGCGGCCGTCATCGCCGTCGGCGCTCTGGGATTGGCGCATTCCTTCACCACGGCGAAGCCGATGGAATCGCACCACTTCTCCGCCTCCGGCCCCGCCCTCGGCGTGACCATTCCGCTGAACTCGACCAACACGGGGAAGCAGTCGGCTACCGACGACGTCACCTGGGGCCACTGACGGCGCCTGCGGCCGCCGGACGCCGGGACGGGAAGGCGTGCTCGTACGTGAAGTGCCCACGCTTCTGGCCCACCGAGACGGTCACCACCGGCGCCGCGAGCAGGGCCAGGGTGAGGACGGGCCTCCCATCAGTGCTTGTCCCAGACGCCTCGCCAGGTGACGCGCGGACAGGCGAACCAGCTGACGGACTGTTGGATATCGTGGTCAAGCCAGCGGTAATGCACGTACACCTCGTTGTCCGGCAGCGGGGAGGTCCAGAGTTCGGTGTCGTAGCGACGGTCCCCGCCTCCCGCGTGCACCAGCGTCCACGAGGGGTGCGCCGACATCTGGGGCTCGATGAGGGCCGTCATGACACCCGCCTCGGAACCGTAGGTGAACCCGACGCGAGGACCGCCCTCGGTGAGGCCCCCGACAGCTCGCGGCCACAGCTCGGCTTCTGCTTCCCGGAGCAGGAGAGCCCCAGACCGACCCGCAGCCCGGTGCTGTACGCCCGAAGCCCGGAAACAGAAGTGGCAGCCTGCCGGTGCCGTCAGGCTGCCACTTCGTTCGTATTGTTCTGTGTACTGGTTCCTTACGCGTCACTGCCGTAGAGCTCGGCACGCTGCTGTGGAGTCAGTTTCCGTTCGTCGGCGTGCCGCAGTACGGCGACATGGCGGCCGGCCTTGCACCAGCCGATTCGCCGAGGGCCGAGCCGGATCGAGGTGACCGAGGCCCCGGGGGTCCAGTTGGCCCAGAAGACATGGCCTTTGCCGCAGGTGATCGGAGTTTCGGTCATCGTGGTGGATTCCTCCTGCTCGAGAACGGGTGGTGAGGTGCTCAGGACTCCAGGAGGCGCTCACTGTTGAAGAGCGCCGCGAGAGCGGCCATCAGCGCGGCCGAGGCGCAGCTGACGCCGATCACGTAGGGCCAGGAGAAGGTGCCGCAGTCCTGGGGTCTGACGGTGGTGAAGATTACGGAGCCGAGTGCGGGGAGGATGCCCGCCAGGCGCACGGGGCCTCCGTTGAGCCCGGCGGTGATCTTGAGCCAGGCCGGCCGGACGAAGGCGACGAAGGAGATCAGCGATGTCGCCCACAGCATGGAGGCCAGCGGGAGCAGTAGGGACGTCGTGAGATACCCCCCGGTGACCTCCACTCCGCTGCCCGAGAACGCCAGGACGGCGGTCGTCAGCCCCAGGAAGGTCCCGGCCAGGACCGCCCAGGCTAGTGCGGAGAGGCCGAAGGCGGCGCAGACGTAGCAGAGGAAGACGGATCTCGGTCGCATGGACGTGGCCAGCAGGTTCTCCATGACGCCGCTGGAGACGTCCGGACCGAGGATCGAGCGGCTCACGGTCAGGCTGAGCAGTGCCGCACCGATCCCCAGCAGGGCGGGCGCTGTCAGGAGCGCCACCGCCATCGCTGACGCGGTGCCGTCGGCGGTGCCGTCCACGATGCGTACGGCTGCTCCCGGCGGCAGCGTCTGGTCCCCATGTCGGCCGCCCGGGATCAGTTGCGGCAGGACGAGCAGCAGGACGATGATGCCGGTTGACACGGCGGCCGGGACGGCGAGTACCTGCCGCCCCTGCTGGGCCCAGGCCCGCGCGGCGAGCGCCGGTACGAGTGAGCGGGCGTTCAAGGCCGGTCCTCCAGGATCTCGCGTAGCACGGCGTCTGCGTCGACGGTTGTCCGCCTGACGTCCAGGATCGGCACCCCGCGGCCGACGACGACGGCGATCAACTCGCCGAGGGTGCTTCCGCTCGGGACCTCGACCCGGACCAGACCGCCCTCGGCGGTCCGCGCGGGGGCGACATCCTGCGGCCACGGGCCGGCGCACACGATCTCGTACGTGCTACTGCCCCCGGAGACCAGGTCGTTGCGGGTCGACAGGGTGCCGTCCTTGAGGATCAGCACCTGCGAGGCGACGGTCAGGGCTTCGGGGACGTTGTGCGTGGAGTACAGGACCGCCTTGGTCCGGGACCAGTCGCGGATGAGCTCACGCACCAGCGCGGAGGTGACCGGGTCCAGTCCCGTCATGGGCTCGTCCAGCAGGACGACCACCGGGTCGGCGAGCACGACCCGGGCCAGGTCCACCCGCTGGAGCTGACCTCGGCTCAGCCGCGCCGCGCGCTTCTCCCACAGGGCGTCGAGAGTGAACAGCTCACGCACCTCGGCCAGTCGCCGGCTGCGCAGAGCGGGGCCCGGGCAGTAGAGGGCGGCCCAGAACTCCAGATTCCGACGCACCGTCAGATCGCTTGAGAGGGCCGGGCGGTGGCCGAGGTATCCGATGTCGTCCTTGGCTGCGGGGTCGACGGCGAGATCGGTGCCATTGAGGAGTACCCGCCCGGAGACCGGCGCGAGGATGCCCGCCATGACCCGCATGAGCGTGGTCTTCCCGGCGCCGTTCCGCCCGAGCAGGGCGTGAATCCCGGTGGGGAGCGTGGCGTCGACCGGCCCGAGGGCCGCCCTGCCCTGATAGCCGGCCCGGATGTCGTCCAGCGCCAGATGTATGCCGGGGATGACCGCTCACCTCCATGACTACTTGTTCTAGTAAACATAGATCACAGCAGCGATGGTGGTCCAGCGATAACGCGGCGAACTGGTGCCGGAGGGGGATGAGCGGGCAGGATTGGCACGGCTGTGCGCCGATTCGCCCGCCGCAGGGCTCCGCCGAGAGCAGGGGTTCGGCTCAGAGAATCCCCAGAGAGTCATGGAGGCGAGATGATCATCCCTCTCGTGCTCACCAGCGAGATTCCGATCTACCAGCAGATCCATGACCGGGTCGTCGAGGGCATCGCCTCCGGCACGCTTCCGGTCGGCGCGTCATTGCCGTCCATCCGTGCGCTCGCGGCCGACTCCGGGATCAACTTCCACACCGTCAACAAGGCCTACGACCTGCTGCGGCAGGAGGGCTTGCTGCACCTGACCCGCAAGCACGGCGCCGTCATCGCCCGCGACCACACCAGCGGACCGCCGCACCAGGACTTTGTCGCCGACTGGGACACCCGGGCCCGCACACTGCTGGCCGAGGCCCGAGCGCACGGCCTCTCGCACGGGGACATCCTCGATCGCTGCCAGGCCCTGCTCACCGCCTTCGGGGTCGACGGACCGCCTTCCGCGCCGGCGTCGGGGAGCCTCGCATGATCGCGCTGCTCGCCGCCAGGATCGTGGCACTCCTGCTGCTCTCCGGTACAGCTTGGCTGACGCCCGCGCTGGTACGCCGCACGCTGCCGTTCGGGGTGCGAATCCCCGGCGACCGGGCCGACGAGCCGGTCATCACCGCAGCCCGACGGCGCTACCGGGCCAGCGTCCTGGCCGCCGCGAGCGCGGTGATCGCGGCCTCGACCACCGTCACCGCGACCGTCGGCGGGTCCGACGCCCTTCAGAGCGCGATCACGCCCAGCGCCATCGCGATCCTCGCCGTACTGTCATGGGCCGCCTACTACCGCGCGCACCGTACGGTGGCCACCGCAAAGGCCGAGCACTCCTGGTACGACCAGCTCCCCCAAGGCGTCGCGGTGGACACCACACTGCGGACCGACCCCGAACGCTTCCCCTGGCTGTGGGCCCTGGCGGCCCCGCTGGTCGTCGTGGCGACCGCGATCACCGGAGCCCTGCGCCACCCGCACCTGCCGGCCACCCTGACCACGCACTGGGACAGCCTCGGCCACGCCACCGCCTCGGTCGGCGCCGCCTTCACCCCGGTCCTCGCACAGGCCGGCGCCACCGCCGTGCTGGTCGGTGCGGCCCTGGTCGCGCTGCGCAGCGCTCAGTCGCTGGATGCCGAGCAACCGGCCGTATCGGCCGTGCAGCACCGGGTCTTCGTGCGCTGGACCGCGAGAGGCCTGCTCGTGCTCGCCGCCGGCGTCGACCTCTCCCTGCTGGGCACGGCCCTGCAGAGCTGGGGTCTGGTCAGTCCGTCCGGTGCCGCCGTGGCCGCCACCGCTGTCCCCACCCTGCTCGGTGTCGCCACCGTGCTGGCCATCGCGCTCCGTACCGGCCAACAGGGCACCAGGGTGTCCGCCGACCGCCCGAGCACGACGGCTGTCGCCAACCGGGACGACGACCGCCACTGGCGCGCCGGGATCTTCTACGTCAACCGGGACGATGTCACGGTCTTCGTGCCCAAGCGCTTCGGCGTCGGCTGGACAGTCAACCTCGGCCGCCCGGCGGGCTGGCTGGCCGTCGCCGGTACGGTCGCGGTGCCGCTCGCCCTGGTGCTCCTCGGCACCGCGCTATCGCGCTGAGCAGTGCTTTTGCCGTACCGGCGATCCAACCCACCCGCCACAAACGGCGACACCTCTCCGGCCGGGGCGATATTCGATCTGGCGGAGAAGTACAACGCGCTGACCTTCCTGGACGAGACCCACTCGATCGGGGTCCGTGGCGCCACCGGCGCCGGTCTGAGCGAGGAGCTCGGGAACCACCGGGCCACCTTCATCCAGGGGGTCTTCGGCAAGGCGATCGGCACTGTCGGAGGCTATGTGGTCGGCCCGGACGCGGCGTTGGACTACGTGCGCTCCTTCGCGCCCGGTTTCATCTTCACCACCTCGCTTCCGCAGACCGCCATGGAGGCCACGCTGAAGAGCCTGGAGACCGTCCAGGCCGGGGTCGGACTGCGGGCCGAGCTCTACCGCAAGACCGCGTTCATGAAGGCCGAACTCCGAGCCAGGAACATCGACTTCATCGGCCTGGAGCTGACCGGTGGTGACACCGGCCTCGGTTGTCGACGACCCGGCCAGGCTCTGTGGCGACAAGGTGCGGCTCATGTCGTCACTGCAGCGTACGTGAAGGCGGTGACACGTCCCTCGGCGTCCTTGGCGGTGGTACGGCCCACCGACTCGTAGCTGTATCGAATCTGCTGACCAAGGGGATTGGTACGGGCGACGACCTGGTCGGCTGCGTTCAGCCGGTAGCTGACGGACCGCCCGTCGAAGTCCTTCTCGCCGGTGAGCCGACCGGCCGCGTCGTAGGAGTAGCTCCAGCACTGGCCGAGCGCGTTCGTGACGCCGACGAGCTGCATGTGGGCATCGTGGGTGAACTCTATCCGGGCGCCGTCGGGGCCGGTGCGAGCCGCGAGCGCCTCGAAATGGGTGTACTCGAAGGTGCTCACTTGCCCGAGCTGATCGGTGTGGGTGAGGGGATTTCCCTCACCGTCGTACGCCCACGACTGGGTAGCGCCGTTCGCAGTGGTACGCGACGTCAGGTAGCCCTCGGTGGTCCAGATCAGGCGGGTGACGGCGCCCAGCGGGTCCGTGATGGCGGTGGTGCGGTTGAAAGCGTCGCGCTCATACCGGGTGGCCGCTCCGGTCGGGTCGGTGATCTCGATGGGGAGTCCGGCAGGGTTGCATCGGATCAGCGTCGTGCAGCCGAGTGCATCGGTAACGGACATCACGTGCCCGAGGCCGTCGTAGCCGTACCGGGTGACGGCCCCGGTCGGATCGGTGAGCGAGCTGCGTCGGCCGCCCTCGTCGTAGCCAGACCGAAGGTGGCCACCGCCGCCGCCTGGTCCGCCACGAACGCCGCCGCCATCGTGGCGAGTTCGGCGATCGCCTCGGCCTTCATGCCCACGATCACGTCGGCCGCCACGTCCAACGCGGTCGCCACCGCGTGGCACGCCTGGACCATCTCGGCCATGTGCCCGCTCGACAGCTGCGTCCACTTGGCGAGCAGCGCCTCGTACGACGCCCCCTGGTACGCCTCGGCCAACTGGTGCACCGTCGCCGTCGAGTCCTGGTGCGCCGACTCCACGTTCTGGGCGAACTCCCGTACATGCGAAGCGAATTCGCGGACCTTGTCCTCGTTCACCTGCGGCCAGTCGATCCCGAAGAACTGTAGGACGACACCACCTCGCCGGGCAGCTCGATCGCCATGCTTTCCTCCCCCGTGACGGCCTGCGACCCCGACCGTAGCCCAGAGCGGAGGCCCGGGGAATGCCGATCGGACAAGGTAGCCGTCAGTACTCAACTACCTTGTCCCAGCTATGCCCTGGATGTCTTCACAGCGCTAGGGAAGCGCCGGCCTTCAGTGCGTACGCGACCCCGTGGGAACCTCCTCCGCCCCGGAGCGGGGGGCGACCAGGTGGCGGTCGGCGGGCACCGGGCCGAGGGTACCCTCGAGGATGAGGCCGCAGGAGAGCAGCGGGAACAGGTACTGCAGCGTCCTGAGCGCCAGATTGGCCCCGGCGACCAGCGGAACGGCGGGCCGTGGCACCCGGGCGCGGAACAGGTGCGGGTCGTAGTAGTACGGGCGCACCGTGATGTCGTGCAGCGGCGCGCGGCCGGAGAGCGTGCTCAGGGTGCGGAAGGAGTAGACCTGCAGGTGGTCCGGGTGGCAGCTCTCGCGGCCCAGCAGGGCCAGCAGCAGGTTGACCACCGAGGTGGTGTTGGGAGTCGTCGCCACGAAGCGCGTGCCGGGGGTGATCCCGGCGAGCCGGGAGATCCAGCCCAGGGTGTCCTGGGTGTGCTCGACGAGCTCCCCGGCGACGATCAGGTCGGGCTTGAAGTCCTCGACGATCCGGTCGAGTTGCTCGACCGTCCCGTAGACGATCGAGGTGTCGCAGGGTGTCCGCACGGTGCCCTTGACCCGGACCTTCTCGGACGCGTCCACCCCGAGGCACTCGGCGGCGACGGAGGCGATCTCGGCGTGCAACCAGCGCCAGGAGGTGTCGTGTTCGTTGTCGACCTCGGTCTCGTCGTAGGCCCCGAGGTCGAGCACCCGCCGGCCACGGCTCAGTTCGCGCACCCGGTCGTACCGGTCCACGGGTCGCGGCACCCGCAGCCGCGCGAGCGGCCCGGGGTCGGCCGCGCCCGGGGTGGCGGCGAGCGCGCAGATCTGATCCGCCGTGAGTGACTGGCCTGAACGTGCCATCGGATCCTTCGATTCTGGGAGGAATGCGAGCCGCGCGACCGAGCCGGACGACAGAACAACGCGCTGCAAAACCCAACGAAGTAGCGGGAGATTGGTCACCCCCACCTGGCCAGGTACCGCCGTCAACCGGCCAACGAACGTTCGGTACTCGAACTCCTGCTCATGACAAGGACATTGGCGGCCAGCAGTAGCGCCACCGTCCAGCAGCCGGCCAGGTAGGCGTTCTCGACCGCCGGCACGGCGTCCTCGTGCGCGGCGGCGGAGAGGACGAAGACCGTTGCGCCCACGATCCACGCTGCGCCCTGCAACCGCTGCTTGCGCAGTGCCAGCAGAGGCTGGCCGAGCACCATCGCGAACAGGTAGCCCACCGTGCCGAGGCCCAGCAGCAGGAAGTCACGACGGCCCAGCAACTCCGGCGCGGACAGGAAACGGACGGACACGTACGGCCCGGCGAGTACCACGCAGAGCAGCGCGCCGACCCCGATCGCCGCCACCACCCGGCAGGCGGCGCGTACTTGGCCGGTCCACGCCTGCCGGTCCCCCAGCGTCACCGTACACGCGAGCGCGGAGAGCAGCGGCACCTGCATGGCGGCCACCGCCATGACCGGGATCCGGACGATGATCGAGGCGCAGAGCAGGGCGGGCACCGCCCGGGAGTCCGCCGGCTCGAGCAGCTTCGCGGCGATCACCGGCGCATTCGGCAGCAACTGCGTCAGCAGCGTCGAGCACATCAACACCGGTAGTCCGGCCCGCAGTTCGGCCGGACAGGGCGCACTGCCGGGGCGGCAGGACCGCCGCAGGGCCGGGCTGACGGCGGCCACCGACACCACCGGCGCCACGACCAGCACCAGCGCGAAGGCGAGTGGTGAGCGGACCTGGCCGAGCCAGAGGGCGGCGGCGGCCGCGACCCGCAGCAGCGCGTCCAGCCACATCTGGGTGCAGTAGTCCCGGAACCGGCCGTGTCCCGCGAGCACCCCGCGCGCCACATGCGCCGTCGCCAGGCCCGCGAAGCCCGCGCCGAGCGCCACAACCATGCGCCGGTCGCCCGAGAACAGCAGGTCGGCCACCGGCCGGGCGCCGACCGCCAGCAGTACCAGCAGGGTGGCCAGCAGTCCACCGGCGACCCGCATCCCCCGTAACAGCACCGGAAGTCCGCCGTCGCCCAGCGCGATCCGGGCCGCCACCGCCCGGCTGGCCTCCTGCTCCAGCGGGATGAACAGCCCGGCCCCGACCGAGAAGACCAGCGCCCAGACCATCGAGAACTTCGCCATGGCCACGCCGTCCAACACCTTGCCGGCCAGCGCCAGATGCAGATACGACCCCCCGGCGAGGGCAAGCGCTCCCGCGCCGACGGCCAACGTTCCCGAGGGTGGTACCGCGACCCGCAGCGGTGACTTCAATGGTGACTTCACGAAACCGGAACTATACCCAACGTGACCAATGGTGGGCGGGCGCGGCCTCGTCGGACCGGACGGATAGCCTGTCCGATCGTCAGTGATGATCCGGTTACGCAGTAGCAGGGGGACCCAGCACGATGTCATCTCGCCGCTTGATCAAGGCCGTTGCGGCTGCCACGGCCGCGCTCGGACTCGCCGCGTGCGGGCCGACCAGCAGTTCGAGCAGTTCCGCCACCACTGCGGCCGCCGCCGCGCCATCGGCCTCCACGGCCGTCTCGGCACCCGGCGCGTCCGGCGCGCCCACCGGATTTGCGCCGAGCAGCGCGAACCCCGCGCCGACGGACGGTGCCTCCTCCGCGTCGGCCACCGACGACGGCGGCCCGGCCATGAGCTGCACCCAGCCGGTGCCGGCCGCCGGACACAAGATCGTGATGCCGGTCCGCCGCCCGACGCAGGACACCCTGGACGCCAAGGCCGTCAAGTTCGTCTGTGACCCGAACGACGGCCACTACGAGGGCACCGGCACCGAGAAGCCGTACCTCTTCGCCCCCACGGTCAAGGCCCAGCTGGCCACCGGCGCCGACCAGTTCAAGACGGTCATCGTCGGTGACCTCTGGATGCACATCGGGGACTGCCTGAGTGGCGGCACCACCGTGCAGCCGCCGCTCAGCTGCTCCGCGTACCCCGCGTACGAGATCACCCTGGACTCCTCCGGCAAGATCAACGCGATCAAGGAGATCTGGCACTCCTGACCAGCGCGGGAGCAGGGTGCGGCGGGGGTGGTGCGGTGAGCGAAGATGGTGCGGTGACCACCACCCCTCACCGCACCCGCCTGATCGCCACCGACCTGGACGGCACCCTGCTCGGCGGCAACGGCACCGTCTCCGACCGGACGGCCGCAGCGCTCGCGGCGGCCGAGGCGGCGGGCATCCAGGTGGTGTTCGTGACCGGGCGGCCACCACGCTGGATGCAGCAGCTCAGCTCGCACATCGGCGGTCACGGGGTGGCGATCTGCTCCAACGGCGGCGCGGTCGTCGACGTCCGGCGCGGCGAGCTGCTGGAGACCTTCCCGCTGAGCGGCGAGGACGTACGCGCGCTGATCACCACGCTGCGCGGCGCACTGCCCGGCATCAGCTTCGCCTTCGAGTGCCCGAACGGCTGGGCCCGCGAGCCCGGGTACCAGCTGCGCATGTGGGGCGACGACCAGGAGCACGCGGTCGCCACCGCCGAGGAGCTGCTGGCCGACGGCCGGGTGGACGGCCTCTTCAAACTGCTCGCCAAGCACCCGACCCTCGCCCCCGACACCTTCCTCACCGAAGCCCGCCGCGCCGCCGGCCACCTCGCCGAGATCACCCGCTCCGCGCCGATATCGATGGTGGAGATCAGCGCACTCGGGGTCACCAAGGCCAGCACACTGGAGACTTGGTGCCGCGAGCAGGGCATCGACCGCACCGAGGTGGTGGCCTTCGGCGACATGCCCAACGACCTGGAGATGCTCGCCTGGGCCGGCACCTCCTACGCCGTCGCCAACGCCCACCCGGACGTCCTCGCCGCCGTGGCGCAGCACACCGTCAGCAACGAGGACGACGGCGTCGCGGCAGTACTCGAAGAACTCCTCGCACAGGGTTGACCACAGCAGGGGCGCGGGGAACTGCGCGACCAGGGCACAACGTTGGTACACGGTTGCGCGCACAGCTCCCCGCGCCCCTACTGTGGTTACTCTGAGTACAGACTCAGAGCCTCGCGGACCAGCGAACCCGCGTCCCCCGCCCGTACGGCCCCGGTTCGTGCCAGGCGTCGCCGCCGAGCGTCTCCGCGCGGCGGGTGAGGTTGCGCAGACCGCTGCGGCGGCCGCCGTCGGGGATGCCGACGCCGTCGTCCGTCACCGTCAGCAGGACGCCGGGGCGGCCGGCCCGGTCGAGGGACTCGGGGTCGCCGGAGACGGGGTGGCCCTGGGCGTCGAGGTGGACGGTGGCGTCGACCTCGACACCGACCCGGGAGGCGCGGGCGTGGCGGGCCGTGTTGGAGAGTATCTCGCGTAGGGCGGCGAGGAGTTGGCGTCCGGTCTTCTCCCCCACCAGGCTCTCGACCGGGCCCGTGAAGGTCATCGACGGTTTGAAGCCGAGCGCGGCGGCGGCCTGGCTGCCCTCGCGCAGGACGCGCGTCCGCAGGGTGTCCGGCTCGTTGCCGTGGTCGTCGTGCTGGAGGGCGTAGATGGTGGTGCGGACCTCCTGGATGGTGGCGTCCAGCTCGTCGACGGCTCGGCCGATCCCGGTCTGCACCTCTGGGACGAGCGAGCGGCGGGCGGCGCTCTCCAGCATCATGCCGGTGGCGAACAGCCGCTGGATGACCAGGTCGTGCAGGTCGCGGGCGATCCGGTCGCGATCCTGGAAGACGGCCAGCCGCTGCTGGTCGCGCTGACCCTCGGCGAGCCGCAGGGCGAGGGCGGACTGCGAGGCGAAGGTCTGGGCGAGCTCCTTCTCGGACTCGGTGAAGGGGGGCGCGCCCCGGCTGCGCCAGACGCAGAGCCCGCCGAGCACCCGCCCGGCCGCGACCATCGGGATGGCCATCGAGGCCCCGAAGCTGCGGGCCAGCCGCAGCACCACCTTCGGGTCGGTGGACATGTCGTCCCGGTAGACGCTCTCCCCGGCGAGCAGTTGGGCGGCGAAGCCGGTGTCCGGCATCAGCTCGCCGGTGAGGAACTCGGCGGCCTCGCCGGAGGCGTGGGCGACCCGCATCTGTCCGTCGCCGGTGGGTAGCAGGATCATGCCGAGCGCGGCGTCGGCCAGCTGCCGGACCTGTTCGGCGGCGACGAGCAGGGCGACCCGGGCCTCGTCCGTGGAGAGCAGCGCGGTGGTGACGGCGGAGGCTCCGGCGATCCAGCGCTCGCGGCGCAGGCCCTCCTCGTAGAGCCGGGAGTTCTCGATGGCGACCCCGGCGGCGGCCGCGAGGGCGTGCACGACTTGGGCGTCCTCGGGGGTGAACGCGCCGCTGGCGCTCTGTTTCCCGGTCAGGTAGAGGTTGCCGAAGACCTCCTCGCGGACCCGGATCGGCTCGCCGAGGAAGGACTGCATCGGCGGGTGGTGCGGCGGGAAGCCGGACGAGCGCGGGTCGGCGGCGAGGTCGTCCAGGCGGAGCGGCTCGGGGCGGTCGATCAGGGCGCCGAGGATGCCGCGCCCGGTGGGCAGTTCGCCGATGGCGGCGGCCGTCTCGTCGTCCACACCGATGTGGATGAAGTCGGAGAGCCCGTCGGCGTGCGGGGAGATCACGCCGAGGGCGGCGTACTTGGCGTCGACCAGTTCGGCGGCGGCGGTGGCGATCCGCTGCAGGGTGGCGTGCAGGTCGAGCCCGGCGCCGACGGAGACCACGGCTTCGAGCAGCCGCTGCATCCGGTCGGTGACGGCGGCGGCGGACTGCAGGCGCTCGGAGACCTCGGTGACCAGGGAGTCCAGGCCCAGCGAGGCGATCTCGGGCACGCGGTGGGGAGCTTGGTCCGGGGGAGTCTCCATACGATGAGCGTAGTTTGTCCGGGTTTATCGTCAGCCCGTGACGAGCAGCGTGTCGGCGCGCTGCTCCCGCTGCCACATCGCGCCGAGCCGGCTGTCCGGGCGGCCGATCAGCTCGGACCAGCCGCCGCGCTCGGCGATCCGGCCGTCGTCCAGTACGAGCACCTCGTCCACCGACTCGTCGTCCAGACCGGCCAGCCGGTGGGTGATCAGCAGGGTGGTCCGGCCGGCCGTGGCGGCGAGCAGGTCGGCGGTCAGGGCGTCGGCGGTGGGCAGGTCGAGGTGCTCGGCGGGCTCGTCCAGGATCAGGACCGGGAAGTCCGCGAGCAGCGCGCGGGCCAGGGCCAGCCGCTGGCGCTGGCCGCCGGAGAGGCGGGCGCCGTGCTCGCCGACCATGGTGTCCAGGCCGTCGGGGAGGGTGTCGACCCAGCTCAGCAGGCGGGCCCGGTCGAGGGCTTCGCGAAGCTGCTCGACGGTGGCCTCCGGCCGGGCGAGGCGAAGGTTCTCGCGCAGCGAGCTGTCGAAGACGTGGGCGTCCTGGGCGCAGAGACCGATCGCGCGGCGGACGTCGTCGGAGGCGATCGTACGGGTGTCCACAGGCTGTGGAGAACCCGCCGTCACGCTGCCCGCGCTCTGGTCCAGGAAGCGCAGCAGCACCTGGGCGAGGGTGGTCTTGCCGGAGCCGGACGGGCCGACCACGGCGATCCGGCGGCCTGTGGTGAGGTCGAGGTCGATGCCGTGCAGCGCGTCCTCGGTGCTTCCCGGCCAGCGGGCGGTGAGTCCGCGTACGGCGATCGGCAGGGGCTCGGCGGGCAGCGCCACCGGCTCGGCGGGTTCGGCCACGGGCGGCTCGGTCTCCAGAACGTCGGCGAGCCTGGCCCGCGCGGCGCGGCTGCGCTCGCGGAACCGTACGGCGGTCGGCATCCCGGCGACCGCCTCGAAGGCGGCCAGCGGGGTCAGCACGACCAGCGCCAGGCAGACGCCCGACACCGTGCCATCGCCGACCCCCCGGACCCCGGCCGCCGCGCTCGCGGCGACCGTCAGCCCGGTGACCAGGGCGATCAGCCCGGCCGAGAGCGCGGCGGAGGCGGCGGACCGGGCCGCGAGCACGGTGAGCCGGCCGTCGGCCGTACGGGCGGCGGCGAGGCGCGCGGGCAGCGCGCCCGCCACCGTCAGCTCGGCGGTGCCGGTCAGCACGTCGACCACCGCCACCGCCAACTCACCTCGGGCCGGAGCCTGTTGGCGCTCGGTACGACCGGACAGCCGCACCGCCAGCGCGGGCACGGCGGCACCGGCCAGCAGCAGCCCGAGCGCGAGCACCGCCCCGGCGAGCGGGAGGAAGGCGGCCAGCGCGGCGGCCGAGCCGAGCGAGACGGCCAGCGCGATCCCGGCGGGCAGCCGCCAGCGGAGGTAGTGGTCCTGGACGGAGTCGACGTCCGACACCAGCCGGGAGAGCAGGTCACCCCGCCGGAACGCGGGCAGCCCGGCCGGAGCGAGCCGCTCCAGCCTTCCGTACACGGCGGCCCGGATGCCGCCGAGCGCGCGCAGCACCGCGTCGTGCGACACCAGCCGCTCGGCGTAGCGGAAGACGCTGCGGCCGATGCCCAGCGCCCGGACGGAGGTGACGGCCATCATCAGGTACAGCACGGGCGGCATCTGGGAGGCGTACGAGATCAGCCAGCCGGAGGTGGCCATCAGCGCGACGGCGCAACCGAGGGCGAGGGAGCCGAGGACGGTGGCGAGCAGGAGCTTGGGCTTCGCGGGGGTGGCGCGCTCCGGAGGCTCGGGGAGCTGGGCGCCGAGGGAGGGTGCGGGTCGTTGCCTTCCGGTTTCGCGCACGCAGTCGACAAGCAGAGCCTCGCGCCCCTGTTGTGCTTGCCCAGGGGCCTGAAGGTGGTGGCGGTGATCGGCGACGGCGAGGAGGGCCGGGCGGTGGGCGACCAGCAGGACGGTGCGCCCCGCGAGTCCCCGGACCGCGTCGACGACGGCCTCCTCACTGGCGCCGTCCAGGTTGGCGGTGGGCTCGTCCAGCAGGACCAGCGGGCGGTCGGTGAGCAGGGCGCGGGCCAGGGCGAGGCGCTGGCGCTGACCGGCCGAGAGGCCGGTGCCGCCCTCGCCCAGGACGGTGGCGAGGGCGGCGAAGTCGGTGGCGTGCGCGGCGGCGAGGGCGGCGCGCACCTGGTCGTCGGTGGCGGACGGCCGGGCCAGCCGGACGTTGTCGGCGATCGTCCCGGCGAACAGGTGCGGGTGCTGCGGGACCCAGGCGATCTGCCGCCGCCAGCTCTCGGGGTCGAGGTCCGCGAGGTCGTACGAAGCGGACGCGGTACGGATCGTCACCGTACCCGAGGCGGCCGGGGTGAAGCCGAGCAGGACGGCGAGCAGGGTGGACTTGCCCGCGCCGCTGGGCCCGGTGAGCGCGGTGGTCTCGCCGGCGGCGAGGGTCAGCGAGAAGTCGTCCAGCGTGGCGCCGGTGCGGTCCGGATGGACGACGGTGAGCCCGCTGATCTCGATCGTGGCGCCGGCCAGCGCGGGCGCCGGGGTGCTGCCCGTGGCGGGCAGCGGAGTCTCCAGGACCTCGAAGATCTGGTCGGCGGCGCTGAGCCCCTCGACGCTGGAGTGGTAGAGCGCGCCGACCTGGCGGATCGGGAGGTACACCTCGGGCGCCAGGATCAGGATCAACAGCCCGGTCTCCAGGCCGAGGGTGCCGTCAACCAGCCGGAAGCCGATCGAGACGGCGACCAGGGCGACCGAGAGGGTGGAGAGCAGTTCCAGCGCGAACGAGGAGATGAAGGCGATCCGCAGGGTGCGCAGGGTGGCGCGGCGGTACTCGTCGGTGATCCGGGTGATGGTCCGGGCCTGGGCCTTGGCGCGGTTGAAGACCTTGAGGGTGGGCAGGCCGGCGACCACGTCCAGGAAGTGGTGCGAGAGCCGGGAGAGCGTCCGCCACTGCTGGTCCATCCGGGACTGGGTGGCCCAGCCGATCAGCACCATGAAGAGCGGGATCAGCGGCAGGGTCCCGGCGATGATCGCGGCCGAGGTCCAGTCGGCGCCGACGATCCGCGCGAGCACCACCACCGGGACGACCACGGCCAGCGCCAACTGCGGGAGGTAGCGGGCGAAGTAGTCGTCCAGGGCGTCGACACCCCGGGTGGCGAGGGCGGTCAGTTCGCCGGTCCGGCGGCCGGCCAGGTAGGCCGGGCCGAGCGCGGTGGCGTGGTCGAGCAGTCGGCGGCGCAGGGTGGACTTCACCCGGGCCACCGAGCGGTGCGCGGCCAGCTCGGTCAGCCAGGCGACCACCGCCCGGCCGACCGCCGTCGCCACCAGCCAGAGCAGCGGGGTGCCGAGGTCGTACGAGTGCTGTTGGAACGCCCGGACGACGATCTCGGCGATCAGGCTCGCCTGCGCGACCACCAGGGCCGCGCCGACCCCGCCGAGGATCACCGATCCGGCGAGGAAGGCGCGGGTGGTGCGGGCGTACTGGAGCAGTCGGGGGTCGACGGGCTTCATCAGGGGTCCTGTTCAGTGGTCCTGGACCGGTGCGGGGATGTGCTGGACGCCGATCCGCTTGCGGAACACCCAGTACGTCCAACCCTGGTAGAGCAGCACGAGCGGGGTGAAGACGGCCGCGACGATCGTCATCAGCTTGAGCGTGTAGGGGGAGGAGGCGGCGTTGTCGACCGTCAGCGACCAGTTGCCGCCCAGGGTGGAGGGCATCACGTCCGGGAAGAGCGCCAGGAAGAGCATCGCGACGGCCGCCACGACGGTCAGCCCGGAGAAGGTGAACGCCCAGCCCTCCCGCCCGAGTTGGTTGGCCGCCAGCGAGGCGGCCAGGGCCAGCACCGCGACGGTCATCGCGGCCAGGCTCCACCCGGTGCCTTGGTGGGCCTGCGTCCAGCCCAGGAAGACCAGCGCCAGCACGGTTGCCACCAGGCCGAGTTGGCCCGCGACGGCGCGAGCGCGCAATCGGATGTCGCCGACGGTCTTGAGCGAGGCGAAGATCGCGCCGTGGAAGGTGAAGAGCGTCAGGGTGACGAGCCCGCCGAGGATCGCGTACGGGCTGAACAGGTCCCAGACGCTACCGACGTAGTTCTTGTCCTTGTCGATCGCCACGCCGTGCACGATGTTGGCGAAGACGACGCCCCAGAGGAAGGCGGGCAGCAGCGAGGTCCAGAAGATCGCATGCTCCCAATTGCGCTGCCAGCGCTTCTCGTTGCGCTTGGCCCGGTACTCGAACGCGACACCGCGCACGATCAGGCAGACCAGGATGATCAGCAGCGGGAGGTAGAAACCGCTGAACAGCGTGGCGTACCAGTCGGGGAAGGCCGCGAAGGTCGCGCCACCGGCTGTGAGCAGCCAGACCTCGTTGCCGTCCCAGACCGGGCCGATGGTGTTGATCAGCACCCGGCGTTCGGCGGTGTCGCGGGCGAGCAGCTTGGTGAGGACGCCGATGCCGAAGTCGAAGCCCTCGAGGAAGAAGTAGCCGATCCACAGAACGGCGATGAGGATGAACCAGACGTCGTGGAGTTGCATCGCGTTGTCCTCAGTAGCTCAGTGGGCGAGTAGCTCAGTGGGCGAGTAGCCAAGTAGGCGAGTGGCTCGGCAGTCGCTCAGTAGGCGAAGGCGAGGGGCTTGTCGGCGTCCTCGTCCGAGGACGGCCCGCGCAGGGTCGGGTCCGTCGCGGGGGGCTGCTCGGCGGTGTTCGGGCCGGCGCTCGCGTACTTGACCAGCAGCCTGACCTCGATCACCGCGAGGATCGCGTAGAGCGTGGTGAAGGTGGTGAGCGCGATGACCTGGGTGGTGACACTGACGTTCGGCGAGACCGAGTTCGCCGTTGTCATCAGGCCGAAGACGGACCAGGGTTGACGGCCCATCTCGGTGAAGACCCAGCCGAAGCTGTTGGCGATCAGCGGGAAGCCCATGGTCAGGATGCCGATCCGCCAGCTCCACTTGGTGAGCTGTGGGCTCAGCTCACGGTGCTTCGTGAGCATCAGCTTCGGGACCTCGTCCTCGGCGGTGCGGTGCTCGGGTGCCAGGAACAGCCTCCGCCGGGTGGTCCAGAGGCCGATCAGGCAGGCCACGAAGGACGTCATCCCGAAGCCGATCATGAGGCGGAAGCCCCAGTACGTGACGAAGATGTTCGGGATGTAGTCGGTGGGCTTGCCGCCGTACTTGGCGGCCTCGGCGGCGGCGGTGTCGTTGATGCCGGGGACGGGCGAGCTGAAGTCGCTCTTGGCCAGGAAGGACAGTATCCCGGGGATCTCCAACTCCACCGAGTTGTGGCCCTGGTTGACGTTGCCGACCGCGAAGATCGAGAAAGGGGCCGGTGCCTGGGTGTCCCAGAGCGCCTCGGCGGCGGCCATCTTCATCGGCTGCTGCTCGAACATCACCTTGGCGAGGCTGTCACCGCTGACGGCGGTGCCGAGACCGGCGATCACCCCCAGCGCCAGGCCGACCCGGAGCGAGGTCCGCATCGAGGCGACCTTGCGGCGGTCCGGCTCGCCCTCGCGCTTGGCGCGCCACAGGTGGAACGAGGCGATGCCGACCATGAAGGCTGCGCCGGTCAGGAAGGCGGCAGTGAGGGTGTGGAAGACCACGACCAGGGTGGTGTTCTGAAACAACACCGCGCCGATGTCGGTCAGTTGGGCCTTCCCGGTGGCCGGGTCGATCTTGTAACCGGTCGGGTGCTGCATCCAGGAGTTGGCCGCCAGGATGAAGTAAGCCGAGAGCATCGTACCGAGCGCCACCATCCAGATGCAGGCGCAGTGGATCTTCTTGGGCAGCTTGTCCCAGCCGAAGATCCACAGGCCGATGAAGGTGGACTCGAAGAAGAACGCGATCAGCGCCTCCATCGCGAGCGGAGCACCGAAGACGTCCCCGACGAAGCGGGAGTAGTCGGACCAGTTCATCCCGAACTGGAACTCCTGAACGATGCCGGTGACGACACCCATCGCGATGTTGATCAGGAAGAGCTTGCCCCAGAACTTGGTGGCATGGAAGTACTTCTCCTTGCCCGTCCGGACCCAGGCGGTCTCCAGCCCGGCGACGATCGCGGCCAGGCTGATCGTCAGCGGGACGAAGAAGAAGTGGTAGACGGTGGTGATGCCGAACTGCCATCGCGCGATGGTCTCGTGAGCGACTGATAGCTCCACTGCGCCCTCTCTCTTCCATGATCCTGGGCCCGCACGTTCGTCCCGAACACGGCAGGCAGCAGCTTTGCCACATATCGGGGCAGAGCACTGCAAGCTTGTCCGCTTGTGAACGTGAACACGTTCACAAGCTCAGTATCCAACATGCTTACATCTGCTCGAACAGCGGGGTCAATACTGGGGACGACAGCAAGGGTCACAACATCGGGGTCGACCGAACGGTCAACCGGATCATCCGACGCGCCGCTGACCCCTCACAAGAGCCGGACGGCCGCCTGCCCACGCCGATCCGGCACTTGACAGGCGACGGCCGGACGGGGCCTCAGGCCGACGGCCCTCAGCTGCGGCCCTCAGCTGCGGGCCTCAGTTCCGGCGGAGCGCACCCGTGATGGCAGGGCCGATCGCGAAGCCCTTGGCCGGCCCCTCTGGAACGATCGCTTCCTCGCCGTAGGGCGTACGGACGGAACGGGCGTAGCTCCCGCGCACGCTGTCCGGTCCGCTCAGGATCGTGACCGAGCCGCCGTCGTCGTAGTCGTCGATGATCACGTAGACCGGGATGCCGGCCGTCGCGTAGGCGCGGTGCTTGCGCACGAGGTCGCGCTTGCGACTGTCAGCGCCCGGAGACACCGTCTCCACCACCAGCGAGACGCCGGAGGCGAGCACACCGAGGCCCTCGGGGTGCTCGATCTCCTCAAGGTCGTCAGGGGCTACGAACAGGTCGGGGATCCAGACCTTCAGCCCGTGGATCACGTTGCCGTCGTTCGCGGGACCGCACCCCGAACCGCGGAGATGCTCCAGCAGAGCCCAGTAGAGCCGCCGGTTCACAGTCAGGTGACGCTGTCCACCGGTCGGTGACATCTCGACGGCCCCCTCGATGATCTCCGCACGGAAGCCCTCCGGGACGTCCATGGCCCTCCACACCTGCCACAGAGCCTGGTCCAGGTCCACGGTGATCTCCTCCGTTGCGAGCGCGAACATCGAGGCACCTCTCTTGGACCGACCGGCACATGGTGGGCGGATGAAGGAGCGGCGTCCGGGCCGAGTCTGGGCGGTGCCGACGATGGAGTAGCAGCGGAGCTGCGGCGACTGAGGAGAAGCCGTTCAGGCGAGAGTCCGGGCGTTGCGACGCCGCCCACCATGTGCCGGTCGGTCCTGGTCCAGTGTGGGCAGCCCGCTCGGCGTGGCACAAGCCGCAGCGGAACAGTCGCACACGTCCATCGGGTCTGCCACCACATTCGCTGCACGTCACCCGATCGACGGACGCGCCTTCGGGATGCGGACCTGGAAGGCCGCGCCCCGGCCCGGGGAGGTCTCCAGGGTGAGGGTGCCGCCGTGGGCGTTGACCAGGGCGGAGGCGATGGCGAGGCCGAGGCCGGCGCCGCCGCCCTCGTGGCGGCTACGGGAGGCGTCGACGCGGTAGAAGCGTTCGAAGACCTGGGCCGCCTGGTCGGGGGCCAGGCCGGGGCCGGAGTCGGCGACCTCGAGGAGGCAGCCGCCGTCGGTCGCGGCGAGGCCGACGCCGATCCGGACGGCGGTGCCCGGCGGGGTGTGCTTGACGGCGTTGCCGACCAGGTTGGTCACCACCTGGCGCAGCCGGGCCTCGTCGCCGAGGACGGGCGCGGGCTGCGGAGCACCCGTACCGTCCGGGCCGGTGAGCGCGACCGGGCGGCCCGGGTCGAGGGCGGTGAGGTCGTGCAGGGCGTCGGCCGCCAGCGTGCGCAGGTCCATCGGGGCCAGGTCCAGCGGGCGTTCCTCGTCCAGCCGGGCCAGCGTCAGCAGGTCCTCGACCAGGCCGCCCATCCGGACGGCCTCGCTCTCGATCCGGTGCATCGCGCTCACCACGTCGGGGAGCGCGCCCATCCGGTGCAACTCCGCGAAGCCCCGGATGCTCGCCAGCGGGGTGCGCAGCTCGTGCGAGGCATCCGCGACGAAGCGCCGCATCCGGGCCTCCGACTCGGCCCGCGCAGCGAAGGCCGCCTCGATCTGGGTGAGCATCCCGTTGAGCGTCGCGGAGAGCCGGCCGACCTCGGTCCGGGGTGCGAGTTCGGGCATCCGGTGCGAGAGCCGGCCGGCCGCGATCAGTTCGGCGTCCTGCCCGATCCGGGCCAGCGGGCGCAGCCCGGCCCGGACGGCGAAGAAGCCGAGTGCGGCGATCAGCAGCAGCACGGCCGCGCCGATCGCCAGGAACGACGCCCGCAACTTGCCGACGGTGGAGTCCACGTCGTCCAGCGAGACGGCCGCCAGTAGGTAGGAGGGCTCGACGAAGTCACTGCCGCCCGTGCCCCGGGCGACCGGGAGGACGAGCACCCGCCAGGTGCCCTCGCCGTGCTCGTCGGGGACGGTGAAGCCCGCGCCCTGCTTGGCCATCAGCTGAGTCGGCGTCAGATCGTCCAGCTCGGGCGAGGGATCGGAGTCGGAGATCGGCTGGCGGAGCACAGCCTGCACGTTGCCGTTCGCACCCAGGTACTGCACCACGTACTGGCTGGGCAGGTACTGGCCGCCCCGCTTGGCGGCCGGCCCCTGGCCGTAGGGACGGCCACTGCCCCACGCCGCGTGCCGGGACATCGGCTCGGCGAGGCGCTGGAGCTGCTGGTCGGCCCGCTGCACCAGCTGCATCCGGACGGCGCCGAGCACCACCGTGTCGCTCACCGCCAGACCGGTGGTGACCAGCACGAGCGACAACACCAGCAGCCGGGCCCGCAGCGACAGCCGGGACGGCGCCAGCCACCGCAGCCTACGGAGGCTGCGGAGGCCGGGGAGCCGGCGGAGGCTGCGGAGGCGGGCGACGGGCTTCATCGGCTCAGGACTGCGGCGGGCGACGCAGTGCGTACCCGATGCCGCGAACGGTGTGGATCAGCTTGGGGCCGTGCGCCGGGCCGGAGTCGAGCTTGCGGCGCAGGTAAGAGATGTACGACTCGACGATCGAGAGGTCGCCGCCGAAGTCGTACGCCCAGACGTGGTCGAGTATCTGGGCCTTGGAGACCACCCGGCCGACGTTGGCCATCAGGTAGTGCAGCAGCTTGAACTCGGTCGGCGAGAGCGCGATCGAACGGTCCGCGCGGGTCACCTCGTGGGCGAGCGGGTCCAGGGTCAGGTCGCCGACCATCAGCCTGCCGTCGTCGGACGGACCGCCCGCCCGGCGCAGGATCGCCCGGATCCGGGCGATCAGCTCCTCCAGGCTGAACGGCTTGGTGACGTAGTCGTCCGCTCCGGCGGCCAGGCCCTGCACCTTGTCGCCGGTGCCGTCCCGGGCGGTGAGGAAGAGCACCGGCACGTGCTCGGCGGACTGCGGCCACTGGGTCTGCTCGCGCAGCCGCTCGACGACGGTGAAACCGTCCAGGTCGGGCAGCATCACGTCCAGCACGACCAGGTCGGGCCGCTCGTTGGCGACGGCGGCCAGCGCCTCTTCGCCGGTCGCGGCGGAGACCACCCGGAAGCCGGAGAATCGGAGCGAGGCCGAGAGCAGCTCGCGGATGTTGGGCTCGTCGTCGACGACCAGCAGGAAAGCCTCGCCGGCTGCGGCAGTACCCGCGACCCCGGTTCCTGTGGTCGGCACGGCTGCGGTCGTAGTCCCTTGCACGGTTGATCCGCCTCCCGGTCGAACGCTGACATCCTTGATGGACGATAGCCCGGGGGACGCTACGTGTGGTTGATGAAGGCTTGATGAACCCGCCCGACACCCCACAGCCCACGGAGCACCGGCCGGTTCGCATACCTGATCGTCCAGGTCCGCCGGCCGCGCAGTGTCGAGCGGCCGGTACCGGACTGTACCGGAACCCGACCGGGACCGGACCGGAATCGGACTAGCCCAGACCGGATCGGACCGGCAGGACCACCCAGGACCGGACCGCCGGACCGCCGGGCAGCACGGGACGGCCGACCGGCGGTGCCGGAAGACGGACCGGCCCGGCCGATCGGGGTATCGGCCGGGCCGGAGTCTGTCGCGAGCGGGTGTCAGCCGCCGGACGGGGTGCGGGTCCCCCCGCCACCACCGCCGCCGAAGCCACCGCCACCGCCGCCGCCGCCGAAGCCGGTGGTGCCGCCCTCGGTGAGCTGGGTGGCGGCGTAACCGCCGGAGGCGTCCGGGGTGCCGACCACCACGACGCTCTGGCCGGGCTGGAGGTCGGCGACCTGGCCGTCCTTGCTGAGCTGGATCTTGGTGGTGGCGGCCGTGGTCACCTTGATGGTGTTGCCGTTGGCGTCGGTGAGGTAGACGGTGCTGCCGTCGACGGCCTTGACCGTGCCCCGGGCGAAGCCGCCGCCCGCGCCACCCTGGCCGCTGCGACGGGTGCCGCCACCGGCGCCGCCGCCGTAACCCCCGGCGCCGCCGCCCGCGCCACGGGCGCCCTGGCCTGCGGCCCGGGTGCTCGTACCGGTGGTCGTGCCGTTCCCCTTCTCGTACCAGGCGCCGCCCGCGAAGGCGGCCGTGGCGATCGCCGCGCCGGCCAGGCCCAGCGAGAGCCAGGGCAGCTTGCGGCGCGGGGCCGCCGCGAGTTCGGCGGTGATGTCGCGGGCGTCCGGCGGGGTGGCCAGCAGCTCCGTGTTCGGATCGTTCTCGTGAGGCATGGTTCGGTGCTCCTGGTTCACTCGTGCCGAAGGGCTTCGATCGGGCGCAGCGAGGCGGCCCGGTTGGCGGGGTAGCTGCCGAAGAACAGCCCGATGGCCACCGCGATCGCGAAGGCGCCGAGCACGGACTCCGGGATGACCACCGGCTTGATGCCGACGATGCTGAAGTGCGATCCGAAGATCCCCACCGCCACCCCCAGCCCCGCGCCGATCACCGAGAGCAGCGTGGATTCCGTGAGGAACTGCCCGAGGATGACGCCCTTGGGTGCCCCGAGCGCCTTGCGGATACCGATCTCCCTGGTCCGCTCGGTGACGGTGACCAGCATGATGTTGGTGATGCCGATCCCGCCGACCAGCAGCGAGATCGCGGCGACCGCGCCGAGCAGCACGGTGAAGGTCTTGGTGGTGCTCTCCCGGGCGGTCAGCAGCGAGGTCTGGTTGCTGATCCGGAAGTCGACCTTGCTGGGGTCGCTGATGGCGTGGGTGCCCATCAGGATCCGGGTGATGTCGCTCTGCGCGGCCGTCGTGGTGTCGGCCGAAGTCGCCTGCACCAGGATCTGGTTGACCGAACCGAAGCCGGTGAAGGCGTTCTGCACGGTCGGCAGCGGGGCGATCACCACGTCGTCCGGGTCGTTGAAGCCGGTGCTGCCCTTGGTCTGCAGCACACCGAGGACGGTGAACGGGGTGCCGCCGATGGTGATCTTCTTGCCGACCGGGTCCTCGGTGTCGAAGAGCTGGCTGGCGGTGGTGGAGCCGATCACCGCGACCTTGCGGGAGTTCAGCACGTCGTCGTTGCTGAAGTAGTCGCCCTTCGCCACCTTCTGGTTGGCGGTCTCGAAGTACGCCGGGTAGGTGCCGATGATCGAGCCGGGCGTGTACGAGATGTTCCCGTACAGCGCGGCGGCGCTGGTGGTGACCACCGGGGCGACGGACTTGATCGAGGGCGCGTCGGTGGCCGAGGCCAGCGCCTTCGCGTCGTCGACCGTCAGCTTCTTGACCGTGCTGCCGGCGGCACCGCGCGCGCCCATCGAGGAGACGGTGAGCGAGTTGGTGCCGAGCGAGGTGATCGAGTTCTTGACCGCCGTGGAGGAGCCGTTGCCGACCGCCAGCAGCAGGATCACCGAGGCCACACCGATCAGCACGCCGAGCATGGTGAGGAACGAGCGCACCTTGTTGGCGGCCAGGCCGCCGAAGGCGAAGCGGAGCATCTGCCAGAGGATCACGCGCGAACCCCCACGAGCTCGAGGAGGGCGGGCGGCAGGCCGTTGACGGGCGCCTGCCGTACGTCGTGGATGATCGCGCCGTCCACCAGGCGGATGACCCGCTTGGCGTGGTGGGCGACCTCGTCCTCGTGGGTGATCAGGACGATGGTGCGGCCGGTCGCGTTGAGGTTGTCGATGATCGACAGCACCTCCTCGGTGGAGCGGCTGTCCAGGTTGCCGGTGGGCTCGTCGGCCAGCAGCATCGCCGGTGCGGTGACCAACGCCCTTGCCACCGCGACACGTTGCTGCTGGCCGCCGGAGAGTTCGTTGGGCTTGTGCCCGGCGCGCTCGGTGAGCCCGACCATGTCCAGCGCGGCCAGCGCCCGCCGCCGGCGCTCGGCGGAGCGCACGCCCGCGTAGGCGAGCGGGAGTTCCACCTGAGCGAGGGCGGTGGTGCGGGGCACCAGGTTGAACGACTGGAAGATGAAGCCGATCTTGCGGTTCCGGACCAGCGAGAGCTGCCCCTCGTCCAGGTGACCGACGTCGATGCCGTCCAGCAGGTAACGACCTGCCGTCGGGACGTCGAGGCAGCCGAGGATGTTCATCAGCGTCGACTTGCCGGAGCCCGAGCTGCCCATCACCGCGACGAAGTCACCCTGTTCGATGTCCAGGTTCACCCCCAGCGGGGCGCCGGTCACCGGATCGTCCGGACCGCGCAGGGCGTGCACGGTCGCGTCACCGTGGCCGTACGACTTGGTGACCCGGCGGATCTGGATGACGGGGGGCTTCTGACTCGACATCAGCCCTTGCCTCCGCCGCCGCCACCGGTGCCGCCACCGCCACCACCGGCTCGACCGCCACCGCCGCCACCGCCGAAGCCGCCACCACCGAGGGCGCCACCGCCCAGACCGGGGAAGCTGCCGCTCGGGAAGCCGTTGCCGCCACCGGCGGTGGTCGAAGCGAGCTCGACCTTGTCACCTTCGTTGAGTCCGGAGACCACCTGCACGGTGGAGTCACCCTCGACGCCGACGGTGACGTCGACCCGTGCGGTGGTGCCGTCGTCGTGGACGAGCGTCGCGGTCCGGCTGGTGCCGGTACCGGCGAGCGCGGTGGTCGGCACCGAGAGCGCGTTGTCCGCCTCCCCGGTGATGACCGAGACGGTGGCGCTCAGGCCGGTCCGCAGCTTGCTGGTGTCGCCGTTGATCTGCAGCACCGCGCCGTACTGGACCGCGCTGGACGAGCCGCTGCTCGCCAGCGGGAGCGAACTGACCGACAGGACGGTCGCGTTGAGCTTGGTGTCGGACTGCGCGTTGAGCGTGACGGTGGCCGCCTCGCCCTTCTTCAGCTTCAGCGAGTCCAGCTCGGAGAAGGCGCCGCTGACCTGCATCCCGGAGGGGTTGGTCAGCACGACGAAGCCGGTCGGCGAGGAGCCACTGGAGCTCGAACCCGAGCTGCCGGAGGAGGACTTGGAGCCACTCGCCCCGGAGCCGGAGCTCGAACCCGAGGCGGACGCGACGGTGTCGCCGACCTTGCCGGCGACCGAGGCGACCGTGCCGTCCGCCGAAGCGGTGAGCGTGGTGCCGGCCAGCGCGGTCTGGGCGTTCGCCAGCGCGATCTTCGCGGTGTCCACCTGCTGCTGGGCCTGGGCGACCTGGGCGTCGTCGACCTTGGTGGTGGTGATGGTGGTCATCTGCGGGGCAGGCGTGGTCGAGGAGCGACCGCCGCCGCTGCCACTGCCGCCACCGGTGCCGGTGCCGCCCGTGGAGGGCAGCGGGGAGCTGGTCGTGGTGGTGACGCCGGCCTGGGCCTTGGTGAGGTTCGCGTCAGCGGCGGTCAGGGCCGACTGGGCCGTGTCCACCTGCTGCTGGGCGTCGGTGGTGTCGACGGTCGCGAGCACCTGGCCCTTCTTCACCGAATCACCGACGGCGACGTCGACCGAGGTCAACTTGCCGCCGGTGACGAAGTCCTGGCCTGTGTCACTGGGGGAGGAGAGGGTGCCGGAACCGGACACCGTGGCCAGGACCGTGCCCTTGGTGACAGCGACACTGCGGATCTGGGCCTTGCCGGCGGCCGAACTCGTACCGCTTCCCAGAATTGTGTAGGCGAGCGCGGCCCCGGCCAGCAGGGCCACGCCGAGCGCGGAGTTGACTAGGACGGCACCGCGCCGTCGCGGGAGGACCTTCATGGGCCACAGCTTCGCGCGGGGCTCTTGCCAACCCCTGTGCCCCGGCTGGGAGAAACCTGAATCCAGCAATCCGGACAATTACCACCCAACCGGTGTGGCCGAGTCCGATTCACTACCCGTTTCCGGCAAGCTGTTGATTGAACTACCAGCGAGTTCCCAGCGCATCCAGTGTGCTTCTGAATCCTCCTGCCCCAGCCCGGCCGCAGCACCCTCCCGACGTCGTCCGGTGACCGTCGCAACCGGCCGGACGGCCAGGGCGGTTCCGGAGGGCGCGAGGTGCTGTCACCCGCCCCCGAGGTGCTGTTACACGCCCATGACAGCCGCCGCACAGCCCCGGGATCCTTGGCTGACAGTCTTCTCTCATCGCACAGAGCGGCAGCAGGTCGAACGGGTGGACGACAGACCCAGGGGACGAGCGGCGCGGCTCCCGAGCAACCAAGCAGCATCCACATCCCTGGGGGGAAACACTCATGTCCGCTCGTATGCACCGCCGCTCCGCCGCCATCGCCCTCACCGTCGCCATCACGGCCGGCGCCGCAGCACTGCTCTCCGCCTGCGGTCCGAACGCCACCGGTAGCAACAACGCCGCACCGGCCGGGAACACCGTGGTCACCACGACCCCCTCGGCAACGGCCACTCCGACCGCCGCCCCGACCGCGTCGGTCGCGCCCAGCACCGCCCCCAGCACCACCCCCGGCAGCGCCGCCCCGGTCACCGCGACCCCCCGCCCGGCCTCCCTGCACAGCGCCCCCGCTGCCGCGCCCGGCCGGAACGGCACCGCGAAGAACGGGCTGACCATCAGCAACGGCACCCGGTACGTCCTGATGAACGGCACCTCGGTCGACTTCGGCACCGCCGTCAAGGACCTCGCCTGGTCGCCGAACGGCGCCAAGGCCGCCTTCATCGACGGCGCCGGCGACCTCGTCACCGCGAACCCGGACGGCAGCGGACGCGTCGTCGTCGCCAAGAACTCCGGCGGGCAGACCTGGTCGCACCCGACCTGGCAGGTGGCCCCGGCCGACTCGCACTACCTCATTCCGGCGAAGAACAACCTCGTCTTCAGCGTCGGCCGCGGCGGCGCCGCCCGGTTGGAGAAGGTCCCCGCCGACAGCGTCGACGCGCAGCCGACCGTGCTGACCCTGGGCGGCTACGCCGGCGACAACGTCGCCCCGCTGCCCGAGACCGGCAACGGCTGGGCGAGCGGCGGCGGCAAGATCGCCCGGATCGTCTACGCCAACTCCACCGACGGCAATGTCTACATCCGTGACGAGTACCTGCGCCAGAACGGCGGCGTACTCACCCCCGGCTCCGAGCCCGCGCTGTCGCCGAGCGGCTCGGAGGTCGTCTTCGTCCGTTCCGTCGGCGGGCACGACCACCTCTTCGCGGAGCAGCTGGACAACGGCCCGGTCCCCGCGAAGGACCTCACCCCGCACGCCACCACCGACTACACCGAGCCCGCCTGGTCCCCCGACGGCACCACCCTCGCCGTCCGCACCCCCGACGGCATCGCCACCCTGCCCGCCAACGGCTCCGCCGCGCCGACCCTGGTCTCCACCTTCCCTGGTCTGCCGTCCTACCGCTGACCGAACCCACGAGGTGAGGGGCGGAGCGCCGGTGGCGCTCCGCCCCTCACCCGTCGGCTCCCTGACTCAGACCGACCGGTCCTACGTCACAGCTCCTTGCGGAAGGTCTCCGCAGTGGCGAGGAAGATGTCGTTGCCGGCCACCTCGCCGATGGTGACCCGGACGCCCTCGCCGGCGAACGGACGGACCACCACGCCGGCCCGGTCACAGGCCGCCGCGAAGTCCATCGTCCGCTCGCCGAGCCGCAGCCAGACGAAGTTGGCCTGTGAGTCGGCCAGCTCCCAGCCCTGCTCGGTCAGCGCGGCGACGACCCGGGCCCGCTCCTCGACCAGCGCCTCGACCCGGACCAGCAGCGCGTCCTCGGCCCGCAGCGAGGCGACGGCCGCGTCCTGGGCGAGCCGGCTGACGCCGAACGGGACGGCGGTCTTGCGCAGCGCGGTGGCCACCGGCTCGTGCGCGATGGCGAAGCCGACCCGCAGGCCGGCCAGGCCGTACGCCTTGGAGAAGGTCCGCAGCACGCAGACGTTCGGCCGGTCGCGGTAGATCTCGACGCCGTCCGGCACCTCGCTGTCGCGGATGAACTCGCGGTACGCCTCGTCCAGCACCACCAGGATGTCGCCGGGGACGGCGTCCAGGAAGCGCTCCAGCTCGGCGCGGTGGATCGCCACGCCGGTGGGGTTGTTCGGGTTGCAGACGAAGATCAACCGGGTCCGGTCGGTGATCGCGGCGAGCATCGCGTCCAGGTCGTGCGCCTCACCGGCGGTCAGCGGCACGGGCACGGGGGTGGCGCCGGCGACCTGGACGATGATCGGGTACGCCTCGAAGGAACGCCAGGCGAAGATCACCTCGTCGCCCGGGCCCGCCGTGGCGAGCAGCAGGGACTGCGCCACGCCGACCGATCCGGTGCCGGTCGCGATGTGCTCGGCGGGCACGCCGAAGCGCGCGGCCAGCTCGGCGGTGAGCTCGCTCACGGCCATGTCGGGGTAGCGGTTGAACGAGCCCGCAGCGGCGATCGCCGCCTCCAGCACGCCGGGCAGCGGCTCGTACGGGTTCTCGTTCGAGGACAGCTTGTACGAATCGGCGCTGGCCGGCTTGCCGGGCTTGTAGGTCGGGATGCCGTCCAGGGTCGGCCTGAGCCGGGGACCCTGCGCTGCCGTACCGCTCACGGTGCACTCCTTCTGTTCTGGCCGTCTTGCGGCGCTCTGCCTACGTCCGGGACCGCCGTCGTACGGAGCCCGTGACCCGGACCCGCACCACCCCGGTCGGGTGCCCTGAACGATACCGACCGCTCTCACCCGTAGGAGTGAGATGCGGATCCGGGTCACAGGTGCAGATCAGCCATTCTGCCGCGTTCCTATGGCACATGTCAGAGGTAAGAAGGCCGAATCGAGGCGGGTATCGAAGGGGCCTCCAGCGCCCGACTCACGGAGAAACGGTTCTCCATCACCTCCGTACGCCTCGGTCACAGAGACCCGTCATGCGCCATACGATCGGTCCGCCATGACAGCAGCAGCCAACCAGAGCGGTCGGCGACCCACCACCTCGCGGCGTCTGGAGCGGGCCGGCATCCGGGATGTGGCAGCAGCCGCCGGAGTGTCGATCACCACGGTCTCGGACGCCTTGAACGGTAAGGGCCGCCTTCCCGACGAGACCAGAAGCCGAGTGCGCGAGGTCGCGGAGCGCCTCGGCTACCGCCCGTCCGCCGCCGCCCGGACCCTGCGCACCGGCCGGTCCGGTCTGATCGGACTGACCGTCACCACCTATGGCGAGGAGCCCTTCACCTTCACCGAGTTCGCCTACTTCGCCGAGATGGCGCGCGCGGCCACCAGTGCGGCGCTCGGCCGTGGTTACGCGCTGGTGGTACTGCCCGCCTCCTCCCGGCACGACGTCTGGAGCAACATCGCCCTGGACGGCACCGTCGTCATCGACCCGCCCGACCAGGACCCGCTGGTCAGCGAGCTCTACCGGTCCGGCGTGCCGGTGGTCAGCGACGGCAAGCCGGGCAACTGCCCGGTCACCGCCTGGGTCGACAACGACCACGAGGCCGCCGTACTCGGCATCCTCGACCACCTCTCCGAGGCCGGCGCCCGCCGGATCGGCCTGCTCACCGGCACCTCCACCGACACCTACACCCGGCTCTCCACCGACGCGTACCTCGGCTGGTGCCACAAGGTCGGCCAGGAGCCGGTCTACGAGACCTACCCCGCCCACGACCCCGCCGCCGGCGCGGTCGCCGCCGACCGCCTGCTCGCCCGCCCGGACCGCCCGGACGCGGTGTACGGCCTCTTCGACCCCAACGGCACCGACCTGCTCGCCGCCGCCCGGCGGTACGGGCTGCGCGTCCCCGACGACCTGCTGCTGATCTGCTGCAGCGAGAGCGACGTGTACGCGGCCACCGAACCCCCGATCACCACCCTCTCGCTCAAGCCGCGCCGGATCGGCACCACCGTGGTCAACCTGCTGATCGACGCCATCGAGGGTGTCGACTCGGGCACGGGCGTCGACGTCGGCCGCCTCTTCCCCGCCCGCTACCGCACCGCCGGCACCGGCCCGCCGCCCGGCACCCTGATGCCCACCGAGCTGATCGTCCGGGCGTCCTCGCAGCGCCGCAGCACCCGCACGACCGTCAGCCCACCCCGCCCCCGCCCGGCCGGCGAGGCCTGACCGCCGCCGGCCCCCGCAAGAAACTGCTCCAAGAGGTCACAGTTCTGCCCCCGGAGGGACTCTCCGGACGATTGGATACCGACCAGGTGAGGACGCCGGGAGAGTGGTCTTCCTATGATGGGCGAATGACACCCGAGGACCGCTTCCCCGGGCCTGAACAGCCCGACTCAGGCCCCCGCCATCAGCAGGACCTCGACGTGCTCCCGTACGGCTCCTACTACGAGCCTCCCGAGCCGGCCCCCGGGTACGGCTACGACAACACGTACAGCGACAACACCTACAGCGGCTACGGCGGCGCCCGCTTCCTGGAGCAGCACTGGCCGACGGTCAGTCACCACCCGGACGCCCGAACGGCGCAGCCCTCGGAGCCCGCTCCGGGGCCGCAGCACGAGGCGCCGGTCCAGCAGCTCCCCCGGCACGAAGTTCCGCAGCACGAGATCCAGCAGCACGAGGTCCCCCAGCACGAGGACCCGCCCACGATCGAGCTGAGCGCGCTCGGCGAGGAGCTCCACTACCCGTACCCGCAGCCCGAGCCGGGCGAGGCCCCCGGCCCGCTCTACGTGGTCGGCGACGTGCACGGGTACCTCGACGAGCTGCTCGCCGCCCTCCACCAGCAGGGTCTGATCGACGCCGAGGGGCACTGGTCGGCCGGGCGTTCGCGGATCTGGTTCCTCGGCGACTTCACCGACCGGGGGCCGGACGGCATCGGCGTCATCGACCTGGTGATGCAGCTGGCCGCCGAGGCCGCCGCAGCGGGCGGGTACTGCCGGGCCCTGATGGGCAATCACGAACTGCTCTTCCTCGGCGCCTCCCGGTACGGCGACGAACCCGTGCAGTCCACGGCGGGCACCGCGTCCTTCCTCGCCGCCTGGCGGCTCAACGGCGGCCAGCAGCACGATCTCGACCGCCTGGAGACGCACCACATCAGCTGGCTCTCCCGGCTCCCGGCGATCGCGCTGGAGGACGAGCACCTGCTGCTGCACTCCGACACCACCGCCTACCTGGAGTACGGCGAGTCGATCGCGGCGGTCAACGACGCGGTCCACGCCCTGCTCGCGGACGAGGGCGCGGACGAGTGGTGGGACTGCTTCCGCCGTTTCACCAAGCGCTTCGCCTTCCGGGGCGACGCCGGACCGACCGCCGTGCACGAGCTGCTCTCGGCCTACGGCGGCCGCCGGGTGGTGCACGGACACAGCCCGATCCCGTACCTCACCGGCTCGGCCCACCTGGAGGACGGCACCCCGCCGCACGTTCCCGGCCCGTACATCTACGCGGACGAGCTGGCGATCGCGATGGACGGCGGGGTCACCATGGAAGGCCGCCTGCTGGTCGCCCGGCTGCCGCTCAACTGAGCGTGACCGGCCGGGCCACCGGCGTCAGCATCGGCGCCGACCTGGGGCTGACTGAACAAGTGTTCAGCGCTGCAGGACTCCTGACGGTGCGGAAAATCCGGAAACCGACTGTCTCCCGCTCGGTGCTCGCCCCTACGATCGAGGCAACCACACCGGACCACGACCGGCCGCCGCACGGCCCGCCCTGGTCCGTCCGACCAACTTCCGTCACCAAAGCGGAACGGGGTACCCATGGCCAACACCCCGCACCTGCCCGCCGAGGACCGCCCGGACTACGAGCGGGCCCTCGACGAAGCACTGCGTGACCGTTCGATCCTCGATGCCCTGCACGCATCCGGGCCACATCTGAACTCCGAGCAACTGCACACCAAGGCGCTGCTCGCGGCGGACGAGGTCGCGGCAGTCGTCGCCGCCGAGCACGAGCGCTACGCCGGACTGCGCGCCGCACTCCACCCGGCCGACGACCGGTCCACCGACAGCACCGGCGCCCGGGCCGATGACCGGGCCGACTCGGGCAGGCTCACCGCCCGGCTCCGCTCCGAGGAGGGCGCCGGGTTCTTCCCGGTGCTCACCGTGCTCACACCCGTGCTGGCCTGGGCGGCCGCAGCCGTCCTGCTGCTCATCGGGTACCTGCTGCGCGCCGGGAGCCCCACACTGCCGCTCGGCAGGGCGCTGGTGACGGCCGGCTGGGTGCTGGTCGCGGTCGGGGCCGCCGCCCTGGTGGTCGGCACAGTCGGCCTGCTGCTGACCGCCCTCCGGGACGGCTCCGCCACCCCGTACGGCCAGGACCCACAGCTGCGCGCCGACCTCGCCGAGGCCCGCCGGGTCTGGCTCACCGCCCTGCGCGAGCGCGCCATCCTCCCCTACCTGCACGCCAACCTGGAGTCCGCACCCGCGCTCTCCCCCCAACCCGTGCCGGCCACCCGGCCCGACCACGGCGGCCCGGACTTCACCAGCCCCGACTTCACGAGCCCCGGCTACAGCAGCGCGCGCTTCGGCAGCCCGGGCTTCACCAGCCCCGGCGCGGACGGCCTGACCGACCCGACCGGCGGCGCACCCCGCACCGCCGAGTTCAGCAGCCCCGGCTACAGCCCACCCGACTTCACCGGCCCGAACGAGGTCTGACCGCTGCCGAACCGGACCGGACCGTCGCCGGTCCCGACCGTCATCGAGTCGGCTCGGGAGGCATTGGCGGCACCGGCGGCGGCCGGTCGACACCTGCGGGCTCGGTGAGCAGCCGGTCCGCCGACCTGCTGTTCCCGGGGCCGGCGGCCGAGGCGAGCGCGGCCAGGGCGACACCCCGCCGGGTGCGCGGTGGCACCACCAGCAGCAGGAAGTGGTCCTGGTGTCCGCCGCCCACGCTCATCGTGTGGGCACTGGACGAGAAGCAGTTGATCCGGATGACATGCCCGTCCACCGTGATCCGGCTCGGCACCTCGTCCCAGGCCGACCGCTCGACCGCGACATGCAGGACCGGCCCGATCACCGGCCGAAGCGCGTGGATCAGACCGGGCAGCTCACGCTCTATCCGGCGCGACCGGGGCCACCAGCCCCCGTCGAACATGCCCGAGTGGGACAGCGAGGAGTCGATCCGCAGTCGCGGCGCCCTGCGCAGCACCGTACGGAGGGGCGGAAGATGGATCAGCGGATAGGGCGGTCCTCGGTCAGCTGCCATGACAGCCCGTCTCCGGCTCTCGACGAACCGGGTCACCGTCCAAGGGCGACATCGACTTCTGCGCCGACATGCTGGATGTCCTCAGTACCTCCAACAGTACGCCGCCGAAAGTCGATCCGGACCTCCCCGCCGAGCGTCGCTCAAGCTCCGAACCGGCGACCGAGTCAGCGGTCCGGAGCCTGCCGGGCGACAGCCTCAGCCGACCTGGTTCTCGGCAGCCGCAGCCGCAGCCGCCGGCACCGGCTGCGGCACGGCGTCCTGCGGAACAACGGCCTGCGGCGGGACCGGCTGCGCCATCGGCCGCGCCATCGGCTGCGGCGCGCTCGTCTTGCTGCGGGCACCCAACGACCGGAAGAAGTTGACGATCATCATGACCGGCAGGATGAACGCCTTGAAGAAGATGACGTAGTGGCCACCCTGGAAAATGAAGCCGAGGTAGACGCCGTAACCGACGAACCCGAGGCCGGCCACCACATTGAAGATGCGCCAGCCGGTGCTCAGCGCAGCTGACTTGACGGCACCGATGACAATCATCGCAATGCCGCTGAAACACAGAAGTACGACATACCAGGAGAAGAGGGGCTCGGCACTGAAGTCAAGGTTCAAGAAAGGGATCCGTATCAATATCGGACAAGCAGTCAGTAGGTACGGTCGCGTACCGTACTGGACCGCAGCAGCCCGTGTCTCCCCCATTTGCTCCGCGAGTTCGACCGGTGAGGTCTGGCTGATGGCCATCCCGGCTGCGGACCCAGACAGTGCATGCCGCGAATGCGGGACTCGATCGACGCACTGATCAACTCCCGTAGCACGAAGCGCACATGACTGTAACTCAGAAGCACCACCGGGATCGCCACCGGGGGCGGATGCGATTACTCCAGGCCGTCTTCGTCAGGCAGAATCTCGGCCTCCTGGAGCTCCTGCCATCCCTCGTAGTCCCACTGCCGGGCGGCCTGAATGTACCGGGCACGCTGGGCAGCACGCTCGGGGCACCCGTCAGACCCCGCTGGTGCGTCGGTCGACTTGTGGCAGGTACACCTGGTTACCCGAGGTGGGGCCGCGAGGCCCCTGGCCGGGCGGGGCTCGAAGGGCTTTCCGGGCTCCCCGGCGGCCGGCTCATCCGCCATGACTTCCTAGCCTCCAACGCACTCGACCGGGGGAGTCTCGAAGCCGTTCGGACACCTGCTCGACAGGCAAATGCGGTACAGCGGAACCGCGCAGACGAAGGGCTTCCGTGACAGCCGGAGGCCACCACGCCTACAGCCGCACGGACAGCTTCCCCACCGTGGCCATTATCGTCAGCTCGCCACCGATGGCGTGCAGGTACGCCGCCATCGTGGCGGTGTCGAGGCGGGCGGTACCACGTTCGATCTGGCTGATCCGACCCTGGGTGACACCCATCTCGGCGGCAACCTGCGACTGGGTGAGGCCCTGGGACTTACGCAAGGTGGCAAGCTCGTGCCCGCGCTCGGCGTCGACCAGCTCCGCCTTGAGCTCGTCGATCCGTTCGCGCTGCTCCGGAGTGATATCGGCTGTCAGATCGGTCATGCCACCGAGCTTCATCGTCCGTCACCTTCCTTCCGCTGGTGGTCCAGCTTCTCCTGTTCGAGTGCTTCAAGGTACGCCGCGTACTTGCCGTCCGCCTCTTTGATCGCCTTGGGATACCAGGATGCCCACTGTCGGCTCGCGGCCTTGTTCCCCGCGACCAGGAAGATGGCCCGCCGCTCGGGATCGAAGACGAAGAGCAACCGGATGCTGACCGTTCCGCCACTACGCGGACGCAGCTCTCTCATGTTCCGGTAGCGGCTCTTCTCGATCGCACCGACCGTGGGACGGCGCAGGGAGGGGCCGACCTCCTGAAGGCGCTCAAGTGCGGCGATCACGTGCAGGTGACTGTCCGGGTCCTCCTTGGCCAGCGTCTTGATCCACTCCAGCACATCGGCAAAGAAGCGCAGCTCATATGGTTCACCCACACAAATAAATTAGCACGAGCTAATATCTTGTGCAAGGCCTAAATAGCCCCGGACTCCGGCTGTGCGACCTGCGTGTCCCCCTGCCCGGATCCGCACCTCGCTACAACCCCGTGCAACGCCGAGTCGCTCCCCCGGCGGCTGCGAGAGCCGCCGGGGACAGCGCCCGTAGTGCTACAACCCCGCGAGGTTGTCGACCAGGTCGTCGAGGCCGAACGAGCCCTGGGAGAGGGCCTTCATGTGCCAGGCCTTGAGGTCGAAGGCGGCGCCGTGACGGCGCTTGGCGGCCTCGCGGCCCTGGAGCCAGGCGCGTTCGCCGAGCTTGTAGCCGATGGCCTGGCCGGGCCAGCCGAGGTAGCGGTCGATCTCGCCGTTGCGCCGCTCGGCGGGGCTGCCGTGGTAGGTGGCCATGAACTCGGTGGCCAGCGCCGGGGTCCAGCGTTCACCGGGGTGGAAGCCGGAGTCGGCGGGGATGGTGAGTTCGAGGTGCATGCCGATGTCGATGATCACCCGGATGATCCGCAGCATCTGCTTGTCCAGGTAGCCGAGCCGTCGGCCGGGGTCGGTCTGGAAGCCCAGGTCGTCCATGAGGCGTTCGGCGTACAGGGCCCAACCCTCGACGTTGGCACTGACCTTGCCCAGGGTGACCTGGTAGCGGCTCAGCCGGTCGGCGACCACGACCCACTGGGCGAGCTGCAGGTGGTGGCCGGGGACACCCTCGTGGTACCAGGTGCTGACGATGTCCCAGGTCGGGAAGGTCTCCCGGCCGAGGGTGGGCAGGTAGGTACGGCCGGGGCGGCTGAAGTCGAGGCTCGGGCCCGAGTAGTACGGCGCCGCCGAGCTGCCCGGGGGCGCGATCCGGGACTCGACCTTGCGGAGGGGCGCGGAGATGTCGAAGTGGACACCGTCGAGGGCGTCGATCGCCTCGTCCATGATCTGCTGCAACCAGTCCCGGATCCCCTCCTCGCCCTTGATCGCGTGGCCGTGCTCGTCCAGATGGTGCATGGCCTCCAGGGCGGACGAGCCCGGCAGCACGCGATCGGCCTCGCCCTGCATCTCGGCGGCCGTCCGGTGGAATTCCTCCCAGGCCCAGGTGTAGGCCTCGTCCGTGTCGAGGTCGGCGCCGGTGGCCTGGCGCGCGGCGCGCAGGTAGCGTTCGCGGCCGACGGCGTCCGGGGTGTCCGCTGCAGCGGGGAGGTAGGTGTCGCGCAGCCAGGCGCGGAACTCGTCGACGGCGGCGGTGGCCCGGAGGGCGGCGCCGTCGAGTTCGGGGCGCAGGCGCGCGGAGCCGTCCGCCGCGAAGCCGGCGAACCAGCCCGCGCCGCCGGTGTCCCGCCCGGTCCAGGCGTCGAGTTGACCGATCACCGCGTTGGTCTGGCGCGGAGCGGACAGCAGCCCCCGGGAGATGCCCTCGCCGAGGGTGGCCCGGTAGCGGTCGAGCGCACCGGGGAGGTTGCGCAGCCGTCCGGCGACTGCAGCCCAGTCCTCGTCGGTGGCGGTCGGCATCAGGGTGAAGATCCCGCGCAGCTGGTGGACGGGCGCGGCGACATTGCGCAACTGACGGAAGTTGTCGCCGGCGTCGTGCACGGCGAGCTCTGCGGTGAGGCGCTCTCGCAGCAGCCTGGCACAGGCCAGTTCGGCCGGGTCATCGACGGTGGGGAGGGCGTCGAGGACGGTGAGCGTACGGCGGGCGAGCTCGGCGACGGCGTCGAAACCCTCGGGCGAGAGATCCGGCTGCCGGTCGTCACCCGGGTGCAGGCCGAGCCACGCCGAGGTCATCGGGTCGAGGGCGGCGACCTGGTCCACATAGTCGTCGGCGATACCGCGAGGTGTGATTAGGTGATCTGACATACGGTCATCCTGTCTGACCGAGGGCTGTCATGTAAGGACACCAGCCACTTCGGCAGCACGGACGCTGTCACCGCCGCCGACACCCGCGCGACCGGCACACCCGGCAGAACACCCAGCCGGCACCCCCGGACGCCGGATGCCGCGCGGCACTGCCCCGGAAGAGCGACCAGCGGAAGCGCGTAAATCGCTATCCGGGAAACCCGCGCCGATCTCCCGGTACAGCGTCTCGGCGTCGAACTCGGTCACCACAGCCGTGGCGGCGGGCTGGTTCGGCAGCGGGACGCGCGGGCCGTCGGGGAGCCGAGGTGGAGATCGAGCGGAAGGACCGCAGCACCGCCGTCTTCTCCGTGGACGCCGTCGAGCTGTACCCCAAGGACCGCTTCCCGAGCGACAAGGTCTACGGCGATACCGGCCGGCCGGAGCTGCGGCTGATCACCTGCGGGGGTGGTTTCTCCAAGAAGACCGGCTACCTGGGCAACGTGGTCGCGTACGCCCACCTGACCCGCACCAAGCCGTGACGGTGGGCCACCCACCTGGACACCACACGCCCGGCGGCTCCTGAGAAGCCGCTTCACCCGTACGGGCCGCCTACCGTGCTGCTCGGCAGGCGGCCCGTCAGGTGAGGGAAGGTCAGGAGTAGTAACCCTGGAGGTCGGCGAGCAGGTCGACGTTGCCCGCGTTGTTGGTGATGTCGATGTAGCCGTCCGGGCTGACCGGGACGATCACCATCGCGGCGATGTCCTTGCCGGGGACGAAGTTGAGGTTCGAGGTGCGCGGCTTGGCCGTGCCCGAGGCGTACGCGGTCAGGTGGCTCGGAACGGAGGCGTTGGTCGCCGTCAGGTTGAGCACGACGGCCGACACCTTGGCCGGGGCACCCTTGATGCCGGTGACCTTCAGCCGGACCGTACCGCCGCCGCCGACCTGCCGCTTGGCTGCGCCGAGGCCGGCGCGGGTGTCCAGGATGCGGGCCGGGGAGGTGGGGCTGAACAGGCCCGAGGTGCCCGGGTTTCCGTTCGGGTGGCGGTCGAAGACGCCCACGTAGTCGAGGACCAGGTCCGTCCAGCCCGCGTGGTTGTAGATGTCCAACCCTCGCTGGTCGACGCTGACGAAGGTGAGGTTGGTGATGTCCTCGCCGGGCGTCACGTTGAGGTCGGACGTCTCGGGCTTCGCAGGGTTGAGGGCGTTGTACGCGTCGACGTAGCTGGGCTCGGTGGCGTTGGTGGAGGTCAGCTGCAGCACCAGATCCGAGGAGGAGTTGGGCGACGGGTCGGTGACCTTCGAGATGTCCGCGAGCAGCGTGGTGTCCGGGCCGACCCTGCCCCGGCGGTTGCCGATGTCGGTACGGGTGTCCAGGAGGCGGGTGGGCGCACCGACTCGGAAGGTCTCACCGGCGAGGTCGTCGTGGTGGCTCACCTCGTACTCACCTACGAGGTCGACGACGAAGTCGGCCTGGCCGGCGTGGTTGTAGAGGTCGATGACGCCGTCGGCGCCGAGCTGGACCGTGACCCGGTTGGTCACGATGTTGCCGTGGCCGGCTTTGAAGTTGAGAGTCGAGACGGTCGGGCGCGGTGCACCGTCCGGGTAGACCGACGCGTAGCCGTTCTTGGTCGGTCCGATCGCGGTCACGTTGAGCACGACTGCGGTCGTGGTCGCCACACTGGGGTCGACGCCCAGGTTGCCTATATTGATCTTGAGCACACTGTCCGCGCCGAGCGGCACGTCCGGAGCGCCGTAGCCGACACGCGTGTCCACGAGGCGGCTCGGGCCGCCCCCGAAGAAGGTGCTGGCCGGGCCGACCGCCGGAGCGACAGCCGCACTCGCCGGAACGGCGGGCAGAACGAGACCGGCCACCAGGGCCGTAGCGGCGAGGCCGAGCAGACGAGACTTGCGCATGATTGTTTCCCCGAGTCCTTGTGTCCGAGTGGGCGTACGGCCGTGATCCCCCCTGAGCCGGATCGCCGCGCTCCACGCGCAGGCACTTTATCTGACTACTCGCCCTCGCCGGAGGCGGTTTACTCCGTGCCCCTGACGGGTCTACAGCGCCGCGAGGTTGTCGACCAGGTCGTCGAGGCCGAACGAGCCCTGGGAGAGAGCCTTCATGTGCCAGGCCTTGAGGTCGAAGGCGGCGCCATGGCGGCGCTTGGCGGCCTCGCGGCCCTGGAGCCAGGCGCGTTCGCCGAGCTTGTAGCCGATGGCCTGGCCCGGCCAGCCGAGGTAGCGGTCGATCTCGCCGTTGCGGCGGGCGGCCGGGCTGCCGTTGTAGGTGGCCATGAACTCCGTTGCCAGCGCCGGGGTCCAGCGCTCGCCGGGGTGGAAGCCCGAGTCGGCGGGGATGGCGAGTTCGAGGTGCATGCCCAGGTCGATGATCACCCGGATGGTGCGCAGCATCTGCCCGTCCAGGAAGCCGAGGCGGCGCGCGGGTTCGGCGAAGAAGCCCAGGTCGTCCATGAAGCGCTCGGCATACAGGGCCCAGCCCTCGATGTTGGCGCTGACCATGCCCTCGGTGACCTGGTAGCGGCTGAGCCGGTCGGCGACCACGGCCCACTGGGCGAGCTGGAGATGGTGCCCTGGGACGCCCTCGTGGTACCAGATGCTGACGAGCTGCCAGGTCGGAAAGGTGTCCTGGCCGAGGGTCGGCAGGTAGGTGCGGCCGGGGCGGCTGAAGTCGAGGCTCGGGCCCTGGTAGTAGGGCCCGGAGGCGCTGCCCGCAGGCGCGATCCGGGACTCGACCTTGCGGATCGGGCCGGAGAGGTCGAAGTGGCTGCCGTCGAGGGTGTCGATCGCCTCGTCCATGAGCTGCTGCAGCCAGTCGCGGATGGCCTCCTCGCCCTTGACCGCGTGGCCGTGCTCGTCCAGGTGGTGCATGGCCTCGAGGAGGGTGGAGCCGGGCAGGACACGCTCGGCTTCGAGGCGCATCTCGGCGAGCGTCCGGTGGAACTCGCTCCAGGCCCAGGCGTAGGCCTCGTCCAGATCGAGTTCGGCACCGGTGTTGTGGCGGGCGGCGCGCTGGTAGCGGTCGCGGCCGACGGCGTCCGGGGTGTCCGCCGTGGCGGGGGCGTAGGTGTCGCGCAGCCAGTCGCGGAACTCGGCGACGGCGGCAGTGGCTTGACGGGCGGCGGTGTCCAGCTCAGGGCGCAGCCGGTCGGGGCCGTCCGCGACGAAGTCGGCGAACCAGCCCACGCCGCCGGTGTCGCGCCCCGTCCAGTCGGCGAGCTGGCCGATCACCCCGGCTGCCTGCCGGGGAGCAGCGAGCAGACCACGGGAGATCCCCTCGGTGAGGGTGGCCCGGTAACCGTCCAGCGCGCCGGGGAGGTTGCGCAGCCGTCCGGCCACCGCCGCCCAGTCCTCGTCGGTGGCGGTCGGCATGAAGGTGAAGATCGTCCGCACCTGGTCGACGTGCGCGCCCACGGTGCGCAGCTGTCGGAAGTTCTCGCCGGTGTCGTGCATCGCGAGCTCGGCGGTGAGGCGTTCCCGGAGCAGCCGGGCGCAGACCTGTTCAGCGGGGTCGTCCGAGGCAGGGGCGGCGTCGAGTGCGGCGAGACTACGGCGGGCGAACTCGGCGTGGGCCTCGAAGCCGTCCGGCGATAGGTCCGGCTGCCGGTCGTCGCCCCGGTTCAGGCCCAGCCATGCGGAGGTCATCGGGTCATGTGCGGCCACCTGGTCGAGGTGGCTGTCGGCAATGCCGCGCGGGGTGATCGATTCATCTGCCATGCAGACATCCTGACGTGTCGTCGGATTCGGCCGTCATGACGGTCGGACATCGATCTGGCGGACGTGCCGGCCGTCTTCGGGTGCCTCCACTCGCCGCGCGGAGGTACCGGCCTCGGCCTGTCCCCTGCTGCGGTGGGTGGCCGACGCCCAGGTGCTCACCGTCACGCCTGCGGGAATCGCCCGGATCGTCGCCTTCGTCGACCCGAGCGTGTTCGCCGCCTTCGGTCTAGGCCCCAGCCTCGACAGTCTCGACGCCGACGGGCTCACCGGACGCTGACCTGCGCCCAGTGCTCCAGCTGCTTCGCAGCGGTTCCCTCACAGCGAGGGGTCGGCGAGCTCTACCGGCTGCGCATCAACAGATGTCCTCGGCGGTACCGCTCCTCCTCGCAGGGCTCGCGCAGCATCCGGCCGACTTCGTCGAACCCGGCCTCGCGCGCCAGCGCGGCGAGATCGTCGATCGGCCAGCGGTAGGCCGGCGCCACCTTGTGGTCGAACGCCAGCATCGACCCGCCCTCGGACTCGAAGAACGCGAGCAGAAGCCAACCACCTGGGGCCAGTACCCGGCGGAACTCGGCGAAGTACGGTGGTAGTTCCTGCGGCGGGATGTGGATGACGGAGTACCAGGACACGATGCCGCTCAGTTCGCCGTCGGCCAGGTCGAGGGCACCCATCGAACCAACCTCGAAGCGCAGGTCGGGGTACGCCTCGCGGGCAATGTCGATCATCACAGGCGACAGGTCGACGCCGAAAACATCCAGACCCAGATCCCGCAGGTGCGCGGTTATCCGTCCGGGGCCGCAGCCGAGCTCGGCGACGGGCCCGACGCCGGCAGCCGACACGAAGTCGGCGAACGCCGCGACGATCGCCCGATCCAGCGGCAGGTGGTCGAGCCCGTCCCGGACGAAGTCGGCGTAGCGGACGGCGACGGCGTCGTATGCCTCCGCCGTCGCACTGAGGTAGGAGGGTGATTCAGTCACAGCGAAGGATGCTAGCCCGGCCGATCCCGCCGTGGACGGCTATCCCCGCATAACGGCTAGCCCCGCATGGGTGAAGACGCAGGTGAGGCCCACTCCCCAGTCGTCGCCGTCGTCGCCGTCGTACCGAAGGACGGGGTCCGCGAAGGCGGCGTGGAGCTCATCGAGCGGTATCACCGTGAAAGCGTCGCTGGACGCACCAGGAAGGTGCCGGACCTCGATCCAACCGTCACGGACGAACGGGAGCAGGGGAGCAAGTTGGTGATCGACCCACTCGGCCCGGTCGGCGGAACCCAGCTCGGTCGGCAGGTCCTCCCAGATGCCGAACGGCCCGGTCAGCATGCCGCTGCCCTCCATGGCGCAGACCAGGACTTCGCGTTGACCGATGCTGAGTTCGTCCCAGGCGGGCAGAGCATCGGAGGCCACCTTCGGGGATGCGGCCGCCCGCCACTGCTCCGTCGCGGACTCCGTTGCGGCCAGGTCGAAGTTGCGTGAAGCCTTTGATTCCCAGCGCCAGTTGGCCGGATCGGCAAGGACCTCGCGCAGCTCCACGCCGGTGAGGACCGGGTCGGACGCAGCAGGGAAGTGGCCCTGCCGCACCCGGATAGTCATCAGGCCGCGCCCGACGAGACCCAGGGCAGCGGCCGCCAGTTGCGGCACCAGCGCCCGCTCCTCGTCCTCGGTGTAGTTACGCAGCGTTGGAGCGCCCTCCGCCCCTGCCCACCGCAGATCAATGCCGTACTGCTGAATCGTCCACGCCAGGCCATTGCCGAACATGGCACGACGCATCAGCGTCTGCTCGGCAAAGGTCAGGGCATCCCAGGGGTCCATGGATCGCATCCTCCCAGGAGTTGCGCGGGCCGTGAGGTGCAATCCCTCGGCCCCGCAATGGCCGAGCGCTGCTCAAGCGCCGTATTCCTCCCAACCAGCACTCGCCCCTGACTGATCAGTCGCCTCGGTGCTCCAAATCGCGCGCGTGCACAGCGCCGTCCGCGGGCTCGACGACGAAGGGTACGCATACCCTGCGCACCCTTGGCAACGACCAGCCGACTCCTATCCATTCGCGCGCACGATGGAAGGCGGCTTGCCTCAACCACGTGATGAACTCGAAGCGTTCGTCGGACAGCACGCATCCTCCCAACTCCTGGGCGCCGGGGTGGATCCCGGTGGAGCGGGCCGCAGTCTGACCAGTCCGTTGAGCGCCGCACCGAGGATTCCCCTCCGGTCCCCGGTGCGGCGCTCAACGGTCGGCGGTCAGTCCGCCAGCGGCAGGTACACCCGGTTGCCCGAGGCCGCGAACTCCTCGGACTTGGCGGCCATTCCGGCCACCGCCTCCGCGTCGAACTCGGTTGCCACGGCGGTCGATCCCTCGCCGTGCTCGGCTCGGATCTGCTGGGAAATCTTCATGGAGCAGAACTTCGGACCGCACATCGAACAGAAGTGCGCGGTCTTGGCGGGCTCGGCCGGGAGGGTCTCGTCGTGGAAGGCGCGGGCGGTCTCCGGGTCGAGGGCCAGGTTGAACTGGTCCTCCCAGCGGAACTCGAAGCGGGCGTCGGACAGGGCGTCGTCCCAGTCCTGGGCGCCGGGGTGGCCCTTGGCGAGGTCGGCGGCGTGGGCGGCGATCTTGTAGGTGATGACGCCGGTCTTGACGTCGTCCCGGTTGGGGAGGCCCAGGTGCTCCTTGGGCGTGACGTAGCAGAGCATCGCCGTTCCCCACCAGGCGATCATCGCGGCGCCGATGCCCGAGGTGATGTGGTCGTAGCCGGGTGCGACATCCGTGGTCAGCGGGCCGAGGGTGTAGAACGGCGCCTCGTCGCAGATCTCCTTCTGGAGATCCATGTTCTCCTTGATCTTGTTCATCGGGACGTGCCCGGGGCCCTCGATCATCACCTGCACGTCGCGGGAGCGCGCGATCCGTCCGAGCTCGCCCAGTGTCTGCAGCTCGGCGAACTGCGCCTCGTCGTTGGCGTCCGCGATCGAGCCCGGCCGCAGGCCGTCACCGAGCGAGAAGGTGACGTCGTACGCAGCGAGGATGTCGCAGAGCTCCTCGAAGTTGGTATAGAGGAAGTTCTCCTGGTGGTGCGCCAGGCACCAGGCGGCCATGATCGAGCCGCCGCGCGAGACGATCCCGGTCTTGCGACGGGCCGTCATCGGGACGTACCGCAGCAGCACGCCCGCGTGGACGGTCATGTAGTCGACGCCCTGCTCGCACTGCTCGACGATGGTGTCGCGGTAGACCTCCCAGCTCAGCTCCTCGGCCTTGCCGTCGACCTTCTCCAGTGCCTGGTACAGCGGCACCGTCCCGATCGGCACTGGGGAGTTGCGCAGGATCCACTCGCGGGTGGTGTGGATGTTCCGGCCGGTCGAGAGGTCCATGACGGTGTCGGCGCCCCAACGGGTCGCCCAGGTCATCTTCTCGACCTCCTCCTCGATCGAGGAGGTGACAGCGGAGTTGCCGATGTTCGCGTTGATCTTGACGAGGAAGTTGGTGCCGATGATGGACGGCTCGACCTCGGGGTGGTTTACGTTCAGCGGGATGACGGCCCGGCCGCGCGCGACCTCGTCCCGGACGAACTCGGCCTCGAGCCCCTCGCGCAGCGCGATGAACTCCATCTCCGGCGTGACGATCCCCCGCTTCGCGTAAGCGAGTTGGGTCACGGCGACCCCGTCCCGGCCCCGCAACGGGCGGCGCGGCCGGCCCGGGAAGACGGCGTCCAGGTTGCGCAGGCCGCCCCCGCGCGGCGCGGTGTGCTTGATCCCGTCGTCCTCCGGGCGGGCCTCGCGGCCGTCGTACTCCTCGACGTCGCCGCGCTGACGGATCCACGGGTCGCGCAGCGCCGGCAGGCCGCGCCGGACGTCCGGCTCGTAGGCGGCGTCGGTATACGGCCCGGAAGTGTCGTACAGCGGGACGGTCTTGCCGTTGGTGAGCACGACCTCGCGGTACGGGACGCGCAGGTCGGGCCGCGAGCCCTCGCGGTAGGCCTTGCGCCAGGCCGGGGTCGGGTAGCCGGTACCCGCGCTGGCCACACCACTGTTCAGGGCAGGGCTCTGCGATGCTTCAAAGGTGGTCATCAGACCTCTATCTCCCTACGCCGGCATTACCCGGTCCAGGTTCCTGCGGTCGGCGCAGCAGGTGGTACGTGCCGTCGTAGCTGACGACGTACCGTTCAGCGCCCTCTCAGCCCGGTGCTCCGAGCTCCCGTGTCCACAGACGGATTTGCCTGCGGACAAGATGTCCAACACCGTAGCGGGCGGAACCTCCCTGGTCCAGACGGGGTCCGGCCCGTGGTCCGGCCCGTAGTCCGGCCCGTGGTCCGGGTGTCAGACTCGGAGCATGGTGGGCAACGTGGGACGAGTGACGGGGAAAGTCGGCATGGGACTGGTGGGGGAGGTGCTGGTGCACATACCCGAGCGGCAGGGGACGGAGGCCTTCCTCGCCTACCTGGCCACGCCGGGGGATCCGCTGCCGGTCGGTACGCAGGTGCTCGTGACTGAGTACCAGCCGCCACGCACCGTGTACGTGACCTCACTGATCTGATGATCTTGCGGCGCCCTTTCGGACAACCGGTCGAGTGAGCCGCGACACGCCGGTGAAATGCTCTTCCCAAGTGATCCGGACAGGCGCAGAATCTCGTGCTGCCACCGAGTTCCGCGCCATCCTGCACAACAGAGCGCAGCCACGGAACGCGGTGTGCCCTGAAGGGGGAATCAGCCGATGCTCATCGGCATCGCGGGGGCCGTCGTGGCCGCCATCATCGTCTCGGTCGTGCTCTTCAAGGCCATGTGGCGGGTCGCCGAACCCGACGAAGCACTGGTCATCTCCGGCTCCAAGCACCGCACCGAAGGTGTCGGCGAGGGGCTCGGCTTCCGGATCGTCACCGGGCGGGGGACGCTCGTCACACCGGGTCTGCAGGTGGTCCGCCGACTGTCGCTCGACCTCAACGAGGCCGACCTCGACGTCGAGTGTGTGACCTCGCAGGGGATTCCCGTGCACGTCAAGGGAGTTGTCATCTTCAAGGTGGGCGACGACATGGTGTCGATCGCCAACGCCGCCCGGCGTTTCCTCGGCCAGCAGCAGCACATGGGACCGCGCGTCCACAACGTCTTCGCCGGTCATCTCCGTTCCATCGTCGGTGGGTTGACGGTCGAGGAGATGATCCGCGACCGCGAGCGGCTGACCGGGGAGACCCGGATGGCGTCCGGCAGCGAGATGGAGAAGCTGGGCCTGATCATCGACTCGCTGCAGATCCAGGAGATCCTGGACCCGACCGGTTACATCCAGAACCTGGCCGCGCCGCACGCCGCCGCCGTCCAGCGGGACGCCCGGATCGCGGCCGCCGAGGCTGACCGGGTGGCCACCGAGGCGGAGCAGGAGTCGTACGCCCGCAAGGCCCAGGCGACGCGTAACTCCGGTATCCAGCAGGCTGGTTACCAGGCGGAGATGGAGACCGCAACGGCCCGTGCGATGCAGGCCGGGCCGCTGGCCGAGGCCGCCGCCAAGCAGGAGGTCGTGGTCCAGGAGACCAAGGTCGCCGAGTTGGAGGCGCACCGCAAGGAGCAGCAGCTGCAGGTGGACGTCCGCAAGCCGGCCGACGCCCGCGCGTACGAGACCCGCACCAAGGCCGAGGCCGACCGTGACGCCCGGATCTCGGCGGCGGAGGCCCAGGCCCGGGAGACCGAGCTGAAGGCGATCGCCGAGGCGAACCGGGTGAAGATCGCGGCGAGCGCCGAGGCCGAGTCCACCCGGGCCCGGGGCCTGGCGAGCGCCGAGGCGACCAAGGCGACCGGTCTCGCGGAGGCCGCAGCCGCGGAGGCCAAGGGTCTTGCCACGGCCGAGGCGACCCGCGCGCTCGGTCTGGCCGAGGCCGAGGCCATCAAGGCCCGGGCGGCGGCGCTGGCCGAGAACCAGGAAGCCGTCGTCGCGCAGCAACTCGCCGAGAACTGGCCGGAGATCGTCCGCGCCGGGGCCGAGGCGTTCGGCAACGTCGAGCACATGGTGCTGCTGAACGGCGCCGAGGGCATGGGCGAGATGTTCGCCAAGGCGCTGACCATGGGCGGCACCGGCCTCGGCCTGGCCCGCCAGCTGCTCAGCTCGATGAACAGCACCCCCGACACGGCGTCGCCGTCGGGTACGGCGACCGGGCCGGCCAAGCCCGCTGGCCAGCCGGTCCCGGTCGTCAGCCAGTCGATCCCGGTCCAGCACGACGGCGTCTGACCCCGGCAGGCGTACGTATCCACGTACGAGGCGCCCGCTCACCGTCCAGGTGAGCGGGCGCCTCGCGCGTACCGGGGGCAGGTCAGACGGACTTGCTCTCCTCGATGACCAGCTCGGCCATCCGCCCGGCGAAGAAGTTGCCGACCGCGATGGCGAGCACGATCGCGCCGACCAGGAAGACGGTGCCCAGCCAGACCATGGTGTCCAGCGGCAGTGTGTACGCGCCGACCACCTTGGCCGCGCACTCGGCGACCAGCGCGGAGCCCCAGACCAGGGTGAAGCTCCGCTCCAGCCGCCGGAACGTCACCGAGGTCGCGGCCAGCCGGTCCCAGGCGGCGTCGCGGCCGGCGTCGCGCTTGACGACGAAGGGACGCATCCCGGCGGTCATCATCGGACGCCCGGCGAACACCGACCCGATCATGGCGAGCCCGATCACGCTGCTCACCGCGCCGTCCTTGGCGATCATCAGCCTCGGGTCCCCGGCGACCAGCGAGAGCCCGATCCCCAGCAGGTTGACCACCAGCATCAACGTCGCCAACCCGTTCAACGACCGCTCCCGCAGCAGTTGGTGGCCCGCCCGGACCGCCGGCACGACACTGCCGAGCACCAGCGAGTCGACCAGGCTCAGCCCGAGCACCGAGTGGGCGGTGTAGTAGGCGAGCAGCGGCAGCGCCACGTCGACGGCGATCGGGCGGAGGGCGCCGGACATCTGGTGGGTGCCGGTCTCGACCGTCGCGCTTCGGGTGATGACTGCCATGGTCCGCTCCTTCAGTGTCCGGGTCCTTCGCTGTGCCTCAAGAATCCCGTCCGGGAGGGGTCGGGCAGCAGTGTCCGGCGTACCTGAAGCGGTATGACAGATGTCATCCCCCAGCTGCCATCCGGCAGCTGTCATCCGGCAGCGCTGAGGGCTCGGCCGGAATGCTCAGCCGGGATACCGAACGAGCCCCGCTCTCCCTGGGATCAGGGGGAACGGGGCTCGTTCGAAGTCCGGCCCGGCGTCAGTGCTTCGAAGCCTTCTTCACCAGGATGATCACGGCGGCGGCTATGCCGACCAGTACCAGTCCGTTGATCAGCAGCCCGATCAGCGAGCTGACCACCACCCAGAGCAGCTTCCAGGCGAGGACCACCACGATGATCGGGATGACGATGTTGCGCACCCACGAGGGCAGCGACTTCCAGAGCTCAGCCATGTCCGTTCCTTCTCTCCCCTCGGGCTTGCGCCGGCCTGTCCGCCGCGTCCCGTCCGCTTTCGATAACTCGATCGTACGGGCGTCGTGCCTGGTAAACGAGGGTTCCAGCCCCCGAGAGAACCCGGAGATCCCCCTTAGGGCGTCCGCCAGTAGGGGCCGGGTGAAGGAGCGGCGTCCGGGCCGAGTCTGGGCGGTGCCGACGATGGAGTCCATGCGGAGCATCGGCGACTGAGGAGAAGCCGTCCGTGGGGGTCCCCCCGGCCGAAGGCTGGGGGAGAGAGTCCGGGCGTCGCGACGCCGGCCCCATACTGGCGGACGCCCTTCGGCCCGCCCCAGGGATCCCTCGGGCTACGGGTTGAGACCGACCGGCCAGGTCTCACCGCGCCAGGCCGCGTCCCAGAACATCCACTCGTACCGGGACGTGATGCTGAAGTGCTCGACCATCCGACGGCGTTCGGCCGGCGAGATCTCCGTACCGAGGCGGTCGGTGAGGGCGAGCACCCGGCGCACCACCGACTGGAACGCCTCGTCGCCGTAGGTGGAGATCCACCGGGCGTAGAGCGGGTCGGGGGAGGACTTGGTGAGCAGCTGCTCACCGACCCGGGCGTAGATCCAGTAGCAGGGCAGTACGGCAGCGACCGCCTCCGCGAAGGACCCGCCGTACGCGGTGGCGAGCAGGTAGCTGGTGTAGGCGCGGGTGGTGGGCAGCACCGGCTCCGCAGCGGCCTCCTCGGCGGACTGCCCGAAGGCGGACATGAACTCGGCGTGCATACCCTGCTCGGCGGCCAGCGCGCCGATCGCGTCGTCGGCGAAGGCGCGGACGTCCTGCTCGTCCGGCGCCTTGGCGGCGCAGACGGCGAGGGCCCGGGCGTAGTCGCGCAGGTAGTGCGAATCCTGGATCACGAAGTGGCGGAAGGCTTCGCGCGGCAGGGTGCCGTCGGTGAGGCCCGCGATGAAGGGGTGGCCGAGGATCTCGGCGTAGACCGGCTCGACGGCCGACCAGAGTTCGTCGGTGAGCGACGCGGATGCGGGCGCGGATGCGGGCGCGGACGCGGGCACGGACGCGGGCGCGGACGCGGACATGGGTGTGGACGCGGACATGGGTGTGGACACGGGTGGTGACTCCCTCCCTGTCCCGGGCAGGGTTTCCCCGTGCCACGGCCAGGTTCTGGCGGTCGGCGCAGCGCGTCAGCGCCCTCTCAGCCCGCTGCTACGGGCTCCCGCGTGATCGGTGAAGTGAGGTGAAGTGAATGACGTGAGTGACGTGAGTGACGTGGATGATGCAACTGACGTAAGTGCCGTACGCCGCACGCGACGCACGGCGCCGACCCTACCCGGGCGGTGGCGTCGGGTCGGGTCGGGTGGGGTGGGGTGGGCCGGTCCGACCGGGTCAGTCCTCCGGTGGGGAGAACACGACCAGCACCCGCAGTTCCTCGGTGATGTGGTGGAAGCGGTGCGGTACTCCGGCGGGTACGTACACCACGCTGCCCCGGCCGACGGTGGTGGTCTCGTCCCCGACGGTCAGTTCGGCGCGGCCGCTGATGACCTGGTAGATCTCGTCCTGGGCGTGCGGCGACTGGGTGTCGGTGTCGCCCGGCGAGAGCGCGTACAGGCCGGCCGACATGTTCCGCTCCTTCAGGAAGCGGAGATAGGCGCCCTCGTTGGCGGCGCGCTCGGCGTCCAACTGGTCCAGCCGGAAGACCTTCATCGAACCGTTCCTCCACCCTTGTCCCGCGCCCACGACATTGGACAACATATCGGGGCGAGGAACTTCCCCCGGGCCCGCTGGACTGCAACGATCTCCGATATGAAGAGTTTCGTGGTCAAAACCCTCATCAACGCCGCTGCGATCTGGGTGGCCGCCTGGATCGTCAACGGGATCACCCTCTCGGGGGGTGACTGGCAGCACAAGACCATCACCGTGATCGTGGTCGCACTGATCTTCGGCGTGGTGAACTGGCTGATCAAGCCGGTGGTGAAGCTGTTCTCGCTGCCACTGTTCATCCTCACGCTCGGCCTGATCACCTTCGTGATCAACGCGCTGATGCTCTGGCTGACCTCGTGGGCCTCCGACAAGATCAAACTGGACTTCCACGTCTCCGGCTTCTGGCCGGCCCTGATCGGCGCGCTGATCATCAGCCTGGTGTCCTGGGGCCTCAACCTGGCCTTCGGGGACGAGGACTGATCTCCCCCGCTACTGGCGGGCCCACCGAGGAACCCCCGCCCCGGCAGCGCGGTACCGGGCCCCCGGCGTTCAGGCGCTTCCCGGGGGCCTCTCCGCATCCACGGCCGGCCCGGCCGCGCGCAGCCGTCCAACCACTCAGCCGGCGTTCTCGCAGCCCCGGCTGAGGATGTTGGCCAGCTGGGCGTCGAGTTCGGCGCCGGTGATCTCCTCCCCCATCGGCACCAGCTGGTCCGTCCTGGCCAGGAAGGCGATCAGCGGCGGGGCCGAGGCGCGCAGCAGGGCGTCCCCCTCGGGGGCGTACAACCGGATGCAGACGTCGGAGAGTTCACCGCCGACGGGATGAATCTGCACATCGCCCTCGCCCGTGGCACTGCTGATCCCGTCGAGCAGCAACTCACGCGCGAAGACCCAGGCCACCGGCGTGTCACCGGGCAGGTGGAAGATGCAGCGGACCGCGTAGGGATCGGCGGGGTCGTACTCGAGATCGACCACGATGCGGAAGGAGAGCTCGTTCGAGACCACGAGCTGCATGACCACGTGGCCCTGGACTGTGCTGTGCATGCGCCGGTACCTCTCGTTCTGGCACGGCCTGGGACGACGCCCGGTGGCGGCGCCGCCCGGCCCTGCGGCGGTCGGGGAAGTGCAGCCGCTCGTACCTTCACTCGCGGCCGTGGCATCCCGGCGTTCTGCTCCATGGCCATGCCCAGCCCCCAGCCCGAGTCGCTGCACAGGAGGGCATTTGGAGTACTCGGCTCCGCTTTGCCCGACTGGCGCTCATTGCAGCACAGGGCCAGCACGCCTGCAATCATTAACACTCGAACGGCCCACAAATGACCTTGGAATCTTAGGTCGCGATCCGACAATTTCAGCATTTGCTCCCCAAATCAGCGGCAGCTTCCCCTGCTATCGAAGATCCACAGCATTTATGCCACAGTGCGCGAACGACACCCGCCGGGCCCCGCGAATCATCCGTTCGGCGCAGCACCGCCCCCCCTGAGCGGGTCTGTACGAGTTTCAGCCGCCCTGTGGTGCGGGAGAATCCCGCACAACGCTCGTGACCCGGAGGTGGCCATGCCCAGCCCCGTCCGCCCTGTCGTCAAGCGCACTGCCAGGGCGATCCTGCTGGAGTTGGACCCGGACGCGCCGCACGCCCCGGCCACCATCGTGCTGATCAAGCGCACCCGGCCCGGCTCGCATCCGTACTGGATCACTCCGGGCGGCGGGGTCGAGCGCGCGGACCGGACCGTGGTGGACGCCCTGCACCGCGAGATGGACGAGGAGTTGGGCGGGAAGGTCCAGGACGTGGTCCCCGCCTTCGTCGACACCGTCGCCCACTCGCACCACGAGGACGGCACGCTCGCCCACCCGCACGGGGTCAAGGTGCAGCACTTCTTCGTCTGCCGGCTCGCCTCGATGGACCCTTCGCTCCGGCACGGGCCGGAGGTCGACGAGCCCCAGGGCGAGTACGAGATCGTCCGGCTGCCCTTCACCCGGGAGGGCGTCACCTCGGTCAACGTCGTACCGCCGCGCCTGCGCGCCTACCTCGCCGCGAACATCGAGGGCATCCGCGCCATGCTCGCCCCCGACCTCGGCTGAACCGTGCGCCCCAGACCGGTCAACCCGCCGCGAGGTCATGGTGGATGGCCGAGTTCGCCACCCCAGCGCGCAGCAGTGCCCCGCTCGCCCGCCGCACCATCGCGGCGGGGCCGCTGAGGTATGCGGCCCGGCCCGCCAGGTGGCCGTAGCCGCCGATCACCTCGGGCAGGTCCCCGAAGAGCGCCTCGGCCGTGGCGACCCGCTCCTCCGAGAGCACCGCCCGGAGCGACAGCCAGGGGTGCCGCTCGGAGAGCCTGCGCAGGCTCTCCAACTGGTACAACTCGCCCCGCCGCCGGGCCCCGTAGAACACCTCGACCGAGCGGCCCGCCGAACCGTACTCGGCGACCTCCTCGACCAGCGCGCTGATCGGCGCGATGCCGGTACCGCCGCCCAGGCAGAGCAGGTCGGTACCGCTCGCATGGTCCACCACCATCTCCCCGGCGGGCGGGCCGAGCCGCAGGACGTCCCCGGGGGCGGAGCGGTTGACCAGTGCGTTGCTCACCCAGCCGGCCTGCACCGCCTTGACGTGGAAGCTGAGCAACCCGTCCGGCCGGGGCGCGTTGGCGAACGAGAAATGCCGCCACACCCGGGGCCACCAGGGCGTCTCCAGGGTGGTGTACTGCCCGGCCCGGTACGGGTAGGACTGGTCGGGCCGGACGGTCACCACCGCGATGTCGGACGTGACCCGCCGGTGCTCGACCACCTCGGCCTGCCACCAGGGGGGCGAGGACTTCGCGGCGCCCTCGGCCGCGTCGATCATGATCTTCGAGATCAACCCGTAGCCCCGGCGCCAGGCCAGTTCGGTGGCACTGTCCCAGCGGCTTCCGCAGAAACGTTCCAGCGCGGCGATCAAACACTCTCCCACCGGCCCGTAGTGGCCGGTCAGCGTCCCGTACTTGCGATGTCCCCGGCCGAGTCCGGTCAGGTACTCGGTCAGCCCGGCCGGGTCGTCGGCGTTGCGGCCGGCCATCAGCAGGGCACGGAAGAGCCGGTCCCGCTGCACGTCCATCGCCGCCGGGAAGAGCGCCCGGATCTCGGGGTGGTGCAGGAAGATCAGTGCGTAGAAGTGCGCGGTGGCCCGGTCGGCGACCGGCTCGACGATCGCCAGGCTGGCCCGGATCAGCTGGATGTCCGCCGGAGTCGGCGCCTGCTCACCGGCCGCCCGCAGATCCGGGGCGGGCCCGGCAACGGCCGGGGCCGCAGCGCTGCCACCGAGGGTGTCCATCGCCCACGCCCGACTCCAGTGATCCCCCGGACCGGCCCAGTTGAGCCCGGGAGCCCGGGTGAACATCGGCTCGATCGCCGGACTGGGAAGGGGAGTTGGCACCACCGGCACCCCCGGCGCAGCCGGTACCCCCGGAACCATCGGTGCCGCCGGAACCATCGGCGCCGGGGGCGGGGGCGAGGGCGGGGCCGGAGCCGGTACGTCCGGTGGGAAGGCCGGGCGGGCCGGGATCACCAGTTCGGCCACCAACTGCGGCTCCGGCCCGGGATTCTCCACCACCGGCATCCCCGGAACAGCGGCGACCGCCACCGACCCGCTACCCGCTCGGACCCTCAACGAGGTCGGCTTCACCATGACTTGACGAGTGCCCAAGAGAATCGCTTCGCTTCCGGTCGTCCCTTTGAACCACACCTGGCTTGTCTCTGCTGACGCCCTCGGTAGCCTGGCACGCCCAAACAGCTGATCCGACAAATCCTGTGAAGCCCTGACGCCCGGCCCGGACAAGCGCTACGCTCGCCCGACCTATGGTCGACCCACGGTCGCCCCGCGCGGATCTGCACCGCGCGGAGCGACCGACCCCACCTCCGTTACAACTGCCGCAGCAGCATCCCCGGCTGCTCGACACAGTCCGCGACGAAACGCAGGAACCCTCCCGCCGTGCCCCCGTCGCAGACCCGGTGGTCGAAGGTGAACGACAGCTGGGTCACTTGCCGTACCGCCAACTGCCCCTCGTGCACCCACGGTTTGGCGACGATCCGGCCGACCCCGAGCATGGCGGCCTCAGGGTGGTTGAGGATCGGGGTGGATCCGTCGACGCCGAAGACGCCGTAGTTGTTGAGCGTGAAGGTGCCGCCGGTCAGCTCGGCCGGGGTGAGCCGGCCGTCCCGGGCAGTCTCCGTCAACCTGGCCAGTTCGGTGCCGAGTTGCTCCGTCCCGAGCAGGTGCGCGTCACGCACCACCGGCACGACCAGACCACGGTCGCTCTGCGCCGCGAAGCCGAGGTTCACCACGCCGTGTCGACGGATCCCCGAACCATCGCTCTCGACGCTGGAGTTGAGCTCCGGAAAGCGCTCCAGCGCGGCCGTGCAGATCCTCGCCAGCAGTGCCAGCACGCTCACCTTCGGTCCGGCCGACCGGTTCAACTGTGCGCGTAGAGCCATCAGTTCGGTTGCGTCGGCGTCCACCCAGCAGGTCGCGGCGGGGATCTCCTGGTGGCTGCGGGTGAGCTTCTCGGCGATCGTCCGCCGCAGCCCGCGCAGCGGCACCACCTCGTCCGACGTCGGTGCCACGGCCGCCGCCACAGCAGCGGCCGCCGCAGCCGGACGGGACGCGGCAGCCACCGCCCGCTCCACGTCCGCCCGCAGGATCAGCCCGTCCGGCCCGCTCCCGGTGAGCCCGGCCAGATCGATCCCGTGCTCCCGGGCCGACCGCCGGACCAACGGCGAGATCACCGGCACCACCACCGGCACAACTGCCGGAGCAGGCACCTCAGGCACCGCAGCAGCCAGAACCGCAGACACCGCAGCACCCGCCCGCACCCGCCCGCGCCGGGCGCCCTTGGGCCCGTCCGCCACTCCGTACCCGACCAGCGGGCGCTCGTTCGGGGGCTCCGGCACGGCAGGCCCTGCGGAGGGCGAACCCCCGGACGGCGAGACCGCGACCGTCACCAGCGGAGCGCCGACCGGCACCTCCTCCCCCGGCTCGCCGTACCGCGCGGTGACCACGCCGCCGTAGGGGCAGGGGACTTCGACGACCGCCTTGGCGGTCTCCACCTCCACCACCGGCTGGTCGACGGCGATGACCTCGCCCACCTCGACCATCCAGCGCACCACCTCGGCCCCGGTGAGTCCCTCACCGAGGTCGGGCAGGGTGAACTCGCGTACAACCGGCATCATCGTCACTCCTCCCACTGGAGCCGGGACACGGCGTCCAGGATCCGGTCCACCCCGGGGAGGTGGTGGTGCTCCAACATCGGTGGCGGGTACGGGATGTCGAAGCCGGCCACCCGCAGCACGGGCGCGGCCAGGTGGTGGAAGCAGCGCTCGGTGACCCGGGCGGCGATCTCCGCGCCGACGCCGCCGAAGCCGGTCGACTCGTGCACGACGACCGCCCGGCCGACCGAGCGAACCACCTCGCAGACCGTCTCGTCGTCGAACGGCACCAGCGTCCGCAGGTCCAGCACCGCGAGGTCCCAGCCCTCCGCCTTCGCGGCCTCGGCCGCCTCCAGGCAGACCGGCAGCGAGGGCCCGTACGTGATCAGCACGGCCGACCGCCCGGTCCGGCGCAGCGCCGCCCGCCCGATCGGCTCGACCGGCGCGGTCGGGTCCCACTCCGCCTTGCCCCAGTAGAGGCGCTTGGGCTCCAGGAAGATCACCGGGTCGTCGGAGGCGATCGAGGCGCGCAGCAGCCCGTACGCGTCGGCGACGGTCGCGGGGGTGACGACGTGCAGGCCGGGGGTCTGGGTGTAGTACGCCTCGGAGGAGTCGCTGTGGTGCTCGACGCCGCCGATGCCGCCGCCGTACGGGATCCGGATGGTGATCGGCAGCGGCATCGCGCCGGCCGTACGGTTGCGCATCTTGGCCACGTGCGAGACGAGTTGCTCCATCGCCGGGTAGGCGAAGGCGTCGAACTGCATCTCCACGACGGGCCGCAGCCCGTACATCGCCATGCCGATCGCGGTGCCGAGGATGCCGGCCTCGGCGAGCGGGGTGTCCAGGCAGCGGTCGGCGCCGAACTCGGCGGTCAGGCCGTCGGTGATCCGGAAGACACCGCCGAGCGCGCCGACGTCCTCGCCCATGACGTGGACCGTCGGGTCGGCCCGCATCGCGTCCTTGAGCGCCGAGTTGAGCGCCTGCGCCATGGTGGAAGTGCGGGTCTGTACTGCTGTGCTCATCGCTCGTGCACCTCGGACTCGGCGGCCAACTCGGCGGCGAGCTGGGAGGCTTGCTCGCGCAGTTGTGGGGTGGGCTCGGCGTAGACGTGGGCGAAGAGCGCGTGCGGGTCGAGCACCGGCTCGGCGTGGAACTCGGCGCGCATCCGGGCCGCGAGCGCCTCGGCCTCGTCGGCGGCGTCCTGGACCAACTCGTCGTCGAGTATCCCGGCGGCCCGCAGGTGGCGGTCCATCAGCAGGATCGGGTCGTGCTCCCGCCAGGCCGTCACCTCCGCGGCCTCGCGGTAGCGGGTGGCGTCGTCGGCGTTGGTGTGCGCCTCGATCCGGTAGGTGAGCGCCTCGATCAGGGTCGGGCCACCGCCGTTGCGGGCGTACTCGATCGCCTCGCTGAGCACCGAGTGCATCGCGACCGCGTCGTTGCCGTCCACCAGCCGGCCGGGCATGCCGTAGCCGACCGCCTTGTGCGCCAGGCTGGGTGCGGCGGACTGCTGGGTGAGCGGGACGGAGATCGCGTAGCCGTTGTTCTGCACCAGGAAGACCACGGGGGCGTGCAGTACGGCCGCGAAGTTGAGCGCCTCGTGGAAGTCGCCCTCGCTGGTGCCGCCGTCGCCGAGCAGGGCCAGTGCGACGGTGTCCGAGCCGCGCAGCCGGGCGGCGTGCGCCAGGCCGACGGCGTGCGGGGCCTGCGTGGCGAGCGGGGTGCAGAGCGGCGCGGTACGGGCCGCGCGCGGGTCGTAGCCGGTGTGGGCGTTGCCGCGCAGCAGGGTGAGCGCGGCCAGCGGGTCGACACCCCGGGAGACCACGGCGAGGGTGTCGCGGTAGCTCGGGAAGAGCCAGTCGTCCTCGCGCAGTGCGAGCGCGGCGGCGACCTGGCAGGCCTCCTGGCCGGTGGAGGCCGGGTAGACGGCGAGCCGGCCCTGCTTGGTGAGGGTGGTGGCCTGCTGGTTGTAGCGGCGGCCGACGACCAGCCGGCGGTAGAGCTCGCGGAGCAGCAGCGGGTCGGCCTTGTCCAGGGCGGGCGTGCCGAGGACCCGTACGGGCGCGGCGTCGGGCAGCAGCGGTGCGGGGTCGCTGCGGGGGCCGGTCGCACCGGGCAGCCACCCGGGGACGGGAGCCAGGTGTCTGTGATCGAGAACGGTCATCTCGGGCACCTCCAGAGGGTGGGGGAGGGGTGCAGCGGGGGCAGTGGTGATGCCGTGGTGCACGAGGGGTGCCAGTGCTCGTCGCCGGGCCGTTCCTCCCTACCGATTGTTCGGTCGTCTGGTCATTCTGGCCACAGCTGCGGCAAGGTGGTGGACATTCGGTCCGATCGGCGGTCGACTTGTTGCAGCACGTCCATTTTCGGAGGGTGGGGGACCATGTCCGCTGAACAGATGTCCAGGTCGGAGCGCGCGGACCGGCTCGACCGGGTCGACCGTGCGATCCTTCGTCTGCTCCAGCAGGACGGCCGGGCGTCGATACGTTCGGTCGCCGAGCGGGTGCACGTGTCCCGGGCGAACGCGTACGCCCGGATCTCCAGGATGGTCGAGGACGGCGTGATTCGCGGCTTCACCGCCCGGGTCGACCACGAACGGGCGGGGCAGGGAGCCACCGCGTACATCACCCTCAAGATCGTGCAGAACTCCTGGCGGACGGTCCGCGAGCAACTGCTCGGCCTACCCGGGGTGGCCCACATCGCCCTGGTGGGCGGCGAGTTCGACGTACTGCTGCTGGTCCACACCGCCGACAACCACGCACTGCGCGAGCTGGTGCTCGGCCGGATCCAGTCGTTCCCGGACGTCCTGGCCACCCAGACCCTGCTGGTCTTCGAGGAGACCGACCAGGTCCCCCCGGTCTGACCTCACCAACTTCTCAGGCAATCGGCCGGCCACAGTCAAGGGCGCGAGGCTCTGCTCAATGAACCGCGTGCGCGAAACCGGAAGGCAACGGCCCGCACCTCACCGCCGCGTTCAGCCCCGCCAGGCCCCCAGCGTCAAGCCCGCAACCCGCCGAAGGCGAGATGCACGACCGCCTCGGCGACGCCGTCCGCCGCCTTCGCGCCGGGCCGGTACCACTCCACCACCGAGTTGATCATGCCGAACAGCAGCCGGGTCGCCAGCCGGGGTTCGACATCCGAACGCAGCTCGCCCGCCGCCACGGCGGCCCGGACCAGCTCGGCCACCTGGTGGTCGAAGTCCCGGCGGCGCTCCAGCGCCCACAGCTCGGTCGTGGTGTTGCCCCGCACCCGGAGCAGCAGGGTGACGTACGGGAGCTCGGCGAGCAGCACCTCGGTGGTCCGCAGCACGACGTGCTCCAGCCGGTCCACCGGGCGGCCGGTCACGGCGGCGGGCTCGTCCAGGATGCCGAAGAGCGAGTCCAGCGCCCGCCCGACGGCGAGCCGGAGCAGCTCCTCCTTGCCTCGTACGTGGTGGTAGATCGACGACTTGGAGATACCGGCCGCCCGGGACAGGTCCTCCATCGAGGTCCCGTCGTACCCGCGCTCGTTGAAGACCTCTACCGTCACCGCGAGCAGCGACTCGACGGTGTACGCGGTGCGGGTGTTGTTCTCGGCCATACGAACGAGTATCCCCGGCGCCCTGGCAGCACGTCAGCCGGGGGCCTGGGGCACCCGTACCCGGGCCGCTGTCAGACCCTGCCCTCGAACCGGGCCGGGGACAGCCGGAGCGCGGGCTCGTCCGCCGAGTCGTAGCCGATGAAGTAGGTGGGGCGTCGCTGCACAGCGGTGTATATCCGGCCGATGTACTCGCCGAGCAGACCGACGCAGATCAGCTGGACGGCACCGATGAACAGCACCCCGACGAACAGGGACGTCCAGCCCGGCACGGTCTTCCCGGAGACGTACGCGACCACCGTGAAGACCAGCAGCCCCAGGCACGCGAAGAAGCTGGTCACCCCGAGCCAGGTGGCCAGCCGCAGCGGGGCGGCCGAGAACCCGGTGACGCTGTCGACGGCGAGCCTGATCATCTTGCTGAGCGGGTACTTGGTCTCACCGGCGACCCGCTCGTCGCGCTGGTAGTGCACCTCGCCGCTCGGGAAGCCCAGCCAGGGCACCAGCAGGCGGTAGACCTGCTGCTGGTCCGGCAGCGCCTTGATCGCCTCGACGGCCTCCCGGCTGAGCAGACGGAAGTCTCCGGCCTGGGCGGGCATCTGCTTGCCGGCCAGGCGGCGCATCAGCCAGTAGTAGGCGCCGGCGCTGCGGCGCTTGAAGCCGGAGTCGGTGCTGCGGTCGTTGCGTACGCCGTAGACGATGTCGAGCTGCCGTTCCAGCGCGAGGTCCAGCATCTCCGGGATCTTCTCCGGCGGGTCCTGCAGGTCGGCGTCGATGCTCGCCACGTACCGGCCGACCGCCCGGTGCAGACCGGCCGTGAGGGCCGCCTGGTGCCCGGAGTTCCGGCGCAGCCGGACCACCCGCAGCTCCGGCCAGGCGTGCCGGAAGTCTCCGAGCAGCTCGGCGGTCTTGTCCTTGCTGCCGTCGTCGACGGCCACCACCTCGTACGGAACGCCGATCCCGTCCAGGACCGGGCGCAGTCGGGCGATCAGGGCTGGAAGGGCTTCCTCTTCGTTGTACATCGGGATGACCACGGAGAGTGCGGTCTCTGCATGTTCGGAAGTCATATGGTCTTCCCGCCCCAGGCGACGTCGGTAGGCTGGTCAGATTTTACCTGCGCCGCCTTAATCCGATATGAGACCTCGCGGCCCGATTACCACCACATCGCCTAGGCTCAGGGCGGTACGGGTCCTTGACGACCAGAGAATCAGCAGCAGGCGGGGAATCGGATCCGATGAGCACGATATCCAGTCGTCCGGCGGATGAATATTCACTCCCGGACAGCCCCGCCGACGACGGAGACGGCGGCCCCGAGGGCGACGGCCTCAAACAGTGGACGCAGCGCGCCGCCCGCCGGTTCGGGCCCGCACTGGCCGTGTTCGGGGTGTTGAAGCTGCTGGGCTTCACCACGTTCATGTACCTGCTGGACGCCTCCGGCGACTTCCGCACCAAGGAATACCGGTACGGCGGCGCGGCCCATGTCTGGGACGTACTGCAGAGCTGGGACGGCTGGTGGTACCAGCAGGTCGCCGAGAAGGGCTACCACCCGCAGCTGGTGCCGCTGGCCGCCGGGCAGATGATGACCGTGGACCAGAACTCGGCCGCCTTCTTCCCGCTCTACCCCGGGCTGATGCGGCTGGTCTCCGACTGCACTGGCCTCGGTCTCTACGGCGCCGGGATGCTGGTCTCGGTGGTCTCCTCGTTCGTCGCGGCGGCCGGGATCTTCGCCGTCACCGCCAAGCTCACCGACCGGCGGACGGGCATCATCGCGGCGGCCGTCTGGGCCGTCTTCCCGGGCTCCGGCGCCGAGTGGGCGGTGTACTCCGACTCGCTCTTCGTCGCGCTCGCCGCCTGGGCCTGCTACGCCGTGCTGACCCGCCGCTGGGTGGAGGCCGGGGTGATCACCCTGGTGGCCGGCCTCAACCGCCCGACCGCCTCCGCCCTGATCGCCGCGCTCGGCGTCGCCGCCCTGATCGCCCTGTACCAACGGCGGGACGGCATCCTCCGCCCGCTGGTGGCGATGCTCATCTCCCCGCTCGGCCTGTTCGGCTACGTGTTCTGGGTCGGCTGGCGGATGGGCGACCTGACCGGCTACTTCACCCTGCAGCGCGGCGCCTGGCTGCACTTCTTCGACTACGGGCAGCACACCGCGAACGTGCTGCGCGGGGTGCTGTTCGGACACAGCGACTACCTCTTCGGGTACCCCACCGAGGACCTGATCGCCGTCCTGCTGGTGCTCACCCTGCCGGTGCTGCTCTTCCTGCTGGTACGACTGCGGACCCCCGCGTTCCTGATCGTCTACACCCTGGTGACCATCGTCATGGTCCTCGGCAGCCAGCAGATCTTCGGCAACACCTCGCGCTACCTACTGCCCGCCTTCCCGCTCTTCGTCCCGCTGGCGGTGGCACTGCGCCGGGTCAGCCTGCCCTCGTTGGTCATGATCTTCGGCCTCACCGCCGCCGCCTCCGGCTGGTACGCCGGGTACGTCATCTTCGAACTGGGCGTGCCGTAACCAGGACCCAGCGGCGACAGAACCGCAATTGGGGGCTTGCCCCGACCGATCGTTCGGTTACTCTGAGGGGTGTCCCGTCCGCCCCTCGGAGGAGCGCACCATGACTGCTGCGGCCGACCACCCCTTTGTCGCCGAACTGATCGACCGTCACCAGGAGACGCTGACCCGCGCGCTCGACGCGAGCGTCTCCCGCGACTACTGGTCGCCGTACCCCGAGTTCCCGAAGGCGTACGGGGAGACCGCGCTTGAGGACGGCAAGGCCGCCTTCGAGTCGGTGCTCGGCCTGCCGTTCGTGATCGACGGCCAGCCGACCGACGGGGAGCCGGTCGGCGGCGAGTCCTCGCCGTACGGGATCGAAATGGGCGTCAGCTACCCGCACTTCGAGCCGGACGCGCTGATCGCGGCGATGGAGACGGCCCGTCCCGGCTGGGCCTCGGCGACCCCCGCCGCCCGCGCGGCGGTCTGCCTGGAGATCCTGGCCCGGATCAACGCCCGGTCGAACGAGTTCGCGCACGCGGTGATGCACACCACCGGCCAGGCGTACGGGATGGCCTTCCAGGCCGGTGGCCCGCACGCCCAGGACCGTGGCCTGGAAGCGGTCGCGTACGCGTACGCCGAGCAGACCCGGCTGCCGCAGCGCGCGAGTTGGACCAAGCCGCAGGGCAAGCGCGACCCGCTCAGCATGGTCAAGGACTTCACCGTCGTCCCGCGCGGCCTGGCCCTGCTGATCGGCTGCAACACCTTCCCGACCTGGAACGGCTACCCGGGCCTGTTCGCCTCGCTGGCCACCGGCAACCCCGTCCTGGTCAAGCCGCACCCCCGCGCCACCCTGCCGCTCGCGCTGACCGTACGGGTGGCCCGCGAGGTGCTCGCCGAGGCCGGCTTCGACCCGAACGTGGTCTGCCTGGCCGCCGAGCACGAGGGCTCGACCATCGCCCAGGCGCTGGCCGTCCGGCCCGAGATCAAGGTCATCGACTACACCGGCTCGACCGCCTTCGGCGACTGGCTGGAGACCAACGCCCAGCAGGCCCAGGTCTACACCGAGAAGGCCGCCGTCAACACGGTCGTGATCGACTCGACCGACAACTACCGTGGCATGCTGAACAACCTGGCCTTCTCGCTCTCGCTCTACAGCGGCCAGATGTGCACCACCCCGCAGAACCTGCTGATCCCCCGCACCGGCGTCAGCACCGACGAGGGCAGCAAGACCTACGACGAGGTCGTCACCGACCTGGCCGCCGCGATCGACGGCCTGCTCTCGGACGACGCCCGCGCCGCCGCCATCCTCGGCGCCGTGGTCAACCCGGGCGTGCTGCAGCGCACCGTCCAGGCGTCCGGCGGCGAGTACGGCGAACTCGCGCTGGCCCCACGGGTGGTGGCGTCGAAGGAGTTCCCGGCGGCGGTGCTGCGCACGCCCGCGCTGATCAAGGCCGACTCCGACAAGCCGGACGACCGGGCCACCTTCATGTCGGAGTGCTTCGGACCGGTCTACTTCGCGGTGGCGGTGGACTCCAGCGAGGCCGGCGTGGAGCTGATGCGGCGCACCGTACGGGAGCAGGGCGCGATGACGGCGTCCGGCTACACCGTGTCCGAGCAGGTCGAGTCGGCCCTGGTCGACGCCTGCCTGGACACCGGGGTCTCGCTCTCGCTCAACCTGACCGGCGGCGTGTACGCCAACCAGACGGCGGCCTTCTCCGACCTGCACGGCACCGGCGCCAACCCGTCCGCCAACTCGGCGTACTGCGACGCGGCGTTCGTCTCCAACCGGTTCCGGGTGGTCGAGGTCCGGCGCCACAGCTGAGGCCGTACCCCCAGGGGCTCCGCTCCGCCGAACCGCGTGCGCGAATCGGTGGGCGGAGCCCCTGGCGTTTGCCCGGACGGACCGTCAATCCTGCTTCAACTGTCCCCCTGGAGCAGCGATGATGGAAGGCTGGGAGCGAGCCGAGAACCGGCTCGTGCCGACCACCGGGAGACGCCGATGTCCGAGCCGCAGCTGACCTCCGATGTCGTGATCGTCGGGGCAGGGCCCACCGGGCTCCTGCTGGCCGGCGATCTGGCCACCGCCGGGCTGCGGGTGACCGTGCTGGAGAAGCGCGGCACCGAGTCCAACCTGACCAGGGCCTTCGCCGTGCACGCCCGGACGCTCGAGGCGCTGGACGCCCGGGGCCTCGCCGACGAACTGATCGCCACCGGTACGCGGCTCAGCTCGCTGCAGATCTTCGGGCGGCTGCAGGTCGAACTGGGCAACCTGCCGACCCGCTTCCCGTTCGTACTGATCACCCCGCAGTCCAACACCGAACGCCTGCTCCAGGAGCGGGCGTTGAAGGCCGGGGCGACGATCCTGCGCGGCGCCGAGGTGATCGGCCTGCGGCAGGACGCCGAGGGCGTCAGCGTGGACGTCAGCGAGGGCGGCGAGACCCACCGGGCGCGGTACGTCGTCGGCACGGACGGCGTCCGCAGCAAGGTCCGCGAGCTGCTCGGCATCCCCTTCCCCGGCGAGTCGGTGATCAGCTCGGTGCTGCTCGCCGACGTACGGCTGGAGCGCGAGCCGGCCGAGGTGCTGACGGTCGGCGCCACCGAGCAGGGCTTCGCCTTCCTCGCCCCGTTCGGCGACGGCTGGTACCGGGTGATCGCCTGGGACCGGGCCCGTCAACTCCCGGACAGCGCACCGGTGGCACTGTCCGAGGTGGTCGACATCACCCGCACCGTGCTCGGGGTGGACCACGGCCTGCACGACCCGCGCTGGATGTCCCGGTTCCACAGCGACGAACGGCAGGCCCCGGACTACCGCTCCGGCCGGGTCTTCCTGGCGGGCGACGCGGCGCACTGCCACTCCCCGGCGGGCGGCCAGGGCATGAACACCGGCCTGCAGGACGCCGCCAACCTGAGCTGGAAGTTGGCTGCGGTCCTGCGCGGTTGGTCCCCTGACGCCCTGTTGGACAGCTACCGGACCGAACGGCACCCGGTCGGGCGTACGGTGCTGCGCAGTTCGGGCGCGCTGATCCGGCTGGCCCTGGCCCACTCCGCACCGGCCCGCGCGCTGCGCACGGCGGTGACCTCGGCGGCGCGGCACCTCCCGCCGATGGCCGAGCGCGGGGCCCGGACGGTGTCCGGCATCGGCATCTCCTACCAGGCACCGAAGGGCGCCCACCACCTGGTGGGCCACCGGGTGCCCGACCTGCGGCTGGCGTCGGACGGGCCCGGCAGCCCGCAGCGGCTCCACGAGGCGCTGCGCGCCGGGAAGTTCGTCCTGGTCAGCCCGGACGAGCTGTCGGTGACCCAGCCGTGGGAGGACCGCCTGGTGACGGCGGCCCCGGCCGACCCGCACGGCAAGCTCCGCGACACCGTCCTGCTGGTCCGCCCGGACGGCTACGCCGCCTGGGCCGCCGTCGACCCGAGCCGGGGCGAACTCCGCGAGGCGCTCGCCGAGTGGCTGGGCCGGCCGTAACACCTGCCGCGTCGTGGGGTGCCCGGGCCCGGCTCGGGCACCCCACCAACCCCACCAGCCCCCATCCCTCAATTCTGTTGAATCCAATCACTCTTAACTGTATGAAGACCACGCATTCTGTTGTCTGCCAGGGGTTTCACATTTGACTGTTTTTTAGCAACCAATTACTCAGGCTTGGGCCCATTCCTGGGAGTTCTCTGAGAAGTTCTGACAAGCGTTCAGACCCGGAGCGCCCCCACACCTTCCGGAGGACCCAGTGCGACCTCGCTCGCTCGCCCTTGCCTCGGCACTCGCCGTCCTGCCCCTGACCGTGGTGTCCCTCGGTGTCACGGCCGCACAGGCCGCGCCGTCCCCCAACGCCGCGACGTCCCGGGTGGCCCTGCCCAACACCGTGACCCCTGCGGTGGCCCGTTCGCAGAAGCAGGCCGCTCTGCCCGCCGCCCAGCAGATCTCGGTCGCGGTCAGCCTGAAGCTCCGCAACACCGCCGACCTCGACCGCTTCCTCAAGGCGGTCAGCACGCGCGGTACGGCCGAGTTCGGCCACTACCTGACCCCGGCCCAGTTCAACGCCCGCTTCGGCCCCACCCAGGCGGACGTGAACCAGGTCCGTACCTACCTGGCCGCGCAGGGCCTGACGGTCGGCTCGGTCAGCGCCAACCGCCAGGTGGTGAACGCGCACGGCACCGCCGCGCAGCTCGCCAAGGCGTTCGGTGCCCACGAGAGCACGTACGTCGACCCGCTGCACAGCCGGACGTTCTTCGCCAACGAGACCGCCGCCACCATCCCGACCCAGCTGGCCTCGGTCGTCCAGGGCATCACCGGCCTCACCAACTACACGGTGCGCACCACCCGAATAGCCAAGCCGAACACCGTGGTCCCGCACGCGACCCCGAGCGGCTTCGGCCCGAGCCAGTACGACGGCGCCTACGACCTGAACAAGGTCGGCACCGACGGCACCGGAGTCAAGGTCGCGCTCTGGGAGTTCGACGGCTACACCGCCTCCAACCTGACCACCTACGACTCGCAGTTCGGCCTCTCCGGCCCGGCCGTGAGCACCGTCTCGGTGGACGGCGCCAACTACAACTCCGCCCCCGGCCAGGGCCAGGGCGAGGTCGAGCTGGACAGCGAGATCGTGCGCGGTGTCGCCCCCAAGGCGACCCAGCTGGTCTACGAGGCCCCCAACACCGACCAGGGCGAGCTGGACATGGCCGCCCAGATCGTGTCGGACAACCAGGTCTCGGTTGTGTCGATCTCGTGGGGATCCTGTGAGCCGGACACCACCGCCGCCTCGATGACGGCCGTGAACAACTCCTTCAAGCAGGCCGCCGCCCAGGGCATCTCGATCTTCTCCGCCTCCGGCGACGACGGCTCGCGCGACTGCACCCGCTCGACCAGCGGCGCGAACGTCAAGGCGGTCGACTTCCCGGCCTCCAGCCCGTACAACACCGGCGTCGGCGGCACCAACCTCTCGGTGAACGGCACCTCGTACTCCTCCGAGAGCGCCTGGAGCACCGCCGGTGGCGGCGTCTCCACCCAGTTCGCCAAGCCGAGCTGGCAGACCGGCACCGGCGTGACGGGCACCATGCGTACCGTCCCGGACGTGTCCTCCAACGCCGACCCGCAGAGCGGCTTCGCCATCTACACCCAGGGCACCAGCGCCCCGGGCTGGCAGGTCTACGGCGGCACCTCCGCCGCCGCGCCGCTCTGGTCCGGCTACGCCGCGCTGTACAACCAGAAGGCTGCGGCGGCCGGCAAGGCCAACCTCGGCGAGGCCAACCCGAAGCTGTACTCGATCGCCAACAGCGCGAGCTACAACTCCACGTTCCACGACGTGACCTCGGGCGCCAACCAGGACTTCTCCACCAAGGCCGGCTACGACCAGGTCACCGGCTGGGGCACCCCCGTCGCCGACTCGCTGGCCAACGCGCTGCTGAACAGCGGTGGCACGCAGACCGGTAACACCGTCACCGTCACCGCTCCGGCCAACCAGAACGGCACCGTCGGCACCGCCGCCAGCCTGCAGGTCACCGGCTCGGACAGCGACACCACCCAGTCCCTGACCTACTCGGCCACCGGCCTGCCCGCCGGCCTGTCGATCTCCTCGACCGGCCTGATCACCGGCACCCCGACCACCGCCGCCAGCGGCACGGTCACCGTGACGGCCACCGACGGCACCGGTGCCACCGGCAGCGCCTCCTTCAGCTGGACCGTCGCCGCCGCGCCTGCCGGCTGCACCCCGGCCCAGCTGCTCGCCGACCCCGGCTTCGAGTCCGGCGCCCCCGGCGCCTGGTCCGCCACCTCCGGCGTCTTCGACAACGGCACCTCCGAGCCCGCCCACAGCGGCAACTGGAAGGCCTACCTGGACGGCTACGGCAGCGCCCACACCGACACCCTGTCGCAGACCGTCTCCATCCCGGCCGGCTGCAACGCGTCGTTCTCCTTCTGGCTGCACGTCGACACCGCCGAGACCGGCGGCTCGGCCAACGACACGCTGACCGTCGCCGCCAACGGCACCACGTTGAAGAGCTTCTCCAACCTGGACGCCAACACCGGCTACACCCAGCAGACCGTCGACCTCTCCGCCTACGCCGGCCAGACCGTCACCCTGAAGTTCACCGGTACCGAGGACGACTCGATGCAGACCAGCTTCGTCATCGACGACACCGCGCTCAACGTCTCCTGACGCAGCACCGCAGCTCTCTGACACACCACCCCTGATGCACAGTCAGTGACGATGCCGGTACGGGCCAGCGGCCCGTACCGGCATCCGTGTTTCTGCGTTGTTTCAATCTCGTTCGTAGATCGGTTTTCTTGTCGTGACCACTGTCATATGTTCGGGTTGATGACGTAGCCTCTCGACCGTGCGTAGGGTTCCGACAACTCGGTGACCAAGCCCCCGACGCACTCGCGTCGGGAGGTTCCCACCGAACGCGCCTGGTGGGGAGGGTGTCCGCATGGCCTCACAGCAACTGCAGCACGCCGGTCGGCTCAGACTCGTGGATCAGCCGCACGGGGGATTCGAGACCGGAATCGTACGGCTCCCGACAGAAACCCCACCGGCTCCACCCCCGGCAGCGGCCCCGGCCGCCCGGTCGGAAGGCGGCTTCGCCGAGGCCCTGCACACCGCCGTGGAGGCCAGTGGGCTCAGCCTGGAACGGATCAGAACGGCCCTCGCCAAAGAGGGCGTCAGGGTCAGCATCACTACCCTCAGTTACTGGCGGCGAGGACGCAGCCAGCCGGAGCGCGCCACCTCACTGCGCGCCGTCCACCTGTTGGAAGAACTGCTCGGCCTCCCGCACACCAACCTCTCCGCCCGCCTCGGCCCGCCCCGTCCGCGCGGACGCTGGGTCACCCCCGCCGCCTGCGACGGCCTCCGGGTGGAGGACGTCTGGCCCGGCGAGCAGGAGATCTCCGGCGTCTTCGCGGAGCTCGACGCGCCGCCGATCGGCGAGCTGGAGCGGCTCAGCATCCATGACGCCTACTTCGTGGACGCCCAGCGACGCGGACACCTGCTGCGGATGCGTCAGGTCGTCCGGGCCACCGTGAGCGGGGTGTCCCGCTGCCTGGTGGTGCACAAGGCGGACGACGAGGCGACCGGCTGCCCCGAGATCAACTCCGTCCGCCACGCCCGCCTCGGCCGGGTCCGCCGCCGCCCCGAGATCGGCCTGCTGGTCGCCGAGCTGCTGCTCGACCGGCCGCTCGCGGCCGGTGACAGCACGGTCTTCGAGTACGAGGTGGAGATCCCGCCCGGGAAGCCGTCCACCACCTACGCGCGGCGCTTCGCGGTCCCCGTCCGTGAGTACGTCCTCCAGGTGCACTTCGACCCGGCCACCGTCCCGGCGCACTGCGAGCGCTTCGACCGCTCGCCCGGCGAGGAGACCGACCAGGTCCGTCAGCAGCTGTGGATCGGCGCCTCGGCCAGCGCCCACGTCCTCGCCCCGGACCAGTCCCCCGGCCAGATCGGCATCCGCTGGGAGTGGGAGTAGCCGTCCCGAGCCCGCGCTCGCACTTCGGACTCGGACTCGTCCGTTCTGTCGCTTTTTTCCGAAAACCTGATATTCCGTCTGCTCACGGTGGAACACATCCTCTTCGCTGCACAATCCGGAAGCGGAAGGACCGACCCCGTGCCGATGGAATTCACCGAGATAGAGCCCGACGAGACCTGCGTCTGCGGCGGGTGCACGGCCGGCCGCCGGGCCCGGCTGCACGCCGCCCGCCCCGCCGCCGGCGGCCACCCCGCAGCCCGGGGCGCCCGGCGCGCGGCCGTCCTGCTCGCCGCCGTGGGCACGATGCTCAGCGGAGCGGCGGGCGCGGGCGCCGCCCCGACCACCCGCCCCGGCACCACCGCCACTGACCCCACTGACACCTCCGGCACCGCCGGCGCCGACACCCCGCAGGGCGAGCCCAGCGGCCTGTCCGGCGGTCGCATCCTCACCCCCCACCTGCGCTCGGCCGGCGCCGCCACCACCCGCGCCGCCATCCTGGCCCGCGCCCAGCGCTGGGTGGACCAGCAGGTGCCGTACAGCATGAGCACCTACTGGTCGGACGGCTACCGCCAGGACTGCTCGGGCTTCGTCTCGATGGCCTGGGGCCTCGGCAGCAGCCAGACCACCTGGACCCTGCCCGAGTTCGCCGACCGAATAGCCCGAGACGATCTCCAACCAGGCGACATCCTGGTCCGCAACAACCCGGACGACCCACAGTCCGGCTCGCACACCGTCCTGTTCGCCGGCTGGACGGACTCCACCCGGACCCACTACCTCGCCTACGAGCAGACCAGGCCCAGCACGCGTAGGCGGGCCACCCCGTACGCGTACTGGAGCCACTCCGACGCGTACATCCCGTACCGCTACCGGGGTCTCTCGGAAGGCGTCGTCATCGGCCCTGGCTCCGCCTTCCCAGGGGCCGCCAGTTTCGGCCCGGGCGCGTGCAACACCTACGTCACACGGCTCGGCGAGCTGCTGGTCCGACGCGGCGGCGGCCGGTTCTACGTCGAGGGCCCGGACCCGAGTTGGGGCGAGGCCGACCGGCGGGCGACGCAGGCCTTCCAGCTGGCCCAGGGCTGGCGCGGCAGCGAGGCCGACGGGATCCCGGGCAAGGACACCTGGGACTACCTGGTCAACGGCAAGGGCCGCGACATCCCGCCCGAACCCACCCTCAACCCCCCGCCGCCACGGGTACCGGCACCGCCCTACCCGGGAGCCGACGCCTTCGGCCCCGGCAGGTCCGGCCCGGCGATCCAGCAGCTCGGCGAGCAGCTGGTGAAGCGGGGCTACGGCCGCCACTACACCGACGGCCCCGGCCCGGACTGGACCGAGAACGACCGCCTGAACGTCGCCGACTTCCAACTCGCCCAGGGCTGGACGGGCACCGAAGCCGACGGCTACCCGGGCCCGGACACCTGGAAACTCCTCTTCAGCTGAGCCTGAATCCGAGTCCGAGTCCGAGTCAGTCAGTCAGTCAGTCAGTCAGGCCCGGGCGACCGAGCAGACCGCCGTCGAGTCCCTCAGGCGGCCCTCGGTCAGCCCGGGCCGGCGCCGAAGCCGTCCCGCAGGCCGTCCCGGACGCCGTCGCCGACCTGCTCCGACGGACTGTGCGTCATCCAGTGGAACAGGCCCATCCCCACACTGGTGGCCAGGTTGAAGCTGGACACCTGCGGCCTCATCGGGATGGCGACCAGCTCCGCCGCCCGGGCCCGCAGCTCCGGGGAGACCCCGTGCCGCTCCGAGCCGAACACCAGCAGCGCGTCGTCGGGGATGACGATGGACCTGATGTCCGACCCCTCCGCGTCCATGGCGTAGAGCGGCCCGGCGGGAAACTCCGACGGGTCCAGCCGCTCGACCGCCGTCGCGAAGTGCAGCCCGGCGCTCCCGCGCACCACATTCGGGTGCCACGGGTCGATGGTGCCCGTCGTCACGACCCCGGTCGCCCCGAACCCGGCTGCCAGCCGGATCACCGCACCGACGTTGCCCAGGTTGCGCGGATTGTCGAGCACGACGATCGGTGACGTACGCGGCGACCTGGCCAGCTCCTGCCCGACGGCCCGAGCGGTGGGACGGATCGCCAGCGAGACCACCCCCGTCGGATGGATCTTCGGCGTGATCCGCCGCATCTCAGACGCGGAGATCTCGATGGCGAGCGCCGCGACACCCTCCGCGACATCGTCGGCCAACGCCTCCGCCAACGCGATCAGCGCGGACCGATCGGTGGTGACCACACACCGCACCTCCGCCTTGAACCGCAACGCGTGCTTCAGCGCGTGAAACCCTTCGAGCAACACCGCTCCGGGATCCGAAGCCACGCTGCGCCACATCGCCGGGCCGGCCGAATCGTCTGCACTCTCATCGATCACACCTCCACCCTAGGTAACGAGCGGGGGCGGGTCGCCACCGGACGCAGCTACGGGCCCTGCCAGGCCCTGCCCGCCAGCGCGCAGCGGCGACCCCTGGAAACCGCAGGGTGCCGACCGGGGGCGGCCGGCACCCTGACGGGCCGGCGGTCAGGAGTGGTAGCGCTGCTTGACGGCGGTGATCTTGCCGGCCTTGTTCACCGTGATCGCGAACTGGCCGTTGCAGGAGGACGGGTACTGGACGGTGCCGGCGCCGCTGCCCGCGCACTTGTGGACGAAGCGGAGCAGCTCCGCCACGCTGACCTGCTTCGAGTGGATGCCGTTGAGCACGCTCGCGCTGGCGCCGGCCGCGAAGTGGAACTTCTCGGGCTTCCCCACCGCCAGGAAGTAGCCGTCGCCGTCGTTCGGCCCGCCGCAGACGAACTTGGTCTCCCGAGCCGTCAGCGTCGCGCCCGAGGCGCTCGCGTCGACGGTCTGGATGATCCGCATACCGGCGGCCCGGGCCGTGCAGTCGGGCATCTTCGCAGGCTTGGCAGCCGACACGACCGCGGTACCCGAGGAGGCAGACCGCGAGACGGTCGAAGCGGCAGCCGGGCCGGCCACGCCGAACGAGGTGAGCGTCAGGGCGGCGCAGGCCAAACCGGTTGCAGCAACGGTGAAGTGACGAATCGTCACGATATTCCCCCAGCGAGTCGTAGGTGTCCGCACCAAAGCGGATCTATCCCCTTACACGTAGCCCGCCTCGGTCAGGTTTCACTCCTCGCCGAACTATTTCTCCCCGTCGGGATCACCTGTTGAGGCAGTAGTCGGTGATGTGTGCCCCGGTGACGTCGATGGTGCGGCCGCAGACCTGGAAGTAGTCACGCAGCGTCGAGCTCTTGGCCAGCTCCCTCGCATCGTGGTCGGGGCGTTCGTCGGCGGGGTCGTGGACGACGACGATGCGGGAGAAGGCCCGCATGCGGGTGGGGATGTCCTGGGCGGGGAGTTCGACGCCGGACAGTGTGTCTGAGGAGGCCGGATCCTGTGCGAGGGCGAGGTCGGTCAGGCCCTGGGTGTCCTGGGGGTGGGCCGAGGTCCACACGCGGTGCCGCGCCGGGACGAAGAGCAGGCCGTCACCCGGGTGGGCGGCCTGCCGGACGGCGTGGCCGACGGCGGTGGCGTTGTCGTGGCGGCTCTGGGGAGTACGCAGGTAGACGCTGACCGGTACCAGCGGCACCAGAACCGCCGCCAGCGCGACCCACGCGGTCCAGCGGGGCGATGGTCGCGAGCCCCAGCGGCGGTCGAGTTCAGCGCCGAGGAGCAGCGCGAACCCGATGGCGCAGTACAGGACGTAGCGGTCGACGAACAGCGGTCTGACGACGGCGGCCGCGAGCAGCAGCAGGCCCGGCAGGAGCAGCACCGGCAGTGCGAGGGCGGACAGCCGGGACAGCTCCCTCGCCCGGATCTGGTGGCGGGCGCACCACAGGCCCGCCAGTGCCATCGCGGTCAGGCCCAACAGTTGCAGGGCGTCCGGCCAGCCGATCCACGCCACCTGTCCGGCCTGGCGCCGGCTGAGCACGATGAGCGGCAGCAGGCCGGCCACCGCGCACCCCGCTGCCGTGGCCCATGCGCGGATCAGCGCCCGTGGGCGCCCGGAGAGCAGCAGGGCGATCCCGTGTGCCGGTACGACCAGTACGGCGAATTCGTGGAACATGGCCGCGACCCAGAGCAGCACCGCGTAGCCGGCCCACCACCGCCGGGTGGATCGGTCGGCGGCCTGGAGCAGCAGGTAGCTGGACCAGGTCACCAGGGCACAGACGATCGCGTAGGAGCGCCCTTCCTGCGCGTACTGCTGCACCAGGGGGATCAGGGGAAAGGCCAGGCCGGCCAGCAGGCCGGCGCGGGGGCCGGCCAGGCGCTGCCCCAGGAGCGCGATACCGCCCGCCGCCAGGGACATGGCGACCACCGAGGGCAGTCTCAGGGTGAGCAGTCCGCCCTCCCAACCGGCGAAGAGCACATGCATGAACAGGTAGTAGACGCCGTGCACCAGGTCCACGTGCTGGATGGTGTGCCAGATCTGGGACGCACTGCGGTGGGCCACCTCGTAGGTGACGGCCTCATCGCCCCACATGCTGTTCTGGCGGCGCATCCCCCACAGCCCCAGGGCGAGGGTCACCAGGATCGGGGGCAGCATGATCGCGCTTCCCCTCAAGGACGTGGAGGCCCGCAGGCCCGGGGTTACAGGAGCGGTGACCATCATTGCGCGTTGATCGCCCGCAGCATGTTCAGGCTGGCCGCCCGCCGGGCCGGCCAGACCGCCGCCAGCACCCCGATCGCCAGGCCGAGCAGCAGGAACAGGCCGAGCCGCGCCCAGGGCAGCACGGTCTCGTACTGCGGAAGCGAGGCTTTGCTGAGGCTGCCGCACGCCCAGGCCAGGAAGATCCCCGTGCCGATGCCCAGGGCCGTGCCGAACAGCGAGATCACCACCGATTCCAGGCACACCATCTGCTTGACGCCCCTGTTGTCGAGGCCGATCGCGCGCAGCAGCCCGATCTCCCGGGTCCGCTCGAAGACCGACATGGCCAGGGTGTTGATGACGCCGAACACTGCGATGACGACGGTCATGCCGAGCAGGCCGTACATCATGTTGAGCATCACATCGCTCGCGCCGGACTGCTCCTTCGTCAACTGCTCCTGGTTCTGCACCCGGATGAGCGGACTGTTGCCGAGGACCTGGCGGATGTCCTGGTCGAGGCCGCTCGCGTTCCGGTTGGACGCGGCCTTGATCAGAATGCTGTCGAGCTTTCCTCCGAAGAACGCGTGCGGCAGGACGTCGTCCATGGTGCCGATGGCGCCGCCGAAGGCGCGGGTCTGCCGGTAGACACCCACAACGGTCAGCTCCCTCTTGTTGCGGCTGTCGCCCACCGTGCCTTGGAAGGTGTCGCCCTTCGACAGGCCGGTGTCCTTGGCCAGCCTGTCGGAGAGCACGATCTTGCCGGGGCCGAGGTCTGCGAGCGAGCCGCTGCTGAACTTCAGGTCGGAGACCGTGGCGAGTCGCCGCGGGTCCGCGCCGGTGAGCGTGGCCCCCCTGCCCCGCGCCACCAGGACTGCCGAGGCGACGGGCACGGACTCCGCGACGCCCGGGACTTCGGCGACCTTCGCGCCGAGTGCGGGGTCGATGGTGGCGGAGCCGCTGATGGACACCTTGTAGTCCGCCGTCAGGCCCGCTACTGCCGCCGCCTTGAGAGCGGCATTCATGGAGCTGCCAGCCACGCTCAGGCCCGTGATCAGGGTGAGCCCGATCATCAGGGCGGAGGCGGTGGCGGCGGTGCGGCGCGGGTTGCGCAGCGCGTTCTCCATGGCGAGCTTGCCGCTGACGCCGAAGAGCCGGGTGGTCACCGCCCCCGCGAGCCGGATCAGCGGCTGGGACAGCAGTGGTGCGATCACGATCATGCCGGTCGGTACGAGCACCGAACCGAGTGCGGCGGCTTTGAGGTTGGTGTCAGCTCCGTCCTTCCGCGTGGAGACGTACAGCACGATGAGGACACCAACGCCGGTGAGCAGCCCGCCGAGGCTGTTGCGGAGCACCATGCTGCGCCTGGGCGGCATCAGGTCGACGGCGGTCAGTGCCTCTACCGGTGCGACCTTCGCGGCCTTGCGGGCCGGCAACCAGGCGGCGAGCACGGTGACGCCGATGCCGACCAGGAGGGACCGGACGAGCGCGTCCGTGGAGATGACCAGGGGGCCGTCCGGCAGGCCCGCGCCGCCCGCGTTGAGGACTGGCCTCATGGCGGTCGCGATACCGATTCCGAGCGCGAGGCCGACTGCGGAGGCGCCGAGTCCGAGCAGCCCGGCCTCGGTGAGGACCGCGCGGACGACCTGGCGGCGCGAGGCCCCTATGGCGCGCAGCAACGCGGTCTCACGGCTTCGCTGGGCGATCAGCATGGTGAAGGTGTTGGCGATGACGAAGACGCCGACGAACAGCGCGATCCCGGCGAAGGCCAGCAGCATCCGGGTGAGCGCCTTGGTGCTCTCGGCGATCAGCTCCGCCTGCTCGTTTGCCAGCTGGGCTCCGCTGGTGACCGTGATGCCCTCGGCGGGCAGCAGCGCGCGGATCCTGCTGGTGAGCTCCTGGTTGTCGGTGCCGGGTGCGGAGCTGACGTCCAGTTCGTCGAACCGGCCCGCCTGCAGGAAAAGCTGCTGTGCGGTGCTGGTGTCGAAGAGCGCGAGGGTGCCGCCCACGGTCACGCGCGGGTCGTCGGTGGTGACGATGCCGACCAGCTTCTTGGTGAGGGTGGGGCCCTGGATGGCGAAGCGGACGGGGTCACCGATGTGGTAGCCGGCCTTCTCGGCGGTACGCCGGTCCAGAGCCATCTCGTCGCCGGCGGTGGGGGCGCGTCCGGCGCTGAGGGGGAAACGGCTGTCCTGGTCGGTGCCAGGCGTGTCCGGTGCGTAGTTGGTCGCCAGGTTCTGCCAGTTGTTGTCGGCGTTCAGCGGTCGGCCGTCCTTGGCTGCCAGGGTGGCGGCGCCGTCGACCATGGGGTGCACGGACGTGACGCCGGGCACCGTACGGACCTTGTCGACGAGATCACTGGTGAGCGCCGTGGAGCGGGTGCCGTCCGCCCCGCTGTCGGGGTTCGACTGGGGTTCGGCCTGTACGGATACGGCGACGTCCTTGAAACTCCTGGCGGAGGCGCCGCGAAGGGCCTGGGCGACAGTGTCGCCGAAGACGAGCGTGCCGCAGACGAAGGCGACGCCGAGTGTGATCGCGAGGGCGGTCATGACGAGTCGGGCTCTGTGCGCGAAGACGTTGCGCAGGGCTGTACGCAGCATGGCGGTGGTCCCAGTTCTAGGGTGCGCGGCGGAGGTGCGCGTGGGGAGCGGGCGGTCGGGTCAGCTCGTGCGAGCCAAGGCGTCGAACTGCCTCATCCGGTCCAGGACGCCCTCGGCGGTCGGTGCGAGCAGCTCGTCGGTGAGCCGGCCGTCGGCGAGGAAGACCACGCGGTCGGCGTAGGCGGCGGCCACCGGGTCGTGGGTGACCATCACGACGGTCCGGCCCCACTCCCGTACGGACTCCCGCAGAAAGCCCAGGATCTCGGAGCCGGCCCGGGAGTCCAGGTTGCCGGTCGGCTCGTCCGCGAAGATGATCTCCGGCCGGGAGGCGAGGGCGCGGGCCACGGCGACCCGCTGCTGCTGGCCGCCGGACAGCTGGGCGGGGCGGTGGCTCAGCCGTCCGGAGAGGCCGACGGTCGCCACCACCGTGTCCAGCCACTGCTGGTCCGGCCTGCGGCCCGCGATGGCCATCGGCAGCGTGATGTTCTCCAGCGCCGTCAGCGTGGGGAGCAGGTTGAACGCCTGGAAGACGAAACCGACGCTGTCCCGGCGCAGCCGGGTGAGCTGACGGTCGTTCAGGCCGGACAGTTCGGTGTCACCGATCTGCGCGGAGCCGGTGGAGACCGAGTCGAGACCCGCCATGCAGTGCATCAGCGTCGACTTGCCGGAGCCGGACGGTCCCATGATCGCGGTGAACCGGCCGCGCCCGAACTCCACCGAGACCGAGTCCAGGGCGACGACCCGGGTCTCACCCTGGCCGTAGACCTTGCCCAGCCCGGTGGCCCGGGCGGCGGCAGAACTCGTGGCGGCGTGGGCGGGCACGGGCGCGGCTGCCTGCATTGACATGTCAGCTCCGGAGTTACGGGGACGAGGTTCGGTGACTTCCTCTCATCCTCGATGCGCCGTGCTGGCGAACCGTCAGCCTCAGGGCGTGACCGAGGCTTCTGTCGAAGGTCGGGCCCGGGGGCGCGCGTAGTCCTCGGGGCGGACGGCCGGCTCTGTCTTTCGGCAGAGTCGGTGTGCCTGGCAGGCTCTCAGGACAGCAGCCCCGTCCGGTAGGCGAGGACCGCCGCCTGGACCCGGCTGTCCGTGCCCGTCTTCACCAGGACGGCACTGACGTGGGTCTTCACCGTGCCCACGCCGATGCCAAGTTGACGGCCGATCTCCGCGTTGGCGAGGCCCTGACCGAGCAGTGCGAGGACATCGCGTTCCCGGCCGGTGAGCGCTGCCAGCCGCTGCCCGGGGACCGAACCTGGCTCGGAGGCCAGTGCTGACGTCCCATCAGACCATGGCTTGCCGGCCTCGCCGTCGAGCATGCGCTCGATGACGTTACGGGTGACCTTGGGCGAGAGGACCGCGTCGCCTGCGGCGGCGGCCCGTACCGCGCCGATCAGCTCGTGCGGGCCGTCGTCCTTGAGCAGAAAGCCGGTGGCGCCGGACCGCAGCGCCCGCGTCACGTTCTTCTCGTCGCCGAACGTGGTGAGCATGACGACCTGCGGCCGGGGGTCCAGGACGAGGAGCCGCTCGATCGTGGCGAGCCCGTCGAGCACGGGCATCCGGACATCGATCAGGGCCACGTCGGGACGGGTCTCGCCGGCGACCCGCACGGCCTCCTCGCCGTTCGACGCCTCGCCGACCACCTCGATGCCTCCGGCATGACGCAGGATCAGCCGGACGCCGTGCCGGATCAGCTCCTCGTCGTCGGCGAGCAGGACCCGGATCGGGCGGTGGTCGGAGACGGGAAGGTCGGTCATGGGGACTCCCACGGTGGCGTACGCGACACCATGGGTACGGTGAAGCGGTCGATCGTGGCCAACGTATCGCCACGGAAGCAGTACCGGGTGATCCTGAGGTGATCGGGGTCGTACTCGACGAACTCGGTCGGCGGCGTCAAGTCCTCGAGCGAATACGAGTACATGCAGCTCGTCACGGACTCCGGGTGGGCCGGCTCCCGACCCGTCGCCGCCGCGCGCGCCAACGCGCTGTCCCAGTACCCGGCCGCCTCCAGCATCGTGCGGGACATCCCGATCCGGGGCGGCTCGTGATTGCGGAGGTCGGGGCCCGGGAAGGCCTGGGCGACCAGCAGGAGACCGCACATCATCATCACGCCCACGCCCATGAGGCCAAGAAGCCCCCGGAGGGCATTCACAGCACGGCGTTGGACACCGGCGGGTGAGTGCTCGGAGCTCGGCTCGGACGACGATTCACGCGGCGGGGCGCCTGCGGCGGCCAGGCTCGCTCCCGGGTCCGACTGCGCCGGACTCGCTCCCTTTTCCGGCTGCGCCGGGATCTGCGCTGTCACCACGAAACCACCGGTCGGCGTCGGGCCCGCCTCCAGGATGCCGCCGAGCAGTGCCACCCGTTCCCGCAGCCCGACGAGGCCACGCCCCGAGCCCAAGCCGGTCTCCGCTTCCGGGGCCACCGGCGGGAGCCCGTTGCGTACGAGCACGTCCACCCGGTTGTCGGTGTGGGCGACCACCACGGTGACCCGGGCTCCGGCGGCGTACCGGTGCACGTTGGTCAGCGACTCACGCACCACCCGGTGCACCGCACGCCGCACCTGGGCCGCGCGGTCGTTCAGGTCGGGCCCGTCCCAGGTGAGATCGACGGGTATGCCGCCGCTGCGCGACTCCTCGGCCAGCGCCTCGACATCGGATCGGGTACCCGTGGTGTCGGTCAGCGCGTCCGTCCCGGTGTCCCGCCCCAACGGGCCCAGGACACCCAGCACTTCGCGCAGTTCCCGCATCGCGTCGGCGGCGGCCCGGCGCACCAGGGCTGCCTCGTCGCGCAGTTCGGGCGACTCCTTCTGCAGTGCCATCTCCAGGCCGCCCGTATGCAGGGAGACCAGGCTGAGCCGGTGGCCGATCAGGTCGTGCATCTCAGCGGCGATCCGGGACCGTTCATGTATCCGGGACTCGCTGTCCGCGAGCCGGTGGGCCGCCTCCGCAGCGGCGGCACGTTCCCGAAGCGCCCGCAGCAGCCGGACCTCCTGTCCGCCCGAGGTACCGAGAAGTCCCGGCACCATCAGCGTGGTGGCGGCGAGTACGGCGCCGAGCGCGAGCCCGAACGAGTGACTGCGGAGCCCGAGGCCTGGGGCGAAGGCGGCGCAGGCCAGTGTCGCCAGAACGGTCGAGCCGAGCAGCACAGCCCCCCGGCGACGGGGGGCCACCAGGTGCTCGGCCGTGGTGTACGCGGCCACGGCTGCCGCCAGCCCGGCGGCGGGCAGCAGGCCCACGACGACGGAGATGCCCAGCAGGCTCATCGTGGGGAAGCGACGGCGGACGGCAAGGAGGGCGAGGGCGACGGCAGCGAGGAGAAGCTGAATCCCGCCGAACGGGGCCTGGTTCAGCAGGATCAGCTGGTTGAGGAGCATCAGCACCGCGCCACCGCTCACCTCCGCGAGCGCGCGCCACAGCCCCCGGCTCTGCTTGCCAGGGGCCGTGAACGGATTTCGGGAGACGGGGGCCATCGGCCAATTCTCGGGGGCAGTGGTGCGGGTCCGTATGCGACCTGGGGATGAGGTACTCCTCTGCCGGAAGCCAGAGGCGCGGATCAGGCGTGCCCAGGGATGCCCGACCGGGCAAGGGCTCGAACTGTGCAGCCGCGCCGCAGGTGCATCATCGGCGAATCGTGGCCGACCCTGCGGGCGGGAGTCGGCGCAACATGATCGGCTTCATGATGCTGCCATCGGCCAAGTCGAGGGCAGCGTGCGCGGCACGGCACGCCTCGTCGATCTCGCCTCACTCGGTGTGGATCAGCCCGGCCGACGAGCCCGCGCGATGACCCGGCGACCGGACAGCTCGCCCCTCACGTCCCCGAGGCTGCGGGCCGGCGCGGGCGGACGGCCCGGTCGAGGTCGGCGACGGACTGCATCGCGAGGCGGACCCCGGCCCGGGTGAGGCCGGTGCGCTCGTCCGGTGGCAGCTCGGCGAGTTCGGCGTCCCAGCGGTCGTGGGCGGCCCGCAGGCCCGAGAAGTCGACCCGCTGCCCGACCAGCAGGGCCGCCGCCGCGATCGCCGTGGCGTACCGGAGTTCCTCGGCGAACTCCGCCGCCCCCGGCACCGGTTCGGCGTCCGCCGTCGGCAGGTGGGCCTCCAGCAGCAGCGCGCTGCGGGTGAGCAGCGCGATCGCCGCCCGGGCCCGGTCGATCTGCTTGCGGGAGAGTTCGGGCAGGTGGGCCGCGTGCCGGACGGGTTCGGCGTCGGCCCGGTCGATCGCCTGCAGCAGTTCGGAGCGGGCCTCCCGGGAGTCCAGCAGTGCCGCCCGGACCTCGCCCCCGCCGCCGGCCGGGTCGCCGAAGACGGTGAGCACCGCGCCCGCGTACCGCCCGGCGGCGGCCAGCCACTCGGCCAGCCGCTCGGCGAGCCGGGCGGTCTGCCAGGTGGGGAAGAGCGCGTACGCGAGCAGCGCGACCGAGCCGCCGAGCAGGGTCAGCACGACGCGTTCCACGGCCGTCCGCAGCGGGTCGCCCGGCTGGAGGCCGAGCAGGAACACCACGTACGAGGAGACCCAGGCCGTCATCAGCGCGTACCCGGTGCGCAGCGTCAGGTAGGCGCCGCCGATGCAGACCACGGCGAGCGCCGCCGCGAGCCACTCACCGGGGTGGAACAGCTGGACGACGACGGTGGAGACGGCGACGCCGACCACCGTCCCGGCGAGGCGGGCGACGCCCCGGCTGTAGGTCTGGGCGAAGTCGGGGCGCATCACCATGGCGGCGGTCAGCGGCGCCCAGTAGCCGTGGTGCAGCCCGAGCAGCTTGGCCGCGAGGTACGAGACGGTGACGACGCCCGCCATCCGGACGGCGTGCTGGAAGATGGCCGAGTGCGGCTGGAGCTGCCGCCGGACGGCCTGCCAGGCGTGGGGGAGCAGCCGGAAGAGCGAGGGCCGGCGCAGGCCGGGGCCGACGGCCGGGCTGCTGACGGTGTCCTGGTCCTGCCGGTCGAAGGTGTCGGCGGCCCGGCGCAGCAGGGTGGCCAGCCGACGCGAGGAGCGCCGGGCGGCGCCGGTCAGCCGGGGGCCGCCGGTACCGCCCTCGACCAGGACGAGCGCGGGTGCGGACACCGTGGTGCGGAGCGGCTCGCCGGCCCGGATGGCGTGCGCCAGCACGTCCATCGCCTCGGCGGCGGCCGCCAGCACCTCGCAGGCGCGGTCCCGCTCGGGGCCCTCGGCAGGAGCGCCGACCTTCGGGTCGGCCAGGGCGGCGAGGGTCGGGCGGATCCGCTCGGCGATACCGCGCAGGCCGCGCAGTTCGGGCGGGCGGTGTCTGGCCTGCCAGGGCGTCAGGGTGGCGGCCTGCCGGGCGACGACGAACGGATCGGGGTCGAACAGGGTCGCCGGGTCGACCCGGAGCTGCCTGGCGTAGTCGGCGAGCGAGGCGTAGGCGTCGGCGAGGGCTTCGCGCTGCTCCCGCCAGCTCTCGATCGGCCAGAGCGTGACGACGAGCGCCTGGACGGCGCCGCCGAGCGCGCAGAGCAGCCCGTGTCCGAGCGCCGTCGGCACGCTGACGGGCAGTTGGACGACGACCAGCATCACCGACACGGTGGTGGACGCCACCACCCCGGCGCTCGGCCCGATCGCCCAGGCCAGCCCGGCGCCGAAGGCCCAGACCGCCAGCAGCACCGGGAAGGCCCCGGGCACCCCGACGGCGAGGTAGCCGAGGAAGGCGCTGACGCCCAGTCCGAGCCCGGCGGCGACGGCGAGCGAGACGCGCGGGCGGAAACTGCGCTGGAAGGTCGCGGTACCGGCGATGAACGCGCCCATGGCCGCCGAGGTGGCAAGGGCCGGTCCGCCGAGCGCGAGGGTGGGGAAGACCACCAGAGCGACGGCGAGGGCTCCGCGCAGCGCTCGCTTGGGGCTGCTGACGGTCCGGTCCAGGGTCAGCCCGGTCCGCGCGGTGTCGCGAAGAGCCGCCAGCCAGGACATACGTGCAGCTTAGACCGATCGGGCCGACCGGCCGAGGGCGCGTCCCAGCCACCGCAACGCGGCGGTGGGGAGGAAGACCGCGTCCGCCGCGATCATCGCGAGCGAGAAGAACGGCAGCCCGAGCGTGACGGCGATGCCCGCGTGCTCCAGCATCATCAGCACCAGCAGCACGTTCTTCAGCCGCCGGTTGAAGAGGGTGAACGGGAAGGCGACCTGGAGGATCACCGTGCCGTAGGAGAGCAGGAAGACCAGCAGCAGGCTCGACCCGAGCAACCCGGATAGCCCGGGCCAGGGCGTGAAGTAGTCCAGGTGCAGCGGGTAGTGCAGGGCGGTGCCGTCCTGCCAGCGCGAGCCTTGGACCTTGTACCAGCCGGCCGTGGAGTAGATCAGCACCACCTGCGCGGCGATCACCAGCATCCCGCAGTTGTGCAGCATGTTCGCCAGTGCGTCCAGTACGGCCCGCAGCTCCCCCTCCGGGCGCCACCGGTTGACGGCGTACCAGACCCCGGCCACCGCCCAGAGCGCCCACAGCCACCCAGGCGGCCCGGCCGCCAGCGCGAACCCGAGCAGCGACCAGAGCCAGACCGTCCCTTCCCGCCCACGGCGGGCGTCCAGCGACCAGACCTCGGCGCAGCGGGTGACGACCAGGTAGATCGCCATCAGATGGACGACGTTGTCACCGCCGTCGCCGACCAGCACGTTGTGGTTCTGCAGCGACAGCACGGTGACCATGAAGAGCGCCCCGCTGGCCCTGGTCCGCCAGCCGAGCATCAGCAGTACGGCGGAGACGATCGCCAGGTGGTAGACCAGCTCGAACCAGAGCCGCCCGTGGTACCAGCCGAGCACCGTGAAGGCGTGGTTCTGCGCCAGCAGCCGGGCGGCCAGTCCGTCCGACCAGGGCGACCTGTCGCCGTACAGCACCCGCCGATTGGGCCACTCCCGCAGCAGGTACGCCGCCCAGGCCAGGCCGAAGCCGATCCGCACCACCGCCGCCTGGTACGGGCCCAGGGCCCGCCCGGTGAAGGTGGCGAAGGCCCGCTCGAGGCGGCCGGGCACCGCCGGCGGGCCCGGCTGCTCAGGTCCGGTCCGGCGGGGGATGCCGGCCGGCAGCTGACGCTCCGTCTCCTGAGGCGTGCTCACCCGAGCCCCTGGTAGTCCGAGTCGTCCACCGGCCACCAGGGCAGCACCCGGTCGGCGACCGCCCCCGGTGTCTGCTCGGCGCTCCAGGACGGCGGGGCGATATCGACCGTCCGCTGCCGGAACTGGATCTGCAGCACCCGCTCGCCGCCCTGCGTCCGGCCGAGGCGCTGCAGCCCGATCCGTTTGAGGTACTCCTCCGCGAGCTGCGCGCGTTCGGCGTCGACGGTGACGGCGACCGTCCCGTCCTGGGCGGTGTGGGTGGAGTCGTAGAAGTCCCAGGCCCGGCGCAGCATGTTCTGGTCCACGTGGCTGGGCGCGGGGTTGCCCCGTATCGCGGCGATGTCCTGCGCCGTCAGCCCGATCCAGTCCCGGGTGTGCACCTGATCGGTGGCGGATATGGTCTGCACCCGAGCATCCACGGCGAGGTTCTGCTGCAACGGATTGGGGGCGAACAGCTTCCAGTTCTGCTCGAACTCCGGGTAGACCACCTGGTCGAGTTCGCTCCGGTAGCGCTGCGAGAGCGCGTTGGTGGGTGCGACCTCGAGGAAGAGCGAGGCCAGGAAGATCGCGGTGCCGCCGAGCAGCACCACCCCGGCCGTGCAGAGCACGGCCAGCGCGGGGGTCGACCAGGTGCGAGCCACGGCCTGCCCCTCCCATGCCCGACGGTGTGCCCGGTCATCCTGCCCCAACCGGACACACCCGCAACAGGGTCTGCACCCTCACCAGCGCCACAGGCTCTGCAAGTTCTACGAGCTCCACGAGCTCTACCGGCTAGAGAACGAACGCGTCCCGGCCGTCGCCGCTCACCATCGGACGGCCCGCCGCCTCCCAGGCGAACATGCCGCCGTCCACGTTGACCGCCTCGCGGCCCTGCTGGAGGAGGTACTGCACGACCTGCGCGGAGCGCCCGCCGACCCGGCAGAGCACGTAGAGCTTCCCGTCCGGCAGCTCGTCGATCCGGGCCACCACCTGGCCGATCGGGATGTGCAGCGCACCGTCCACGTGCCCGGCGTCCCACTCGTCCTGCTCGCGGACGTCGAGCAGTGGGGCGTCGGCGGGCACCGAAGCGGCGTCGGTGCTGGGTAGCTGGGTGAACATCGTCAGGTTCTCCTGGGGTTCGGGGTGGTCTCCACCATTGTCACTCGCACCTGCGCTGTCACCGATGCTGTCACCCGCGCCGGACAGCAGCCGGGCCAGCTCGGCCTGCCGCTCGGCGGCCTTGGCGAGCAGCTGCTCCGCCAGCTCCTCCAGCAGCCGGTCCGGCTCCTGCGGAGCGAGCCGCAGCAGCTCGCCCATCGCGGTGTTCTCCAGCCTGACCTGCTCGGTCGCCAGCTGGGTGATCTTCCCGGTCAGCCACTCCAGCCGCTGGTTCAGCCAGCCGAGCCGGTCCGGGGCGTCCGGCGCCGGAGCCGCCTCGGGAGCGGTCGACCACTCCTCGGCCAACTCCTCCAGCGCCCTGCTGTCACCGTGCGCGTACGCCTCGTTGACCCGGGCGATGAACGCGGAACGACGCTGCTGCTCGGCTTGGTCGGTGGTCAGGTCGGGGTGCGCACGGCGGGCCAGGTCGCGGTAGATCCGCTGCGCGTCCTTGCCCGGGCGGACCCGGCGCGGCGGCTCGGGCCGGGTCGGGTCGGCCTGGCCCGGATCGGTCGGGAAGCTGTCGAGGAGCGCGTCCAGATCCGGCAGCTCGTCCACCTGGCGGCGCGCCTCGGCGGCCCGCCGGTGGTCCTCGGCGTCCCCGGTCCGGGCCGCGACGGCCTCGGCGACCAGGGCGTCCAGCTCGTCCAGCCGGGCGTAGAGCGGGCCGAGCAGCTGGTGGTGGATCAGCGCGAAGTTGTCGATCTCGACCCGCAGGGTCTCGACGTCGACCTCCAGCGTCAGCCAGGCGAGCTCGGTGGCGGCCACCCGCTCCTCCAGCCACTGCCGCTCGGGGTCGGTCCACTGGACGGGGCTGTCTGCGCTCAACTGCTCGCCTTCATCCGGTTACGGGCGTACGGGCTGGGTCACCGCCGTACGGGCTGTACGGGCTGCCACCCTACCCGGGCACCCGGGATCGCCGACGCTGCTCCGAACGGATGAACTATGGGTGAAACCGGACACAGGGCGCGTGCGGCGCAACTGATACTTACGAATCTCCCCGATTGGCTATCAGTTCCGGGCCTCTCCGTGCTTCGCTGGAAGGCGCACAGCCCCGGCACCGGACAGCACGGTCCCGGGGCCGAACAGAGCAGCGCGGGCACCGGACCACAGCACCGAACAGAGCACCGAACAGAAGCGGGACAACAGGAACGGCACACCCAGGAGCGGCCAGGCAGGAGCAGACCGGATCTATGGCGGACGAGCCCAACTCCACACCGAACACGGCGAGCGCCGGGGTGGTCGCCCTGCTGCGGCTGGCCTCCGTCCTGGTCGACCAGGACGGCCGGATCGCCCTGTGGAACCGCGCGGCGGAGGAGCTCTTCGGGCACCGCGCCGAGGTCGCCTTCGGCCGTAACGCCTCCGGCCTGCTCCCGGCCGTCGAACCCCGCCCGGAGACCGCCGGCACCCGTCCGTCCGGTGCCGGCCGCCGCTGCGACGCCTTCGACACCCTGGACAACCTCACCGGGCTCGACCACACCCCGTGGGCCGGTGAGATGGCGGTCACCGACCGCGAGGAGCGGACCCGCGACGTGCTCTGGTGGGCCTACCCGCTGATCGAGCCGTGCGGGCGCAGCCTGCTGGTGCTGGCCGCCGACGCCCGGCCGCTGCGCGCCACCGGGCCCCGGATCGCGCTGGGCGAGCGCCTGCTGCCCTATGCGGCGGCGCAGTCCTCGCAGGGCGGGTTCCACCGGGTCGCCGCCACCTTCACCGCCGCCGCCCCCGACTGCGCCGACGCGCTCGCCGCACTGCTGCCCAGGGGGACCGACGAGCGCCGCCGCCGACTGCTGGACCAGGTCGCCGAGGCCGGTGCTCCCGCCCTGTGGGTGGACACCGCGACCAGGCTCCCGGTGCTGCCGTACGAGCCGACGGGCTCGGGGGTGGCCCGGGTGGCAGCCGGTCTGAGCCGCCGGTACCCGACCGCACAGCAGCGCGCCGTGCAGCCCCGCGCGGCCCGACGGCCACCGGAGGCGGCCCGTCCGGCCCTGGGCCAGCTCGGCCTGGGCCTCGGCCTCGGCCTCGCCGAGCCGCCCACGCCGGTCGGCGCGGCGGTGCCGGCCCCTCGCGAAGCCTCCGCCGCCCGTAACCGTGGCGCGCGGGCGAACGGCACGTCCACCGGTCCGACTCCGGGAGGCCCCACCATCGAACCCGCCACCATCGACCCGGCCGGCCTCGACCCGAGCAGCGTCGACCCGACCACCAACGGCCACGCCCCCTCCCCCTCGCACGCCCGGCCCACCGTCCCCGCACCCGCCGGGCCATCCGTCGACGTCGAGGTGCTCACCAGCAGCCAGGCCGGTGAGCAGCTGGCCCTGCTGAGCGATGTCGGCAGCAGCGTGGGCACCACGCTCGACCTGGACACCACCGCGCGCGAGCTGTGCCACGTGCTGGTGCCCCGGGTCGCCGACTTCGCCTGCGTGGACCTGCTGGACGGGCTGATCTCCGACTCCGAACTGCCCCTCGGCCGGCCGCACGACGCGACCATGCTGCGCCGGGTGGCCCGCTCCTTCAACGCCGCCTCCGGCCAGTGGGACCACGTGCTGGAGGAGGGCGCGCTGCTGGCGATGCCCCGCTCCACCCCGCCCGGTCTCGCCCTCCAGGAGAACCAGCCGGTACTGGTCCCGCTGATCAGCCCGGACGTGGCGGTGGAGTACGCCGCCTCGCTCGGCAGCACGGATCTGGTCCCGATAGTGGTCGGCCGCTCGATGCTGGTGCTGCCGCTCTCCGCCCGGGGCACCGTACTGGGCATCCTCAAACTGCTCCGGCTGCCCGACCGGGCGCCGTTCGACCGCAGCGACGCCGCGACCCTGCGCGAGCTGGCGGCCCGCGCCGCGCTGTCGCTGGACAACGCCCGGCTGCACCGGGCCGAGTCCAAGGTCGCCACCACCCTCCAGCGGAGCATGATCCCGACCCGCCCGCCGAAGATCCCCGGCGTGCAGATCGCCCACCGCTACATGCCGGGCGACCGCCGCGCCGAGGTCGGCGGCGACTGGTTCGACGCGATCCAGCTGCCCGGCAGCCGGGTCGCGCTGGTGGTCGGCGACGTGATGGGCCACGGCCTGCACTCCGCCGCCGCGATGGGCCGCTTCCGCACCGCGATGCAGACCCTGGCCGCCCTCGACCTGCCGCCCGGCCAGCTGCTGCGGCACCTGGACAACCTGGCCCAGAAGCTCGGCGACGACCACCTCGCGACCTGCCTGTACGCGGTCTACGACCCGATCAACCGGACCTGCGAGCTGGCCAGCGCCGGGCACGTCCCGCCGGTGCTGGTGCACCCGGACGGCAGCGGCGAGCTGTTGGAGATCCCGTCCGGCGCGCCGATCGGGGTGGGCGGGGTGCCGTTCGTCTCGAAGAAGATCGACGTGGTGGACGGGTCGATGCTGGTGATGTGCACCGACGGTCTGGTCGAGGTCCGGGGCGGTGACATAGGAGCAGGGCTGGCCGCGCTGTGCGGCAACCTGATCGACCCCAAGCAGACGCCCGAGGAGGCGTGCGACGTCGTACTGGACCGGCTGCACTCCGAGGACCGCCAGGACGACATCGCCCTGCTGGTGGCCCGCTTCGACGGGGTCGCCCCGACCGAGGTGGCCACCTGGGAGCTGGCGGCCGACGCCGTCGAGGTCCGCCGGGCCCGCGCGCTGGTCCGCGAACAGCTCGCCACCTGGCAGCTCACCGCGCTCACGGACACCGTCGAACTGCTGGTCAGCGAACTGGTCACGAACGCCGTCCGGGTCGCCCGCGACCACGTCCAGCTACAGCTGATCCGGGTGGACAAACTGCTGGTCGAGGTCAGCGACGACAACCACAACCTGCCCTCGCTGCAACCCTCCGAGGAACTGGACGAGGACGGCCGCGGCCTCAACCTGGTCAGCAAACTCGCCGAACGCTGGGGCACCGCCCGCAAAGCCGTCGGCAAGGTCGTCTGGTTCGAAATGGCCCTCCCCCGCCACTGAAGGCACCTGCTCAGCCAAAAGGGGCGCGGGGCCCTTCCTTGATCAACTGCGTGCGCGAAACGGGAGGCTACGGTCCGCAGTCGGCCCCTACGCTCAGCCCCCGCGCCTCAGCGAGCAATCGCCCCGGCCGCCGCGCGACGCCGCGCATCCGTGGTCACGGAACTCGCCGCGCCCACGCCGGCCAGCACCCGGGGCCAGAAGTCGCCGAAGACCTCGACCGAGACGGCGATCAGCACGGCGGAGAGCAGCGCGACCACGTGCTCCAGACCGGCCAGGTTCGGCAGCACGACGGCCTCGCCGACCATCACGGCGATCACCGAGCCACCCGTCCAGTAGGCCCGGCAGCGGAAGGCGACGCACACCGCGAGGGCGACCACGGCGGCCGAGGGCCCGGTGTCCCGGACGTAGGCCACCCAGCGGGGGAAGCCGAAGAGGTGGTCGGGGCCGAGCGCCACCCCGAACCGGGCGAACAGCGTCCCGGCGAGGGTGCAGACGTAGGCGATCACCAGCATCAGCCGCCTGCCCAGGACGATCTCCGCCACCCCGAAGACCACGAAGACCTGGGCCAGCGCACCCCAGACCGGCAGGTCGAGCGCGGGGACGTAGAGCGAGAGCGGCGTGCGCAGCAGCGACACGTCGAGCGGCAGGGCGGCCTTGACGACACCGATGTGGGTGACGAAGCGCTCACCGCCGGGGAAGTGCTGGACGATGCTGAACAGCAGCACCAGCAGGGTGGCCGTGGTCGCGAGCGGGATGGCGGCTAGCCGCTTGCGCACCAGCTGCTCGCGGACGACGGCGAAGAGCGCACCCCACTCGGCGACAGCGGCCTGTCTGGCGTACGCCAACGGCCCCTTTCGCACGCCCCCCGCGTGGGTGATCCGACTCACGACAGTGCTCCTGTCCGCTCCTTCTCGACCCAACACTTTCCAGGCCCGAAACCATCCTGCCCCGCATGCTTCCGGAACCCACTTCATCAACACTAGGGACTCGCCATAGCGAATGCCTCAGCTCAAAAGGGGAATCCCGACTCATCCTGAAGAGGGAGAGAAACCGCGAGTTACCCCCCGAACGCCGGTGCCGCGACTGATCCCCAATCCGTCGCGGTGTCGGGAAATTACTGATCGGACGGGTGCCCGGGCAGGTCAACCGGTCGGTACCGGGACCTGACCGGTTGCCCTCCGCCCCCCGGCGGAGGGACTACCCCTTCCCACCGCGTTCCGCCACCGGCAGCCCGGGCCCGTCCGCTCCTGCGGCGGCCCGGACATGTCGACGACGGAACAGAGCGGGGAGACTCGGTGCGGTGATGAAACCCTCCGCACGGGCGCTGGCGAGACCGATCCGGGGGATCTCGCTGCTCTTCTCGAACAGCAGATAGCGGGGCTCCCAGATCGGGCGGTACTTCGCGTTCGCCCGATAGAGGGACTCGATCTGCCACCAGCGGGAGAAAAAGCCCAGCACAGCGCGCCACAGCCGGAGAACCGGACCGGCGCCGAGCTTCGAGCCGCGCTCGAAGACCGAGCGGAACATCGCGAAGTTCAGCGAGACCCGCTCCAGCTCGATCTGCTTCGAGTCCTGCAGCAGTTCGATCACCATGAATTCCATCAGGCCGTTCTCGGTGTCCCGGGCCCGGCGCATCAGGTCCAGCGAGAGACCCTTGTCGCCCCACGGGACGAAACTCAGCAGCGCCTGCAGCTCGCCGTCCGAGTCGTGGCATTCGAGCATCACGCAGCGCCCGTCGTCCGGGTCGCCCAACCGGCCGAGCGCCATCGAGAACCCGCGCTCCGTCGCGCCGTCCCGCCAGTGGTCGGCCTTCTCCACCAGCGCGGCCATCTCGGCCTCGGGGATGTCCTCGTGCCGCCGGACCCGCACCGTGTAGCCGGCCCGCTTGACCCGGTTGTACGCCTGGCGGACCACCCGCATCGCCCGGCCGTCGAGCGAGAACTCGTCCAGTTCGACGATCGCCTCGTCGCCCAGCTCCAGCGCGTCCAGGCCGTGCCGGGCGTAGATCACCCCGGCCTCCTCGGAGGCGCCCATCACGGCCGGCGCCCAGGCGTGCGCGCGGGCCTCGGCCAGCCAGTTGTCGATCGCGCCCGGCCACGCCTCCGGATCCCCGATCGGGTCGCCGGAGGCCAGCGAGACGCCACCGAGCACCCGGTACGCCACTGCCGCCTTGCCGCTCGGCGAGAAGATCACCGCCTTGTCCCGGCGCAGCGCGAAGTACCCGAGCGAGTCCCGCCCGCCCTGCCGGTCCAGCAGCTCGCGCAGCTTGGCCTCGTCCTCGGCCGTCAGCAGCTCCTGCCCGCGCGGGCTGCGGAAGACCACGTACAGGACGAGCAGGAAGAGCACCGCGCCCATCGCGTTGATGAAGGCGTTCACCCAGGTCGGCACGTCGATCACGTCGAGCACGTGCTCGGACGGCTGAATGGTGACCATCCGGGCCACCGAGTAGCCGAACCGGTCGCCGAAGGTCGCGCCCGTGACGGTGTTGGTCCACTCGACCAGCAGCGCGCCGAGCCCGCCGCCGAACAGCAGGCCGGCGATGAAGGTGGCGGCCCCGATCTTCGGGTTGGAGCGGTCGCCCTTGGAGGTGAACTCGCGGCGCCCGAGCAGGCAGGCGATGAAGAACAGCCCGGTCAGCACGGTGGAGAAGTAGTTCAGCGGGTGCGAGCTGTACCGCACGTCCTCCTCGGGCCACAGCATCAGCAGCAGGTAGAGCAGGAAGAACAGCCCGGACACCGCCGTGTTGAAGATCCACGCCGCCCGCTTGCGCCGCCGCATCGCGACCGCCAGGAACAGCGACAGCACCATCGAGGTCAGACCGGCGGTCAGCAGGTAGGGCGTGAAGAACTCGCCCTCGTTGTGGTGCTGCACCTGGTTGCGGAACGGCACCGCCAGCACCGCGACCAGGTTGAGCAGGGCGAGCAGGCGTAGGTACCAGACGGTGGTGGTGGCAGCGCGCGGCGACCAGCGCGCCAGCAGCCGCGCGGCGGCGCCGGAGCGCTCGGGGGGAACGGCGGAGGGCTCCGGCTTCACAGTGGAGGACACAGCTCAATTCCAAACGATCAGATGTGGGGGCGCATCCGCACAACCCCCGGGGCGCCTGTCCCGGCCCGATGGCCGGGCTCCGATCGGCCCGTACCGGTAGGTGGTCGCCGCTTTCCATGGTTGCTCACCCCGGATGAGAATTACGTGAACCGGGCAGCGGATTCCGCCCCCCGCCGATCGGCGGGGGTATTCTCCGCCCGGCAGCTCAGCGCCCTGCTCCGACCGGCCGCTCTAAGCTCGGACCCGACCCCCGCTCACACCTTTAGGAGAGACCATGACCCCGATCCGCGTCCTGATCGTGGACGACGAGGTCCTGGTCCGCTCCGGGCTGGGACTGATCGTCGGCTCGGCCCCCGACCTGGAGGTGGTCGGCGACTGCTCCGGCGGCCTGGCCGAGGACCGGGTGAGCGCCCTTCGGCCACACGTGGTGCTGCTGGACATCCGGATGCCCGATCTGGACGGGGTGTCGGTGCTGCGGCGGCTGCGGGCCCTGCCGCACCCGCCGGCGGTGGCGATGCTCACCACCTTCGACACCGACGAGTACATCGGCACCGCCCTGCGGGCCGGCGCCGCCGGGTTCCTGCTCAAGGACACCGCCCCCGAGCAGCTGGTGCACGCCGTCCGGGTGCTCGCCGCCGGTGGCAGCGTGCTCTCGCCCACCGTCACCCGCACCGTGATCGGCGGGTACGTCGAGGGCGGCGGCCCGGACGCGGAGGCCGGCTCGCTGACCCGGGGGCTGACCGGCCGCGAGCTGGACGTGCTCGCGCTGCTCGGCGAGGGCCTGTCGAACGCGGAGATCGCCGACCGGCTCTTCCTGGGCACCGGCACCGTGAAGGACCACATCAGCGCCATCCTGGGCAAGCTCGGCGTCGCCAACCGCGTCCAGGCGGCCGTGGTCGCCAACCGCGCCGGGCTGGCCCGGGCCCCACGGCAGCAGCCCGAGGCATGAGCACCAGCGAGCCCGTGAGAACCGGCGAGCCCGTGAGAACCGCCACCAGCGGCAGCGGCCGCCCGGCCTGGCTGACGGCGCCCTGGCTGACCGCGCCCTGGCTGATGCTGACCCTGCCCGTACTGGTCGCCGCACTGGACACCGTGCTGGTCTCCAAGGGCGCCTCCTGGTGGCAGGTGGCGCTCTCCGCGCTGGCGACGGCGGCCCTGCTGCTGCGCAGGCGCTGGCCCGTCCTGGTGCTGCTGCTGACGCTGCCCGGCAGCTCCGTCGACTTCATCTGGATCGCCCCGATGACGGCGGTCTACTCGGTCGCCTCGCACTATTCCAAGCTCCGCGTGACGGTGCTCTGCGCCACCGCCTTCGCACTGGTGGAGTTCTTCCACTGGCCGCTCGCGGACCACCCGTTCGCGCTGACCCGGGACAACGCGCTGTACGCCATCCAGTGCGTGATGCTCGCCGCCGGGCCGGCCGCCCTCGGCCTGCTCGCCCGTACCAGGCACGAACTCGCCGTCCGGCTGGACGAGCTGACCAAGGGGCAGCAGCGCGAGAGCCGGCTGCTGGCGGAGCGCGTCCTCGCCACCGAGCGGGCGCGGCTGGCCCGGGAGATGCACGACGTGGTCTCCCACCAGGTCAGCCTGATCAGCATCCAGGCCGGCGCGCTCCAGGTGGTCTCCAGCGAGCCGCTCGTCAAGTCCACCGCCGGGACGATCCGCGAGCTCTCCGTCCGCACCCTGGAGGAGCTGCGGCAGATGGTCGGGGTGCTGCGCGCGGCGGGCCTGCGGCCGGACGCGCCGCTCGCCCCGCAGCCGCGCCTGGCGGACCTCCCCGGGCTGATCGAGAGCAGCGGGCTGCAGGTCACCACCGAGCTGTGCCCGGGCGACCACCCGTGGCCGGAGGCGGTCGAACGGGCCGCCTACCGGACGGTCCAGGAGGCCCTCACCAACATCACCAAGCACGCCCCCGGCGCGGCCATAGAGGTCCGGCTGGGCGCCCGGGGTCCCCGACTGCTGGTCGAGGTCCGGAACGGGCCGCCACCGCTGGGCACGAGCTCCGTGCCCGTCCTCCCCGGCGGCGGCCACGGCCTGGTCGGCCTGCGCGAGCGGGCCCAGCTGCTCGGCGGCTCGCTCACCGCCGCCGCCACCCCGGAGGGCGGCTTCGTCGTCCGCGCCGACCTCCCGGCCGTCGGCGAGTAGCCCGGTACGAGAAGAGCGGCGCCCTCCCCACCGGGGAGGGCGCCGCTCTTGTCGTACCGGTCAGCTACCGAATCCGCTCAGTTGCTGTAGAAACCGAGCAGGTCGACGACCGCGTCGGCGCTGCCGTACCCGAAGGCCGCCAGGTCGACCTTGCCGTTGACGACCGGGACGGTCACCTGGTTGGCGATGGTGGTGCCCGCGGTCCAGTTCAGGTTGGACACGGTGGGGTGGGCGCTGCCGTCCGGCCACACCGTCAGGTACCCGGGAGCGGTGGTCTTGGTGACGGTGACGTTGAGGACCGCCGAGGTGGCCGCCGTCAGCGGGCGCCCGTTGGTGTCACGCAGCGTCAGCACGTACGGGTTCCCGCCGCTCAGCGGGGCCTTCAGGTCGTACCGGGTGTCCAGCTGACGGGCCGGGCCCGCCTGGTGGAACCGACCGCCGGAGACCGAGGGCGAGAAGTAGCCCGCGATGTCCACGATGACGTTGGTCGGGGAGTAGCTGCCGTTGAAGAGGCTGACGGTGCCGTCGGCCCCGATCGGCACGATCACCGCGTTCGGGATGGTCTGCCCGGCAGCCCAGTTCAGGTTGGAGGCCGTCGCGCGGTTGGTGCCCGACGGGTAGGCGGTGAGCCAGCCGGTACCGGCGGTGTCGGTCACCGTGACGTTGAGCACCGCAGCCGTGGCACCGCTGGCGGGCACGCCCGCCTGGCCGGCGACCGGCAGCGAGATCGCGCTCTGGGGGGCCACGTTGGCCACGTGGGGCTGGGACGGGTCGCGGGTGTCCAGCAGGCGGGTCGGGCTGACCGGCTGGAGCTGCGAACCCGGCTGGGTGGTGGAGTAGTAGCCCTGAATGTCGGCGATGAGGCCCACCTGGCCCCAGCCACCGTTGTACAGGTTGACCATGCCGTCGACGACCGGCACGGTGACCAGGTTCGGGATGGTCTGGTTGGCCGCCCAGTTGAGGTTCGACGACAGCGGGCGCTGGGTGCCGTGCGGGTAGACGGTCAGGTAACCGCCGGACTGCCTGGCGTCGGTGACCGTGACGTTCAGGACCACGGCCGAGACCCCGGTGGTGGGGACGCCACCCTGCCCGGTGACCTGGAGCGTGTAGTCGGTGTAGCCGGCGGTCGGGGTGCCCCGGCCGTCCAGGATGCGCACCGGCGGGAGCGGCGTGAAGGTCGCGGCCGGCGGGCAGATCTGGTCGACGATCTGGGACGCCTTCGGGGTGCCCAGGCCGGTCGCCATGTCGTAGCCCGGCGCGGCCGCGTACAGGCCGCCGTGGGTGCCGAGGTCGTTGTTGCCCGTGGTGATGTCGGTCAGCGGGCTGTGACCGGTCTTGGCGGCGTTGTACAGCGGCTGGTTCAGCAGACCGACCCGGCCGGCGCACTTGCCGGAGGAGTTCAGGTGCGCCGCGATGGCCGCCCACAGCGGGGCCGCGCCACTGGTGCCACCGATGGTCGTCCAGGAGGTCGGGCCGGTCGCGATGACGTAGCCGGTCGACGGGTCGGCGACGGCGGCGACGTCCGGGCTCTGCCGGCAGGTCTGCCCGGCACCGGCACCACAGTTGTTGGTGTAACCGGGAGCGGTGAAGCCGGCCTGGAAGTTGAACGCGTTGTTGATCGGCAGGTGGGCGATGCCACCGCCGCTGGCGCCGTTGTTGCTGTTCCACACCGTCTCGGACGGGTTGGCCACGCCGCCGGTCAAGGTGGTGCCGCCGACGCCGGTGACGAACGGCTGGACGGCCGGGTCGTCCGCGCTCAGGATGTTCGGGTCCGGGACGCTGGAGCCCAGGTTCTTGCAGGAGCTGGAGCCGTTGTCGCCGGAGGCGGCGACCACGGTCTGGCCCTGGAGCGCGGCCTGCAGGAAGATGTCGCTCTCGGCCTGCATGGAGCCCGCCGCCACGACGTTGTCGCAGACGCCCCAGCTGGACGAGATGACCTGCGCCTTGTTGTCCGTGACGATCTGCCGGTACGTGGCCTGGAGGGCCGCGTCGCTCGCGTTCGCCGCGTCCGGGCCCTGGTAGACCAGCACGTTCGCCTTCGGGGCGAGACCCACGATGGTGTCGATGTCGAGTGCGGACTCGATGCCCACGGTGGAGGTGTTCGGCGGGGCCTGCTGACCGGTGTTGACGCCGATCCGGGTGACGGAGGCGTTGGTGCCGTAGCAGTTCTGGAAGGCCTGGACGGCGGAGGCGTCGTACGACTCCAGCGAGAAGATCGCGACCGTGGTGCCGGCGCCGCCGTCACTCAGGCTGTTCATCCCGTAGACCGAGGCGAGCGAGGAGGCGCTGAAGTAGTTGGTGCCCTCGGTCGCCCCCAGGCTCGTGGTCAGCTGGTCCTTGACCGACTGGCAGAGCTGCGGGTAGTCCGACGCGGCCCGCGAGCTGACGCCCGGCTTGGCCTTCGGCACCTCGACGGTCCGGCCGCCGACGTGGTTGTCGTGCGGGCGGGCCAGCGTGTTGAGGCCGACCACGCTGACGATCGAGCCGGCCACGTCGCCACCGAAGGACGGGGCGGCGGTGTTCGCCAGACCGGTCGAGCCGTCGGCGAGGCGGTAGCCCGCGAAGTTGGTGTCGAAAGCGCTCTTGGCTGCCGCCACGGTGGTGTGCACCGGGATCGACAGGCCGTCGGCCTCCAGGTCACCCGGCGTCAGGCCCTTGGCCCGGAGCGCCTGCTCGACCTTGGCGACCGTCGCCCGGTCGGCGCCGAAGCGCTGGGCGAACTCGCCCGTCCCCAGGTAGTGGCGGTACTGCGGGGAGGTGGTGTCCGCGACGGCGGCGGCGAGGGCGTGGGCCCCCTGCTCGTCACGCGAGCGCAGGTGGACGCTGAGGTCCAGCGAGGTGTTCCCCGCCGGGTCGGCGACCTTGGCGGCGCCCACCGGGACCGGGGCGACTCCGCCGACCCGCTGCGGGGTGACGGTCGCGGCCTGGGCCGTCACGGCGGTCGGCAGACCGGCACCGGCGACGAGAGCCGCGGTGACGACCGCGAGGGTGCTCGCGCGTCCGAGTGACCCTCTTATTCGAGGTGTCCGGTTGTGACCCGACGGGTCGAGCATCCGCGTTCTCCTTGGGATGACTATGTGCAGGAATAGGCGAAATTCCAGCCAGAACACCGGGCAAAGGGCCGCAAGCGTAGTAAGCGGCCAAATGGGACATATCCCCCGACTGCCCAACTGAATTCCTGATGAGCTTTTTATCAGCCCGCAATGACAGGGCTGATCCGGGGGCACCCGCAGTCGCCAAGCACAGATCCCCGTCCCGCTCGAGGCACGCATTCTCGGCGCACGCAAAAGAGCCCCGCAGATCCTGAGATCTGCGGGGCTCCGCTGTGCGCGAGGGGGGATTTGAACCCCCACGTCCGTTAGGACACTGGCACCTGAAGCCAGCGCGTCTGCCGTTCCGCCACTCGCGCCCGAGTGATGTCGTAGATGCTATCCGATCCTCGGACCCGCTTCGAACCCTCTCGGGTTCTTGCTGGTCTCCGGTCCGGCTCCCTCTCGGGCGGCCCCTTCCGACGTGCAAAACATTAGCACGACCTGCGGGGAGGCTACGAATCCCTTCCGCCGGAGGCCGTCGGCCGCTGAGCGGAGGAGGAGGATCGAGGGGTGAGCCCGCCCCGGTCCGGGTACTCCTGGCTTGCCGCAGGTGAGGGCTGTGCCAAGGCTCACCCCGGAGCACCACCCGCGCGGGGAACCGTACGAATGGCCCGGGCGTGGATACGATCAGTACGGAAGTACCGCTAGTAGGGCCCACCCGGAGCCCGACCGAAGCCCTTGGAAGGGGGTGCCCCGTGGGAGTCCTGAAGAAGTTCGAACAGCGGCTCGAGGGTCTCGTGAACGGCACCTTCGCCAAGGTGTTCAAGTCCGAGGTCCAGCCCGTGGAGATCGCCGGAGCGCTGCAGCGCGAGTGCGACAACAACGCCACCATCTGGAACCGCGACCGCACCGTGGTGCCCAACGACTTCATCGTCGAACTCAGCTCGCACGACTACGAGCGCCTCAGCCCGTACTCCAGCCAGCTCGGCACCGAGCTCTCCGGCATGGTGCGCGAGTACGCCGACGCCCAGCGCTACAGCTTCATGGGGCCGCTCCAGGTCAACCTGGAGCAGGCCGACGACCTGGACACCGGCCTGTACCGGGTGCGCAGCCGCACCCTCGCCGCCGAGGAGCAGCCGCCGCAGGCCGCCCCGCCGCAGGCCCACCCCGGCTACGGACGCCCGCCCACCGCGCCCGCTCCCGGCGCGCCCTGGCAGCAGCAGAGCGCGGCCCCGTACGGCGCGCCGCCCCCGCCGTCCACACCTCCCGCCATGCCACCCGCACCCCCGACCGCCGGCGGCAACGTCCGCCCGTTCCCGGGGGCCGGGCACACCTCCGCCGCCACCAGGCGCTGGATCGAGATCAACGGCGTCCGCCACCAGATCACCGGCAACGCCTGCGTACTGGGCCGCTCCACCGAGGCGGACGTACGCGTCGACGACCCGGGTGTCTCCCGCAAGCACGCCGAGATCCGGCCCGGCACACCCGCCATGGTGCTCGACCTGGGCTCGACCAACGGCATCGTGGTGGACGGGCAGCACACCCAGCGCGCTACGCTCCGCGACGGCTCCAGGATCGTCCTGGGGAGCACCACCATCATCTACCGACAGGTCGAAGGGTAGAGCGGGCCACCTATGTCAGAACTGACCCTGACAGTCATGCGGCTGGGCTTCCTGGCCGTGCTGTGGCTGTTCGTCATCGTCGCTGTGCAGGTGATCCGCAGTGACCTGTTCGGCACCAAGGTGAACCCGCGCTCCTCGCGCCGGGGCGCCGCCGCACCCGCCACCGGCCCCGGCCCGGCCCGGCCCGCGCAGGCGGACCGGCCGCAGCAGACCGCCGCCACCCAGGCCCAGCCCCGGCAGCGCCGGGGAGCGCCGACCCAGCTGGTCGTCGTGCAGGGTTCGCTGGCCGGCACCACGGTCGCCCTGCAGGGGCAGACCATCACGCTCGGCCGGGCACACGACTCCACGATCGTGCTCGACGACGACTACGCGTCCTCCCGGCATGCCAGGATCTACCCGGACCAGACTGGGCAGTGGACGGTCGAGGATCTAGGCTCCACCAACGGCACCTATCTGGACCGGCAGCGGCTCACCGTGCCGATGCCGCTCCAGCCGGGAATGCCGATCCGTATCGGCAGGACCGTCATCGAACTGCGGAAGTAGTAGCGCATGAGGGACAGCACACCGTCCAAGAACAGCCGCCGCCCCGGGAGCACCCGGCGCGGCTGCCACGCTGCCGCTTCCGTGCGCGCCGACGCGGTGCGCACCCATCGCCAGGGTGGGATCCAGAGGGAGACCCGGTCCGTATGAGCCTCGTGCTGCGCTTCGCCGCCGGTTCCCACAAGGGCCTGATCCGGGAGGGGAACGAGGACTCCGGCTACGCCGGGCCCCGGCTGCTCGCCGTCGCCGACGGCATGGGCGGTGCGGCGGCCGGCGAGGTCGCGTCCTCCGAGGCACTCGGCGCGATCGTCCGGCTGGACGAGGACGTCCCCGGCGCCGACCTGCTCACCCTGCTGAACGACGCCGTGCAGGGCGCCAACGAGCGCCTGCGCCAGATGGTCGACGAGGACCCGCAGCTCGAAGGCATGGGCTGCACCCTCACCGCGCTGCTCTGGACCGGCCAGCGGATGGGCCTGGTCCACGTCGGCGACTCCCGGGCCTACCTGCTGCGCGACGGCCGCCTCGACCAGATCACCCAGGACCACACCTGGGTGCAGCGCCTGGTCGACGAGGGCCGGATCACCCCGGAGGAGGCCGAGACCCACCCGCAGCGCTCCCTGCTGATGCGCGCGCTGGACGGCCGCGGCCAGGTCGAGCCCGACCTGTCGATCCGCGAGGTCCGGGCCGGCGACCGGTACCTGATCTGCTCCGACGGCCTGTCCGGCCCGGTCAGCCACCAGACCCTGGAGGAGACGCTCGGGAGCTTCTACTCCCCCGAGCAGACCATCCAGGAACTGATCCAGCTCGCCCTGCGCGGCGGCGGCCCGGACAACATCACCTGCATCGTCGCGGACGTGATCGACGTCGGCGCCACCGACACCCTCAGCGGCCGGCTCGCCGACGTCCCGGTGGTCGTCGGCGCGGTCGCCGAGGCGCCGCCGTCCACGGCGCACGACCACTTCATCCTGAACACCCCGGCCGGCCGGGCGTCCGGCCTCGGCCGCCCGCCGCAGAGCCCGCAGAGCCCGCAGGGCTCCTTCGGCCCGGCCAGCGGCTACGACGGCGCGGCCCCCGGCTTCGGCCCCGCCGAGGGCTACGGCGACGGGTACCCGGACGGCTACGGCGGCGAGGGCTACGGCGACGGCTCCGGCGCGTACGGCACCTTCGGCGACGCCGAGCCGCAGGCGTACGACGACGACTACGACGCCGAGGACGAGGACCAGCCGCGCCGCAAGGGCCGCTGGCTGAAGGTCACCCTGGCCGTCGCCGTCACGCTCGGCCTGCTCGGCGGAGGCGGCTACTTCGGCTGGCGCTGGACCCAGGACCAGTACTACGTCGGCGCGGACGGCGATGTCGTCGCGGTGTACCGGGGCGTCAACCAGAACCTCGCGGGTCTGAGCCTCTCCTCGGTCTACCAGCAGTTCGGCGACGTCCAGCTCAAGTACCTGCCCGCCTACCAACGGACCCAGGTCACCGACACCATCCAGGCCAAGAGCCTGGACGACGCCCGCGATCAGGTCCAGCACCTGAGCGCCCAGGCGGCGGTGTGCAAGAAGGTCGCCGACGGCGCCACCGGCACGCAGACCCCCGGCACGACGCCGACCGCGAGCACGGGCGGCGCCCCGGTGACCAGCGTCGGATTCCGCACCACCGGCCCGAGCCCCAGCCCGAGCGCCGCCATCCCGAACCAGGCGACGGGCACCCCCACGGCCGCCGGGTCCGGCACCGCTCCGACGCTCACCCCGCAGGAACAGACGCTGGCGGGCAACTGCCCGGCGAAGTAACGGCAGACCTCAGGCAGCAGACTTCAGACAGCGGACCTCGGGTAGCGGACCTCGGGCGGCGGACATCAGGCAACGGACATCAGGCGACGGGCAGCGGGCGGTCAGCCCGTGAGCATCCTGGACCTTCGCGGCCGCGCCGGGCGCCGTCCGTGGCGGGCGACCACTCCGATCACCCCGCAGCGGGCGCGGGGCCGCCGGGGCACCGAGCTGGCCCTGCTGGCCTTCGCGGTGCTGCTGCCGGTCTGCGCGTACGCCAACGTCGGCTTCGCGATGGACCGGAAGGTCCCCGCCGGGATGCTGGAGTACGGGCTCGGCATGGGGGCGCTGGCCCTGGTCGCACACCTGGTGATGCGCCGCTTCGCGCCGTACGCCGACCCGCTGCTGCTACCGCTCGCCACCCTGCTCAACGGGCTCGGCCTGGTGATGATCTGGCGGCTCGACAAGGCCGGACCGCTGCTGCGCGGCAACTTCCCGGCGGCGGCGAACCAACTGATGTGGTCGGGTCTGGGCATCGCGCTGTTCATCGGCGTCGTCGTGCTGCTCAAGGACCACCGGATCCTGCAGCGCTACACCTACATCTCGATGGCCGTCGCCCTGGTGCTGCTCGCCGCGCCCGCCTTCTTCCCGGCCCGCCGGGAGGACTACGGCGCGAAGATCTGGATCCACCTGGGCGGCTTCTCGTTCCAGCCCGGCGAGTTCGCGAAGATCATCCTGGCGGTGTTCTTCGCCGGCTACCTGATGGTCAAACGGGACGCCCTGGCCCTCGCCAGCCACCGCCTGCTCGGCATCTACCTGCCGCGCGGGCGTGACCTCGGACCGATCGTCGTGGTCTGGCTGCTCTCGATCCTGATCCTGGTCTTCGAGACCGACCTCGGCACCTCCTTCCTGTTCTTCGGCCTCTTCGTGGTGATGCTCTACGTCGCCACCGAGCGCACCAGCTGGATCGTCTTCGGCCTGCTGATGTCGGTCGGCGGCGCGGCCGTGGTCGCCCGCTCCGAGCAGCACGTAAGGATCCGGATCGACGCCTGGCTGCACCCGATGGCGGCGTTCGGCCCCAAGGCGCCGCCGGGTTCCACCGAACAGATCGGCCAGACCCTGATGGCCTTCGGCTCCGGTGGCGTCACCGGCGCCGGCCTCGGCCAGGGCCGCTCCTGGCTGATCCAGTTCGCCGCGAAGAGCGACTTCATCCTCGGCTCCTTCGGCGAGGAACTCGGGCTGGCCGGGATGATGGCGCTCTTCCTGCTGTACGGGCTGATCGTCCAGCGCGGCCTGCGGACGGCGGTCGCGGCCCGCGACCCGTTCGGCAAGCTGCTCGCCGTCGGGCTCTCGTCGGCGTTCGCGCTGCAGGTCTTCGTGGTGGCGGGCGGCGTCACCGGGCTGATCCCACTGACCGGTATGACCATGCCGTTCCTGGCCCAGGGCGGCTCGTCGGTGGTCGCCAACTGGGCGCTGATCGCGATCCTGATCAAGATCAGCGACAGCGCCCGCCGCCCGGCCGCCCCCGCGCCACACCCGGCGCCCACGCCGGAACCGACCCGGGCTGCGGACGCGTGAATGAATGTGCGCTTGACTGTGCGCTTGACTGTGTCTGCGCGACCACCGACCGACGCGTGCCCACCTACCGGCACCCGACGGCCGACCGACACGCGACCACCGTCAGACACCTGACCACCACCACCGACCGACCGACACGGAAGAAGGGAGCCGACTCGTGAACAAGCCAATCCGGCGGGTCTCGATCTTCTGCCTCGTACTGATCCTCGCCCTGATGGTCCGCACCAACTGGGTGCAGGGCGTCGAGGCCAACACCTACGCGTTGAACAGCCACAACGACCGGAACAAGTTCGACCGCTACGCCTACCCGCGCGGCAACATCATCGTGAGCGGCAACCCGGTCACGAAGTCCGACTTCGTGAACGGCTACCGCTTCAAGTACAAGCAGGGCTGGACCGACGGCCCGATGTACGCCCCGGTCACCGGCTACTCCTCGCAGTCGTTCGGCAGCACCCAGCTGGAGTCCATCGAGGACGGCATCCTGTCAGGCACCGACTCCCGGCTGTTCTTCCGCAACACCCTCGACATGCTGACGGGCAAGCAGAAGCAGGGCGGCGACGTGGTCACCACGATCGACGCCAAGGCGCAGAAGGCCGCCTTCGACGGCCTGGGTGACAAGAAGGGCGCGGCGGTCGCCATCGACCCGCGCACCGGCGCCATCCTCGCGCTGGTCTCCACGCCCTCGTACGACCCGTCGACCATCGCCGGCCAGAGCGACGCCGACTCCAAGGCCTGGACCACGCTGAACGCCGACAAGAACGCTCCGATGCTCAACCGGGCGCTGTCGCAGACCTATCCGCCCGGCTCGACCTTCAAGCTGGTCACGGCGGCGGCGGCGTTCGAGAACGGCAAGTACCAGAGCCCGGACGACGCCACCGACACCCCGCAGACGTACATCCTGCCGGGCACCAACACGCCGCTGAACAACGACAGCCCGGACGAGCAGTGCGCGAACGCCACGCTCAAGTACGCGCTGGCGATCTCCTGCAACACGGTCTACGGCAAGATCGGCGCCGATCTCGGCAAGGACAAGATGCGGGCCGAGGCCGAGAAGTTCGGCTTCAACAACCCCAAGCTCACCATCCCGATCAGCGTCGCGAAGAGCACCTTCCCGCTCAACTCCTCGCCGGACGGCACCGCCCAGGACTCGATCGGCCAGCACAACACCCAGGCCACCCCGCTCCAGATGGCGATGGTCGCGGCGGCGATCGCCAACAACGGCAGCGAGATGGAGCCGTACCTCGTCGACGAGGAGCGCGCGGCCAACCTCACCACCATCTCCAAGCACTCGCCGCACCAGCTGAGCCAGCCCGTCAGCCCGGCCACCGCGCAGAAGCTGCAGCAGATGATGGAGTCCGTGGTCCAGGACGGCACCGGCAAGAAGGCGCAGATCGACGGCGTCACCGTCGGCGGCAAGACCGGCACCGCCCAGCACGGCCAGGACAACAGCGGGCTGCCGTTCGCCTGGTTCGTCTCGTACGCCAAGGTCGGCAACAGCTCGCCGGTCGCGGTCGCGGTGGTGGTCGAGGACGGCGCGGCCCAGAGCAACGAGATCAGCGGCGGCGGCATCGCGGCCCCGATCGCCAAGTCGATCATGGAGGCGGTGTTGAACAAGTAGCCGTCTCCACCCCCGGCCATTTGTCACACTTGGATCCGCGAGAGCCGCCGCCCGGATACCGGTCCGGTCACATGCCGACAGCCGGGGCCGGTTGTCGGGTGCGCGACCGGTAGCGTGTCCGCAAGCAGCGGGTCTACCCGCTGCCCACTCACGGCCCCGGCCGTGAGGCCGAGGTCACCAGAACCAGCGTGGCGTCGGCGGCGTCCAACAGAGCGTGCGGGGACACCTACGTCACATCCTCACCAGCCGGTGAGGGAGAGGGTCGGAACTATGGAAGAGCCTCGTCGCCTCGGCGGCAGGTACGAGCTCGGCGGCGTCCTCGGACGCGGCGGCATGGCCGAGGTCTACCTCGCCCATGACAGCCGGCTCGGCCGCTCCGTCGCAGTGAAGACGCTCCGGGCCGACATGGCCCGGGATCCCTCGTTCCAGGCCCGCTTCCGCCGCGAGGCACAGTCGGCGGCCTCACTGAACCACCCCGCCATCGTCGCCGTGTACGACACCGGCGAGGACTACATCGACGGCATCTCCATCCCGTACATCGTGATGGAGTACGTCGAGGGCTCCACCCTGCGCGAGCTGCTGCACTCCGGCCGACGTCTGCTGCCCGAGCGCGCGCTCGAGATGACCATCGGCATCCTGCAGGCGCTGGAGTACTCGCACCGGGCCGGCATCGTGCACCGCGACATCAAGCCCGCGAACGTGATGCTCACCCGGCAGGGCAACGTCAAGGTCATGGACTTCGGCATCGCCCGTGCGATGGGTGACGCCGGCATGACGATGACGCAGACCTCGGCCGTCATCGGCACCGCCCAGTACCTCTCCCCCGAGCAGGCCAAGGGCGAGCAGGTCGACGCGCGCTCCGACATCTACTCCACCGGCTGCCTGCTGTACGAGCTGCTGGCCGTCCGGCCGCCGTTCGTCGGCGACTCCCCGGTCGCGGTGGCGTACCAGCACGTCCGCGAGGAGGCGCTGCCGCCGTCCACGTACGACCCCGAGCTGCGGCCCGAGATCGACGCGATCGTGCTCAAGGCACTCACCAAGGACCGCGACTACCGGTACCAGAGCGCCGACGAGATGCGCGACGACATCGAGCGCTTCCTCGACGGCCTCCCGGTCGCCGCCGCCCAGCAGGCCGCCGCGTACGGCATGGGCGCCCAGGGCTACGGCTACGACCAGCAGGGCTACCCGGCGCAGCACGACCCGTACGGCCAGACCAACCTGCTCCCGCAGCAGGGCCCGGCCGGCGCGACCACCATGCTGCCCCAGGTCGGCGGCCCGCAGCAGGGCTACGGCTACCAGGACACCGGCTACCCCGACAACGGCGGCGGCTACGACGACGGCTACGACCGTGGCGGCCGTCGCCAGGACTCCCCGAAGAAGAACAACACCTCCTGGATCATCCTCGCCGTCGCGGCGGTGCTGGTCCTGGTCGGCGCGTACTTCGTGGTCGCGGCGATGACCAAGACGGGCGGTGGCGCCGCCGGCAAGGTCTCCGTCCCCAACCTGGTCGGCAAGACCCTGACCGACGCCCAGGCTGCGGCGAAGGCCCAGAACGCCAAGCTCCAGGCCGCCCAGGTCGACCAGATCCCCTGCCCGGACGCGACCATCAAGGTCGGCCAGGTCTGCACCCAGGAGCCGGCCGCCGGTCTCCTGATCGCGCCCGACGGCACGATCAAGCTCCACATCGCCGCCGCCCCGACCTCGAGCGCCGTCCCGGACGTCCGGGGGAAGTCCTCGAGCGACGCGGCCACCGCCATCACCGCAGCCGGCTTCACCGTCGGCAACACCACCTACCAGGCCAGCGACACCGTCCCCCAGGACTCGGTCATCTCGACGGACCCGAGCGGCACCGCCGCCCCGGGCACCGCCATCAACCTGGTGGTCTCCTCCGGGCAGGGCAAGACCCCGGTGCCGAACGTCATCGGCCAGCAGCAGGACGCCGCGACCCAGGCCCTCAGCGACGCGGGCTTCAACGCGGTGCCCAAGACGCAGACCGTCACCGACCAGACCAAGGACGGCGTGGTCATCGACCAGTCGCCCAAGAGCGGCTCCCTCAAGAAGGGCGCGAACGTCACCATCACGGTCGGCAAGATGGCCCAGAACGCGACCGTCCCGCCGCTGCAGAACGTGACCCTCAAGGAAGCCATCAAGCAGCTGCAGGGTCTGGGCCTCAACTACACCCTCGGCCCGCTCAGCCCGCCGGACCCGAACTCCATCGTGATGTACAGCACCCCCGCCGCCGGCAGCCAGCAGCCCCCCGGCACCGTCATCACCCTCTTCACCCGCGCCGCCGACAAGACCCCGGGCCAGGGCCCCGGCAGCCCGCCGCCGGGGCAGTAGGCGCCCGACCCACGACGGACAGGGCGCGGGGGCGGTAAGAGGGACAACCTGTCCCTCTTACCGCCCCCGCCCCCTCTGTACCCCGCCCGGTGCTCGCCTCGGGCCGCTCCGCCAGGTCCAGCAACCGTCCCCGCACCTGCCGGGCCACCTCGCTGTCCCGCAGCAGCATCGCCACGTTGAGGACCGCCCGCCGGGGGAACACCACGACTCCGCGCCCCGGCAATTTTCTAGTGGTCATGTTGACCACTAGAAAACCTCGCAGGTCAGCGCAGCTCCGGCGGCGGCGTCCGCCGGGCGTCCATCTCGTCGACGCGGACCAGGCTGCCCCAGACCGCCATGCGGTAGCGGGAGGTGTAGACGGGGGTGCAGGTGGTCAGCGTGATGTAGCGCCCGGGGCCCTGGTAGGGCGACTCCGCCGGGACGGGCGCGACGATGGCGGTGTCGTAACTGGAGGTCTGCGGCAGGGTGCCGTCCACCCGGTAGACGTACCAGTTGTCGCGGGTCTCGACCACGATCGCGTCGCCCTTGGCGACCTGGTCCAGGTCGTGGAACCTGGCGCCGTGCCCGTCCCGGTGGGCCGCCAGGGCGAAGTTGCCGTCCGGGTCCCAGGGCATCGCCGCGCGGTACGGCTGCTGGTAGACCCCGGCGACGCCCTCGTTGAGCACGTCCGGGTCCGTTCCCATCCGGATCAGCGTCTGGTTGCCCCGGCCGAGTGCGGGCACGTGCAGGAAGCCCACCCCGTCCCCGGCGGCGTACACCGGGGGAGCGGCCTCCGGCGCGCCCGGGGGGCGCGGTACGGGCGGTGCCGACCAGCTCTGCCGCAGTCTGTCCCCGGCCTGTCCGGAGCGGCCCTCCGCGACCACGTCCGTCCACCAGAGCGAGTACCCGACGAACAGGGCCAGCACCAGCCCCGCCGTCATCAGCAGCTCACCCACCACGCCGAGCAGCGCCGCCACCGGGCTCCGGCGGTGCTGTTCGTGACCCGGGGTCTCCCGTTCCTTCTCCACACCCCATTAACGACGCTCAGTCACCCGTGAGAGCGGGAGGCTCGCCCTGGCTCCTCGGCCGTTCGTCGAGGAGCCTGCCGAAGACGATCAGCCGGCCCCGGGCGCTGAACTCCGGTGTGCAGGTCGTCAGGGTGATGTAGCGACCGGGCTGGGTGAACGGCGATCCCTTCGGGACGGGCTGAATCACCGTCACATTGGACGGCGGCGTCTCGGGGATGCCGCCTGCCACCTGGTACGTGTAGAACGACGTCGCGGTCTCGACCACGATCTTGTCCCCGGGCACCAGCTGCCCGATCTTGCGGAAGGGCTGCCCGTGCGTCGTCCGGTGCGCGGCGATGGCGAAGTTTCCGGCCTGGTCGGCGGGCATCGCCGTGCCGGTGTAGTGCCCCACCAGGCCCTTGTCGAGCACCTGCTGCTTCCCGGTGCCCTCGGCGATCGGGTACTTCAACCCAAGCTTGGGGATGTACAGGACCGCGAAGCCCTGCCCCGGCTCGAAGGCCCCGGCGGGCTTGGCCGTACCCCCCGACGGAGCGGGCGGGGCCTGGTTCCACTGCTGCTCCAGGCGGCTGCGGGTACCGGCGGCGGAGGCGTCGGCCTGCACGTTGGTCCACCACAGCTGGTACGCGACGAAGAGCAGCATCAGCATCCCGAGGGTGATGAACAGCTCGCCGACCAGCCGGGCCGCCACCACCTGCCCGGCCTCCTTGGGGCGCGGGCGCGGTCCGGCGGAGCGCCCGCTCGCCCGGCGCCGTCCGTTGCCCGCACTCAGCGCCACCCGGCCCTGCGCCACCCGACCCTGCGCCACCTGCCGCCGGCCCGCCCGGCTGCCGTCCTGGCCATCTTCCTGGCCGCCGTACGGCTCCCCTGACGGCATCCCGGCAGGCAGACCGGCAGGCGGACCGACGCCGGGTATCGCGCGCAGTTGCATCGTCTGCTCGCCCAGGTCCTCGCCCGCCGGCCAGGGGTACTCCGGCGCCGGCTCGTACACGCCCCAGTCGCCCGGATCCGGCCCGGCCTGCCTGCCCCCCTCCGGGCGTAGCGTCGTCACCTGCTCAGCCCCGGCCGATCACCGGTGCGAGACCCGCCGAGCGGCTCACGGCCTCCGGGAAACCGCACTGCGCGAGCCAGTTGGCGAGCATCCGGTGACCGCCCTCGGTCAGCACCGACTCGGGATGGAACTGCACGCCCTCGACCGGGTGCTCACGGTGCCTCAGCCCCATCACGACCCCGCTCGCGGTCCGCGCGGTCACCACCAGCTCCGGCGGGACGGTACCCGGCTCGACCGCCAGCGAGTGGTAGCGGGTCGCCGTGAGCGGCGACGGCAGGCCCTCGAAGACCCCGCCGTCCTCGTGCGTCACCGCCGAGGTCTTCCCGTGCAGCAGCTCGGGCGCCCGGTCCACCAGCGCGCCGTACGCGACGGCGATCGACTGCAGGCCGAGGCACACGCCGAACACCGGTAGCCCGATCCGCGCACAGTGGTGCACCATCTCGATGCAGACCCCGGCCTCCTCCGGCGCGCCGGGGCCGGGGGAGAGCAGCACCCCGTCGAAGCCCTCCTCGTCTGCCCGGCGCACGGCGTGCTCGACCGTCACCTCGTCGTTGCGGACCACCTCGCAGGTGGCCCCCAACTGGTACAGGTACTGGACGAGGTTGAAGACGAAGCTGTCGTAGTTGTCCACGACGAGGATCCGGGGCGAGCTGCCGACGGGGGTCATACGCGCGGTACTCCTGAAGTACGGGGCCCGGTCACCCGGTGCCGCTCTGGTCCACCGTGACGTCGCCGAAGGGCAGCAGCGGCTCCGCCCACGGGAAGACGTACTGGAACAGGACGTAGACCACCCCGACGACGAGCAGCAGTGCGAGGATCGTCCGGACGAGGGTGTTCCCCGGCAGGTGCCGCCAGATCCAGCCGTACATGGTGCTCCTAGAGGTTCAGGTCGGGGTCAAGACTAGACCGACCCGCCCGCCGTGCAGGCGAATATCGCGGGTCTTCCCCCGGCGCGCCCGCCGACCCGCTACAGCCGAGCGCCAGACCTCCGTGCCACCGGCCCGCTCAGCCCCTCGCGGCCGACCGCAGGTCGGCGGTGCCCGAGTAGCCGGGGACGGTCAGGTCGGTGCTCTCCTGGACCTTCCAGCCGAGCCCGTAGGCCGCGACGTACTGCAGGTAGTTGCGGATGGCGGAGTCGGCCGCGACCGCTGCGCGCAGCCCGTCCGTCCTCCCCACCGCCTTGATCACGTACGGCGGCGAGTACACCCGTCCCTGCAGCAGCAGCGTGTTGCCGACGCAGCGCACCGCACTGGTGGCGATCAGCCGCTGGTCCATCACCTGGATCCCCTCGGCACCACCCCGCCAGAGGGCGTTCACCACGGCCTGGATGTCCTGCTGATGGATCACCAGGTCGTTGACGCCGGGGTCGGGGACCCCGGGGATGCGCGCGGTGGCACCGGGCGGGGCGTCGTTGAGCGTCACGGTCAGCCCCGGGCCCTGCAGGGGCTGCAGCCCGGCGGCCTGCTGCAACGCCTTGAGCTGCGCGGAGTCGGCCGGGCTCTGCCCCTGCTCCTTGGCGAGCGCGTCCGCGCGGTCCTGCAGATCACCCAGCTGGGCCTGCGCCTGCTGGTTCTGGGTGCTGCGCTGCTGTATCACGTCACTGAGGTGCAGCAGGGTGTTGTCGGTCCGCAGATCGGTGCCCCGGGCGGTCTGCGCGCTGATGTAGAAGAGCAGTCCGGCCAGTGCGAAGACGGCGCAGGTCAGGACACGTCCGACAATTCGGGTGCCGGAACGGCGGCCGGAGCCGGGGTTGGAGGGAATCGTGAAATTAGGCACCGTACCCTTATCTCCTTCAGACCCGGCGAGCCACTACGCTAACGGACGCCGGTGGCATGTGCGGAGCGCCTGTCCGGAAGTCCTCAGGTCGACCTGTGGACATCCGGGCCGATCGTCCCCCGTCACAGACCGGTCCCCACAGCCGCCCGCCCCCGCTGCACCCTGCGCGGTCACAGCGCATCGACAGGAGATCCCCTCGTGCCGAAGTCTCGACTCCGCAAGAAGTCCGACTACACACCGCCGACCAACGCGACCGCGGTGAAGATCAGTTCCGGTCGCAGCTGGGTAGCCCCGCTGATGCTGGCGCTCTTCCTGGTCGGACTCGTGTGGATCGTCACCTACTACGTGACCAGCGGCACCTGGCCGATCAGCAGCTGGGGCAACTGGAACATCCTGGCCGGCTTCGGCTTCATCGCGGCGGGCTTCGGCGTCTCCACCCAGTGGAAGTAGGCCCGCCCGCTCCGAGCCACTGAGCTCCGGCGGAAGCACCGCCCGGCCTGTCGGCAGGGGTGGTGCTTCCGGCTGTCCGGATACCGGGCCCGAAGGCCACCCGGTCAATCGGATGATGTGTTTATCCACACGGTTATCCACAGTGGGGAAAAGTCACCCCAGCCTGTGGATAACTTTCCTGTCCGCGACCCGCCAACTGCCGCCGAAATCAGGCATACCCACAGCTGGACGCGCGTAGCAGGATCTGCGGCCGAGGGGGCGCACCACCGGGTGTGCACAACCCCACATGCGCTGTGGACAACCGCTCACCCAGTCGCTCAGCCAGCCCGCCCACAGAACCGGCTACGCAGCCGGGCCCGCAGCCGGCTCACGCCCCGAGGCGGGCCGTCTCGATCAGCATGATCACCAGTGCCAGGCCCACCATCGCGGCCACCGTCAACCCCTGCACCAGATTCCGGTGCGCCCGTGGGGCGTACATCAGCCCCACCCCGGCGATCGTGCCGGCCACCAGGCCGCCGACGTGGGCCCGCCAGTCGATCTGCGGCACCGAGAACGTGATCACCAGGTTGAAGACCAGCAGCGCGATCACCGGCCCCAGCGGGACCCGGCTGGCCCGGAACAGCACCGCCGTGGCCCCCAGCAGCCCGAAGATCGCCCCGGAGGCACCGGCGGAGTACGCGTTCCCGTCGGAGGCCAGGAAGACCAGGGCGTTGCCGACCACGCCGGAGACGAAGTACAGGCCGAGGAACCGCAGGCGGCCCAGTACCTTCTCCAGCTGCGGGCCGAGCACCCAGAGCGACACCATGTTCGCCCCGATGTGGAACTCGCTGAGGTGCACGAACATGGCCGACACCAGCCGGTACCACTGGTCCGGCCCGGCGGCGACGCCCAGCGCCGGAGCGCCGTTCTGGGACGGGTAGCTGAACACGCTGAGCAGCTGCCGCCACTCCGGGTGGACGTACTGCGTCAGCACGAAGACCAGCAGGTTGATCCCGATCAGGATCTTGGTGACCAGCGCCTCGTCCCCGACCGGCCGCCCACCGAACCGGGTGGTGGCCGCCCGGACCTGCCGGGCGCCGCCGCCCACACACTCCGGGCAGTGGAAGCCCACCGAGGCGCTCACCATGCACTGCGGGCAGATCGGTCGCCCGCAGCGGGAACAGGCGATGCCCGTCTCGCGCTCGGGGTGCCGGTAGCAGCCGGGCAGCCCGGGGTGCTCCTCAGCCTGCGGTCGGGCCGGTTCGTCCGGAAGCATCCGGGGTTCCCTCCTCATGACTGTCCCGTCATGACTGATCCCGGCCACGCACACCGTGTCGGGAGCGCCACCGGGACCGCCAAGGTTACTGCGGGGCGGCGTCAGCCGCGCCTGATCTCCACGGACTCGATCACGACGTCGTCGACCGGGCGGTCGTCAGGCCCGGTCTTGGTGGCGCCGATCGTCGACACGGCCTGCCGGCTCGCCTCGTCGAGGACCTCGCCGAAGATGGTGTGCTTGCGGGTCAGCCAGAGGGTCGGCTCGACCGTGATGAAGAACTGGGAGCCGTTGGTACCCGGGCCGGCGTTGGCCATGGCCAGCAGGAACGGCCGGTTGAACGCCAGGTCCGGGTGGAACTCGTCGGCAAACTCGTAGCCCGGGCCGCCGGTGCCGGTGCCCAGCGGGTCGCCGCCCTGGAGCATGAAGCCGGCGATCACCCGGTGGAAGACGGTGCCGTCGTACAGGCCGCCCTCGCCCTGCTGCCCGGTCCTCGGGTCGATCCACTCCCGGGTGCCCTCGGCCAGCCCCACGAAGTTCGCCACCGTCTTCGGGGCGTGGTTCGGGAAGAGCTTGATCACGATGTCGCCGTGGTTGGTCTTCAGAGTGGCGAACAGTTCCTCGGCCACGAGCTGCCTTCCTATGTACCTATCGCACCGGACACCGCAAATCATCCCACGCGCCGTCCCTGACCGGGCCGCAAGCCCGCCCTCCCCGTTCCGACCACCGCCCGGCCCGATCGACCCCACCGCACCCTCGTCGCCGTCCCGTCCCGTCGCCGTTCCGTCCCCGTCCCCACCCCGCGTACGGCGCAACCCGGCGCGCCGAGGGACAGATGGGCATGCATGATCTCGAAACAGGTGGAAATGTGCATATAGGACGCCACCGAGGAGGAGAAGCTCGTGACCCGTTTGGACTCAGCTCGTGAGACGGCCGAAAAGACCAGGGACACTCTCGCGCCCTATGCCACCACCGCCCGGCACACCGCGCTGCACTACGCAGACGAGGCGATGCAGCGGTTCGGCCCGGCGCTGGAAGCACTCGGCCCCAAGGTCGGCTCGGCAAGCACCCAGGCCAGGACCGGCGCGGCCAACGCGGCACACGCCGCCCGTGTCCAGTACGTGAAGCGAGTGGCCCCACAGCTGGAGCAGGCTTTCTTCGCCCTCCCGCCGCAGACCCAGCAGAGCACCCTCAAGGCCGTCCACCGGGCCCAGGAAGCCGCCCTGGCGGCCAAGCACTCGGCGAGCAAGGCTGCGGAGACCACCAGGAGCAGCGTCGTCCCCAAGGTCACCGACAAGGTCACCGACGCCGTCGACAGCGCCCGCTCGGTCATCACCCCCGTCGCCCACGAGGCCCAACTGCGCGGCAGCGCCGCCCTCACCGCGCTGCACGGCCATGTGAGTGCGGCCGAGATCAGCGACCTGGCGGCCAGGAACGCCAGGAAGGAGCAGCGCAGCGGCTGGGCCACCGGCCTCGCCGTCGCGGGCACCCTGGCGGTCGGGACCGGCGTGATCGCCTGGCAGTGGTGGCGGCGGCAGAGCGCGCCGGAATGGCTGGTCGAGCCCTCGGCCGGCCAGGACACCCCCTATGGCACCGCCGGAGGTTCCCCGATGGGCGACAGCATGCTGAACGGCTCACATAGTGTCTCTTCCAACCCCAACCCCGCTCCCACCCCGGACCCGGACCCCGCCCCTGACCCCGAGCCCGGCCACCCGGCCCCCGGCGACCGCCCCAAGCCGCACGACCCGCGCAAGCCGCACTGACGCGTCCCACCCCGCACCCACCCCGCACCTGAGCCGAATCGGCCGCCGCCCCTGCCGCACCGGGCCGGCGGCCCTTTCGTGCGCTCCTACCGCTCGTACCGCTACTGCCTACTGCGCCGACCGACCCGTCCGGGCGCCCGGACGACTGCCCAGGTAGGCGGCGATCCGCGCCTCGCTCCAGCCGTGGGCGGCGGCCAGACCTTCGCTGAGATGCCCCAGATAGGCGGCCGACGGCGCGTTCAGCTCGGCCTCCGCGCTCCGCCAGGGGGCGGTGAACGTCAGCACGGGGTACCCGTCCAGCACACCGGGACAGACCAGCGTCTCGTACCGGCCCGGACCGAGCCGGGCCCGTCCCGTCGCCAGCACCCCACTCAGGTCCAGGTCGGGCCCGGGAGCCCGGTGCATCTCCTGGGCCGCGACGTCCGAGAACTGGCCAGCCGTCAGCAGGTAGGCACGGGCGGGCATCTCGCCCGGGTCCATCGGGTCGTAGAAGCCCATCCCGCCGGTCCACACCCGCGATTCGAACGCGAAGTAGAGCCGCCCGGGCAACAGCACGGGAACCGCCCGCGCCGGCCGCCGCCGATCCCGGCAACCCGGATACTCCCGGGCCCCACCGGACGGCCGGCCCCCGGCCAGATAGCAGACCAGCCGGTCGAGATTCATGTTCGAGCCGTATGCCGCGTACCAGACCCGTGCCGACCCGGGTGCCGCACCCGTGAGCGGCTCCGGCCGCCGCGCTCCGCTCCGAGCCACCGACCCACCTGCCTCCCGCTCGCACACTCGCACCGGGACAACGAACGCCGGGACGACGAACGCCCCGGACCATTATCGGTCCGGGGCGTCCGTGCACGTGGAGCTTAGGAGACTCGAACTCCTGACATCTGCCTTGCAAAGGCAGCGCTCTACCAACTGAGCTAAAGCCCCGTGCGGTTTGCTGCGCACCAGCGTACCCGCTCCGGCGGACAATCTGTGAGCAGGTATCCGTCTGAGCGGGATCGCGGGTCGGTCCTGGCCGTCCGGTCAGGACCGACCCGACGGGGAGACCGCGAGCGGCCCCCGAAAGATCGTCCGATGCCTCAGCGGCAGTGCCTCAGCGGGAGGCGGGGACCGGGTCGGTCGCCTCGGTCCACAGGTCCTGCTCGGCACGGTCCGCCTGGACCTGACGGTAGACAAAGAAGCCGCCGAGGGCGACCAGGGCGACCAGGAGAAGCTTCTTCACCGCGGGACCTCGTCCTTCTTGCTTACATGGGGGCGGACTCAGCAGAGCTCTCCCTGAAGGGGAAGAGACCACCTCGCGAGTCCTCGGGTGTACGAGCACGAACCAGCGGCCCTGGTGGCAGACCGCCCTGCGGCCGATGATACACACCGGTAACCGGTTCCCGGGTGGCCGCCATCACCTCCAACCGGCCGATCCGAGCACAGGATTGACGCCGCGCCTCCTGTCATACCGGCGCCCGTCACGGCCCCCTCAGCGCCGCCACACCCATCGCCCCCGCCGCAGCTCCCGGACATCCGCCGCCACCTCGCACAGCCGCGCGCTCATGGCTCCGACCAGCACCCGGTCCGCGATCAACATCGCCTCGCAGCGCGCCAGCCGCTCCCCGACCGTCCCGGCCAGCAACCGTCGCTCCAACTCCACGGCCATCCCCTCGAAGTCGAAGTCGAGGTACGGGCCCGCCTGCGGCTCGCGTCCCGCCCGCTCCGCGTCGAGCAGGTACCGCCGCACGCTCCGCGCGACCTCGCTGTCCCGCAGCAGCATCGCGATGTTGAGGACGGCCCGGCGGGGGTAGATCGCCATCCAACGCCCCCTGACCTGCGTTGGCTTCAAGTTGAAGCCAACGAATCCAGAGTTATCCACAGGCCGCAGAACGACGAACCCGTTTCCCTCCAGCTCGGCCCGGTGCCGCTGGACGAGCGAGTTGACGGCCCTCTCGCCGACCTCGAAGTAGTCGGCGACCATCTGCGTGGTGACGTGGACCCCGTCCGGCAGCAGGGACAGCGCCTTGACCTTGTCGAGCGCGTCGACGCGCTCGCTCAGGCTCTCGCGGAGCGTCCGGGACTCGAGCAGGGCAGCTTCATGGACATGGGGATGCCTCCATGGTTGGAGTGAACGGTGGACCGCCCTTTCACCCAGGGCGTACGGGGGCTGGAGCATCCGCCAGCAGGAGCAAAGGTCGCGCTACGTCCACAGATCCAATGACCGGTACTGACGCCGGCTATCCCCAAATTCACAGCAGTTTCGAGTCGTCCACCCCAAGATGCCTCTGCGCACCAAGTACAACCACCGGAAGTGACCACGGTCACGCCATCCGACCTACCTGCCGAAGCAACTCCGTCGGGAACAAGCAGAAGGCCCGGAGTGAGATCACTCCGGGCCTTCTTTGCAGGTGGGCCTAACAGGACTTGAACCTGTGGCCTCTTCCTTATCAGGGAAGCGCTCTAACCGTCTGAGCTATAGGCCCTTGCCGCACTCAAAGATTAGCGGACCGTCGGCCGATCTCCCAAATCCGTTCCTCCGGGCACTCCAGCTGCGGGTTCGCCTCCGGGCCCGAGGTCGCCGAGGGCCGCGTCCCGGCCGGCGCCCAGCCACTGCCGGCGGGTGGCTGGGAGGCCGCTGTCGCCGGCGGTGCCGGTGCGGACGGCGAGGACCTGGTTGACCCCGATGCGGTTCTCCTCGAAGGCGAGGGCGCAGGCTGCCATGTAGAGGCGCCAGACCCGGGCCCGGCCGCGCCCGACCGAGCGGACGGCTTCGGTCCAGTTGGCCTCCAGGTTGGAGACCCACTCCCGCAGCGTCAGGCCGTAGTGCTCGCGGAGCGACTCGACGTCGCGGACCTCGAAGCCGGCCTGTTCCAGCAGCGAGACCGTGCTGCCGACCGGTGAGAGCTCACCGTCCGGGAAGACGTACCGCTCTATGAACGGGCTGGTCACGTACGGTTCGCCGGGGCAGCTCGGGCGGCGGGCGATCTGGTGGTTGAGCAGCCGTCCGCCCGGGGTGAGCAGTTGGTAGAGCCCGGCCGCGTACGTCAGGTACTGGGAGGTGCCGACGTGTTCGGCCATGCCGACGCTGGAGATCGCGTCGAAGGGGCCGTCCTGGATCTCCCGGTAGTCCTGCAGCCGGATCTCCACCCGACCGCTCAGACCGGCCTCCGAGACCCGCTCCCGGGCCAGCGCGACCTGCTCGGCCGAGATGGACACCCCGACCGCGCTGACGCCGTAGTGCCGGGCCGCGTGGATCACCAGCGAACCCCAGCCGCAGCCGACGTCCAGCAGCCGCATCCCGGGCCGCAGGCCCAGCTTGCGGCAGATCAGGTCGAGTTTGGCCTCCTGGGCGCCCTCCAGGCTCTTGGCGCCCGGCTCCCAGTACGCGCAGGAGTAGACCATCGAGGAGCCCAGCACCAGGGCGTAGAAGTCGTTGCCCACGTCGTAGTGGTGGCTGATCGCCGCCCGGTCGCGGCCCCGGCTGTGCAGCCGCCCCTCGGCCGGGCGGGCCTCCTCGGGCGGCGGGGTGGGCTGTGGCCCGAGCGCACCGGCCCGCAGCGCGGCGGCGGCCAGTCGGCGGCCCTTGGGCCCTACGGCGTCCCGGAGGCCGAACCGCAGGTCCTGGAGGTCGGGGCGCTCGGAGAACCGGGCGACGGCCGTCAGCACGTCGTACAGGTCCGCGTCGGGCGCCAGGTCCAGGTCCCCCGAGACGTACGCCCGGGCCAGGCCGAGCTCGCCCGGCTGCCAGACCAGCCGGCGCAGCGCGCGGCGGTTGCGGAGCACCACCAGGGGTGCGTCCGGCGGTCCGGCCGCGCTGCCGTCCCAGGCCTGCACCCGGAGCGGGAGGCGGGCCCCCAGCAGTTCTTCCAGCGCTCCGACCAACTGCGTTGCGATCCGCGCCACCGCGCACCTCCGACCAGCCGAACCCACCCGTCACCTGCCCGGCCCCGGACATCGCGGACAGCTAATCCACCGCGCCCTCGGCAACGCCGCTCGGCACGCCGGAACGCCACAGCTGTCACCCGAACGTCAGCGGGCCCCGGAGGCTGGAACAGCCTCCGGGGCCCGCTCATTCCGCAGTGCCCGATATTTCCCGACGGTCCGTCAGGCAATCGGTGAACCCTGGCTCGCAGCCAAGTCCGAGCTGCGGACTCTCAGTCCTCTTCCGCGAGCGTCAGCTCGATGCCGCCCGTGAATCCGGCGGCCGTGTTGTAGATGAAGGCCGACAGGGTCGCCAGCGCCGTCATCAGGATCACGTCCACCACCGCGATCAGGGTGGTGAAGAGCATCACCGAGCTGAAGCCGATGTAGTCCATTAGGTTCACGCTGCTGGCGCCGTCGGCGGAGCCGGTGACCTCCTTCAGGGTGCTGTTGAGCGAGGTGAAGACACCCAGCCCGTCCAGCGTCATCCAGAGCACCGCAGCCGCGACGATCATGATGATGCCCACCGCGAGGGAGAGCAGGAAGCTCACCTTCATCACCGACCAGGGGTCGGCCCTGGTCACCCGCAGCCGGGCCTTGCGGACCCGGCCCGAGAGTCCGCCGGCCTGCTGGCCGACCGGGCCGCCCGACTGGGCCGGGCCGCCGCGCCGGGCGGCCGGGGCAGCGGGGGCACCCGAGTTGACCCGGGTGCCGCGTGCGGGGGTCGGCTGACCCTTGGCGTACGTCGTCGGCGTCGAGAACCCCGCCGCCGGCGGCTGGGCCGGCGGCTGCGGTGCGCCGCCGTACGTCCCGCCCTGACCCGCCGAGGCCACCGGCGGCATCAGCGAGGTGGACGCGGCCGGGTGCTCGGCCGGAGGCTGCGGCCCGCCGCCGTACGGCATCCCGCTCTGTGCGGCGCCCGGCAGGCCGCCCCCCGCGGCACCTCCCGCAGCACCCGTGGCTCCACTCACCCTGGTCCTCCGCATCAACCCGCCAGGCCGGCGATCCGCCCTGGTCGTTTCAGTCCTCTTCCGGTACCCGGGCCGATTGCCCGGGACCGGTCAGTGGCCGGTACCCGCCCAGCAGGGGGCGGGTACCGGCCACCAAGGCTTGCGGTCAGGCCAGTTCGGCCGAGCCACCCGCCGTGGTACCACCATCGTTCTGCTCGGCCGGGATGTCACCCGAAATCTCGGCCGTAGCCGAATTCTCATGGTCAGTACCCTCAGCCGAAGCCGAGATCTCAAGGGCGGTGCCCTCGTCCTCGGCCAGCTCCTCGTCCTCCGCCTCCGCGTTGCGGGCCATGCCCACGACCGCGTCGCGCTTTCCGAGGTTGATCAGTTGGACGCCCATCGTGTCACGTCCGGTTTCACGAACTCCGGAAACCCTGGTGCGGATCACACCGCCCGAGAGCGTGATGGCCATGATCTCGTCGGTCTCCTCGACCACCAGGGCCCCGACCAGCGATCCGCGACCCTCGACGATCTTGGCCGCCTTGGTGCCGAATCCACCGCGTCCCTGAACACGGTACTCGTCCACCGGAGTGCGCTTGGCATAGCCGCCGTCGGTGGCGGTGAAGACGAACGTCCCCGGCCGCACCACGTTCATCGACAGCAGCTCGTCGCCCTCGCGGAACGACATGCCCTTCACACCCGAGGTGGCCCGGCTCATCGGCCGCAGCGCGTCGTCGGTCGCGGTGAAGCGGATCGACTGTGCCTTGCGGGACACCAGCAGCAGGTCGTCCTCGGCGGAGACCAGCTCGGCGCCGATCAGCTCGTCGTCCTTGCCCTCCTCGTCCTGCCGCAGGTTGATCGCGATCAGGCCGCCGGAGCGCGGGGAGTCGTAGTCCTTCAGCCAGGACTTCTTCACCAGACCGGCCCGGGTCGCCAGCACCAGGTACGGCTTGTCCAGGTAGGTCCGGACGGCCATCACCTGGGTGATGTGCTCCTCCGGCTGGAAGGCCAGCAGGTTGGCCACGTGCTGGCCACGGGCGTCCCGGCCCGCGTCGGGCAGCTCGTAGCCCTTCGCGCGGTAGACCCGGCCCTTGTTGGTGAAGAACAGGATCCAGTTGTGCGTGGTGGTCACGAAGAAGTGGTCGACCAGGTCGTCCTGCTTCAGCTGGGCACCGCGCACGCCCTTGCCGCCGCGCTTCTGCGAGCGGTAGAGGTCGGACCTGGTCCGCTTGACGTAGCCGCCACGGGTGATCGTGACGACGATGTCCTCCTCCGCGATCAGGTCCTCGACGGACATGTCGCCGTCGAAGGGGATCAGCGTGGAGCGCCGCTCGTCGCCGTACTTCTCGACGATCGCGGTCAACTCCTCGGAGATGATCTCGCGCTGGCGCGGCGGCGAGGCCAGGATCGCGGTGTACTCGTTGATCTTGGACTGCAGCTCGTCGTGCTCGCTCTGGATCCGTGCGCTCTCCAGCGCGGCCAGCCGACGCAGCTGCATCTCGAGGATCGCGTTGGCCTGGATCTCGTCGATCCGGAGCAGGTTCATCAGGCCGCTGCGGGCCGCGTCCGCGCTCTCCGAGGCCCGGATCAGCGCGATCACCGCGTCGATCTGGTCCAGCGCCTTGAGCAGCGCGCGCAGGATGTGCGCCCGCTCCTCGGCCTTGCGCAGCCGGAAGGTCGTCCGGCGGACGATGACCTCGACCTGGTGGGCCACCCAGTGCCGGATGAACGCGTCGAGCGACAGCGTGCGCGGCACGCCGTCCACCAGCGCCAGCATGTTGGCACCGAAGTTGGTCTGCAGGTCGGTGTGCTTGTACAGGTTGTTCAGCACGACCTTGGCGACGGCGTCGCGCTTGAGCACCACGACCAGGCGCTGACCCGTCCGGGACGAGGACTCGTCGCGGACGTCGGCGATGCCGGCGACCTTGCCGTCCTTGACCAGGTCGGCGATCTTCAGCGCCAGGTTGTCCGGGTTGACCTGGTACGGCAGCTCGGTGATCACCAGGCACTGCCGGCCCTGGATCTCCTCGACCTCCACCACGGCCCGCATGGTGATCGAGCCACGGCCCGTGCGGTACGCGTCCTCGATGCCACGGCGGCCGACGATCAGCGCACCGGTCGGGAAGTCCGGCGCCTTGATCCGCTCGATCAGGGCCTCGAGCAGCTCCTCGTTGGACGCCTCCGGGTGCTCCAGCGCCCAGAGCGCGCCCGACGCGACCTCGCGCAGGTTGTGCGGCGGGATGTTGGTCGCCATGCCGACCGCGATACCGGTGGCACCGTTGATCAACAGGTTGGGGATCCGGGCCGGGAGGACGGTCGGCTCCTGCGAGCGGCCGTCGTAGTTGGCGGCGAAGTCGACGGTCTCCTCGTCGATGTCCCGCATCATCTCCATGGCGAGCGGCATCATCTTGCACTCGGTGTACCGCATGGCGGCGGCCGGGTCGTTGCCCGGGGAACCGAAGTTGCCGTTGCCGTCCACCAGCGGCATCCGCAGCGACCACGGCTGCGCCAGGCGCACCACGGTGTCGTAGATCGAGGTGTCACCGTGCGGGTGGTAGTTGCCCATCACGTCGCCCACGACGCGGGCGCACTTGTAGTAGCCCTTCTCGGGCCGGTAGCCGCCGTCGTACATCGCGTACAGCACGCGGCGGTGGACGGGCTTCAGGCCGTCGCGGACCTCGGGCAGCGCTCGGCTGACGATCACGCTCATCGCGTAGTCGAGGTAGGAGCGCTGCATCTCGGTCTCGAGCTCGATCGGCTCGACCCGGGACACGAATACGTCGGTGGCGGTACTGTCCGGCTGCTCGCCGTCGGGACGGTTCTCGTCGACCACTGGTGGTCAGTTTCCTTTCACGCGTGACTGGTTACGTTTGAGCGGGACGGGCCCGGTCACACGTCCAGGAAGCGGACGTCCTTGGCGTTGCGCTGGATGAAGGAGCGGCGGGCCTCGACGTCCTCGCCCATCAGCACGGAGAACAGGTCGTCCGCACGGGCCGCGTCCTCCAGGGTGATCTGCTGGAGCAGGCGGTGCGCCTGGTCCATGGTGGTGATCCGGAGCTCCTCGGCGTTCATCTCGCCGAGACCCTTGAAGCGCTGGATCGCGTCGTCCTTGGGCAGCCGGCGACCGGCCGCCGCACCGGCGGCGATCACGGAGTCCTTCTCGCGGTCCGAGTAGACGTAGTCGAACTCGTCCCGGCCCCACTTGATCTTGTACAGCGGCGGCATCGCCAGGTACACGTACCCGGACTCGACCAGCGGGCGCATGAAGCGGAACAGCAGGGTGAGCAGCAGGGTACGGATGTGCTGCCCGTCGACGTCGGCGTCCGCCATCAGAACGATCTTGTGATAGCGGAGCTTGGACTCGTCGTAGTCCTCCTGGATACCGCAGCCGAAGGCCGAGATCAGCGCCTGGACCTCGGTGTTCTGCAGCACCTTGTCGATCCGGGCCTTCTCGACGTTCAGGATCTTGCCGCGGATCGGGAGGATCGCCTGGGTGCGCGGGTCCCGGCCCTGCTTGGCCGAGCCACCGGCGGAGTCACCCTCGACGATGAAGATCTCGCACTCGGCCGGGTCCTTGGACTGGCAGTCGCTCAGCTTGCCGGGCAGCGAGGCGCTCTCCAGCAGGCCCTTACGGCGCGTCAGGTCACGGGCCTTGCGGGCCGCCATCCGGGCGCTGGCCGAGTTGATCGACTTGCGGATGATGTCGGAAGCCTCGTTGGGGTTCCGGTCCAGCCAGTCGTTCAGGTGCTCGTGGACGACCTTCTGGACGAAGGTCTTCGCCTCGGTGTTGCCGAGCTTGTCCTTGGTCTGGCCCTCGAACTGCGGCTCGCCCAGCTTGAGCGAGATGATCGCGGTCAGACCCTCGCGGATGTCCTCGCCGGAGAGGTTCTCGTCCTTCTCGCGGAGCAGCTTCTTCTCGCGCGCGTAGCGGTTGACCAGGCCGGTCAGCGCCGCGCGGAAGCCCTCCTCGTGGGTGCCGCCACCGTGCGTGTGGATGGTGTTGGCGAAGCTGTAGACCCCCTCGGTGTACGAGGAGTTCCACTGCATGGCGATCTCCACCGAGATCGCCTTGGTCTTGTCCTCGGCCTCGAAGTCGATCACCGTGGGGTGGATCATCTCGCCCTTGCGGGAGTTGAGGTGAGCCACGAAGTCGGCGATGCCGCCGTCGTACTTGTACGTGACGGTGAGCGGCTTGCCCTCGTCGTCGACGTGCTCCTCGCGCTCGTCCGTCAGCGAGATGGTCAGGCCCTTGTTCAGGAACGCCATCTCCTGGAAGCGCCGCGAGAGCGTCTCGAAGGAGTAGACCGTGGTCTCGAAGATCTCCGGGTCGGCCCAGAAGGTGACGCTGGTGCCGTTCAGGCCGGTCGCCTCGTGCTGCGCCAGCGGGGCGGTCGGGGCGCCCTGCTTGTACTCCTGGCTCCAGCGGAAGCCGTCCGTGTGGATCTCCACCGCAAGCCGGGTGGACAGCGCGTTCACGACCGAGACACCGACGCCGTGCAGGCCGCCGGAGACGGAGTAGCCGCCGCCGCCGAACTTGCCGCCGGCGTGCAGGACCGTCAGCACGACCTCGACGGCCGGCTTGCCCTGGCTCTCGATCATGCCCACCGGGATACCGCGGCCGTTGTCGACCACCCGCACCGCGCCGTCGGCCAGGATCGTCACGGCGATGGAGTCGGCGTGCCCCGCGAGCGCCTCGTCGACGGAGTTGTCCACGACCTCGTACACCAGGTGGTGCAGGCCGCGCTCGCCCGTCGAACCGATGTACATGCCGGGGCGCTTGCGGACGGCGTCGAGGCCCTCCAGCACCTGGATCGCGCTGGCGTCGTAAGCCTGGCCCGTCGCCGGGTCGGTCGGGACAACGGTGTCGGACATGTCTGGGTTCTGGCTGGAGTTGCCGGAATCGGCCACGAAGCGCCCTCTCTGGCACAGCGCGCGGCCGCACTCCCACCCGCCGGACGGGGGGCCTGCGACCACGGCGTTTCGACTCGGTTGCTGCAAGCAACTGTGTTTGGCTCTTAGTCTACCGGTAGGACTGACAGAGATGGGCGTTTGGCAGCCCCTGAGGGCAGATGTGCCGCCCTGAATCCCCTCTGCACATGTCCCGATACTCGCCAGGGGGGCTTAGCGGCCGCAAAAGGGCCGTCAGGGGTTCCGGAGCTTCCCCCTCCACTAGCCCCAGGTGTCGCCGGGCCCCTTGCTTCCCGGCGCGCGCAGCCGGCCGTAGCTCCGGGCCGGTGCGTCCGGCCCCTGCACCTTGATCACCCGGACCGTGCCGTGGCCCAGCTCGTGATTCAGGCGGGCCACCAACTGGCGTGCCAAAAGCCGGAGTTGGGTCGCCCAGGCGGTGGAGTCGCACTGCACGGTGAGCACCGCCTCGGCCTCGGCGAAGTGCTTCGGCTCACAGTGCGCCGCGATGTCCGGACCGACGATCTGCGACCAACGCCCCATCACCCCGCCCACCGCCGCCGGCGCCTCCCAGCCCCGCTCGGTGATCAACCGGTTCAGCGCCGCCCCCAACGGCACCGGATCACGGCCGTCCGCCCGCGCTCCGCTGCGCAGCCCGTGCCGCTTCGCCTCACGCTTCTCCCGCACCTGCTCGCCCCGCTGCCGCGCCTGCTCCTTCGCCGCACGCAGCGCCACCCTGGCCAGATCCACACCCGACAGCTCCGGGGTCCGCGCATCCGGATCGCTCACGGCGATCTCCTTTCCCCAGGCTGTGGACAGTCCAGTTTACGGCTCGGGGCGGGCACTTCAGGGGCGCGGGACTCTGTTTGATCAACTGCGTGCGCGCGCAACCGTGCACCTTCGTAGAGCCCTCGTCGCACACGCGGTTCATCAAGCAGGGCCCCGCGCCCCCGAGGGCCGTCAAACGAGCCGCGTCACGTCCCCGTCCGCGACCGCGAACCGCGCGCCCGCCAGGGCCTTCGGCACGTCCTCCGGCACCGCCGCCGTCACCAGGACCTGCTCCGCCCCCGCGACCAGCTCCGCCAGCCGGTCCCGCCGCCGGGCGTCGAGCTCGGCGAAGACGTCGTCCAGGATCAGCACCGGCTCACCGCCGTCGGAGCGCAGCAGCTCGTACGAGGCCAGCCGCAGCGCCAGCGCGTACGACCAGGACTCACCGTGGCTCGCGTACCCCTTCGCGGGCAGCGGGCCGAGCCGCAGCCCCAGCTCGTCGCGGTGCGGGCCGACCAGCGTCAGGCCACGGGCGATCTCCTGGGCCCGGACGTCCTCCAGGGCCGCCAGCAGCTGCTGCTCGGCCTCCTCGCGGCTGCCCGGCCGCTCACCCTCGAAGGAGCTGCGGTACTCCAGCACCGTCTCCCCGCCGCCCGGGGCCAGCTGCTCGTACGCCTGCGCCACCAGCGGCTGGAGCGCGGCCACCAGCTGCAGCCGGAAGGCCGTCAGTTCGGCGCCGGCCCGGGCGAGATGGCCGTCCCAGACCTCCAGCGTGGAGAGGTCGGCGCCGCGGCCGCCACCCGCCCGGCGCGCGGCGGCCGCGGTCTTCAGCAGGGCGTTGCGCTGCTTCAGCACCCGCTCGTAGTCCTGCCGGACACCGGCCAGCCGGGGGGTGCGGGCGGTGAGCAGCTCGTCCAGGAAGCGGCGGCGCTCACCCGGGTCGCCCTTGACCAGGCTGAGGTCCTCGGGGGCGAAGAGCACCGTCCGCAGCAGCCCGAGGACATCGCGCGGCCGGACGTTGTCCGAGCGGTTGATCCGGGCCCGGTTGGCCTTGCCGGGGGTGATCTCCAGCTCGACCAGGGTGGTGCGTGCGTCACCGGACGAGCTGGTACGCAGGATGCTGGTGCGGACCACCGCGCGCTCGGCACCGAGCCGGATCAGCGGGGCGTCGGTGGCCACCCGGTGGCTGCCCAGGGTGGCGACGTAGCCGATCGCCTCGACCAGGTTGGTCTTCCCCTGCCCGTTGGGGCCGACGAAGGCCGTCACGCCCGGGTCGAGGGGCACCTCGGCCCGGGCGTAGGAGCGGAAGTCGGCGAGCGACAGATGCGCGACGTGCATGGCTGTGGACTGCGCTCGCCTTCTCCGGTGTGACTACTTCTGTGACTACTTCGACTCGACCGCGTGGCCGCCGAACTGGTTGCGCAGCGCGGCGATCATCTTCATCTGCGGGGAGTCGTCCTGGCGGGACGCGAACCGCGCGAACAGCGAGGCGGTGATGGCCGGCAGCGGGACGGCGTGGTCGATGGCGGCCTCGACCGTCCAGCGGCCCTCGCCGGAGTCGGCGGCCCAGCCCTTGAGCTTGGCGAGGTGCTCGTCGTCGTCCAGGGCGTTGACGGCCAGGTCGAGCAGCCAGGAGCGGATGACCGTGCCCTCCTGCCAGCTGCGGAAGACCTCGCGCACGTCGGTGACCTCGGGGGCCGCCTCCAGCAGCTCCCAGCCCTCGGCGAAGGCCTGCATCATGGCGTACTCGATGCCGTTGTGGACCATCTTCGCGAAGTGGCCGGCGCCGACCGCACCCGCGTGGACGGAACCGAAGGCACCCTCGGGCTTCAGCGCCTCGAAGATCGGCTGGACCAGCGCGACGTGCTCGGCGTCGCCGCCGTACATCAGCGCGTAGCCGTTCTCCAGGCCCCAGACCCCGCCCGAGACACCGCAGTCGACGAAGCCGATGCCCTTGGCGGCGAGCGTCTCGGCGTGCTTGATGTCGTCCGTCCAGCGCGAGTTCCCGCCGTCCACCACCACGTCGCCGGGGGCGAGCAGCTCGGCGAGCTGGTCCACGGTGTCCTGGGTCGGGCCGCCGGCCGGGACCATCACCCAGAGCACGCGGGGGGCCTGCAGCTTGCTGACGAGCTCCTCGAGGCTGTCGGCGTCGGCGAGGTCCGGGTTGCGGTCGTAGCCGATGACGGTGTGACCTGCGCGGCGGATGCGCTCGCGCATGTTGCCGCCCATCTTGCCGAGACCGATGAGGCCGAGCTCCATGACAAGTCCTTCACTGTGGTGACGTTGCCTGACTGCGGCGCCGTTGCCGCGCAGCCCTGAGCCTACGCCGGGGGCGTCACCACTCGGAGCAGCCACAGCCGGGGTGCGGGACCCCGGCTGTGGCTGCCACAAGCCGTCGGGCCTCAGCCGGAGAGGCGGACCGGCATGATCAGGTACTGGTACGCCTCGTCCGCCTCGGCGTCCACCGAGGGCTTGCCGCTGAGCAGGGCGGGCTTGGTCGAGGTGGTGAAGCTGAGCTGGGCGTAGGCCGCGTCGATGGCCTTGAGGCCCTCTTCGAGGTAGCCCGGGTTGAAGGCGATCGAGATGTCGTCACCCTCCAGGTCCGCGTCGATCCGCTCGACGGCCTGGGCGTCGTCGCCCGAACCGGCCTCCAGCGTGAGCACGCCCTGCTCGAAGCTGAGCCGCACCGGGGTGTTCCGCTCGGCGACCAGCGAGACGCGCTTGAGCGCCTCCAGGAAGGGCTGGGTCTGGATCGCCGCGACCGCGTTGAACTCGGTCGGGAAGAGACTGCGGAACTTCGGGAACTCGCCCTCCAGCAGCCGGGTGGTGGTCCGGCGGCCGGCGCCCTCGAAGCCGATCAGGCCCTCACCCGCGCCGCCCGAGGCAAGCGCGATGGAGACCGTGTCGCCGCTGCCCAGGGACTTGGCGATGTCCTGCAGGGTCTTCGCGGGGACCAGCGCGACGGCGGAGATGTCCGACTGCTCGGGCTTCCACATCAGGTCGCGGACGGCGAAGCGGTACCGGTCGGTGGCGGCCAGGGTGATCCGGTCGCCCTCGATCTCGACCCGCACACCGGTGAGCACCGGCAGGGTGTCGTCCCGGCCGGCCGCGACGGCGGCCTGGCTGACGGCGGCGGCGAAGACCTCGCCGGAGACCGTGCCGGTCGCGGTCGGCATCTGCGGGAGGGCCGGGTACTCGTCCACAGGCAGCGTGGGGAGTGTGAATCGCGAACTGCCGCAGACCACGCTGACCCGCATGCCGTCGGTGGAGATCTCCACAGGCCTGTTGGGAAGGTTCCGCGAAATGTCGTTCAGCAGCCGTCCGGGGACCAGGACCGTGCCGGCCTCCTCGACGTCCGCATCCAGCTCGACCCGGGCCGAGACCTCGTAGTCGAACCCGGAGAGGGCCAGGCTGCCCTCCTGCGCCGTCAGCAGCAGGCCGGCCAGCACCGGCACCGGCGGCCGCGCCGGGAGGCTGCGGGCAGCCCAGGCCACCGCCTCCGCGAGGACGTCACGCTCCACCCGGAACTTCACCGGTAACCGCCTCCTGCATCCTGCTGTCGCATCGCTCTTGATCATCTAGTGGTTCGTGGTGGTCTCCCACCGGCACCTGACCGCCGGGCTGTCGCCAGCCTGCTTCCAGTTGCCGAAGGACAGTCTGACCTACTCCACCGACAGACGGGGCAGACGGGCGGTAGCAACCCGAACAGTTGTCGGGATCCGGTTGTCCACAGTTTTCGGCCCACCCCGCTGTTAACCGAGTCCAAGTGTCTATAGGTGTAGTGGTAGTAGTAGGGCCTGTGGATACCGTGGATAACCCCGTTTCCGCAGGTCAGACGCCCTTTTTTGTCCACAGCTCCTGTGGACGGCGGATGTGGACAAGTAGGGCCTACTGTGGACAACTCTGAGTTACCCACAGGGCACTCTGAGTATCCACAGGTTATCCCCAGCTCCGTCCCCAGATCATGGACCGGTTATCCACCGGCCGTCGTCAACGACACGTGACGCCTTTCACACCGGAGGATGAACACTCTCCCAATGTTGTCGAACTGTGGACGCAGCTGTGGAGAACCTGGGGATAACCACCGCTTTCCTGGGGACAAGCGGTGGATAACCCGTTTGGCGGTCTGACGGCCCATCGACTGTCCACAGCCTGTGGATAACGGTTGTGCACAAGTCCACAGGCACCTGACCTGCGTCGGAGAGCGTAGCGGCGGCGGGCCTGTGGAGGAATTCTGGATAACTTGGGGCTCCCCAAGCTGTGGACGGGGAAAAACCACCCGATCCTGTGGATTACTGCCCTGCGGCCCTGACCTGTTCGAATTGGTGGTCAGATGTTCGGCGCGGCAGTCGGCTTGGTGGAGCACCGACTCTGTCGATATGCCCGCCGTCGGCGGCCGCTACACCTCCTTTCTCCGCCCTGCACCCGGCCGGAGGCGGCTGCCGGACGCACCCGGGTCGCTCCGGGTGCAGGACGAGGCGCCGGCGCGGCAGGGGGGCCGACACGGCCCCACGGGGAGGCCCGGGGAGGGCGACGTCCGGGTACGCCGAAGGGGAGCCAGGTGCCCTGACTCCCCTTCAGTACCGCCCGGCCGACGCCCGTCCGGGCACCGGCGTCGGGGCTCAGCTCTTGATGCGGTTGGTCAGCTCGGTGACCTGGTTGTAGATGGACCGACGCTCGGCCATCAGCGAGCGGATCTTGCGGTCCGCGTGCATCACCGTCGTGTGGTCCCGCCCGCCGAACTGGGCGCCGATCTTCGGCAGCGAGAGGTCGGTCAGCTCCCGGCACAGGTACATTGCGATCTGACGAGCCGTCACAAGTACCCGGCTGCGCGAGGATCCGCAGAGATCGTCCACACCAAGCCCGAAGTACGCCGCCGTCTGCTGCATGATGACCTGCGCGGTGATCTCCGGACCGGCGTCCTCGTCGCCGCCCGGGATCAGGTCCTTGAGGACGATCCCGGCCAACTCCAGGTCCACCGGCGCCCGGTTGAGGTTGGCGAAGGCGGTGACCCGGATCAGGGCGCCCTCCAACTCCCGGATGTTGCGGGTGATCCGGGACGCGATGAACTCCAACACGTCGGCAGGAGCGTTGAGTTGCTCCTGGATCGCCTTCTTCCGCAGGATCGCGATCCGGGTTTCCAGCTCCGGCGGGGTGACGTCGGTGATCAGCCCCCACTCGAAGCGGTTGCGGAGCCGGTCCTCCAGCGTGATCAGCTGCTTGGGCGGCCGGTCCGAGGAGAGCACGATCTGCTTGTTGGCGTTGTGCAGGGTGTTGAAGGTGTGGAAGAACTCCTCCTGCGTCGACTCCTTGCTCGCCAGGAACTGGATGTCGTCCACGAGCAGGATGTCCATGTCCCGGTAGCGCTTGCGGAACGCGTCCGCCTTGCCGTCCCGGATCGAGTTGATGAACTCGTTGGTGAACTCCTCCGAGCTCACGTACCGCACCCGGGTACCCGGGTACAGGCTGCGCGAGTAGTGCCCGATGGCGTGCAGCAGGTGGGTCTTGCCGAGCCCGGACTCGCCGTAGATGAAGAGCGGGTTGTACGCCTTGGCCGGTGCCTCGGCGACGGCCACCGCCGCCGCGTGCGCGAATCGGTTGCTCGCGCCGATGACGAAGGTGTCGAACAGGTACTTGGGGTTGAGCCGGGCGGCCGGCTCGTCCTTGCGGGAGCCGCCGGCCGGCGGAGCGCCGGGCGGCGCGGGCACCCCCGGGCTCGGGCTGCGCTCCGGCAGGCCGCCGCCGGTGCGGGCGGGCGGACCGGACTGCGGACGGGTGTCGGGCAGCAGCGAGCCGGGCCCGGACTGACCCGACTGCGGTCGCGGCCCGCCGGCCGGCGGCCGACGGCCGGGACCGGGGCGCGGGCGGTCCGCCGGCGCCCCGTACGCGCCGCCGAACAGCTCGCCCTGCCCGCCGTCCTCCCGGCCGGTGGCCTCGCCTCGGTGCTCGGACTCGGCGCGGCGGTAATCCGGGGAGCGCTGTTCCCAGCTGCGGCCCTGCTCGGCGCCCTGGTCGCTGTCCTGGCCGGACCAGCTGCTGGGCTGTGCGGCACCGTACGGATCGGGCCGCTGGTCGTAGCCGGCCGCGTCGTACCGGCCGCGCTCGTAGCCCTGCTCGGTCGCCTGCTCGGCCGGCTGCTCGTAGGAGCGGCCGTAGTCCCGGGCCGGGTAGTCCTCGGGGGTGGGCCAGCGGCCGGGCTCGGCCGGGCGGACGCCGTAGTCCGGCTCCTCGCGGTACGGCTGCTGGGACCACTCCTCGGCCTGCGGCGCCTCGGCCACCGGCTGCTCGGCCGGGGCCGGCGCGGCGGCGGGCGGTACCGCGTTGGCGTCCACCATCACGGCGATCCGGACCGGGCGGCCGAACTCACGGCTGAGCGTCTCGCTCAGCTGCGGCATCAGCCGGCCCTCCAGGACCTGCTTGGCGAACTCGTTGGGCGCCGCCAACAGCGCCGTGTCGTGCATCATCCACATCGGCTGGGTGCGCCGCACCCACGCCTTGTCCTTGTCACCGACGCTCGTGTCGTTGACCAGCCGCTCGACGACCCGCGCCCAGACGACGACGAGATCGCTGTTGACATCAGCCACTGGTGCACGCTTTCTCGTTCCCCGGAAGGGGGGTGTCAAAGGACTTCGGGTACCGACCCGGATGAGCCTGGTGGACGAGCCGGTTGGACGGCCCGCGTGAGGAACCTGCTGGACGAACCTGAGGGGACCTGCTGGACGGGACCCGCAGGATGAACAAACCCGACAAGTCCTGCAACGGTAGTCAGGGCGCTGGGCTGATTCAAGTTGTTGTCCACAGGCTGTGGGTGAACAGCTCCAAGGCCAGGGTACGGGTGTTCGCACCGGGTGCGGGCCTTGCGGGGACTGGCCTCTATCATGATCGGGAGGGCTCCCGGGCGGCATCGGTGGACTCCCGGCCGTTTGCCGGTTTGACCCCTCGCCCCCGTCCCGCGTACCGTAACCAGGTCGAGTTGTCGATGGCCGCTGCCGCATGTCCGCGGGTCCACCCGCTTCCATAAGGCGCGCAGCACGGGCGCCGTGGATTGTCTCAAACCCCAGCCGACCTGGGGTGTTGGGGCCGGCCGCCTCTCACTGGGAAGCCAGCGGGAGGGGATCACGCGGACGCACGGTGACGGCCAAGCGATTTCCCGTCATCCTTCGATTCACCCCAGGAGCCCCCGAGTGAGCAAGCGCACTTTCCAGCCGAACAACCGTCGTCGCGCGAAGACCCACGGCTTCCGGCTGCGGATGCGTACCCGCGCCGGCCGCGCCATCCTGGCGACTCGCCGTGCCAAGGGCCGCGTCAACATCTCCGCCTGATCCGCGTCAAGGGTCTGCAGTGCTGCCCTCCGAGAATCGGCTGCGGCGGCGCCAGGACTTTGCGACCGCGGTGAAACGCGGTCGCCGAGCCGGTCGGCCCCTTCTGGTCGTCCATCTCAACAGAGATGGCGAGGCCAAGGGGCAGACCGACCGGAAGAGCGACTCCAGCCCGCACGTCGCCGAGGGGCTTCCTTCGGCGCGTGCGGGTTTCGTCGTGAGCAAGGCCGTCGGTCCGGCGGTCGTGCGCAACCTGGTGAAGCGTCGTCTGCGTCACCTGGTCCGAGAGCTTCTGCCCAGGTTGCCCGCAGGTAGCCTGATAGTGGTACGCGCGCTGCCTCCGGCAGGAACGGCCTCGTACCTTGAACTGGAGCACGACCTGGACGCGGCGCTACGGCGGCTGCTCCGGGCTGAGCCGACCGGCAGTGCGCCGACGGGAGCAGGGCGATGAAGTACCTGCTGATGGGGCTGATCAAGCTCTACCAGTGGACCATCAGTCCACTGCTCGGCCCGGTGTGCCGCTACTACCCCTCGTGTTCGCACTACGGGTACGACGCGGTGCGAGTGCACGGCGCGGTTAAGGGCTCCGGCCTGACCGCGTGGCGCATTCTGCGTTGCAACCCGTGGTCACCCGGTGGGGTCGATCATGTTCCGCCGCGCAAGCATCCGGTCTGGCACCGTCGGCTGCGCGATCTGCTGAGCCCGAAGAGCGGGATCGCCGGGCCTGAGCCGGTGTCCAAGCCCGATGTCCAAGGAGTCTGACCGGTGATCATCGGTTTTCTGAGTCCCCTCTACACTGCGGTGTCCTGGATCATTGTCCAGTTCCACTCGCTGTACAGCCACGTCTTCGACCCGAACGGCGGTTGGGCCTGGGGCCTCGCGATCGCCTCCATGGTGGTCGTCATCCGAATCTGCCTGATCCCGCTCTTCGTGAAGCAGATCAAGTCGACCCGGGCCATGCAGGCTATCCAGCCGAAGATGAAGGCCATCCAGGAGCGCTACAAGAACGACAAGCAGCGCCAGTCCGAAGAGATGATGAAGCTCTACAAGGAGGCGGGTACCAACCCCTTCTCGAGCTGCCTTCCGATCCTGGTGCAGATGCCGTTCTTCACGGCTCTCTACGGCGTGCTCTCCTCGGTCGCCAAGGGCCACCCGATCGGCGTGATCAAGGGCGACCTGCTGCACAGCGCCGGTCTGGCGCACATCTTCGGTGCCCCGCTGTCGGCGACGTTCGTGAGCAGCACGCAGACCAACGTGAAGATCGTCACCGCAGTGATGATCATCATGATGTCGGCCTCGCAGTTCATCACCCAGCGCCAGCTGATGACGAAGAACATGGACCTCACGGTCAAGACGCCGTTCATGCAGCAGCAGAAGATGCTGATGTACGTCTTCCCCGTCATGTTCGCCGTCATGGGCATCAACTTCCCGGTCGGTGTGCTCGTCTACTGGCTGACCACCAACATCTGGTCCATGGGCCAGCAGCTGATCGTGATCCACAACAACCCGACGCCCGGCAGTCACGCGTTCCAGGAGCGGCAGGCCCGCCTCAAGAAGGCAGGGCGGCTCAACCCGGACGGTTCCGAGATCAAGATCGGGCTGCTCGCGAAGATCTCCGGCGGTGGCGGCGGCAAGAGCGCCACGGCCACGGCGGCGGAGACGGTCGAGGGGGCCGTTCAGGTCCGTCGTCAGCAGCCGCGCAAGCAGACCAAGGCGCAGCGTCAGCAGGCCGCCGTCCACCCGCACGGCGGTGCCGGCCAGACCAGTCTGACCAAGGCACCGGAGTCGGAGTCGGAGCCGGAGACCGAGTCGGTACCCAAGGACACGGTGCCGAAGAGCGCGCAGCCCAAGGAGCCGGTGGCCAAGGGCACGGCGTCGGCCAAGCCGGGCACGCGGCAGCAGCCGAAGCGTGGCGGGCAGCAGGGCGGCCAGCGGCCGAAGAAGAAGTCCTGACCCGGCTTCTCCTGATCTTCGTTCTCGGCCCCACCCACGGGCCTATCCCTGAAGGAGTCCAGCAGTGACGGAAGGCACCACCTCCGCTCTCGAGGCCGAGCCCGAGACCGTGGCCGGCCCGGGCGCCGATGACAGTCTCGTCTCCCGCCTGGAGCAGGAGGGTGACATCGCGGCCGACTACCTGGAGGGTCTGCTCGACATCGCCGACCTCGACGGTGACATCGACATGGATGTGGAGGGCGACCGCGCTCTGGTCTCCATCGTCAGTGATGGCAACGACCGGTCCCTGCAGCGTCTGGTCGGCCAGGACGGCGAGGTGCTGGAGGCGCTCCAGGAGCTGACCCGGCTGGCCGTGCACCGGGAGACCGGTGAGCGCAGCCGCCTGATGCTGGACATCGCGGGCTTCCGGGCGCGCAAGCGGTCCGAGCTGGCGGAGCTGGGCAGCAAGGCGGCCGAGCAGGCGAAGAGCTCGGGGGAGCAGGTCAAGCTGCGCCCGATGACGCCGTTCGAGCGCAAGGTCGTTCATGACGCGGTGGCGGCGGCCGGTCTGCGCAGTGAGTCGGAGGGCGAGGAGCCCCAGCGCTGCGTGGTCGTACTGCCGGTCTGACACCGGAGGCGGTTCTTTCGGCCGACCCCGTCCGCTTCGCGCGGGCGGGGTCGGCTTTTCATGTCCCGCGTTTCACGTCCCGCGTTTGCGTCGGACAGTCTGTGCCTCACACTCCGTGCCTGATGTGCTGGTGTCACGTGCGGTGTGTCACGGGCTGAGTTTCACGTGCTGTGTTTCACGTGAAACCGGCGCACGTGAAACAGTGGTCGAGTGCGGTGGGCGGAGACGGTGAGCGGAGAAGCTGAGATGGACACGGACGGCGTGGCGACCGAGGGCACCCCGGGAGAGGACGCGGAGGCCGACCGGCCCGGTCTGCCCGAAGCGCCGGCCGTGGCGCGGGAGATCTTCGGGGAGCGCTTCCCGATGGCTCTGCGCTACACGGAGCTGCTGGCGACGGCAGGTGTGCAGCGCGGGTTGATCGGTCCGCGTGAGGTGCCCCGGCTCTGGGGCCGGCACGTGCTCAACTGCGCGGTGCTGGCGGAGCTGCTCCCGGCCAACGCCTCGCTCTGCGACGTCGGCTCGGGAGCCGGGCTGCCCGGCATCCCGGTGGCGATGGCCCGGCCGGACGTCTCCGTGACACTGCTGGAGCCGCTGCTGCGACGGACCACCTTCCTGGAGGAGGTCGTCCGCGAACTCGGGCTCGACAACGTGACCGTGGTCCGCGGGCGGGCGGAGGAGATGATCGGCAAGCTCGCGGTGGACGTCGTGACCGCCCGGGCGGTGGCGCCGATGGAGCGGCTGGCCGGTTGGGGGCTGCCGCTGCTGCGCCCGTACGGGCAGATGCTCGCGCTCAAGGGGGACACCGCCGAGCAGGAGCTGGCCGAGTCGCGCTCCGCGCTGACCAAGCTGGGAGCGGTGAAGTGGTCCGTGATCTCGGTCGGCGAGGGCACCCTGGAGACCTCGACCCGGGTGGTCCGGGTGGAGGCGGGGGAGAGCCCGGGCGGCGTCAAGGCGGCGACCCGGCGGGCCAAGGCCGCTCGCGCGGGCCGGGCGGCCAGGAGCGGTGAGACCGGACGCGTCGCGGGGCGCCGGAGGCGCTGACCCTTGGAGCGTCCGCCAGTAGGGGGCTGGCGTCGGTGGCTGTCGGAGTCCTACCGGCCTTGATCCGGCGGGCCGCGATGGTCGGAGTGTCGCACCGTCAGATTTCCGACATTGCGGGCATGGTGTTTCTTGTGAAACGTCGCTCCCTGCTTTCTGGAAGTTTTGACCAGCGGCTTCGCCGCGGGCTCGGCCGCATCCGGGCGGTGACTGTTGCCGCTCCGGTTTCACGTGAAACACTGACCCCCATGCAGGACTCGGAGACCGTCGACCAGATCGATGACACCCCCATGGAGCGCGCTGCGCAGGCTGCGGTGCGGGCTGTTGGGGTGGCCGGTGAGGCACTGCCCCGGCCGGCCGCAACGCGGGTGATCGTGGTGGCCAACCAGAAGGGCGGGGTGGGGAAGACCACCACCACCGTCAACATGGCGGCCGCGTTGGCCATGCACGGGCTGCGCGTCCTGGTGGTGGACCTCGATCCGCAGGGCAACGCCTCCACCGCCCTCGGCATCGACCACCACGCGGAGGTGCCGTCGATCTACGACGTGCTGGTGGAGGGCAAGCCCCTCGCCGACGTGGTGCAGCCGGTGGTGGACGTCGAGGGGTTGTTCTGCGTCCCCGCGACGATCGACCTGGCGGGCGCCGAGATCGAGTTGGTCTCCATGGTGGCCAGGGAGACCCGGTTGCAGCGGGCGATCACCGCGTACGAGCAGCCCCTCGACTACATCCTGATCGACTGCCCGCCCTCGCTCGGGCTGCTGACGGTCAACGCGCTCGTCGCGGGCCAGGAGGTGTTGATCCCGATCCAGTGCGAGTACTACGCGCTGGAGGGGCTCGGCCAGCTGCTGCGCAACGTCGAGCTGGTCCGGGCGCACCTCAACCAGACGCTGCACGTCTCCACCATCCTGCTCACCATGTTCGACGCCCGTACCCGGTTGGCGGCTCAGGTGGCGGACGAGGTCAGGACGCACTTCTCGGAGGAGGTGCTCGCGACGGCGATCCCGCGTTCGGTGCGGATCTCCGAGGCACCGAGCTACGGGCAGACGGTGCTCACCTACGACCCGGGTTCCACCGGAGCACTCTCCTACCTGGAGGCCGCGCGTGAGCTGGCTCTCCGGGCGGTGGTGGCTCCGGACGCGGCAGTGGGCCACGGCTCGGTGGGGCAGCAGCGGAGCGCGACCGGCGCACCGGATGCCCCGATGGCACAGCACGGCACGATGGAGGACAACCGGTGAGTGGTGGGCGCAGAGGTCTGGGACGCGGGCTGGGAGCACTGATCCCGGCGGCTCCGTCCGCCGCTCCGAGCGGGGCTCCGGGTGGGGCCGTCGTGGCACCGGCCCGGTCGGGCGGGGCACCCGCCGTGGTGGGCGTCGGCGCGGTGTCGCCCGCTGCGTTGCCGCTGCTGCCGACCGACCGTGGCACGGTGGCGGCCAAGGCCGCAGCCGAGAGCGCGCGGGAGCAGTCCGTGCTGCCGGAGCGGAGTGTGCTGGAGGCGGCACTCAGCCCGGTCGAGGGTGCCCGCTTCGCCGAACTGCCGCTGGACTCGATCACGCCGAACCCGCGCCAGCCGCGCGAGGTATTCGACGAGGACAAGCTCGCCGAGCTGGTCGCCTCCATCAAGGAGGTGGGTCTGCTCCAGCCGGTGGTGGTCCGTCAGGTCGGTGCGGACCGTTTCGAGCTGATCATGGGCGAGCGGCGCTGGCGGGCCTCCCGGGAGGCGGGTCTGGAGCTGATCCCCGCCATCGTCCGGGCCACCGACGACGACAAGCTGCTGCTGGACGCGCTGCTGGAGAACCTCCACCGGGCGGAGCTCAATCCGCTCGAGGAGGCGGCCGCGTACGACCAGCTGCTGCGCGACTTCTCCTGCACGCACGACGAGCTGGCCGACCGGATCGGGCGGTCGCGGTCGCACGTCTCCAACACGCTCCGGCTGCTGAGGCTCTCCCCGGCCGTGCAGCGCCGGGTGGCGGCCGGCGTACTGACGGCCGGGCACGCCCGCGCCCTGCTGGGGGTGCCGGACAGCGAGCGGCAGGACCAGCTGGCCCGGCGGATCATCGCGGAAGGGCTCTCGGTGCGGACCACCGAGGAGATCGTCGCGGTGCTGGACCAGGACGACAAGCCGCAGCGCGGGGCCGGCCCGAAGGCGGGCAAGCTGCTCTCGCCGGCCTTCAACGATCTGGCCGGGCGGCTTTCCGACCGCTTCGACACCCGGGTCAAGGTCGAGGTGTCGCAGCGGAACGGGCGGCTCGGCAAGGGCAAGGTGGTCCTGGAGTTCGCCTCGGTCGAGGATCTCAACCGGATTCTGGACAGCCTGGCTCCGGGCGAAGAGGGTCTGCGTCTCTCGCAGAGTTGAGCGGCTCGGCCGAGTGGCTCAGCTGAGCGGTAGCGCTGAGCGGTCGGGGTTGTAGGTGGGTGCATGTCTCACGTGGGTTCCGTTTCACGTGAAACGTGCACCCACTCTGTTTTGGGAGGAAGCTCGGTGGTGTGACGGCCCGTCGGGCTGAGGAGGAGGTGTGGGTGTGGGACGCAGGATCGCTCCGCTGACGTTGGACAACCTGGCGGATCTCCCGACGACCTGCCGGTCCTGTGTGTTCTGGGAGCTCGATCCGGTCAGGGCGAAGACGGCGGTCGAGTCGGGAAAGTCGGAGCTGGAGAAGGAGAGCTGGATCTCGGCGGTGCTGCTGGAGTGGGGTTCCTGCGGCCGGGTCGCCTACGTCGACGAGATCCCGGCTGGCTACGTGCTGTACGCGCCGCCCGCGTACGTGCCGAGGTCCCAGGCGTTCCCGACCAGTCCGGTCTCCTCGGACGCGGTCCAGCTGATGGTCAGCCGGGTGCTGCCCGGGTATCAACGGCAGGGGTTGGGACGGGTGCTGGTCCAGACGGTGGTCAAGGACGTGGTCAGCCGGGGGTTCAAGGCGATCGAGGCCTTCGGCGCGGTCGGGCGGGAGATTCCCAGTTGCGTGCTGCCCGCCGACCACCTGCTGGCGGTGGGCTTCAAGACCGTGCGGCCGCACCACCGGTATCCGAGGCTGAGGCTGGAGGCGCGGACCGCGCTGTCCTGGAAGGGCGACGTGGAGGTCGCGCTCGAGCGTCTGCTCGGCGGGGCGCGCAAGGAGCCGGCGCTCCGGCCGTTCTGAGCCGGCTGTTCCGAGCGGGCCGTCCTGGGCGGGCCGTCCTGAGCGCATCCGAGCCGGGCGTGTCCGAGCTGACGGGATCTGCGCCCGAGACGACGGAGGCGGGCCCCTGGATCACCCAGGGGCCCGCCTCCGTGGCAGTTCTCGTTCCGAACGGTGTGCTCGGCCCGACCCGTGCGCTCAGCTGAGGTCGGCTCAGATGAAGTCGGCGAGCTCGCGCAGCAGCGCGGCCTTCGGACGGGCGCCGGTGATGGTCTTCACCAGCTGGCCGCCCTGGTACACGTTCAGCGTCGGGATGGAGATCACGTTGTACGCGGCAGCGGTCGCCTGGTTGTTGTCGACGTCCAGCTTGGCGATCGTGAGCTTGTCGCCGTGCTCACCGGCGATCTCCTCCAGGATCGGAGCGACCTGGCGGCACGGGCCGCACCAGGTGGCCCAGAAGTCGACCAGGACGGGCTTCTCGCTCTTGAGAACCTCTGCGTCGAAGGTCGCGTCGGTCACGGTGATGGTCGCGGTGTCGCCGGCCACGGGAACTCCTAAAGGTTGCGAACAAGATGGTGCTCGGGCATTGGACTCTCCGTGCTGCACCTGTAGCTGAACAACAACGGAGGCGGGTGTTCTGTTTCGGCCCGGCGCCGCTCTTTCGAGTGCTGTCGCACACAGGTGCTGTGTTTCACGTGAAACACAGCACCTGTGTGCGAGGTGGTGCTGGGCCGGGGGAGTGCTAGGTCAGACGGCGACGGTGACGGCCGCGGCCTGGGCCTCGAGGTCGGCCAGCGAGGCGAGGTAGCGCTCGGCGTCCAGGGCGGCCGAGCAGCCGGTGCCCGAAGCCGTGATCGCCTGGCGGTAGGTGTGGTCGACGACATCGCCGGCACCGAAGACGCCGGGGATGTTGGTCCGGGTGGAGGGGGCCTCGACCTTGAGGTAGCCCTCGGCGTCCAGGTCCAGCTGGCCGGCGAACAGGTCAGTGCGCGGGTCGTGGCCGATCGCGATGAAGAGGCCGGTGACCGCCAGCTCGCGCTTCTCACCGGTGGTGGTGTCGCGCAGGGTGAGACCGGTCAGCTTCGGGTCGCCGTGGATCTCCTCGACCGCACTGTCCCAGGCGAAGCTGATCTTCGGGTCGGCGAAGGCACGCTCCTGCATGGCCTTGGAGGCGCGCAGGCTGTCACGGCGGTGGATGACGGTGACGCTGCGGGCGAAGCGGGAGAGGAAGGTCGCCTCCTCCAGCGCGGTGTCGCCGCCGCCGACCACGGCGATGTCCTGGTCGCGGAAGAAGAAGCCGTCGCAGGTCGCGCACCAGGAGACCCCCCGGCCCGAGAGCACGTCCTCACGCGGCAGGCCGAGCTTGCGGTGCTGGGAGCCGGTGGTGACGATCACGGCGTGGGCCCGGTGCACGGTGCCCTCGGAGTCGGTGACGGTCTTGATGTCGCCCGTCAGGTCGACCGAGACGATGTCGTCCGGGATCAGCTCGGCGCCGAAGCGCTCGGCCTGGGCCCGCATGTTGTCCATCAGCTCGGGGCCCATGATGCCGTCCCGGAAGCCCGGGAAGTTCTCGACCTCGGTGGTGTTCATCAGGGCACCACCGGCGGTGACGGCACCCTCGAACACCAGCGGCTTGAGGGAGGCTCGAGCCGTGTAGAGCGCGGCGGTGTAGCCGGCAGGGCCGGAACCGATGATGATCACGTTACGGACGTCGCTCACTGCATCTCCTGGTTCGCATCGCGACCCGCGCTTCAGCGGGGAGGGCGGTCATGCTCCGCCGCCCGGGACAACGGCTCACCAGTGTCGCTCATTCCCGGGGCCCGGTGCAGCATCGCGCGGGGTATGGGCGGAGCAACAGCACCGGATCACGTCCAGGCTCCCGGGCCGGTCGGTCTCAGCCGCTCGGCACGGTGCGGTGGAGGACGACCGTGGCTCCCGGACAGGCCGAGGTGACCAGATAGACGTCCAGCCGGCCCGGTTGGCCGGGGAGTGGGTAGACCAGCGCGGTCACCTCGGCCGGGCCGTAGCGTCCGTGCCCGACGGCGAGTGGTTGTTCGGAGTCGTGGCCGGTGACGGCCGGGAGACAGCTCGGCAGGGCGCCCGAGTCGGCGCCGGCGCCGGCGCCGGCGGCGGCGCCGGCGGCGGGTGCCGTGGGTTCGCCGTTCCGTGGCTGGCTGTTGAAGGACTCCGACTTCGGTGTACCGGACTTCGGCGGGCCGGCAGCGGCGAGCAGCTGTTGGATCTGTGCGGTCAGGAGGTCGTCGCGGTAGACCGGGCCGGCGGGAGTCAGGGCGGGCTGTCGGCCCGGGGTTGCGCCTGCGGCGGCAGGCCCGGCGGGGGCGGAGGCGCTGAGGCCCTCGTTGGCCGGAACGAGCTGCTGTACCAGCAGGAGGGCCAGCCCGAAGGCGGCGAGCAGCGCGCCGACCCCGACCTCAACGCGGGCACGCCGCAGCCGCCGCCGGCCCGGCCCGGTGGCTTCGCTCCGGCGGTTCGGCGGCGCCGAGGGCGCTCCGGTCGGTGCGGCCGATCCGGTCGGCCCGGTCGGGCCCGGCGGCGACGTACCGGTGCGGGTGGCTTCAGCGGCGAGGGCGGCGGCGATCCGCTCGGCGACGTCGGCGGGCATCGGCGGAGTCTCGACGGCGCCGAGCAGGTCCCGTACCTCGGTCAGTGCGGCGTAGGTCTCGGAGCAGTCCTGGCAGCGGCCGAGGTGCTGCCGGAGGGCCGGAAGCTGCTCGGGGTCGGTGAGCTCCTCGGCCAGGTCGGCCAAGAGGTCGATGTCGGGATGCGTGACCGAGCCGTCGTCGGCGGACCAGGAAGGGGTGTGGGACGTCATCGTTGGGTCACATCTCCTTCCAGGACCTGGTCGGGGAGCGCGGGGGTCTCTCCTTGGACGGGGCCGGCCCCGGATGGGTTCCCTGGCGGAGCGAGCGAAAGTGGAGCGGGCGGTGGCAGAGCAGGCGGTGTTTCACGTGAAACATCGCCCGGCGCGGCCGGTCCCGCCGTGCGGGCCGACGGTGTTTCACGTGAAACCGGCGCGCCGCCCGCTCGCAGATGCCGTACGAGTGGCAGCAGTCTGGCCCGGCCTCGCGCGCAGCGGCTCTTGATGGTGCCGACCGCGACCCCGAGTACCTCGGCGGCCTCGGCGACGGCGTACCCCTGCATGTCGACCAGGACCAGGGCGGCACGCTGCTCGACCGGCAGGGCGGCCAGGGCGGCCGTGACCTCCCGGCGCAGCTCCGCCCGTACGACGAGCGTGTCGGTCGGCTCGGCGCTGCCGAGCAGGGCATCGAGGCGCTGGGGGTCCTCGTCCAGCGAACCGGTCCGCCGGGTGGCGGTGCGGCGGGCGCGATCGAGGCAGGCGTTGACCACGATGCGGTGCAGCCAGGTGGTGACGGCGGACCGGCCCTCGAAGGTGTGGGCGGCGCGGAAGGCGGACACCAGGGCGTCCTGCAGCGCGTCGGCGGCCTCCTCACGGTCGCCCAGGGTGCGCAGCGCGACGGCCCAGAGGCGGTCCCGGTGGCGGTGGACGAGGGTGCCGAAGGCGTTGGGGTCGCCGGCCGTGTGGCGGGCCAGCAGCTCGGCGTCGGAGGGCTCCGTCGTCACGCAACCCTCCTCGCCCGGTCCGGTCAGCCCGTGACCTTGATCTCGGCCACCCGGCCCTGGAACTTGTTGTCCTCATCCTTGGGGATGTCGGTCAGCCAGATCAAGAGGTAGCGGGTGTTCAGTGCGTGGTCGGGCTTGAGATCGAACTCCGTGCCGGTGCCCTTGGCGACTGCGGCTCCCAGTGAGTCCAGGCCCGCCTTACTCGCCGCAGGTGCTCCCTCGGCCGTACCGGGGGCGGCACGGAGTTCTACGGTGGTGTTCCCGATGCACTGGATGTGGACCGAGCTGACCTGCTGGGTGGAGCCGAGGTCGAGGAGCAGACCGGTGCCTTGCTTCCAGGCGCCGAACGGGGCGTCGTAGGAGGAGGTCTGCCAGAAGGTGGCCGGGTTGCCGTCGATGGCGTTGCCGACCGCCTCGGAGTGTTCCGGCTGGTCGCCCAGCGCGTTGAAGGACTGCACGCTCTGGATCTTGAGCGGGTGGCTGGCCGGCACGACCGGTCGGGGCGTGGCGGAGGCGGTCTGTACGCTGCCGCTGCTGCCGGGGTCGGGGGCGGTGCCCGTCTTCGTACCGTTCAGGTTGCTGACCAACTGCCAGGAGCCGAGGCCGATGGCCGCCAACGCCACAGCGGAGGCGGTCCACCTGGCCAGAGTGCGGAGCCTCCGCCGACGGCCCGACCGGGCCGGGCGCGGCCGGCCCGGCCCGGCAGCCGCCTCGCCCCCACCGAGGCCCCCGCCGTGGCCCTGGGCGGGGGAGTGGGCAGGTGCGTGGCCCTGGCCGGGGGAGTGCGGCGGCTGGGCCTGTGCCGGACGGCTGGAGGGGTACCGGGGCGGGGTGTAGGCGGGCAGTGCCGGGGGCTCGGGCTGACGGATCTTCGGCAGCAGCGCGATCGCCTTGGCCAGCTCCTCAGGGCTGGTGATGGGCTCCTGGTGGTGCGGCGGGTGCTCACAGACGGTTCGCGCGGCCAGCTCCGAAAGGCCCTTGTGGACACCGGCCTTCACCTGGTCCGGCGGCACGCAGCCGAGGTCCCTGGGGAGGCCCCGCAGGTCGTACCGGTCCTCGGGATAGGGCCAGCGGTGGGTCAGCGCGGCGTACAGCAGAGCGCCGATCGCGCGGGTGTCGGTGAGTTCGGCGTCCTCGGTGGGGAGGCCGCGCAGGGCTGCCTCGACGGCGACGCCGTTGATCCGGTACTGGCCGGATTCGGTACGCAGCACGCACCTCGGTGTCAGCCGGAGGTGGGCCTGGCCGCGCCGGTGCGCGGTGGCGATGGCGTCGGTGACCTGACGGACCATATGGTACGCGTCGTACGGCTCCATCGGCCCGTCGCCCAGAAGTTGGGCGAGGTCGGTGGCGCCGGGGAGCCACTCCCGGACGACGTAGACCAGCTCGCCTTCCCGTACGGCGTCGAGGACCTGTACGAAGCGCGGATCGCCGAGCAGCGCGGCGGACTTGGCGGCGGCGAGTACGGCCTTGGCCCGTTGGTGCCCGGCGGCGAGCAGATGGACGCCCACCGCCCGGCGGAGCTTCTCGTCGACGGCGCGCCAGCTGCTGAACACCTCCGACTGGGTGATGCACTCCTCCAGCCGGTAGCGCCCGCCGATCTTGTCGCCGCTGTGCCGCAGTGGGGCCGGGAGCACGAGCGGAAGAGCGCCGGTGTCGACCTCGGTGTCCGCCTCCTCACCGGCACCCTTGCTGGTGTCAGCGGCAGTTGCGGCGGTGGCAGGAGCGGCAGCGGAGGCAGGGGCGGCAGGGGCGGCGGCAGACCGGGAGGCCGCTCGGCCGGCCAGTTCGGCGGCGATCTCGGCGGCCGACAGCGCGGCGGTGGCCTCGACGGAGTCCTCCGGTGTGGGGTCACCGTCCGGTGCGGTGCCGACCGGCTCGACGGCGGTGTCCCCGGAGGTGTCCCCGGGTGTGGCATCGGGTGCGTCAGCCGTGTCACTGGCCGTGTCCCCGGCCGTGTCTCCAGCGGTGTCCTCGGGAGTGTCGTCCGGGATGTCCCCGATTGCCGTGGCCGGCGCCGCCTCATCCGCTTCGGACTTGTCGACGACTGCCTTGGTGCCATCAGCCACCGTGGTCCTGCCTCCCCTTGTATCGCCCCGGTCCGAGAATTTCGGCAGCCGCCCGGCCCGTCGGGGCAGAGCTGCGCCAGGACAATTGTGCCCACTCTTCTCCCCCTGCTACGACCGCTGGGGCGTCCGGGAGGTTGCCCGAGGGTGTCCAGCAGGGTCGTTCAGCTGCGAACGAACCGAATTCGACGAATATCGCCGAGTCCGGTCCGCTGTCGGCCACCTGAGGGAGTGAAGGATCGGTGGAGGATCGGGCCGGGTTTCGAGGTTGACGTCAGGTCAGGTGTGGCCGGGGTGTCAGTCCCGCGCGGGGTCGGCAGGCGTGGTTCAGCGGCCCAGTCGGCTGCGCACCATGCCGACCATCGCGTTCAGCTCCTCGATCCGCATCCGCTTGGCGATGACCGCGAAGACCAGCAGCTGCAGCCCGCCCGCGACGGCCAGCGTGACCACGCTGCCCAGCCAACCGTGCAGTACCCCGTCGACCAGCAGGCTGACCCCGAGTCCGACGGCGGCGGCGGGCAGCGAGGCGATGGCGAGCCGCACGTAGGTCTTGGCGATCCGGCCGGTGTCCAGCCCGCCGATCTTGGCCTTGAGCTTGGGCACGGCCACGGCGACCCCGACCGCGTACGAGGCGCCGTAGCCGAGCGCCATGCCGGTCACGGCCCACTGCGCGGGCAGTACCAGGTAGCAGCCGACCGCCGTGACCGCCTGGCAGGCCGCCACCCACACGGTGTTGGAGAACGGGGTGCGGGTGTCCTCGTACGCGTAGAAGCCGCGCAGCAGGACGTACTGGACGGAGTACGGGATCAGGCCGAGGGCGAAGGCGGAGAGCATGAAGCCGACCGCCGTGGTGCCGTGCGCCACCGCGCCGCCGTTGCCGAGACCGTAGATCGAGCTGCCGATCACCGGGCCGAGCGCCAGGAAGAGGAAGGCGGCGGGCACGATCGCCACGGCCGAGGTGCGCAGCCCGTAGGAGAGGTCGTCGCGCACCGCGCCGGGGTCGCCGTCGGCGGCGGAGCGGGAGAGCCGGGGCAGGACGGCGCTCATCACCGAGACGGTGATCACCGCCATCGGCAGCTGCCAGATCAGCAGGGCGTTCGAGTACGCGGCCAGGCCGACGCCCAGGTACCCGTTGTTCTCGGCCTGCCGGCCGGCGGCGGTGGCGAGCTGGGTGACGACCAGGTAGCCGGCCTGGTTGGCGAGGACGAAGAGGAAGGTCCACTTGGCCAGCCGGGCGGCCTTGCCGAGGCCGTGCCCGCGCCAGTCGAAGCGGAGCCGGAAGTGGAAGTCGGCGGCGCGCAGGTACGGGATCATCGCCAGCGCCTGCACGGCCAGGCCGAGCATGGTGCCGACGCCGAGCAGCCGGATGCCCTCGGGGGAGATGGTGGCCGGGGTGACCTCGCTGTGCTGGAAGGTCCCGAACACCCAGATGTACATACCGAAGGTGAAGATCACCACGATGTTGTTGAGGACCGGGGTCCACATCATCGCGCCGAACCGCCCACGGGCGTTGAGGATCTGGCCCATCACCACATGGACGCCCATGAAGAAGATGGTCGGCAGGCAGTACCGGGCGAGCGCCACCGTGGTGTCGGCGCTGGCCGCGTCCTTCATCAGCGAGTGCGAGATCAGCTGGACGAGCAGTGGCGCGCCGACCACCGCCACGAAGGCGACCCCGGCCAGTCCGGTGATCACCAGGGTGAGCAGCCGGTTGGCGTAGGCGGTGCCGCCGTCCTCGTCGTGCTTCATGCTGCGGACCAGCTGGGGCACGAAGACGGCGTTCAGCGCGCCGCCGCCGATCAGGATGTAGAGCAGGGTGGGAAGCGTGTTGGCGGCGTTGTACGAGTCGCCCATGGTGCCGACGCCGACGGCGGCGGCGATCACCATGGTGCGGAGGAAGCCGGTGCCCCGGGAGACCAGGGTGCCTGCGGCCATGATCGCGCTGGAGTTGAGCAGACTGGCGACCTTGCCGGGACCGGCGGTGCCGCCGTCGCCGCCGTCGCCGTCAGGAGCGGGCTGGTCGGACGGGTGGTCGTCGGGCAGCGGGAGGGCCGGCGGGATCTGGACGGCCGCGACCTGGAGGTTGGCCTCCTCCTCGGAGAGCGGCGGGTCGAACTCGATGGGCGGGACGAACGGAGCCCGCCCGGACGGCTTGTCCGCCGCCCGGGTGTTCAGCAGGTCGTCCACCCCGACGTACTCGGTGGTCTCGGTGTCCCACGCGGAGCCCGTGCGCTCCGACTCCGGGGCCGACCGGTCGGCGGCGGTCGGAGCGGCGTCCGTCCAGTGGCTGGCCGGAGCGGTCAGGCAGGTCTCCGGCTGGGCGCTCTCCGGGTGGCCGTTCTGCTGGGGCGGGAGCGGGGGAAGCGGGGGTACCGGCGGCGCGGGCTCGGCGGTGCGCAGCCCGTACGGGTCCTGCTCGGCGGAGCCGCCGTACGGGTCCGCCGCGTACGGGTCCTGCGCGTAGGTGTCGGCCAGGTACCAGTCGGCGGTGGCGGACTCGGGGGCCTGCGGGGCACCCGCCGGAGCGGTTCCCGAGGCGCGGGACGCCGCCTGGTCACGCCCTCGGCCCTGCGCTCGCTCCTCGCTCCGCTCGCTCATGCCACCTCTTCGCTGCTCCGGGTGGGCTGCCCCGGTGGGGCGTCCTCAGTGACCCACCTTCTCATCACCGGAGACCGGATCACCGGCATCTGCGGCCGACCCAGGGTCCGAGTCGGGGCCCGAAGCGTGCTCGGCTCCGGCGGTGGCGTCCGGGTCCGACCCGGGCTCGTCGGCGGCGTCGGCGGCCGGTTCGTCGACCGGGTCGGTGGAGCGCTTCTTCCGCTGCAGGTAGAACCGCACTGCGGCGAGCAGGATCAGCACGACGCCGCAGCCGATCACGTACAGAACGCCCTGCGTCACCGAGGTGACCTCGACGGTGAACGTCACCGGGGCGCCGTACGGCTGCGCGTCCGGACCGGTGGTGTACAGCTGGGCGGTCAGTTGGACCGAGCCGTTCACCTGGGCCTTGGCGGGGAAGCGCAGCGTGCGGCTGGTGGTGGCGTCGAGGACGATGCTCTCGGGCGGGCCGACGTTGAGGCGGTTCAGCTGGCCGGAGGTGAGCCGCAGCTCCAGGTTGCCGACCGCCTGGTTGAGGTCGTTCTTGACGCTCACCAGCAGCGTCCCGCTGTCACCTGGGAGAGTGATCACGCTCTTGGCCGGTACCTTGACCGCCGAGACGAGGTTGTTCAGGTAGTCCTGCACCCCGGTCCGGTACGCGCTGCCGGCGTCCGGCTTGTCACGCCACTGGGTGGACATCGAGCGCAGCATGGCCGCGCTGAAGGGGCTGCGTACCCGCTGCGGCTGGGTCAGGATCCGCATCAACTGGTCCAGGCCGCTCTGCACGTTCATCACATCGGCGAGGGCGGAGGCCGACAGCTCCGAGCCGCGCAGCCCGTCCGGGTAGTCGGTCGGGCCGGGCACCGAGGTGTTCGCCCCGGGGGTCGGCGTCGCGGCTGCCACCGTGTCCAGCTTGGCCAGCGACAGCCAACCGTCCTTCTGGGCTTCCTTGATCGCCGCCGCCAGGGTGTTCGCGGCGTCGACGGTGAGGGTGCGCGGCGGCATGATCAGCAGGTTGCGCTGGTCGGCGGGCTGCTCCTGGGTGATCACCAGCGTCTCGGCGAGGAACCGCTGGGTGGCCGCGGTCTTCGCCTGCTGGGAGCTCAGGTTCTGCTGGAACAGCTCCGAGATGGTCTGGTCCGAGACCAGGGCGTTCTGGCCGCCGCCGAGCTGGCGCACCGCGTTCGGGGTGTACGAGAGCTTCTTGGCGTCCTCGGGCAGGCTCGCGCCGTTGACCAGCACCAGGTCGTCACCGGCCGCCCGGGTGGTGGCCGCGATCTGCTGGTCCAGGTAGCCCTGGTAGGGCCAGGCGACGCCCGAACGGACATCGACCGACAGCCGTCCCTCGGCGGTGAGCCGGCCCGCCGTACCCGCCTTGTGCAGTGCGGTGTCCGTACCGGCGAGGCCGGCGCCGTTGTGGGCGATCGAGGCGAAGTCGGGGTCGGCGTACGGGAGGGCCACGACCTCGTTCCCGCCGGTGGCGACCGCCGTGCGGAGCTCCTTGAGCCAGGCGTCGGCGGCGGCCTTGCCGGTGCCGGCGACGGTGTTGTCGTTCTGCGCGGACTCGCCCGTCGTGCCCGGCTTCTGCACCCGGTACGGCTTGGTCATCGCGTACACGGCGTCCAGCAGGTCGGGGTCGACCACCCAGGTCAGGCCCGGGAGCCCCTCGCCGGTCTTCACCAGTTGGAACAGACGGCCGTTCGGTGCCAGGTCGGTGGCCAGGCTCTCGTCGCGCAGCACCGGGGTCTGCTCGTTGTCGGGCATGGTCTGGGCGACCAGCTCGGGGGTGTGGGTGAGCGGCCAGAGGGTGGCGATCCGGGTGGGCTGCGAGGCCGGCTGGGGGTTGTAGGGCAGGAAGGTGCGGGCGATGCCCAGCGGGCGCGGCTTCTCGTTGTCGTCGGTGCCGCCCCAGATGTCCACGGCGAGTTCGTAGACACCTGTGCCGTCGAACCCGAGCTGGCCGGGGGTGACCGTGACGCTGAACGGTCGGCTCTGGCCGGCGCCGAGGTTCCCGAGCTGCTGGTTGCTGCCGGGGTTCTGGTCGGTGCCGTCCAGGCCGGCGGGGGTGTTCCGGGAGGCGATCAGACCGAGATCGCTCCGGGTCTGGACGGGCTTGTTCTCGTACGGGTTGCGGACCGCGACGTGGGTGGATTTCAGCTCGGAGCCGCTGGTGTTGGTGACCTGGCCGGTGATCGTGACGGCGTCACCGCTCTGGGAGGCGACGATCGGCTTCACCGTGTCGATCACCATCGCGGCCGGGTAGTCGGCCGAGCCGCTGGTCAGGGCGCCGGTCAGGGCACTGGTCAGGACGCTCCGGGCGGGGACGGCAGCCAGCGCCGGTGCGGCGGCGGACAGTAGGACGGCGCTGCTCGCCAGCAGTGCGGCGAGCCGCTTGGCCACCCGTCCGGTGGTTCGCCCGCTCCGCTCGCCCACGTGCTTCGCCCTCGCCGTTCTTGATCGTTCTCGACCGGTTCGTGAAATAGGTACAGCCGCTCCGGCGAACTCGGCAGCTCTGCTCAGGCCGGCGCTCCGGTCCGGCCCGCCCGCTCAGCCAGGACTGTCCCACCGGCATGGTAACGACGCGGCGAGGCCCGCAGTGTTGCGGGCCGGGAGCTGAGCGGACGGGCGGCTCCGGAGGCCGGGGAGAAACGGGGGCCGGGGGAAATGGACGGCCGGGAAGAAACGCACGGGCGCTGGGGGAGCCCGGGCACGTACCCTTGTGAGCCGTGTCCACTGTCAATGAGCCCAGCACCGATCTTTCCAGCTCCGTCACCCCCGCCACTGTCCCGGGATTGAGCGAGGCGCAGGCCCTGGGTCTCCAGGAACTGCTGCGTGTCTCCCCGGTCGCCGACGAGGTCGCCCGCCGCTTCCAGGCGGCCGGCCACCGGTTGGCCCTGGTCGGGGGTTCGGTCCGCGACGCCCTGCTGGGTCGGCTGGGCAACGACCTGGACTTCACCACCGACGCCCGGCCGGAGCAGGTGCTGAAGCTGGTCAAGGGCTGGGCGGACGCGGTCTGGGACGTCGGCATCGCCTTCGGCACCGTGGGCGCCCGTAAGGACACCGCCGACGGCAGCTTCCTGATCGAGATCACCACCTACCGTTCCGAGGCGTACGACCGGACCTCCCGCAAGCCCGAGGTCACGTACGGCGACACCATCGAGCAGGACCTCGTCCGCCGCGACTTCACCGTCAACGCGATGGCCGTCGACCTGCCCGGCCGGGGCTTCGTCGACCCGCACCACGGTCTGGACGACCTGGAGGCCCGGGTGCTGCGGACGCCCGCGACGCCCGAGGAGTCCTTCTCCGACGACCCGCTGCGGATGATGCGGGCCGCCCGCTTCGCCGCCCAGCTGGACTTCACCCCGGCACCCGAGGTGGTCGCCGCGATGACGGCGATGGCCGAGCGGATCACCATCGTGTCCGCCGAGCGGGTGCAGGCCGAGCTGAACAAGCTGCTGCTGGCCGACCACCCGGTCAAGGGCCTGCGTCTGCTGGCCGACACCGGGCTGGCCGCGTACGTCCTGCCGGAGCTGCCCGCGCTGCAACTGGAGGCGGACGAGCACCACCGCCACAAGGACGTCTACGAGCACTCCCTGACCGTGCTCGAGCAGGCCATCGACCTGGAGCAGGACGGCCCGGACCTGGTCCTGCGGCTGGCCGCGCTGCTGCACGACATCGGCAAGCCGAGGACCCGTCGCTTCGAGTCGGACGGCCGGGTCTCCTTCCACCACCACGAGGTGGTCGGCGCGAAGATGACCCGCAAGCGGATGCGCGACCTCAAGTACTCGAACGAGCTGATCGACGAGGTCTCGCGCCTGGTCGAACTGCACCTTCGCTTCCACGGCTACGGCGGCGGCGAGTGGACCGACTCCGCCGTCCGGCGCTACGTCACCGACGCCGGCCCGCTGCTGGAGCGGCTGCACAAGCTGACCCGCTCGGACTGCACCACCCGCAACCGCAAGAAGGCCGCCGCCCTCTCTCGCACCTACGACTCGCTGGAGACGCGGATCGCGGAGCTCAGGGAGCAGGAGGAGCTGGACGCCGTCCGCCCGGCGCTGGACGGCAACCAGATCATGGAGCTGCTCGGCCTGAAGCCCGGTCCGGCGGTCGGCAAGGCGTACAAGCACATGCTGGAGCTTCGCCTGGAGCACGGTCCGCTCGAACACGAGTCCGCAGTGACGGCGTTGAAGGAGTGGTGGGCGGGGCAGCAGTGACGGGTGGGGCGTTAGTCGCTTTAGCGATTCCGCTCGAATGTGTACACCCTGCTACACGGTGTGACTGGCTTATCAACGGCCGCGTTGCTCCTTCCGAGGGACGGGGATGGACCCCTCCCGGAAGGAGAACGCGGCCATGGCCATCGAAGCGGTGCTGTTGGAGTCCCCCACCATGCGAGCGACCGTTGCGGACCGGGTGGAGGTGTTGGACCGGGTGCAGGCGCTGGCGCTGCTCCCGGACGGGGTGCACGTGACGACCGAGGGCGTCGCGGCGTACTTCGGGGTCGGGGAGAAGGCCATCTACTCCCTGGTCCTCGACAACCGGGCCGAGTTGGTCTCCAACGGCTACACCGTGGTGACCGGCGGACGACTGACCTCCTTCAAGGAGGTCTGTCAGGTTCAGTCGCGCGCCAAGTCCATCGCGCTGTTCAACCGGCGCACCGTGCTGAACGTCGCGATGCTGCTGCGCGACAGCGAAACCGCACGTCAGGTGCGGTGCTACCTGCTGGACGCCGAGGAGGCCGGGCGACGCCGGCCTGTGGATAACCCGGTGACGGAGGTTGTGGACAACCCGCCGCCGCCGGAGAGCAGCCTCGACGCGGCGGTCGCGCGGATCGCCGAGAACGTCATCCGGAGCGTGATCTCGATGGCGGTGACCCCGCTGCTGAACTCGCTCGTGACGGAGGTCGGCAACAACAGCCGGAAGATCGACGCGATGACCGACCGCGTCGACCGCCTGGAGCGGATCGTGCTGGACGACGAGGAGAAGGCGCTCGCCCGGCGGCGGCTCCGGCTGCTCCGGGCCCTGGACGAAGGTGTCGAGGAGTCCGTGGACGAGCTGCTGGTGTGACGCGCAGGACTGAATCTCACTGAGCTCCTTGAGGGAGGTCAGTGAGATTCAGTCCGACAGACTTTCCTTTGAGGAGGTCTGTCGGGCGGTCGAGTCCACAGAGCGCCTCGAAGGCGCTCTGTGGACTTCACAGCGTTGCTTGAAGCAACTCAGTGGCCCGCCACCCCCGGCGCCCTCCGCGCTGCCCGCCCGTACAGGACGGCGGTGAGTGCGTAGACCACCGCGACGCCGAGCACCACCCCCACCGACCGGCCGTTCAGCGGCAGGACCAGCGCGGCGACTCCGGCGGCCGCGACGAAGGCGATGTTGAAGAGCACGTCGTAGATGGCGAAGACCCGGCCCCGGAACTCGTCCTCCACCGACTCCTGGACGAGGGTGTCAGCGCAGATCTTGGTGCCCTGGGTGACCACGCCGAGCAGCAGAGCGGTGAGCATGCTCGGGCCCACCGCGAAGAGCAGCCCCAGCGCGGGTACGAAGACGGCGGCCAGCGCCGAACAGGCCGTCAGCCAGCCGGACACTCCCAGCCGTCGGGTGCACCAGGGGCTGATGAGGGCGGCCAGGAAGAATCCGATGGCCGAGACGCCGACGGCCTTGCCGAGGGTGGCCATCCCGGCGGCGCTGTCCGCCGGATCGTTGAAGCTGTACCGGGAGAGCATCAGCAGCACCACGACCAGTACGCCGTAGCAGAACCGGGAGACCGTGACGGCGGCCAGCGCGTGCACGGCCGGACGGCAGTCGCGGACCAGGTGCCGTACGCCGTCGGTGAGTTCGTGGGCCGCCGCGCCGATGGCGCGGTGCAGCGGTGGCCGGTCGGTGCGGAGGGTGGGGCCGAGCAGCCCGGGGGCCATCCGGTGGGCAGCCAGTGCCGCGCACAGGTAGAGCAGTGCGGCCAGGGTCACCAGGGTGGCGTCGGCCTTGACGCCTGGTGGCAGGACGAGGTGGACCAGGAAGCCGAGGCCGCCGCCGCAGGCCGCCGCCACCGTGCCGAGGGTGGGGGAGACGGAGTTGGCGGTGACCAGCTGGTCCTGGCCGACGACCCGGGGGAGAGCGGCGGACAGTCCGGCCAGGATGAACCGGTTGAGGGCCGTGACCAGCAGCGCTGCGCCGAAGAACAGCCACTCGGGGGCTCCGGCGAGCAACAGGCCGGCGGTGATCAGGCCCAGTCCGAAGCGGGCCAGGTTGCCCAGGTAGAGGACCTGTCGGCGGCGCCAGCGGTCCAGCAGCACTCCGGCGAAGGGGCCGATCGCCGAGAACGGCAGCAGCAGCACCGCCAGCATTGAGGCGATGTCGGCGGGGGTCGCCTGGCGCTCGGGGGAGAAGATCACGTAGGAGGCCAGCGAGACCTGGAAGACGCCGTCGGAGAGCTGGGAGAGCACCCGGGCGGTCAGCAGCCGGCGAAAGTCCCGGCCGCGCAGCAGTCCACCCAGGGTGGCGCGTGGGGAGGTCCGGGTGCTGCGGGGCGAGGTGCTGTCGTTCTCCGTGAGAGCCACCCGCTCAGGGTGCCACGTCGGGCGCCGTTGTTTCACGTGAGGCGTTGTTTCACGTGAAACAACGCTCACCCGAATCAAGGCCTCACGTGACCGCGTGGAACCTCGGGACCGCGTGGGCCCTGCGGCCGGAACGCCCGAAGGGCCCCGGCACGAGACCGGGACCCTTCGGAACTGCGGAGCTCAGCCGTTGGCGGAGCTCAAGGTCAGCGCTCGACCTCGCCGCGGATGAACTTCTCGACGTTCTCGCGGGCCTCGTCGTCGAAGTACTGAACCGGCGGGGACTTCATGAAGTACGAGGACGCCGACAGGATCGGGCCGCCGATGCCACGGTCCATCGCGATCTTCGCGGCGCGGACGGCGTCGATGATGACACCGGCCGAGTTCGGGGAGTCCCAGACCTCGAGCTTGTACTCGAGGTTCAGCGGGACGTTGCCGAAGGCGCGACCCTCGAGGCGGACGTACGCCCACTTGCGGTCGTCGAGCCACGCGACGTAGTCGGACGGGCCGATGTGGACGTTCTTCGCACCCAGGTCGCGGTCGCGGACCTGGGAGGTGACGGCCTGGGTCTTCGAGATCTTCTTGGACTCGAGGCGGTCACGCTCGAGCATGTTCTTGAAGTCCATGTTGCCGCCGACGTTCAGCTGCATGGTGCGCTCGAGCAGGACACCGCGGTCCTCGAAGAGCTTCGCCATCACGCGGTGCGTGATGGTGGCGCCCACCTGGGACTTGATGTCGTCACCGACGATCGGCACACCGGCCTCGGTGAACTTGTCCGCCCACTCCTTGGTGCCGGCGATGAAGACCGGGAGGGCGTTGACGAAGCCGACCTTGGCGTCGAGGGCGCACTGCGCGTAGAACTTCGCAGCGTCCTCGGACCCGACGGGCAGGTAGCAGACGAGGACGTCGACCTGGCGGTCCTTCAGGACCTGGACGACGTCGACCGGCTCCTCGGTGGACTGCTCGATGGTCTCGAGGTAGTACTTGCCGAGGCCGTCGAGGGTGTGACCGCGCTGGACGGTGACGCCGGTCGGCGGCACGTCGCAGATCTTGATGGTGTTGTTCTCACTGGCGCCGATGGCGTCGGCGAGGTCGAAGCCGACCTTCTTGGCATCGACGTCGAACGCCGCGACGAACTCGACGTCCTTGACGTGGTAGTCGCCGAACTGGACGTGCATCAGGCCGGGGACCTTACCGGCCGGGTCGGCGTCCTTGTAGAACTCGACACCCTGCACCAGCGACGCGGCGCAGTTGCCGACGCCCACGATGGCTACGCGAACCGAACCCATTCCGGTTGCTCCCTGTATCTCATGAGGCCCGCCTGACTCGGCGGTTCTCGCTCAACTTCTGTTCTGACCGTTCCGCTCTGTCCGAGCGGAACAGCCCGGACAATCTGGACTGTCTGACGGGCGCGATGCGCCCGCTCCTGCCGCGCGCGCTCGGCGACGGCGGTGTCAGCGCTCCTGTGCGGAGCGCCCCGGGCGGTCGTGCGGTGGCCTCGGCGGGTCCGAGGACCCGGCCTCCTGGCCACGGCCGTCCGAAGTATTGGTTTCAGCGGCCGGGGTGCCGGCTCCGGTGCGACCGGTGCGGTTGGCCCGCTCGGTCTCGATCAGCTCGCCGAGCCAGCGGACCTCGCGCTCCACCGACTCCAGACCGTGCCGCTGCAGTTCGAGGGTGTAGTCGTCGAAGCGCTCGCGGGTGCGGGCGATCGAGCTTCGCATCCGCTCCAGCCGCTCCTCCAGCCGGCTCCGGCGTCCCTCCAGGACGCGCATCCGCACGGCCCGGTCGGTCTGGCCGAAGAAGGCGAAGTGCACACCGAAGTGCTCGTCCTCCCAGGCGTCCGGGCCGGAGTCGGCAAGCAGCTCCTCGAAGCGCTGCTTCCCCTCGGCGGAGAGCCGGTAGACGATCTTCGATCGCTTGCCGTTCAGTGCGGTGGCCGGGACGTACGCCGTGTCGGGGTTGTCCTCGACCAGCGAGCCCTGGGCCACCAGGCCCTTCAGGCAGGGGTACAGCGTGCCGTACGAGAACGCCCGGAACGACCCGAGCAGGACGTTGAGCCGCTTGCGGAGCTCGTAGCCGTGCATCGGAGCGTCGTGGAGCAGGCCGAGGACGGCGAACTCCAGTACTCCTGAGCGCCTGCTCATGCCGTTCCGTCCTCCCCTGCTCTCGCCTGGCTGTCACGAAGATCTCGCGCTGGATCCGGCACCGGATCTGGCGCCAGAGGTCGTGCCGGATGTCGCGATGGCTCTCGCTATGCCGTGCCGATGTATCGACTCGATATATCGAGAACAGTAAACCGGGGTCACGAAACGGGCAAGGGGGACGCGGGTGAATGTGATCACAGGATTCCGACGACCCTTCAGGGGCCCGCGTCAAGCACCGGGTGGTCCCAGTTGGCAACGGGCATGTAATGATCTGGCGGTGCTTTGCGCTGATTTGCACCTGATGCCTGTTTAGTACCGATTTACAGGTGCGTACGCTGTCGCGTGTGCACGAGAACCACCTCCGGGGACAAGGCGGTTGCGGGCATCGGACGTGAACCCTGCCTTCAGGCCCGAAGTGGTCTGGCCGAGGAGTTGCTGGAAGATGAGCGAACACCGGCGGAGGTCGCCCAACCCGGGCGGCGGTGAGCAGCCCCCGGGCCGTGGGCCCGGTGACGGCCGCCCGTACGCCTATGGCACCCCTCCCCAAGGGGCGCCCTCGTACGAGCGTCAGCCGACGGGTGTGCGGGAGACCGCGCAGCAGCCCCGGCTGACGCGCGCCGAGATGCGCAAGCAGGCCGGGAAGTCGGGCGGCAAGCCGGCCGACAGGCCGAGCGGGCGGCAGGGCGGCCGGGGTGCCGGGCCGGGTGGCCCTGGTGGTCCTGGGGGCCCTGGCGGCCCTGGTGGATCGAGGGGCGGCGGGAACGGCGGGCGTGGTGGTGGTAGACCGCCCAAGAAGCGGTTCATCGACTACCCCCGGTACGGCAAGCACGGCCTGCGTCGCTGGCTGCCGTCCTGGAAGCAGATGCTGACCACCTTCCTGATCTTCTTCGGAAGCGGGGTGGCCACGGTCGGCATCGCCTACGCGACCACCAAGGTGCCCAAGCTCAAGGACATGGTGCACGGCCAGAGCATCTACTACTGGCAGGACGGGTCGGAGATGACCCGCGCGGGCGACACCAACCGCCAGATCGTCGAGCTCGCCGACATAAGCCCGAACGCCCAGAAGGCCGTCATCGCGGCCGAGAACGAGACGTTCTGGACCGACAGCGGCATCGACCCCAAGGGCATCGCCCGGGCCGTGTACAACATGGCGACCGGTGGGCAGACCCAGGGTGGCTCGACCATCACCCAGCAGTACGTCAAGAACGCCTACCTCAGCCAGCAGCAGACCCTGACTCGTAAGCTCGACGAGTTCTTCATCACGCTGAAGATAAATCAGGAGCCGGGCGGCAAGCCCGAGATCCTCAAGGGGTACCTGAACACCAGCTGGTTCGGCCGGAACAGCATCGGCATCCAGGCCGCCGCGCAGGCGTACTACGGCGTGGACGCCAAGAACCTCGACATCTGCCAGAGCGCGATGTTGGCCGGTCTGCTCAAGGGCGCGGCCCTTGAGGACCCCTCGCTCAGCCCCGCCAACCACGATCGGATGGCCGGCCGCTGGACCTACGTCCTCAACCGGATGGTGATCAACAAGATGATCACCCCGGAGGAGCGGGCGAAGTGCGGCCCGTCCTTCCCCGAGCCGATCGCGAAGAAGCCCCCGGCCAACATGAACGGCGAGATCAGCTACCTGGTCGACACCGCCAACACGTACCTGATGGGCAAGGACAAGACGATCACTCAGGCCGCCCTGGACACCGGTGGCTTCAAGATCTACACGACCTTCGACAAGACCAAGGTCGACGAGCTGAAGAAGGCCGTCGACGACGTGAAGTCGGAGACCCTCGACACCCAGAAGCGCCCGACCACGGACAGCTACGTCCAGGTCGGTGCCGCCTCGGTGGTGCCGGGTGACGGCGCGATCGTGGCCCTCTACGGCGGGGACGGTGTGGAGAACAAGCACTACACCAACAACGCCGACACCGCGGGCATCCCGGTCGGTTCGACGTTCAAGCCCTTCGTGCTCGCCACCGCCATGCAGAACGGCGTGCTCACGAAGATGGGCCCCGACGGCAAGCCGACCAAGATCAACCCCGACAGCCTCTATCTGGCCGACGACCTGAGCCAGATCTACAAGCCCGACGGCTCACCGGCGATAGGCGATGACGGCAAGCCGTACCACCAGAAGAACGACGAGCCGGGCAAGCAGGGCTACGTCACGCTGAAGACCGCGATGCAGCACTCGTTCAACGTGCCGTACGTCCAGCTCGGCCAGGACGTCGGGGGCAGCAACATCGAGAACATGGTGCTGCAGCTGGGTCTGAAGAAGGCCAGCCTCGCGCCGTCCACCACGCTCACCTACCCGCTGGGTACCTCGACGCCGAGCGCGATCCGGATGGCCTCGGCGTACTCGGTCTTCGCGGCCCGGGGGCAGCAGGTCGAGCCGTACTCGGTGCTCAAGGTGACCGAGGACGGTGTCGAGCGGGCCGGCTTCACGAAGCCGGCCGCCAAGTCGGTGCTGGAGCAGGCGGTCGCGGACAACATCACCGACGTGCTGGAGAACGTGGCGAAGAACGGTACGGGTACCAAGACCAACGCCCTGGGACGTCCGGTGGCCGGTAAGACCGGTACCACTGACGCCGGTACCTCGGCCTGGTGGGTCGGCTACACCCCGCAGCTGGCCACCTCGGTCGGCATGTGGCGCGAGGAGCCGGGCAAGCCCGGTCTGCTCTCCCTGAACGGCACGGCCGGACACGCCTCCGTCCACGGTGGTGACTTCCCGACCGACATCTTCACCCGCTACATGCAGGCCGCGCTGGCGGGCCAGCCGACGGTGGACTTCCCGCCCGCCGAGCCGATCAACCAGGCGGTCAACTCCTCGGGTGCCCCCTCCAGCGCCTCGGCCTCGCCGTCGCTGTCGGCCAGCAGCTCCAGCGCCCCGCCGGCGAGTAATTCGCCCACCGCGCCGCAGCAGTCGTCGCAGGCGCCCGCCCCCTCCACCAGCAAGACGCAGGACCCGTCCGTCCCGCCGAGCACCAGCCCCAGCTGCTTCCTGGGTATCTGCTCCTCGCCCACGCACGGGCACTCGAAGAGCCCGACCCCGCCGCCGCCGACCGACTCGGGCAGCCCGCCCGGGCCGACCGGCGCGGCGACCGGGAACGGCAACTCACCGGGCTGAGCCCGGGCTGAGTCCTGGCTCTGACAGGCGGTACTGACAGCGGTACCCGGTGGCGGCTCTCCTCGGAGGGCCGCCACCGGCATGTCCGGCGCGGGCGGATTCGCCGTGGCAGCCTCGTCCGGTCAGGACGTGTGCGGCATCATGTCCGCCATGACGTCGAGCGAGCGTGACGAATCGGCCGGGTCCGTCCCCGCCCTGTCGGCTGCCGGGCCGCTGCCCAACACCGTGGTCGTCCCGGCGGACGAGGACCCGGTCGCGGAGGCCGGCAGCGAGGTGTTCGGCGGGCCGCCCGGACGGCGGGCGCTGCTCGGCGTCTCGTGGTGGGTCCCGGCCCGGTTCCTGGCGCTCGCGGTCATCGTCACGTACGTGCTCGGCCTGGCACAGAAGCTGCCCTGCTACGACGGCGGCTGGTTCCACGGCGCCACCGCCCAGTACACCCACGCCTGTTACAGCGACATCCCGCACCTGTTCACCGGGCGCGGCTTCTCGGTCGGGTTGCATCCGTACCTGGACAAGCTGCCGATGCCCTCGTCCGACATGCAGTACCTGGAGTACCCGGTGCTGACCGGGCTCTTCATGCAGATCGCGGCCTGGCTGACCCCGCTCGGCGGCGGCGACCAGAGCCGCGAGCAGTGGTTCTGGCTGATCAACTCCGGGATGCTGCTGATCTGCGCGGTGGTCGTGGTGGTGGCGCTCGTCCGCACCCACCGCCGACGTCCCTGGGACGCCCTGCTCTTCGCCCTGGCCCCATGCCTCGCCCTGGACGCCACCGTCAACTGGGACCTGCTGGCGATCGCCCTCACCGCCGTCGCGATGGCGTACTGGTCGGGCAGCCGCCCGGTCTGGGCCGGTGTGTTCATCGGGTTGGCGGCCGCCGCCAAGCTCTACCCCGTGCTGCTGCTCGTGCCGCTGCTGGTGCTCTGCCTGCGGGCGGGCCGGCTGCGGGCGTTCTGGCAGGCGGCCGCTGCCACCGCCGGGGCCTGGCTGCTGGTCGACCTGCCGATCATGCTGGCGAACTGGCAGGGCTGGGCGACCTTCTACACCTTCAGCCAGTCCCGCAAGGAGGACTACGGCTCGTTCTGGCTGATCCTGATGCAGGACCGGAACGCCCAGCTGGACACCCTCAATACCTGGATCGCCGGGCTGCTCGTCCTCTGCTGCCTGGGCATCGGCTGGCTGGCCCTCACCGCCCCGCGCCGGCCGCGCTTCGCCCAGCTGGCGTTCCTGGTGGTGGCGGCCTTCGTCCTGACCAACAAGGTGTACTCGCCGCAGTACGTGCTCTGGCTGATCCCGCTCGCCGCGCTGGCCCGCCCGCGCTGGCGGGACTTCCTGATCTGGCAGGCCTGCGAGGTGCTCTACTTCTTCGGGGTCTGGTCCTACCTGGCCTACACCGGGGACGCCAAGCAGCACGGCATCGGGCAGGACTGGTACCACTTCGCCATCATCCTGCACCTGCTCGGCACGCTGTTCCTGTGCGTGATGGTGATCCGCGACATCCTGCTGCCCGAGCGCGACCCCGTCCGCTGGGACGGCAGTGACGACCCGTCGGGCGGCGTGCTGGACTTCGCCCCGGACGTCTTCGTCCTCGGCACCGCCCGCCGGCTGCGCGAGGAGGAGACGTACGAGCAGTTCGCCCTGCCGGGCGAGGCGGAGTGGCTTGCGGCCGCAGAACCTGCGGACGCGGAACGGAACTGAACGAGCCGCCGGACCGGGCCTAGCGGTCCACCACCCGGTCGAAGTGGGTCGTGGTGTGGCGGACGTTCAGCCGCAGCTCGTCCCCGGCGATCGGCGGCTTGCTCTCGGAGGGCAGGAACAGGATGCTGACCTGCATGTGCGGCGGCTCTGCGAACCAGAGCTGACGGCCCTCCCAGGAGTACGGCGAGAGCGTCCGGTTGACGGTGGCGAGCCCGGCCCGGGCCAGGCCCTTGGCACGCGGCACCATGCCGTGCACGTACTTCGGCGCCTCCAGCCCGACTCCGTGCGCCGTGCCGCCGGTGACCACCAGCAGGTGGCCGTCCGAGGGCGCCTTGTGCTGGCGGTAGCCGTACCGGTCCCCCTTGGCGACCGGGGTGACGTCCAGGACGGTCGCCCGCGCCTCCAGCGCGCCGATGTCGCCCAGCCAGAGCCGGGTGCCGATCCGGGAGCGGAAGACGGTGTCCGGGAACTGCTCGGAGAGCCGGGCCAGATCGGCCGAGCCCAGGTGGCTCAGGAAGACGGTGGCCGTCGGCCGCCCGGCGGCGGAGATCGCGTTCACCCACTGCGCGACCTCGGCCACCGGGTCGGAACCGTCCGGCCGGTCCAGCGGCAGGTGCAGCGCGTACCCCTCGATCGTTGCCGGGGCATGGAAGACCACCTCGTCCATCGGCAGGCTGTGCAGGTCGGCCGGGCTGATCCCGTGCCGCCGCATGCTGGTCATGCACTCCACCACGACCCGGGAGCCGGAGGGCAGCGCCCGCAGCGCGTCCACGTGCGCGACCGTCCGCAGCACCCGGGCGGGCAGCGCGGGCGACTCCTCGCCGGCCCGGTACGGGGTCAGCACCAGCAGGTCGCCCGGGTACTCGTCCAGCGCTTCGGCGGCCTCGGCGGCCGTGCCCACCGCCAGCAGTCCGGTGCCGAGCAGCCCGGCCTCCGCCGCGAGCCGGTCGTTGCCCAGCCCGTACCCGTTGCCCTTGGCCACCGGCACCAGACCGGGGAACTCGGCCAGTACGGCTTGCTGGTGGGCCCGCCAGCGGGCGGTGTCCACGTACAGCGACAGGGTCATCGGTTCTCTCCCCGGAGATCTGGAACGGTGGTTCGGCACCGGGACGCGCCGTGTCGGTGTGCGTCCCACGGGTACCCGGAGCGGTCCGGAACGGTTCAGACCGACCGGTCTCAGCGACGTGACATGTAGATGTCCAGCGCCTTGTGCAGCAGCTTGTTGAGCGGGAAGTCCCACTCCCCGAGGTACTCGGCGGCCTGGCCTCCGGTGCCCAGCTTGAACTGGATCAACCCGAAGAGGTGATCGTCCTCGTCGAGGGTGTCGCTGATCCCGCGCAGGTCGTAGAGGCTCGCGCCGAGCGCGTACGCGTCGCGGATCATCCGCCACTGGATCGCGTTCGACGGCTTGACCTCGCGCTTGTGGTTGGCGGAGGCGCCGTAGGAGTACCAGACGTGCTCACCGACCGTCAGCATCGTGGTGGCGGCCAGCGGTTCGCCCTCGTGGTACGCGATGTAGAGGCGCATCCGGTCCGGGCCCTCGGCGGCGAGCGCCTTCCACATCCGCTCGAAGTACGCCAGCGGGCGCGGGGTGAAGTGGTCGCGCTGGGCGGTGACGACGTACAGCTGGTGGAAGACCGGGAGGTCCTCGTAGCCGCCCTGGACGACCTCGACGCCGCTCTTCTCGGCCTTCTTGATGTTGCGGCGCCAGAGCTGGTTGAACCCGCGCTGGATGTCGTCGAGCGAGCGGTTGGCCAGCGGCACCTGGAAGACGTACCGGGGCTGGACGTCGCCGAACCCGGCGCCGCCGTCCTCGCCCTGCAGCCAGCCGGCCTTGCGGAGCCGGTCGGCGACCTCGAAGGCACGCGGCTCGTACCAGTCGGGCTCGATGTCACGCAGCCGCTTGGCCTGCTTGCCGGCGATGGCCTCCTTGATGGTGGGCGCGTCCCAGCGGCGGATCACCACCGGCGGGCCCATCTTCACCGAGAACGCGCCCTGCGACTTGAGGTGCGCCAGCATCGGCTCCAGCCACTGGTTCAGCTCCCGGTCGAACCAGTCGATGACCGGTCCCTCGGGGAGGTAGGCCAGGTAGCGCTTGAGCTTGGGGAGCTGCCGGTAGAGCACCAGCCCGGCGCCGACCTGCTCGCCCGAGTCGTCGAACCACCCGATGCTCTCGGTCCGCCACTCGGCCTTCACCTCACCCCAGGACGGCACCTGCATGTGGCTGGCCGACGGGCGCTTACTGATGAAAGCCAGGTGTTCGTCTCGGGTGATCGTCCTCAGGCGCAAGCTCATGCTCGGGTCTTCCTCCTCGGTCGGCCGGTTCAGGGGTGACCCTATCGCCCGAATGGTCCGTTTCGGGTGGACTGCGAGCCGACGTGGTGGCGCCCTTCTCGCGGACCTGTCTACAGGTAGTTACGCGAGGAGGGCGCCGGAGGTAACGCCGTCAGGACGGCATGTTCGACCTGATCAGAGTGCGTGCGTCACTACACGCCCCCGAACATCCCGCCGTGCGCGAGGCCGATGCCGAGGCCGAAGGCGGCCGCGACACCTGCGACGACGAGCACGATCCGTTCCGCCGTGGTGACCGAGATGAACTGGCCCCAGAGGCCCGTGACGACTCCGGCCAGGCCGGTCCACGAGCTCATGATGTGGAGGTTGTGGAAGAAGGAGCTGACGAAGGCCAGCAGCCCGAACGCGACGGTCAGTCCGACGAGGGTGTTCTCGCGGGGATGTGCGTGGCCGTCGGTGTTGAGCGTCAGCGACGGGAAACGACGGGCGGTCTGTGCCATGAAAACCCACCTCCTGGTGGATGACGAGATGCCGTTCTGTACAGATTGCGGCGGTTGGGGGCGGATCACAACCCCTATGCGTTTTGTTCGGCCGTACGGGTGCGGGTAGGCTGTGCGGTCTGCACTGGTGTAGTTGTGCCCCTCATCTGCCTCCGGCGGGATTTCCGCGATCTGGAGGCTTGGTCGGGCGCGACTGTCGGACCTGCTCACTACGGTGGCAGGTACGTCGTCACTACGCCGGTGCCGACGCTGCACAACCCTCCTGCCACGGAGAGACCGTGGCCGCTAAGTCCAAAGGAGGTGGGTTTCTCATGCGTCACTACGAGGTGATGGTCATCCTCGACCCCTCGGTCGAGGAGCGCGCTGTCTCCCCCCTGATCGAGAACTTCCTCAACGTCGTCCGCAATGGCGGCGGCAACGTGGAGAAGGTCGACACCTGGGGTCGCCGCCGTCTGGCTTACGAGATCAACAAGCAGTCCGAGGGCATCTACTCGGTCATCGACCTCAAGGCCACGCCTGAGGTCGTCAAGGAGCTCGACCGCCAGTTCGGACTGAGCGAGTCGGTTCTGCGGACCAAGGTCCTGCGCCCGGACACCCACTGAGCCACCCCTTGACGTCCTAGTCCTGGGCGTCGGGTTGGTTCACGTCCGGTGTTTCACGTGAAACACCGCGACGAGCACCGCAGAACTCCTTTCCGAGAGGTCATCACCACCATGGCAGGCGAGACCGTCATTACCCTCGTCGGCAATCTCGTCGACGACCCCGAGCTGCGCTTCACCCCTTCGGGTGCCGCGGTCGCCAAGTTCCGCATCGCTTCGACGCCGCGGACCTTCGACCGTCAGACCAACGAGTGGAAGGACGGCGAGAGCCTCTTCCTCACGTGCAACGTCTGGCGTCAGCCTGCGGAGAACGTCGCCGAATCGCTGCAGCGCGGCATGCGCGTCATCGTGCAGGGCCGACTGCGCCAGCGGTCTTACGAGACCAAGGAAGGCGAGAAGCGGACGGTCTACGAGCTCGAGGTCGATGAGGTCGGCCCGAGCCTGCGTTCGGCGACCGCCAAGGTCACCCGGGCCAACCGGTCCGGTGGACAGGGCGGCCCCGGCGGCGGTGGCGGCTTCGGTGGTGGCAACGGCGGCGGGTACTCCGGCGGCGGCCAGCAGAGTGGCGGCGGTTGGGGAGGCCCGAACGCGGGCGCTCCCAGCGGCGGTCAGTCCGCTCCCTCCGACGACCCGTGGGCTTCCAGCGCTCCCGCCCCTGGTGGAAACCAGAGTGGTGGCGGCGGTTGGGGTGCCCCTCCGGCCGGTGGCGGCTACTCGGAAGAGCCTCCGTTCTAAAGAGCCTCGGCTCTAGCGGTGCGCGCCGAGCCTTCGGTCCCTTCACGGGGGCCGGGCTCAGGCATGCTGAGAGATTTCGTGCGATCCGTCGGGTGCCTGGCACCTCTCGGTTCGTGAACCCCAAATGGAGCAACTAATGGCGAAGCCGCCTGCTCGCAAGCCGAAGAAGAAGGTTTGCGTCTTCTGCAAGGACAAGGTCAACTACGTTGACTACAAGGACACGAACTTGCTCCGCAAGTTCATCTCCGACCGCGGGAAGATCCGCGCTCGCCGGGTGACCGGCAACTGCACCCAGCACCAGCGTGACGTCGCGACGGCCGTGAAGAACAGCCGTGAGATGGCGCTGCTGCCCTACACCTCCACCACGCGCTAAGAGAGGGTGACCGAAACATGAAGATCATCCTCACGCACGAGGTTCCCGGTCTCGGCTCGGCCGGCGAGGTCGTCGAGGTCAAGGACGGGTACGCCCGTAACTTCCTGATCCCGCGTCGCTTCGCGATCCGCTGGACCAAGGGTGGCCAGAAGGACGTCGACGACATCCGTCGCGCCCGGAAGATCCACCAGATCCAGACCCTTGAGGCTGCCACCGAGATCAAGGGCAAGCTCGAGGGCCTGCAGGTCAAGCTGGCCGTTCGCTCCGGCGACGCCGGCCGCCTGTTCGGTTCGGTGACCCAGGCTGACGTCGTCGAGGCCATCAAGGCCGCCGACGGCCCGGTCGTGGACAAGCGCGCCGTCGCGATCGCCTCGCCGATCAAGACCGTGGGCACCCACCGCGTCTCGGTCAAGCTGCACGCCGATGTCCAGGCCAACCTCGACGTCGCCGTCGTCGCTGCCTGAGCTGAGCGTTAGCTGCGGCTGAGTCCAGCCGCACCTGAGGGCCGGTCTCCTTCCGGGGAGCCCGGCTCTCAGGTTTTCCGCTCTACTTCGCGATACCGGTTCTCGGAGCCGCACCGCGAGGCCGCTTCACGCCCGGACGGCTCCGGTGACCAGCCAGGCTCCGGTCCGGAAGCGGTGCCACAGGAACCCACCCCGGACCAGCATGAACAGGTTCATCGCCCACCACAGCGCCGCCAGCCCGCCGCCCAGCGCGGGCAGTGCGATCGCCACCGGGGCGAAGACGGCCAGCGTGCCGAGCATCGCCCAGGCGAGGTAGGTGCCGTCGCCGGCGCCCATCAGCACCCCGTCCAGGACGAAGACCAGTCCGCCGACGGGCTGGGTCAGCGCGGCCAGCAGCAGGACGGTCGACAGCTGGTGCCGCACCGCCGGGTCGGCGGAGAACAGCGGTACGTAGAGCGGCCTGGTCAGCACCATCAGCACCCCGAGCGCCACCCCGGAGCCGATGCCCCACTGGACCATCCGGCGGGCGGCGGCGCGGGTGCCCGGCACGTCCGAGGCGCCCAGGTACCGGCCGACGATGGCCTGGCCGGCGATCGCGATCGCGTCCAGCGCGAAGGCCAGGAAGCCCCACAGGGTCATGGCGATCTGGTGGGCGGCGATCTGGACGTCCCCGAGCCCGGCGGCCACGGCGGTGGCGATCATCAGTACCGCCCGCAGGCTGAGCGTGCGGACCATCAGCGGCCCGCCGGCCCGGGCGCAGGCCCGGATCCCGGGCAGGTCCGGGCGCAGGCTCGCCCGCTCCCGGCGGGCGCCCCGGATCACCACGACGAGGTACGCGGCCGCCATCGTGGTCTGGGCGATGACCGTCCCCCAGGCGGAGCCGGCCACACCGAGGCCGGCTCCGTAGACCAGGCCGAGGTTGAGGAGGATGTTGGCGGCGAATCCGCCGATCGCCACCAGCAGCGGGGTCCGGGTGTCCTGGAAGCCGCGCAGTACTCCGGTCGCGGCCATCACCATCAGCATCGCGGGGATGCCGAGTGCGCTGATCCGCAGGTAGGTGACGGCGTACGGCGCGGCGGTCGGGGACGCGCCGAGTGCCGAGGCCGCCTGGGGAGCCAGCAGCAGCATGAGCGCCACCACGGCGACCGAGAGCAGCAGGGCGAGCCAGATGCCGTCGATGCCCTGCCGGACGGCGGCGCGCCGGTCACCGGCGCCGATCCGCCGGGCGACGGCGGCGGTGGTGGCGTACGCGAGGAAGACGAACACGCCGGTCGCGGTGGAGAGCACGGCGGCGGCGACCCCGAGCCCGGCCAGCTGGGGGGTGCCGAGGTGGCCGACGATCGCGGAGTCGGCCATCAGGAAGAGCGGCTCGGCGACCAGCGCCCCGAAGGCCGGGATCGCCAGGGTGAGGATCTCCCGGTCGTGCCGGCGGCCTTGCAGACGGTCTTGGCGGCCTGACGGGTCCTGCCGGCTTGCTGGGGCGGTTGTCATCGGGCCAGCGTACTCATCCACAGGTAATAGGCACAAGGCAAAATAGGCACTTACCTTGCAGCTTGCCGGAGGGCAGGGGGCGGCTGGCCGTGGGCAAGGGGGCCTGAGTGTGTGAACTATTTCTCATGCACAGCCATTCGGGGAAGTAATTGCAGGTCAGGGCGTTGACGCCGAGTAGATGGTGTGGTTATCCACAGTGATGTCCACAGAGTTGTGCACAGGTTCGAGGCAGTTACCCACAGGCAAGGGCCCTTCGTCCACATGCCCTGTGGATAACCATCTTGGCCGATCGGCTCCCGGCCCCTTAGCGTGGACGCTTGTCCGCCGTAGCCGTCCGCGCGACACCGCCCGCCCGGTGCCGGGTTTGTCCGTGCGGTGGCGTATGAAAGAAGGTGCGCCATCGGCAAGGCCCGCTCCAACTCGCACCAACCGCTGATCGGGGAACACGCGTGACCGGCCCCCAGTACGACGACCACGACGTACCTCCCCCGCCGGAGGACGACTGGCAGCCGTCCGACGACGCTTTCCCCACCGGACCGTTCCCGGACGCCCAGTTTCCGGACGGGCCCGGCGACCGGCTGCCCGTGTCACGCAAGGGCGACGGCGGTGGCGGCGGCAAGGGCGGGTCGTTCCAGCGCGGCGGGTCCGGCGGGTCCGGTGGGTCCGGTGCTTCGGGCGGATCCAGCGGCGGTTCGGGTGGTTCGGGAGGCTTCGCCGGTAAGCGGAAGCGGGACGACGACTCCGGTGAAGGCCGGCAGCCCGCCGACGGCTTCGAGCGGGTACCGCCGCAGGACCTGGCGGCCGAGCAGTCCGTCCTCGGTGGCATGCTGCTCTCCAAGGACGCCATCGCCGACGTGGTCGAGGTGCTCAAGCCGCTCGACTACTACCGTCCGGCCCACGAGCTGATCCACAGCGCGATCCTCGACCTCTACGCCCGTGGCGAGCCGGCCGACCCCATCACTGTCGCCAGTGAGCTCACCAAGCGCGGCGAGCTCACCCGGGTCGGCGGCCCGGGATACCTGCACACCCTGGTCAACTCCGTCCCCACCGCCGCCAACGCCGAGTACTACGCCGAGATCGTCCACGAGCGCGCCGTCCTGCGCCGTCTGGTCGAGGCCGGCACCCGGATCGCCGGCATGGGCTACGCCGCCGAGGGCGACGTGGACGAGATCGTCAACGCGGCCCAGGCCGAGATCTACGCCGTCACCGAGCAGCGCACCAGCGAGGACTACGCCCCGCTCGCCGACATCATGGAGGGCGCCCTCGACGAGATCGAGGCCATCGGCTCCCGCAACGGTCAGATGTCCGGTGTCCCCACCGGCTTCGCCGACCTCGACGCCCTCACCAACGGGCTGCACCCGGGCCAGATGATCGTCATCGCGGCTCGACCGGCGATGGGCAAGGCGCTCGCCCTCGACACGCTGCTCCCCACCCCCACCGGGTGGACCACCATGGGCGAGGTCCAGCCCGGTGACTACCTGCTCGACGCAACGGGGAAGCCGACCCGTGTGGTGGCCGCCACCGATGTGATGACGGGGCGACCGTGCTACGAGATGTCGTTCGACGACGGCACCACCGTCATCGCCGATGCGGATCACCAGTGGCTCACTGACACCCGGGCCTCGCGCAAGTCGGCCCAGGCTGCCACAGCCGGGTACAACCGCAGTCGCAACCAGCGCACCTTCGCCTCGGTCAGGACGACCAAGGAGATCGCCGGGACGCTGCACTGTGACACGGCCGATCAGCGCAAGAACCACAGCGTGCAGAACGCGGCCCCGCTCGATCTCCCGCACCGGGAGCTGCCCGTTCCGCCTTACACGCTCGGAGCGTGGCTGGGTGACGGCCACAGCGATGCCGCGCGCATCACCTCGGCGGACCCGGAGATCGTGCAGCGCGTCGCGGAGGAGGGTTTCGAGATCCGCCGGGTAGGTGCGTCGATCAGCTACGCCATCAGATTCGATGTCGAAGAGCCGGAGCTGCTCGAACGGTCCTGCGTAGTGTGCGGGAAGACCTTCGTGCCCAAGCTCGCCCACGTGCGAAGCTGTGGGCAGTCGTGTGGTGGCGGGGCACGGTCCATCTCTGCTCCGGTCCCTCACGCGACGTGCGTGGACTGCGGCGAGACGTGTTTCTCGCCCTTCGCGCAGCCCCGCTGCGCGACCTGTACCAAGAGGCACGGCAGCCTTCTGGTGGTGCTGCGGGACATCGGTGTCCTGGGGAACAAACACATCCCTCAGGTGTATCTGCGCAGTTCCATCGCCCAGCGGAGAGAACTGCTCGCCGGGCTCCTGGACACCGACGGAACGGTCACCAATACCGGATCGGTCCAGTTCGCTGTCACTGATCGGGCGCTGGCCGAGGGATTCCGTGAGCTGGTCCTGAGCCTGGGCTATCGCTGTGGCATGACCACCAAGCGGGTCGAAGGGCGCTCCGAGGAGTCGTCCACTGCGTACCTCGTCACGTTCACGCCGACTGACAACGTGTTCCGGCTGGAGCGCAAGCAGGGTGTGCACAGCGAGCGCAGGCGCCCTGGCACCCCGAGGCTGACGCAGCGATTTGTCACCGACGCCCGGGAGATCGAGAGCGTCCCGGTCCGCTGTGTCCAGGTGGACAACCCGGATCATATGTACCTGGCCACCCGGTCGATGGTTCCCACCCACAACTCGACCCTTGCGCTTGACTTTTCCCGGGCCTGCTCGATCACCAACGGCCTGCCGAGTGTGATCTTCTCGCTCGAGATGGGCCGGAACGAGATCGCCATGCGACTGCTCTCGGCCGAGGCCCGGGTCGCGCTGCACCACATGCGTTCCGGGAACATGACGGACGACGACTGGACGCGCGTCGCCCGCCGGATGCCGGACGTCACGGCCGCACCGCTCTACATCGACGACTCGCCGAACCTGTCGATGATGGAGATCCGCGCCAAGTGCCGCCGCCTGAAGCAGCGCCAGGACCTCAAACTGGTGGTGATCGACTACCTCCAGCTGATGCAGTCCGGTGGCTCCCGCCGGGCCGAGAGCCGCCAGCAGGAGGTCTCGGACATGTCGCGAAACCTGAAGCTGCTGGCCAAGGAACTGGAAGTCCCGGTCATCGCGCTCTCCCAGCTGAACCGTGGCCCGGAGCAGCGTACGGACAAGAAGCCGATGGTCTCCGACCTCCGCGAATCCGGCTCGATCGAGCAGGACGCCGACATGGTCATCCTGCTGCACCGCGAGGACGCCTACGAGAAGGAGTCCCCCCGCGCGGGCGAGGCCGACCTGATCGTCGCCAAGCACCGTAACGGCCCGACCGCCACCATCACAGTCGCCTTCCAGGGCCACTACTCCCGCTTCGTCGACATGACCCGCGACCTGACATGAGCTACGGGCGCTGCGCGGCGGCCGCTGGTGCGGGCCTCTGCTGCTCGGTCAGCCGAGGAAGTCGACGCGGTCGATCAGGCCTTCGCGCACCCGGTAGGCCACCAGGACGCGGATCGGTTCGTCGGCCACGCCGTGGGCGAGTTCGTGGTCGACCACCCAGTCGCCTTCGGTGAGCCGTCCCAGGATCTCCGCCCGGCAGCGGCCTTCGGCGAATTGTCCGGCGTACGTGTCACGCAGCGCCTGACGGCCCTGCAGTGGGTTGCCGTGGCGCCGGTTGACCAGGACGTCCTCGGCGTAGGTGGCGGCGAAGGCGTCGAGGTCGTGGCTGTTGTAGGCGGCGAGCTGCTGCTCGACCACCTCGCGGGGATCGGTCATGCGCGTGATCATTGCGTTCTCTCTGTTCTTGGCGGCCTGTTCATGGCGCCCTGTTCATGGCGGGCCTGACGTACGGTTCAGGCCGCCAGACGGCGGTCGGCGAGTTCGGCGTAGAGCGCGGCGCCGTCGTCGAACTCCGCGTAGGGCGAGTGGTTGGGCGGCAGGTTCTCGGGGTCGGTGCCCTTCGGGGCGGCGCCGAGAAACGCGAACGAGCCCGGAACGGCGTCGAGTACCCGGGAGAAGTCCTCCGCCCCGGTTATCGGGTTGGGCATCGGCTGGTAGCGCTGCTCGCCGAAGACGTTTCGGACGGTGTCCGCCAGGAAGTCGGTCTCGGCCGCGTCCGTCTCGGTCACCGGGTACCCGGGAATGAACTCGACCTCCGCCCGCAGGCCGTGGGCGGCCGCGATGGCCCTGACCAGCTCCACCGTGGTGTCGGCGACCCGAGACTGCGCCTCGGCGGAGAAGGTGCGCACGGTCGCCTCGAATCGGGCGGTCTCGGGGATCACGTTGCGCTGGGTGCCGGCCTGGAGGAGCCCGACGGTGATCACCACGGGATCGAACACGTCGAAGCGGCGGGTCACCATGGTCTGCAGGGCGTTGACCATCTCGCAGGCCGCCGGGATGGGGTCCTTGGCCCGGTGCGGTGCCGAGCCGTGGCCGCCCGAGCCGTGGACGGTGACGTTCAACGCGGCGGAGGCGGCGAGGATCGGTCCGCGCCGGGAGCTGAACTCCCCGTGCGGCATGGCCGACGACACGTGCAGGGCGTATGCGGCGACCGGGCGCCGGCCTGCCGCGTCCAGCACGCCCTCGGCCAGCATGGCGCCCGCTCCGTCCCAGCCCTCCTCGCCGGGCTGGAACATGAAGACCACGTCGTCGTGGAGCTGCTCCCGCCGTGCGGCCAGCAGGTGTGCGGCGCCCGCGAGCATCGTGGTGTGCAGGTCGTGACCGCAGGCGTGCATGGCACCGTTGTCGGCGGCGAAGGGCAGCGGGGCCTTTTCGGCGACCGGCAGAGCGTCCATGTCGCCGCGCAGCAGCACCACCGGCCCCGGCCGGCCGCCGCGCAGCACCGCTGTGACCGAACTCAGTGCGGAGCCCTGGCTCACCTCGAGCGGCAGTCCGTCGAGGGCCTGCAGCACCCGCTCCTGGGTGCGCGGCAGCGCGAGGCCCAGCTCGGGGAACCGGTGAAGGTCGTGGCGCAGCCGGACCAGGTCCGGGGCCAGAGCGAGAGCGTCGTCGTGCAGGGACACAGGTACCTCCAGTGAACCCGCGTGCGGCGGGATCTTGTGCGGTGCGATCTTGTGGGTCCGATCTTGTTCGGCGATTCTGAATCTCTCGGCAGGAGTTTCAGGCGATTTCGTAGGATCACGTCATGGAGAGGCCCTCTGATGAACGAATCCACCGGCAGTCGATGGTGACCGGCCCCGAGGCGGCGGTGGATGAGCTGGACCTCGCCCTGGTGAACGCGCTGCAGCTGCAGCCCCGGGCACCCTGGTCGCTGCTCGGCCAGACCCTCGGGATCAGCCCGGTCACCGCCGCCCGCCGCTGGCGCCGGCTCTCGGAAGCCGGGATCGCCTGGGTGACCGCCGACGGACGTGCGGTCCGCGCCGTCCCGATGGACATCTGGCGAGACCCGACCCCGGCCTCCTGACGGCTGTTCAGGCCGAACGTGGCTCAGGTGGTGCTGTCGATGGTGTTTCGGGTTTGGTGTGGAGGACTTCGCGGGCCTGCTCGGCGGCGCGGGCCATGCTCTCGGAGACGAAGTCGACGAAGCGGGCGATGTTCTCCAGGCGGGTGGCGGCCGGGGTGCCGGGGCCGAGCACGCCGACGCCCTGTCGGGCGGTTTCGACGAGGCGGGCGGTGGCGCGGGCGCTGGCCATCATGGACTGGTACCAGACGTCGTCGTCGACGACGTAGCGCTCGCGGCGGCGTTCGTCGCGTTCCCGGCGGACGAGGCCCTGGCTCTCCAGGAACGCGATCGCTTTGGAGATGGACGCCGGGCTGACCTGGAGGCGCTGGACGAGTTCGGACGCGGTGAGGCTGCCCGCGTCGGTGAGGGTGAGGCAGGCCAGCACCCGGGCCATCATCCTGGGCGCGCCCGAAGCCATCAGGACGGTGGTGTAGATCTCCTCGTACTCGCGCACCGCCTCGGCGTCGCGTCCGTGGGCCTGCGGGGGCGCCTTCGGGTCCCGGGGCGTGGCGGGCCTGCGGTGGTGGACGCGCTGCTGGGTGGCGCGGTGAGCGAGGTCGGCGCGGTAGGTGGTGGGGCCTCCGTTGCGCAGCACCTCGCGCGTGATCGTCGAGGTCGGACGCCCCAGGCGTCTGGCGATCTCCGCGTAGGCGAGGCCGTCGGCCAGTCCCAGCGCGATCTGCCGGCGTTCCTGCTGGGTGAGTCTGCCTCCCGGCATCGCGGTCTCCTTCGTGGCCTGTGGTGGGCCCCAGCATAGCGTTCACTCCCAATCCATTGCAACGAACAAGGGGGTGGCTGTTGCATTACGCTCCAGGGCGATGCAACTATTTACGGGCTTTTACCTGCAGTGATGGTAATTCTGAGCAGCGACTCTGTTGTCGGATCATCAAACGCAACGTAGCGTTTCTCTCATCAGAAACAGCGGGCCGACGGATCGCCCGCCGCCGAAGAAGGAGAACACCGTGCAGAAGTTCGACACCCCCGCCCCGGTCTCCGCCCACCTCGACATCCCCGCCGGGCGCATCCGCTTCATCGCCGCCGACCGGACCGACACCGTCGTCGAGGTCCTGCCCGAGAACGCCTCCAAGAGCTGTGACGTGAAGGCGGCGCAGCAGGTCGAGGTCGCCTACGCCGACGGCGTCCTGCGGATCCAGGCCCCGGCCGCGAAGAACCGGATCCTCGGCCACTCCGGATCCATCGAGGTGACCGTCCAGCTGCCCGTCGGCTCCCGCATCGAGGCGAAGGCGGCCGGCGCCGAGTTCCGGGGCGTCGGACGACTCGGCGACGTCGCCTTCGAGGGCGCGCAGGCCTCGGTCAAGATCGACGAGGCCGCGAGTGTCCGCCTTACGCTCCTCGCCGGCGACATCTCGGTCGGCCGCCTGGGCGGTCCTGCCCGGATCAGCACCCGGAACGGCGACGTCCACATCGCCGAGGCCGTGCGCGGCACGGTCGTGCTGCGCACCGAGTCCGGCGAGGTGTCGGTCTGCGCCGCCGCCGGAGTCTCCGCCTCCCTGGACACCGGCACCACTTACGGCCGGATCCACAACACGCTCAGGAACACCGACGGCGCCGCCGCCGGCCTGAACATCCACGCCACCACCGCCTACGGGAACATCACCGCCCGCAGCCTCTGAGTTGCACCATCACGACCTGCTCGGGCGGCAGCACCAGCCACCGCTCCTGATCAACTTCCGACCCTGGAAAGAGACACACCGTGACCATCAACCACTCCGCCGCCTGGACCGGCATGGTGTCGGTCGACGACACCGCCCTCGCCGTCACCGACACCGGTGGGACCGGCACCCCCGTGGTCTACCTCAACGGCTCCTACGCCTCCCAGAAGAACTGGCGGCGCGTCATCGCCGAGCTCGGCGACGGCTACCGGCACATCACCTACGACGAGCGCGCCCGCGGCAAGTCGGAGCTCTCGGCGGACACTTCGTTCGAGGCGACCGTCCGCGACCTCGACGCCGTCCTCGAAGCGCGGGGCGTGGACCGCCCGATCCTGGTGGGCTGGTCCTACGGCGCGATGATCGCGATCCACTGGGCCGCCCGGAACCCGGACCGCATCCTGGGGGCCGTGTCGGTGGACGGCGCGATGCCGCACGAGTGGCTCGACGACGCCGCCCGGGAACAGATCCGCAAGCTGTTCCGCCGACTGAGTCCGCTGTTCCCGATCTGCCGCCCGCTCGGCCTGGCCGCGCGGATGAGCGCCGCGCAACACGCCGAGATCAACATCGAGCTCAACGAACTCTGCGCGCCCGCCGCCCTCGACCCGGTCTTCGACCGCGTGACCGTACCCACCCGGTACGTGGTCGCCACGGGTGGCAACCTGGGCGCCGACGCGAAGTTGATCGAGGAGATCCGTGCCAACCTCGACCCGGTGATGGCCCGCAACCCGAACATCCGGATCAGCGCGAAGGTCGCCAGCAACCACTCCAAGATCCTGAGCAAGGACTCCCGAGCCGTCGCCGACGCGGTACGCGAGCTCGCCGCCACCCGCGACCCCGGAAAGGTCGGCTGAGCCACGACGGCCGGCGGGGCCGTGGTGTGATGGCGTCGTGAGCCGTGCTGCAGAAGAGACGAACCGCCGCATGCTGCGGGCCCGGGACGCGATGGACCGGGCCTACGCGCAGCCGCTGGACGTCCCGGCGCTGGCCCGGATCGCCCATGTGTCCCAGGCGCACTTCACGCGTACCTTCCGGGCCACGTTCGGCGAGACGCCGCACCGCTACCTGCAGCGTCGCCGGGTCGAGCGGGCGATGTTCCTGCTGCGGGAGAGCGAGCGGAGCGTGACGGAGATCTGCTTCGAAGTCGGCTTCGGCAGCCTGGGAACCTTCAGCCGCACGTTCCACGACATCGTCGGCCGGTCGCCGAGGACGTACCGCAAGGAAGCGGTGGCCGCCGGCGTACCGACGTGCTTCACGATGGCGTGGATGCGGCCGAGTGCCTGACCGGTCGTCAGGCCGGTGCCGCTGAGCAGTTTCGGATAAGTTTTCGGGCGGCGTGCCCAGTAGCGTTGGGCACATGTTCAACGCCATCACGCAATCGCAGATTTACGTTCTCGACCAGGACGAGGCCCTCGACTTCTATGTCGGCAAGCTCGGGCTGGAGGTCACCGCCGATGTCGACCTGGGCTTCATGCGCTGGCTGACCGTCAGTGTCCCCGGCCGCCCGGAGCGGCAGATCCTGCTGGAGAGGCCGGGTGCTCCGGCGATGTCCGAGGAGACGGCGCAGCAGGTCCGCGAGTTGGTGACCAAGGGCGCGATGGGTGGCTGGCTCATCTTCAACACGGACGACTGCCGCAAGACGTACGAGACGCTGTTGAGCCGGGGCGTCGAGTTCACCGAGGAACCCACCGAGCGCCCCTACGGCACTGACTGCGGCCTCCGTGACCCCTTCGGCAACCGCATCCGCTTCACCCAGCCGAAGACCTGAGGACGGTCCGACGGTTTACGACCGGGGCCGGGGCCGGGAAGGACCCGGCCCTGTCGGTTCCTCCCCGATGACCCTGCACTCGCCGCAGGTGCACGGCTTCTTCTCGGTGCCGGTCGACCACCTGCACGCGCTGCGCGAACTGGCCGAGCACTTCCGGGGTTACGACCTGTCCAACACCACCGTCGTCTCGCCCGACCTGGGCAACGCCAAGGAGGCCGCGGCCTTCGCCCGGCTGCTGGGCGTCCAGGTGGCGGCGGGAGCCAAGCAGCGCTTCGCCGACGACCGGGTCAGCATCAGCTCGGTGATCGGGGACGTTGCCGGCCGCGATGTCATCGTGCTGGACGACGAGATCGCCAAGGGCAGTACCGTACTCGAACTCCTGGACCGGCTGCGTGAGTTGGGTGCCCGGTCGATCCGGGTCGCCTGCACGCACGGGCTGTTCACGGCGGGTGCGCTGAAGCGGCTCTCCGACCAGCCGGACGTGCTGGAGATCGTCTGCACCAACACCGTACCGATCGCCACCGAGGACCGCACCGACAAGCTCACCGTCCTCTCGATCGCCCCGGCCCTGGCGGAGGCGATCCGCCGCATCCACAACGGCGAGTCCGTGAGCGCTCTGTTCGACGCGCACTGACGACCGCCGACCGTCGGGGTCGTCGTGCGGGCGGACGATCCGGACCGGACAGCGGTAGCGGGGGAGTGGCTCAGAGGGTGACGGTGGCGCGGAAGACCGTCGCGTCCGGGCCGGTCAGGTCGGTCCAGGTGCCGGCGCCGGTGGCGGGGAGGAAGGCGGACTCGCCGCGCGCGAGGGTCAGGGTGCTGCCGTCGGTGGTGGTGAGCCGGGCCGTGCCCTCGGTGCAGAGCAGGATCTGCGGGGCGCGGCCGTCCACCCGGCGGGGCTCGGGCCCGAGCAGGTAGCGGGAGAGCCGGAACTCGTCGATCGGCACCGGGTAGAGCTGCTCGCCGGTGGCGTCGGTGACCGGGCGCAGCACGTCGGGCGTACTGCCCTGGAAGGTCAGCACCCGCAGCAGCTCGGGCACGTCCACGTGCTTGGGGGTCAGGCCGCCGCGCAGCACGTTGTCGGAGTTGGCCAGGATCTCGACGCCGAGGCCGCGCAGGTAGGCGTGCGGCAGGCCGGCGCCCAGGTAGAGGGCCTCGCCGGGCTGCAGCCGGAAGTGGTTCAGCAGCAGTGCGGCGAGCAGGCCGGTGTCGCCGGGGTACTCGCGGGCCGCGAAGGCGTACCCGGCGAACTGGCCGTGGGGGTCGGCCTCCGCCGCCCGCTCGACGGCGGCCCGGACCTCGGCGACCGTCGCGGCGGCGGTGTCGCCGGTCATCGACAGGATGGTGGCGAGCGCCTGGCTGAGCGCCTCGGCCTCGGGCTTGTCGCGCAGCAGCTCGATCAGCGGGGTGAGCGTGGGCGCATCCAGGGACTCCAGCAGCGCGGCCGCGTCGGCGGGGTGGCGGAAGCCGCACAAGCCCTCGAACTCGTCGAGCGCGCAGATGAGTTCGGGCTTGTGGTTGGCGTCCTTGTAGTTGCGGTGCGGGGCGTCGATCGGGACGCCCTGGGCCTCTTCGGCAGCGAAACCGGCGCGGGCCTGCGCAAGGTCGGGGTGGGCCTGGATCGAGAGCGGCGCACCGGCCGCGAGCACCTTGAGCAGGAACGGCAGCGACGGGCCGAACTTGTCCACCGCGTCGGTGCCCAGCTCGCGCTGCGGGTCCTCGGCGATCAGCTCGGCGAGCGAGCGCTCGCCACTGCCCCGGTCGACGTGCGACGGCGAGCCCGGGTGCGCGCCCATCCAGAGTTCGGCCTGCGGCTCGCCGGTCGCCTCCCGGCCCAGCAGCTCGGGGATGGCGGTGGCCGATCCCCAGGCGTACGGGCGGACGGTGTTGACGAGCCTGTCCATGAACGTGGTCCTTCGAGTCTCTGGAGTACTGGCTTCCGTGCCCTCAGGGGCGACGGACGAACCGACCCTAGCCGACATTTCGAACGGGGAGGTGAACTGCCCGGCAGGTGCCGTCCGGACGGGGACGGCACCTGCCGGGCAGCGGGTCAGGCGCGGACGAGGGTGAGGACGGTGTCGCGGAGTTCGGTCATCTTCGCGGGGTCCTTGGCCTCGACGTTGAGGCGTAGCAGGGGTTCGG
>NZ_JARXZC010000007.1 GCF_029894335.1 Kitasatospora sp. MAP5-34 | reverse complement strand
TGCACCTGCGAGAGCGGGTAGGCGTCCACCACGTCCTCGGGCAGCGCGGCCCGGTCCGCCTCGCCGATCAGCGCGAACGGCTCGACGGCCGCGAACGGCTGAACGGCCTCGGCGGCGGCGCCGGCGTGCGCGGCCAGCCGCGCGATCGTCCGGTGCTCGAAGATGTCGCGGATGGTGCAGACGTAGCCGATCTCCCGCAGGGCGCCGGCCAGGCGGACGGCGCGGATGGAGTCGCCACCGAGGTCGAAGAAGCCGTCGTGGACGCCGATCTGCTCAGCCTCCAGGCCGAGGATCTCCGCCCACGCACCCGCCATGGCCAGCTCGACCGCGCTGCTGGGCGCGACGTGCGTCGTGGCGGCGAAGGCGTCACGGCCCGGTGCGGGCAGGGCCCGGCTGTCCAGCTTGCCGTTGTTGGTGAGCGGGATCCGCTCGATCGCCACGAACGCACCGGGGACCATGTACTCCGGCAGCGCGGCCGCGAGCTGGGCGCGCAGCTCGGCCGGCTCCAGGGTCTGGCCCTCGGCGATGACCACGTACGCGGCCAGCGTCTTGTCGCCGGGCGTGTCCTCGCGGGCGATGACGGCGGCGTCGCGCACCGAGCTGTGCGTGCGCAGCTGGTTGGTGATCTCGCCGAGTTCGATGCGGTAGCCGCGGATCTTCACCTGGGTGTCGATCCGGCCCAGGCACTCCAGCGAACCGTCGGGCAGGCGGCGTGCCAGGTCGCCGGAGCGGTAGAGGCGGGCGCCGGCCGGGCCGTACGGGTCCGGCACGAAGCGCTCGGCGGTCAGCTCGGGCTGGCCGAGGTAGCCGCGTGCCACGCCCGCGCCACCCACGTGGATCTCACCGGGGACGCCGACCGGCACCAGGTTGCCGTCCGCGTCGAGCAGGTGGACAGTCAGATCGGACAGCGGCCGGCCGACGAAGCTGCGGCTGGCGTTGTCCAGGTCGAAGGCACCGAGCTCGTGGTACGTGGTGTGCACGGTGGTCTCGGTGATGCCGTACATGTTGACCAGCGTCGGCATCCGCAGGCCCAGCCGGTCGGTCCACGGCAGCAGGTCGGCGGTGTCCAGCCGCTCACCGGCGAAGACGACGGCGCGCAGGGCCAGTTGGTCGATTCGCGGGTCGCCGGCTGCGGCCAGCGCGGTGAGCGAGCGGAACGCGGTGGGGGTCTGGCAGAGTACGGTCGCCCGCTCCGCGACCAGCAGGTCGAGGAACTCGTCGGGCGAGCGCAGGGTGTTGAGCGAGGCCAGCACCAGGCGGCCGCCGTGCAGCAGGGCGCCCCACATCTCCCAGACGGAGACGTCGAAGGCGTACGAGTGGAACAGGGTCCACACGTCGTCCGCGCCGAAGTGCAGGTCGTGGTCGGCCGACAGCATCAGGCGCAGCACGTTGGCGTGGCTGAGCGCGACGCCCTTCGGCCGGCCGGTGGAGCCGGAGGTGTAGATGACGTAGATCAGGTTCTCGGGTCCGGCGACCGGCACCGGGTTCTCGGCCGGCCGGGCGGCGATCGCGGCGGCGTCGGTGTCGAGGAGCACCCGGGTGCCGGGGTAGCTGTCGGGGATGCTGTTCAGCGTCGAGGTGGTGATCAGCAGCGGCGCACCGGCGTCCTCGAGGATGTAGCCGAGGCGGTCGGCCGGGTTGGCCGGGTCCAGCGGCAGGTAGCCGGCGCCGGACTTGAGTACGCCCAGCAGCGCCGGGATCAGCTCGATGCCGCGCAGCAGGCTGACTCCGACCAGCGTGTCGGGGCGGGCGCCGAGCGAGCGCAGGTGGTGGGCGAGCCGGTTGGCACGCTCGTTCAGCTGACGGTACGTCAACTGCTCGCCCTCGAAGACGATCGCGACCGCATCGGGGGTCCGCTCGGCCTGCGCCTCGAAGGCCTGGTGGACGCACTGGTCCACCGGTTCGGCGGCCAGCGGGTTCCACTGCTCCAGCAGCTGTGCGGTCTCGGTCGGCGCCAGCATGCCCAGGGCGGAGAGCCGAGCCTGCGGCTGGGCGGTGACCGACTCCAGCAGCTGGAGGTAGTGCCCGGTCATCCTTTCGACGGTCGCCCGGTCGAACAGCGAGGTTGCGAAGCCCAGTCGGGCGTGCAGCGGGCCCTCGGTGGCGTGCGTGACGTTGAGCGTGAGGTCGAACTTGGCGATCCGGTCCTCGAGCAGCGACTCCAGCTCCAGGCCGTGCAGGTCGAAGGCCGACCGGCGGTCCTCGTGCAGGACGAAGTCGACCTGGAAGATCGGGGTGCGGGACAGGTCGCGCTGAGGCTGCAGCTCGTCGACCAGCCGGGCGAACGGTACGGACTGGTGGTCGAAGGCGTCCAGCACCGTACCGGCGGAGGACTTCAGCAGCTCGGCGAAGGTCGGGTTCCCACTCCAATGGCCGCGAATGGCCAGTGTGTTGATGCCGTACCCGATGACCTGCTGCAGCTCGGGCCGGTTGCGGCCGGAGACCGTGACGCCGACCGGGATGTCGCTGGAGCCGGCGTAGCGGCCGAGCAGCAGCTGGTAGACGGTGAGCAGGAAGGTGAACGGAGTCGTGCCGTGCTCCAGGCTCAACTCACGTACCCGGTCGGCGAGGTGGGCCGGGATCGCGAACGGGACGGAGTCGCCCTCCCAGCTGCGGATGGCCGGTCGCGGCCGGTCGGTGGGCAGCTCCAGCGGCGCGTTGCCGTCCAGCCGGCCACGCCAGTAGGAGAGTTCGCGCTCCAGGGTGGCACCGGTGAGGTGCTTGCGCTGCCAGGCGGCGTAGTCGGCGTACTGCAGCGCGAGCGGCTCGAGCGTCACCGGGGTGCCGGTCGCGGCGCCCCGGTACAGGCCGCTCAGCTCGCCCGCGAAGAGCCGCATCGACCAGGCGTCGCAGGCGATGTGGTGGAAGACCACGACGAGAATGTGGTCGGTCGCGCCGAGGCGGACCAGGGTGGCCCGGACGGGCCACTGCTGCTCGAGGTCGAACGGCTCGGCGATCTCGGACTCGACGGCCGCGCGCATCCGGACGTCCAGGGCGTCGGCCGGCACGGAGCTCAGGTCCACCACCGGCAGGCCGGCCGGCCGAGGCGCGTCGACCAGCTGGGCCGGCTCGCCGTCGACCAGGGTGTAGCGGGTGCGCAGGATCTCGTGGCGCTCCACGATCTGCTCCCAGGCCTGCTCCAGCGCACCGGAGTTCAGCTCGCCGCGCAGGCGCAGCACCAGCGGCACGGCGTACTCGGTGGAGTCCGGGTCCATCCGGTTGAGGAACCACATCTGCTGCTGGCCGAAGGACAGCGGCAGCGGCGCGGTGCGGTCCGCGCGTTCGATGGCGGTGCGGCGGCCGTTGCCGCGTCCGCCGGCCAGGCGGCGGCGGAGCAGCTCGGCACGCAACGAGGCCGGGTCCTGCTGCTGCTGGGCAACCGTGTCGTTGGTGTTCATGCCTTGCTCTCCTTAACCAGGTCGGTGTCGAACTGCGCGGCGGGCGCGCGAAGTACGGCGTCAGCGAGACGGCTGACGGTGGGGTTCTCCAGCACGGTGCGGACGCTGATCTCGCACCCGAGTTCCTGCTGGAGCCGGTCCGCCAGGCGGACGGCGTGGATGGAGTCGCCGCCGGCGAGCAGGAAGTCGTCGTCGATGCCGGCCGGGCCGGTACCGAGTTCGTCCTTCCAGCACTGCGCGAGCCGTTCGTGCAGCTCGGTGGCGGGCGGGCGGAGGTCGGTGGGGGTGCGGTCGGGCCAGGGCAGGGCCCGGCGGTCGGCCTTGCCGCTGATGCTGAGCGGAATCCGGTCGATCGGCACGAAGGCGCTGGGGATCATGTACGACGGCAGGATGCCGGCCAGGTACTTGCGGAGGCGGGCGGCGTCGAGCCGGCCGCTGCCGACCATGTGGGCGACCAGCAGGCCGCTGTCCCGCAGCGTGACGATCGCCTCGCGGATCCGTGGATGGCCGGTGAGCGCGGACTCGATCTCGCCGAGTTCGATGCGGTAGCCGCGGATCTTCACCTGGGTGTCGATCCGGCCGAGGAACTCCAGCTCTCCCACGTCCAGTCGGCGGGCCAGATCGCCGGTGCGGTAGAGCCGCGCACCGGGCGGGCCGTACGGGTCCGGGACGAACTTGTCGGCGGTCAGCCCGGGCCGGTTCAGGTAGCCCCGGGCCAGGCTCAGGCCGCCGATGTGCAGCTCGCCGGGGACACCCGGCGCGGCCGGCCGGCCGGCCCGGTCCAGCACGTGCAGCTGGTAGTTGAGCAGCGGCGAGCCGAGCCGCACGGCCGACGGGTCGAGCGGTACCGTCCAGGCCGAGGCCCAGACGGTGGCCTCGGTCGGGCCGTACACGTTGACCAGGTCGGCCACGCGCGAGCGCAGCTCGGTGGCGAGCTGGAGCGGCAGCTCCTCGCCGCCCACCAGGGCGACGATGCCGGGCTGCTCGAAGCCTGCGGCCAGCAGCACCCGCCAGCCGGACGGGGTGGCCTGCACGTGGGTGACCCGGCGTTCGGCGATCTGCGAGATCAGCGCGCCGGGGTTGGCGGCCTGCTCGCGGGAGGCGAGCGCGATCCGGCCGCCGGTGGTCAGCGGCAGGTGGAGCTCCAGGTTGGAGATGTCGAAGGAGATCGAGGTCGACGCGAGCCAGGTCGCCGGATCCGACCCGGGAGCCGCGTTGGTGGACCGGGCGAAGGACTCGATCAGGTTGGCCAGCGCGCCGTGCGGCAGGGCCACGCCCTTGGGGCGGCCGGTCGAGCCGGAGGTGTAGATGGCGTACACCAGGTTGTCGGGGGTCACCGCGACCCCCGGGTACTCGGCCGGGCGGGCGGCGATCAGCGCGGCGTCGGTGTCCAGCAGCACCCGGGTGCCCGGGTAGGTGGCCGGGATGCTGTCCAGCGTGGACTGGGTGATCACCAGCTCGGCGGCCGCGTCCTCGAGGATGTAGCCGAGCCGCTCGGCCGGGTTCGCCGGGTCCAACGGAAGGTACGCCGCACCGGACTTGAGCACGCCCAGCAGCGCCGGGATCAGCTCCGGGCCGCGCTCGAGGCAGATCCCCACCAGGGAGTCGGGGCGGGCGCCGAGCGCGCGCAGGTGGTGGGCGATCCGGTTGGCCTGCTCGTCGAGCTGACGGTAGGTCAGCGCGGTGTCCCCGAACTCGACCGCGACCGCGTCGGGCCGCTCGGCGGCCCGGGCCTCGAAGGCCTGGTGGACGCAGCCCGGGGCCGGCTCACCGAGTGCCGGGTTCCACTCCTCGACCAGCCGCTCGGCCGCCGCAGGCGGCAGCACGCCGCCGGTGGCGTCGCCGTGCGGGTCGCGGGCCATCGACTCCAGCACGTGCCGGTACATCCCGGCCAGCCGATCGGCGTAGCCCCGGTCGATCGCGTCGGTGCCGGTGGCCAGGTAGAACCGGCCGCCGACGGCGGTGACGTTGAGCGCGAACTCGTTCGACGCCACCTCGAACTCCTCGGCCGCAGCGGCTTCAACCCCGCTGCCTGGGACGCCGGCGTTCTCGGTGGCGGAGTCGTCCAGGAAGTCGAAGAGCACGGTGACCAGCCGGTCCACGCCCGCCGCGCGCTGGATCGCGGGCAGCGGGTAGCGGCGGTGGCCCCAGACCTCGGTCTCCCGGTCGTGGGTCTGCTCGACCAGCCGCAGCCAGGTCGCCGGGGTGCCGCTGTGCGGGAACGGCAGCGTGTTCAGCTGGAATCCCAACACCTGCTCCGCGCCCGGCACTTCGAGCGGGTTGTGGCTGACCAGGCCGGTGTGGAAGGCGTCCTCGGCGGTGAGCGAGCTCATCACCTTCAGGTGCGCCGAGAGCAGCACGCTCTTGATCGTGGCGCCGGCCCGCTCGGCCAGCGTGCGCAGCCCGTCCTCCAGATCGCCGAACGGGACGCGCAGCCGGTAGCGCTCCACCGGGTTCTGCTCGTCGCCCCAGGCCTGCGGGAGGGTGAGCGGGGCGTGCGTATCGGTGATGCTCTGCCAGTACGCGCGGTCCTCCGGGCTGTCCAGCGCGGCGAGTTCGGCGGCGATGTAGTCGGCGATGCCGACAGCCGGCGCCTGGTGGGCGGGCAGCTCCGTGCCGTCCCGCAGGCAGCCGTACAGCTCCAGCAGCTCACCGGAGAGCAGGTCCGGGCCCCGGCTGCCCAGCAGCGCGCCGCAGTGGGTGAAGGTCAGCCGCCAGCTGTCGTCCGAGACGACGTGCACGGCGATCCGCAGCAGCGGCGGCTCGGTCGGATCGAAGGCCTCGGCCTGCTCGTTGGCCGTGAACTCCCACAGTGCCCAGGCCCGGCGCTGCTCGTCGTGGCCGCGCAGGTCGTGCACGGTGACGGGGATCTCGGCGTCGGCGTGGACGAGTTGCAGGGGACGGGAGTAGCCGGTCAGGTGCATCGAGGTGCGCAGCGCGGCATGCCGCCCGGCCAGCAGGACGACCGCCTGCCCGAGCGCGGCAGCGTCGAACGGCCGGTCCTCGCGCACCTGGAAGGCGCGCAGGCTGTGGTAGACCGGGCCGCCGGTGGCGGCCAGCATCTCCATCAGGATGCCGGCCTGGACCATGGACAGCGGGTAGGCGTCAACCAGGCCGTCCGGCAGCTGCTCCCGGTCCTCGGCGCCGACCAGGGCGAAGGGGGCGATGGTGCTACGGGTGGTGCTCCGGGTGGTGCTCCGGGTGGTGTTCACGCGTGGTACTCCTCTGCGAGCGAGCCCAGTTCGGCGTCGGAGAGCTCCTCGAGCTCGGCCCGGATCAGCTCCTCGACCGCCTCGGCCAGCCGGCGGACGGTGGCGAACTCGAAGACGGTGCGGATCGGGATGTCGAGGTCGAAGGCGTCCTGGACCATCGAGACCATCCGGATGGCCAGGATCGAGTGGCCGCCCATTTCGAAGAAGCTGTCCTCGACGCCGACCAGTTCGCGGCCCAGCACCTCGGACCAGATTTCGGCGATCCGCTCCTCGGTCGGCGTCGCGGGCGCCTCGTAGTGCCCGGTGGCGACTTCGGCGTCCGGCAGGGCCCGGTGGTCGAGCTTGCCGTTCGGGGTCAGCGGCAGCGCCTCCAGCGTGCTGAAGATGCTCGGCACCATGTACTCCGGCAGGGCGGCTCCGAGCCGCTCGCGGACCTGGGCCGGGTCGATCACCGCGCCGTCGGCGGGGACCAGGTAGGCGGCCAGCGCCTTCTCCCCGGCCGGGTTCTCGCGGACGATCACCGCAGCCGCGCGGATCTCCGGGGAGGTCAGCAACTGGGTCTCGATCTCGCCGAGTTCGATCCGGTAGCCGCGCAGCTTGACCTGGTTGTCCATCCGGCCGAGGAAGGCGATCGCGCCGTCCGGCAGCCGCCGGGCCAGGTCGCCGGTGCGGTAGAGGCGGGAACCGGCGGGGCCGTACGGGTGCGGGACGAACTTCTCGGCGGTCAGGTCGGGCCGGCCGAGGTAGCCCCGGGCCAGACCGTCGCCGCCGACGCACAGTTCGCCGACCACGCCCAGCGGCACCGGGCGGCCCTTGGCGTCCAGCAGGTAGCCGGTGGTGTTCGGCAGCGGCAGGCCGAGTGGCACGGTGGTCTCGTAGCGGTGGGTGACCGGGTGGATGGTGGAGCCGATCGAGTTCTCGGTCGGGCCGTACTCGTTGATCAGCCGGCCGGCGCCCAGCGCCTGCGACCAGCGGTTGGCCACCTTCGGGGTGAGCGCCTCGCCGGCGACCACGATCCACTGGGCCAGCTGGTCGATCTGCGCGTCGGTGAGCTGGTGGGCGAGCAGCTCCAGGTGGCCTGCGGCGAGCTTGATGAAGCTGTGCGGGCCGGTGGCGACCAGGGTGCGGCCCAGCGCGCCGAGGTCCAGGTCGGCGGGCAGCAGGTGCACCGGCTGCCCCGCCATCAGTGGGGCGTACAGGTTGGTCGCCGGCAGGTCGAAGGCGATCGAGGAGAACAGCGGCGCGCCGCCCTCGGTGGTGACCAGCTCGCGGGCCGCCCACTGCAGGTGGTTGGAGAGCCCGGCGTGGGTGACCATCACGCCCTTGGGGCGGCCGGTCGAGCCGGAGGTGTAGATGACGTACGCCAGGTGGTCCGGGCTGACGGCGCGCGGCGGCGCGGCCACCGGCTGCCCGTCGATCGCGGCCCGGTCGCTGTCCAGCAGGATCAGCGCGCCCTGGTGTCCGGCGGCGAGCGCGGCGAGCGTCGAGTCGGTGACCAGCAGCTTGGCGCCGCTGTCCCGGACGATGTGCTCGATCCGCTCGGCGGGGTTCGACGGGTCCATCGGGATGTAGGCCGCGCCGGCCTTCCACACGCCCAGCAGGGCCGGCAGCAGTTCGGGGCCGCGCTGGAGCAGCACCCCGACCGGGGTGTCCGGGCCGGCGCCGAGCGCGCGCAGCTGGTGGGCGAGCTGGTTGGCCCGCTCGTCGAGCTGCCGGTAGGACAGCCACACCGGACCGTAGGAGACCGCGAGGGCCTCGGGGGCGGCGGCGGCCTGCCGTTCGATGAGGTCGATCACCGGGACGCGGTCCCAGTCGGCGCCGGTCTCGTTCCAGCGGGTCAGCACCTCGGCGCGGTCGGCTGCCGGGAGGATCTCGGCGGCGCCGAGCGCGGTCGTGGGCGCGGCGGTCACGGACTCGACCAGCTGGACCAGCCCGGCGCCCAGGCGCTCGACGGTGGCCCGTTCGAACAGCGCGGTCGCGTACTCCAGGACACCGGTCCAGCTGCCGTCCTGCTCGGTGCGCACGTACAGGGTCAGGTCGGTCTTGGCCGCCTGCCGGGCGTACAGGTACGCCTCGCCGTGCTTGCGGTCCGGCATGCCGCCGCCCGCCGGGCCGTCGGTGAAGTTGAACGCCACCTGGTACAGCGGGGTACGGGACGGGTCGCGCTCCGGACGCAGCTCCTCGACCAGCCGCTCGAACGGGACGTCCTGGTGCGCGAACGCGGCCAGCGCGACGTCCCGGACGGCGTCCAGCGCGTCGCCGAAGGCGGCCGCCGGGTCCAACTGGCAGCGCACCACCAGGGAGTTGAGGAAGAAGCCCACCACGGGCTCGAGTTCGGGACGGCTGCGCCCGGCGACCGGGACGCCGACCGGCACGTCCCACTGCCCGGTGTGCCGGGCCAGCAGGGTGGAGAACGCGGTCAGCAGGATCATGAAGGGGGTGGCGCCGTGCCGCTGCCCGAGTGCCGCGACCGCCTGGGCCAGCGGAGCGGGGATGCTGAACGGCACCAGGTCACCGCGCGGGTCGCGTTCGGCCGGGCGCGGGTGGTCGGTCGGCAGCTCCAGCGGGCTGAGGTCGCGCAGCGCCGTACGCCAGAAGCCGAGCTCGCCGGCCAGCTGCGGCTCGCCCCGGTGCTCGCCCTGCCAGGCGGCGAAGTCCGTGTAGTGGACGGCGAGTTCGGGCAGCTGCGGGGTGCGTCCGGCGGTCAGGTCGGCGCACAGCTGCCGGAACTCCTGCTCCAGCACGGTCGCGGACCAGCCGTCGCAGGCGATGTGGTGGACGGTGGCCAGCAGCCAGCGCTCGCCGTCCGCCTCCCGGACCAGCAGGGCGCGCAGCAGCCGGCCCGAGGCCAGGTCGAAGCCGGTCTCGAACTGGGCGCGGAACACCGCCTCCCGCTCGGGGGAGGTGGCGTCCAGCTCCCGCCATTCGACCGGCTGCGGCTCGTCGACCAGCTGCATCGGCTCGCCGTCCACCGTCAAGTAGCGAGTGCGCAGCGAAGAGTGACGCTCCATCAGGAGATTCAGTGCGTGCTGCGCGGTCTGCTCGGAGACCTCGGCGGGCAGCTGCAGGAAGAGCGGGACGATCCACTCCGGGCTCGGGCCGACGCTGTCCACGAACCACAGCCGGCGCTGCCCGGAGGAGAGCGGCAGCGGGCCCCGGCGGGAGACCGGGCGCACCGGCGGCAGCTCGTCGGCAGCCGCCGCGAGCAGCTTCGCCTGCTCGGCCACGGTCAGCGCCGAGTACACCTCGGTGAGCGAGAGCTGCCGCCCGGTCGCGGCGCCCAGGCGCTCGGCCAGCCGGGTGAGCAGCAGCGAGTGGCCACCCAGCTGGAAGAAGTTGTCCTCGGCGCCGATTCCGTCCTGCTCCAGCAGCTCCGACCACACCTGGGCGACCAGCGCCTCCTGCGCTGTGCGGGGGGCGACGTAGGCCGGACGGGCGAAGGCGGACGGCGCGGCAGCCGGCTCGGCGGCCTGGCCGAGCAGCTCCAGGCCGCCGTTGTTCCGCAGCCGGACCAGCAGCCCGGTGCGCAGCAGCCGGCTGCCCGGTTCGCCGTCCGGGTCCGGCACCAGCCGGTCCGCAGTGGTGTCCGGGCGGCCGGGGAAGGCGTACGCGCTGCCGAGCGCGCCGATGTGCAGTTCGCCGGGGACGCCCGGCGGCACCGGGTCGCCGTACTCGTCCAGCACCCACAGCTCCGGCTGCTCGCCGGGGAGGACGGCCTGCGGCTGCCGGGGGTCGAACGGGCCGGCGGCCAGCTCCACGCCGCAGACCTCCGGGCCGTAGGACTGCCACAGCTCGGCCCCGGTGCCCTCGGCCCAGTGCGCCAGCTGCGCCGGGGTGAGGTCGGTGGCGACCACCAGGCGGACACCGGAGTAGTCCTGTGGGGTGCGGTCGGCGAACGAGCCCGAGACCGGCAGCACGGTGACGCCGTGCGTGCGGGCCGCGGCGGCCGGGTCGGCGCCGCCCATCACCAGGGTGGCGCCGCAGCCGAGCGCCGCGAAGACCTCCCAGGGCAGCCGGCCGACCGCGCCGGTGCACAGCACCCGGTCCGCCTCCGCCAGTTCGTGGCGCTCGGCCAGGCCGAGGGCGTAGTGCGCGGCGCTCGCGTGGTCGACGGTCAGCAGCGCGCCGTCGGCAGTGCGGGAGACGAAGGCGGGGGCGTCCGCGCGGTCCTCGAACGGGCGGGCCTCGGCGGCGCCGCCCGCTTCGGCGGGCAGGTCCAGGCAGAGCGTCTGGGCCGGGCCGGCCAGGCCGGCCAGCGACCGGTGGGTGAGCACGACCTTGATCCCGGCCTCGCCGATCACCTCGGCCGTCGGCGCGCCCGGCAGTGCCGGGTCGAGCAGCAGGTAGGCGGCGCCCGCGTGCCAGACGGCGAGCAGCGCGGTCGGCAGATCGACGCCGGCCGGCAGCAGCACTCCGACCAGACTGCCCGGGCCGACCCCCAGGGCGCGCAGCCGGTCCGCCAGCAGGCCGGCCTCGGAGGCCAGTTGCTGGTAGCTGAGCTGGTGGTCCTGGTCCACCACGGCCACCGCGCCCGGTGTCCGGGACGCCTGCCGGGCGAAGATACGGGGCAGAAGCAGTGGGCTGGTCAACGGATGCTCCTCGCGGGTCATGATCGGACTGGGCCAAGAAGTGCGAAGGGGAGGGCGCCTGGGAGCGCGGACGCCGAGGCCCTTGCAGCGGGGGCTCATACGGCTGGGGCTCTGGCAAGTGGGCTTATTGGCAACTGGGCTCTGGCAGCTGGGTTCTGGCAGCTGGGGCTCTTTCGCGGGCGGCCGGCGTGGGCGGCTCGCTCCGCTCTGGCGGCCAGTCAAAGATTGCGGCCCCGCGCTATAGCGCTTCTATATCGCCGGCTCTCGGTGGAGCCGGGCCCGCGCAGGTCGGCAGGGGTGCGAGGACGCCCGGGTGGGACCCGGGGACGCCGGGCGGGACCCGGGAAAGCCTGCGGCCGCGTACCGCCCGACCCGCAGGAGGGGCCGGGCCGGTACGCGGCCGCAGATGGGCGGTGCTTCGGTTCGGGCGGTGCTTCGGTTCAGGCCGGCCTGCAGTGGCCGGCCTTCAGTTCAGGACGGCGCCGTCGCCCGGGCGGTCCACCCGGCTGCGGCGGTTGTCCAGGTGCACGAAGGTGCGGTGCAGCCAACGGTCGTTGCCGTCGTAGCGCGGCACGAAGGAGCTGCGACCGTGCAGCGCCATCCGGTTGTCGATGAACGCCAGGTCGCCGGACTGCAGCACCAGTACGGAGGCGGCGAGCGCGACCGCGTCCCGCAGCCGCTCCAGGGCCTGGCGCGCCTCCTCGTCGATCGCCACCGTGGCGGCGAAGTCCACCCGCACGTTCGGGTCGGCCGGATCGCCGTCCAGGACGGCGTGCGCCGGGGCGCTGTCGCCCGCCTGGAAGGACGGCGGCGGCTGGGTGACGAAGCGCGGCTGGCCGAGTACCCGGCGGGCCTCGTCCGACACCAGCGGCAGTGCCTGGCGGATCGAGGAGACCAGCGTGCCGGCCGTCCTGGTGTGGTCGTTGCGCAGGCACAGCAGGCCGACGAAGTCCGGCCGGTTGGGGTGGAAGGCGTTCTCGACGTGCATCTGCAGGTCGACCGACCCGGCGTTGCTCTGCGACTGCTCCAGGCCCGGCACCGGCACCACGTTCTGCACCAGCGCGCCGGTCTTCTCGTCCTTGAACGCGATCACCTCGCCCAGCTGCAGCGAGAGCATCGCCGAGACGGCGGCCGGGATGGTGGCCCGGCGCTCCACCGACTCGCGGACGGTCGGGGTGTCCGGCAGGCCGCTCTCGTCCACCGGCAGGTTGCTGATCATCAGCAGCGCGGCCGGACCGCAGTCGTGCCGGTAACGGCGGATGATCTCGAGCAGCCGGAGCGGGATCCGGCAGGACAGCTCCCGGGCCTGGTCGAGCCACTTCAGGTCGTCCACCCGGCCGGTGCCGACTCTGGCCAACTCATCGGCGAGCAGGCCGAGTTCGTACCGTTCGCGGTCCGTGAGCCGGAGTGTCAGGGCGCCGGTGGACGGCGCCAGTGGCGCCTCGGTCATCGTGGTCATGAATAACGTCCTTTCGATCAGAGTCAGTTGGACATCGCTACGAGCACCCGGCGCTTGCCGCTGTACGGCCGTCGTCCGTGCGCCACCAGTACGTTGTCGATCACCAGCAGGTCGCCCTGCCGCCAGTCGACGTCCACCGCACCCGCCAGGCCACGGTCGCGGACCTGGAGTACGTACGCGTCCGGGATCGGGCGGCCGTCGGCGAAGCTCACCGACTGCGGCAGTTCGTCGGCCGGCAGCAACTTGGCCAGCGCCACGCCCTCGCCGCCGAGCGCGGCCGGGTGCCACTGGTCGGACTGGTTGAACCAGACCTCCTCGCCGGTGACCGGATGCCGGGTGGTGGACGGGCGGACCTGGCCGATCCGCAGGCCGCCGTCCCGCTTCCAGACCCACTCGGCCCGGGCCTCGCGCAGGAACTCCTCCACCTGGTCCCGCTCGGTGGTCTCGAAGGTCTCCTGCCAGCTCTTGCCCAGGCCGAAGCCGCTGTGCAGGTTCTGGGTGTACCGGACGCCGTCGGCGTAGGCGGCGCGCACCTCGTCGTCCAGCGACCGCAGCCAGTGCGCGGCGTCGACGACCGAGGTGGCACCGCCGGTGGTGGCGGCCTGCGCGCAGAAGAACAGCAGGCGGGCCGGCCAGGCCGCGCTGTACGACAGCTCGTTGTGCATCGAGATGGTGAACTCGGCCGGGTACTCGGTCGAGGTGTAGACATTGGCGCCGACCTTGGTGCGCGGCGAGTTCCCGTGGACGTAGGAGAGCCGGTCCGCCAGCAGCCGGTCCAGGACCGGGTCCAGGGTGGCCTCGGTGACCCCGAAGCCCCGGAAGACCAGGGCCTTCGCCGTCAGCAGCCGCTCGTCCAGTGCGGGTCCGGCCGCCGTCAGGTACTCGGCCAGACCCGCCACGGTCGCCGGGACGCCGGCGTCGGACGGACCGACCTCCAGTGGCGCCCAGGTCAGTTGGGTTTCCGTCATAGGTGCTCCTCACGGGCTCGTGCGGCGCAACTCGCTGCCGCTCCACGGTGAGGGTGGGCAGTTGACCTATACGCGGTCGATATCGGCCGGCGGCCGACGGACACGGCCTTGGTAGGGACCCGCTGTGGACCCGCTATAGATCCGCTATAGATCTGCGGCGGACCATGGCCGGGATACCTGGAGCACGGAGGAGATCGATGAGCGGCAAGTGGTTCCACAGCTACGGCGCTCCGGCCGATTCGGAACTGCGCCTGGTGTGTTTTCCGCATGCCGGTGGATCCCCGACCTTCTACCGCAACTGGCAGCGCCGCCTACCGGCCGGCCACGAGCTGCTCGCGGTCTGCTATCCGGGCCGTCAGGACCGGATCGGCGAGCCGCTGGTGACCGACATGGCCCGGCTCGCCGACGAGCTGACCGAGGCGCTGCTGCCTTACCTGGACCGGCCGTTCGCCTTCTTCGGCCACAGCATGGGCAGCGCGGTGGCGTACGAGACCGCGCTCCGGTTGGGCCGTCGGCACGGGCTGCGCCCGACCCGGCTGTTCGTCTCCGGGCGCGGCGCGCCGCACACGCTGGAGCCGACCACCACGTATCTGTCCGACGACGAGACCCTGCTTGCGGAGATCAACCAGCTCGGCAACTCCACCTCGCACCTGCTCGCCGACACCGCGCTGCGCGCTCTGCTGCTGCCCCCGGTGCGCGCCGACTTCCAGCTGATCGAGACGTACCAGCCGGCCGGCCGCGACCGGGTGGGCTGCCCGCTGGTGGTGTACTACGGCGCGCAGGACCGTGGCTGCACCCCCGAACGGATCCGTGGCTGGTCCGAACTCAGCTCGGCCCGCGCGGAGTTCAAGTCCTTTCCGGGTGGCCACTTCTACCTGGAGGGCTGCGAGGGCGAGCTGCTGAACCACCTCTCCGGCTACCTCGCCGACGATCTGCGGCTGCACCGGGTCGTCAACCGCTGAGCCGACGGCTGAGCCGACCACTGAGCCGACCGCTGAGCCGGCCGCTGGATCGACCGCGACCGCTGAACGACCGCTGAACAAACGACGCCAGGCCCGCCGGGTGGCTCGCGAACGGGTGGTTCGCGACCTCGCCCCGGCGGGCCTGCTGCCTGATCATGCCCCGACGGTCATGATTCGGCGGTCATACCCCGGCGGTCACGCTTCGACCGGGCTCAGTTCCGCGTCCGGCTCGCCTGCCTGCTTCGGCAGCGCGACGGGTACGGCGAACGGCCGCAGCACCGCGTAGTAGGCGAACGGCGGGCCGTACAGCCGGGTGACCCGCAGCCCCGCGCCCTCGGCCAGACCGACCAGCGAGGACGCGCGGATCTGGTGCCGGTCGAAGAACTCGCCGACCACCAGCCGCCCGGTGGGCTTGAGCACCCGCCGCAGCTCGGCCAGCGTGACCGCCGGCTCGGGGATCTCGCCCAGTGCCGTCACCAGGTAGGCGGCGTCGAACGAGCCGTCCTCGAAGGGCAGTTGGTGCGCATCCGCGTGGGTCGCCGCGATGTTGCCGATGCCCTGTTCGGTGGCCCGGCGGGTCACGTGGTCGAGCATCTCCTGCTGGATGTCCACGATGTCCAGCTGCCCGCCCGAGCCCAACTGCGGCGCGACGTGCAGTGACTGGAGGCCGGTGCCGGGGCCGATCTCCAGGATCCGCTCGCCCGGCCGTGCCTGCAGGACCTCGTCCAGCCGGTTCAGGGTCAGGAAGGGCAGCGGCAGGTCGAGCAGCCAGCGCTGCGAGTACGGGTACGGCGCGGAGTCGGTGAACCACCAGGCGGCGACCGTGCCGGCGGCGCCGGCACCGATCATCGCCCGACGGGCGCCCTTCTTCGACCAGACCCGAGCCGCGAGCGAACGATCAGTCATGTTTCCTCCCCGGTTGGCTGCTTGCGGCATCGGTTCTCGGTGATGCCGGTGCAGCAGTGTGCCTTGTCAATCTAGCCGCCGACCTTGGCCGATTCCGGTGGGACCGGTGGCAGGAGGCTGCCTGGACAGGCTCTTGTCAGACGCGACAGCAGCGGGATCGGTTGCCGCTGGCCCAGAATTGCGAATGTCGGTTCGATCCCTGGTGCGCACCGGGCGAATCCGCAGTCAGAGCTGATCCACGGGGGAGAGCTCGCCCCGATCACGTTTCGTATCCGCCGCCGGGTCCGTGCGGCGTGAGTTCGTAGCAGGAGGAAACGATGGAATTCCAGCTGCTCGGCCCGATCGGGGCACGACAGAACCAGAACGTGGTCCCGCTGTCCGGGACGAAGATCCACACTGTGCTCGCGGCGCTGCTGCTGTACCGGGGCACGGTGGTCTCGGACGACCGGCTGAGTACCGCGCTCTGGGGGTGGGATCCACCCGCGACCAGAAACGCGCAGATCTACACCTACGTCTCCCGGCTGCGCAAGAGACTCGGCCCCGAGGTCGACCTGGTCCGGCAGTCCCAGGGCTACCTGATCCGGACCGGCACCGCCCGCCTCGACGTGGAGGAGTTCGAACGCAGCGCCCGGCTCGGACGGGAGGCGCTGGACCAGCACCGCTACTACGACGCCTCGGTGCACCTGGGCTCCGCGCTCGCCCTGTGGCAGGGTCCTGCCCTCGCCAACGTCACCGACCACCTGGCCGACGCGGAGCGGCCGAGCCTGGACGAGGCCCGGGTGGTGGTGCTGGAGGACCGGATCGAGGCCGATCTGGCGCTCAGCCGCCACCGGGAACTGGTCCCCGAGCTGACCGGCCTGCTCGCCGAGCACCCGCTACGGGAGCGGCTGCGCGCCCAGCTGATGACCGCGCTGTACCGCTGCGACCGGCAGGGCGACGCGCTCGCCACCTACCAGGCCGGCCGCCGGGTGCTCGCCGAGGAGCTCGGCGTCGACCCCGGGCCGGTCCTCACCGACGTCCACCGGACGATCCTGCGCGGTGACCTGCCGGCGGCCCCCCAGGCCCCGGCCGCGCCCCGGGTGGTCATCCCGGCCCAGCGCGTGGCGGCCCGCCCGGTCCCGGCGATGCTGCCGCCCGAGCTGCTGGACTTCGCCGGCCGCCGCGCCGACCTGGCCCGGATCCGGGGCGTACTGGCCCCCGAGGGTGGCGGCCGCGCGGGCGCCGTCCTGCTGTCGGGCATGCCGGGTATCGGCAAGAGCGCCCTCGCGGTGCAGGCCGCGCACGCCGTGCGGGGCCGCTTCCCCGACGGCCAGCTCTACACGGATCTGCGCCGCCCGGACGGCTCGCCGAAGAACCCGTGGGAGGTGCTCTCGCTCTTCCTGCACGCCCTCGGTGTCGACGCAGCCCGCGCCTCCGGCGACCTGGACGAACTGGTCGGGCTCTACCGCACGCACACGGCGGGCAAGCGGCTGCTGGTGGTGCTCGACCGGGCCGCCAGCGACCTGCAGCTCGGGCCGCTGCTGCCGAACGACCCCGGGGTCGGCGTCCTGATCACCAGCCGGGGCCATCTCGCCGCCGCGCCCTCGCTGACCGTACCGCTGCTCGACGACGGCGAGGCGCTGGAACTGCTGATGGCGATCGCCGGCCCGGACCGGATCGGTGAGAACCCCGACGCCGCGCAGTCGATCATCGCGGCCTGCGCCGGCCTCCCGCTGGCGCTGCGGATCGCCGGCCTGCGGCTGGCCACCCGCCCGCACTGGTCCACCGGCCAGCTGGCCCGCCGGCTGGCCATCCCGAGCACCCGCCTGGAGGAGCTCAGCTTCGGCGAACTGGCTGTCAGCCACCGGCTGCTGAGCCCGCTCAAGGGGGTCAGCGCACAGGCCAGGCACGCCCTGCCGAAGCTGGCCACCATCCCCCAGCCCACCTTCTCGGCCGAGGCCGCCGCCGTCGTCCTGGGCACCGCCGAGGGCCCCACCGAGCGGGTGCTGGACGACCTGGTCGAGGCCCGGCTGCTGGAGGTGCGCGCCGACCGCCGACCGCTGTACGGCTTCCACGAGCTGGTCCGGCTGCTCGCCCGCACCCTCCCCGGCCCCGCCCTGCTCGCCCGCCAGGGCAGCTACGCCGCCTGATTCCCCATCACCTGCACCTGACCACCCCTTGGAGAGCCATGTCCCGCCGCCTGTTCACCTCGGAGTCCGTGACCGAGGGTCACCCCGACAAGATCGCTGACCAGATCAGCGACACCATCCTGGACGCTCTGCTGACGCAGGACCCGACGTCCCGGGTCGCCGTCGAGACGCTGATCACCACCGGCCAGGTGCACATCGCCGGTGAGGTGACGACGAAGGCGTACGCGCCTATCGCGCAGCTGGTCCGGGACAAGATCCTCGAAATCGGCTACGACTCGTCCAAGAAGGGCTTCGACGGCGCCTCCTGCGGCGTTTCGGTGTCCATCGGGGCGCAGTCGCCCGACATCGCGCAGGGTGTCGACACCGCGTACGAGGCCCGGGTCGAGGGTGCGGTCTCGGAGGGACACGAAGGGGACGACCTCGACAGGCAGGGCGCGGGCGACCAGGGCCTGATGTTCGGCTACGCCAGTGACGAGACCCCCGAGCTGATGCCGCTGCCGATCACGCTGGCGCACCGGCTGGCCCGCCGGCTCTCCGAGGTTCGCAAGAACGGGATGGTCCCGTACCTGCGCCCGGACGGCAAGACCCAGGTCACCATCGAGTACGACGGTGACAAGGCCGTCCGCCTGGACACCGTGGTGGTCTCCTCGCAGCACGCGTCGGACATCGACCTGGACTCGTTGCTGACCCCGGACATCCGCGAGTTCGTCGTGGAGCCGGAGCTCAAGCGCCTGGCCGACGACGGCATCAAGCTGGTCACCGAGGGCTACCGCCTGCTGGTGAACCCGACCGGCCGCTTCGAGATCGGCGGCCCGATGGGCGACGCCGGCCTGACCGGCCGCAAGATCATCATCGACACGTACGGCGGCATGGCCCGCCACGGCGGCGGCGCGTTCTCCGGCAAGGACCCGTCCAAGGTCGACCGCTCCGCCGCGTACGCGATGCGCTGGGTCGCCAAGAACATCGTCGCGGCCGGCCTGGCCCGCCGCGCCGAGGTCCAGGTCGCCTACGCCATCGGCAAGGCCGAGCCCGTCGGCCTGTTCGTCGAGACCTTCGGCACCGAGACCGTCCCCGTCCTGGACATCCAGAAGGCCGTCACCGAGGTCTTCGACCTCCGCCCCGCCGCGATCATCCGCGACCTCGACCTGCTGCGCCCGATCTACGCGAAGACCGCCGCGTACGGGCACTTCGGTCGCGAGGACGCGGACTTCACCTGGGAGCGCACCGACCGCGCCCAGGCCCTGCGCAAGGCGGTCCAGGCATGACCGAGCCCTCCGTGCGGTGGCTCGCTCCCGAGGGCGCGATCCTCGCGGTCGACCAGCGGGCGCTGCCCGCCGAGTACCGGCAGCTGACCCTGCGCACCGTCGACGAGGTGATCGCCGCCATCCAGACGCTGGCCGTACGCGGCGCACCCGCCATCGGTCTGACCGGCGCCCTCGGTGTCGCCCTGGCGGCCTATGCGCACGGTGCCGACCTGGCAGCCGTCCGGGCGGACGCCGCCCGCCTCGCGGCCGCCCGCCCCACCGCCGTCAACCTCGAATGGGCGGTCCGGCGCGCGTTGGGCCGGTTGCCGGAGGGCGCGGACGCCGTGCTCGCCGAGGCCCAGGCGATGCTCGCCGAGGACATCTCGGTCAACCGGGCCGCCGTCGAGCGGGCCACCGAGCTGGTCCTCGACCTCACCCCGGACCGGCCGCTGCGCCTGCTCACCCACTGCAACACCGGCCGCCTGGCCACTGCGGCGGTCGGCACCGCGCTCGGCACCATCCTCGAACTCGCCGCACGCGGCCGGGTCGAGCAGGTCCTGGTGGACGAGACCCGGCCGCTGCTCCAGGGCGCCCGGCTCACCGCCTGGGAACTCGGCGAGGCCGGCGTCCCCTACCGGTTGTGCGTGGACTCGGCCGCTGCGGCCGCGATGGCCCAGGGCCTGGTCGACTGCGTCCTGGTCGGCGCCGACCGGATCGCCGCCAACGGCGACACGGCCAACAAGATCGGCACGTACGGGCTGGCCGTCGCCGCCGCCCGGCACGGCATCCCGTTCGTCGTGGTCGCCCCCGAATCCAGCTGGGACGACCAACTCGCCGACGGCAGCGGCATCGTGGTCGAGGAACGTCCCGCCGGCGAGGTCACCTCGTTCGGCGCGACCACCGTCGCACCGGCCGGCGCCGCCGTCTTCAACCCCGCCTTCGACGTCACCCCGGGCCACCTGATCACCGCCGTGGTCTCCGAGCGGCGCACGCTGCGCCCGGGGGGCCCGACGGCCGACCCCGAGGTGCTGGCCAAGCGCATCGAGGCCCTGCTCACCGAGTACCCCGACCACCCCACCCCGGGCGTGCTCTTCCGCGACCTGGCCGGCCTGTACGCGGAGCCCGGGGTGCTGGGCGAGCTGGCCGACCACGTGCTCGCCGCCTTCGACGGGCAGGTCGACCGGGTCCTCGGCATCGAGTCCCGTGGCTTCGTGCTGGGCGCGGCGCTCGCCGCCCGTGGTGCCCTGCCGCTGGTGCTCGCGCGCAAACCCGGCAAGCTGCCCGGCGCGGTGCACCGGGCGAGCTACACCCTGGAGTACGGCGAGGACCGGCTCGAACTGCAGCAGGGCGCGATCCGTCCCGGTGAGCGCGTGCTCATCGTGGACGACGTGCTCGCCACCGGCGGGACGCTGGCGGCCGCCGCCCAGCTGGTCGCCGACGCCGACGGCCGGGTGGCCGGCCTCACCGCCCTGGTGGCACTGCGCGGGCTCGGCGGTGAACAGCGCCTGGCCGGCCACCGGCTGCTGACGCTCTGCGAGGTGCCCGGATGATCGACCTCCGTCCCGTGCCCCTCGCCCGGGAAGCCCCCGACGCGGCTGGGCCCGCCATCGAGCTGGCCACCGAACTCGCCGCGTTCTCCCGTGCGTTGTACCTGCGCGGCTGGATGCCCGGCACCTCGGGCAACCTCTCGGTCCGGCTGCCCGGCTCCGAACCGCTCGCCCTGATCACCGCCAGCGGCCGGGACAAGGGCGAACTCACCGCCGAGGACACCGTGTTGGTGGACGCCCGGAGCGGCGCTCCGGCCCGCCCGACCGTGCTGCGCGCCTCCGCCGAGACCTCGATCCACGCCGCCGTGTACCGCAGCACCGATGCCGGTGCGGTGATCCACGTGCACCCGCCCTACGCCACGGCGGTCGCCTGCCGGGCAGGCGGCGGCGAGGGCCTGCGGCTCGAGGGGTTCGAGCTGCTCAAGGGTCTCGGCCTGGCCGAGGCGTCCGGCACCGAGCTGCCGGTCTTCGCCAACTGGCCCGACGTGCCCAGGATCGCCGACGAGATCGCCGCGTACCTGGCCGCGCGGGCGGACGCGCCGCCCGGCCTGCTGATCGCCGACCACGGGATCACCACCTGGGGCGCCGACCTGGCCGAGGCCCGGAACCGGCTGGAGTGCCTGGAGGCGATCTGCCACCTCCTGCTGCTCGGCGTCGAACCCACTGGAAGGACGAGAAGATGACGCTGCTTCAGATCATGCCGGAAGGCGCCCCGGACACCGTCCGGCTGCGCACCCGGGACCCGCAGGTGATCGCCGAGGCGCTGGCCGGGTGCGGCGTCGACTTCCGGCGCTGGCCGCTGCGCGCGCAGCTCGGCCCGGGCAGCGAGCCGGCCCAGGTGCTGGCCGCCTACCAGGACGAGATCGACGGCCTGTGCGCTCGGCAGAACCTGCAACTCGTCGATGTGGCAAGTCTGTACACCGATGACAGCGCCGAGTCGCAGCAGCGCGCCGCCCAGGCTCGCCGGACCTTCCTGGACGAGCACCGGCACGCCGAGGACGAGGTGCGCTTCTTCGCGCACGGCCGGGGCTGCTTCTACCTGCACCTCGACCAGGCCGTGTACGCGGTGGTCTGCGAGGCCGGCGACCTGCTCTCCGTCCCGGCCGGCACCACGCACTGGTTCGACATGGGCGAGCGACCGGCGTTCACCGCCGTGCGCTTCTTCGAGCAGCAGGACGGCTGGATCGGCGACTTCACCGGCTCGGGTATCGCCGAGCACTTCCCGGGCCTGGACGAGCTGCTGGACGAGCAGTCGGACGCGCACTTGGACGAGCAGCTGAACGAGCAGCTGGACGCGGCCGGATGACCGTGCCCCGGGCCGTGGTGCTCGACATCGAGGGCACCACGGGCTCGATCGACCACGTGCACCAGGTCCTCTTCCCGTATGCCCGCCGCCGGCTGGCCGGCTGGCTCGACACGCACCGGGGAAGCGCTCGGCACCAGGAGCTGCTGGACGCGGTGCGCAGCCACCGGCAGGCGCCCGGGCTGGACGAGCCGGCCGTGCTGCGCACCCTCGCCGAGTGGGCGGACGCCGACGTCAAGGCGGCGCCGCTGAAGGCGCTTCAGGGCCTGATCTGGGCCGAGGGCTTCGCCGACGGCAGCCTGAGCGGGCACGTCTACCCTGAGGTGCCGCCGGTGCTGCGCGAGTGGCACCAGGCCGGGATCGCGCTCTACATCTACTCCTCCGGCGCGGCCGGGGCGCAGCGCGACTGGTTCGCGCACTCCGGCCACGGCGATCTGACGCCGCTGCTCCAGGGCTACTTCGATCTGGAGAGCGCGGGCGGTAAGCGGGCCGCCGGCTCCTACCGGACCATCGCCTCGGCGATCGGACTCCCCGCCGGGCAGCTGCTCTTCCTCAGCGATGTGGGGGAGGAGCTCGACGCGGCCAGGTCGGCCGGCTGGCGGGCCGTCGGCGTGCGCCGGCCCGGTGACCCGCGTGGCGCGGAGATCACCGGCCACCCCACCGTCGCGGCGCTCGACCGGGTCCGGTTCGACGTCCCGCAGACCGTCAGTCCGGCCGTCAGTCCGGCCGGCTCACCGACCGTCCCACCGAACCGCGCACCGAAGTCCCCAGCGAAGGAAGGACAGCAATGACCACCGAGGCCCAGGATGCCGAGATCGGCGTCATCGGAGGCAGCGGCTTCTACCAACTCCTGGAAGATGCCCACGAGTTCGCCATTGACACGCCCTTCGGTCCACCCTCCGACAAGCTCTCGGTCGGCACCGTCGCCGGTCGGCGGGTCGCCTTCCTTCCCCGGCACGGCCGAGGCCACGGCCTTCCCCCGCACCGGATCAACTATCGCGCCAACCTGTGGGCGCTGCGGTCGCTGGGCGTGCGTCAGGTGCTGGCGCCGTGCGCAGTCGGCTCGCTCCGCCAGGACCTGGGGCCGGGCAGCGTCGTTGTCCCGGACCAGCTGGTGGATCGCACCAGCGGGCGGCTCCAGACCTACTACGACCAGGGCGGCGTGCACGTCTCCTTCGCCGACCCGTACTGCCCGGACGGCCGGGGCGTGCTGCTCAAGGCGGCCGCCGCCACCGGCGTCGGCGCGGTCGACGGCGGCACCATGGTGGTCGTCGAGGGCCCCAGGTTCTCCTCCCGGGCGGAGTCCCAGTGGTTCGCCGCCGCAGGCTGGTCGCTGGTCAACATGACCGGTTTCCCGGAGGCCGTGCTGGCCCGCGAACTGGCGCTCTGCTACACGCCGGTGGCGCTGGTGACCGACCTGGACGCGGGCATCGAGGCGGGCGAGAGCGTCGCCCAGGCCGAGGTGTTCGAGGTGTTCGCGAAGAACGTCGAGCGCCTGCGCGCGCTGGTACTGGAAGCGGTCGCGCTGCTGCCGCAGCAGCGCAGCTGCCACTGCTCCACCGTGCTCGACGGAATGGAGCTGCCGTTCGAGCTCCCCTGACCCCCACCCCCTGACGCTCCACCTCCGGGCAGCCGGGGGCTGCCCGGAGGGGCAACCACACTGCTACTCCACCCGGAGGTGACCATGCACGTTGCTGACCAGGATGTCTGCACCAGGCTGACCGACCTGTTCCGGTCCAGCTCGGCCCGCTACCGGATGATCGAGCACGAACCGGAGGGCCGCACCGACATAGCCAGCGAACTGCGCAGACATCCGCTGGAACAGGCCGCCAAGTGCATCGTGGTGCGCGTGGCGACGGGCAAGCGCTCCCGCCGCTACGTGCTCGCGGTGGTACCGGGCGATCGAAAGGTCGACCTGGACGCCCTGGCCGAAAGGTTCGGTGGCCGGGAGGCGTCCTTCGCCTCCCTCGAGGTCGCCGAACGCCTCGCGGGCAGCGTGAGCGGGTCGATCACCCCGTTCGCCTTCTCGCCCGAACTGGAACTGCTCGTGGACGAGGGACTGCTCGTGCACGATGAGATCTTCTTCAATGCCGGACGGCTCGACCTGTCGGTCGCGCTCTCCGTCTCGGACTACCTCGATCTGGCCCGACCGACCGTCGCGCCGATCGCCGCCTGACCGCCGGGGTGGGCGGGGCCACCGCCCGGCCCACCCGTCGCAGGTCCCGAGCCGACGTGCCGACGCGCCACCCGGGAAATTCATGTGCACACCGAGCATCCGGTCGTCAGTCTGTGACCATGAAATCCCAGCCCGACGACGTCCCCGGCCACGGCACGGACACCAGCGCGACCGACTGGATCACCACACCCATCGAACCGCGCATCCTGCGCGGCGCCCTCGAGCTGGAACGCACTGCGCACGGGGTGCTGCCGCACCGGCTGCCCGCCCGGGCCCGGAAGCAGTTCCCCGACGGGTATCTGGCCATGGTCGAGGCCCAACCCTCAGGTGTGCGGCTGGTCTTCCGTACCCGGGCCACCGCCGTCGAGCTGGACGTGCTCCCGACGAAGACGGTCTACCAGGGCGGACCGGCCCGTCCGGACGGCGTCTACGACCTGGTCGTCAACGGCCGTCCGACCGGCCAGGCCGTTGCGTCCGGTGGCAACGTCCACACCATCGACATGGCCAACCAGTCTGCGGTCACCCGCCCCGGCCCGCCCGGCACCGTCCGGTTCGCCGAGTTGTCCGCAGACGACAAGGACATCGAGATCTGGCTGCCGCACACCGAGATCACCGAGCTGATCGCCCTGCGCACCGACGCCCCGGTCGAGGCCGTGCCGGACGGTGGCCGCAGGGTGTGGCTGCACCACGGCAGTTCGATCAGCCACGGTTCCAACGCCGACAGCCCGACCGCGACCTGGCCGGCGTTGGCCGCCGCCCTGGGCGGCGTGGAGCTGATCAACCTGGGCTTCGGCGGCAACGCGCTGCTCGACCCGTTCACCGCGCGCGCGATCCGTGACACCCCGGCGGACCTGATCAGCCTCAAGATCGGCATCAACCTGGTCAACACCGACCTGATGCGCCTGCGTGCCTTCTCCCCGGCAGTCCACGGTTTCCTCGACACCATCCGCGAGGGGCACCCCAGCACGCCGCTGCTGGTCGTCTCCCCGGTCCTCTGCCCGATCCAGGAGGACACCCCGGGCCCCCTCGCAATGGACTTCGACGGCCAGAAGCTGCAGTTCCGGGCCCTCGGCGACCCGTCGGACCGCGCCGGCGGCCGGCTGACGCTCAACGTCATCCGGGACGAGCTCTCCCGCATCATCGCCGACCGGGCGGCCGACGACCCGAACTTGCACTATCTCGACGGTCGCTCGCTCTACGGCGAGGCGGACTTCGCCGAGCTGCCGCTGCCCGACCTGCTGCACCCGGACTCCGCCGGTCACCGCCGGATCGGCGAGCGCTTCGCCGAGCGGGCCTTCGGCGACGGCGGTCCGTTCGAGGTCAGCGGGGGCTGAGCAGCAGCGGGATCAGCGGGGACCGAGCGGCGGCGGGTACCCGGGTTCCCGGCAGCGGCGGCCCTCCGTTCGATGGGTTCGAGGTGACGTTCTATCGTCCGAGTGAGTGCTGAGAGGTGATTTCAAGGGGAGCGGCTTACAGGTATGACGGACCAGAGCACGATCGCGCCGGACCGCCCGTCCGATGTCGCAGCACCGAGCAAGCGGCGAATCGGCTCTCTGGAGCTGCTTGTCGGGGGGATGCTGGTACTGCTGGCCGGGCAGTACTGGCTGGGGGACTGGTTGGACACGCCCGGGCTGCAGGCCTGGGCCACGGTCTTCGTCGCGATCTGCGTCCAGGCGCTCCCGTTCCTGGTGCTGGGTACGTTGCTGTCCGCAGCGATCACCGCGTTGGTGCCGACGGCCTTTCTGGAGCGGGCGCTGCCTAAGCGGGCGGCGCTCGCGGTGCCGGTGGCCGGGCTGACCGGGGCGGTGCTGCCGGGGTGTGAGTGTGCCTCGGTGCCGGTGGCGGACGGGCTGATCTCGCGTGGGGTGGCGCCCGCTGCCGCGCTGGCGTTCCTGCTCTCCGCGCCGGCGATCAACCCGGTGGTGCTGACTGCGACGGCGGTCGCCTTCCCCGGTCGGCCGGAGATGGTGCTGGCGCGGTTCGCCGCGTCGCTGGCCACCGCCGTCGTGGTGGGCTGGCTGTGGGCGCGGTTCGGCCGCCCGGAGTGGCTGCGCCCGTCGGTCCGGCGGGCGCAGCCGACCGGTGCGGGGCGGTGGACGGCCTTCCGGGCCGCGTTCGCGCACGAGTTCCTGCACGCGAGCGGCTTCCTGGTGGTCGGGGGCATCACGGCTGCCACCCTCAACGTGGTGGTCCCCAGGCAGTTCCTCAGCGGCCTCGCCCAGCTGCCCGGTGTCTCGGTGCTGGTGCTGGCGCTGCTGGCGGTGGTGCTGGCGGTCTGTTCGGAGGCGGACGCTTTCGTCGCGGCCAGCCTGAGCGCCTTTCCGCTCGCCGCCCGGCTGGCCTTCATGGTGGTCGGCCCGATGGTCGACGTGAAGCTGGTGGCGATGCAGACCGGTACGTTCGGCTGGTCCTTCGCCTGGCGGTTCTCCGCCACCACGTTCACGGTCGCGGTGGCGGCCTCGGCGCTGGCGGGCTGGTGGCTGCTGTGAGCGGAGCAAGGGCGAGCGGCGCAGGGGCGAGCAGCGCAGGGGCAGCCGGTACGAGGGTGGAGAGCGGCGGAGGGGTGGCGCGGTGAAGCGCGAGGTACAGGCGATTCTGCTGGTGCTGCTGGGCGCGGCGATCCTGCGCATCTCGCTGTTCAGCGACACCTATCTGAGGTACGTACGGGAGGCGTTGGGGCCGTACCTGATCGCCGCCGGGCTGGTGCTGGTGGCGCTGGGCGCGCTGAGCGCCGTTGCCGCCCTGCGCGGTTCCCACGACGAGGACCAAGACGATCACCAGGGGCACGAGGGCCACGGCCACGGCGAGGGCCACAGCCACGGCCCCCGGATCGCCTGGCTGCTGATTCTCCCGGTGGCGACCATCTTCCTGGTCTCGCCGCCCGCGCTCGGCTCGTACACCGCCCAGCACGCGGCGAGCGCCGTGGCCAAGCCGGACACGGCCGCGCGCGGTTTCCCGGCGCTGCCCGCCGGTGATCCGCTGGCGATGCCGCTGGCGGAGTTCGACGTGCGGGCGCTCTGGGACACCGCCCGTCCGCTGGCGGGCCGCCGGGTGAAGCTGCTCGGGTTCGCCACTCCGAAGAGCGGCGGCGGTTGGTACGTCACCCGACTGGTCATCAGCTGCTGCGCCGCCGACGCGATGACCTACAAGGCCGAGATACGTGGTGCGGCTGCTCCGCCTGCGGGGAGTTGGGTGGAGGTCACGGGCGTCTGGCAGCCGGACGGGCAGTCCACCCAGCCCGACGCGGTGCCGGCCCTCACCGCCGCGCAGGTGGTGCCGGTGCCCCAGCCGCGCGATCCGTACGAGTGATCGGTGGTTACCATCGCAGCGAACCTGTGACCGATGTGGTGGCCTGGTACGTCTTTCCCTCCTGGGGAACCAGAGTCCTCACCGTTCAGTAGTACTGAGTGACAGTAGGTCTGTAGAACTTTTCCTGGAGCGAGGTTGATGGTGAGGACCACTCGGCGTACGGCCATCCTGGTCACAGGAGGCATGGGCATCGCTGTCGCGCTGGCGCTCGCTCCCCTGACACGGGGCGCCGGTGGCCGGTCGCCGGCGGCCGCCCTGCAGGCCGGAAGCCCGGCGTCGGTCAGCGCCTCGCCGAACGGCGCCCCGGGCGGCACTCCCACCCCCCGGCCCACCCAGCCCTGGGACGGGAAGGTCCACGTACTCGGTGACGGGTCGACCTCCGAGACCGGGCCGGAGCCCAAGCAGCCGGTGCCGGTGAAGCTGAAGCCGGGTGAGAAGCCGCCGCAGTTCGTGGTCTTCTCCTGGGACGGCGCGCTGGAGGGCGACGACCACCTCTTCTCCCACTTCCGCGAGGTGGCCAAGGAGAGCAACGCCCAGATGACGTTCTTCCTGAGCGGCATGTACCTGCTGCCGAAGTCCAAGAGCTACCTCTACAGCCCGCCGCAGCACCCGGTCGGCACGGCGGCCATCGACTTCCCGACGGACGCTCACATCAGGGGCACCCTGGAGCAGCTGCGCCAGGCCTGGCAGGACGGCGACGAGATCGGCACCCACTTCAACGGCCACTTCTGCGGCCCGAAGGGCGGCGGTGACTGGAGCACCGCCGAGTGGCAGAGCGAGACCCAGCAGGCCTACTCCTTCGTCGAGAACTGGAAGACCAACACCGGCTTCTCCGACATCGCGCCGCTGCCGTTCGACTACCAGAAGGAGCTGGTCGGCGGCCGTGCGCCGTGCCTGGAGGGCCAGAAGACCCTGCTGCCGGCCGAGAAGGCGCTGGGGTGGCGCTACGACGCCAGCTCGCCGGGCGACTTCCAGATCTGGCCGGCCAAGATCAACGGCATCTGGAACTTCCCGTTGCAGGAGCTGCCGTACCCGAAGCAGAACTTCCAGGTCCTCTCGATGGACTTCAACTTCCTTGACAACCAGAGCAACGGCAACGTCCAGGGCGACCCGTCCAAGTACGCGGGTTGGGAGCAGGAGGCCAAGGACGGCTACCTGAACGGCTTCGAGCGGGTCTACAACGGCAGCCGGGCGCCGCTGTTCATCGGGAACCACTTCGAGTCCTGGAACGGCGGCATCTACATGAAGGCCGTCGAGGACGTGATGCGGGACGTCTGCAAGCGCGACGGCGTGCGCTGCGTGTCCTTCAAGGAGATGGCCGACTGGATGGACGTCCAGGACCCGAAGGTGCTGGCCCAGCTGCGCCAGCTGGACCCCGGGCAGGCCCCGGACTGGACCAGCATCATCAAGTAGGACCGACGGCAGGGAACAGGAAGGCCGGGACCCCTCGAGGAGGGGTCCCGGCCTTCGCAGGCTCCCGGGCGCCTACTCGACCGGCACGGTCTTCATGTAGGTGCTCCAGATGTCGAGCGGGTAGTTGGTGGCGGCGGCGGACTTGGCCGGGTCGCCCTGGCCGTCCAGCGGCAGTGCCTCGACGCCCTTCGCGTCCAGCCGGAACACCGCGACGGCCGTGGACAGCTGCCCGCTGTAGCCGACGAACCAGCCGGCCTTGTTGTCCTGCGTGGTGCCGGTCTTGCCGGCCACCGTACGACCGGGCAGCTGGGCGGCCTTCGCGGTGCCGCCGTCCACCGTGCCCACCAGCGCCGCGTTGACCTGGCCCGCCACGTCCTGGGTCAGTACCCGTGCAGAAGCCGGTTTCTGCACGCCGACCGAGGCTCCGTCACGGGTGATCCGGACGACCGAGTACGGATCGGTGTGCATGCCGCCCGCCGCGAAGGCCACGTACGCGTCGGCCATCCGCACCGCGCTCGGCGTGGAGTTGCCGAGCGAGAAGGCCGGTACCTGTGCCCCCAGGGTCTCGGGGAGCAGCCCCAGGTCGGTGGCGGTCTTGCGCACCTGGTCCAGGCCGACGTCCAGGCCGAGCTGCAGCATCGGGGTGTTCACGGACTGTTCCACCGCCTCGCGCAGGCCGATGCTGCCCCAGGACTTTCCGCCGTCGTTGATCCCCTTCACCAGCTTCCCGTTGCGGTCCCAGTACGGGCCCTCGGGGGTCATCAGCTGGGCCTGGTCGTCGCCGTTGTAGCGCGTCGTGGGGGAGACCGGGGTGCGGCCGGTGTCCCGCTGCCGTTGAACGCCCTGGCCGAGCGCGGTGGCGTAGACGAACGGGGTGAACGCCGAACCGGCCGGTACGATGGCGGAGTTGGCGTTGTTGTAGCCCTGCTTGAGGTAGCCCGGGCCGCCGTAGATCGCGAGTATCCGGCCGTCCGCCGCCACCGTGGCCGCGCCGACCCGCAGCCCCGGGTCGGCGTTCAGCCGCCCGGCCGCCGCCTTCACGGAGTCGGTCAGCGCGGTCACCTTCGGCTTCTCGAAGGTGGTGTAGATCTGGTAGCCGCCCAGGTCGAACTGGGCGTCGGAGATGCCGGTGTGCGTGGTCACGTACTGCTTGGCCATGTCCACCAGGTAGCCCGTCTGCCCGGTCAGTCCGGCCTGCTTGGGCGGGTCGATGGGCTCGGGGAAGGTGGTGTACGTCGCCCGCTCCGCAGCCGAGAGCTTCCCGATCTTGACCATCCGGTTGAGGGTGTAGTTCCACCGGTCCACCGCCCGCGCCCGGTTCTCGGGGCGGACCGCCGGGTCGTAGAGACTGGCTCCCTTGAGCAGTGAGGCGAGAAAGGCGCCCTCGCTCGGGTTGAGCTCCGAGGCGTCCTTGCCGTAGTACGCCCTGGCGGCCCGTTGGATGCCGTACGCGCCGCGCCCGAACCAGCTGGTGTTGAGGTACCCCTCGAGGATCTGCTGCTTGCTGGTCCGCTGGTCGAGCTTGATCGCGATGAACATCTCGGTGAGTTTCCGGCTCACCGTCTGCTGCTGGCTCAGATAGGCGTTCTTCACGTACTGCTGGGTGATGGTGGAGCCGCCCTGGGTCTGACCGCCGGTGGCCATGTTGTACACGGCCCGGCCGATGCCCTGGGGGTCGATGCCGTAGTCCGTGTAGAAGGTCTCGTTCTCGGCGGCCAGCACCGCCCACTGCACCCCCTGCGGCACCTTCTCCAGCGGCATGTCCTGCCGGTCGACCTCACCGGTCCGGGCCATCTCGGTGCCGTCGGCCCAGTAGTAGACGTTGTTCTGCTGGGTGGCGAAGGCCTTCAGGTCGGTGGGGATCTGCGTCTGCGAGTAGGCGTAGCCCACCACGCCGACCAGGGCGACGGTGCTGAGCAGCGTGGTGATCAGCACCTGCCGCCCGGACGGCAGCCAGCGCCGCACACCCCGCCGACCGGGCCGGGGGTAGCCCCGGGAGCTCTTGGGTGCCCGGTGCCCCTGGGGCCGCTGGGCCCCCGGGTGCTCCTTAGGCTCCTGCTGCCCCTGGCCTGGCAGTCGTCCTCGGCGTAGCAAGGTCGAGAGCGGGCCACGCAGACGCCCGCGTATGGACGCGGTCGCGCGCCGACTGCTGGCAAGCATGTGCCCCCCGTGATCTACGTCCCCGATCGAATGCTCATAGTAGGAAACGTTTGTTAGAAGATTCTGGTTTCGCGGCTGCGCTCGATGATTCGTGGACGGCGCTGTCCGTGACCGGTCCCGGTCAGATCGAGGGCTTGCTCAGCCGCACTTCATTGCCGAAGCAGCCGGGGCCGGAAAATGGAGCCTCGCGCCACTGGGACGCCGCTGAGGTGCCGCTGCCCTGTCCTGGTCGGTGCGCCCGACGCACGGCGGTTTCTACCAGGCCGACCATGGCAGGCTCCAGCCGCTCAGGCCGTTGTCCGGCTGGACCTGGGCACCCACCGAGTTCTTGACGATCACCACGTCGCCGATCATCGAGTCGGCGTAGAACTTCCCCGCCACGGAGTTGTCGTCGCCGGTTTCGGTGTCCGGCAGGCCGACGCAGCCGTGGCTTATGTTCTCGTGGCCGGCGGCGGTGACGGCCTTGGGGTTGCCGTGCACGTAGGTGCCGGTGTTGGTCAGCTTCAGGCCGTGCGGCTCGTCGACCACGTACGGCGAGCCCTTGATGGTCGTGGTGGCCGAGTCCATATGGATCATCCGGCCCATCTCGAACACCACCATGGTCCCGTTGTACGAGGGGTTCTCGTCGGAGCCGGTGGTGACCGCGATGTCCCTCGGCGCGGCGCCGTCCTCCGCGACGGTCATCTGATGTGCGGCGGAGTCCACAGTGCTGATCTTGGACCGGCCGATGGTGAACGACTCGTCGCGGTCGGAGTTGCCGTAGACGCCGGGGGAGAGCTCCACGTTCGTGGTGCGGTAGTGCACCGTCACGGTGGTGCCGGGCTTCCAGTAGTTCTGGGGGCGCAGGTCGAGCCAGTTGTCGTCGTTGAACCAGTGGCCCTTGACCTGGGTGCCGTCGGAGGCCACCACCGAGATCGCCTTCTCGGCCGCCGCCTTGTTCTTGACGGTCTGGTGGAAGTCGACCCGGATGATCATGCCGACGCCGTAGGTCGCGCCCGAGGACAGGTTGTCCTCGGTACGGGCCTTCTTCGCCGGGGAGAGCGTGGTGAAGCTGTTGGTCACGCTGGTCGGCACCCCCTGGGCGTCGACGGCCTGCGCGTCCACCTTGTACGCCGTCCCCACGGCGAGCCCGGCGGACGGTACCCAGCTCAGGCCGTCCGCGCTGACCGCCCCTTGAACGGCCTTCCCGTCCGGGCCGGCCACCGACACCTGGGTCAGCTTGCCGCTCGTCACGGACACCTTCAGCGCGCCGCTCGGCGCCACGTCCTGGGCACCGTTCTTCGGCTCCACCTCCACCTGGGCCGCCGAGACCTTCGGCGTGGCCGGCGCGGCACCCGACGCGTTCGCGGCCTTCGATCCGCCCCCGGAGGTCCCACCGCCACAGGCCGTGAGCAGCAGGAGCATGCTGCCCAGCGCCAACGTCGTCACGGCCCGCCGGCCCGACGGCCTCGGCTTCCCCATCGACCGGACGCCGACCGCACGCTCACCCGTCGGCCGTACTCGAATCGACTGCATTGCTCGTCCCCCTGCTCGGTCCCGCTCTGTGCGGCTCTGTTCACGCGTGAGCCGGACGTCCGGTGCTGACCTTGCTGAAGACCGACTCACCTGATCTCACGTGTGAGCGGAGCATCAGGTCTCACCTGAACGGCGACTGTCACAGAATCAGGACGTTTGTTCGGCCGCCGAGCCGCCGAGCCGCCCGCGCGGGAAGCGCTGGGCCGTCACGACGACGTGGAGCGGGGCCGCCCGGGGGTACCCACCCCTGGACGGCCCCGCTCCTTTCGATAGCGCTGCGGTACCGCTGCCGTGACTACGGCTGTGACTACGGCTTGGCGAAGTAGCCGAACAGGTCGGCGATCACGTCGGTCTGTCCGGCGCGGTTGTAGATGTCGAACTTGCCGTTGGCGCCGAGCGGCGTGATGGCGTGGTTGGGCACGATCTGCTTGGCGGTGAAGTTGACGTTGCTGGTGCCGGGCTGGGGGGTGCCGTCGGCCCAGACGGTCAGGAAGCCGCTGCCGGTCGGCGTGACGGCGGTGACGTTCAGGACCGCGCCCGTGGCCCCGGCCGGGGCGCCCGAGTCGACCGCGTGCGAGGCGCCGGCGCCCAGCGTGCCGGTGCCGTCGTAGCGGGTGTCGGTCAGCCGCTTCGGCGGTACCGCCGTGAACAGGCTGCCGCCGTCGGCGGAGTAGTAGCCGAAGACGTCCGCGATGACGTGGACCAGGCCGCCGGTGTTGCAGATGGTGACGGTGCCGTCCGGGTCGATCGGGGCGATGACCTGGTTGGCGACCGTCTGGCCGGCGCTGAAGTTGAGGTTGGAGGTGGCCTTGGTGTGACCGACCGTCAGGAACCCGTCGTACTGCGGGCTGGTGACGGTCATGTTCAGTACCGCGTACGTGGCCTGGGCCGGCACCCCGCCCTGGCCCCGGATCGCCAGCGTGGTGGTGCAGTTCGAGCTGATCGGGCCTGCGGTGGGGACACCGATGCCGTACCGGGTGTCCATCAGTCGTACGGGCGCGACCGGTGCGTACTGGCTGCCGGTGTCGGGGGTGTACTGGCCGATGGCGTCCACGACCACGTCCACCGGGGAGCCGGAGCCGCCGTTCCAGATGTTGACGGTGCCGTCGGTGCCGACCGGGACGGTGACCAGGTTGGAGACGATCGAGCCCGGGGTGTAGTTGATGTTGGAGCTCTTGGGCTGGTCGAGGCCGCCGGGGGCGGCGGTCAGGTAGCCGCCGCCGGTCGGCTTGACGGCGGTGACGTTGAGGACGACCGCGCTGGCCGCCCAGTCGGCCGGGATGCCGGAGTCACCGACGTTGAGGGTGAGCTTGCCGCCCGGGGCCAGCTTGGTGGGGTGGCTCCCGCTGCGGGTGTCGGCCACCCGGACCGGGGGGTACGCGCTGTAATTGCTGGGTCGGTAGCCGACCTTGACGGTCTTGGTGAGTGAACCGGTCTGCCCGCCCTGGTCGGTGGCCGTCACGGTGACCTGGTAGTCACCGGCGGTCCGGTAGGCGTGCGGGAGGGTGTTGCTCGCGACCGGGCTGCCGTCGCCGTAGTCCACGGTGTAGCCGGTGATCGGCCACGGGCCGGTGGTGCCACTGGTGTTGATGGCGTAGACCAGCGGGTGCAGGCAGCTCCGGATCTGCATGGTGCACGGCGCGGCGGTGAAGGCCACGGCGGGTAGCCCCGGCGGGCTGATCTTCACCGGCTGGTCGATCTGATAGGTGGAGGCGTTCCCGGCGGCGTCCGTCTGGGTCATGGCGACCGTGAAGGAGCCGGCCTTCTGGTAAGTGTGCTTCGCGGAAGGGTTGTCGGACACTACGGCGGGAGTGCCGTCACCGAAGTCGAAGGAGTAGCTGACCGTTGTCGGCCAGTTCTGCTGCGAGCTCGCGGTGGCCGTGACCGTCACCGGGTACGGGCCCTCGGAGTTGTCGAGCCGGACGGTGGCCGGGGTCAGGCTCTGCAACTGGTAGGCGCCCCGGTCGCGGTGGCCGGTGCCGGGGTGCGGGGCCTGCGTGTCGTCCTCGATCGGGTTGCCGTTGAGGTCGGTCGGCAGGATGCCGGGGGCCTTGTCGTCCGCCGAGTTGAGCGCGGGAGAGGTCGGCTTCAGACCGTTGTCGGCGAAGCCGTCCTGGCCCAACTGCGGGTCGGCGACCAGGTCGCCGGTGCCGGGGACGGCGCCCGAGCCCGGGCCCGAGTACGCCGCGGCGTTGGCGGCCATCAGGTCGGCCGGGGTGTTGTAGAGCTTGCCCGCCCAGCTGTACGGGACGCCGCCGCTGACGGCGTTCAGCAGGTTGTGGCTCACCAGGGAGTTGAACGCGGACCCGATGTCGAGCGAGAGCAGCGGGCTCTGGCCCGCGCAGCCGGTGCCGGTCGCGTCCAGGATGTTGTTGAAGATCTGGGCGCTGTTCGACTGGCCGGTCAGCGTGACCAGGGTGCCGCAGTTCTGCAGCAGGGTGTTGTTGGTGATGGTCGTGGAGGCGGCGTTCTGTGTCACGATCGTCGGACTCTGGCCGCCGGCCAGCTCGTTGGCGGTGATCACCGTCCCGGTCGGGGCCCCCACGACGGTCTCGGCCTCGTCCAACAGCACGGGCGTCCCGTTGCCGCTGATCAGGCTCCGGGAGATCGTGTCGCCGTTCGAGGGGCCGAGGACCTGGATCGATCCGCGCTCCTCCTTCAACGGCGGCTCGTAGTCCTGGCCGAGGTGGTCGAGGGTGATCTGGCTGGCGCTGGTGAGCACGGCGGCCTGCCCGGCCGAGCCGATCTCGAAGTTCCGGATCACCACGTCGTGCACGCCCTGCAGCGTGAAGGCGGTTGCCGCGTTGTCCGGTTGGACGAAGGCGGTCTGCGCGTCCGTCCTGTTGTTCCAGGCGCCGGTGGTGATGGTGATCGGGTTGCCGGGCGTGCCGGAGTGCCGGACGGTCACGGCTTCCCGGTAGCCGCCCGGCTTTGGCGCCACCTGCACCGTCTGGCCGGGCTGGGCGGCGTCCACGGCGGACTGGACGGTGCAGTAAGGCAGTGCCGAACCGCTCCCGGTGTCGGAGCACGGGACGGTCGGATTGACGTAGAGCGTCTCGCCGTTGGTCGTCGCGGAGGCGGTCGGGCCGGGAAGGCCGCCGGTGAGCGTGACGGTGACAGCGGTGGCGAGGCCGGCGAAGTGTCGCAGGCGCACGGTGATACCCCCTGTAAATGTGACGCTCCGTCCCTCGGGTAGATCATCCCCGGGCGGAGCGGTGCACATTCTTCCGCATGACTGTTCGAACTGTCGCGGGGGTTCGGCATCCTGACGTTCCAGCAGGTGAGCCGCTCAGCGGCCTTCGTCGGGCGGCCAACGCGGGGTGGGCTCGCCGGGGGCGAGGCGGGCCACCACCTCGGCCAGGTCGAGACAGGCGTCCTCGATCTTGCGGTAGGTGCTCTTCCGTTCGGCGACGACGGCCGCCAGCAGCAGCGTGGTCAGGGCGGCCGACCCGTTGAGCGCCTGCAAGGTGACCATGGTGGCGAGCAGGCCGTGGTGCGCGAACGGCCCGACGTGGTCGGTCGCCGCCACAATGGTGATCACCGAGACCAGCAGTACGCACGGCGCGGCCCCGGCCGGCTGGAACCGCAGAGCAGCCCAGATGAGCAGCGGAAAGACCAGGAAGAGCAGGTCGAGCGAAGTCCTGCTGACCACGAGCGTGACGACGGTGGTGCCGGCCAGCAGCAGCACCGGCTCGGCCCACTCGTACAGGTCGGTGTGCCGGGGCAGCCGGACCGTCCGGAGCGCGAGCAGCAGCGGCGTGACCACCAGAACGCCCATCGCGTCCCCCGTCCACCAGGACGCCCAGGTCGACCAGAACCCGCTGAGCGGCAGGCCGGAGAGCACCAGCGAACCCGTGCCCATGGTCGCGCTGATCAGCATCCCGACCAGGGCGCCCAGGAAGACCAGCGCCAGCCCGTCCCGCAGCCGGTCCAGCTCGACCCGGAAATCGACCCACCGGAGTATCAGGCACGCGCACACCGGAGCCAGCGTGTTCCCCGCGACGATCCCGACGGAGGCCGGATCCGCCGGCCCGATCGAGACGATGACCAGGAAGGCGCCGAGCGCGATCCCGGGCCAGATCCGCAGGCCCAGCAGGAGCAGACAGGTCAGTGCGATGCCCGTGGGCGGCCAGAGCGGCGTGACCTTCGCACCCGCGATCACCACCTGCTGCAGCAGGCCGAGCCGACCGGCCACGAAGTAGGCGACGGCGACGGCGAGGATCCGCAGACCTGCCGCCCCGAGCCGCCGGAGTACCTCGTTACGCACCACAGCAGCCATCAGACAACGTCCCGCACCCCTGACCGACCGTGACACGCGGACAGTCACTTGCACTCTCCAGGGGCGCGGGGCTCTGCTCAATCAACTGCGTGCGCGAAATCGGAAGGCAACGACGTGTACCCTCCCGCGACGTTCAGTCCCGCGCCCCGGGGATCACCCAGCCGCGTCGTGCCGCAACACGAGCACGGCCGCGTCGTCCGTGTGCCCGGTGAGGTCCGCGACCTTGATGACCTCGGCGGCCAGTTCGCCCGGGTCGGCGCCGAGTCCGGCGCGGACCACCTGCGTCACCTGGTCCAGCCCGGCCTCGATCGGGAACGACGGCCCCTCCACCACACCGTCCGTGACCAGCACGAACGCTCCGGCCGCCGTCAGCCGGCGCCGGGTGACGGGGTACCCCTCGTCGGGCAGGACGCCGAGCGGCAGGCCGCCCTCGTCCTGGGCGAGGCCGAAGCGGCCGTCGTCGGTGGCCCAGACCGCCGGTACGTGGCCGGCCCGGGCGTTGCTCAGCTCCCAGCTCTCCGGGTCGAAGCGGAGGAAGCTGCAGGTCGCGAAGAGTTCGGTGTCCATCGCCAGCAGCAGGTCGTTGGCCCGGCTCAGCACCTCGCCGGGGTCGGCGGCGGCTGCGGCCACCGCGCGCAGCCCGATCCTGACCTGTCCCATGAACGCGGCCGCCTCGACGTCGTGGCCCTGTACGTCGCCGATCGAGAAGCCGAGTGCGCCGTCGGGCAGCCAGAAACCGTCGTACCAGTCGCCGCCGATGTTCAGGCCGTGGCGGGCGGGCGCGTACCGGGCGGCGGTCCGCAGGCCGGGCAGTTCGGGCAGGGCGGCGGGGAGCAGCTCGCGCTGCAACGCCTCGGCCAGCTCCACCCTGGCCTGCTGCAGCTCGGCCCGTTCCAGCGCCTGGGCGGTCAGTCGCCCGAGCTCGGTCAGCAGGTCGTCGGCACTCGCGGGTCGGATCGGACGGCGTCGGGTCATCGACCCTCCTCATCGACCCTCCGGGCTGCATCGGGTCAGTCCGGGTCATCCTATTTCCGAGCCGGGTCGTCCGCTTGGCAGAGCTTGACCGTCCGCATGCCAGAGCCCGGCCGTCCGCTGGCCGGGGCCGCGCGGTCCACTGGTCGGGACCGGGCAGGGCCCGGCGGAAACAGCTCAAGGCCTTCCCCGTCCGTTCATGCGCACGCCGTGGCGGATACACGAGGGCCTACTACTCATAGCGCGAGGCCATTGCCGAGTACCGCATGAGTACCCGTACCGCATGAGTACCGAGGAGCATTCGTGACCCGCAGATCTGTTCGACTCGCCGCCGTTCTCAGCGCCACCGGAGTCCTGGCCGGAGCGACCATCGCCCAGTCGTACGCCGCCACCACCGCCGACTCCGTCGACGCGCAGCACCGCGCGGCGGCCAAGCACGTCCTGCTGGTCTCCGTCGACGGGCTGCACCAGTCGGATCTGGCCTGGTACGTCGCCCAGCACCCGAAGTCGGCGCTGGCCCGCCTGGTCGGCAGCGGGGTGGAGTACACCGACGCGAAGACCACCACGCCCTCGGACTCCTTCCCCGGCATGGTCGCCCAGGCGACCGGCGGCGGCCCCGGCACCACCGGCGTCTACTACGACGACACCTACGACGCGGCGCTGCTCCCGGCGGGCACCACCCACTGTGCGGGCGTCAAGCCCGGCGTCGAGGTGGACCTCACCGAGGACCTGGACAAGAACAAGGCGTCCATCGACGCGGGCCAGGGCCTCAAGGGCCTGCCGAACAGCATCCTCTCGCTGACCGGCAACGCGGCGAGCCTGCTCGACCCGACCAAGCTGCCGGTCGACCCGAAGACCTGCCGCCCGGTCTACCCGCACTCGTACCTCCAGGTGAACACCATGTTCGAGGTGGCCCGCAGCGCGGGTCTGCGCACCGCCTGGTCGGACAAGCACGCCGCGTACGACATCCTCAACGGACCGTCGGGCACCGGTATCCAGGACCTGTTCGCACCGGAGATCAACAGCGACGCCCCGGGCTACCCGGCCGGTGGCGACTGGACCACGGACAACAAGGCCACCGAGCAGTACGACGGTTACAAGGTGCAGGCCGTCCTCAACGAGATCGACGGCTACGACCACAGCCGTACGCACAAGGTCGGCACCCCGGCGATCTTCGGCCTGAACCTCCAGTCGGTCTCCACCGCCCAGAAGCTGACCACCTCGGAAGGTCTCCAGGGCGGCTACTCGGCGAAGAACGTCCCCGGCCCGCTGCTGGTGAAGAACCTGGACTTCGTCAACAACCAGATCGGCGCGCTGACCGCCGAGATCCGCAAGGAGCACCTGGCGGGCAGCACCACGATCATCCTCTCCGCCAAGCACGGCCAGTCGCCCACCGACCCGGCCGCGCTGACCCGGATCGACGACGGCCCGCTGCTGGACGGCCTGAACGCCGCCTGGAAGAAGCTCCACCCGAAGGCCGGTGACCTGGTGGCGCACGCCGTGGACGACGACGGCGTGCTGCTCTGGCTGAACGACCGCTCCAAGGCCGCCACCGAGTTCGCCAAGAACTACCTGCTGGCGCAGCACGGCACCGGCACCGACATCAACGCCAAGCCCAAGGCGTTCACCAACGGCGGCCTGACCAAGGTCTACGCCGGTGCGGCCGCTGCCGACTACTTCGGCGTCAAGCCCGGTGACGCCCGCGTCCCGGACGTCTTCGGCATCGCCCAGTACGGCGTCGTCTACACCGGCGGCACCAAGAAGGTCGCCGAGCACGGCGGCGCCCACGCGGACGACCTGGACGTCCCGCTGGTCGTCTCGGGCGCCTCGACCCCGGGCGGCGTACGTGACTCCGCGACGGTCGAGACCAAGCAGATCGCCCCGACCATCCTGAGCCTGCTCGGCCTCGACCCGCAGGCCCTCCAGGCGGTCCGCAAGGAGCACACCCGGGTGCTGCCGGTCCGCTGACCTGGCGTTTCCCGCATCGGGGCCGTACGTCGTCACCGGCGTGCGGCCCCTTCCTGCTTCCCGCGAGGGTTTCCTGCCGACCGGGTCGAAGAAATCTTCCCCCGACGTGTCGAGAGTGTCGGCTCCCGTTCGACGTGTAGGTAGAGCGGGTCGGCAGTGCCGGCCTGAGCCGCAAGAGTCAGAACAAGAGTCAGAAGGAGACACGGCGATGCGATTCATGATGCTGGTCAAGGCGAACAAGGACTCCGAGGCGGGCGTGCTCCCCACGGCGGAGGAGCTGGCCGTGATGGGTGCGTACAACGAGGAGCTGGCCAAGGCGGGGGTGCTGCTCGGGCTCGACGGGCTGCGGGCGAGCTCGCTGGGTGCGCGGGTCAGGTTCGACGGCGAGAAGCGCACGGTGACGGACGGGCCGTTCGCCGAGACGAAGGAGCTGCTCGCCGGGTACTGGCTGATCCAGGTGAAGTCGAAGGAGGAGGCCGTCGAGTGGGCCAAGCGGATCCCGTTCGACGGCGGCGCGGAGGTCGAGGTCCGGCAGGTGTTCGAGGCAGCGGACTTCCCGGCCGATGTCTTCACGCCGGAGGAAGCCGCACGCGAGGAGACGATCCGTGAGGGGCTGGGGGCGAACCCCGCGAACCCCCGGTAGGGCGTGCCGCTGGTGCCGTCACGGCGAAGCTGATCTGATGGGCTGCCGTGACGGCACCTGGTTCCGACCCTAGTTCCGCGCCGGACGGCGACGCGCACCGCGCGATCGAGGCGGTCTGGCGGATCGAGTCGGCGCGGCTGATCGCCGGGCTCACCCGGCTCGTCCGCGACCTCGGGCTGGCCGAGGAGCTGGCCCAGGACGCGCTGGTGGCCGCGCTGGAGCAGTGGCCAGCCACGGGCGTGCCGCGAAACCCGGGCGCCTGGCTGATGGCCACGGCGAAGCACCGGGCGATCGACCTGATCCGGCGGCAGCAGCGGCTGGAGCGCAAGATCGTCGAGCTGGGCCACGAGCTGGAGAGCGACCGGGCGAGGGCCGCGTCGGAGAGCGACGCGGCCCTCGACGCCGTACTGGAGGACACCGCCGACCACATCGAGGACGACCTGCTGCGCCTGGTCTTCACGGCCTGCCATCCGGTGCTGGCCACCGAGGCGAGAGTCGCGCTCACGCTGCGGCTGCTCGGCGGGCTGACCACCAGGGAGATCGCGCGCGCCTACCTCGTCCCGGAGCCGACCGTCGCCCAGCGGATCACCCGGGCCAAGCGAACCCTGGCCGAGGCGCACGTCCCGTTCGAGGTTCCGCGCGGGGCGGAGCTGGCGAGCCGGCTCTCCTCGGTACTGGAGGTGGTCTACCTGATCTTCAACGAGGGGTACGCGGCTACTGCCGGCGACGACTGGATGCGGCCCGCGCTCTGCGAGGAGGCGCTGCGGCTCGGCCGCATCCTCGCCGAACTCGCCCGGGACGAGCCGGAGGTGCACGGCCTGGTCGGGCTGATGGAGATCCAGGCGTCCCGCGCCGCCGCCCGGACCGGTCCGGACGGCGTACCCGTCCTGCTGCTCGACCAGGACCGGGGGCGCTGGGACCACGTCCTGATCCGCCGGGGCCTCGCCGCGCTGGTCCAAACCGAGCGGCTCGTGGCACAAAGCGGCACCGGTCTCGGCCCGTACGCGCTGCAGGCCGCGCTCGCCGCCTGCCACGCGCGGGCCCGTACCCCCGAGGAGACGGACTGGCGGCGGATCGCGGAGCTGTACGCGGAACTGGCCGGGCTCACACCGTCCCCGGTGGTCGAGCTGAACCGGGCGGTCGCGTTGGGCATGGCGTACGGCCCGGCGGCGGGTCTGGACCTCGTCGATCAGCTGGTCGACGAGCCCGCGCTCAAGGGCTACCACCTGCTCCCCACCGTGCGCGGAGACCTGCTCTTCAAGCTCGGGCGGTTCGACGAAGCGCGGCAGGAGTTCGAACGCGCGGCGGAGCTGACCCGGAACGGGCGCGAGCGGGCGGTGCTGCTCGGGCGGGCCGCCGACTGCGGGCCGCCGTGATTGCTGGCGTTGCGTGATTCGCTGGCGTTGACGTCAGCGTCAAGGTCTACCGTCAGCTGTATGCGGATCGGCGAACTGGCAGAGCGGACGGGCACCACCACGCGCACCCTCCGGTACTACGAGTCGCGCGGGCTGCTGTCCGCCCGGCGTACCGGCAACGGGTACCGGGCATACGGCGAGGACGACGTGCGGCTGCTCAGGCAGATCCGGCTGCTGCAGGACTTCGGGTTCGAGCTGGAGGAGACCAGACCGTTCGTGGAGTGCCTGCGCGCCGGGCACCCGGCGGGCGACTCCTGCCCGGCCTCGCTGGAGGTGTACCGGGCCAAGCTCGCCGAACTGGACGAGTGCATCGCCGGGTTGCAGGCCGTCCGGGAGCAGGTCGGGGCGCAACTCGCCCGGGCCGAACTGGAGTCGGCTGCGGGCGAGCCGCGCTGCGAACTCACGCCCGATCCGAACTGATAAACCATCAATTGAAAGGAGTGCGAATCATGGTGCAGACAGAGACGGGCGTCGTGGTCGAGGTCACCGACGCGACGTTCGCGGCGGAGGTGCTGGCGTCGGACCTGCCGGTGCTGGTCGACTTCACGGCCACCTGGTGCGCGCCGTGCCGGATGATCGCGCCGGTGCTGGACGAACTCGCCGGGGACGAGGCCGGGCGCCTCAAGATCGTCAAGCTGGACGTGGACGGCAACCCGGAGACCCAGGCGGCCTACGCCGTGCTGTCGATGCCCACCCTGATGGTCTTCCAGGGCGGCGAACCGGTGAAGACCATGGTCGGGGCCCGCGCCAAGGCCCGCCTGCTGCGCGACCTGGCCGACGTGCTCTGACCAGCACCTGGGACCGCTAAGCCCGGCGGCGACCGAAGAGGAGCGCGACCAGGGCCAGCCCGAGGATCGCGCCGATCGTCTGGGCCAGTACGAAGGCCGGGACGGAGCCCGGTGCGATGCCGGTGTAGGTGTCGCTGAGCGCGCGGCCGAAGGTCAGCGCGGGGTTGGCGAAACTACCGGAGGAGGTGCCCCAGCAGGCCGTGACGCCATCGTCCCAACGGCCGCCCGCGCCGACCATTGGCCGGTGCACCCAAGTTGGGGCGTACGCGGACCGCTTCGCTCGGAGACTCGTACGGTCGGAGAGCGGTACGCGCAGGGCCTCCCGGTCGGTACCGGGAGGCCCTGTTGCTGTCGCGTACTCGGAGCGGGTCCTACTTGGCGAAGTACCCGGAGAGGTCGGCGATCACGTCGGTGGTGCCGGTGTGGTTGGCGATGCTGAAGGCGCCGTCGGCGCCCAGCGGCGTGGTGACGTGGTTGGCGACGGTCTGCCCGGCCGTGAAGTTGAGGTCCGAGGTGCCGGGCTGAGGGGTGCCGTCGGCCCAGACGGTCAGGTAACTGTCGTTGGTGGAGCCGGTGCTGGTGACGTTGAGGACCGCGCCGGTGGCTCCGGCGGGGACGCCGACGCCGGCGGTGGCGATGGCGAGGCTGTAGGCGCCCAGGGGCACGCCGACCTTGCGGGTGTCCAGCAGGCGGGTCGGGGTGACCGGGGTGAAGAGCGACTGGCCGGCCGCGCTGTAGTAGCCGAACACGTCGGCGACCACGTGCGTGCTGCCCGTGTGGTTGTAGACGGTGACCTTGCCGTCGGCGCCGAGCGGCACGATGACCTGGTTGGCGGCGGTCTGCCCGGCGGCGAAGTTGACGTTGCTGGTGCCGGGGCGGGTGGCGCCGGTGGGGTAGGCGGTGAGGTAGCTGCCGCTGTCCGAACCGGTCGAGGTCAGGTTGAGGACGGCCGAGCTGGCGCCGGCCGGGACGCCGCCCTTGCCCGCGACCTGGACGGTCATCTCCTGGCCGGCCCTGAGCCTGCCCGCGACGCCGGCGCTGCGGGTGTCGACCAGCCGGGACGGGCTCAGCGTGGTGAAGCGGTCCCCGCTGCCCGGGCTGTAGTAGCCGAGGATGTCGGCGACCACGTCCACGTTCCCGGCCTTGTTGTAGACCGCGACGTCACCCGTCGGGCCCACCGGGACGGTGACCAGGTTGGGGACGGCCTGGTCCTTGGTGAAGTTGAGGCTCGAGGTGCCGGGTCGCTTGCCGCCCGCCGGGTAGACCGTCAGGTAGCCGCCGGAGTCCTTCGGGATCGCGGTGACGTTCAGGACCACGGCGCTGGGCTGCTGCGCGAAGGGCAGGGCGCCGAGACCGGTGTTCCCCCGGCTCATCAGCGGGATGGTCAGCGTCTGGTCCGGACCCAGCGTGCTGCTGTCGGCGGCGCCGGAGCGGGTGTCCAGCACCCGGGTGGGCGTCAGCGCGGTGTAGCCGGACGGCCGGTACGAGACGTGCAGCGGCTGGGTCGTCTTCGCGGTGTGGCCGTCCTGGTCGGTGACGGTCAGGGTCACCTGGTAGTCGCCCTCGGCGGTGTAGCTGTGCTGGAGAGCGCCCGGGTAGGTCTGGCCCTGCGAGGTGCCGTCACCGAAGTCCACGGTCACCGCCGCGTACCCCCAGGGGGAGCTGGTGCGGCCGGGGTCGAAGGAGTACGCCAGCGCACCCAGGGCCGGGTTCACCGTCAGTGCCGGGACGAGCGGACCGGGCGCGCTGACGGCGAGGTAGACGGTCTGCGGCGGGCTGGTGTCGCCGTTGGCCCGGGTGACGACGATCTTGGGCTCGTACTCGCCCGGTGTCGCGTAGCTGTGCTGGATCGTCGTGCCGGTGGTCACCACGGGGGTGGTGCCGTCGCCGAAGTCCACCTGGTACGAGACCGCCGGCGACCAGAACCCCGAGCTGTCGAAGTCGATCGTCACCGGGGCCCCGGTCGGGACCGCCCAGATCGGGACCTTGATCCCGGTGACCTGGTAGGCGTCCGTGTACTCCAGCGCGCCCCGGTCGTAGAAGCCGTTGTTCCTACCGGTGTTGGGGACGTTGGGGTCGTCGATCCGGTGGTACCCGTTCAGGTCGACGGCGAGCGCGTCAGGGGCCGTGTCGTCGGCGGAGTCGATGGCGGGGGAGGTGGACTGGAGGCGCAGGCCGGTGGCGGCCCAGCTGCCGGAGTACTGCGGGTCGGTGATGAGGTCGTGGACGCCCTGGCCGCCCGACGCCGCCGTGAACTCGGTGGCGGTGTCGTAGTGCGTCCCGCCCCACTGGTAGGCCGAGCCGGTCTGGAACCGGTTGTCCAGGTTGTAGTGCGTGATGTACGGGTTGACGAGGTTGTAGTCGGCCGTCAGGCCGGGCTCGGAGGCGGCCGACACCGAGAGCTTGGTGGGGCGCTTCTCGCAGAGCATGTTGGCGATGTCGCCGGAGTCCGCCGCGAGGATGTTGTTCTCGACCACGGCCCCGGACGAGGCGCCGAGCAGGCCGACGGCCGTGCCGCAGGTGGTGGCGACGGAGTTGCCGGTGATGACGGTGCCCGGGTCGTCCGTGACGTTGATCCCGTCGGCGCCGCTCAGCTGGGCCATCGCGTTGCCCGTCAGTACGGTGCCGGTGGCCCCGGCCTCGACGGCGATCGACTGCCAGGCGTAGCCGCCGATGGAGTTCCGGCTGATCGTGTCGCCGGTGGAGTGGCCGGTCAGGCGGATGGCCGCCGGTGCCATCGCACTCATCCCGCCGCCGTTGATCCTGTTCCCGTCGAAGGTGACGTGCGCGGTGTCGGTCAGCAGGACCGTCTCGGCCTTGGCAAAGATGTTGAACCCGCTGACGTTGACGTACTGCACGCCGGTCGCCGTGAAACCGTGCGACTGTCCGTTGAGGAGACCATGTCCGGTGCCGATGCGCGGCATGGTGTTGCCGCCGCCGTGGAACGAGCCGCCGAGGAAGGTGATCGGCTTGTCGGCGGTGCCGGAGTGCGTCAGGTTGACCTGCTCCGAGTACGCGCCGGGGGCGACCTGGACGGTCTGGCCGGGCTGCGCCGCGTCGGCGGCGGCCTGGACGGTGCAGTAGGGCTGCGCCTGGGTGCCGGTGCCGGTGTCCGAGCAGGCAGCGCCCTTCGCGACGTACAGCGTGTCGCCGGTTGCGGTGGCGGCTCCGGCGGTCGTGGCGGGGGCCCCGATGCTCAGGGCCAGTGTGGTTGCTCCGATGAGTCCGGAGAGTCTGCGGGAACGCACCGAGACGACTTCCCCCCGTTGGGTGATCGCACCGCTTCACCGGCCAGGCACAACCTGGCCGTGAGTATGACGATCATTCTGTAGTAGATGAGCATCATGGCGGATCGGCCGCGCTGCCTGCCAGCGGGGTCGGGAGAATACTCGGCCGGGCGGCTCCAAGACCCGTCCGGGCCGGTGGCACCCCCCGTGTACCTATCGCGCTTGACCCTCACGCGACGTGAGGCGGCAGGGTTGACCTCAGGAAGGAGGGAGTGACCCGATGAGCAGTTACTCGGTGGGCGAGGTCGCGGCGATCGCCAAGGTGACCGTACGGACCCTGCACCACTACGACGGGATCGGGCTGTTGTCGCCCGGCGGACGTACCCCGGCCGGCTACCGCCGCTACCAGGACGCGGACCTGGACCGGTTGCAGCAGATCCTGTTCTACCGCGAACTCGGTTTCCCTCTCGAAGAGATCGCGGCCATCCTGGACGACCACTCGGTCAGTCCGAGTGCGCACCTGCGCCGGCAGCACCAGCTGCTCGGCGAACGCATCGGGCATCTCCAGGAGTTGGCCGCAGCCGTCGAACGAGCGATGGAGGCACAGAAGATGGGCATTCAGCTGACGCCCGAGGAGAAGTTCGAGGTCTTCGGGGCGGACTACCAGGAGAGTTGGGAGGAGGAGGCCCAGGAGCGCTGGGGCGACACCGATGCCTGGAAGCAGTCCCAGGCCCGTACCGGCAGGTACACCAAGGCGGACTGGGAGCGGATCAAGGTCGAGACGGACGCCATCAACTCCCGTCTGCTGGAGGTCTTCAGCGCCGGAGCGGCCGCCGGCAGCGGCGAGGCGATGGACCTGGCGGAGACGCACCGGCAGCACATCTCGGAGCACTTCTACGACTGCCACTTCGCCATCCACCGGGGACTCGGCGAGATGTATGTCGCCGATCCGCGCTTCGCCGCGAACTACGAGAAGCTCGCGCCGGGCCTCGCCCAGTGGTTCCGCGACGCGATCATCGCCAACGCGGACCGGGCCGAGTCGGTCTGAGTCGGGCCAGGCCGGGTGGGCCGGGCCCGGGCCCGGAAAACCGCAGGGCCTCCCGGTGAAGACCGGGAGGCCCTGTTCGTCCGGAGACCGCTCGGTCAGTTGGACTTGCTGAAGTAGCCGAAGAGGTCGGCGACGACGTCGGTGTTGCCGGTGTGGTTGTAGACGTCGACGTTGCCGTTGGTGCCGACCGGGGTGGTGACGTGGTTGGGGACGGTCTGCCCGGCGGTGAAGTTGAGGTTGGAGGTGCCGGGCTTGTCGGTGCCGTCTGCCCAGACGGTGAGGTAACCGCCGGTGGTCGAACCGGTGCTGATGACGTTGAGCACGGCGCCCGTGGTGCCGGCGGGGGTGCCGGTGGGGACGGTCAGTGTGCTGTCCGGGCCGAGCGTGCTCTTGGCGATCCGGGTGTCGACCAGGCGGGTCGGGATGACGGGGGTGAAGAGGCTGTCACCGGTCGGGCTGTAGTAGCCGAAGAGGTCGGCGACGACGTCGGTGTTGCCGGTGTGGTTGTAGAGGGTGACCTTGCCGTCGGCGCCGATCGGGACGACGACCTGGTTCGGCACGGTCTGGCCGGCGGTGAAGTTCAGGTTGCTGGTGCCGGGCCGGGCGGTGCCGCTGGGGTAGGTTGTCAGGTAGCCGCCGGTGTCGGCGCCGGTGACGGTCAGGTTGAGCACGGCGGTCGTCGCGTTGGCCGGGACGCCGTTGACGCCACGGACCTGGATGCTGGTGCTGCCGTCCGGACCGAGCGCGGTGCCACCCTTACGACGGGTGTCCAGCAGGCGGGCCGGTCCGGCCGTGGTGAAGCGGTCGCCGGTGCCGCCCTGGTAGAAGCCGACTACGTCCATCACCACGTCGACGTTGCCGGTGTGGTTGAACACCGACAGCTGCTCCCCGTCGCCGAGCGGGACGGTCACCAGGTTCGAGGCGTTCTGCCCCGCCGTGAAGTTCACGTTCGACGTGGTCGGGCGCTGCGCACCGCGCGGGTACACCGTGAGGTAGCCGCCCTTGTCGCCGTTGACGGCGGTGACGTTCAGGACGACCGCGGCCGGGTGCATCCCGGACGGGATCGAGATGTACGGGTTCACGTCGACCGACTGTCCCTGGCCGACCCGGCCACCGAAGTTGGGGGCCTGCGGCTTCCGGGTGTCGAGCACCCGGAACGGGGTGATGGGCGTGAAGCCCATCGTCGGGTAGGCGGCGTGCACGGTCTTGGTGACGGTGCCCTGGGCGCCGGACTCGTCCGTGACAGTGGCGGTGACGGTGTAGTCACCAGGCTTGGCGTAGTTGTGGTAGCTGATCGGGTTGTCGACCGAGGCCGGCGTCCCGTCGCCGTAGTCGACCCGGTAACTCTTGAGCCGATAGGGAGCCGCCGACTTGTCCAGGTTGAACATGAAGCTCAGCGGCCCGTTGTTGGTGTTCCGGTCGGCCGGGGTGATCTCCAGCTGCGGCACGACCGGGCCCGGGTCGTTCACGGTGACGGGGGAGGACGTCGTCACCTTCGTCACGGAGCCGTCCGTGACGCCGGTCGCCGTCACGGTGATCAGGTACGCGCCCTTGGCCGTGTAGGAGTGGGCCGCCTGCGGCGAGTTGGTCGCGACCGGGTCGCTGCCGTCGCCGAAGTCGAAGCTGTATGTCACGGTGTCCGGCCAGTTCCGGGTCGACTGCACCTTGGCCGTCACCTGCATGGGGTGCGGCCCGTAGGTGTTGTCGACCCGGATCTGGAAGCTCTTGAACGGCTGCAGCTCGATCGCGCCACGGTCGTAGAAGCCGTTGCCCGTACCGGTGTTGGCCCGGTTGAGGTCGTCGACCCGGGGGTTGCCCATCAGGTCGGTGGACAGCTCGCCGGGCGCCAAGGCGTCGGCGGAGTCCGTCGCGGGCGAGTCGGCCAGCGGGACGACGGTGCTGTTGCCCGTAAGGTCCATCGGCAGCTGGGGGTTGTCGTTGAGGTCGTGCGAGCCCTGGCCGGTGGCCGTGTGGAAGGCGGCCGGCGACGGGTAGACGTCCGCACCCCAGGCGTAGCCGGTGCCGGTGCCGGTCGGGCGGACGACGTTGTAGTCGACCTTGGTACCGCTGACGGAGCCGGCCGAGACGGACAGCTCCACGGCGTGGGCCGGGTCCTTCGAGCCGAAGTCGGACCCGGTGATGATGTTGTTCTCGACCGTCGCGCCGCTGGAGTCGCCCGCCAGCGAGATGCCCCGGCCGTTGTTGCTCTTGAGGGTGTTGCTGGTCACGACCGTGCCGGGGGCGTCGGTGACGACGATGCCGGCGCCCTGGTTCCCGCTCAGCGCGTTGGTGGTGACGACCGTACCGGTCACACCCTTGTCGACCGCGATGCCCGCGAAGCCGGAGTCGCCGACCTGGTTGCGGCTCACCACGGAGTCGGTCGTCCGGCCGCTCAGCCGGATGCCTGGCGAGTTGGTGAACGTCCCGTTGTAGGAGAGGTTGTGGTCGATCGTGATCCGGTCGGAGTCGGTGACGAGCACCGCTTCCTGCGGGGTGTCGAAGACGAAGTTCTGCACGGTGACGTCGTGCACACCGGACAGCACGAAGCCGTGGCCCTGCTTCGTCTTGCTCTGCCAGTAGTCGAGGCCGACCTGCGGCATGTTCTCGGGGACCGTGGAGTCGCCCTTGAACGTGATGGGGTGCCCCGGCGTACCGGAGTTCTTGACGGTGACCTGCTCCGGGTAGGTGGTCGGCCCGGCCGCCACCTGGACGGTCTGACCGGCCTGGACGATGTCCGCGGCGGCCTGCACGGTGCAGAAGGGCAGCGCGGCGGTGCCCTGACCCGCGTCCGAGCACTTCCCAGGTGTGTTGTCGACGAAGAGCGTGGTGCTGGTGTCCGCGAAGGCGGGTATCGGCATGACGACACCCGCCACCACGGCAGCGGCGACGGTGGCAAGTCCGGCACGGCGGCGGATGGACAAGAGAAGTTCCCCCTGAAGATGTGACTGTTCGGCCCGGGGCGCCGTCCGACGCTCCGAGCGTGCACAGCGTTCCATACACCCGTCCGCCTGCTCCTCCCAGGTCCACCCCCGTTACCGATCTTTACCGATCCCAGACCTACGCCCCCGGCCAGTGCCCGTGCGCGTGTGTGCGGGGCACCGGCCGGCGGCCCGACCGGCCACGCCGCTCAGGCCGCGCCGTGGCCGAACGTCCGCCGGTACGCCGTCGGGGACGTGCGCATCGCCCGGCCGAAGTGGTGCCGGAAGGTGGCGGCGCTCTCGAAGCCGACGGCGGTGGCGATCTCCTCCACCGTGCCGTCCGGCGACTCCAGCAGCGGCAGGCTGGCCGCGATGCGCTGGGTGATGACCCAGCGCATCGGGCTGGTGCCGTTGCGGGCGGTGAAGTGCCGCAGATAGGAACGGTCGGACATCCGGGCCGTCTGCGCCAGTACGGCGACGGTGAGCGGCGAGGCGAGGTGGTCCAGGGCCCACAGCATGCTGCGGGTCACGCCGTCGTCCTCCTCCTCGACCGGCGCGACGGCGGCCTCGATGAACTGGGCCTGGCCGCCCGCCCGGTGCGGCGGCACGACGAAGCGGCGGGCGACGGTGTTGGCCACCTTCGCGCCGTGGTCGCGGCGGACCAGGTGCAGGCAGAGGTCGATACCGGCCGCGCTGCCCGCGCTGGTCAGGATGTCCCCGTTGTCGACGTACAGCACGTCCGGGTTGACCCGCACCGACGGGTGGCGCTGCTGGAGCAGCTCGGCGTAGCGCCAGTGGGTGGTGGCGTCCCGGCCGTCCAGCAGACCGGCGGCGGCCAGCGCGAAGGCGCCGGAGCAGATCGAGACGATCCGGGCGCCGCGCTCGTGCGCCGTGCGCAGCGCGGCGACCAGGCCGGGGGAGACCTCGCCGCTGAAGGTGTTGGGTACGGCGACCACGATGACCGTGTCGGCGGCGGCCAGCTCGTCCAGCCCGTGGTGGGCCGTCATCGAGAAGCCGCCGATCGCCCTGAGCGGAACGCCGGGCCGGTCCGCGCAGACCTTCAACCCGTACCAGGGCGCGCCCAGCAACCCCGTCAGCTCGGGCCGGGCGAGGCCGAACACCTCGACCACCACGCCGAGTTCGAACGGTGCCATGCCGTCGAACGCGTACACCGCGATGGTGTGCACCGGCTCGGGCGGCGGTCCGATCGTCACAGCCACCGGGCCCATCGTGCTCTCCCTGATCTTCGTTCTGGCGGAATCTTGGCGAGTGTAGTCGTTCACGCCACTGTCGGCGGAGGGTGTCCGGATCGGAAGATCAATGCATCGCCGCAGCACGCAATCGACTGTCAGGAGCCCGGACATGACCACCAGCATCCGCACCTCGCCCGTGACCGAGATCCCGGCGGCCACCCCCGAGCGGGCCTTCGCCTTCTTCGCCGAGCGCCTCGGCTGCCAGGCCGACCCGGCGGACGTCTGGTACGCGCTGCGAGATGGGCAGCAGGACTTCACCATCCTCGACGTCCGTGCCGAGGGCTCCCACCGCAAGGCCCACCTCCCGGGCGCGATCAGCCTCCCGGTCGCCGAGATCACCGCCGAGCGGGTCGCCGAACTGCCGCCCGGCCTGCTCGTCGTCTACTGCTGGGGCCCGGCCTGCAACGGCTCCACCAAGGGCGCGATGAAGCTCGCCGCGCTCGGCCGCGAGGTCAAGGAGATGATCGGCGGTCTGGAGTACTGGGTCCGCGAGGGCTGGCCCACCGAGGGCCGCCGCCCGATCGACCCGGCCAACGCGACCCCGTCGGACCTCGGCCTGGTCTGCTGAGCCGGCCGCCCCGGAAAGGCGGAGCGCCGCCCCGGACCTGCCGGGGCGGCGCCTGCACGGGTGAGCTCAGTGCGTGCGGCTGAAGTAGCCGAAGAGGTCGACTACTGCGTCGGTGTGGCCCGCGCTGTTGTAGACGTTGAAGAAGTAGTGCCCGAGCCCGGCATAGGCGAGGTTGGAGACGGTCTGTCCGGCAGCGAAGTTGACGTTGGAGACGTCCGGATCGGGGCCGAAGCCGGAAAACGCGGTGAGGTAGCCGCTGCGGTCGGATCCCGTGGCGGTCAGGTTCACCACCGTGGTGGTGGCGTTGAGGGGAACGGGAAAGCCGGAGATGTTGGCGGCGACGACGCGCCGCCAGCCGCCGGGGCCGATCGGCGCCTCGGGGGTACGGGTGTCCAGGAGCCGCCCGGGGGTGACGGGGGTGAAGGCCGTGTAGCCGTGGGGGTCGTAGTAGCCGCTGACGTCCGCGACGGCGTCGACGTCGGCGGGCCCGTTCTTGACGCAGAACCGGCCGTTCAGGACGGGCGCGATCACCTGGTTGGCGACCGTCTCGCCCGGCCCGAAGTTCACGTTGGAGGTGCCGGTGTAGGAGTGGGGGTCACTGCCGCGGGTCGTGGCCAGGAAGCCGGCCCGGTCGGAGCGGGTCGCGGTGAGGTTCAGGACCACCGAGTCGACGTCGCTCGGCAGGCCCAGCTTGTCCGCCGGCAGCGTGAAGCAGGACGTGGTGTGCGGCGCGATCTGCCCGGCCTTCCCGGTGCCCAGGCCGATGCGGGTGTCCAGCACCCGGGTGGGCGCGAGGTCGGTGAAGTTGTCCTCGCCGACCGGGGTGTACCAGCCGACCGTGTCCACCACGATGTCGGTGCTGCCCGTGTGGTTGTAGATCGTGAAGGTGCCGTCGGCGCCCAGCGGGACGGTGACGAGGTGTGCGCTGGTCTGTCCGGGGGTGAAGTTGCTGTTGGAGGTAGTCGGCCGCGCCTGGCCCGTCGGGTACACCGTCAGGTAGCTGTCCGCAGTCGGGTTCACCACCGTGACGTTGACGACCGCCGCGAGGATGCTGGGGTTGTTGTTGGTGATGCCGTTGGCCGGCTTCACCGGATCGATGTTGACGGTGAGTTCGCCGCCCGGCCCGAGCTTGCCCCGGTGCCCGTACCCGGTACGGGTGTCGAGGATGCGGCCGGACGCCGGGCGGAGGCGCCCCGCCGGGTATGAGGCGCCCACCTCGACGATCGCGGAGTCGGTGTTGCCGTTCCGGTCCGTGACGGTGAGCTTGACCAGGTACTGATCGGTGCTGCTGTACGTGTGGGTGCACCCGTGGGTGCAGTCGTACTGCGACGGGCTGTCGCCGAAGGTGATCTCCTGCTTGACGATCGGCACCGGGCCGGTCGAGGCCGAGCCGTCGAACAGGTAGCTCAGCAGGTGCGGTTTGCCCGCCGACTTGACGGACAGGACGGCGTGCGGGCCGCCCGTGGCCGCAGCTGCGGCCGGGACGGCGAGTCCTAACAGTGCGGTGGTGACGGCGAGTTGGGCAGCTATGGCGCGCAGGCGCATGATGGTGGACCCCCCGTGAGTCGAGCGCCCCGGTGGTCCATGGGACACACCTCGGTCAGCGGACCGGAGTGGGCGCTCCAAAGCTTCTATCAGGGTGTTCGGTCCGGTGTAAAGGGTTCCGACCGCCGGACGGCCGGGTGCCCCGATGAACTCGGGAAACCCGGCCGCCCAGCGCGATGTGACTAGGCGTCAGCCAGTCAGCGAAGCCATCCAGGCCTCGACGTCGTCGGCCGTGCGGGGGAGGGCGGACGACAGGTTCTCGTTGCCGTCGGCGGTGACGAGGATGTCGTCCTCGATCCGGACGCCGATGCCCCGGTACTCCTCCGGGACGGTCAGGTCGTCCTGCTGGAAGTACAGGCCGGGCTCGACGGTGAGGACCATGCCGGGCTCCAGCAGCGCGTCGACGTACGACTCGCGGCGCGCCTGGGCGCAGTCGTGCACGTCCAGGCCGAGCATGTGGCCGGTGCCGTGCAGGGTCCAGCGGCGCTGCAGGCCGAGCTCCAGGACCTTCTCGACGTCGTAGACCGAGGCGTCGAGCAGGCCCCAGGCCAGCAGCCGCTCGGCGAGCACGCGCTGCGAGGCGTCGTGGAAGTCGCGGAACCGGCCACCGGGCTTGACGGCCGCGATGCCCGCCTCCTGGGCGTCGTACACCGCGTCGTAGATCTTGCGCTGCAGCGCGTTGAACCGGCCGTTGATCGGCAGGGTGCGGGTGACGTCGGCGGTGTAGAGGGTGTTGGTTTCCACGCCCGCGTCCAGCAGCAGCAGCTCGCCCGGGCGGACATCGCCGTCGTTGCGGACCCAGTGCAGGGTGGTGGCGTGCGGGCCGGCCGCGCAGATCGAGCCGTAGCCGATGTCGTTGCCCTCGACCCGGGCGCGACGCCAGAAGGTGCCCTCGATCCAGCGCTCGGAGGTGGCCACGGCTTGGCCCAACTCCCGTACCACGTCGGTGAATCCGTTGACGGTGGAGGTGCAGGCCGCGCGCAGCTCGCCGATCTCCCAGTCGTCCTTCACCAGCCGCAGCTCGCTCAGGAACTCCTTGAACTCGGTGTCCTTCTCCTCGTCCAGGACTTCGGCGAGCTCGGCCTCCAGGCCGGTGTCGTACGTGCGCACCATCCGGGTCGGCGCCGGGGCGGCGGCCTTCAGCTCCTCGCCGGCCTTGCGGACGTCGCGGCAGGGCAGCCCGAGCAGCTGCTCGGCCTCGGCCAGGCTGTGCCGGCGGCCGACCCAGAGCTCGCCGTTGCCGTCGAGCCAGAACTCGCCGTTCTCCCGGTTGGAGCGCGGCAGCAGGTAGAGGCTGAACTCGTGCCCGTCGGCGACGGGCTCCGCCACCAGCACCGCGTCCTCGGTCTGGTCGCCGGTGAGGTGCACGTACTCACTGGCGGCGCGGAACGAGTACTCGGTGTCGTTGGACCGGGTCCGCAGGTTCCCGGCCGGGACCACCAGCCGCTCGCCCGGGTACTTGGCGGACAGCCTCGCGCGGCGCTCGGCGGCGTACCCGGCCTGGGCGATCGGCGCCAGGCCGCGCAGCTCGGTGTCGCCCCAGCCGGACTTCATCGAGGCCGCGAGTTCGTCGGACACCTCGCCGTACAAGCCGTTCTTACGTCCCTTGATCGGCTGCTCGGCGTCGCCGTCCACGGCGCCCTCGGGGTTGTCGGCTGCCGCCGGGGTACGGTCCTCGGTCACGTACGTCGCCTCCTTGCGAGTGGTGCCGCCCCGGACCCGTCGGATCGCGACGCGCGTGGGCGGCCGTGCGTCCCATGGTACGGATGTCCAGCCGAACGCCTGCTCGGCCGCTGTGCTCAGCCATACCAGGGGCGCGGGGAACTGCGCGAAACCGGAAGGCAACGGTCCGCAGCCTCCTGTCTCGCTCAGCCCCTCGCGCCTCTTGAGAATGCAACCGGCTGCCTCACTCGAAGCGAGCAGCGAGCACCACCAGGTCGTCCGTGGCCGGAGGCCCAGCCGCGTCTGCGGCAAGACAGGCCAGCAGGTGGTCGCAGAGCCGGTCCGGGTCGAGCCGGACGTCCCGGGGTGCGTCGGCGGCGGCCCGCCGTAGCGCCGTCTGCCCGGCGTGCAGGGTGGGGCCGAAGCGGCGGGCCAGGCCCTCGGTGTAGAGCAGCAGCAGGTCGCCGCGCTCCGCTGCGAGCTCGACACCCGGGGCCTCCCAGCAGCTGAGCATGCCGAGCGGGGCGGAGAGCGAGGTCTCGACGAAGTTGGCGCCGTACCGGGTGACCAGGACCGGCGGGCAGTGTCCGGCCCCGGCCAGGGTGATCCGGCGCTCGTCGGGCTCGACCCAGGCGTACACGGCCGTGGCGGACCTGGTCGGTTCGGTGGTCTTGAGCAGCAGCTCCAGGTCGCCGAGGACGGAGACCGGGTCCTCGCCCTCCAGCACCGCGTACGCCCGCAGTGCGGCGCGCACCCGGCCCATCGCGGTCGCGGCGCCCGGTGCGGAGTCCGGCCCGGCGCCGGGGCCGTCGCCGGAGACGCTGCCGACCGTCAGCCCGAGCGAGCCGTCCGGCAGCGCGATGGCGTCGTACCAGTCGCTGCCGGCCGAGTGGTCGAGCTCGGCCGGTACGCAGCGGGCGGCCAGCCGGAGCCCGGGGACGACGGGCAGCCGGTCGGGCAGCAGGCCCCGGCGCAGCGCGTCGGCGGCCCGCCGGGCGCGGTCCGCCTCCAGCTGCTTGGCGAGCAGTGGGGCGGCGAGGTCGCAGTACAGCCGGACCAGGTGCCGGCGGCGCTCGTCCGGTTCGGTGGGCTCGTCGAAGAACCAGACGACGGCGCCGAGCGGACCGTCCGCCGTGGTGGCCAGCGGCAGGCCGTAGCAGGCGCCGAGGCCCAGCCCGGCGGCGACCTCGCGGAAGCGCAGGCCGACGCCCGGGTCGGCCGCCAGGTCGGTGATCAGCAGCTGCCCGGTTCGGACGGGGTGGCTCAGCAGGCCGGTGAAGGGGCCGTGCTCCGCCGGTACGGTCTCCAGCGCGCCCAGGCTGGACCGGTCCAGGCCGAGGCCGACGGCCCGGCCGGAGCCGCGTGCCGTGGTGGTGACCAACGCCCGCCGGGCCCCGAGCAGGGCGGCGCCCGAGGCGAGTACGGCGTCCAGGGTGGCCGCCAGGCCACGGGCCGAGGCGAGCCGTTCGGTGTGCTCGTGCAGGCTGGTGAAATCGGACAGCCATCCGGCCAAACGGTCCTGCAGGCTCGTACCGGGCTCGGCGCCTAGCGCGAGCAGCGCGGGATAGGCCCCAGGCCGGCCGCCGCCGCTCGCGGCCCCCACCCACAGCGGTCCCGCCGACGGGACCTGCACTCCGGCCGCCTGCCGAGCTGACGGCTGACCTGACGGCTGAGCCGACTGCTGAGCCGGATGCTGCGCCAACTGCTGCACAGCTGACTGCTGCACGCCTGACTGCTGCATGCCTGACACCGGCAGATCGAGCGGCTTGGCGTCGGTCATGTCCTAACTCCCCACACACTGGTACGTGTCACGCAGGACTCCCAAGACCGGCCAAAACGATTTCTATCTCTCTACTTCGGCATCAATCACCCACTTGTACACAGGCCGATCGGGGCATGTCCAGATCGATGACAGGGCCCGCCGCACAGGCCCGTGGCACAGGCGCGGGCCCGGCGCCGGCCGGCGGGCTGACGGCGTCCGGCTGACTGGGGGTCAAGAAGCCGTCCGGATCGTATGCTTCAAGTGGCCGTTGTCTCGTCCGGCCACCACTCACTCACTCGTACGGTGGAACCAGCAGCTTCCGAGCGGCGTCCATCTGGTCGCATGAGGGATTCTCGTTCCAGGGGCCGACCTTCTCAGGGGCCCTGCCCGTCTCATGTCGTGCGCACTGCACATCGCACCGCACAGCACTGCCGTGGCGCCGCATCCTCGTCGCAGTCACGGTCTGACGGTCCGAGCCCAACGGTCGCGGAAAGGAACGAGCGCCCATGCAGCGGACGCGCCCCGGACGGACATGGTCGCAGCGGCGTCGGCATCGCCGGAGCTGGTCGCTGTGCGGGCTGCTGCGGCGGGGGTGGCTGCTGCTTCCCGGCGGTCGCCGCCGGGCCAGGGTGGCCCTGCTGGGCGCCGCCCTGGCAGCGGCCGGCCGGGGTTGGCCGGTGGTACCGGGCGCCCACGGTGTGCCGGGGCTGCCGGGGGCGTGCTCCTGCGGGGAGCCGTGCTGTCCCGCGCCGGGGGGCCATCCGCACGATCCGCCGCTGCTGGCGGCCAGCACCGATACGCGGATGGTGAGTTGGTGGTGGGAGCAGCGCAGCCCGGAGGCGTCGGTGCTGGTCGCCACCGGGGACGCGGTCTGCGCGGTGAGCCTGCCCTCGGAGGCGGGCGCGCGGGCGCTGGAGTACCTCAAGCTGCACGGGGTGCCGCTGGGACCGGTGCTCGCGACTCCGGGCCGGTACGTGCTGCTGGTCGCGCCCTATTCGCTGGCGGAGCTCGGCGAGTTGCTCGCCGACCGGTCGTGGGTGCCGGGCTCGCTGCGCTACCACGGACCGGACGGCTACCTGGTGCTGCCGCCCTCGCGGACCGGCTCGGGTGGCGTCCGCTGGGTGCGCGCGCCGATCGAGGACCGGCCATGGCTGCCGCAGGTGGGCGGGCTGCTCGGGGTGCTGATCGCGGCGAGTACGACCGCGCCGGACGGCAGCCGGCTGGCGTTCTGAGAGCGTTCCGGCCGGTGTGCCCGCAGGCGTTTCCGCCGGTGTCCTGAATCGGTATTCGGGCCGGGAATTTCCATTTTCCGCCGCGCGGGGAGAGTCACCGGACGTCGGCGGAAATGGAAGATCCGGTCGCTGGCGACGGGGGATGCACCAGCGACCGGACTGTTTAAATGGTAACAAAGATCCGCGTCCGAGCCAATTTGTCCATCTGGCGTGCGACCTGGCCATTTCCCCCGGATGGCTGAAATGTGACGCGAGTCACTCTCCCGTTCGGGGGGCTCAGTTGAGCGTCACCTGACGGTTCACCAGGTTGGCGCGCGCCCTGCGCTCCTCGGCGGTGAGCGGCGCGGCCCCGGCCGAGGCCAGTTCCTTGAGGGTGTCGGCCAGGCGCTCCGCGAACTCGGCGGCCGGCTTCTCGCAGTCGGCCGAGGTCATCGTCGTGGGCAGGTCCCAGACCGGCACGGTCAGGCCGTGCGCGCGGAACGAGCCGACCAGGCGGGTGTCCGGGCCGATCGAGGACTGCTCGGCGGTGGTCAGCCGGGCCAGCGCGTCGAGCAGCTGCTCCTCCGGCACGGTCATGACCCAGCGCAGGTGGTTCTTGTCCCCGGCGGCGCACCAGTACGAGGAGTCCACACCGGTGAGCTTCTCGGTCGGGATCGCGGACGCGTTGGCGCGCTCGAGCGAGGCCGCGACCTCGCCGGTCGAGCTCTCCGCGTCCTCCAGCCAGAACTCGAAGCCGGTGTGCACGGCCGGGACGAACTCGGCGTCCAGGTCCAGGAGTTCCTGCAGGCGGCGACCGCCCGGGACGGTCCGGCGGGCGGGCACCGGCGAGCCGGGCTCGGTGGTCAGCGCCAGTTCGAGGGCGTCCGCGAGGTCCCGGCTCAGGTCGCCGGAGGAGGACTGGGTCTGCAGGCCGAGCATGATCGAGCCGTCCGGGCGCCGCAGCGCGGGCCAGGCGAGCGGCAGCACGGTCGCCAGGGTCACCGACGGCACCTCGCCGAGGGCGCCGGCCGCCGCCTCGGCGGTCAGCTTCAGCGGCACGGTCGCGGCGGGGACCAGCTCGCGCAGCGCCACCCAGTCGGCCTCGCCGGGCAGCCCCTCGAACGGGCGGTGCACCAGTTCCTGCACCGCGTGCGCGGCCTCCCGGCCGTGACACGCCTTGTACCTGCGACCCGAACCGCAGGGGCAGTCCTCCCGGGCGCCGACGACGGGGATCTCACCCGTGGCGACGGTGGTGGACTGACTGCGCTGCGGCGACTTCTTGGCGGCCTTCTTGGCCATGGTGCGGCTCTCCCGGGGACGGTGACACTTTGACCGACCGGCAGCAGAGCCCGCGACCCGCGCTGCCTGCCGCCGGTCGGTCTTACTCCCCGCAGCCTACTGAGGTTTCCCGCCCTTCGAGATTCACCGGGATTCACGCGCGGTTCACGGCCGCCCGGCCGGTCGCCGTCGGTCGCGCCCGGTCGCCGTCGCGGGTCAGGCGCTCCTGGCCGCGTGTTCGGCGTGCTCCGGCCGTTCCGGGCGCAGCGCCGCCCACACGGTGACCCGGCCGGGCGCGTCCCGGACGCCCCAGGCGGTCGCCAGCTTGCCGACGATGCTCAGGCCCCGACCGCCCCTGGACGTCAGCGAGGGCCGGGCCGGGTGCGGGCGGGTGACCGCGCCGCCGTCCGTCACCTCGAGGGTGAGCGAGCCGTCGCCGAGCATCTGCCAGCGCACCAGCACTCCGCCGGGCTGGTGGTCCGCGTCCCGGTGGCCGGTGTCCCGGGGACCCGCGTCCCGGTGACCGGTGTCCCGGTGGTCGCTGTCCCGGTGGTCGGCCTCCGAGGAGCCGGACCCGCGCCGGGTGGGGGCGTGCGCGCCCACCCGGACGGCGTCCCGGTCGTCGAGTTCGGCGAGCAGACCCAGCGGCCGGGCGTACCGGCAGGAATTGCTGAGCAGTTCGGAAAGGATCAGCACGGCGTCGTCGATGACCGTGTCCGGAATCTCACGTTCCCCCAGATCGCTGCGCAGCCGTCGGCGCGCGACCGCGACACTGGCGGCGCCGTGCGGCACTGCCAGTGTCGACGAAGCCGGTGTTGAGGACTGCGTCGATGTAACCGGCACTTCGCGCGCAACCATCAGTGCCACCCCCGGACCTCCTTCAGCGATTGCCGAAGGATGGATGCCCCCTGGGAATGCGTCGAAACGACCGTGGGCCGATCGCGGGCGGACAATTCGGAGTACCGCAACGCACAGTACGCAAATGGTGATTAGCTGCTTACGGACGGTTGTGAAAGGGCCCGGAATTCCCCCTTCGCAGGTGTTTCGCGCCCCCTCGCCCGCGCCCGCGTACGCCAATTGGCCGACGCTGCGGGGCTTCGCTCCTGCCGATAATCATCTATCGTCCGAGCTGCGCCAGCACCTCTCGCGGCCGGTTGGTGATGATCGCCTCCACCCCGAGCCGCAGGCAGAGCTCGACGTCGGCGGGCTCGTCCACCGTCCAGACGTGCACCCGGTGCCCGGCCCGGCGCAGCGCCGTCACCAGCCCGGGATCCGCCCGGACGAGGTCGATGCCGGGCCCGGCGATCCCGGCGCCGCCGGGCAGCGAGGCGATCCGCCCGCGCAGCGGCAGGCGGCGCTCCAGCAGGTACACCGTGGGGACGGCGGGTGCGGCCTTGCGGATCCGGCGCAGCGAGAGCTCCGAGAAGCTCATGATCCGTACGGCCGACCCGACGGGTGCGGCGGACTTGGCGGACCCGGCCGACTCGGCGGGTGCGGCGGGCAGCAGGCCGTGGTGCTCCAGCATCCGCAGCAGCTCGGCCTCGACCCGGCCGGCCGACCGGGTCGGGTGTTTGGTCTCGATGGCCAGCTCCACCGGCCGGCCCGCGTCGGCGACCAGCTCCAGCAGCTGGGCCAGCGTGAGCACCGGCTGCGGCTGCGGGTCCTCGGGGGACTTCCAGGAGCCGAAGTCCAGCGCGGAGAGCTGGGCCAGCGTCATCGCGGAGACCGTGCCGTGCCCGTCCGAGGTGCGCTGCACCGTACGGTCGTGCACGCAGACCAGCTGCCCGTCGGCGGTCAGCCGTACGTCGCACTCCAACGCGTCCGCGCCCTCCTCGATCGCCAGGCGGTAGGCGGCGAGGGTGTGCTCGGGGAGCGCGGCGGAGGAACCGCGATGCGCGATCACCCGTACGGCCGAGCGGTCGGGTAGGTGCGCGCCGGGGGCGGTCGAGTCGAGGTTCCGGGTGTCCACAGCGACAACCCTACGAGCCTTCGGATGGCCGAAAGCAGCCACCACGGAAAACGCGCGGTGAACAATCCCCAGTGGGGTCACCAATGTGGGGTAACCAACGTGGGGGCAACCAGAGGGGCGCGGAGCAGAGCCCCGCGCCCCTCGGAGATTTACGCCGCGCGCGAGCGCGAGGGCAGTACGCCGATAGCCCAGGTGGCCGCCCCGGCGATCAGGAAGCTGAACAGCGAGGCGGAACTCCACTCCTGCGGGGTGAAGTGCAGGGCCGACTGGGCGTCGGTCCAGAAGCTGGTCCACCAGCCCGCGACGGCCGTCGGCGCGAGGTACTGGTAGGTGGCGAAGCCGAGCAGCCACGGCAGCAGCATCAGCGGGCGGGCGGGGGCGTCCTGCTCCAGGTTCCAGCCGCGCCGCCCGGCGCCGAGGAAGAAGTCGACCGCGAGCACGGCGAGCAGCGGCACGAAGACCGAGCCGATCAGGCCGAGGAAGGCGTAGTACGAGTCGGTGAACTGCTGGATCTGCAGGGCCAGCCCGGTGACCAGCACGCCGATCCCACCGGTGAGGAGCCGGCGGTCGACCTTCGGGAACAGGTTGTGGATCGACATCGCGGTCGAGTACACGTTCGCGAAGGACTGGTCGCTCTCCCGCAGCACCAGGACGAGCAGGAAGAACCAGCCCGCGGCCACCCCGGTGAACGAGGAGAAGATCTTCGAGGCGTCGCCGTTGGACTGCAGTAGCGCGATCAGCCCGAGCACGTAGCACCACACCTGGGCGAGGGTGTAGCCGGAGAAGGTGCCCCAGAACGAGGCGCGGGTGGTGCGGGAGTGCCGGGTGTAGTCGGCGGCGAGCGGGACGAAGGAGATCGACACCGCGATGATCGCGTCCGTCGCGTGCAGGAAACCGGTCCAGTGGCCCTTGCCCGGGTCGGGGAAGCCCTGGCGGCCGAGCTGGACGGTGAAGTAGACCATTGCCACGCCGACCGCGATCGCGATGTACTTGCGCAGCACCGCGATCGAGCCCAGCGGCCAGATGGTCAGCACGGTGGTGAGCGCACCGGCCAGGACGACGAACAGCCAGCGCCAGCCGTTGGTACCGGCCACCGTCTGCGCGCCCTGGGCGATGATGATCAGCTCGTACACGCCCCAGCCGATGCACTGGGCGATGTTGAGCACGGTCGGGACGTAGCTGATCCTGGTACCGAACAGCCCGCGCAGCACCGCCATCGCCGGGGCGCCGGTCCGCGCGCCGATCAGCGCGGCGACGCCCAGCATCGCCGTACCGATCGCGGTGCCGACCACGATCGCCGTCACGGCGGCGGTGAACGAGAGCTCCGCGCCCGGGGTGCCCAGCACCGTCGCGGCGCTGGCGAAGCCGATCAGGCTGACGCCGAGGTTGGCCCAGAGCGCGAACTGGTCGCGGAAGCCGAGGGTGCGGGGTGGTGAGGTGTCCAGCGTCAGCGGCGCCTCGGGGCGGTGGTCCGCTGTGGTGGTGGACGGTTCGACGAGTGGCGGGGCAGCCGTCATGGCCGATTCTCCCTACGCCGGCATTACCCGGACAGGTTCGAGCGGTCAGCGCTCCTCCGGCCGTACGACCTGCTTGTCCGATCGGATGATCGGGTGACATGGCGTACGGTCGATCCGCGCACTCTCAGCCTGGATGGTCCAAGCTCCCGCGTGTCAGTTTGGAGCGCAAGGCTAACCGGCTGACCCGGGAACGCCAAGGCCAGGGGGCTGCCGTCCGCATCGCGGACCGGCGCCGGTCCGGTGCCGGACCAGCGCCGAGGGGGCGTCGGGGGCCCGTAAGGATTCTTATGAGTTCTTCAGGGGGGTCCTTACGGTAACTGAATCAGAGATGCGAAAAACTATGGGCCAAAGTCCTGTCAGCTATGGAGGTCGTCCGTGAGCACCGAGCACGCGAGTGGTTCCACCGGGCCGGAGGAGCATCCCTCCGCCGGCCAGGGGGCGGTGGGTCCGGCTCCTGACGCAGCGTCGGCCGATGCCGCGCCCGTCGTCGAGTCCGCGCCGACGCTCTCCTTCAGCAAGCTGAGCGACGCCGAGGAGGCGCCGGCTCCGGCCGCCGCGCCCTCGTACCTGGACGCGCCGCCGCCGGTGCTCCCGGCCGCACCTGTCGCGCCCGCCGCACCGCTGCCGCCTGCTGCGCCCACGTACGCCGACGCGCCCGCGCCCGTTTCGGGAGGCAACCCGTACGCGGCTCCGGCCACGCCGGTTGCTCCGCCCGCCCCGCCGACCCCTGGGGCACCGACCGTGACCGCCGAGGCGCACCACCCGTTCGGGGCGGGGCAGCCGCTCGGTGGCTGGGGTAGCCCGCCGGGCGGCACCGGCGGTCCGGGCGACCAGGGCTACCCGGCCGACTTCCCCGGCGCTCCTGGCGGGGCGCCGCGCAAGAAGCGCGGCGGGTTGGTCGCGCTGATCGCGGCGGTGGCGCTGGTCGCGGGCATCGCGGGTGGTGCGATCGGTGTCGGGATCACCGACAGCGACAGCAACTCCGGCGGCAACTCCGGCTCCAGCCACACCAGCACCACCATCACCGTGGGCGACAACCAGAAGGCCGTCGACCGCTCCCCGGACTCCATCGCCGGGATCGCGGCCAAGGCACTGCCGAGCGTCGTCACCATCAAGGCATCCAACTCCCAGGAGTCGGGCACCGGTACGGGCTTCGTCTTCGACACCGAGGGCCACATCCTCACCAACAACCACGTGGTCGCCCCGGCGGCGGCGGCCGGTGGGCAGCTGTCGGTCAAGTTCTCCGACGGTTCCTCGTACTCGGCCTCGGTGGTCGGCCGCGCCCAGGGTTACGACGTGGCCGTGATCAAGCTCGACAACCCGTCGAAGGAGAAGCTCGTCCCGCTGCCGCTGGGCGACTCCGACAACGCGGCGGTCGGCGACGCGACGATCGCGATCGGTGCCCCGTACGGCCTCGAAGGCACCGTCACCAGCGGCATCGTCAGCGCGAAGGACCGTCCGGTCGCTTCGGGCGACGACACGGGGGCCCAGTCCTCGTTCATGAACGCGCTGCAGACCGACGCCTCGATCAACCCGGGCAACTCCGGCGGCCCGCTGCTCAACGCGAGCGGCGCGGTGATCGGGATCAACTCGGCGATCCAGTCCAACACCAGCAGCAGCACCGGCCGGGCCGGCAGCATCGGCCTCGGCTTCGCCATCCCGATCAACCAGGCGAAGCGCGTCGCCCAGGACCTGATCAAGACCGGCACGCCGGTCTACGCGATCTTCGGCGTGCTGCGCAACGACAACTACACCGGCGACGGCGCGCAGATCCAGACCGGCCCGGTCCAGGGCACCCCGGCCGTCACCCCGGGCGGCCCCGCCGACCTGGCCGGCCTGAAGGCCGGCGACGTCATCACCAAGCTCGGCAACCACCTGATCGACAGCGGCCCGACCCTGGTCAGCGAGATCTGGACGTACAAGCCGGGCGACAAGGTCCCCGTCGAGTACACCCGCGACGGCAAGCCCGGCACCACCACCATCACCCTCGGCGAACGCAAGGGCGACAACTGACCCCTCGCGCGAATCCTCGGCACGCACCGGAAAACGGTGTGCACCGAACCCCTCCGGACCCGTTAGGCTGACCTCCGCCAGGAGAGCTGCCCGAGCGGCCTAAGGGAACAGTCTTGAAAACTGTCGTGAGGTAACCCCTCACCGTGGGTTCAAATCCCACGCTCTCCGCAGTGTGGCGGGAAACGCCCAGCTCAGGCGGGGTGTCTGTGAGAACAGGCACCCCGCCTGAGTCATGCCCTGCCTCAAGTTGCCCTACTTGCATGCCGCCTTGGACCACTGCGGGTGGGCCAGATGGGGGTCAGGATTACCTTCCCCAAGGCGCTGGCGGCAGGCTCGGTGTAGCCTGCCGGGCTCGACGCCGGTCGGGTTCCCCCGTCGTGCGGGGGTGGTAGCCGGCAGGTATGGGTTGAGGCATGACTTCGATCGGATCAAGGTTCAGGGCTGCCGCTGCCTGCCTCCGGGGTGTGCCGCCGACGGTGGCGGTCGAGCCGGCGCGACCACCGGGGCCGGCTGTGGACGTGGAACCGCCGCCGCAGGTGCTGCTGGTCGAGGTGACGGCGCCCGTTCCAGTGGCTCCTCCGCCGGATCCCCCACCTGTGAGCACCATGGACCGGCTTCTGCTGGCGATTCTTGTTCTGGCGTTCCTGGCGCTCATGGCCTTTCTGGGGTTGAGCATCACCACTACCCGCGACCTCGGGGTGCCGGATCTGACGAGTGGAATCTCGGTGGTCGCGGCGGGTCTGCTGGGGGCGGTCATCAATCCTCTGCGCGAAGGGGTCTTCTGGGGCGTAGTCCTGCCGGGGATCGTTCTCCTCGCTTCTGCCGGAATCGGGGTCTGGGCGGCCGTCGAGGTTTTCGCCGTTCCCGCGCGCCCCTCCGCCGGCGCGGCGCTCGCTGCATCCCTGGTGGCGTTCAGCGGGCTCTTCCTGGACACGAGCAAGATCACGCATCCAAACAGTTGAGCAGGTAAGGCCGTTCCGCTGTCCGCAGCTGCCGGGTAACCGATGACCTGGGCCCCCACCTGACCCACAGGTGGGGGCCCAGGTGACGTAGTCGACCGGGAGCGGTTGTGGCCCTGGGGAGGGTGACGGAGAGTCGGGTGGGTCCGATCCCTGCCGCAGTACCTCGGAGAGGAGCCCTGAATCTTCTGATGACTACTCAAATACGAAGCATCAAGGGCAAGTTCGAGTGGGCTCGCCTGGACGACAAGACGGCCGAAGTGGTCAGGGCGCTGGCGGTGGACGCCGTTGAGGTCGACGAGCATGGCCACCCCGACCCCGAGCCGAGCCGCACGCCTGCTGCCGCCGACGGCGCTGCCGGCGCGGAACGCGGCGGGTACGTCCTGGTGGAGGCGAGCGCCGGGGACGGTACGCCGGACGTGATCCTGATCGCCGCCGGCGGCGAGGTGCCGGTCGCGCTGCGCGCCCGGGACATCCTGGAGCGAGAGGGGACGCCGACCCGGGTCGTCTCGATGCCCTGCGTGGAGTGGTTCGAGGAGCAGACCGCCGACTACCGGGAGGCGGTGCTGCCGCGCGCCGTCCGGGCCCGGGTCTCGGTGGAGGCGGGGGCTTCGCTCGGCTGGTACGCCATGGCCGGTACGGCCGGCGAGTTGGTGGGCCTGGATCACGTCGGTCTCGCCGCGCCGTACCCGGCCCTCCGTGAGCAGTGTGCTTTCACGCCGGAGCGGGTCGCCGCCCACGCGCGTTCGAGCCTGGCCAAGACCCCGAAGCGCGACTGACGCCCTGATCGCCGCCCCTGATTGCCGATCCCAACGGCGAGCGGTCACAAAAAGCCAAGAAGAGCCGTGAAATGCCAAGAAAAGGCAAGAAAGCCACGAAGGGCTCGATCACCGCTACCCGGTGATCGGGCCCTTCGCCGTACCAGCCGCCACACCAGCCCGCTCCGCCCGCCCGCCGTATCAACCCGCTCTGCCCCGCTCCGCCCTGCCCCGCTCCGCCCGCCCGCCGTTTCTGACGGAGTTATGCCGGCACTTCGTGTGTGCGGCCACTTCTGCGGTAGTGACGTATCAGCTCCGCCAAGTCACGCCCAGCTGACAGGAATTACCGTCAGAATTCACCCGGAGCATCGATTATCGGGAATGTGAACGAGACTGCCAAAAAGCTGTCAGCCGGCGGAATCCGGAGTACCTGACGAAGTTTTTCGACCGCCGTTGACCAGCGCTCTTTCGTCTCCCCACACTCATGGGCGAAAGAGATCCGGATTGTCTGCTCGCGTGCCTGAAAGGAAACTGATGGGAATCCCGGCCATCGCCCCTTACCCGATGCCGGGCCAGGGTGATCTGCCAGAGAACACCGCACGGTGGACGGTTGACCCTGCGCGAGCAGTCCTGCTGATCCATGACATGCAGAAGTACTTCCTGCTGCCTTTCGCTGCCGACGAGCCCCCGGTGAGTGACCTGCTCCGGAATGTCACGCTGCTCCGGGACCGGGCCGCCGAACTCGGGGTTCCGGTGGCGTACACGGCGCAGCCGGGCGGTATGACCGATGAACAGCGCGGCCTGCTCAAGGACTTCTGGGGCCAAGGTATGACCGCTTCTCCCGAGCACCAGGAGATCGCCGACCCGGTTCGGCCGGCCGAGGGGGATCTGGTCCTCAGCAACTGGCGGTACAGCGCCTTCTTCCGCACCGAACTCCTGGCGTTCATGCGGGCACAGGGCCGTGATCAGCTGATCGTCTGTGGCGTGTACGCGCACATCGGCGTACTGATGACGACCTGCGACGCCTTCACGTACGACGTCCAGCCGTTCCTGGTCGGCGACGCCGTCGCCGACTTCTCCCGGGAGTACCACTGCTCTGCCCTGCGGTACGCGGCCGAGCGCTGTGCGATGACGGTGATCACCAGGACGGTGCTCGCCGAGCTCGGTCAGGCGCGCCAGCGCATCTGACAGATCAGCGCATCTGACACGCCACCGCATCTGACACACCACCGCATCTGACACGCCACGCATCTGAAACAGCACCGCTATCTGAAACGCCACCGCATCTGAGATGGAGGGGAGCCACCATGGCGTACACGGGAGACGGGCGGCCCGAAAGTCCGGGGGGCTCGGGAGGTCCGGTGAGCCGGAGAAGTCCGGAGCGGCCGGTAGCCGTCCTGATCGGCGCACCCGGGTCGGGCAAGACCACCGTCGGGCGGCTGCTCGCCAGGCAGCTCGGGGTGGGCTTCCGGGACACCGATGCCGATATCGAGAGCGCGTCGGGCCTGCGCGTCCGCGACATCCTGCGGTACGAGGGTGAGGCGCACTTCCGGGTGCGGGAGCGCGAGATGGTGCGCTGCGCGCTGGCCGAGCACCGGGGTGTCCTCGCGCTGGGCGGCGGGGCTGTGCTGGAGGAGGCGACCCAGCGGCTGCTCAACCGCCATCTGGTCATCCATCTCGCGGTTCCGGAAGGACAGTTGGCGCGCCGGATCGGTTCGGCCAAGGGCCGGATACTGCTGTCCGACGACCCGCCGGGCCGGCTGCGCACGCTGGTCGCCGTCAGAACCCCGATCTACCACCGGTTGGCCACCTACAACGTGTCCGGCGACGGCTCGTCCCGCGCCGTCGCGGCCCGGGTCGGCGCGCTCTTCCCACCTCGGAGGTCGCTCCGATCGAGTTGAACCGCCCCTGAGACAACCACATATGACGCCACATATGAGGCCACACCCGAGGCACCTGAGGTCGCACAGGAGAGGCCCCCTATGATGAGCGCAAAATCTGGGGGGAACGTATGACCGGTCAACTGAAGCGCCTTCGCGCCGCCGCAGTCAACATCGATGGTGTCATGTTGAACGACACCTTCAGCCCGGTGATTCACCAGTTCATCGTCAGCCGGGGGGGCTCCTACACCGCCGACATCGAGCGCCGGATCTTCTCCCAGCGCCAGGCCGACGCGGCGGTGGTGATCGCCGAGGCCGCCGGGGTGGACTGGACGCCGGAGCAGACGCTGGAGGTGTACTTCCGAGAGCGGGAGGAGTACACCGAACGGCACCCGGTGCACCTGCTGGACGGTGCGGTCGCGCTGGTCGGACGGCTTCGGGCGCTCGGGTTGCGGACGGTCTGCTACGGCGGTCTGGCTCGCGTGCACTTCGACCGGTTCCTCGGGGAGTACGACGGCCTGTTCGACGAGCCCGGGTACGTATGCACCAACGACTTCCGTCCCGGAATCCGGGAGATCACCACCGAGGTGCTCGAACTCGGCTTCGACGAGGTGCTCTTCATCGATGACGTGGCCCGGGTGGCGGAGCACGCGAAGGCGCTCGGGGTGCCGTTCATCGGCCACCCCACCCGTTTCGAGCACAGCTTCCAGGCGGAGTTGATGCGGGAGGCGGGGGTACGGCATCTGGCCGACTCGTTGGACGCGATCGACGAGGCACTGGTGCGCACGCTCGACGGCGAGGCGGCGGTGGGGGCAGCCTGGTCCTGAGGGGGCCTGGTGCTCCACCAGCCTTTTGGTGGTGGGCAATTCGGCAGAACTGCTAGTCAGTGAGACTGTCATTTTGTAAGACTTTGATCATGACACAGCAGCAGACAGGTCTTCTGTCCGGCAAGGTAGCGCTGATCACGGGGGCGAGCAGCGGCATCGGAGCGGCCGCCGCGCGAGTTTTCGCACGAGAAGGGGCTTCGGTCGTACTGTTCGCCCGCCGCGAGAAGGAACTCGCCTCGATAGTCGATGAGTTGAAGGGAGATGGTCACAAGGCCGCCTATGTGGTCGGCGATGTGGTCCAGCCGGACGACGTCGCGCGTGCCGTGCGCTTCGCGGTCGAGCAATTCGGCGCGCTGCACGCGGCGTTCAACAATGCCGGGTACGGGGTCGGGCGGACTCCGTTGCACCTGATGGACGACTCGGTGTACGACCAGATCATGGACACCAACGTACGCGGGGTCTGGAACTGCCTGCGGCAGGAGATCACCGTGATGCTGGAGCACGGCGGCGGCTCAATCGTCAACACCAGCAGTGTCGGTGGCCTGGTGGCCACCCCGGTGGCGGCGCCGTACGTGACGTCCAAGCACGCGGTGATCGGTCTGACGAAGGCAGCGGCCGCCGAGTACGGCAGTCAGGGGATCCGGGTCAACGCGGTGGCTCCCGGGACGACGCGCAGCGAGATGGTCGCCCAGTGGTTCGACCAGAACCCGGGGGTGGAGGAGATGCTGCACCAGCTGACGCCGCAGCCGCGTACTGCGGAGCCGGAGGAGATCGCCGAGGCTGCGGCCTGGCTGTGCAGCGACCGCGCCTCCTTCGTGACCGGCGCGGTTCTGCCGGTGGACGGTGGCTTCACGATCCTCTGAGCGAGCCGGGCCAGCTCTCCGGCCAGGCTGTAACCGGGTTGCGTACAGGGTGAGTTCGGAGTGGGGCCTACGCCGCGTCAGGCGAAGGCCCCACTCACGGTTTTGGGGGCCACCCTGGTCTGCCGCCACCACCATCGGGCTAGGCGTTGGCCAACTGCCTTGCCGTCGCGCCGTTCGCCAGCAGGGCGGCGGCGGGTCGGGCGGCGACGGGCCGGTCGGCGGCCCGAGGAGCAGGGATGGGCAGCGGGGTGGGGACGGGCAGGGGGGCGGCCGCCGGCTCGGTGCTCACCGGCACGGTGATCGTGTTGGTGAAGGCGGTCCTCCCGTACTGCTCTGCCCTGACCGACACCTGCCGGGTGCCGAGGTCTCCCGAGGGCTCCTCCCGGGCCTCGATCCAGCAGGGGGCGTCGAACTCGACATACCGTTCGAAGATGTTCACGGTCGAGGAGACCGAGGCGCCGGCCGGGACGAGGACCCGGGCCGCCTGGCGGGCGGCCTCCAGCAGGACCATGCCGGGTATGTGGTCGCCCGGGTGGTCGAACAGTATGGGGTGCCGGGTGTCCGCCCGCAGCAGCCAGCGCTGCTGATCCCCGCTGGGGGCGAGCACCACGTCGTCACCGGAGTAGCGGCCCACCAGGCGGGGGGCGACGGGCGTCAGGAGCGGTAGCTCCGCCCGAGTGGTGGAGAGCCGGTCGCCGCGTACCCGGCGGTAGACCTCCGGCCGGATGAAGGCTGCGACCGCCGAGCCCGACGCGGCCTGCCTGCCGTCGCGGAAGAAGACCACATCGAAGCGGATCTTGCTGACCTGGCCGCCGGTACGCCGGATCTCGGTGCAGGTGACGGACAGCTCCAGGTCGGCAGGAGTCCCGCCGACCTTCAACAGGTCCAGGTCGGCCGTGTAGTCGAGGTCGCCCATCAGCGAGTGGCTTGTCAGCGGTACGTCAAACTCGGCATGGGCGATTAGAGTACTGACCTGTCGGATTGTTTCTGCGACCAGCATGGAGTCGTAGTGGACCCCGTCAGGTGACTTGAAGAAGCTGTGACCGCGCGGCCACTGGGCGGAAGCGCTGAAGTGGGAGGCGTCGTGGCGCAGCCAGCGAGTCAGCAGGACTTCCGCCACAGCTGCCCGATGGACCAGCTCCTTCGGTACCGTGGTGGTGAACTGCGCAGGTAGGGACTGCATCGGGATGAACTGGGTGGTACGCAATGGTTGGCGCACAAGGCAAGCGGATGATGCACTGGTCACGAGCTGCGATCTGGACACGTCTCCCCCAAGGATCACGAGCAGAAGCGGACGAACTCAAGCGGCCCGCGAGTTAGAATACAGGTCGTCCGGTTTTTTGTAGACCCTTAAACCCATCCCAACCCTCAGGATCGCGTTGAAGACCGAACAGCGCGACGGCAAGACAGGAGAGCCCCTCACATGGCACAGCAGGAACGTGCGATCCGGACCAGGCGGGTCATCTTGCAGGGGGCTGCTTCGGTCTTCGACGAGTTCGGGTATGACGCCGCGTCGATCAAGGAGATCCTCGCGCGGGTGTCGATGACCAAGGGCGCGCTCTATTTCCACTTCCCGTCCAAGGAAGACCTGGCCCGCGGGGTGATGGAGGAGCAGACGCTGCACCTTGACCTTGTCCCTAACGCGTCAAAAGTTCAGGAACTCGTGGATTTGACGATGGCCGTCGCCCACGCCCTGCCGCATGACGCGATGCTACGCGCAGGGGCCCGGTTGGCGCTGGAGCGAGGATCTGTCGATTTCTCCGCCAGCAGCCCCTTTCTCGCCTGGGCGAAGTTGTGCGAGCAGCTGTTGACGGACGCGCTGGCGCGGGGCGAGGTGCTGGCGCAGATCGACTGCCAGGCGACGGCGGAGCTCATTGTCGGCTCCTTCACCGGGATCCAGGCGTTCTCGCAGACCAGCTCGGGCCTGGCCGACCTGGAGGAACGGATCTCGGTGATGTGGCAGCACCTGCTGCCCGGAATCGCGGTACCGGCCGTGATGACGCGGATCGACGCGGCTCCCGACCGGGGAGCCCGGCTGGCACGTCTCGCGGCTGCGCGGGCCGAGGACGAGGACGGCGCGGCGTAGCAGCGCCCGTCCGGCGGGCGACTGGTCGCCCGCCGGACGGGCACGTCTGGACCCGGGCACGTCTGGACCCGGGCACGTCTGGACCCGGGCACGTCTGGACCCGGGCACGTCTGGACCCGTCACGCCTGGCAGTCGGAGGTACGCCGAACGGCGGGTGTCCTGACCGCAGTAACACGGTCAGGACACCCGCCGTTCAGGCGTGCCCGTTCAGGCGTGCCGGTCCGGGCCCGGACGCCGCCGCGCGTGGTTCACCCCCGCGCGACGGCCGCAGCCCCGGCGCGAGGCTCGTCCCGTTCCGCACGGCCGTCGACTCCGAAACCCGAGCCGACCGAGCCCCGCGCCGAGCCCTACCCCGAGCCCTGCGCCGAGCCTTACCTCTCGAGCCCTACCCCGAGCCCTGCGCCGAGCCCTGCTCGGGCACCCGCGCCCGAGCGTCCGGTGGCTCGGTCGACAGCTCGACCCAGTCCGACGGCTCGGGCGGTAGCAGGGCCGGGAGAACCGCCTTCCACAGGCCGGCGGTGACTTGTGGACTGAGCCAGGCCCGGTCCCGGCGGGACAGTACCTCGATGCCGGCGGTGGTGGAGGCGAGCAGCCCGGCCACGTCGTCCAGGGCGATGCCCGGGCGGAGCTGCTGCGCCGCCGCCGCCTTGGCCAGCTGACGCCTGATCAACCGGGTCCAGCCGGGGTAGGGGCTGGGATGCTGCTCCTTCTCCATCCCGGGCTCGTCGCTGAGCCGGAGCCCCGCGCGGAACACCACGTCCTGATCGAGCCGGCGGGCCAGCTCGTGGCACAGGTCGATCAGGTACTGCAGTGCCGGGATCCCGGCTCGGCGGACCGAGAGGATGATCCGCCGCAGTTCCTCCCTCGACTCTGTCATCACTCCCTCGGCGAGCTGCTCCTTCGAGCCGAAGTGGAAGTAGAGGGCTCCCTTCGACACGCCGGCGAGTTGAGCGATCTCGAGCAGCCCGGTCATCGCAAAACCTCTGTGGTCGAACGATGCCGCTGCAGCTTGGATTATGAGCTGCCTGGTGCGTGCGGTCCGTTCCTGGGGGGGCATCACTTCTCCCTCGTGATGGAGCGCGGCCGGGCTGCCGGGGCGATCCCGGGCAGGGGCCGCCGTCGGAGCCGACCGCCTCGGGCCTTGCCGAGGGGTCATGGGCTGGCGCGGGGTGGGTGGGACGTGTGCATGGCATCATAACAAACCAACCAAGCGGTTTCGCGATCCGTTCCGATTCGCGAGGTTGACCCTGAAGGGCATTGGGTCTAGAAAACCAACCAGTCGGTTCGGTATGGTCCTCTGTGTCAGGACCTCGCGTCTGGCCCCGGGTACCGGTCCGTACCCGTGGGCGTCGGCGTCCGTGAGTGCAGAGGAGGAGTCGAGAGTTGTGGAAGGTCTCATAGAGAAGGACGTTCCGGAGCAGGTCTGGGGAGACGTCGCCGATGACTTCGTCACCGAGTTCTCCCGGCGGATGCTGGCTTCGCTCAAGCGCCGCGACCAGCGGGCGCGGGGCGAGTGGTACATCAACGGCCTGCTCTCGGTGCCGGGGCGCAAGTCCATGCGGGCCCTGGCCTCGGTCGCCGGGCACGGAGCGGCCGAGCAGAGCCTGCACCACTTCATCAGCGACTCCTCCTGGGGCTGGCTGCCCGTGCGCCAGGCGCTCGCGCGCCACCTCGACCGGGTGACGCTGCCGCAGGCCTGGGTGCTCAACTCGATGGCCATCCCGAAGGCGGGCGAGCACTCCGTCGGCGTGGAGGAGTCGTTCCGCACCGAGCTCGGCCGGGTGGTCAACAGTCAGCAGGCGTACGGAGTCTGGCTCGCCAACGAAGAGATGAGCGCGCCGGTCAACTGGGATCTGATCCTGCCGCCCGAGTGGCTGGAGGACGCTGAGCGCAGGCGTCGTGCGAAGATCCCGGACGATGTGGCCGCCGCCACCCCCGAGTTGTGCGCGGTGAACACGGTGGTGGCGCTCGCCCGACCCGAGTGGGGACTTCGCCGGCGCCCGGCGGTGCTGGACGCGCGTGAGCTCGACGCCGCCGTCCTGGTCGAGGAGTTCACCCGGCGGGGAGTGCCCTTCGTGATGCGGGTCGGTGGCTCGACCCGGCTGATCGGCTACGACCTCAGCCTGCCCGGACGCGGCGAACGCCTTTTTCAGGCACAGCAGTTGGTCGAGTGGGCGAAGCGTTTCTCCCGCCCGGTGGGCTGGGTGGACCCGGATTACTCGATCACCCGGTCCATCCTGGTCAGTGGGACCAGGGTGACGATGCCCACCGTCCGCAGGCCGGGCAGCGCGCTGCCGCCGGAGCGGGCCCTCACCCTGGTGGGCGGCTGGTCCGGACCCAAGGGCAAGCCCGCCGAACTCTGGCTGTCGAACCTGATCGAGGTGCCGCCCGTCGCACTGCTGCGGCTGGGACGCCTCACCCGGCGGGTGGCCAAGGACTTCTCCGAGGTCAGCGCCAGGGTCGGCATGCGGGACTTCGAGGGGCGCTCGTACGCGGGTTGGCACCGCCACGCCACGCTCTGCTCGGTGGCACACGCCATCTCGGCGCTCTCCTCCGCCCGGCGGCAGAGCTTCGACAAGTCGCAGGAGCTGTCCGCCTGAGCCAAGACCGACGGTCGGAGTGAGGTGGTCCGGCGGGCGGAGGAGAGTTTCAGCCCGCCCGCCGGACCAGCTCCGCCTGACCCGCCTCCCGCATCGCCCGTACCGGGACCTCGGCCTGGCCGGTGATCAACCGCACCTGGTCGGCGACCTGGTGGGCCAGCAGGGACAGGCCGTCGACCACGGTGCTGCCGGCGAAGCCGGCCGCCTTGGTGAGCCGGGTCGGCCAGGCCGAGCAGACCACGTCGAATATCGCCGCCCGGGAGTGCACGATCGCGGCGGCATAGGTGTCGGCCGCCCCGGCCGGCAGGGTGGAGACGACCAGCCCGGTGCCGTGCAGCAGCCGGTCCAGCCGGTCGAAGGTGTGCACGTCGATCGCCATGCCGAGCCGGCCCGCCGCCGCGTGGGCCTCGGCCGCCCGGCCGTGCTCGCGCACCACCACCGTCGGCTCCGTCACCCCGAGTTCCCGCAGCGCGGCGAGCGCCGAGCAGGCGGCGGTGCCGCCGCCCAGGACGACGGCGGAGCCCGGCGCGTGCACCCCGGCCTCCCGCAGCGCGGTGAGGATGCCGTGCACGTCCGTGTTGTGGCCGTACGTCCGGCCGTCACGGAATACCACCGTGTTCGCGCCGCCGACGTCCAGAGCCAGATCGGTCACCTCGTCGATCAGCGGGAGGACGGACCGCTTCAGCGGCGTACAGAGCGCGAGGCCGGCCCAGGAGTCGTCCAGTGAGTCGAGCAGGCCGGCCAGGCCGGTCTCCTCGCAGTCGATCGTGTTGCAACTCCAGTTCAGCCCCATCGCCTTCAGGGCCGCACGGTGGAGCACGGGCGACAGCGACCGGTCGACCGGGTAGCCGAGTACGGCGGTGCGCCGGCCGACTCGGCCGCCGTGCGGCTCGGAGCTGCCCATGACGGTCCTGAGATCCGTGAACCTGTGGTTTGCGCGCATGGTGGTGGGACTCCTTCCGCTGCGGGGCACGGGGCCGGACGGACTGCTTCGCGGTTCTCCCCAGTCCTGCCAGCTTAGGTAGCACGGTCGCCGGAGTCGCCGAACTCGATGACACAGAGTCATCTCCCGGCCGAGCTGATGCACCGCGACCACTACTTCATCAGCGGCCGGGGCGCCTGGTGCGGGTGGGACCGCCGGCAGTCTCCGGACCTTCACCCGGACCCGGTGGCCGGATCCGCCCGAAGTGCGAACTCTGGAGTATGCCAAGAGTTCTGACGAAGTATCGAGATAGTCGTTGCCGCCTTTCCCCGGTCAGGACAGAGTTCTTCACGAGAGCGGTCGGCAGGTTTCTCAGGGGGAGAATTCGATGTCAGGGATAACGGTGTCCTGGACCCGCGCGGTCAATTCCGACGGTGACAGCGAGTCCGGCGCCGAGTCGGTGCCGCTCGACGCACGGCAACTCTGGGCGCAGCTCCTCCAGAAGGCCGAGAATCCGGTCCCGTACACGCCGGCCATCACCCGGTGCACCATCCTGGACCGCTTCCCCGGCGGCTTCACCAGGGAGATCGTGCGGGACGGCCGGCCGGTCTTCCAGCGGATCGAGATCGACCCGGGACAGCGCATCGTCTACCGCCAACCCGGCGACCCCGAGGTCGAGTTCATCACCAACGAGGTCGGCTGCGACGAGGACGGCCGACTCGCCCTGACGATCTCCGTGCGGCTGGCCCCGGCGGCCACCGCCAAGGCGTTCCGGGAGAGCCGCTTCCTGGAGGCGGCCGACGCCTACTTCACCGACGCGCTGCATTCGGCGGTCGACGAGATCCGGGCCACGGCAGGCCACTTCACCATCCTGTCGGCGGTGGCGTGATGGGCACCCCGACGAGTACGGACAACCGGGGAGCGGTCACCGCCCGGATACCCGGCTCGAAGAGCATCACCAACCGGGTACTGCTGCTGGCCGCCGCAGCGGCCGGGACCACCCGGCTGGACGATCCGCTGGAGAGCGAGGACACCGTCGCCTTCCGCAAGGCCCTCACCGACCTCGGAGTCGAGGTCACGGTGGGCCAGGGCTCCTGGGAGGTACGCGGCACCGGCCGTGGGCCGTCCGGCCCGGCGCGGATCTGGTGCGCGGACGCGGGGACGGCGGCGCGCTTCCTGCCGGTCCTCGCGGCCACCGGCGAGGGCGAGTTCGTCTTCGAGGGGAGTGCGCAGCTGACGGCCCGCCCGCTCGGGCCGCTGGTCGAGGCACTCGCCGAGTTGGGCGCCGGGGTCGAGCCCGGCGCGGGCGGCGGCCTGCCGCTCAGGATCGACGCCCGTGGACTGAGCGGCGGGGAACTGCGGCTGGACTCCTCGACCAGCAGCCAGTACCTGACCGGCCTGCTGCTCTCGGCACCGCTGATGCGCCAGCCGCTGACCGTCTCGGCGGCCGGGCTGGTCAGCCGCCCGTACATCGCGATGACCGTCGCGCTGATGCGGACCTTCGGCGCGAAGGTGGCGGAGGTGGCCGAGGTGCCCCCCGTGGCCCCGGCGGCCTCGGCGGCCTCGGCGGCCTCGGCGGCCGGGAGCAGCGGCGGCACCGTACGGGTGGAGCCGGGCGGCTACGTCGGCACCCGGATCCGGATCGAGCCGGACGCCTCCACCGCTTCCTACTTCTTCGCGGCGGCTGCCCTGACGGGCACCCGGGTGACCGTGCCGCACCTGGGCCGCGACAGCCTGCAGGGTGACCTGCGGTTCGTCGAGGTGCTGGCCAAGGCCGGGGCCCAGGTGGAGATCGAGGCCGACTCCACCGCGGTTACGGGTGTCGGTCCGCTGCGTGGCGGCTTCGAGGTGGACATGGGAGACATCTCGGACACCTTCATGACCCTGGCCGCCATCGCCCCGCTCGCGGACGGCCCGATCACGATCCGGGGAATCGGCCACGCCCGGCTCAAGGAGTCCGACCGGATCGCCGCAGTCTCCGGCAATCTGCGGGCTCTCGGGGTACGGGTCGAGGACGGCCCCGACTGGATCACCATCCACCCGGGACGCCCTGCGGCGGCGACCGTCGCCTGCCACCGCGACCACCGCATCGCGATGGCCTTCTCGGTGCTCGGGCTGCGAGTGCCCGGCATCACGCTCGACGACCCGGGGTGCGTGGGGAAGACCTTCCCCGGCTTCCACGAGGAGCTGCGCCGGCTCTTCGGCGAACAGGCCGTCTCGACTGCTTCCTGAGTACGGCATTGGTGCCCCCGACGGGCGGACCGGCCCCACCCGTCCCTGAGTACGGCACCGGTCGTCCACAAGGTGGCTGCCCGACCCTGAGCCGAAGTCGCGCTGCCCGCAACCCAGTTCCAGACCGTACGACCCCCTGAGCCAGGCCGAGATCCACCGTCGCACCGAAGACTCCCCCAGCTGACGGTGTGGCCGGATCTCGCGCCAATCGGTCCGGGCTGTCACGCCCCCGACAGCCCGGGCCTGTCCCTGGTGGCCGGGCCCGGCACGGTATCCCCCACCGTGCCGGGCCCGGCCGACCACTTCAGACCGGCCGCCCGACGGCCGTCTCGGCGCGGCCCGCCCGATGGTCTTGCCTCCGCCCGGGTGGCGGGGCAGAGTGCGAGCCCGGACACCAGGAGTGGAGGCTGCCGTGGGCGATCTGACCGGCCGGTTGTTGCTGGAACTGCCGCCGGGCGCCGTCGTGGTGGACCCGGACGTCACGTCCGGCTACCGCCGAGACATGGCGGGCTTCTGCGAGGCCGGCGAGCCGGCCGTGCTGGTCTTCCCCGAGACGGTCGAGCAGGTGCGGCACGTGCTGCGGACGGCCACCGAGCTGCGGGTTCCGGTGGTGCCGCAGGGGGCCCGGACCGGGCTGTCCGGCGGAGCCAACGCGGTGGACGGCTGCATCCTGCTCTCGCTGGTGAAGATGGACCGGATCCTGGAGATCGACCCCGTGAACCGGATCGCCGTCGTCCAACCGGGCGTGGTGAACGCCGAGTTGTCCCGGGCGGTGGCCGAACACGGGCTGGCGTACCCGCCGGACCCGTCCAGCTGGGAGTCCTGCACGATCGGCGGCAACATCGGCACCGGCGCGGGCGGGTTGTGCTGCGTGAAGTACGGGGTGACCAGCGAGTACGTGCTCGGGTTGGACGTCGTGCTGCCGGACGGACGGTTGCTGCGCACCGGTCGCCGCACCGCCAAGGGCGTCGCGGGCTACGACCTGACCCGGCTGCTGGTGGGCTCGGAGGGGACGCTCGGGGTGGTGGTGCAGGCGGTGCTCGCCCTGCGCCCGGCCCCCGCCCCGCAGTTGGCGTTGGCGGCGGAGTTCCCGAGCGCGGACGCCGCCTGTGCGGCGGTCTGCGAGGTGATGGCCCGGGGGTTCACCCCGTCACTGATGGAGCTGATGGACTCGACCACGGTCCGGGCCGTCAACGCGATGGCGAGGATGGGGTTGCCGGACTCCACCCAGGCGCTGCTGCTGGTCGCCTTCGACACCGCCGATCCGGCCGTCGAGCTGGCGGCGGTGGCGCGGCTCTGCCGGGCGGCGGGTGCGACCGAGGTGGTACCGGCCGAGGATCCGGCGGAGTCCGAACTCCTGCTCCAATCCCGGAGGTTGGCACTGCCCGCGCTGGACCGGCTGGGCACCACGATGATCGACGACGTCGCGGTGCCACGCTCCCGGATGGCAGAGATGCTGCGCGGGGTGGCCGAGATCGCCGAGCGACACGCGCTCACTGTCGGGGTGGTCTGCCACGCGGGGGATGGCAACACCCATCCGGTGGTGGTGTTCGACGCCGACGACCCGGCGGAGGTGGCCCGGGCCCGGCAGTCCTTCGACGAGATCATGGCCCTCGGTCTCGGCCTGGGTGGCACCATCACCGGGGAGCACGGGGTGGGTCTGCTCAAACGCGACTGGCTGGCACGCGAGTTGGGCCCGGTCGGATTGGAGGTCCAGTGCGGGGTGAAGGCGGTCTTCGACCCGTTGGGAATCATGAATCCCGGCAAGACCCTCTCCTGAGTTCCCCCGAGTTCCCCTAAGTTCTCTGAAGGTCGTAAAAATAACCGTCCTACACAATTACTCTTCGGCTGCCCGCCGGGAAATCTGATGATCTGCGGCTGAAACCACCGGGAAGAATGGCCGATTACTCCCTCTGAGGGGCGCGTGGGAATCAAATGCGCCGGAAGCGGCGCGCCCCGGCGTGCCAGACCACTCTGCGCGCCCTCCGAGCAGCGGCCCGATCTTCCGCCATTCGGTGGAATTTCCAAGCGGCTGGCGGAGTGTCTGCCTACGAAGCTGCTGTTCCCCGGCCAAGCGAACCGGAGGACGATGTCACGCTAACGGGCGAAAAAGCGATCCCATGCTGGCGGTACGACGATCCGCCGGGGGAGTCTGTCTCTCGGCGTCGCAGCACGCAGGGGTTCGTCTGGCCACGAACTCCCGCACACGGCAAGAGATTTACGAAGCACCTGTCTTGCAGCTCTGATGGGCTGTCAGCTCTCTGGAGGCACACATGGCTCGTACTCGTACCGCTCGACTGGTCGGTCTGCTCGTCGCCGCCCCGCTCGCGGCAGGCCTGCTGCTCGCCGGAGCCGGCGCGGCCTCGGCCGACAACGGCGCGGTGGTCGGCAACGGCTCGAACAGCAGCGTCGTGGACAACTACGGCAGCGGCAACATCTTCGGCTCGGTGGACGGCAACTACAACACGACCCAGCAGACCGCGACGGGCGCGGGTGCCTCCAATCAGAACAACAACACCCAGGTGAAGGACAGCACGGGCTTCGTCTTCACCGACCAGTCCAACAAGAACTTCCACTTCGTCTTCGCGCCCGTCATCAACTGACGAACTGGCGAACCGGCGGACCTGACGAACTGACGGCGGGGCCTCGGCAGCGGGGGCGCTGCCGGCCTGCGGCGGGCGTCCGGGCGGATGAGCTGAGCATCCGCGTGGCGCCCCCGTAACGCGGGGGAGAAACCCCAGGGACAGCCCGGGAGCGGAAAGGGTCACCGCGTCCCAGGCGCGCTGTGGGCGGTGCCGGCGTCGGCACCGCCCACAGTCGTCTCCCGCCCTCCGTCTCCCGCCCTCGCGCCGACGGCGAGCGTCACCGCCGCCCGGCGAGGGTCGCCCCGACGCTCGCCGCCACCACGCAGCCGATCCCGGCCAGCTGCGGCCACCCCAGCAGCTGCCCGAGCACCACCAGGCCCACCAGCGCGCTCACGGCCGGCTCCAGGCTGACGATGACGCTGAACACCCGCTGCGGCAGCCGCCGCAGCGCAGTCATCTCCAGCGCGTACGGGATCACCGGCAGCAGCAGCGCCACCCCGGCCACGCCGAGCAGCAGCAGCCCGGGGGAGTCCACCCGGCTCAGCCCGTGCCAGGCCTGCCCGAGGCCGAACGGGGCGAGCGCGAGGGCGCCGATGCTGATCGACACCGCGAGCCCCTCGAAGCCCTGGAACGCGGCGCCGACCTTGTCGGTGAAGAGGATGTACGCGGCGTAGCAGGCCGCCGCCCCGAACGCGTACGCCAACCCGACCGGGTCCAGCGAGCCGCCGTGCCCGCCGTGCCCGGTGGACCCGGCGGACCCGAAGAGGGTCAGCAGCGCGACCCCGCCCCCGGCGAGCAGCGCCCACAGCAGGTGGCTCGCCCGCCGGGCCAGTGCCAGCGCGACGCCGAGCGGGCCGAGGAACTCGATGGTCGCGGCGGTGCCCATCGGCAGCCGGTCGATCGCGCCGGCGAAGAGCAGGGTCATCCCGGCGGAGGCGAGGCCGAGCAGCACGGCCGAGCCGAGCTCCCGCCGGGTGCGGCCGCGCAGCTTCGGCCGCGTGGCGGCGAGCAGGATCAAGGCCGCGATCGTCAGCCGCAGGAAGGTCGTCCCGTTGACGCCGAGCGTTCCGAACAGCGGCTTGGAGAACGCGATGCCGAGCTGCACCGCGAACATCGCCGTCACACAGAGCAGCGGCGCCGGGATTCGTCCCGACCGCCGCAGCGCGTCCGGGATCAGGGGACCGGTGCCGGCCGTCGAGTCGAGAGGCGTGTCGCAGGGGTTCGCGGTGGACATACCGGGCAGTGTTGCGTAATGACTGCTCCCAGTGCAAGCCCATTACCGCAATATGGACGACGGACGTCCGGGCGGGGCTGACCGGGTGATACGGCGCAGCGCTCTCGGCGCGCCTGGGCTCCCTGTTCGATGACACATCAGTACCAAGAGAGGATGCGCTACTTAGCCCCGGCGGCTCTGACGGCGGCCACCCTCGTCCTGCTCCTCGCCACCGACCACCCGCTCCGCGAGGCGGCTGCGGACACCGGGACCGTCCGGACCGTCCGGCTGGCCAGTACGGCCGCGACCGTGCCGCCGGCCGCCCGGCCCCGGACCCCGCTGCCGCCCCCGACCGTGCTGCCGGACTCCCCCCGGTGGCCCGCGACCCCGGGCCGGATCTTCACCGGCGCGGGCTTCGACGCCTGCACGGCTCCGTCCCTCGACGCGATGAAGGCCTGGCGCCAGTACTCCCCGTACGGCGCCGTCGGCATCTACACCAGCGGCAGCCAGCGCGCCTGCGACCAGCCCCGGCTGACGGCGGCCTGGGTGCGGAAGGTGCGGGAGCTGGGCTGGCAGCTGCTCCCCACCCACGTCGGCCTGCAGGCCCCCTGCAGCACCGGGAAGTCGCGGCCCGGGCGGATCGACCCGGCGAAGGCCGTCGCGCAGGGGCGGACGGAGGCGGCGGAGGCGGTGCGCGGGCTGCGGGCACTCGGGCTCGGCCGGGGCAGCCCGGTCTACCTGGACATCGAGTCGTACCCGGACGGCGACGCCGCCTGCGCCAAGGCGGTCGTCGACTTCACCCTCGGCTGGACCCAGGCCCTGCACGGCGCGGGCTACCACGCGGGCTTCTACTCCAGCGCGGACTCCGGCATCCGCGACCTCGACGCCGCCGCCCGGGCCGGTGCCTCCCCGCTGCCGGACGCCGTCTGGTACGCCCGCTGGGACGACCGCCCCGGCACCGACGGCAGCGGCTACCTCGGTGCCGGCCGGTGGGTCCGCCACCAGCGCACCCACCAGAACCACGGCGACATCCAGGAGACCTTCGGCGGCGCGACCCTCACCGTCGACCGTGACCAACTGGACGCGCTGGTCGCGAGCTGACAGAGCCGAGCTGACAGAGCCGGGCCCCTGGAGTGAGCCGCAGGTCTCACTCCGCTGCCAGCAGCTGACATCCGCCGCGCCGGGCGCGACAATCGGCCTTGAACAGTCCTGGCTACCGGCCAGTAGCGGGCTGTTCCGTCGCCAGCCCGGTCAAGGAGGACCCGCGTGTTCAGCACGATGCAGGACGTCCCGCTCACCGTCGCCCGGATACTCGTCCACGGGTCCACCATCCATGGCGGCTCGACCGTCACCACCTGGGACGGCACCGGCCCGGTGGTCCGCAGCTACGCGGAGATCGGCGCCCGGGCGGCCCGGCTGGCGTACGCGCTGCGCGACGAACTCGGGGTCACGGGCGACCAGCGGGTCGCCACCCTGATGTGGAACAACGCCGAGCACCTGGAGGCGTACTTCGCCGTCCCCGCCATGGGCGCGGTGCTGCACACCCTGAACCTGCGCCTCCCCGCGCACCAGCTGGCGTTCATCGTCAACCACGCCGCCGACCACGCGATCATCGTGGACGGCTCGGTGCTCCCGCTGCTCGCGGGCGTGCTGCCGCAGCTGAACGCCACCCTCAAGCACATCGTGGTCAACGGCCCGGGCGACCGCTCGCAGCTGGACGGCTTCGCCGGGACGGTCCATGACTACGAGACGCTGATCGCCGGCCGGCCCGCCGAGTACCCGTGGCAGACCGGGCTCGACGAGCGCCGGGCGGCCGTGCTCTGCTACACCTCCGGCACCACCGGCGACCCCAAGGGCGTGCTGTACAGCCACCGTTCGCTCTACCTGCACGGACTGCAGGTCAACTCGGCGGACAGCTTCGCGCTCACCTCGCGGGACACCGCGCTGCCGGTCGTCCCGATGTTCCACGTGAACGCGTGGGGCGTGCCGCACGCCGCCTTCATGTCCGGCGCGAAGCTGCTGATGCCCGACCGCCACCTGCAGCCGAAGCCGCTCGCCGAGATGATCTCGCAGGTCAGGCCCACCGTCGGTGCCGCCGTCCCGACCATCTGGAACGGCCTGCTGGACGAGCTGGACGCGGGCGACTACGACACCTCCTCGCTCCGGATGGTCGTGATCGGCGGCTCGGCCTGCCCGCCCGCCCTGATGCGCGGCTTCGAGGAGCGGCACGGCATCACCGTCGTGCACGCCTGGGGCATGACCGAGACCTCCCCGCTCGGCACCTTCGCCAACCCGCCGGGCGGGCTGACGCCCGAGCAGGAGTGGCCGTACCGCATCACCCAGGGCGTCTTCCCGGCCTCCGTCGAGGCCCGGCTGTCCGGCCCGGCCGGCGAGCGGATGCCGCACGACGGCGTCAGCGCGGGCGAGTTGGAGATCCGGGGGCCGTGGATCGCGGGCGCGTACTTCGGCGGGGCCGGGCAGGACACGGAGCGGCCCGACGACAAGTTCAGCGAGGACGGCTGGCTCCGGACGGGCGACATCGGCACCATCACGGCCGACGGCTACCTGACGCTCACCGACCGGGCCAAGGACGTCATCAAGTCCGGCGGCGAGTGGATCTCCTCGGTAGAGCTGGAGAACGAGCTGATGGCCCACCCAGAGATCGCCGAGGCGGCCGTCGTCGCCGTCCCGGACGAGAAGTGGGGCGAGCGCCCGCTGGCGACCGTCGTGCTCCGCACGGGCGCCAAGGCCGGGCCGCGCGAGCTGCGGGCCTTCCTCGCCGAGCGGATCGCCGCCTGGCAGCTCCCGGAGCGCTGGACGGTCGTCGACTCGGTGCCCAAGACCTCCGTCGGCAAGTTCGACAAGAAGGTCATCCGGGCCCGTTACGCGGCCGACGAACTGGACGTCACGGTCCTCGGCAAGGAGTAACAAGTTCTGTCGGACCCTCGTGCGACCCTGGACAGGTGACGCCGGAGGAGCTCGCCCACCTGCGCAGGGCCCGTGACCTGATCGATCGCGAGTACGCGCGACCGCTGGACGTTCCGGCGCTCGCGCGTACCGCGCTGATGTCCCCGGCCCACTTCTCCCGGCAGTTCTGCGCCGCGTACGGCGAGACGCGAGACGCCGTACAACTACCTGATGACGCGCCGGACCGACCAGCCCTACGGCGTCCGCGAGTGCGCCTTCCGGGACCCTTCGGGCAACCACGTGCGCTTCTCGCAGCAGCTCGAGCGCTGACGACGCCCGACCGGCCGCCGGGTCAGCGCCCGGCCGTGCTGACCTCGCCCATCGCGCCGATCCGGCCCAGCAGGTCGACGATCCGGGATTGCACGTCCTCGGTCGTCGACCGCTCGGCGAGGAACAGCACCGTCTCGCCCGTGCGCAGGCGCGGCAGCTCCTGCGGGTCGAGGTCGACCGAGGTGTAGACGACCAGCGGGGTGCGGTGCAGCCGGTCGTTGGCGCGTAGCCAGTCCAGCAGCCCGACCCGGCGGCGGCGGATCTGCAGCAGGTCCATCACCACCAGGTTGGGCTGGACGCTGCTGGCGCGGGAGACGGCGTCGTTCTCGCTCACCGCGTGCTCGACGTGCATCCCGCGCCGCTCCAGGCTGCTGATCAGCGCGGCGGCGATGTCCGGATCGGCCTCGACCAGCAGCACCCGGGGGGCGTGCTGCTCGCTGTCGCGCGGCGCCAGCGCCCGCAGCAGGACGGCCGGGTCGGCGCCGTACGCGGCGTCCCGGGTCGCCTGGCCCAGACCGGCGGTGACCAGCACCGGGACCCGGCTGTTGAGCGCGGCGGTGCGCAGCGACTGCAGGGCCGTCCGGGTGATCGGACCGGTCAGCGGGTCGACGAAGAGCGCTGCCGGGTACGCGGCGACCTGGGCGTCCACCTCCTCGCGGGAGCGGACGATCACCGGGCGGTAGCCACGGTCCTGGAGCGCCTGCTTGGTGGACGGATCGGGCTCGGGCCAGACCAGCAGCCGCCGGGCGCCGCCGTCGACGGCCGGGCCCACCATCGTCGGGTAGTTCGGGAAGTCGGGCGTCTCCGCCCGGTCGGGCTCGGGCTGCTCCGCGCTGGAGCGGGCCAGTTCGGACACCGGGCGCGGGGGCGTACGCGGCTCGACCTGCCCGGGTGCGTCGGGCGCGGCCGTGGCGGCCGTGCTGGTCGTGGTGGCCGGGAGTGCCGCAGCCGTCCGGACAGCGGGGACAGCGGCGTTGGGGGCCGGGGGAGCCGGGGGCTGCTCGGGTGCTGCGTCCGGCTGCGGGAAGGCGTTCGGGAAGGCACTGGCGAACCCGCCGAGCGGACGCGGCGGCGCCAGCTCCCCGAGACCGCTGCCGACCGGCCGGGGCTCCGACACCTCGGCGGGAGCGGTGGGGACGGCCGGTGGGGTCGACGGGCGCTCGGGGACGTGCGGCTTCGCGAGCTCCAGCTCGGCCCCGGAGCCCGATCCACCCGCCGACGCCTGCGCGGGCAGGGCAAGCCGACGCCTGCGTCCGGTCGGCGGGACGGCCGGGGGCGCGACGGGCTCGGGGGGTGCGAGGGGCAGCGCGTGCTCCAGGCCGGGGTAGAACGGCGTACCGGGGTCGGGGATACCGGGGATCGAGAGCGCGCCGGACGGCTCCGCGCCCCCGGCCGCAGCAGCCGCCGCCGCGCGCCGACGCCGTCCCGAACGTGCCTGCTCCGCCGCCGCACCCTCCTCGGGCGCCGACGAGGCCTCGGGCGCCGGGTGCACGGGCAGTTCCTCGACCTCGGGCCGCGCCGGAGCGGCGGGTCCCAGCGCGATCGGCCCGAGTGCCGTGGACCCGAGTGCCGTGGACCCGAGCGCGATCGGGCCACGCGCGGCGGGTTGCTCTGCGGGCTGTGCTGCCGAAGGTTCAGGCGCGGCTTCCTCAGGGGCGGTCCGGTCCGGCTGTTCGGCCTTCGGGGGCTCCGGCGGTGCCGGCGGTACCTCGGGGAGGTCCGGCAGCATCGCGGTGTCGGTCTCCTTGGGGACGTGCCGCTGCCCGGCCTTCGCCGCCTTCGCCGCCGCCGGGTCGAGCGGCAGCTCCACCACGTACGTCGTCCCGGCCCGGTTGGGCAGCTCGTGCCGCTGCAGTACGCCGCCGTGCCGCTCCACGATGGCGCGGGCGATCGGGAGGTGCACCGGGCTGCTGGTCCGTGCGGGCCCGCGCACCTCGATCCGGGCGACGTCACCGCGCTGCGCGGCGGCCAGCACCACCATCGGCGCGTCCGGGCCGACCGGGGGCAGCGCGGGGACACCGAGCGAGGCCGGGCCGACCGGGGCCGCCGGACCGTCGAGCGAGAGCGCGACACCGCTGACGTCCGCCACCAGGTGGGCGAGCGCCTGCGCCAGCCGCTCCCGGTCGGCCGTCACCTCGACGGAGGCCGCGTGCACCGAGTACCGCACCCGGCCCGCGCCGACCAGCTCACCCGCGCGCTCGACGGCACGTTGGACGATCTTGTCCAGCCGGACGGGCTCGCGCTCCAGCGACTGCCCGCCGGTCTCGGCCTCGTCCTCGAACCGTTGGTGGGTCAGCACACCGTTTATCAGCGTGCCGAACCGCCGGCACTCGTCCGCGAGCCGCCGCAGCGTCCAGTTGGCCTCGGGCCAGAGCTGCCCGGCCGGGTCGGCCGCCAGGGCGTCGATCCGCCGGTGCAGCGCGGTCAGCGCGGTGCCGAGTTCGCTCTCCAGGACGGCCGTGAGGTGCTCGTTGCGGGCGACCAGCGCGAGTTCCCTGGTCCGGTCGGTGAAGGTCATCACCGCGCCGACCAGCTGGTCGCCGTCCCGGACGGGCGCGGTGGTGAGGTCCACCGTCACCGGCTGGCCGTCCTTGCGCCAGAGCACCGTGCCGCGCACCCGGTGCTTGCGGCCGGAGAGCAGGGTGTCCAGCAGCGCCGAGCCCTCCAGGGCCAGCGGGCTGCCGTCCGCCTGGGAGTGCTGGATCAGCGGGTGCAGCTCGCGCCCGCCCAGCTCGCTCGCCCGGTAGTCCAGGATGTGCGCGGCGGCCGGGTTGACCAGCACCACCCGGCCTTCGAGGTCCACCCCGAGCACGCCCTCGGCGGCGGCCCGCAGGATCATCTCCGTCTGCTTGTGCTGACGGCGCAGCTCCGCCTCGACCCCGAGCCGGCTGGAGAGGTCGCGGACGAGCAGCAGCAGCAGGTCACTGCCCGAGCTGCTGCCGTACTGGGCGCTGGACGAGAACGCGTAACCCCGGCCCTCGCTGCCCCGGCCGTCGTTCGAGCCGTCGTCGGCGAAGTCGTTGCCGGAGACCTCGACCGGGAAGGCGCTGCCGTCGGTACGCCGGGCGGTCATCCGGACGGGGTGGTCCAGGCCGTCCGGTTCGCGCGGTGCGGGGCGCATCGAACCGGGGATGCGGCTCGGGTCGAACTCGGGCAGCAGATCGAGCACACCCATCCCGACCAGCGAGGTTCCGGGCGCCTGCAAGCTCTGCACGGCGGCCTGGTTGGCGTCGACCACGGTGCCGTTGCTGTTGACCAGCAACAGCGCATCGGGCAGCGCATCGAGTATCGCGGCGAGGCGAGCAGCGCCTCGGATCGGCCTGCTGCTCACGTCGACAGGTCTCCTCACGACTTGCGTCACGGCTTGCGACTAGCGGCTCGCGCCCTCCTGGGGAGACTGGAGTATCTCATTCTTCTTTGCGCTGCGGATGACCCGCCTAGTAACGTTGTCGGTGGTTGGTGTCGGAGCCCCTGGCTGTGGCATCATCACATTCGCACGGAGTGCGCCGGGGAACCGGTGCGGTTCGCGTGGAGGAGGCTTCGCCTAGTCCGGTCTATGGCGCCGCACTGCTAATGCGGTTTGGGACTTCAATCCCATCGAGGGTTCAAATCCCTCAGCCTCCGCCTCCGAGAGCCCCGTCGGCAGTACGCCGGCGGGGCTCTCTGCTGTCCCGGCCCGGCCTGCTCCGCTGTGGTCGCTGTCCGGGATCAATCGATTTCGCCCCAGGTCGCAGGTCATGTAATGTTGTCCCCGCACCGCCCCGCTGGTACATGCCGACGGGGCGAGCGCTCATAGCTCAACGGATAGAGCACTTGACTACGGATCAAGAGGTTGCAGGTTCGAATCCTGCTGAGCGCACTGCAATCGAGAGGCTCCGGGCTTCGTTCCGGGGTCTCCTCGCTTGCAAGGCGCAGTACAAGCAGTACCGCAGCACAGGCAGTACCTGAGCGCTCATAGCTCAACGGATAGAGCACTTGACTACGGATCAAGAGGTTGCAGGTTCGAATCCTGCTGAGCGCACAGACCGAAGGCCCCGGGCGGATCGCCCGGGGCCTTCGCCGTACCCGGACGGCGGGCTCACCCCAGGTCGGTCCGGTTGATCCAGGCGATGTCGCGCTGGTCGAGGAACCACTCGGACGAGGTCAGCGGCCGCTTCCGGTTCAGGGTGAGCGGCACCGGGTCGTGGCGGATCAGTTCGGGCTCTGCGCCGAGGTCGAGCAGCAGCTCGGTGATCTCGGGTGCGAGATCCGGGGGCCCGCTGAGGTGGATGTCGTGGCCCGCCCAGCCGCCCCGCGCCCGGAGGCCGTCCCGGAGCAGCTCCGAGGCGCGCTCCCGGCCCGCGCCCGGGGCGGGGGTGGCGAGCACCAGGTCCAGCCAGTCGTGCCGGGCCGCCAACTCGCGGACGGCGGGCAGATCGTACTGGTCGGCCTCGCTCCGGGCGGCCAGGAAGACGGTGGTCCGCCGGACACCGCACAGCGCCCTCCCCTGGGCGGCCAGCTCGTCGATCAGCGCCTTGATCTGTGCCCAGCCGGTCCCACCTGCCACCGCGAGCAGCGGCCGGGCCGGGTGCGGTTCGAGGACGCAGTCGCCGAGCGGCGCGCCGATCCGCAGCCGTTCGCCGGGCAGCACGTCGTTGACCAGGCTGGTGCTCAGCAGTCCGTCGGGCACCCGGCGGACGTGCAGTTCCAGGGTGCCGTCCGCGCGGGGGGCGTTGGCGATCGAGTACGGGCGCCAGACCTCGGGCTGCCGGGGCGAGCAGAGCGAGAGGTACTGCCCGGCGCGGTACGGGTACGGGTGATCGGGGGCCAGGGTGAGCACCACCACGTCGGGCGCCGCCCGGCGACGGGCCGTCACCTGCGCCTCCCACCAGGCAGGGGTGCCGGCCGGTTCGGCGGCCGCCGCGGCGATCATGGCCTGGGAGATCACGGTGTACGCCTCGGTCCACGCCTTCTCGATCTCGGCCGTCCAGGAGTGGCCGGAGAAGTGCCGGACGGCGGCGATCAGGCTGGTGCCGACGGCTGGGTAGTGCTCGGGCGCGGTCCGGAACTTGCGGTGGTCGCGGCCGAGCGTCCGGAGGTAGCCGGCGAACCTGGCCGAGTCGTCCGCGCGGCCGACGAGCTCGGTGAGTGCGGCGAACAGCCGGTCGCGCTGCTCGGCCATCGCGGCCGGGAACATCGCCCGGAACTCGGGGTTGTGGGCGAACAGGTGGGTGTAGAAGTACTTGGCCAGGTGGTCGGCGCGGCGCTCGACGACGGCGAAGCTCGCACGGATGACCGCTGGATCGAAGGGCACCGCCGAGCCCTCAGCCGGCGGCGGCTGCGGCGGGGCCGGCCCCGGACAGGGCCTCGGTGAGGGCCTGGGTCATCGTCGCGGCCACCGTCCCGTACACGGCCTGCCAGGAGTCCTCGGTCGCCGGCGTCCAGGCCGCGCCCGCGAAGTGCCGCAGGGTGGCGATCAGGCTGGCCCCGACGGCGGGGAAGTGCGCGGGGAGCGTGCCATAGCCGGCGTGCCGCCGCCCGAGGTCCCGGAGGAGGGCGAGCAGCGCGTCGGTGTCCTCCAACCGGGTGACGAGTGCGCCGAGGGCGGCCCAGAGTCGGTCCTGCTGTCCGTCCAGATGTTCGGCGAACAGGCTGCGGACGCCCGGGTTGTGCTCGAACAGATGCCGGTAGAAGCGGGCCGCGACCTCGGGGCCGTGCGGCTCCACCACGGCGAAGCTGCTCTTGATGAGAACGGGATCAATCGTCACGGGCCCTGACTCTACTGAGCCGGTGCCCAAATCGAACAGGTCTTACTGATGAATGGTCGTGTACTCGTCGGTGGCCGTGGGTTGTGCACAATCCACGATGGCTGAAATGCGTCCACGATGGGTACTTCCCGCTCTGTCCGGCGGAAGTCCACCCAAAGCCTGCCGAAAGCCCCCGGAGGCCTCGTAGGCCCCTCGGGAGCTCGTCGAAAGACGGTCGAAAGACCGTCGTATGCCGGCCAATCGGGTGCTAACCGGGTATTGCCGACGGTGTCGCAGTATGACGGACTCCAGATCGTGATTCCCTTTTGTCAGATGTTATGGCTGCGTCAGGCTCCGTGCCTGCACCGCCGGTTGGCGGCCGACACCGAACGGAGAGCCGGATGAGCCGACAGTTTCCCCATGCCACCGAGGTGTCCGTCATCCGTCCTGGGCGGTGCGGTCACAATGCCCTGTCAGGTAGGCGACTTGGCGGGGGAGCGGCCGCGCTCGCGGTCACCGCCCTGCTTCTTGGCTGGAATCCGCCACCCGCCGACGCACAGCAGACTCCGGACACCTGGACGGGACAGCACCGGGCCGTGCTCCCCTCCGGGCTCACCGTCACCGTCGAATTCGCCCCCCTGCCCGGCGTGACCGCCTCGTCGGTTCCCGGAAAGCTGGGCTCCGGTGCCGGTGGAGCAAGCTCGTATGCAGACGGCCTGCATGGCGGAGACCCGGCCGAGACGTTCAGGATCGCCGAGGACCGGCTCCACGCGGACGGTTCCTGGCGCACGATGGGAACGCTCCAGATCTCCTTCTCCCGGCCGGTCCGAAATCCCCGGCTGCACGTCAGCGGTCTCACCTCGCTCGCGACCGGAAAGGACGGCAGTACGGCCACCTCGGCGCGCCTCACCGTCACCGGCGGCTCCCCGAGCGTCCCGAGTCTGGTCGGCCGCACCGACTGGACGGGCTGGACGGTCGGCGGCAACAGCCTCGCCCCGGCCGGGGACGACACCGCCGACGGCACGGTGAACGGCCTGGGCACGCTCGAACTCGCCGGTACCGTCAGCACGGTGGACCTCCGGGTAGAGCAGCGCAGCACCGCGCGCGCGGGCAGCACCACCGCCCCCGAACCGCTGAGCCAGGCGTACACCGTCACCCTGGACGAGGGCCTCAGTACGGCGCCGCAGGGCTACGGCAACGCCTCGCACCTGCTCTCCGACCTCTTCCTCGGCCAGGACGCGGCCGGCGGCGCGGTGTTGGCCAGAACGGTGGCGGCCCAGCCGAAGTCGCTCCACCCGCTGGTGCCCGCCGCTGTCCCGGGCATCCGGGAGCCCGCCGAACTCGACCGGCTCGCACGGCCGATGGTCGAGCTGGACCACGCCTCGCGGCAGCGCAGCCCCTGGTCGAACCCGGTGCCGCCGGCCCTCCAGCCGGGCCGGGGCGAGTACCAGGGCGCCGACCCCACCGTGACCTTCCCGACGGTCGCGGCGATCGGCCGGTACTACTCGCTCACCGTCCCGGTGAACCCCGGCAGCGGGCCCGCCACCCTCGCCGGGTGGATCGACTTCGACCACAGCGGGGGCTTCGACGCCACCGAGCGGGTGCAGACCGAGGTGCTGCCCGGCAGCTCCTCCGCGACCCTGGAGTGGACCGTCCCGGACAGCGCGGCGACCGGGCAGACCTGGGCCCGGCTGCGACTGGCCCGGGACTCCTCGCAGTTGGTCGGCGCGTCCGGGTTCGCGGACTCGGGCGAGGTGCTCGACCAGCGCGTCCAGCTGACCGTGGGCGCGGCGCGCCCCGAGATCTCCGGCCCGGTCAGCGGGGCGGTCGTCGCGGACAGCCGGCCCGAGATCCGGGGCGAGGGCGCCGTCCAGGGCGCCACCGTCGAGATCGTCGAAGGCTCCGGCACGCTCTGCCGGACCAGGGTCGGCAGCGACGGGACCTGGTCCTGCCGCCCCGACGCGCCGCTCGGCCAGGGCGCCCACAGCCTCGTCCCGGTCGAGACGACCAGGGGCGGCGTGGTGCTGCGCGGCGAGGCGGTACGGCTCACGGTCAAGAGCGACCCGCCGGCCGCCCCGACGTTCACCCTGCCCGAATACACCAACGACCCCGGCCTGCTGATCGGCGGCACCGCCGACCCGGGCAGCACGGTCTCCGTCACCGACGCGGTCACCGCCCCCGGCGCCGACCGGGTGGGCGGCGAGCTGTGCAGTACGGCGGTCGCGGACGACCGCAGCTGGTACTGCCTGCCGGTGGAGAACCTCGCCGACGGCAACCACCAGCTGACCGCCACCGCCGTCGACGCGGCGGGCAACCGGACCGCGAGCAAGCCGGTCCTCCTGGTGGTGGACACCGTCGCACCCGACAAGCCGGTCCTCAGCACCCCGTCGGCGGGCGACATCCTGCCGACCGCGCGACCCCGGCTCACCGGCAGCGCCGAGGCCGGGTCGACCGTCACCGTCACGGCGACCGCACACGGCGGCGCGTCCGTGCTGCTCTGCAGCGTCCGGGCGGCCACGGACGGGACGTGGAGCTGCACGCCGGCCCAGGACCTCCCGGACGGTGACCAGGCACTGACCGTCACCGCGACGGACCGGGCGGGCAACGCCACGGCGGCGGACGCGGTGAACGTACACGTCCCGAAGGCGACGGCCCCCGCGGCGCCCGCCCCCAGCTCCAGCCCCACCCCGATCCCGCCGTCCCCGCCCGCGACGCCTGCTCCCGCTGCGACGCCCGCTGCGTCTGTGCCTGTGCCTGCGGCTCCCGCGCCCGTCGGCGCTCCGAGCGTGGCGCCCGCCGTCCCTGCCGCGTCTCCCACCCAGCCGACCGTCCACCCGCCCGCGTCGCCGAGCGCGTCCCTCTCCCCGGCTGCTCCGCCCTCTCCGCCCTCTCCGGCATCGTCGCCGTCCGCGTCCATCGTTGCGTCCGGGGCCTCCGTCCCGAGCAAGGCTGCCGCTGCTCCCTCGCACAGCGCGGACGCTCCGGACCCGGCCGTGCCGATCGCGGCCTCGGCTTCGACCACCGCCCAGGCCTCGGACAGCCGGGTGCTCGCGGCGCCGCCGGTCGACACGGCGGCCGAGACCGCCGCGCAGCGGTCCGCCATGGACGGTTGGCGCGCCGCCGGCTGCGGGGTGCTGCTCCTGCTCGCCGCGATCACCTTGGCAACCCGCCGGGTTCTCGGTCGCGGGCCCGGCAGACGGAGGCGCTGAGGTCGAGACCGGTCCGCCCATCGCCGCAACCACCTCACCTGCGGTGCTGGGCGGACCGGTCTCGACGTGCCGTCAGAAAGTCGCCGACGCGCCGTGTCCAATATGTCGCATTTGATGACTTGTCAGCTTAGCTTGGCTCTGGTACGGCCCGTCAGCTCCGGGCCGCCCGTCGCGCGACACACCGACCCTGAGGACCGTGCATGGACGTCACTCGCGATTCTTCGCAGCGACCCGACTCCTGGCCACCCGCCGTCCCCGAACTGGCCCCGGCCGGGGCCACCCAGCTCAGCCGGGCGGTGGCCAACGCGGTCGCCAGGCCGCTGATCAAGGCGAGCCCGGCCCTGGTCGAGGACGAGTTGGAGAGCACCCCGTCCGCCCAGCCTCCCGCCGCGCAGGCCACGCCCGCCGCCCGTCGGCCACCGCGCGCCGATCCGGGCCTGCGCGAGCAGCACGCCCGTGCGCTGCCCGGCTGGATCGCCCTGTCCCTGCTGGTGCTCGTCGTCGCCGGTGCCGTCCTGGTGCTGGCCCGGACCGGGGTGATCCCGCACTTCGAGGCGCTCCCGGACATCCGCAGTGTCGCCGCCAGGGAGGCCGGGGAGGTCGGCGCGGGCGAGATGACCACCCCGGTGATCGCCGCCGGCTGCGCCGCCGGGCTGCTGGCGTTGCTCGTGCTGGGGGGCCTGCTGGTCAACGCCGGGGGCGAGACCCGCGTCCTCACGCGCTGGGGCCGCTACCGGGGGACCGTCCGCCGCAACGGGCTGGTCTGGGTCAACCCCGCGCTGCGCCGCCGCCGGGTGGACGTACGGCTGCGCCACTGGCGCAGCGAGCCGGTCCACGTGGTGGATCGGACCGGCACCCCGATCGTCGTCCAGCTGCTGATCGTCTGGCGGGTCAAGGACACCGCCCGCGCCCTGTTCGGCCTCGCCGCGTACGAGGACTACCTCCGCGAGCAGGTACAGGCGGTGCTGACCCGGACGGCCAGCACGCTGCCCTGCGACAGCAACGCCGTGCCCGGTCCGGCCCTGCGGGACGGCCAGTGGTTCGCCGACGAGCTGACCCGGGCGCTGGCCGCCGAGGTGGCCCCGGCCGGTCTGGAGGTCTACTCCGTCCAGCCGCTCGCCCTCGACTACGCGCCGGAGGTCGCCGAGAGCATGCGCCGCCGCCGGCTCGCCGACCTGGACGCGGGCCTGCGTACCGTCCTGGTCGACGACGCCGTCGAGGCGGCCGCACTCGCCGTACGGCGCCTGGAGCGGGCCACCGCACTCGAGTTGGACCAGGCCGCCCGCAGGTCCCTGATGGAGCAACTGCTGGTCGCCTTCGTGGCACCGGCCGGCGTCACGGCCTCCGCCTCCGCCCCCGTGCCCTCCCCGGCCACCCGGGCCGGGCGAAAAGAAGGCCGACCCGCGTGAAGCCGGCTGCGCGAAGAGGCCGGTCGAGGACGGCCGGTTGAGGGCGGTCGGCTTGAGGGCGCCTGGCGGGCCCGGGCCGCTCGGCGCTCACCGCCGAGAGCCGACCCACTCCACCCAGCCGCTGTCCAGGACGAGCTGGGCCAGCCGCGCGTAACCGCCGACGCCGGGGTGCACGCCGTCGCCGGCCATCGCCTCGGCGGTCCACCGGGCGTCGTCGGCCAGCGCGCGGGTCACCGGGACGAAGGGGACTCCCCACCGGGCGCACAGGGCCGCCATCTCCTCGGACAGCTTCAGCAGCCGCTCCAGGTGCTCGGCGCCGACGCCGATGCACGGGGGCGGCCCCACGACGAGTGCGGCCGTCCCACGGCGTTCGGCGTCGTCCAGGAGGGTGGCGAGGTTGTCCAGGCAGCGCGCGGGGTCGACCCGTACCGCGCCGTCCTCCTCGATGGCGTCGTTGCTGCCGAAGGACAGCACCAGGCGGTTGTCCGCGTCGGGCAGTGTCCGGGCGTCCAGCTCCGGCCGACAGCGGCGGAGGATGTCCTCGGAGGTGTTCCGGCGGATGCCCAGGTTGAACGCGGTGATCTCGCCGGGGGTGGCCTGCAACACCCGGCCCACCCAGCCCCGGTACTCCGGATCGCCGACGCCCTGGGTGAAGGAGTCACCGACGAAGCACACACGCAGGTTCGCTGTCATCGGCCCAACCTAGCCACCCGGGCTGCCGGGCGCGCCGACTGTCCACACCCTGTGGACAGTCGGCTGGGTCATGCCACGGACGGGTGGATCAGGCCGTTGCCTCCCCGACGAGGATGTCGCAGGTCGGCCACCCGCCGAGCCCGGTCACGACGGACCCGGTCACTCCGGCGGGGGTCCGGGGTGTTCTCGGACCGGCCGAGTTGGTTAGAGTCCGTGCCATGGCTGACAACGACTACGACCCCGCCGGCAGCACCCAGATGTTCCGGGCGTTCGTCGACGAGAGCCCCGCACCTCAGGCGCCGGGCTCCGTCTCGACCTACAGCAGCAGCGGTGGCAACAAGACAGGCAAGATCGTCGGCATCGCCGTCGCGGTGATCGTCGTACTGGGCGCCGTGATCTGGCTCGCCGTCAAGTAATCCCTTCACCCTCTCTGCGGCAGGCACACGCGGCGGCCGGGCCCACCCGCCCGCGCCGCTCCCTCGCCGACCCTGCAGAGCCGGGCAGCAGCCAGGTGCCCGGCCGCCAGGCGGTCCGATCAGATCTGTGCCGTCCTAGACTGATCGGGTCCGGCCGGCTCGTACACCCGTACGCGTCAGCCTGTGCCCGCGCCTCTGGAGGACCCTCGTGACCAAGCCCGCCGAGCAGCCCGTCGAGCCCGCCCGGAGCCTTGGCCTCCAGGGTGCGGCGAACGCCCGTGACCTCGGTGGTTACCGGACCGGCGACGGCCGTACCGTGCGGCACGGCGTCGCGCTGCGCGCCGACGCGCTCAACCGGCTGACCGAGGGCGACCTCGCGGTGCTCGCGAGCAGCGGCCTGCGCCGGGTCGTCGACCTGCGCAGCCAGGACGAGGTCCGGGAGGCCGGCCCCGACCTGATCCCCGGGCTGCCCGCCCTCGAGATCTCCCAGGCCGAGCAATCCGACGTGCCGGTCACCGTCGAGCCCACCACGCCGGGCGGGCTGACCCTGCACCACCTGCCGGTCTTCGCCGCCGACTTCGACATCTACGTCGCGCTGCGCGACGCCCTCGCCGGCCGGGACGCGGAGCGGCAGCGCGCGCTGCTCGGCGACGGCAAGGCGAGCCAGATGATGATCGGCCTCTACCGCTGGTTCGTCACCGACGCCACCGCCCGGGACCGTTTCGCGACCGTGCTGCGCCTGCTGGCCGCGCCGGACGGCCCGCCGGTGCTGTTCCACTGCTCGGCGGGCAAGGACCGCACCGGCTGGGTGGCCGCACTGATGCTCACCGCCCTCGGGGTCGACCGGGAGACCGTCTTCGAGGACTACCTGCTCACCAACACCCGCTCGGCCGCACTGATCGAGAACATCGTGGAGAGCTTCGGCACCCGGGGCCTGATGAAGGAGCCCACCCTGCTGCTCCCGGTGTTCCGCGCCGAGCGGAGCTACCTGGAGGCGGCCTTCGAGGAGGTCACCACCGGCTGGGTGACCTTCGAGAAGTTCTGGCAGGACGGCCTCGGCCTGGACGACGAGGTCCTCGAGGGCCTGCGCCGCAACCTGCTCGCCTGAGAAACGGGGGACCGGGGCCGGCGGCTTACTCGTTGACCAGCCCCGCCCGCAGCTGGGTGAGGGTCTTGGTCAGCAGGCGCGAGACGTGCATCTGGGAGATGCCGATCTCCTCGCCGATCTGGGACTGCGTCAGATTGCCGAAGAACCGCAGCATGATGATCCGCCGCTCGCGTGGCGGCAGCTTGGCGAGCAGCGGCTTCAGCGACTCGCGGTACTCGACGCCTTCCAGGGCGAGGTCCTCGTACCCGAGGCGGTCGGCGAGCGGGCCGTCGCCGTCCTCCTCGCCGGGGCTGGAGTCCAGCGAGCTGGCGGTGTAGGCGTTGCCGACGGCGAGGCCCTCGACCACGTCCTCCTCGGTGACACCCAGGAAGACCGCCAGCTCGGCGACGGTGGGGGAGCGGTCGAGCTTCTGGGAGAGCTCGTCGCCGGCCTTGGTGAGCGCGAGCCGCAGCTCCTGGAGCCGCCGGGGCACCCGCACCGACCAGCTGGTGTCCCGGAAGAACCGCTTGATCTCGCCGACCACCGTCGGCATCGCGAAGGTGGGGAACTCGACGCCGCGCTCCGGGTCGAACCGGTCGATCGCCTTGATCAGGCCGATCGTGCCGACCTGGACGATGTCCTCCATCGGCTCGTTGCGGCTGCGGAAGCGCGCGGACGCGTACCGGACCAGCGGCAGGTTGAGCTCGATCAGGGTGTCGCGGACGTAGGTGTGCTCGGCGCTGTCGGCCTCCAGGGCGGCGAGGCGGTGGAACAGCGAGCGGGAGAGTGTGCGGGTGTCCAGCGTCCGGTCCAGCGTGCGGTCCATGGGCTCCGTCGAGGCGCCCGTCGCGGCCCCCGCAGGGGCCGCCGCCGCACCGGGCGGGGGCACGGGCGCGCCCGGCGCCGCACCGGCGACCGTACCGATCACCGTGCCGACTGCGGCGTGGACGCCTTGCACGGTTCCGATCTGCGCAGGGATCTTCTCGGCGACCGAAGTCGTGCCGTGGATCTCAGCACCGCCCAGCTTTCCGGACATGTACCCACCCCCTCGTGACTGACTGTTCAACGGACGCTACCGAGTGGCAGTTCCCGGCTGGGTGACTCTCCAGCTCAATACCGGATCACGAGTCCCGGCAAACCCGAACGTCGCAAGATGTCACGTGGCAGTGACTACCAGCTACCCAGGCGCCCGATCCCGCCACGCTGGGTCACTCCTCCCAGGAGTTCCCGGTCCGCAGCCGGGTCAGGATTCTCGACAGTAGCCGCGAGACGTGCATCTGGGACATGCCGAGTTCGGTACTGATCTGGGACTGCGTCAGATTGGCGAAGAACCGCAGCATGATGATCCGCCGCTCCCGCTCAGGGAGTTGGACCAGCAGGTGCCGGACCATGTCCCGATGCTCGACATCGGCCAGCGCCGAGTCCTCGTAGCCGAGCCGGTCCAGCAGTGCCAGCCCGCCCTCGTGCTCCTGGGCGGCCTCCAGCGAGGCGGCGTTGTAGGCCCGCCCGGCGTCCAGGCAGGCCCGGACGTCCTCCTCCGGGATGCGCAGGTTGGCGGCGATCTCCGGCACCTTGGGGGTCCGGCCGTGGGTGACCGTCAGTTCCTCCATCGCGCCGCTGACCTGGACCCAGAGCTCCTGGAGCCGACGCGGTACGTGCATGGTGCGGACGTTGTCCCGGAAGTACCGCTTGATCTCGCCCAGGATGGTCGGCAGCGCGTACGTCGGGAACTGCACCCCCCGGCCCGGGTCGAACCGGTCGATCGCGTTGATCAGGCCGATCGTGCCGACCTGGACGATGTCCTCCATCGGCTCGTTGCGGCTGCGGAACCGGGTCGCGGCGTACCGGACCAGCGGGATGTTGACCTCGATCAGTGCCGCCCGCACCTGGTCCCGCTCGGGGGCGCCGGGTGGCAGCTCGGTGAGCCGCTCGAAGAGCACCCGGGTGAGCGTACGGACGTCCACCGCGCCGCGTCCGGCGGCGCTGCGGCTCCGCACGGCTGTCAGGGCCCCCAGCCCGCTCAGGCCGCCCGGGGTCCCCGGCAGGGCCGACGGGGGTTCTTCTTCGCCGGTCTCCGGTGCGCTGTCCTGTGTCCGCACGAACACGTCACCCCTCCCAAAGTCGACACCTTGTGATCAGCGCCGCTGATCGCGGTACTGGGTGGGGCTCACCACCTCGCCAGGTCCGGCAAAACCGGTCATAGCATCACAAGTCGCCCATAGTCCGGGCAAGTACCGCATCTAGGCGTGTTGGCTGATTGCGGGGGGTAGGGGTGGACGCGCTGCGGCCCCCCGGTTCGGTGGAAGCCGGGGGGCCGCAGGGGTGGTACGAGTACGACCGGTAGGCCGTCGGAGTGTCAGACCTCGATGTCGGCGATCACCCAGGTGGCGAATTCACGCCACTGTCCGGCGGCGGCCTGATGGGCCGGGTGGCCGACGTACGACTGCAGCGCCGCGCGGTCGTCGACCAGGCTGTTGATCGCGTAGTCGTAGGCGATGTCGCGCTCGGTGGTGTTCCAGCCGCACTCCCACTCGCGCAGCTCGGGGATCTGCGCGCCGAGCTCCTCGAACGCCTTGGCGCCGGCGAGCGCGCGCTCGTCGTCCTTGCCGACGCCGTCGTTGAGCTTGAACAGGACCAGGTGCCGGATCACGATGCCGCTCCTAGCGGTTGAGGGTGTGGTGGACCGGCCCGGGGCAGGTCCACCCGCCACGGTAACGACCGCGTCCTGATCGACGCTCATCAGCCCGGCCACCGGACAGAGCCCGACTACTTCACCAGGCCCGTCATGAACGTCCCCACCGACTTGGCCGCGTCCGAGATGCCGACGAACCCCGATTGGACCAACTCGGCCGCCCTGGCAGGAGACGTGATGATCGTGTAGACCACGAAGATCAGCAGCAGATACATGCCGATCTTTCTTGCCTGTGCCATTGACCTGGCCCGCCTCCCTGTCGTGGGTCGCAGTCCCGGTCCCCGCGCGCCCCTCCAACTCCTGCGCAGCTTATCCACCGGACGGCCCAGGCGGTGAGAGGCGCGTTCACCCGCCGGGACGAAGGTCCCCGCGACTGGGGCCTTTCTCCGGGTGCTTCGTCACATCCCGTGCAGCAGGATTGGGGTTGTACCGAGGATCTGGCAGGAATCGCCGGTACATGGATCCGGAGCTCCCCGCTGTGGGACCGGGTGCCCGCGACTTCCCCCCGACGCGGCGCCGGTTGTGGGACTCCGTCGGGGGAGCTGCCCGTCCCCCCGGGGCAGCTCCCCCTCCGAAACGTCTCCGGTGTGAATTCCCGCGAGACTACCGGCGGGGCCTTCCGACTGATCCGAAAGCCCCGGAACCGCCCTGGTCAGACTGCGCCACCCTTGGTGTGAACCTGGTCCCAGGCCTCGGACACGTAGCGCTCACGCTCGGTCAGGGACAGGTCGGGGAAGTAGTCCTTGAGACGCTCCACGACGACCTGCTCGGGCTCGTGGCACTCGTGCAGCAGGAATGCGGCCTTGTGGACGATCTGGCTCTCCATCGGGGTTCCTCCCTCATGCACGCCAACCCAGTGCCGACCGTGCGGGGCCAGCATAGAACCGTCAGGTCAACGCCCTGTTGGCGCGGGGCCCAACTGCGACGAAATCGACACGACAACGACGTAGGGCCCCGACCGTCTCCGGTCGGGGCCCTACGTTCGTACTGCTCTCTGGCGGTAGCGGTGGGATTCGAACCCACGGTGAAGTTGCCCCCACACACGCTTTCGAGGCGTGCTCCTTTGGCCGCTCGGACACGCTACCGAGGGGAACTCTACCGGACGGGCCCGGCGGTCACGAAATCCGTATCCGGTGGGGCTCGTGCGCTGGGCTCAGCGCTGGGTCTCGAAGAAGGCCAGCAGCTGGTCGGAGCACTCACCGGCGAGCACTCCGGAGACCACCTCGGGGCGGTGGTTGAGGCGCCGGTCACGCATCACGTCGAAGAGCGAGCCCGCCGCGCCGGCCTTCTCGTCGTAGGCGCCGTACACCACCCGGTCGATCCGGGAGAGCACGATGGCGCCCGCGCACATGGTGCACGGCTCCAGCGTCACCACCAGCGTGCAGCCACTCAGCCGCCACTCTCCGACGGCCTGGGCCGCCTCGCGGATGGCGACCACCTCGGCGTGCGCGGTCGGGTCGCCGACGGCCTCCCGCTCGTTGTGGCCGCGCCCGAGCACCGTGCCGTCGGGCCCGAGCACGAGTGCCCCGACCGGTACGTCACCGGTGGCGGTGGCCAGCGCGGCCTCGGCCATGGCCAGGCGCATCTGGTCCGTCCAGCGGTCACGTACCGGGTCGGGGCGTACGGGGGCCGGGAGGGGAGCGATCTGCATGGCACCAGTGTCGGACACCGGTGCGCCCGTTACCGCACCGCCTCCAGCACCTCGCCGCAGCCCAGGGTCTCGGCGATCTCGGCGAGCGCGTCACCGGGCACCGCGCCCTCGCCGCTCAGGTCGAGCAGCTGCGGGGCCGTGAGGCCGAAGTCGATCAGCAGCTCCGAGTCGCCGAGCGGCCCGACCGGGACGCCGCCGGGGCCGACGGCCCCACGGCTGCTGTCCTCGTCCTGGTCACCGCTGTCGGTGGCCGCTTCGTCGTCCTCGTCGTCCAGTTCGGCGACCAGACTGTCCAGGTCGTCGAAGTCGCCGTCCCCGACCCGGTCGACCAGCTCGTCGGTGAGAATCACGCCGTACGAGCTGCGGGCGGCGGCGGCGCCGTCGGAGACGAAGATCCGCGGGTCCTCCTCGCCGTCCACCCGGAGGACGGCGAACCACGCGTCCTCCTGTTCGATGAAGACCAGGACGGTGTCGTCGTCCTGGGCGGCCGCGCGGGCCAGGTCGGCCAGGTCGGCCAGGGTTTCGACACTGTCGAGTTCTGTCTCGCTCACATCCCACCCGCCATCGGTGCGAGCAAGCACTGCAGCGAAGTACGCCACCGGGGACTCTCCCAAGATTGGTCTCGGCTGTAGGCGATCCCGGGCGAACGCGGCCTGGCCGCCCCCGCACCAGAGGCGGCCCGCTGTTCGGACCGTCCCACCGGCATCGTGACAGAAAGGCCGCCGCTGCGGGGGGTGTTCTGCAGCGCGTCTTCGCAGGTCGTGTCGGAATGGCCGGGAGTAACGGCGCCGATGCGGCCGGTGCACCGTCAGATCACCCGGAGCACGCGTCAGGCGCGGTGCCAGGTCGTGGCGTCGGGGGCGCGGTGTCGGGCGTGCGGCGTCAGATCCGGAAGGTCCGCATTCGCAGGGCCTCGCGCAGCCGGCGCTCCTTGGTCCGCCGGGGCTGGACCCGGGCGCGCAGCTCGCGGGCCTCGGCGAGTTCGCGCAGGAACACGGCCCGCCGTCGGCGGCGCTGCGCCTCGTTCTCGGGTGGGGCCTGTGGGGGAGGCCGGGACTCGTCTGTCGAGCCGGCCCCGGTGTCCGGGTTGCTCTTCATATGGTCCGACGTTCCCAGAAGCGTTCGATTGATACCACCGGAGAGGTATCGGTTCGGACATATCGGGGCGCGCGGATCGCCCTGTCACGGGCCGTCACGGAGCCGGCGGCCCCGCGCGGGGGTCGTACGCACGTGCCGGTGCCCGTTATGGTCGAAGTATGCGTCTCCAAGTCGTCGACCACCCGTTGGTGGCCCACAAGCTCTCCACCCTGCGCGACGAGCGCACCGACTCGCCGACCTTCCGTCGGCTGACGGACGAGCTCGTCACCCTCCTCGCGTACGAGGCCACCCGGGACGTCCGGACCGACCAGGTGGAGATCACCACGCCGGTCGCCGTCACCACCGGGACCCGGCTGAGCTACCCCCGCCCGCTGGTCGTCCCGATCCTGCGCGCGGGCCTCGGCATGCTGGACGGCATGACCCGGCTGCTGCCGACCGCCGAGGTCGGCTTCCTGGGCATGGTGCGCAACGAGGAGACCCTGGAGGCGTCCACGTACGCCACCCGGATGCCGGACGACCTCTCCGGCCGTCAGGTCTACGTCCTGGACCCGATGCTGGCCACCGGCGGCACCCTGATCGCGGCGATCCGGATGCTGATCGAGCGCGGTGCCACGGACGTCACCGCCGTCGTCCTGCTGGCGGCTCCCGAGGGCGTCGCGGTGCTGGAGAAGGAGCTCGCCGGGCTGCCCGTCACCGTGGTCACGGCCGCTGTGGACGAGCGGCTGAACGAGAACGGCTACATCGTGCCGGGCCTCGGCGACGCGGGCGACCGCCTCTACGGCACGGCCGGCTGAAGTCCGGGAAGCAGCGATGCGAGAAGGGGTCCCGGAGCTCTCCGGGACCCCTTCTCGCATCGCTCTCCGTACGGCCGGGGTCAGCAGCTGCCGGGGCCCGGGGACGGCGCCGGCTTGGTCGCCAGGGCGAGCGCGGCGGCCGCCTGCGTCGGGTCGAGCAGCGCGGTGTAGGCGTCGCCGATCACGAAGTCCACCGTGGCGTCGGTACGGGTGTCGGCCGAGGTGGCCGATCCCGCCGCCTGGGAGCCCAGCAGGGTGGCCGCGCCGAGCCCGGCCGGTCCGCTGACCACCTGTGCGGTGCCGGTGACCTTCTTGTCCAGGGCGGCCGGTGCGTTGCCGACCTTGCCGATGGTGAAGCCGCGCTTCTTCAGCTCGTCCGCCGTGCGGGCGGCGAGCCCGGCCTTGGCGGTGGCGTTGTACACGTTCACGGTGACGGCCTGCGGCTGCGGGACGGCGGTGCTGGTGGCCCCGGCAGCGGGCGCCGAGGCCGCTCCGGCCGGTGCCCCGGCGGCGGGCGCCGAGGCGGGTGCGGAGGCGCCGGGTGAGGCGGCGGCGGAGGCGCTCCTGACGGGCGCGGCCAGCGGCTTGCCGGAGGTGCCGGCGGCCGGGCTCGAGCACGCCTGGGCCACGGGGTGTTTGCCCTTGCCGGTGAAGATGTCCACCAGCTGCACGCCGCCGAGCGCGATCAGGGCCAGCGCCAGCAGCGAGCCGATCAGCGCCAGGATCTTGCGGCTCTTGCGCGGCGGGCGGCCGAGGCGGGGGTACGAGTTGCCGGTGATCCGGTACTGCTTCCCCTTCAACCCCTGGGGAGTCAACATGCTCACAGTCTGTCTCCCCCTCGTGCCTGGTCAGGCTCGGTGACGGGTGTGGCCAGTGACGGGTACGGGCCAGTGACGGGTACGGCCGGGAGGGCGGAGCGCCGCAAGCTTCGGCCGTACTCGGAAGACTAGTGCCAGTCCGGTGGTGAATGTACTAAATGATCATCATCTGGAGTACGACGGCACTCGAAAGGATGTACCGGCACCCTGGGTGGCGGCCTCGGGCGGGTGAAAGACGGTCAGTACGGGTGTGGCGCGGATATGGTGCGGCTCCGCTGGGCGTCACTCCATCTCGAGGACGCGAGCGTGCAGGACCTGGCGCTGCTGCAGCGCGGCCCGGACCGCGCGGTGCAGGCCGTCCTCCAGATAGAGGTCGCCGTGCCACTTCACCACGTGGGCGAAGAGGTCCCCGTAGAAGGTGGAGTCCTCGGCCAGCAGGGTTTCGAGGTCCAGTTGTCCCTTGGTGGTCACCAGCTGGTCCAGCCGCACCGGACGCGGTGCGACGTCCGCCCACTGGCGGGTGCTGGTCCGGCCGTGATCCGGGTACGGCCGTGCGTTGCCGATGCGCTTGAAGATCACACGGAAAGCCTACCGTCACGGCGCCCGCAGGCCCAGCAAGCGCGCCCCGGCCCGCCTTCGGCGATTTGTAGCGATTACATAGGAAATAGGGCTTTGGTCCATCTGGGCGGCGCCCCGGCCTACTGGTTCAGGGCCGTGCCGATCCGGTCCAGCGAGGAGAGCCGCATCAGGCCGTAGTGGTAGAACTCGACCTCCGGCACACCGAGTTCGCGCAGGACCCCGATCTTCGCGGCGAGGTTGGCCGGGCCGTCGCAGTCCTGGGCCATCGGGCGCAGGATCACCGCCATCTCCTGAGGACGGATGCCGTGCAGGGCGAACGCGGCGATCTTCTCGCGGATGGCCTCCGGGGTCGTGGCGTAGCCCAGCGTCTCGATCTGGTGGGCGGCCTTGCCGAGCGCGGGCAGGTCGATGCCCGACAGCCAGCCCTTGCCCGGGCCGCCACCGTCCATGAAGGTCAGCCGCATGTCGAGCCGCTCCGCCGCCTCGGCCACCTCGGTGGTCAGCGAGGTGACGCTCAGTGCGGCGGCGTCGATGTACGCGGCGACGGCGCCGCCCGCCAGCTCGTCCAGCGCGGCAGGCTCGGCGGCCCGCCGTTCGTCGGCGAGCCGGGCGCGCAGCTCGGCTCGGACCGCGTCCTGGACCTCGCCCGCCGGGACGCCTGCCGACACCGCGTTGGCCCGGCAGTGGGCGCAGAAGCAGAGCCCGAGCAGGGCCTCGGTGACCGGGCCGAGCTCCTCGAAGTAGCGCTCGTGGTGGTAGCCGTGGCGCAGGCCGTGGAAGTGCAGCGACTCGGCGCGGATCGCGTCCACCCCGTACCGGGCGAACTCGGCGACCAGCGTGGTCGCGTACTCACGCACCTCGGGGTTGGCCGGGCAGAGCTCGGTCGGGTACCGGTCGCCGAAGGCGTTGGCGGGGGCGCAGTCGGGGTGCTGGAAGCCGAGCCGGTCGTTGTGGCAGAACACCGTCCAGGCGTGCAGCTTGAGCCCGCGCCGCTGCGCCTGCTCCGCCGCCTCGGCGAACGGGTCGCGCTCGCCGATCGCGCCGGACGGCGTCGGCGCCAGCCGGCGGCCGGCCCAGCGGGCGGCGTCCGGGCGGAAGTACGCGGCGCCGGGCTCGAGGTGGCGGACCACCCGGTGCGGGTTGTGCGGGAAGACGTCGCGCGCCGCGTGGTAGACCGAGGCCAGCGTGACGCCGCCGACACCCGCCCGGTCGGTGAGGTTGCCGAAGAAGGTGTCGGCGCCCTCGTCGATCAGGTCGGTCGCGAAGGCGAGGACTGAGGACTCCACGGGGCGGCTCCGGGGCAGGTGGCGGTGCGGGGGCACCACGCTAGCCCGCGCGCGGCGGATTGGTCTATACCTGAAGAGTCCAAGATCAGAGTCCGAGGTCGTCGAGATCCTTCAGCAGCTGCGCGCGGGAGGCGTCGGTGCTCGACACCGGCCCGTCCGACTGCGTCGGGACGGCGGCGGCCGGCCCTGCCGTCGACGGCTGCGCGGCGGCGGTCGGCTTCGGCCCCCGGTCGCGGAAGATCCACGCACCCGCGAGCCCGCCCGTCAGTCCGCCCAGGTGGGCGAGCCAGCTGACGCCCGGTGTGCCCGGCACGGCGGTGGTGAGGATGTAGGCGAAGGACGCGCCCATCACCAGGCCGATCAGCGTGTCGATCAGGTTCTGGTCGAACACGCCGCGCAGCACCACGTAGCCGAAGTACCCGAAGATCACGCCGCTCGCGCCGACCGTGACCACCCCGCCCCGCTCGAACAGCCAGACGGCCAGGCCGCTGGTCAGCGCCACCAGCAGCGTCAGCCCGAGGAAGCGGCTCACGCCCCGGTAGGCGGCGAGGAAGCCGAAGACGAAGAGCGGGCCGGAATTGCCCTCCAGGTGACGCCAGTTGGCGTGCAGGAAGGGGGCGGCGAGCACGTCGGGCAGCCGGTCGGGCTGGTGCGCCATGATGCCGAAGTCGACGGAGAGCCGGTAGTCGTCGGCCCAGTTGGCGAGTTGAACCGCCCAGACCACACAGAGCAGCGCGAACATCACGAAGAACGCCTTGCGCGCCTCGGCGATCATCCGGGCCGGGTCGAGTGTGCTGCTGGGTCGCTCCATCGCCATATGGACGACTCTACGGGCGCCCGCCCCTGGTCGCCCCGGCCGTGGCGAACTTTCGGCAAATGTTGCGAGAACCCCTGCCAAGTAGACTGTCGGCGCCGAACGGCACGGCCGAGCACTGCCGAGCACCACTTAGTACTACTGGCACTACGAGGAAGTCAGAGCCGCCATGTCACTGACCGGACAGCACATTCTCTCCAGCGACCTCTTCGACCGGGGCCGGTTGGAGGAGCTCTTCGGACTGGCGGACGTGCTGGTGCCGGTCGCCCGGGGCGAGCAGGTGACCCGGGTGCTGGAGGGCGCGGTGATGGCGAGCCTGTTCTTCGAGCCGAGCACCCGCACCCGGCTGAGCTGCGAGTCGGCCTTCCTGCGGCTCGGTGGCGCGGTGACCAGCACCACGGGCTCCGAGGTCTCGTCGCTCAGCAAGGGTGAGTCGCTCGCCGACACCAGCCAGGTGATCGCCGGGTACTGCGACCTGGCGGTGATGCGGCACCCCGAGGTGAGCTCCATCCACGAGTTCGCGGCCGTCAGCAACATCCCGGTGGTCAATGCGGGCAACGGCGCGGGTGAGCACCCGACGCAGGCGCTGCTCGACATGTACACCCTGTACCGCGAGTTCGGCCGGCTCGGCAAGAGCATGGACGGCCGACGGATCGCGCTGATCGGCGACCTGCGGCACGGCCGGGCCCCGCACTCCCTGATGAAGCTGCTCGCCCGTTATGACGACCTCACCATCGTCTGCGTCTCTCCGGAGGGGCTCGGGATGCCCGAGGAGCTGCTGGAGCTGGTCGCGGCCCGTGGCCACCGGGTGGAGGAGAGCCACCGGCCCAGCGTCGGCCTGGCGGACGCCGACGCGATCTACGCGACCAGGCTGCAGACCGAGCGGTTCGCCGACAAGCCGCTCCCGTACAGCGACGAGTTCCGGGTCGACCGGGCGTTGGTCGAGCGGGTCTGCCGTCCGGACGCCGTGATCATGCACCCGCTGCCGCGCGACAGCCGTCCGGGCGCCAACGACCTCGGCACCGACCTCAACGGTGACCCGCGCCTGGCGGTCTTCCGGCAGTCGGACGCCGGCATCCCCACCCGGATGGCCCTGTTCGCCTCGGTGCTCGGTGTCGCCGACGAGGTACGCAAGTCGCTGCGCCCGGCGACCTGGCACCGCCCGGCGTACCGCAGGCCGGACGACGCGGCGTTCTACCGCAACACCGCCAACATCGCCGACTGATCGGGGGCGCCGGGGTGCCTACTTGCCGGCGCCCTTGGCCGCCTGCTTCGCGGCCAGCTTGGCGGCCTGCTTGTAGGCGCGGACCTTGTCCAGGGACTCGGGGCCGGTGATGTCGGCGACGGAGCGGAAGCCGCCCTCCTCGCCGTACGGGCCCGCTGCCTCCCGCCAGCCCTCCGGGGTGGCGCCGAGCTGCTTGCCGAGCAGGGCCAGGAAGATCTGGGCCTTCTGCTTCCCGAAGCCGGGCAGCGCGTTCAGCCGGGCCAGCAGTTCCCTGCCGGACGTGACGTCGTGCCACACGGCGGCCGCGTCGCCGTCGTAGTCGTCCACCAGGGCCTGGCAGAGTTGCTGCACCCGCTTGGCCATTGACCCCGGGTAGCGGTGGACGGCGGGCTTCGCCGAGAGCAGCGCGGCGAACTCGTCCGGGTCGTACGCGGCGATCTCGTGCGCGTCCAGGTCGGTGCGCCCCAGCCGCTGGGCGATCGTGTACGGGCCCGAGAACGCCCACTCCATCGGGATCTGCTGGTCCAGCAGCATGCCGATCAGAGCGGCCAGCGGGCTGCGGCCGAGCAGCTCGTCGGCCTCGGGCTGCTGTGCGAGCCGAATGGTGTGGTCCATGCGCGCATCCTCCCGGACGCCACCGTCCCGCCGTGGCGCAACACGCCCGTGCGGCGCTCGCGTCGTGGAGTGCGGCGCTCGGTGTGTCCGGCGCCCGGTGTGGCTACTGCGGTAGTTCGGCCAGCAGCTCCGCGACCTGCTGGGCTTCCGGGACCTTCAGCGTGTGGAAGAGGGCTTGCGCCTCCGCCAAGGACTGCCGGGCCGGTTCGGTCCGCCCCAGGTCGCGGTGCAGGCGGCCCAGGGTGAGTTCCAGGTCGAGGCACTGCTTGTGCACGGTGGTGCGCAGTACGTTCGGCCGGGCCGCGTCACTCTCCAGGGCGCGGCCGGCGAGCCCGGCGAGGGCCGGACCGCGCCAACAGGCCAGCGCGCGCCGCAGCCCGGCGACGGTGTCGGCGGCGGCCGGGCACTGCTGTGCCGACTGCCGCTCCCGCTCGAAGGCCAGCAGGTCGAGCTGGTCGGTGTCCAGCTGGATCCGGTAGCCGCCGCGCAGGGTGCTGATCAGGGTGGGCGGCGCGCCGCCGGCTGACAGGCTGCGGCGGAGCCCGGAGACGGCGTCCTGGACCTGCCGGACGGCGGTGGCAGGGCCGTCGCCGTCCCACATCACCTCGATCAGCCGGGGCATCAGGACCACCTGGTTGGCCTCGACCAGCAGGGCGGCGAGCACTTTGGCGTGCCGTGGACCGTTGAGCCGGACCTCACGCCCCTGGAACCGGGCGTTCAGCGGCCCCAGGACACCGAATCTCATTTCCCCCGCATCCCGTGAGCTCGCGCGCGACAGTTCGCTGAGCCTGCAGCAGGACGAACCTAGGACGGATCAAGGACGCCTGTCCATAGGTTGTGGCCAGCCGCTTCCACCGGGTGGCCCGGCCGGCGGATTCACTACCGGGCCACCCGGGAGCGGTCGTCCGTGTCGGTCGTTCCTGTCAGGAGGCAACTATGAGGTTAGAGCTCGGACGCCGTGCGGCCACGGTCACGGCAGTGGCGGCGCCGGCCGCCGGCGGGCCGGGAATGGCGGCGGGAAGTGCATCGGCCAGTACGGGGGTCTGGCTGAACACGTCGCACGGGGTGGGCGTCCACAGCCGGCCCGGCTCGTGGAGCCACCGGTCGGTGGAGTGACCCGGCTGAGGGCCCTCTCGGGGGGAGGGCCCTCAGCTCCAGGGGTGGTGGTTGACGCCGGGCGGGTGCCTGGTAGGCATGAGGGGTGCGTTTCGACTCGGTTCCGATGCCGCCGACCGTTGAGGTACGGCCCCGCGACACCCGCGGTTACCCGGTGCCCGCCATCACCCCGTGGGAGGGCGAGGAGCCGCAGTTCGCGCTCACCGACCACGGGCGCAGCGCGGAGTGTGCGCGCGGGCGGCTCTGCTCGGTCTGCAACACGCTGATGCCGCAGGGGCCGGTGTGGCGGGTGGTGGGCGCGGCGGAGGCCGCCGCGATCGGCGAGGCGCTGGCCGCCGGGCGGCCGTACCGCAACCTGGCCCCGACCCTGGAGGGGCCGGGGCACCGCGCGTGCATGCTGTACGCCTCGATGGTCTGCCCGTACCTGGCCCGGCCCAACGCGCGGCGCGGGATGTCCGCCGCTCAGCCGGACGAGCTGACCGCGCATGTCGTCCGGGGCGCGGTGCGGGGCGGGCTCGGCGCGGTGGTGGGGTTCGGCGACTACGAGTTCGCGATCGCCGAGGCCCAGGTCCTGTTCAGGTTCGTCGACCTGGTCGAGTTCCTGCCGCACGACACCGCCGACGCGCACCTGGAGGAGCTGCGCGCCGAGCTCGCCCGCCCCGAGCGGGACCGGGGTCAGCCCCGGTAGGCGGGCAGGCCCGGGAAGGTGGAGACGACGGTCGGCGCGGCTGAGCCGTCGGCCGGCAGCGTCGCGACCCCGTTGGGCGTCCGTACGGCCAGGGTCTTGCCGTCCGGGGACCAGGCCGGCTCGGTGTAGTCCGTGGTGGCGTGCGGGGTGAGGTCCTTGGCGGTGTGGTCGAAGCTCCCCCGGAAGATGTGGTCGTGGCCGCCGACGGAACGGACGAACACGACGCTCTCGTCGTCCGGCGCAAGCGCGGGCTGGGAGCCCTGGGTGACCATGGCGCCGCTCTGCCGCAGGTTCTCGTCGCGGATGTAGACGTTGCCGTTGGTGTTCGCGTAGACGGCGCTTCCGATGGTGCCGCCGCCGTTCGGCCAGCTGTTGCCGACCAGCGGGAGGACGGCGGGGTTCTCCTCGCCGTCGTCCTGGACGAGCTCGAGCGCCTCCGGCGTGCCGCCCACGGCCGTGGCGAGCACCTTCTCCAGCCGGGAGACACCGCCCTGGGAGGCGGCGAAGAAGATGTTGTTCTTCACGGGGACGTGGTTCACCGGGTCCACGGCCGTCACCTGCCAGGTCGGGTGGGACCAGGCCTGACCGCTGGGGGCCTTGGCGACCACGACGCGTCCGCTGCCGTCCGGGTTGGCGGTGTCGAGATTGCCCGCGCCGTCGATGAACGCGGCCTTGCTGCCGTTCGGGGACCAGGCGAGGTCCCGGACGACGGTGCCGAAGTCGACCGAGGTGCCGTTCATCAGGACCCGGCTGGTCCCGTTGCTGATGGTCAGTCTGCTGTTCGCCGTACCGTTCCGGGCCGGGGCGCTCGGGCTCGGAGTGCTCGCGCTCGGGGTGCTGCGGGGCGTGGTGCTCGGGGTGGCGCTCGGGGCGCCGGACTTGGTGCTCGGGACGCCGGACGGGACGGCCGACGGGAGGCCGGACGAGACGCCGGACGGAGCGGCGCTCGTCGGGGCGGCGGCGTTGGCGGCGGTCGGGCCGCACCCGGTGAGCAGGGCGGCTCCGGCGGTTACGGCGGCGGTGAGGACGATGGCGGCGGCGGTACGGCTGTGGGCACGAGCGGACATGAGTGCTTCCCCCCAGGGACGATCACGACGAGGCGGTGTGGTGCGCTGAGTTCGCGGGAGCCGCGCCGTCGTCCCGAAAGGGGCCGGGTTCACCGGTTCGACCGGTTGCTGCTCTGCGCGATGTGGGAAGCCTGACAGTCCGAGATCCGGGATCTGTTGGGCGGCCGTCACGGCCAAGCAACAGAGCGCGGAATTCGGCCCTGTTCCGCTGCCCGATCGGGCAGACCCTTCGTCAGACGGGGTGGGTGTCAGGATGTCAGGGCGTCTGGTGCCCGGACAGGCACGGAATGCCGAAGGCTCCGACCGAGAGACCGGTCGGAGCCTTCGAGCTGCGCCGCAGGGTTACGCGGGGTCAGCTGGTGGGGACGTAGTCGAACCTGGGCGTCAGCGTGAAGAACATGGAGTCGGTCTTCAACCCGGCGCCGAAGTACTGCGTGGTCAGGTCGCTGGTGGCCTGGGTGACGTGGAACGGGCACTTGTCGAGCCTGAAGCCGGTCATCGTCGGCCGCCCGCTCGCCAGCACCTCGGCGGGGGTGGTGTAGCCGAGCAGCGTCTCGGGGCTGAGGTCCGTGCCGTTGACCTTGATGCCGGCCGAGTAGCCGGGCTCCGGCACGATCCGGATCCAGGTGGGCTGAAGCTCCACGGAGGTGCCGCTGCTCGCCTGGTTGAGGGTCAGTCCGCCGGGATAGAAGATCCGGCCCTTCGAGTCGATGTGGTCACCGGCCGAGGAGCCGATCGGCATGTCGACGCCGAAGCCGTCCGGGTCCAGGGTGAACGGCGCGATCACGCCCAGCGTGACGCCGTTGTCGGTGAGCCACTTCTGCGTGTCGCCGCTGAGCCGGACGTGGGCGCTGCCCCAGGGGGAGATGTAGACGCGGTTGGCCCGGTGCTCGGCGGAGGCCGCCGGGGCGGCGGCGGGTGCGGTGCCGGCGCCGGCCGGGGCGGCCGACAGTGCCAGCGCACCTGCCATGGCGAGGGCCGAGAGGGTACGGAACAGACGCATGATCAATTCTCCATAACCGAGCAATAATTGACGCTTCGTTGACGAAGCGGGCAATCTGTACGTCACTTCGCGGCTCATCCGCCAACTTGTTGCGCCCATCCGGGGGAACCTGCCACCCGTTCGGTGGTCGCTGCCGTGACCTGCTCGATTCATGATCCAGAACCGCCCTAGGGTGAGGCTCGCGGTCGGCCCGGCGGAACGGACCGACGGTCGCCTTGTGCTGCGTGGAGAGAGCTCCGCAGCCGCCCCTCGGACGCCCGACGCCCGACGCCCAACGCCTGACGCCTGGAGAAGCCGATGCCCAGCCCGATGCCCAGCCCCGCGCCCCGCCGCAACGGACGACTTGCTCTTGCCGCGACGACCGCCCTGCTCACCGCCGCCACGCTGGCCGGTCCGTACCTCGGTACCAGCCAGGCCGGCGGGCACTTCGACGCGCCCTCGGTGATCGCCGACTCGCAGTCCAACTTCACCGACGTCTACGCCTTCACCAGCCCGGACAACCCGGACATGGCCACGGTGATCGCGGACGTCCAGCCCACCCAGCTGCCGGGCAGCTCGCTCGGCAGCGGTGCGGTCAACTACCCGTTCGCCACCGGCGCCCGCTACGAGATCCACGTTGACGGGCGCGGTACCGGCGGCTCCGACATCACCTACCGCTGGACCTTCCGGACCGAGGACCGCCGCCTCTTCGGCGCCGGGCCGATCGCCGCAGGCCCGGTGCGGTCGCTGCATGACGGCAACCTGCTGTTCCGCCAGTACTACACGCTGGAGCGGATCAGGTCCGGTCAGCAGCCCGAAGTCCTGCTCTCCGACGTGCCGGTGGCCCCCACTCACGCGGGGTCCACGCTGATGCCGGACTACGGCGCGCTGCGCCAGGAGGCGACCCGTACGCTGCCCGGTGGCGGCCGGACGGTGACCACCCAGAGCGCCGAGTCCTTCCAGGCGGACGCCCGGGTCTTCGGCTACTTCGTCCTCGGCACCGTCGGCCCGGTCCCGGGCTACCTGCCGGCCGCCAATCCGCTCGCCGCCGTCAACGTCAGCAGCCTGATCCTCCAAGTACCCAAGAAAGAACTGGCGTTGGGAGGCGACCCGTCCCGCAACCCGGTGGTCGGCGTCTGGGCGACGATGTCCCGGCAGGGCGCCGACCTCGGTCGTGACCTGCGCACCCAGGCGGCGAGCTACCGGCAGGTCTCCCGGCTCGGCAACCCGCACATCTGCTTCGCGCTGTGGGGCACCGCCGGTGTGACCACCACACCGGGTGGGCCCGAGGACCGCTTCAACGCCCGTCCTGCGGACCAGGACCAGTACGACACCGCCTTCCTGAACTCGGCCCTCGACCCGGCCCCGCCGCACAAGATCGAGGCAACGGGCGTCATGTCGGCCCCGCAGGGTCCGCGCACCGATATCCGCGCGCTCTACCTGGGCGGGATCGGCAAGAACAACGGGTCGAAGTTCGGCTTCGACCTCAACACCCAGGCGATGAACGCCGATGCCGACCCGAGCGCATTGGCCTGGGCCGACGAGGTGCGCCTCAACCTGCTGACGCCACTGGCGGCGCGGCCCGATCCGAACGGCGTGCTCGGCGGGGACCTACAGGGCTACCCGAACGGCCGGCGGCCCAACGACGTGATCGACGGTCCGCTGCTGCGGATGCTGGAGGGCGAGCCTTCGGACCGCTCCGCCGCCGGGTTGCTGCCGCCGCCGAGCTTCGACGCCCAGCCCGCGCCGGCCGGTTCGGTCTTCCCGTACCTCAACCTGCCGCACGCGGCCCCGTGAGTTCGGCCGAGGAGCCGGCCCGCCGCTCGCGCCTGCTCCGCCCCGGGTCGCTCCGGCCGTGGGCGCGGGCGGGGCTGGCCGTGGGTGCCGTCGGCGCGGTGCTGGGGTGCGCGGCCGGGCTGCTCGCCCTCGGTCCGGCCACACCGCCCGCCCCGCTCGCCCCGGCCGGTGCGGGCGGCACTCCGCCGGCCGCACCGCCCCCGGCGGACCGGCTGGGGGTGGCCCGGTCCGCCGCCGGGGCCGACCCCAGGACCCCTACGCCTGGGAGCAGTTGGGCCTGGCCGACCTCGACCAGGCCCGGCTCACGCTGGACGCCGCCCGGCTGGCCGACGCCGACCAGGCGTTCCAGCATTCGTTCGCTCTCAAGCCGGAGCTCAACTACGGAGCACTGACCGGCTCCGGCATGCTCGCCAACGCCCGCCACGAGTTCGCCACGGCAAGGCAGTTGGGCGAGCAGGCGACGGCGATGGCACCGGATCGGGCGGCCGGCTACCTGGTGCTGGCCGACGCCGAGATCCAGCTCGGCGACTACCCGGCGGCCACCGCGTCCGTCCAACGCCTGCTCGATCTGGCGCCCACCGTGCCCGCCTACACCCGGGCCGCGTACGACCTGGAGACGCACGGGCGCACCGAGGAGGCGGAGATCGCCCTCCGGCGCGCCCGGGAGGCCGCCGTCACCCCGGGTGACACCGCCTTCTGCGAGCACCGGCTCGGTGATCTCGCCTGGGACAGCGGTGAGTTGGCGCAGGCCGACGACCACTACCGCCGAGCCTTGGCGGTGGCCCCCGACGACTACTTCGCCCAGGCGGGGCAGGCGCGGGTCGCTGCGGCCACCGGTCATCCGGACGAGGCGGTGCGGGGCTATCAAGCGCTGGTCGCCCGCGTGCCGCTACCCCAGTTCCTGTTGGAACTGGCGGAGTTGCAGCTCTCGTTGCACCAGGAGGATTCGGCGAAGCCGCAGTTGGCGGCGCTGGCCGCCGAGGTGAAGCTGCTGGAATCCACCGGCGGACCGGTCGATCCGGCGCTGATGCTCTATCAGGCCGACCACGCCGAACCGTCGGTTGCCGTCAGGCTGTTGACCGAGGAGTGGCGGCGTCGCAAGAGCGTGCTGGTCGCCGACGCCCTCGCCTGGGCGCTGCACCGGGCCGGCCAGGACGCCCAGGCGCTCGACCTCGCCGGGCAGGCCGCCGCCACCGGCTGGCACAACGCGCTCTTCGCCTATCACCGGGGCGCCATCGAGGCCGCTCTCGGCCGACCCGAGGCCCGGGCGGACCTGCGCGAGGCGCTCGCCCTCAACCCGTACTTCTCCCCGTACCAAGGGCCGTCGGCAGCAAAGCTGTTGGCCGGCCTGCCCGGTGACGGTTGAGGACTGCGGACCGTCGGCAGCGTCAGGCCGCCTGATCCTGGGCCTGGCGGCGGTAGTGGCCGGGGGCCAGGCCGTACTCGCGCTTGAACGCCTTCCCGAAGGTGAACTCGGAGCCGTACCCGGCCCGGGTGGCGACGGTGCTCAGCGGCACGTCGGCCTCCCGCAGGAGTCTGGCGGCCGTCGTCATCCGCCAGCGCGTCAGGTACGAGAGCGGCGGTTCGCCGACGAGTGCGGCGAAGCGGCGGGCGAAGGCCGCGCGGGAGAGCCCGGCCCGGGTGGCCAGTGACTCGACCGTCCACTGCGCCGACGGGTCCTCGTGGATGGCGGCCAGGGCCGGGGCGACCGCCGGATCGCCCAGCGCGGCGGCCCAGCCCTCGGCGGCGGCGATGGGCTGTTCCTCCAGCCAGGCCCGCAGGATGTAGAGCAGCAGCGAGTCGATCAGGGCCGGCACGATGCCGTCCGAGCCGATGCGCGGATTCTCCAGTTCCGAACCGAGCAGCTGGACCGCCGCCGTGAGTTCGGGATACCGGCCGCACCTCGCGGGCAGATGGATCACCTCGGGCAGCTGACGGACCAACGGATGCGGCCGGCCCTGGTCCAGGTGGTAGTTGCCGCAGAGCAGGCTGGTCTGCGGACCGTCGCCGCCGATCGAGACCGATCCGATCGGCGGCCTGCTGCGGAACTGCTCGGGCCCGGCCGCCGACGCGGCCGAGGACGGGTCGTCGGCGAGGATGTGGCCCCTGCCGTCCCGGAGGAAGATCACGTCGCCGGGGCCAAGCGCGATCGGCTTCAGACGTGGTGCGGCGTCCTCCAGTGGGATGAACCAGCAGGTTCCGTGCAGCACCACATGGAACCCGGCCCCCGCCACGGACGGCAGCCGGAGCCCCCACGGCGCGCGGCCGTCGGTACGGATCGACGCCGGGCTCCCGGTCCGCATCGATGCCAACGCCTCGCTGAGGACGTCCATGTGTGTCCCTCCTCCATGCTCTTCGCGCCCAACGGTACGGGCTCGCTGCCCGGTCAGACCGTCAGGACGATCTTCCCCTGCGTACGGCCGGACTCGATCAGCTCGTGCGCCCTGCCGACCTCGTCCAGCGGGAAGGTCTCGGCGACGTACGGACGGATCCGGTCGGCGTCGACAAGCTCGGTGATCGCCTCCAGGGACGCGCGGTCCGGCGCGACCATGACCCCCGCGAAGCGTCGGCCGGAGGCCCGGGTGGTGGCCGCGAGTTCGTCGTCGCGGTGCTCCAGGATGGTGACGAGTACGCCTCCCGGCCGCAGCACGCCGAGCGACCGCTCGCCCTGGGCCGTCGAGTCGAAGACCACGTCGACGTCCCGCACGGCCTCGGTGAAGTCCGTGGTCCGGTAGTCGATCACCTCGTCGGCGCCGAGGCCGCGTACGAACTCGTGCTTGGCCGCGCTCGCCAACGCGATCACGTAAGCCCCTCGGGCCTTGGCGATCTGGACGGCGAGGTGGCCGACACCGCCGGCGGCGCGGTGGATCAGGACCCGGTCCCCGGCCGCGAGCCGCGCCGCGTCCACCAGGCCCTGCCAGGCGGTGAGCGCGGCGAGCGGCAGCGCGGCGGCGTGCACGTGGTCGAGCGAGGCCGGCTTGCGGGCCAGCTGCTGCGCGGGGGCGGCGACGTACTCGGCGTAGCCGGTCGCGGCGCGGGGGAAGTAGGGCATCCCGTAGACCTCGTCGCCGACCGCGAACCCGGCCCCCGGCCCGGCCTCCTCGACCACCCCGGAGATGTCCCAGCCGAGCCCGAACGGCGGCTCCCCGAGCAGCGGGAGCGCCCCTGACCTGACCATCGTGTCCACCGGGTTCAGCGCACTCGCGTGCACCCGGACGAGCACCTCGCCCTCGACCGGCTTCGGCCGCGCGACCTCCACGACCTCGAGCACCTCGGGGCCGCCGATCGAGTTCTGGATGACTGCACGCATGGGACTCTCCCTTGTCTTCGTCTTCGAGTCTTTCGACATCGGTTTGATGTGGCCAACCCTAGGGAGATCGAAAGAGACGCAGAATATCCTCAAGTCTCAGATACATGTCCCAGCGTCTTCCGCCCTCGCGCTGCGGGTATATGCGGACGAGGGCTCCGACCGCGCCGCAGCGGCCGGAGCCCTCGTCCCGGCCGGAGCCGGGTTACTCGCAGACGGTCCGGACCGTGCCCGCAGCGACGGTACGGCCGCCCTCGCGGACGGCGAAGCCGAGGCCGGGCTCCAGCGGCACGGGCTGGCCGAGCGTCACCGTCACTTCGACGGTGTCACCCGGCCGCGCCACCGAGGTGCCCTCGCCCAGCTCGACGTCACCGACCACGTCGCCCGTCCGCAGGTAGAACTGCGGGCGGTAGCCGCTCGTGATCGGCGTGCGGCGGCCGCCCTCCGCCGTCGACAGCAGGTGCACCCGCGCGGTGAAGCGGGTGTGCACCGAGGCACTGCCGACCGCGACGACGACCTGCCCGCGCCGGATCTGACCGCGCTGCACGCCGCGCAGCAGCAGCGCGACGTTGTCGCCCGCCTCCGCGCACTCCATCGTCCGGCCGAAGGTCTCGACGCCGGTGACGACGGACTGCAGGTCCGAGCCGTAGCCGAGGACCTCCACCCGGTCGCCCATCCGGACCCGGCCGCGCTCGACCGCGCCGGTCACGACCGTGCCGCGACCGGTGATGGTCAGCACGTTCTCGACCGGCAGCAGGAACGGCGCGTCCGTGTACCGAACGGGAGTCGGGACGTACTCGTCCACCGCGTCCAGCAGCTCCAGCAGGGCCGCCGACCACTGCGGGTCGCCCTCCAGCGCCCGCAGTCCGGACACCTGTACGACGGGCAGCCCGCCGCCGTCGTAGCCGTGGGTGGTCAGCAGCTCGCGGACCTCCAACTCGACCAGTTCGAGCAGCTCCGGGTCGCCGGCGTCGGCCTTGTTGAGCGCGACGACAACGTGCTCGACGCCGACCTGACGGGCCAGCAGCACGTGCTCGGCGGTCTGCGGCATCACGCCGTCCTGCGCGGAGACGACCAGGATCGCGCCGTCCAGCTGGGCGGCGCCGGTGATCATGTTCTTCACGAAGTCGGCGTGCCCGGGCATGTCCACGTGGGCGTAGTGGCGGGTCTCCGTCTCGTACTCGACGTGGGAGATGTTGATGGTGATGCCGCGCGCGGCCTCCTCCGGGGCCCGGTCGATCCGGTCGAACGGGACGAAGGTGCCGCCGCCGCGCTCGGCGAGAACCTTGGTGATGGCGGCGGTGAGAGTGGTCTTGCCGTGGTCGACGTGACCCATGGTGCCGATGTTGAGGTGCGGCTTGGTGCGCACGAAGGCCTGCTTGGCCATGACGGGATCTTCCCTGCGAGTCGTAAGCATGGTGACGGAACCTCAGCGACGGGCCGACCTTCCCCGTCCGAGGCTCCGGGACATCCCGGGGAAGGTCAGCTTCGTGCGCCGTCGAATGCGGCTGCGACTGCCAGGGCAGCAGCCATCGCGCCCGCGACTGCGGGCATCTCGGCGATGGCGTACTTGGACATGCGGACCATCCTGCCCGCGCGGCGGGCCCGGACGCCATCGGTTTTCCGTGCGCCTGCGGTGCGTTGAGCCCGAGGGGCCGCTGTTCTGTATGTGCAGGAACTGTCAGGGCCGGAGCAGACCCCAGTAGGCGGCCCACGGTACGAACACCGCCCCGGCGGTCAGCAGCAGGCCGAGCCGAGCCCGCTCCAGCCGTGACAGTACGGGCCGCGTACGCCGCCACGCGACCACGGTGCACACGGTCGCCACGACCGTGACGACCGCCAGGCACTGCAGGACGAGCCAGGGCACCGGTCGGCCGAGGAACACCGGTCCGATCAGGTTGGCCGCCGTCAGCACGGTGAAGAGGAGGTAGCCGAGCGTTCCCACCGAGGCCGCCAGCCCGGCTGCCGCGAGCCGGCGGGCCGACCGGCCCAGCGGGGCGGGGTGCCGGTGGCCGCGCAGCCTGCGCACCGCACCGACCAGCGGGTATCCGGCGAAGCCGGCCAACATGACCAGGACGGCCACGAGTTGGAGCCAGGGCGACTCGTACCAGCTCAGCGGGGCGAGCGCCTGGCTCTGCCGGTCCTGCTGCGGAGCCGGGTCCACGCTGACCGGTGGCAGGCTGCCGCTTTGGCTCAGCCGCTGGATCCAGGAGACTTCGTAGTCCGCGTAGTCGGCCGGCAGCGCCGAGGGCCGGTCGAAGCCGCCGTCGGCGGTCAGGTTCAGGTTGTGGCGGACCCCTGGGACGAAGTGGATCGTGTAGTGGGTGTTGCCGCCCCGGTCCAGCGCCTGCCGGATGATCCGGGAGCTCTCTGCGGGTGCGGCCTCGCGGTCGAGGTCACCCCAGAGGGCCAGGACCGGCTGGTGCACGTGCTCCCAGGCGGGCACCGGGTCGTAGTCGGCCTCCGGGAACAGCCCCGCGCCGACCAGCTGCCGGGACGCGGTGTCCTGCAGGGTGCTCGGCAGGGAACCGGACACCTGGTGGTGACCGAGGAACTCCCCGTAGGCCCAGGCCTGTTGGCGGGCCGGAGTGAGCCCCACCGCACCGGCGGTGATCAGGAACGCCACGTCGGCCGAGCGACCGGCGGCGAGCGAGGCCGGCCACGCTCCTTCGGACAGGCCCCAGAGCCCGACCTCTCCCCGGTCGACGTCCGGCCGCGCCTGAAGCACGTGCAGGGCGGCGAGAGCGTCGTCGGCGAGCACCGAGTAGTCCCGGTGGACCGTCGAGTAGCCGACCGTCCGTTTGTCGTAGATCAGGGTGACCACGCCGTGCCGGGCGTACGCCTCCGCAGCACTCCTGAGCTCCGTCCGCCCGCCGGGCCCCGCCCCGGGCAGCATGACCAGACCCGGGTGACGCCCGGTGCTGCCCGGCCCGCCGGCCCCCTGTGACGCCGGTGCCACCACCGTCCCGTGCAACTCGACGCCACCGACCCCCATGAACGAGACCTCGGTGACCGCCGGGTCTGCGGAGCCGGCCGCTGCGGTACCTGCGGGCAGCAGAGCCAGCGCGACGCACGACAGCAGCAGCGGAAGCAGCCCGAGACGGTAGGCGGTGACGGACCTCGCCATGACGGACCTCGCCATGACGGATCTCGCCACTACGGCCATCGCTATGACGGCCCTCGCCGCAGCGGCGAGCGACCGGGCCCAACTCCGTTGGCTGTCACCGATTCTCATCACGCGCATGCCGGCCGTCCCCGAGGTGTGGGCCGCCTCTGGCGGCCGTCGATTCCGTCCCATCAGCCTGGCCCACCGGAACCTGACGGCCCATGAGGAGCACCCCCATCCACGGGGTGGGGGTAGCACCCCTGAACCGGGTTGGCGTCGCAGCCTGAACTGGGCGCGGCCGACCGCATCTGATCCCCCGGCCGGGCCGGCCCTGCGAGGGTCGGCCCGGCCGGGGGTCAGCCGGCGGGCTCCGCGAAGGGCGGCGACCAGTACCAGATCCGGATCACCGACCAGGACTGCCTGACCTACGACGAGGACGCCAAGGCCCTCGGCGTCTGGACCTGCAACAACGCCTGGAACCAGCAGTGGAAGCTCCAGTAGCAGCCGGCTGCGACGCCAACGACCTGCTGGCGATGCTGTGGACCTGGCAGCACGCAGACATCGGTGCCACCCCGGGCTTCCAGGGGGACCTCCCCCGGGCACTGGGTGCGATCCCGGCCCGAACGCTGAGCCTGCCCTCCCGACGAGACCTCTACTTCCCGCCGGAGGACGAAGTCTGGGCCTGCCAGTACATCCCCGACGGCACGGTCCGGACCATCCCCGGGATCTGGGGACACCTCGCAGGCGGCGGGGTGGATGCTGAGGCGGCAGCCTTCATCGGCATGGCCGTCCGGGAGTTGCTCGCGACTTCCCCGGCGGACCTGTAGTGCCGCCGGGTGCGATCTCCGCAGGAGCGGGATGAGTTCGAGGGTCGTCGGACCGGTCAGCGGTAGCCGGCGTTGGTGCCCAGCTCGGAGTTCGTGTCCTTCGTGGTGGTGGCTCCGGTGCGCTGTGCGGCGGGTGACGTGCCGCCCGAGCGCAGTGTGAGCAGGGTGATCTCGCTCGGTGCGAAGACCCGGAAGGGCGGCCCCCAGAAGCCGGTGCCACGGCTGGTGTAGAGCTGGGTCCGCTCCCCGTGCCGGCTCAGGCCGTGCACCACCGGCTGGTCCAACCGGACGAGGAAGTTGAACGGCCAGATCTGGCCGCCGTGGGTGTGCCCCGATATCTGCAGGTCGATGCCGGCGGCAGCGGCCTGGGGAACGTACTTGGGCTGGTGGGCGACGAGCAGGACCGGTCGGGCCGGGTCCGCCCCCGCCAGCGCGCCGTGCAGGTTCGCGCGGTGCCCGGCCAGGCCGGAGGACTCGGCGGTCACGTCGTCCACGCCTGCGAGCACGAGGGCGTCCCCACCACGCTCCACCACGACATGCTGGTTGTGCAGTGGCTCCCAGCCCAGGTCCGCCATGCGGTCCAGCCAGCCCTGGGCCTCCCCGCCGTACTCGTGGTTCCCCGTGACGTAGACCTTGGCCAGCCGGGACCGGATCGTTCCGAGCGGCGCGGACTGCTCCCGGCGCTGGGCGGGGGTGCCGTCGGCGATGTCGCCGGCGTGGACGACGACGTCCGCGTCGAGCGCGTTGACCGCCTCGGCAACGCGCGCCGACCAGTCCGCCCGGTCGATCGGCCCGTAGTGGGTGTCGGCCAGCACCACGACTCGGGTCCCGTCCAGGCCACCGCCCAGCCGCGCGATGTGGACGTCCAGCCGCTTCACCCGGGGCACGCGCATCGCCTCGTAGTGCCCCCAGGCCAGCAGCCCGGCCGAGACCACGGCGACGGCCAGGGCGACGATCCTGGCCCGGTCGGCGCCGCCGGCGTCGAGCCCGGTCAGCACGAGGTCCACCAAGCCGCCCAGCACCGACCAGGTGAAGAGCACCCAGACCATCCCGAGGGAGGTGTCCGCGACGCGAGCGGCCCGGTCGCTCCGTCGTGGCCCGTGGCCCGCGACCATCAGGAAAGGAAAGGAGACCAGCCAGCCGGCGAAGACGACCGTGCCGACCAGGAAGACCGGGAACGGCCAGTCGACGCCGGAGGCGAACAGCGTCCACCACGGCGGGAGGCACAGAATCACCAGGACCAGGACGGCCACTGCCAGCCGCCGGCGCATGGATCGCCGAGGCCTCGCGCTCCTGCCCGGGGTCTCCGCGCGCGGCACGGGTACCTCCCCGGCCTCGGAACGCGTGACGGCAACGAAGGTCTCGGACCCCCGACCGTTCGACTTAAGGTCCGACTCCGACCCGATGGATCCGCTGTCTGTCACTGCGCCGCCCCTCACGTCCGTTGACCCCATCATCCGGCACACGTTGGCCGTTGGAATCGTCCGGGTCTCGTTGCCCCCTCAGGTGGCCAGGGACCGCTTCGACGCCCGGCCCCACGTCCGCCCGCCCTGGGGTCGGGCGTCGACGTACCCGCGCCTGAAGAGCACTGGGGTTCGTCGGGCCCGGCGGCCGTCCGACCAGACTGGAGCCGGTCCGACGCCCGCGCAGGGACGGCGTGGTCGCGCCGATGCGGTCCGGCCACCTCGATGCCGCAACCCTCGGCAAGGAGAGTTGAACCTTCGAACGGAGGCGCTACTGTACGAGCTCACTGATCCGTAGCCCGGGGGGAGCTCGTTCATCGTGCGACGTGCACGCATTTCCATGGTGGTGACCGCAGCGGTGGTGGCCGCAGTGGCGGTGGGTTCCCAGCCCGCTGCTGCGATCCCGGCCGGCCTGACGGCCCAACTTCCCATCCACGGCTACCAGGAGATGGTCCTGGACGAAGCCCATGGGCATCTCATCATCCTCGACCAGGCCCAACTCCTGGTCACCGACCTGAGAGGGAAGAAGCTCGCCTCAGTCGCTGAGCCCTACCCGACCCACCTGGCGCTTTCGCCGGACTCCGGGACGGTCTACGTCTCGGTCCTGGGAGACAACGGGCAGTCCAGCACCATCAAGGCCTTCGACACCGGCACCTTCGCTCTCAAGAAGACCTACGACCTCTACGACGGGAACACCGTCCCGGCCGAACTGGCCGTCACCGGCGGCCAACTCTTCTTCAGCTACAGAAACATTCGCTCAGGCCCGCCCGGGCATTCGTCGACCGGGGTTGGCAGTTTCGACCTCGCCGACCCCGCGCCCGTCCCGCGCATGGCGAAGCACTGGGTCCAACTGGACGTCGCCCCGCACATCGCCGCCTCGCCGGCCGCCCCCGGGGTGCTCCTGGTCGGGCAGGCGCAGGTCGCCGATTACCGCCGCAGCGTCGAACTGGACCGGTACGTGGTCGGGCCCGGTGTGTTCACCCGGACCGCGGCGCTGCCGGCCGACAAGGCGCCGCTCTCGGACTTCGGCTTCAGCGCCGACGGCGGCCAGGTCGTCGCGGCCACCCCATGGCCGGACCGCTACGGCGGCGACCTCGTCCTGAAGTCGAGCGATCTGTCCACCGTCGGGAACTTCGACCACAGTTGGACGGGTGGTGGCGAGCACCTCGCCACCGGGCCCGGCCTGGTGGCGGAGTCGAACCCTGACGGCGAGGTCGACGTCTACACCCTCGGCGCCTTCGGCGACGTCCTGCCGCTCCACCGTTACCTGTACGGCGTGGACGCCTCGATGGGACACGGCATCGCCTTCAGCCATGACGGCAGCAGGCTCTACGCGATCACCCACGACGTGGACCGAGACACCTACGCGCTGCATGTGGAGGAGAACCCCGGCCTGCCGCAGGTGTACGTCTTCCTGGACAGCCGGCTGCCCGTCCCGCTCGGTCAGCCGTTCGCCATGACCGGGCAGGCGAAGAGCGCGAAGCCGCTGCCGACGAGCGTGACCGTCCGCATCACCCGCGACGGTAAGCCGCTGACGGATGTTCAGGTCGGCGCCGACGGACGCTACTCCTTCACCGACCAGCCCTCCGCCACCGGCAAGCACGTCTACCGCGCGAGCTACGCCGGCGACGCGGGGCATGTGGGCTCGGAGGCGGAGATCGCGGTAACGGTGACGGACGCCCCCGCCGGCTCCGGCAGCCCGTCGAGCGGTACCACGTCCACCACGACGAACGCCGGAACCTCCGCAGCTGCGGACACAACGTTCGAGAGCGCGCCCGGCCAGGAGCTGGCGGCCACCGGTGGCGGGGGCGAGGCGGGCATGCTGGCGGGCGCCGGCGCGGCGCTGGTCGCAGTCGGCGGTGCGGTGCTGCTCCTGCTGCGTCGACGGCCGGTCGGGCGCTGACCTGAGGCGCGGCCCATGGCCCCGGCCCGAGGTGCTGAGATGAGACCCCCGGCATGACGGATCGTCATGTCGGGGGTGGGCTCGGGCCGGCCGGTCTTGATGCCGTGCTCGCGCAGCGGGCCCAGTCGCAGGCCCGCCTCGTGGCAGGTGTCGATCAGCCGGGGCAGGGCGCCCAGGGCCGAGCGCCAGGCCAGCGGCGCGGAGGTGCAGTCGGATTCGTGCAGCAGGATGGTGCCGCCGTCGGCCAGTCGGCCAGTCGGCCGGTAACGGTGCGGTGCACCGAGTCCGCCGTGGCGCGGGCCGTCCAGTCCTCACCCCAGGTGGTCCAGGGCACGGGCGTGAGGCCGACCCGGCGGGCGGCGCCCGGGGCGGTGGCCGTCATCACGTTCATCTGCCCTGGCGGGCTGGTGCGGAGGATATGAGATTCGAAGTCGTGAGGGGTTGCCCCCAACACGCTTTCCAATTCTGCTGGGCGTTGTCCGGCGGGGTCCGCAGGCGTCCTGATGTGCGGCGCAGACGCCTCCTGGGCGCCCTCTGAACCCCGTTGGACGGGGGTGAATGAGAGCAAAACCGAGACTCTTACGACCGCTGCACGTCAACCGGTGGCGGGCACCGAGATCTTGTCGATGTCGGGGGCCCAACCGCCGTACTCGTTGCCGAAGGTGATCGTGTTGTAGCCCGCGTTCAGCGTCAGTTCCACGGTCGCTGTCTGGGTCGAGTTCCAGTTGCCGTTCCCGTGGAACGAGACCTTCTGCAGGTTCTCGCCGTTGGTCCAGATCGAGGCGTAGCGATCCCCGTCCCCGTTCACGTACTGGACGGTGACCGGGTAGGTGCCGGCGTTCTGGGCATAGACACCGTTGATGTAGAGCTTGTTCGTTCCCCCGATCCAGCTCACCTTCTCGCCGCCCGAGCAGACCGAGCAGGCCGAGAAGACCGCGCCGGAATTGTTGATCCAGCGGCCCGACACGATCGAGTGGGCGGGGTCCTCGGCCTCGTAGCTCTGGGCACCCGCGGTGGGGTTGATCAGCGCGGTGTACCAGGAGGCCGGCGCGCTGGGCGCGGTGACCCGGTACACCGCGGTGCCGTGGGCCGGGACCTGGGTGGTGATGCCGGCGGCGCTGCTCTGGACGACGGTGCCGGTGTACTGGTCGGTCCAGGTTCCTGTGCCGGGGATGCCCACCGCAGCCAGGGAGGTGCTCAGGGTCTGCGTGCTGTCCGAGCCGTTGTAGAGCGCGAGCGCGACGTCACCGTTGCTGAGCGGCTTCGCGAGGACGAGCGACCCCGAGGAGTTGATCAATCGGCTCCCGCCGATGACCCTCGCCTGGAGGCCCAGGGCGTCCTGGTCGATCGCGATGAGTCGCGGGTTCTTCAGCAGTGCCAGCGAAGTCGCGTTCACGCTGCTCGGGTTGGCGCTCGCGATCAGGGGCGCGGCCATCATCGCCCACATGGCGAAGTGGCTCTGCTCCTCGGTCGTGCTGAGCCCGCCGTTGCCGACCTCCAGCATGTCCGCATCATTGAACGAGCCCGGCTTGGCCCGCCAAGCCAGCGTGGCGTTCTCGCTGACGATGTTGGCGATGCCGTTGGGCCAGCTCTGGCCCCACCACTGGTTCCCGATGTCCTCGGTGCTGCGCACCTGGTCGGAGACGTCGCCCCAGTCCCGTGTGACGCCCGCGCCCGTATTGCTGCCGCTGTTCGGGTTGATGCTGAAGACGATCGGTCGGCCGGTGGCTTCCAGCGCGTTGCGCATCTTGGCGAAGTCGGCGACCTGGGCGGACAGCGACGAGGCACTCTCGCAGTAGTCGTACTTGAGGTAGTCGACGCCCCAGGACGCGAAGGTGTTGGCGTCGTTGACTTCGTGCCCGGCGCTACCGGAGTATCCCGCGCAGGTCTTGGCACCCGGTGACTCGTAGATGCCGAACTTGAAGCCCCGCGCGTGCAGGTAGTCGCCGAGGGCCTTCATGTCGGGGTAGTTGGAGTTGCCGGTCAGCTTGCCGTTCGCGTCACGGGCCATCCAGCAGTCGTCGACGTTGACGTACCGGTATCCGGCGTCCCGCATGCCGTTCGCGACCAGGCTGTCTGCGACCGACTCGATCAGTGACTGGGTCGCGCCGCACCCGTAGGTGTTCCAGGCGTTCCAACCCATGGGCGGAACCTGGAGCAGCGGTCTCGGGGTGGCAGCGACCGCGGCCGGGACCACGCTGACCCCTGCCACCAGAACCCCCGCCGCCACGGCTGCCCGCCGCAGTCGCCAAGACCGATTCGTCCTTGCCGCCATCCGCTTCCCCAATCCCTGAAATCAGCCCACTGAACCTCCCGGACCGCTGGCACGCCTACCGCCTGGACGACGGCCACCGACTGCCCCGGCCCGCCGTCGGGCCCTGACGCACCGGCAGAAGCTCCATGGCGAAGAAGAACTGAGGTACCAGCAACTACCAGAAGTGAACATTGATCGCCATAACTCGACGATATCGAACACGGTGGGTGACATCGAACGGCTTTGTTCGCCCCTGTGTCAAGACTTTGATCAAAAACAGGTGCCCGAGATCTCGTCGCCACCTCCGGGAACGCCCTGGACGGCTCCCGAGGCCGACGAGAGATCGTGAGCGCCGATGGCCCTCGCTTGGAAATCGACGTGGCCATCCGCGTGCACCTCGTCCTCGGTCTCAGTGCGCACCGCTTGGAGAAGCCGGACCCCGAGCACCTGGAGCGCTTCTACCGGGAAGATGCAGGCCGCCGGAGGCGCCGCCAGTACTGCGCACCAGGCCCACCGCACCATCCGTGTCGCCCTCGACGAGGCTGTGCGGCGCGACCATCCGGCTGTCCGGGGGCAGCCGCAGACGTCTTGACCTGCGGCGGAGCGGTTCTGTGATCGGCCTCTGAACGGCGCTGGACCAGGGTGAATGCAACCAGAACTGCAACCATGTCGAGCGGCAGTCCGGACCATGGGCCATATTCCTACTTCTTTGATAATCTGGCTCCATGACTGAGATGCCCTACAGCATCGGAGAGGGGCCGGCCACCAGGGTCAGCCTCTCCCTGCCCGAAGGTACGGCCGAGGCCATCCGCCAACGAGTGGGCAAGCGCGAGTTCTCCGCGTTCATCACCGCAGCCGTCGAGCGGGAGCTGCGCGGTCAGATCCTGGACGAGTACCTGGCCGACTATGAACGTCGCAAGGGGCCGATCTCGGCGACGGAGCAGGATCGGGCCCGTCAGGTCTTTGACGAGGTGTTCGCCGAGGAGGGCGGATGGCCCGTCGCAAGCTGAGTCACGAGGGCACACTGGTGCTCGACTCCGAGGGTCTGTCCAAGCTGCTGGGCGACCACGAGCCTGCCGTCGCGCTGGTCGCGGAGGCCCGGAAGCGGGGCATGGAGGTGGTGATCAGTGCTCTGACCATCATCGAAGCCGTGCACAGCCGTACCGACCAGGCCGGGCTCCGATGGATTCTCTCCGGTCTGCGGATTGTGCAGGTGGGTGACGAGGAGGCTCGAGCGGCCAGCGCGATGTTGATCGCCGCTGGGCTTCATGGCCACAAGTACGCGATCGACGCGGCAGTAGCCGAGATGGCGCTGCGACAGCAGCGACCGGTCGTCCTGCTGACATCCGACATCGACGACATGACCAAGCTCTGCGGTGATCGCGTTCGGCTCGTGGCTGTCTGACACCAGCCTCGGCTTGCTGGCTTGATGAATATAGCGGCTGAGGCGGCTGGAGGAGCTTCCGGCGATGGCCTGGCGGAGCCAGCAGGACGGTGCGACCATCCACTGATCGTTCCCGGTCCACGATGATGGCCGGACCCGGACCGGACAGGGGAGTTGGACGTGCCCAGCATCGAACTGAGCCTCAGCTACGACATCGCGGCGACGCCCGCCGCTGTGCTTGCCCATCTGGCGGACCCCGAGAACTACATCGGGCTCTCCCCGCTGCTCGTGGGATCAGGCGGTGTGCGGTGTGAAGGCGACGGTGGAGGTGTCGCCATCCAGGGCGATGTTCAGTGATGCGTCCAGTGCCTTGGCGAGGCGGGCCAGCAGCGGCAGCGTGGGGACGGTTCCGCCGAGCTCGAGTTTCGAGATCTGGGGCTGGGTCATGTTGGCCCGCTTGGCGAGTTCCGTCTGGGAGATGCCCAGCGCTGTCCGGCGGTCGTAGACCGCCTGCCCGAGGTCGAAGGCCATGCGGATCTCTGCGCGCATGGCTTCGACCTCGGGCGGCTCGTTCTGGCCTTCGGTGATCGCGCGCTCGCGGGCGAGCTTCCAGCGAGTGTGGCTCATCGGGCTTCTCCCTTCCTGATAGTGCGGATGAACTCGTCGTGCGCGGTGTGGCGTTCGGTCGCTTTCCAACTGTTCGTCCGGCTGTCCGGGAGCAGCCGAAAGCGTCCTGACCCGCGGTGGAGCGGCTGGCTTGCCCGGCTTCGGACAGTGCCGGACGGAGGTGAATGCAACCAGAACTGCAACCACAGTGCGCCGTGTTCTGCCGTCTCACGGGCGCGTCGTCACAGGATCAGGGCCCTCTTCCGGTCATGGACTGGACCGAGCATGATTCATTTGCCCGACTCCGGCCCGTACCACTGGAGGGCCTGTCCGGTGACGTTCGCGATGCACTCGAAGTCGCGGTCCCGGTGCAGGAGGGTCAGGCCCTGCAGTTCGGCTGTGGCGGCGACGATCAGGTCGACGGCTCCGGCGCTGCGATGCTGGCCTCGTCTGGTCAGCAACTGCTGGACCTGCCAGGCGCGATCGTAGGCTCGGTCATCGACCGGTACCCAACCGAACAGCAGCCGCATGTCCTCGATCCCCTGAGCGCGGTCGGCGGCTGTCCGCGCGCTGTAGAAGAACTCAAGTTCGGTGATGGGGCAGGTTGCGATCAGGCCAGCTGCTGCGGCCTGGTCCCAGCCGTACTGCTCGGCGTCGCCGCGCATGAATCGCGCGAGCGCGCTGGTGTCGATCAGGAACTGTGCCGCGTTCACCGACGGTAGTTCCTCTTGTCGTCGAAGATCTCAAGGTCGAAGGCCCCGGCATCGGCCGCAGCGCGCAGCCGTGTGAGGGCGAGCGCTCGCCGTCTGTTCTCCAGCACCTCGCGAAGGGCGGTGTTGACCGTCTCCTTCTTGGTGCTGGTGCCCAGAGCCTGCGCCACGTCGGCGAGCAACTCGTCGTCCAGGTCGATCACGGTCCGGCTCATGCGGTACACCTCCTGATATCAACTCGCGTTGTAAGTATATCCCTCTCTGCATCACGGGAGGAAGGCACCGGTGAATGTCGTCGGCGGAGGGCAAGGAGGTGGAGGGTGCTGTGCGCTGGTATGGGAGGGCTTCGGCAGTTAGGGAGAGTGGACGTTTCCCGGTGAACTGCGGGCGCAAGGCGGGTTCCGACTGGTGGGGCGCGCGGGGCGGGGCTGGACCTGGGGCGGGAGACCCCGACGAAGGCGCTGCCTGAGTCCCAAGACCCCAACTGAGACCACGACGCGACCAAGGCCATCTCGTCGGCTCCGAGCGTTCGCCCGCCGCGACCCGGAGGTCGACCTCGCTCCTGGGCCGCGTTCGGCGCGACTTCACCGGACCGCCCCGAGCGGTCAGCGCACTGCCGCGTCGAACAGGCCGGCGCGGGCGGCGAGCAGGGCGGCGGCCGCCGCGCGGTGGGCAGCCCGTTCGTCGAGGGGCTCGCCGGTGATGAAGAGGCGGTGGTAGAGCGGTGCGGTGGTGGCTCGGACCAGCTCCACCGGGTCGACGCCGAAGGGGAGTTGGCCCCGTCCAATCGCGCGGGTCACGACTTCGGCGGCCTGCTGATGCCGGGCCGCGAAGAAGGCGCCGAGTGCCGCCGCCCCGAGGTCGGAGCGGAGGGCCGCGCCGATAAGAGCGGTCGGGGTGGTGCGCAGGTCGCGGTCGGTGAAGGTGATGTACACCTCGCGAGCCAGCAGTTCGACGTCGTCGTCCACGTTTCCGGTGTCGGGGATCGGCCAGGGTTGATCGGCGGAGAGGGCGAGTGCGCCGGCGATCAGGCCGTCGACGCCGCCCCAGCGCCGGTACGCGGTGGCTTTGTGGACGCCGGCGCGGTGGCAGATCGCCTCGACCGTGAGTTGGTCGTACCCCTTCTCCGTCAGCTCGGCGAGGGTCGCGGTGACCATGTCGGCCCTGACTCGGGCACTTCGGCCGCCGGGCCTGGTGCCTGCCGTCGCGGCCTGCGTGGCCTCCAGGTTCTCAGGCAAAGTCGACTCCAGTCGCATTAGGGCTTGCGCGCGGGTAGCTGGTGCCGCCAGGATACTAAGGCGACCAGCGTCGCGTTAGACGTTATGATGCAGGAAGGACCCCCTCATGACCGCGTCGATACCGAACCCCGAAGCCCTGCACCCGCTCCCTGGCCACGACCGGGTGGTCCTGCTCCGCCCGCTGGTCGCCGACCCGCGGATCGAGGTCGGCGAGTACACGTACTACGACGACCCCGACGGCGCGACGGACTTCGAACGCCGCAACGTACTCTACGGCTACGGTCCCGAGCGGCTGGTGATCGGCAAATACTGCGCGATCGCCGCCGGCACGCGCTTCCTGATGGCGGGCGCCGCCCACCCTGCCATGGGCGTCTCCACCTTCCCGTTCACCATGTTCGGCGGCAGTTGGACCGAACGGACCCTCGACCTGGTCACCGGCATGCCCAGTCGGGGCGACACCGTGCTCGGCAACGACGTCTGGATCGGTTACCAGGCGCTGATCATGCCGGGCGTGCGGATCGGCGACGGTGCGGTCGTCGCGGCCGGCGCGGTGGTCACCGCCGATGTCGAGCCGTACGCCGTGGTCGGCGGCAACCCCGCCCGCCCGATCCGTCGCCGCTACGAGGACGCCGACATCCAGCGGCTGCTCCGAGCGGCGTGGTGGGACTGGCCGGTCGGCCTGGTCACCGAGCACCTGCGCACCATCATGGCGGGCACGCCCGCCGAGATCGAACGGATCGCGAAGGAGGTCGCCGCGTGACGGAACTGGGTCACCGTGTGACGGCGGAGCAGCGGATCGACGGGCTCGCCGTCCTCGATCACGGCGGCGACGGGCCTGACGTGCTGCTCCTCCACGGCGCGAACCGCACGGCGCTCGACTGGGGGCCGGTCCTGCCGCACCTGCCCGGCCTGCGGTTGGTCGCCATGGACCTGCGCGGACACGGACGCTCGGCGCTGGCGTCGTCGTACACATGGGACGACCATCTGGGCGACGTGGACGCCGTGATCCACGGGCTGGGCCTGCGCAGGCCCTGGCTGGTCGGACACTCGCTGGGCGGCATGATCGCCGTGCGGTACGCGGCGTCGCGGGAGTGTGCTGGCGTGGTGGACCTCGACGGCTTCGGCGGCGGGATGCCCGCGTCGTACCCCGGGTTGACGCCCCAGCAGGTGGGGGAGCGCCGAGCAGAGCAGATCGCTCTCTTCGCCAGCGCCCCGGCCGTCACGGATCCGGGGCAACTGGAGGCGCGGGCACGGGCGACGGCCGAGCGCTTCGGGTGGGACGCGGAGCGCGAGGTGGCGCGTGTGAGGCGCTCCGCAGGGCGTCCGCTTCCTGGCGAGCTGCCCGCGCTGATGGCCCCGTTGGATGGCTACGACCTGTTCGCGGAGGTGCGCGGCCTCCGCGTGCCGGTGCTGCTGGTCGCAGGCGAGCGGATGCCGGACCTCGGACATCTCCCGCAGCACATCAGAGAGTTGAACGAGGCGCTGGTGCTCGGGATCGGAGCGGAGCTCGCGGCGCTGCCGGATCGCGTCGGAGTGGCCCGACTGAAGTCGGCCGGACACATGGTCCATCTCGACGCGCCGGTCCGGGTCGCTGTGCTGATCCGGGAGTTCGTGAAGCAGTCCGGCCGTGAACGAGACCGAAGCTGAGCTGAGGCCAAGACGACGAAGGCCCGGGCCGCGCGACGCGGTCCGGGCCTTCTGTCGGCGGAGGATACGGGATTCGAACTCGTGAGGGGTTGCCCCCAACACGCTTTCCAACTGTTCGTCCGGCTGTCCGGCGGCGTCCGCAAGCGTCCTGACCTGCGGCGGAGTGGCCCGCCAGATGGGCTCCGAACGGTGCTGGACGGGGGTGAATGCAACCAGAACTGCAACCAGGACGTAGCTGGGATCGCCTTGTAGCCGTCGCGGTTGGGTGCCGTTCGGAATGGTCAGCCGGCGAAGCCCGGGACCACCAGGCCGGACTCGTACGCGATCACCACCGCGTGGGTCCGGTTCTGCGCGCCGAGCTTGGCCAGCACGTTTCCGACGTGGGTCTTGACCGTCTCCAGCCTCACCGTGAGGGACTCCGCGATCTCCGGATTGGAGAGGCCGGTGGCCATCAACCGCAGCACTTCCTCCTCCCGGCCGGTCAGGGCGGCCTGCGGCAGGGCCTCGGCGGAGCCCAGCGGGCGGGCGGCGACCATGCGGCCCAGTGCGGCCGGAAAGAGGACCGCTTCGCCCGCCGCCACCACCCGGACCGCTTCGGCGATCTGGCGGACCGGAAGCCGCTTGAGGACGAAGCCGCTGGCGCCCGCGCTGAGGGCGGCGGTGACGTAGCCGTCATTCTCGAAGGTGGTGATCACCACGACCTTCGGCGGGTCGGCCGCTTCGGCCAGCAGTTGGCGGGTGGCCTCGATCCCGTTGCGACGCGGCATCCGGACGTCCATCAGGACCACGTCCGGCCGCAGGCTCTGCGCCCGTTCGACCGCCTCGACGCCGTCGGCGGCCTCGCCGACCACCGTGATCCCCGGCTGCGCGGCGAGCAGCATGCGCAGGCCGCTGCGTGTCACCTCGTCGTCGTCCGCGATCAGGAGGGTGACGGCGGGGCCGGTGACGGCGAGCGGGGCCATGCCTTCGCCCGCGTCGGATCCACTCACGCCGAGACCCGTACCGGCAGCCGGACGGCCAGCCGCCAGTGCTGCGTCCCGTCCGGGCCGGCCTGGAACTCACCGTGCAGCAGCCGGACGCGCTCGGCCAGTCCGGGCAGACCGTGGCCGGAGGTCGGGAAGGCACCCGGGCCCGGGCCCGTCCGTGCTCCGGTCCGGTTGACCACGGTGAGATCCAGTCCGTCCGGCCCGGCCGCCACCCGGACCTCGATCGGGCCGCCCGCCCCGTGGCGCAGCGCGTTCGTCAGCCCCTCCTGGAGGATCCGGTACGCCGCCCGGGAGAGCGTCCCCTGCACCTGCGCCAGCTCGCCCGACAGGGCCGGTTCCACCACTGCCCCCGCGTGCCGCAGACGGTCCAGCAGCTCGGGGAGGTCGGCCAGGGTCCGGGTCGGCGCTGTTCCTGACTGTTCCTCGCGCAGCACTCCGAGTACGTAGTCCAGGTCCTCCAGCGCGGCCCGGGCCGACTCCTCGATGCTGCGCATGGCAGCCCGCGCCGCCGCCGGGTCGGCGGAAAGCACCTCGCCCGCCACCGCCGCCTGGATGGTGGCCGCCGTCAGCGTGTGCCCGATCGAGTCGTGCAACTCGTGAGCGATCCGGTTGCGTTCGGCCAGCAGCAGCTCCCGCTCGGCAGCCAGCGCGAGCCGCTCGGCCGCCGACGGGCCCAACAGCCGTGGCGCCGACCACCGCAGGGCCTTCGTCACGAGTACGCAGACGGCCACCGCCAGCAGGATGCACGCGGCCGCCATCACCCAGCTCCACCCGCCCGACACCCGGACCGATGTGCCGAACAGACTCGCCCGCGCCTCGCCACCGAGCCAGTTCCCCGGCAGGGAGAGGCCCATGATGAACAGCACCCCGCTCGCCAGCGCCCCCGTCCATCCGACAGCCACGTGCAGCACCAGCCAGATCGGGGTCCGCCAGCGGTCGAGGCCGAGTGAACCAGAGGTCCGGCGACCGGCCACCGGATTCGGCAGCGGCACCCGCAGCAGCCGGCGGGCGGACACGACCAGCGCCCGCCGTACGGGGCGCGCCAGTCCGACCACGCCGACCAGTACCGCCCAGACCAGCAGCACCAGGACGATCTGCACGCTCTCGGGAGCGGATCGCCACGACAGCGCCGGCAACAGGGCGAGAGGCAGCAGCGGAAGGCTCGCCAGCGCACCGCAGTAGGCGAACAGCACACCCGAATACGTGGAGCCGCGCAGCAGCGGCCGGATTCCCCTGATCATGGTCGCCAGTATCGCCGGGCAGCCCACCGGCAGCCTCCCCCGATCGGGGGAGCGATTTCTCCCGCCTTCCCGCGATGCGGTCAGAGGGCCCTGGAAACCAGGATCGTGCCCAGACCAAACGATTCCCCAGGAGTTGACTGATGCGTGCTCAGATCCGGCAGGGCCTTCGTTCCTCGACCAGGCAGCAGGGTGGCAGGCGGCGACGAGCCGTGTCGGCCGCCGCCGCGGTGGCCATCGGCGTCATGACGCTGGGCGCCCTCGCCCCGCCCGCCGCCTCCGCCTCTGATTCCGCAGCCGCCTCCGCTGCTGCCGCCGCCAGGCCGGACGCCGTCCAGCAGGCCCTGAACACGCTGGTGCGCGACGACGGGATGCCCGCCGCGCTGGCGAGCGTCCGGGACCGGAACGGCCGCACCCGCACCTACACCGCAGGAGTCGGCGACCTGACCACCGGCTCGAAGGTGCCCAGGGACGGCCAGGTACGGATCGGCAGCAACACCAAGGCGTTCACGGCGGTCGTGGTCCTGCAACTGGTCGGCGAAGGGAAGATCGGCCTGGACGCCTCCGTCGACACCTACCTGCCCGGCCTCGTCCGCGGAGAGGGGATCGACGGGCGGCGCATCACCGTCCGCCAGCTCCTCCAGCACACCAGCGGACTCCCCGACTACGGCATCCACCTCGACGACGACGAGATCAGGAACCGGTACTTCGAGCCCCGCGAGCTGCTCGACATCGCCCTCCGTTACAAGGCCGACGCGGCTCCGGGGGCGAAGTGGGGGTACAGCAACACCAACTACGTCCTGGCCGGCCTGATCGTCCAGAAGGTCACCGGCCGCCCCCTCGCCGAGGAGATGGACCGGCGCATCATCAAGCGGATCGGGCTGCGCCACACCTACTTCCCCGCCCCCGGCGAGACGACCATCCGAGAGCCGCACCCTCAGGGCTACCACCGCAACCCGGCGGACGGACCGCTGCGCGACTTCACGGAGCTGGACCCCTCCGCAGGCTGGGCCGCAGGCCAGTTGATCTCCACCAACTCCGACCTCAACAGCTTCTTCACCGCGCTCCTCGCCGGCCGCCTCCTCCCGGCGGCCCAGCTCGCCGAGATGCGCACGACCGTCCCCACTGGCCACCCCGGCCTCCGCTACGGGCTGGGGCTCACGAGCAGGCCGCTGTCCTGCGGCGGCGTCTACTGGGGCCACGGCGGCGACATCCCGGGGTACGAGACCCGGGGCGGTGTCACCGACGACGGCCGCGCCGCCAACGTCGCGGTCACCACCATCCCGACGGACGAGGCGGCCACGCAGCACGTGAAGGACGCCGTGGACAGGGCCCTGTGCGGCTGAGGCACGCCACCCCGCCCGGGCCCGGCTCGCCAGGGTCACGGTCGTCGACTTCGGAATCGCCAGCCACCTGGACGGCTGGCGCCCAGCCCTGACCACTGCCGGGAGTGTGATCGGCACACCTGCCTACATGGCGCCTGAGCAGGCCGGCGGCGACCGGACCGTCGGTGAGCCCGCCGACGTCTAGGCCCTCGGCTGCCTTCTCTACGCGCTCCTGACAGGGTGGCCGCCCTTCTTGGGCGACGCCGTCGCGGTGCTCCACCGGCACGTGACCGCGACCCCCGCTGCGCCAAGTGTGCTGCGCCCCGGCATTCCGGACGGGCTCGAGGTGCTGGAGCTGCTCGCCAAGGCGGCGGGTGAGCGTCCGCCGAGCGCGGAGGTCGTGGCCGCCCGCCTGCGCAGCCTGTCCCAACGACTGGCGGCGGCGCCGCCGACCCCATCGTGCTCGCCATCCGGGTGGCGACGGTACCGGCTGCCCGCCGTCAAGCGGGCGACGTCGGCACGACGCGATCTGCCCGGCCCGCCCGAGCCGTGGGGTCCGGCACGATGCTGACCGGCGCCAGCGCCGCCTCGGCCGGGGTCTTCGCCCTGGTCGGCACGCTGAGCGGACTGTCGATGCCGTGGCCGCTCGCGCTGACCGCAGCTCTCTTCGTCGTCCTGGCCATCGTGCTCACCCTCTTCACGCGCCCGCGCGCGGGCCGCGACGGGTCCGAGAAGTCAGACGAATCGGTGGTCGGCCCCGTCGTGGTCCTGCCCATCGGGATGCTCGCCTGCAAAACTGCAACCACACAACGACGAAGGACCCGGCCGCAGTGCGGTCGGGTCCTTCGTCTGCCCTGGCGGGCGGGTGCGGAGGATACGAGATTCGAACTCGTGAGGGGTTGCCCCCAACACGCTTTCCAAGCGTGCGCCCTAGGCCACTAGGCGAATCCTCCGTGGGAGAGCTTAGTACATGTTTGGGGGTGCTCGCGACCACCTATCTGCAGGTGGTCGCGGGTGGATGCCTAAGGATCGTCGAGGTGGGGCGGCGGTACGGGGTGGGGCCGGGATCGGGTAGTGTTGGGGGCAGCCCCTCGTGTGGCGTTATCTCTCTGAACTCCCCCAGGGCCGGAAGGCAGCAAGGGTAGGAGGGCTCTGGCGGGTGCACGGGGGGTCTTTGCGTTCCCAGGGAGGGCCGGGGGCGGCAGGGCGACGCGTTTGTCCGTGTGTCCCGATATCGTCGGTGGCGTGTCCCTAGCCCTGTACCGCCGCTATCGCCCCGAGACTTTCGCCGAGGTCATCGGGCAGGAGCACGTGACCGCTCCGCTCCAGCAGGCCCTGCGCAACAACAGGGTCAACCACGCCTACCTCTTCAGTGGCCCGCGCGGCTGCGGCAAGACGACGAGCGCCCGCATCCTGGCCCGGTGCCTCAACTGTGCCGAGGGCCCGACACCGACACCGTGCGGTGAGTGCCAGTCGTGCCGTGACCTGGCGACGGGCGGTCCCGGTTCGATCGACGTGATCGAGATCGACGCCGCCTCGCACGGTGGTGTGGACGACGCGCGTGAGCTGCGTGAGCGGGCGTTCTTCGCGCCCGTCCACAGCCGGTACAAGATCTTCATTCTGGACGAGGCGCACATGGTCACCTCGGCCGGCTTCAACGCGCTGCTGAAGGTGGTCGAGGAGCCGCCGGAGCACCTCAAGTTCATCTTCGCGACCACGGAGCCGGAGAAGGTGATCGGGACGATCCGCTCCCGTACGCACCACTACCCCTTCCGGCTGGTCCCGCCCGGCACCCTGCGCGACTACCTCGCGGACGTCTGCGGACGGGAGCAGATCCAGGTCGAGGACTCGGTGTTCCCGCTGGTGGTGCGCTCGGGCGCGGGTTCGGTACGTGACTCGATGTCGGTGATGGACCAGTTGCTCGCGGGCGCCGACGAGGGCGGCGTCACCTATCAGATGGCCACCTCGCTGCTCGGCTACACCGACTCGGCGCTGCTGGACGAGGTCGTGGACGCCTTCGCCGTACGCGATGGTGCGACGGTCTTCCAGGTCATCGACCGCGTGGTGGAGGGCGGGCACGATCCCCGGCGCTTCGTCACGGACCTGCTGGAGCGGCTGCGGGACCTGGTCATCCTGGCGACCGTTCCCGACGCGGGTGAGAAGGGCCTGATCGACGCTCCGGCGGACCGGGTCGCGATCATGCAGGCGCAGGCCGACGGCTTCGGCGCGGCCGAACTGAGCCGGGCCGCCGACATTGCCAACACCGGGCTGACGGAGATGCGCGGCAACGCCGCGCCCCGGCTGCAGCTGGAGCTGATCTGCGCCCGGGTGATGCTGCCCGGCGCGTACGACGACGAGCTGTCGCTGCTGGCCCGGGTGGACAAGCTGGAGCGGCGCGCGTCGGCGGGCGGCTTCGCGGCCCCGGTCGCCGCTGTCGGGGTTGCCGCCGCGCCGCCGATGACGGCTCCCGCGCCGGCTCCCGTCGCTGCCCCGGCTCCGGCGGCTCCGACGATTCAGGCAGCGCAGGCGCAGGCGCAGGCGCAGGCACCAGCGCAGGCGCAGCCGCCCGCGCCCGCTGCAGCCGCCGCGCCCGCGCCGGGCGCCTGGCCGATCCCGCGCAGCTTCCCGCCGGCCGGTGCCGCCGCGCCCCAGGCGCCCGCGCCCGTACCGGCTGCTCCGGTGCCCACTCCGGTCGCCGTCGTTCCGCAGTCGACGGCGGGGCAGCCGTCCGCGTCCGCGCAGCAGGGGGCGGGCCAGGTACGGCAGCACTGGCCGCAGATTCTGGAGGCGGTGAAGAACCGTCGGCGCTTCACCTGGATCCTGCTCAGCCAGAACGGGCAGGTCGCGGGGTTCGACGGCAGCACGCTCCAGGTCTCGTTCATCAACGCGGGTGCCCGCGACAGCTTCGTCAGCAGCAACAGCGACGACGTGCTGAAGCAGGCGCTGTCCGACGCGCTCGGCGTGGACTGGCGGGTCGAGTGCATCGTCGATCCTTCGGGTGGCGGAAGCACGGCCACGGCCACGCCGCCGTCGAGCGGGAGCGGTAGCGGTAGCGCGGGCGCAGGCGGCGGTTGGGGAGGCGGCGGCGGTGTCGCGCAGGCGCCCAGGTCGGCTCCGGCGTTCCAGCCCGAGCAGGTTGTTCCTGCCCCGGCGCCCGTCCCACAGGCGCAGACACAGGCACAGACACGGGTGCAGCCGCAGGCTCAGCAGCCGCAGCAACCGCAGCAACCGCCCGCGCAGCCTCAGCAACCCCAGCAGCCCGTCCAGTCTCAGCAGCCTCAGCAGTCGGTCGCCCCGCCGGCCCCGTCCGTCGCGGTCGCTCCCGAGGACGACTTCCCCGAGGACGCGGGAGTGGAGCTGAGCCCGCAGGAGGCCGCGTTCTCCGGTCAGGAGCTGATCGTGCGTGAGCTCGGCGCGACCGTACTCGAAGAAATCCACCACAACAGGTGATGCCCGACGGGGGAGTCGGAGCGGCTGAGTCGGAGCGGGTGAGGCGAAAGTGCTGAGGCGGAAGTGGTGACGAGGTCGGCCGCGAGCTACCGGATCGAGCGGGTGCGGCGCGCGGGCTGGGAGCGCTACCGGGAGCTGCGCCTGCAGATGCTGCAGGACAGCCCGGTCGCCTACCTGGAGACCTACCAGGAGGCGCTGGCCCATCCCGAGGTCGAGTGGCGCTTCAGGGTGGGGCGGATGGCCGGACCTGGTCAGCTCGGGGTGGTCGCGGTGGCTCCGGACGGTGACTGGATCGGGGTCATGGGCGGGCTGGCGACGGAGCCGGGTACGGCGGTGCTGGTCGGCGTCTGGCTCCACCCCGAGCACCGGGGCCGTGGCAGGGCCGGGAGCGGGGCCGGGGCCGGGGCCGAGGGAGGCTACGGCGACGGAGTCGCCGATCGGCTGCTGAACGAGGTGATCGACTGGGCCAGGACCGAGGTCGGGGCGGTGCGGATCCTCCTCGAGGTACACGAGACGAACGCCCGCGCGGCGGCCTTCTACGAGCGGCGCGGATTCGTCCGGACCGGCGTGACCCGCCCGTACCTGCTCGATCCCAGCACCCTGGAAGTCGAGATGGCGCTCGGGCTCTGAACCCGGCGCGTAGGCTCGGTGTGACGTCGGAGGCACGTCCAGCGGGGTTCCGCGCGGCGGCCGACGGCTTGGTGAGTCAGATGTTGATCTTTCCGTGCACAGGCAGGAGTGACCCGTGTTCCCTGGTGGTGGCCAGCCCAATATGCAGCAGCTGCTCAAGCAGGCGCAGAAGATGCAGGAGGAGCTCGGCAAGGCGCAGCGGGAGCTGGCCGAGACGAAGGTGAGCGGTACGGCCGGCGGCGGTCTGGTCGAGGCGACCGTCACCGGTGCCGGTGAGCTGGTGGCGCTGACCATCGCGCCCGCCGCCGTCGACCCGGACGACACCGAGACCCTCGCCGACCTCGTCCTGGCGGCCGTCCGGGACGCCAGCGCGGCGGCCCAGAAGATGCAGACCGAGCGGATGGGGCCGCTGACCCAGGGCCTGGGCGGAGCGCTCCCCTTCTAGCCCGACCGGTCCCGGCTCGATCGGTCCGAGTAGCCCGACCGGCCGAGCCGGGCGTTCTCGGCCGGTCGGTGATGTGTGATTTCTGCGCGGGTCGGGCGTCGGACGGTGTGTCCGACGCCCGGTTCGTTGGATGATGGCACCGGGGCTCCCAGCAGCTCCCCAGCAGTACGAAACGGCATCGAGCAACATCGAGCAGCACCGAGCAGTAGAGAAGCCGACGGAAGGCGCGAAGTGTACGAGGGCGTGGTTCAGGACCTGATCGACGAACTGGGCAGGCTGCCCGGCGTCGGGCCCAAGAGCGCGCAGCGGATCGCCTTCCACGTCCTGCAGGCCGACCCGGTGGACGTTCGCCGGCTGGCGCACACGCTGCTGGAGGTCAAGGACAAGGTCCGGTTCTGTGTGGTCTGCGGCAACGTCGCGGAGGCCGAGCGCTGCAGGGTGTGCCTCGATCAGCGGCGCGACCTCGCGGTGATCTGCGTGGTCGAGGAGCCCAAGGACGTGGTGGCGGTCGAACGCACCCGCGAGTTCCGGGGCCGGTACCACGTGCTGGGCGGCGCGATCAGCCCGATCGAGGGCGTCGGACCGGACGACCTGCGGATCCGGGAGCTGCTCGCGCGACTCGCCGACGGCACGGTCACCGAGCTGATCCTGGCTACTGACCCCAATCTGGAGGGGGAGGCGACCGCCACCTACCTGGCCCGGCTCTGTAAGCCGATGGGTCTGAAGGTGACCCGACTGGCGAGCGGACTGCCCGTCGGCGGGGACTTGGAGTATGCCGACGAGGTCACCCTCGGCCGGGCCTTCGAAGGGAGACGACTGCTCGATGTCTGACCGTACGCAAAGCAGCACGCACCAGAGCAGCACGCACCAGAGCAGCACCACTGACAGTGGCGCGAGCCAGGGCAGCACGCACCGGCACGAGCCCGACGACTTCGCGGTCCAGATCGCGGATTCGGTCGAGAGCTTCGTGCTCGCCGTGACGGAGGTCGCCAAGGGCGACGAGCCGGGCAGTGCGGTCTCGCTGCTCCTGCTGGAGGTCTCGCAGCTGCTGCTGGCGGGCGGCCGGCTGGGCGCCGTCGAGGACGTTCTCCCGGAGGACCGCTTCGAGCCCGACGCCGGTCCGGAGCCGGACGGTGTCGACCTGCGCGAGCGCCTCGCCGAGCTGCTCGCGCCGATCGACGTCTACCACGAGGTCTTCGACCCGTACGGCCCGCCCGAGAAGCCCAACGCGTTCCGGATCTCGGACGACCTGGCCGGGGTGGTCAGCGAGCTGCGGCACGGGCTGACCCACTACCGGGAGGGCCGGGTCAGTGAGGCGATGTGGTGGTGGCAGTTCTCGTACCTCTCCAACTGGGGTTCGACCTGTACGGCGGTGCTCCGCGCGCTGCAGTCGCTGATCGCGCACGTCCGGTTGGACAGCCCGATCGGCGCGGCGGCGGACGGTGCCGACACCGACGACGACGGGCTGACGGACGAGCAGCTGGAGCAGCAGGCCGGCGATCTGATGGCGGCCGAACTCGGGCTCTGAGCCCGGCCTCCACCGCCTCCGGCCCGCCCACGCCCGTGGTGTGACGAACAATTCAAAAAATTCACCGGCTGCGAAAGCCCAGTGAAATCCGGGGCCCAGCGGCCACTCCCCGGGCAAATCTTCGGGTAGGTGCGGGGTCCTCCGCATACCTGCCCGTCGGGCCGTCCACACGTCTGCCCGCCAGGCGAGACCACCGTCTCGCCATCTGGAACACGGCTGTGGGGGTTGTCCCGCTCGTTAGACTGGCGCCGACCGTAGAGCCCCCTCTCCCTGGGGGTTCGGGGGGCCACCGTCCCCCGACAACGACACAAGTCGAGGAGCGCACGTGGGCCTTGTCGTGCAGAAGTACGGCGGCTCATCCGTTGCGGATGCCGAGGGCATCAAGCGCGTAGCCCGCCGAATTGTCGACACCAAGAAGGCCGGCCATGAGGTCGTCGTCGTGGTGTCCGCGATGGGCGACACGACGGACGAGCTCATCGAACTCGCGGAGCAGGTGTCACCCATCCCTGCCGGCCGTGAGTTCGACATGCTGCTGACCGCTGGAGAGCGGATCTCCATGGCGCTGTTGGCCATGGCGATCAGATCCCTGGGTCACGAGGCGCAGTCGTTCACCGGCAGCCAGGCCGGAGTGATCACCGACTCCGTCCACAACAAGGCGCGCATCATCGACGTGACGCCGGGCCGGATCCGGAACGCCCTGGACGAGGGCAACATCGCGATCGTGGCCGGTTTCCAGGGCGTCTCGCAGGTGAGCAAGGACATCACCACGCTCGGCCGTGGCGGCTCCGACACCACGGCCGTGGCGCTCGCCGCCGCGCTGGGGGCCGAGGTCTGCGAGATCTACACCGACGTGGACGGGGTGTTCACCGCCGACCCGCGCGTGGTGAAGAAGGCTCGCAAGATCGACTGGATCGGCTTCGAGGACATGCTCGAGCTGGCGTCCTCCGGCTCGAAGGTGCTGCTGGACCGCTGTGTCGAGTACGCCCGGCGCTACAACATCCCGATTCACGTACGCTCGTCCTTCTCCGGACTTCCGGGGACCATTGTCAGTAGCACCAACCCGAACAAGCCCGAAGGTGGCGAGATGGAGCAGGCGATCATCTCCGGAGTCGCCCACGACACGTCCGAGGCCAAGGTCACGGTCGTCGGGGTGCCGGACAAGCCGGGCGAGGCGGCCCGTATCTTCCGCGCCATCGCGGATGCCGAGGTCAACATCGACATGGTGGTGCAGAACGTCTCCGCCGCGTCCACCGGCCTCACCGACATCTCGTTCACCTGCCCGAAGACCGAGGGCCAGAAGGCCATCGACGCGCTGGGCCGGGTCAAGCAGGGGATCGGCTTCGAGTCGCTCCGCTACGACGACGCGATCGGCAAGATCTCGCTGGTCGGCGCGGGTATGCGCTCCAACCCGGGCGTCACCGCGACCTTCTTCGAGGCGCTCTCCGAGGCCGGGGTGAACATCGAGCTGATCTCGACCTCCGAGATCCGGATCTCGGTGGTCACCCGGGGCGACGACGTCAACGAGGCCGTCCGCGCGGTGCACAGCGCGTTCGGTCTGGACAGCGACACGGACGAGGCGGTCGTCTACGGCGGGACCGGACGGTGACCTCCGAGAGGAGGCCGAACCTCGCGGTCGTCGGCGCCACCGGCGCTGTCGGCACCGTGCTGCTCGGCCTCCTCTCGTCCCGCCGGAACGTCTGGGGGGAGATCCGCCTGATCGCCTCCGCCCGTTCGGCGGGCCGGATGCTGGCCGTACGCGGTGAGCAGGTCGAGGTGGTCGCGCTCTCCGAGGAGGCGTTCGACGGCATCGACGTCGCCATGTTCGACGTCCCGGACGAGGTCTCGGCCCAGTGGGCGCCGATCGCCGCCGCCAAGGGCGTCGTGGTGGTCGACAACTCGGGCGCGTTCCGGATGGACGAGGACGTACCGCTGGTCGTTCCCGAGGTGAACGCCCCGGCGGCCCGGATCCGGCCGCGCGGGATCATCGCCAACCCGAACTGCACCACGCTGACCATGATGAGCGGGCTCGCCGCCCTGCACTCGGAGTTCGGGCTCAAGGAGCTGGTGGTGGCCTCGTACCAGGCCGCCTCGGGCGCCGGGCAGGCCGGCGTCGACACGCTGCGCGACCAGATCAAGCAGGTCGCGGGCACGGGCGTTGGCGAGCAGACCGGCGACCTGCGAGCCGTGATCACCGAGAACGGTCCGTTCCCGGCGCCGCTGGTACTGAACGCGGTGCCGTGGGCCGGTTCGGTCCAGCCGGACGGCTGGTCCTCCGAGGAACTCAAGGTCCGGGGCGAGTCGCGCAAGATCCTCGGGCTGCCGGATCTCAGGGTCTCCGCGACCTGCGTCCGCATCCCGGTGATCACCACGCACTCGCTGGCCGTCCACGCGGTCTTCGAACGTGAGGTCACCCAGGCCCGCGCGCAGGACATCCTGCGGGAGGCCCCGGGCGTGGTGCTGTACGACAACCCGGAGGCCGGCGAGTTCCCGACCCCGAACGATGTGGTGGGCACCGACCCGACCTGGGTCGGACGGGTCCGCCGCTCGCTCGACGACCCGGCCGCGCTGGACCTCTTCCTCTGCGGGGACAACCTGCGCAAGGGCGCCGCCCTGAACACCGCGCAGATCGCCGAACTGGTGGCGGCCGAGCTGACCTGTCCCCCCTACCTGGAGAACCGCGTGGAGAACCGCGTGGACCGCCATGTGGAGAACCCTGTGGAGAACCCCTCTGCATGAGGTGAAAAAAGGCTGGTACGGCAGACGGCTACTCGTAAGTAGTGTCAGAATCCCCCTCCGGGCCCCTGGAGGGGGATTCTTCTTGTACGGCAGAACCCGGAGACCGGCGCCCGATCCGGGCAACCATGACAGGGGATCAAGTGTCCAACAGGTGTGGCGAACTTAGTGGGGGCACCGCCTGTCGGACTGCCCGAAGGTCTGCCGGCCGCACTGCGGGTGAGTCGGGCGGCAGGTCGGTCAGCAGGTCGGTCTGTGGGTCGGTCAGCAGGTCCGCCCGCAGGCGGACCGCCCTTGAGAGCGGCGCCGATGAGTGTGCGAGTGATCGGACCACTGCCCATGGGGTCACCGCTGTTGCCGCCGCTACCGCCGCCGCCGCGAGCAGCGCCTCCGGTCGGTAGCCGGATGGGCACGGCCGCCGCGGACGCGGCGGGAGCCAGCGTCGACCATCTCACCGAGACCTACCAGGCCCACTACCGTTCCCTGTTGCGGCTGGCCGCCCTGCTGCTGGACGATCTCTCCTCCTGCGAGGACGTCGTCCAGGAGGCGTTCATCCGGGTGCACGCGGCCCGGCGCCGGGTACGCGAACCCGAGAAGACCCTCGCCTACCTGCGGCAGACCGTCGTCAACCTGTCCCGCTCCACGTTGCGGCGGCGGATTCTGGGCCTGCGGTTGCTGCCCAAGCCGATGCCTGACATGGCCAGTGCAGAAGAAGGCGCCTACGATGCGCTGGAGCGCGACGAGTTGAAGGCCGCGCTCCGGGGGTTGCAACGCCGTCAGCGGGAGGTGCTGGTGATGCGCTACTACGCGGACATGACGGAGGCTCAGGTCGCGGAGGTGCTGGGGATCTCGCTCGGCTCGGTGAAGGCGTACGGCTCCCGGGGCCTCGCCGCGCTGCGGGTCCGGATGGAGAAGAGCCATGACTGACGACCGGCACGCGGACGAAACCCCGAATGTGACGGCGCGTGAAGTCGCGACGGAGCGTGAAGTCGCGGCCGCGCGCCAAGTCATGGCGGAACACAAGATCGTGGCGGAGCGCGAGGCCATGGCGGAGCGCGAGGTCGCGATGGAGTACGAGGTCCGGGCGGAGCGCGAGGTCAGGGCGATGCTGCACCGGGCGGTCGCGCAGGTGCAGCCCGATCCGGGGGCGTTGCCACGGCTCCAGCGGGCGGTGCCGCGTCGGCGGGCCAGGCACCGCAACGTCTGGACGGGTTCGGTGGCGGCCGTGCTGCTCGCGGTCGCCGCAGTGCCGACCATCCGCGGTGTCGGCCCGGTCGGACTGTCCGACAGTCCCACCGACGGCCGGGTCATCTCGGACACCGGTGGACCGGGCGCGGCCGTCATCGGCGGCGCCCGGTCGAGCGGTCGGCCGCACGTACCCGGTCCGGCGGGAACCGGTTCCGGTGCGGCCGGTGTCGGCATCGGGGTCGCGACCAGCGGCATCCCGGCCGGCAGCGCCTCCGCCGCTTTCGGTGGCGGCCCGGAGGCGCTGCCGGCCGGCGGTTCGACCGGTGCGGCGGCCTTGCCGTCCTGCGCTCGGGCCGACCTGGGGCAGGGCGGCTCGTACCTGGCGGCGGCGGACGGTAGCGGAAAGATCTACGGCTGGTTCACCGTGCTCAACATCTCGGGCCGCAGCTGCTCGCTGACGGGCGCGGGGACGGTGCGGATCAGTGCCGTCAGCGGTACGGACCCGGGGTGGGTGAAGGTCGTCGACCACCAGACCGGAGACCCCGCCGGGGGGTTGCCGGACCCGGGCTCGGTGCCGCGTTCGCTGGTGCTGCAACCGCTGGCGGGGTACCAGGTGCAGTTCGGTTGGGTGCCGGACGCGCCGTGCCCGACTTCGTCCAACGCCCTGCGGGTGGCCGCCCCGGGCCCGACGGGGACCGGTGCACCCTGGAGCAGCCCGGCACCCGGCCCGGTCTCCGGCTCCGGGGGCGGCTCCGGGGGAGGGGGAGCGGGCGGGGTACGGGCGGCCGACCTGGGCGGGCCGGGGACGGCGACGCCGGATCCGGGGGCCGCAGGGGGGACCGGCACCCCCGTCCCGAACCTCTCGGCCTCGCCCTCGCCCTCCACCGGGCCGACGGTCTCACCGTCCCCGACCGGCGCGACCCCGAGCATCACGCTCGTCCACACCCCGCAAGCCGGCGCTCCGGCCGCCGCGACCGCCGTGGTGAACGGCGCGTGCGCCGGTACGGTCTACCGTGCCGCGCCCCAGGCGCTGCCGGCTGCCGCCCCTGCCGGGACGCCCACGACAGGCGGCTGACCCGGGCCACTCGGACCGGGCCCAGGGCGACCCCTGCGGTCGGGGCGAGGTAGGGAGTCGTTACGGTGGTGAGTGTGTACCGATTCCTCCTGACTCCGCGCTGGCTGGGCGGCGCCGCCGTCGCGCTGGTGGCCATCGCGGTCTGCCTCTGGCTCGGCTCCTGGCAGCTCGGTCGCTTCGAGGCGAGGGCGTCGACCCACCACAGCACGTCCGGCTCGGCCCCCGCCACGGCCGTCCCGCTCGATGCGGTGCTGACGAAGGCCCGGCCGACGGTCGGCACGGACACCGTCGGCCGCAGCGTGACCGCCACCGGCAGCTACGACCCCGCGCACCAGCTGCTGGTGCCGAACCGCACGGTGGCCGGCAAGCAGGGTTACTACGTGCTCACCCCGCTGCGCACCGCCGGCGGTATGGCGGTCGCGGTGGTCCGGGGCTGGACGGCCGGTTCGCCCGGAGCCGCTCCGGCACCCGCCGCGCCGACCGGCGAGGTGACCGTCACCGGCCGTCTGCAGGCGCCGGAGAGCAGCGGCAGCAACGGTGCCGTCGTCGGTGGGCTGCCCGCCGGGCAACTGGGCACGATCAGCCCGGCCTCCCTGGTCAACCTGCTCCCGTACGGGACGTACGACGGCTGGGTGGCCGCCGACGCGGCACCGGCCGGCCTCACCGCCGTGCCGACCGTGCAGCCGGACGGCGGTGACGGGCTGAGCCTGCGGGCCTTCCAGAACCTCGGCTACACGCTGGAGTGGTTCGTCTTCGCGGGCTTCGTGGTCTTCATGTGGTTCCGCCTGGTCCGCCGCGAGGCGGAGGCGGCGGAGGACCGGGCCCTCGGCCTGGACCCGGCCCTCTGACAGCCCCTGCTACCGGCCCCGGCCCTGTTACCGGCCCCGGCCCAGTTGTCGAAGCGTGAAGTCGATCTCCAGCCGGAGCTGTTTGATCCGCTCCTCGACCACCAGCGAGCCGTGCCCGGCGTCGTAGCGGTAGACCTCGTGCACCTTGCCGAGCTGCGCCAGCCGCTCGACGTAGTTGTCGATCTGCCGGATCGGGCAGCGCGGGTCGTTCACCCCGGCGCTGATGTAGACCGGTGCCCGCACCTGCTCGACGTACGTCAGCGGCGAGGAAGCCCGCCAGCGGTCCGGCACCTCCTCCGGAGCGCCGCCGAACAGGGTCCGGTCCAGCGACTTGAGGGCTTCCATCTCGTCGGCGTACGCGGTCAGGTAGTCGGCGACCGGAACGGCGGCCAGGCCGAGGGTCCAGTCGGCGGGCTGCACGCCGAGGCCGAGCAGGGTCAGGTACCCGCCCCAGGAGCCGCCGGAGAGCACCAGCTGCGCCGGGTCGGCGAGCCCGGAGTCCACCGCCCACTGCCGGACGGCGGCGATGTCCTCCAGCTCGATCAGGCCGACCCGCAGGCGCAGCGCGTCCGTCCAGGCCTGTCCGTAGCCGGTTGAGCCACGGTAGTTGACGCGGACCACCGCGAAGCCGTGGTCCAGCCAGGCGGCCGGGCCGGCCGCGAAGGAGTCGCTGTCGTGGTGGGTCGGGCCGCCGTGGATCTCGAAGACGGTCGGGAACGGGCCCTCCCCGTCCGGGCGTTGGACCAGCGCGTGCACCCGCCCGCCGGGCCCCTCCACCCAGACGTCCTCCACCGGTACCGAGCCCGGCGGCACCGGCCCCGGCGCCCGCAGCACCACCGCGCCGGAGGTCGATCGCACGGCCGACGGCTCGGCGGCGGAGGACCAGAGGAACTCGACCGTCCCGTCCGGCCTGGCCGTCGCGCCCGCCACCGTGCCGCGCGGGGTCTCCAGGCGGCTCAGCTCGCCCTTCTCCAGGTCGTACGAGAAGAGTTCGCTGCGCGCCTCGTACTCGTGCTCGATCAGCAGCGACCGGGCTCCGGGACGCCACTGTGCGGAGAGGTCGCCGGGGAACTCGCGCCCCTGGTCGTCCCGGATCCGCAGCTCGGTCTCGGTGCCGGTCGCGACGTCCCAGAGCATCGGCTCCCAGCGGCCGCGCCGCTGGTGGGCCACCAGCAGCCGGGTGTCGCCCGCAGCGGGTGCGAAGCCCAGGCAGGCCACGCCCAGCGGGTTCTGACGGTCCGTCACTTCGTCCAGCTCCGCGACGGTCGAGCCGTCCGAGGTGCGGATCACCCGGATCGCGGAGTGCATCGCGTCGCCGTGCTCGGTGTGGTCGATCGCGAGCAGCACGGAGTCGTGGCTGAGGTCGCCGACGCCGCCGTACTCCTCGTGGTGGTAGACCACCTCGGGCTCGGCCGCCCCCGGGCGGCGCAGATACAGCGTGGTGCCCTCGTCGTCCGTCGAGGTGCCGACCACCACCGTGCCGTCCCGGCCCAGGGCCAGGCCCGCCGAGTACGCGGCCGGAACGCCCGGTGCCGCAGCGGTGTCCGCGCCGCCGTGGAACGGCTGGCGGCGCCAGACGCCGACCTCGTCACCGTCGGTGTCGTCGAACCACCAGATCCACTCGCCGTCCGGGCTCAGCTCGCCGTCCGTCGTGCCGTTCGGCCGGTCGGTCACCTGCCGGTGCCGGTCGGCCGCGCGGTCCCAGGCGTACAGCTCGTACGTGCCGGTGCTGTTCGACACGTACAGCGCGCGCCCGGGAGCGTCCTCCGCCCAGTCCGGCAGTGAGACCCGCGCCGCCCGGAACCGCTGCTCCCACGCCGGTACGGCGCTCTTCTCCTCGTTCATGCCCCTATCCAACCCGATCGGGGCCTCGGACGATGCCCCGATCGGCTCTCCGGTCGGCGCTCAGGCTCCCGGCACCTTGTCGAGGAAGCCGAGCACGGACGCGATCCGGCCCTCCCCGTCCACGGCCATCACGTCGAAGCCGATCACCAGCTCCTCGCCCCCGGCCGGGCCGAGCAGCCAGGTGAAGCGGGCGAGGTGGTGGTGGGCGTCGACCGGCCCGAGGGTGAACACCAGGCCGGGGAACTGGCTCTGGACGGCGCCGATGGTCGCGTCCAGCGCGTCGCGGCCGGTGATGTCCACCAGCGGGTCGGTGTAGCGGCCGTCCTCGGCCCACAGCTCGTCGATCAGCTTGCGGCGGGCCGGCTGGTCGGTCTCGTTCCAGGTGGCGATGTAGCGCTCGGCCAGCTGCTGGAGGTTGCTCATGGTCTGCTCCTTCTCGTTCCCTGCGGGCCCTTCCCGCAGGTCAAGAAGTTACGCGGCAGCTGGGCGGGCCGAATCTGTCAGCCATAGGTAATCCCCTTGAGGGGTACCGGCCTTGGTGTGGGAACCGGCCTGGGTAGGGTGCGGGTCATGCTGTACGGGAGGGTGGACGAGCAGGCCGTCATCGACGGTCTGCTCCACGGGGCGAGGGACGGCTGGAGCGGGGCACTGGTGCTGCGCGGCGAGCCGGGGATCGGCAAGAGCGCGCTGCTGGAGTACGCGGCCGCGCGGGCGGGGGAGTCGTTCGGGGTGATCCGGGCGACCGGCGTGGAGTGCGAGGCCGAACTGCCCTTCGCGGGGCTCAGTCTGCTGCTCGCGCCGGCCCTCGGCCGACTCGCCGCCCTGCCCGGGCCGCAACGCCGGGCCTTGGAGGGCGCGTTCGGGCTCGCCGAGCACGGGCCCGGCGACCGGCTGCTGACCGGCCTGGCCGTCCTCGGGTTGCTCGCCGAACTGGCCGCCGACCAGCCGCTGTTGTGCCTGGTCGACGACGCGCAGTGGCTCGACCGCTCGTCCGTCGAGGCGCTGCTGCTCGCGGCCCGCCGGTTGCAGGCCGAGGGCGTGGTGCTGCTCTTCGCCGCCCGGGACGGCGAAGGTGCCTTCGAGGCGCCGGGGTTGGCCGAGCTGTCACTCGGCGGCCTCTCACCGACGGCCGCCGCCGAGCTGCTCTCCGCAGGGCTGCTCTCTGCTGGGTCCCGGGCCGGGCAGCACCGGCTGTCGGCCGTACGGCGACGGGTGCTCGCCGAGGCGCACGGCAACCCGCTCGCGCTTCACGAGCTGCCCGCGGCGCTGGCCCAGGAGGAACAGCCCGGCGCCGTCGGGGGGTTGCCGCTCACCAGCCGGCTCCAAATCGCCTTCCACGGCCAGGTGAGCCGGCTGCCCGCAGCCACCCAGACCCTGCTGCTGGTCGCCGCCGCCGAGGAGAGCGGCGATCTCGCCGCCGTCCTGCGGGCCGCGACCGCGCTCGGGGTCTCGCCGGAGAGTCTGCCCGCCGCCGAGGAGCAGGGTGCCGTCCGGATCTCGGCCGACCACTGGGTGGTCTTCCGGCACCCGCTGCTGCGCGCGGCCGTCCTGCAACGAGCGCCACTGTCCCAGCGGTTGGCGGTGCACCGGGCGCTCGGCGAGACCCTGGCCGACGGCGACCGCCGTACCTGGCACCTGGCCCTCGCGGCCACCGGCCCCGACGCCGCCCTCGCCGACGCCCTGGAGCGGGTGGCCGTCCACGCCGGGGCGCTGGGCGGCCACGACGGCGCGGCCACCGCGTACGAGCGGGCCGCCCGGCTCACCCCGGACCGGGACGCGGCCACCCGCAGGTTGGTCCTGGCGGCCGAATCGGCGACCGAGGCAGGGGAGTTGGACCGGGCCGCCGAGCTGGCGGAACGCGCGTCGGCCCGTACCGACGAACCGCTCGCCGTCGCGCTGCTCGACCACGTCCGAGCCACCGCCCACTTCTGGCGCGGCGCCTACCCGGCCGCGTACCAGCTGCTGCTGGACGGCTCCCGCGCGGGTGTCGACGCGCCGCACGCCGCCCGGATGCTGCTTCAGGCGTTGCATGCCGCCTGGTACCTGGGTGAGACGCAACTCGGCGAAGTGCTGGACGAGTTGGCGGCCCTGCCGCTGTCCGACACGGATCCGGCCGCGCCGCCCGCCCGCTACCTGCTCGCCGCCATGCTCCCGATGATCGGCCGGCCCGCCCCCGAACTGCCCGCCGTCCGCGACACCGCAGCCGAGGCCCGCCGGGCGGGTGCCTCCCCGGTGCGTGACCTGGTCCAGGTCTGCGGGGCGACCCTGATCCTCGGGCGCGACGAGGAGACCCACGAACTCGCCACCGAACTCGTCGGTGAAGCCCGTGCCACCGGGTCCGTCGGGCCGCTGCCGACCCTGCTCTTCTTCCTGGCCGAGGCCGAGCTGTTCCACGGCCGCCACCGCGATGCCGAGGTGACCGCCACCGAGGGTCTGGCCCTCGCCCGGGACACCGGCCAGCGGCAGTGGGTCAGCCAACTGCAGAGCCTGCTGGCCTACTTGGCGGCGATCGCGGGAGACGCCGAGTCCTGTGCCGAGTTGGCCGTTGCCGCGCTGGACGGATCGGGCACCGCCCCGGCGGCCGGACAGCCCTGGGTGCAGTGGTCGCTCGCGCTGCTCGATCTCGGCCTGGGACGGGCGGCCGACGCGCTCGACCGGCTCGCCCCGCTGACCACCGGCCCGTACCGGCACCACGTCTCGGCGACCAGGGCCGTCCCCGACCTGGTCGAGGCCGCCGTCCGGCTGGGCCGGCCCGAGCGCGCGGCCGAGCCGTTCGACCGCTACACCCGCTGGGTGGCCGCCGCCGGAACCACCTGGGCACAGGCCCTGCTGCTGCGCTGCCAGGCGCTGCTCGGCCCGGACGAACTCGCCGAGTCCTGCTACCTGTCCGCTCTCGGGTTCCACCGGCAGACCAACCGGCCCTTCGAGGAGGCCCGTACGGCCCTGCTGTTCGGCGAGTGGCTCCGCCGCGAACGCCGCAGGAGCGAGGCGCGCCCGCTGCTCCGCGCCGCCCTGGAGACCTTCGAGACCCTCGGCGCCCGCCCCTGGGCCGACCGCGCCCGCACCGAACTGACCGCCACCGGCGCGACCGCCCCCGCCGGTCCGACCGTCGGTCCGACCGTCGGCCCGCTGGCCGCCCTCACCCCGCAGGAACTCCAGATCGTCCGCCTCGCCGCCCGGGGCCTCAGCAACCGCGACATCGCGGCGCAGCTCTTCCTCAGCCCCCGGACCATCGGCCACCACCTCTACAAGGCGTACCCGAAGCTCGGCGTGGCCGCCCGGGGAGAGCTGGCGCAGCTGCTCTGACGGCCCGGCAGGACCAGGCCCGGTCCGAAGCCCGTGGGAGCGCCCATCTGGGCCAGTTCCCGTCGCGGCGGCGTTCGGCGGATGTCCAGGATGGGCCTGGCGCGGTCCGTACGGCCGCGTCTCCAGGCACGGACGAGACAGAGAACAGGTGAGGAAGATGACCCCTTGGTCGTTCCACAAGGCAGCTCTGGCAGGTTGCGCGGCGGTGCTGCTCGTGGCGGCTCCGGCTGCGGCGGGTGAGGTCCCGTGCGGACCGGACCTCCGGGTGACGGCGGAGAACCCGGCCCCGGTCCACCCGGGCGGCACCACGCGGGTGCACGCCGTGGTGCTGAACAACGGGAACTCGGAGACCGCCGACCCCTTCACCCTCACCCTCAGCCTGCCGCCGGGGGTGGACGTCACCCCGCCGTTCTCCCCCAGCACGTGCCAGGTGTTCCCGTTCGGGCACACCATCGCCTGTACCTTCCCGGCCGGCCTGCGCCCCGGGCAGACCGACACCGCCGACATCCCGATCTCGGTCGCGCAGGGCATGCCCGCAGGCGTCCTCACCGGTCGGCTCGACGCACAGCTGCCGGCCGCCCCGACGCCGGTGGACAACACCGCGACCTTCGACATCGTCGTACTGTGAGCCGACCGGCCGACCGGCCGCCGTTCCGCTGAGGTCTCCGAGGTTTCTCCGAGGTCAGGGCGTCCGTCCGGGGTCGTCCGGGGTCGTCCGAGGTGGTTGCCTGCGGCGATGCGTACGTGATCGGGTCAGGAGCCGGTGGGCAGGGAGGCCCACCGGCCGGTGATCGGGGGGACCAGGCCTGACAGTGCGGCCAGTTCGGGCTCCAGAGGGTTGGGGTGCCACCACACCCGCTCCCGGTGGCGCTGACCACACTGAGGAGCCCGATGCGTCCGACGATTTCATCAGCCGAGACCGGCCAGACCGGCCAGACCGGCTCGACAGGTCCAACCCGCCCGACAGCTTCGGCCGGCCTGCTGCCCGCGCCTCGCAGAGCCCGGGCAGCGGGCGGCCGCTGGGGAGCTGCAGCGGTCGCCGCCGTGATCGCGCTGGGTGGGCCGTTGGCCGTGCCTTCGCCCGCGAGCGCGTCGGCGGTGGGTGGGCACGACCACGTACTGGAGTGGAACGACGTGCTGCTCCAGGCGTACCAGAACGCGTGCAACGCGGACGGTGCGCCCGGACCGCTGGCCCGGGCCGGTGCGATGGTGCACGCCGCGATCTGGGACGCGGCCAACTCCGTTGCGGGGGGCAGTAATCCCGCCTACGGCTTCTACCTGGGCCGGACGGCCGCACCGGCGGGCGCCTCGCTCGAGGCCGCGATCGACTACGCGGCGCACGACACGCTGGTCAACGCCTTCCCGGCGCAGCAGGCGCTGTTCGGCCGGGAGCTGCAGACCGAACTCGGTTATCTGCCGAGCACTGTGACGGCCCAACAGCAGGCCGACGGTGCGAGCGTGGGGCAGCAGGTGGCCCAGGCGATGATCGCGGCCAGGTCCGGGGACACCCCGGCCTTCAACCCCGCCTACACCAACGGCACGGTGGACGGTGCCTGGCGGCCCACCGACACCAGCTGGGTCGCGGCAACTCCCGCCTGGGGCACGCTCAAGCCGTTCACGCTGACCTCGGGGACCCAGTTCCGGCCACCGCTGCCGGCCGGGTACAGCTCGTACGCGACGCTGCTGGCCAGTCCGGAGTACGCGGCCCAGGTCCAGGAGGTCGAGCGGGTCGGCTCGGCGCTGGCCGGCCCGGCCGACCGCTCGGCCGACCAGACCCAGAGCGCGTTCTTCTGGGCCAACGACCAGAGCCCGATCTGCGACCAGAACGACACCGTCATCACCCCGGGCACCTACAAGCCGCCGGGTCAGCTCTTCGAGACCACCCAGATCGTGTCCAAGAAGGAGAACCTGGACGAGTTCGCCAACGCGCGGCTGTTCGCGCTGGTCGGACTCTCGATGGCGGACGCCTCGATCACCGCCTGGGACGCCAAGTACGACACCGCCATCCAGCTCTGGCGGCCCGTGACCGCGATCCAGCTGGCCAATCCCGCCGAAAGCCCGGGTCTGGTCGCCGACCCGACCTGGTACCCGCTGTCCACGAACTCCAAGGGTGACCACTTCACCCCTCCGTTCCCGTCCTACGTCTCGGGGCACGCGACCTTCGCCGGGGCCTGGGCCGGGGTGATGCGCGACTACTTCGGCGACAACGTCGGCTTCACCGCCACCACCCAGGATTCGCACGCGGCCGGGGTCACCCGCAACTTCTCCAGCTTCACCGCCGCCGCCACCGAGGACGGCTTCAGCCGGCTGTACCTGGGCGTCCACTACCGCTGGGACACCGAGCAGGGGCTCGCGGCGGGGTTCTCGGTCGGTGACTTCGCTTACCAGAACGCGCTGAAGCCGACCATCGGCTACCAGGGATCGGTTGCCGCCTCGGCGGCGGCGGTGAGCGGGTCGAGCCTGACCCTGCCCGTCGGCCGCGCGGTCCGGGCCGGTGACACGCTGCTCGTCTCGGTGATGCTCACCAACACCCACTCCGGCACGGTCGGCGCCACCGACACCCAGGGCAACTCCTACACCGTGGTCAGCAACACCCCCGACGGCGCCGGAGACCGCACCCTCGTACTGGCCTCGGTCGGGGTCAAGCCGCTGAACACGACGGACCAGGTCAAGCTCAGCTACCCGACCACCGGTGAACACCACGCTTCGATAGAGGAGTTCAGCGGAATCAGCGCCGTCGACCGGAGTGCCGCCGCCACCGGAGCTGCCGGAACTCCGTTCAACTCCGGTACCACCGCAACGACTTCGGCCCCCAATGAGCTCGTCTTCGGTGTCGCCGGCATCCAGGGCGGCGAGACGGCCACCTGGTCCCCGGGCTTCACCGCCCGCCCCACCCTGTTCGTCTCCGACGACCAACTCGCCACCGCCTACCAGTCGGTGTCGACGACCGGCGGCTACGCCGCCACCGGGACCGCCACCCACCAGTGGATGGCCGCCGCAGTCACCCTGCGCTGACCACACCGCCACTGCGCCCGGGGCCTTCCGGGTCACACCGCGCCGGGTGGTCGTTCGGCAGTCCGTGCCGACCGGCCACCCGGCCACCCGGCTGCTCCGGCGCGGGTGGCACTCGGGGTGCCCGGGCTCCGGCCGTGCGGGCTATGCTCCGGCCGGGGGCAGCGACGCACACCCGCTGACCTGCGGGTCTCGGGTCCGCCACCGGGGGAGCCCGCCGGTTGCCGTACTCCCCCCGGTACTCCCCCCCCGGGCTTCCATCGCGCGGCGTCGCTCGCTACGATCACGCTCCGCCGGAGCGGTTTCTGACCGGCGTTCGACAGATCCCGTCCCGAGGCCGGGTGCGGTGAGGAAGAACGGTCATGAGCACAACCCCACTGCCGGACCGCCACCGGCCCGGCTTGCTGAGCAGTTCCGTACGGGCCGCGCTGGCCGTCGCCCTGCTCCTCGGCTTCTACCTGCTCGCACTGGGCATCCTGGCGGCCGTGGTCGGCCTCGATGTCGTACTGGCGGAGGGCTCCCGCCAGCCGTTCGGAATCGGCGCGCTGAAGGTCTACGCGCTGAGCGCCGCCGTCTGCTACCCCGTACTGCGGGTGGTGTTCCTCTCCCGCCGTCCGAAGGCCGACCGGGACGGGCCGCCCGGACTTCTCGTCACCCCCGAACAGCAGCCCGCCCTGTGGGCCAGGGTGCGGCGACTGACCGAACTGACCGGCACCCGGGAGCCCGCCGAGATCCGGCTGATCCCGGTGGTCAACGCGGCTGTAAGCGAGCGGACCAGGCTGCTCGGCCTGCTCCCCGGCAGGCGCACCCTGCACGTCGGTGTGCCGCTGCTGCTCGGCCTCAGCGAAGCCGAGTTCGACGCCGTCCTGGCCCACGAGATCGGCCACTACAGCAACCAGGACGTCCGGCTGGCCGGTCTCAACTTCTCCACCCGCCGAGCCGTCCAGCACACCGTCGACGGCCTGAACCGGCGCGCCGCCCGCCGCAAGGCCGAGCAGGCGGCCGTACTGAAGGCTACTGCGGCCGCCCGGGTCGCCAAGGGCCGCAAGCCCTCCGGCGGCCGGGCCACAGGCGGCCTGGACCAGGCCCTCGCCGGGCTCTTCACCGCGTACGCCAAGCTCTACTTCAGGGTCTCCGAGTCGGTGAGCCGCCGTCAGGAGTACGCCGCCGACCGGGCCGCCGCGCGGATCGCGGGCCGGGACGCCACCGCCAGTGCCCTGCGCGCCATCCCCGTCCTCGACTCGGCCTACGACGTCTACCTGGGGTGTTACGCCCTGCTCGGGTGGGACGCGGGGCTGCTCCCGTTCCCCGGCGAGGTGTACGGCGGCTTCGCCCGGCTGCTCGCCGACCCGGAGCGGCGGGTGGAGCTCGCGGACCTGCGCGACCGGCTCCCGTACGACGAGGCCGACCCGTACGACCCGTACGACTCGCACCCGCCGATCGCCGCCCGGGTCGCCGCGATCGAGGCGCTGCCGCCCGACGGCCGGGGGCCGGACGGGTCCGGCCCGGCGCTCGCGCTGCTGACCCGGCCCGGGCAGACCCTCGCCGCCGTCGAGCAGGCCACCCTGGATCCGGCGGCCGACGCCAAGGCCCGGCTGGACTGGCCGGAGCTGGCCAACCGCACCGGCAGCGCCCGGTACATCGAGCGCGCCGAGCAGCTCCGGCTGGCCGCTCGCTCGCTCGGGCTGCCCGGCACCCTGGCGGGCGTACTGGAGGCGCTCACCCTCGGCCACGCCTGGGAACTCGCCGACCAGCTCCCGAAGACCGCACGGGCCCAGGTGGTCACCGGCCGGGCCGCGCGGGAGTTCGCCCGGCCGGTACTGCGCCGGGCGCTGTCCGATCTCATCCTGCTGTCGCTGATCGAGGCCGGCCTGGCGCACTGGGAGTTCTCCTGGTCGCGTCCGATGGCGCTGCGCCTGCCGGACGGCGTGGCCGACGCGCTCCCGGCCGCACTGGACGCGGCGGTCGCGGACAGCTCCGACCCGGCCGGTCTGCGTGCCCTGGCGGCGCTGCTGCCGCTGCCGGCCTCCGCAGCGCCTCGGCGCACCTGAGCGCGCCCCACATCTCCCTGCACACTCCCCCGAGAAATAAGAGCCCCATGGACATCCTCTCCGCCGCCGGTGGCGGCACCGGCCTCATCGCCCTCGCCGCAGTCTCCGCCTACCGGAAGTCACGACTGGCCGCCAAGGCCCGCGCGGCCGCCTCGGCCAAGCCCGCAGGCCCCGCCCCGCGCACGATCGACCCGACGCTGTACGGCCTGGCCCCCCGGACCGAGCTGGTGCTGGCCGGCAGCGAGCACGACCAGGAGGTGGCGGCGGCGTTGGCGGCGGCGCGGGCCGGCGACTGGCGACCGGCCGCGCACTACCTGGCCGGCGGCGGCACCGACTGGGATCTGCGCTGGTCGCGGCTGGGCCCGTTCAACGAGCTCGCGGTCGAGGACGACACCTGGCTGAGGGCCTGGCGCGCGGAGCAGCCGGAGAACCCGGAGGCTGCGCTGCTGCACATCGACGCACTGGTCGGGCTGGCGTGGAAGATCCGCAGCGGAGCCCGGGCCTCGGACGTCAGCACCGAGCAGTTCGAGGGCTTCCACCGGGTGCTGCGGCAGGCCGAGGAGGCCGCGTACGAAGCCGTCCGGCTGGCCCGTCCGGGCGACCCGAACCCGTTCGTGGCGCAGATACCCATCGCGATGGGCCTCGGCTGGTCCCACGAGCGCTTCGCCGAGCTGTGGGCCGAGCTGACCGCCCGTGACCCGTTCCACTGGAGCGCCCACGACCGCGCGCTGCAGTACTGGTGCGCCAAGTGGCACGGCAGCCACGAGCTGATGCACCGGTTCGCCGACCACGCGCTCGCCACCGCACCCGCCGGGGGCCTGCTCTCGGTGCACAAGCTGCAGGCGTTCTACGAGCAGTTCACCCGGGACAACGCGGAGGTGGCCGAGTACCAGCGCCCGGACGTGGCCGCCGCACTGGCCGCCGTACAGGCCGACCTCGCCGCCGCCGACCCGAACCACCACCGCGTCCAGCGCAGCCGGGGATGGTTGGCGTTCGTGCTGGCCAAGAGCGGTCGCGGAGCGGAGGCGGTCGAGCAGTTCAGGGTTCTGGGCCGGTTCATCCCGATGCCGTGGCTGCACTTCCACGACCCGGTCGGGGCCTACGTGGGGCACCGGGCGGGTGCCGTCCTCGCCGCCCTCGACTCCGGCGCACTGTCCCCGCGCTGACGACCACTGCCGACGGGCCCTGCCGGATATCTCCCGGCAGGGCCCGTCCGGGTGAAGCAGCTCAGCAGCTCAGCCAGTGGCCGGTGCCTCCTCACCGACCCCTCACCGACCCACCGGCACCGACGGGCTCAGCCTGCGGGCTGCTCGGTCCCGCAGTAGCGGCACTTGGAGGCGCCCATCGGGAGGTCGTCGGAGAGACAGGCCGGGCAGGTCTTGGCCGGGGCCGGATCGCCGAAGACGGTGACGCCACGGCGGGCCTGGACGACCTTGTACGGGACGACGATCAGGAAGTAGACCACCATCATGAAAATGATGAAGTAGATCACGGCGGAGATGAACGCGCCGATGTCGAGGTAGGTGGCGCTGTTCCCGGCATCGCCCAGCTGCCAGCCGAGTCCGGCCGAGTGGCCGCCCTGCGCGCGGGCGATGATCGGGTTGATGACGCTGTCGGTGAACGCCTTGATCAGCGTGCTGAACGCCAAGGCGATGATCAGCCCGACGGCCACGATGACGACGTCACCGCGCATGATGAAGTTCTTGAAGCCCTTCAGCACGGCTGCTCCTCGGACATGGCTGCTCCTCGCCTCGGACCCGGGACGCCCGCTGCGTCCTGCTCCCACACCAACCGCTCGCTCGTCGGCCCGCAAGCGGGACTGGTCCGAGCGGGGGAACCGACCGGGGAGCCGACCTGGGGGCCGAGTGTCTGGGCGGACCGACGCGTTGTCCCGTACCCGTAGTACTCAGGAGCTACGCGGCAGGTGCACTCCCTGGCGGGACGTCAACCACAGGGCCTGATCAATAACTTCGGTACCGGAAGAACGAGAGACATCCGGTACGGAAGGACCACCCGCCATGGCGTCCCGCCCGCGCAGCAGCAGTGACAGTGACAGGAGCGGTGGCAGCAGCCGCCTGCGCCGCACCCTGCTCGCCGCACTCGTCACCGCCACAGTAGTCGTGCCGGTGTCGGGCGCGGCCCGTCCGGCGGCCGTCCCGGCGCCCGCCCCGGCGGCGCTCGGCACGATCTCCGCCGCGACCCCGGCCGCCTTGTCGGCGGCTCTGGACGAGCGTTACGCCGTCAACCGCGAGGGCATCAGGGCGGCGGAACGGATGGCCGGGGACCACGGCGACCGGGTGCGGGCGACCGCGCTGAGCGCGATGGCCGACCAGGGGCGCCACTTCCTCTCCTTCGACGGGCGCGACGGCGGACGCACCGCCGAGGTCTTCGGCGACCTGTCCCGCGCCGAGCGGATCGCCGTGCTGGTGCCGGGTTCGGACACCAATCTCGACACGTACGAACGCTTCCGGGCCGGCGCGACGGCGCTTCAGCAGGAACTCGGCGACCGGGCCGTCGTCGTCGCCTGGCTCGGGTACCGGACGCCGAGCACGGTCAGCCCGGACGTGCTGACGACTGGACGGGCGGATGACGCGGCACCTGAACTACGGCAGTTCGTAGGTGAGTTGATCGCGGCCAAGCCGGCCGCCGGGATCTCGCTGCTCTGCCACTCCTACGGTTCCGTCGTCTGCGCCCGGGCCGCCGCCGGTGACGCCGCCCTCGACGTCTCGGACATCGTCCTGTACGGCAGCCCCGGTACGGGCGCCGACAACGTCGCGGCGCTGCACACCCGGGCCACCGTCTGGGCGGGTCGGGGAGCCGGCGACTGGATCGGCGACGTCCCGCACGTCCGGCTGCAACTACCCTTCGTGACAGTCGGGTTGGGAGTTGATCCGGTATCGCCGGAGTTCGGCGCTCATATCTTCGCGGCGGGCGACGGCGGTCACAGCGACTACCTGAAGCCCGGCTCCGTGGCCCTGAAGAACATCGCCCGGATCGTCGCCGGGCAGGCCCAGCCGGCCCCGCAGACCGCACAGACCCCGCAGACCGCACAGGCACTGGCTTCGGAGGATCGCCATGCGTGAACTCATCCGGCGGATCGACCACGCCACCCCGCCCGACCGGGACCGTGCCGTCGACGCCCTGCGCGCCCTCGCCATCCTCGGTGTGGTGCTCGGCCACTGGTCGGTGACCGCGCTGGTCGCCGACAGCGGTACGGTGCACGGTGCCAGTCCGCTCCAGTACATGCCCCGACTGGCGCCGGTCTCCTGGCTGTTCGAGACGCTCGCGGTCTTCTTCCTGGTGGGCGGGCAGGTGGGGGCGAGCAGTTACGCGTCCGCCCGGGCCCGGGGTACCACGTACGGGCAGTGGATCGGCGCCAGGATGGCCCGGCTGTTCCGGCCGGTCGCCGCCCTGCTGGTGGTGTGGAGCGTGGCGGCGGTCGCGATGCTCGCCTCCGGGGTGGGGCTGGACACCGTCCACACGCTGCTCAAGCTGGTCCTGTCGCCGCTCTGGTTCCTGCTGGTCTTCGCCGGACTGACGGCGGCGACCCCGCTGGTCTCGAAGCTGCACCCGCTCTGGCCGTTCGCCGTCGTGCTGTCGGTCGACGTCGTCCGGTACGGTCTCGGCGGCCCGGCCTGGCTCGGCTGGGTCAACGTGGCGGCCGGCTGGCTGGTCCCGTACTGCCTGGGCGCGGCCTGGGCCCGGGGGCGGCTGCAGAGCCGTACGACCGGGTGGACCCTGCTGCTCGGCGGCACCACGGCCACCGCTCTGCTCGTCCTCTTCGCCGGCTACCCGGCCTCGATGGTCGGGGTGCCCGGCGCCGCGATCTCCAACCTCAACCCGCCGACCCTGGTCGCCGTCACCTTCGGCCTCGCCCAGTGCGGGCTGGCCCTGCTGCTGCTCGGCCCGCTGCGCCGGGTGCTCGCCCGGCCCGCCGTCTGGGCGGCGGTCGCGCTGGTCAACCTGTCGGCCATGACGATCTTCCTCTGGCACCAGACCGCGATGATGGCGGTCACCGCGACCGGCCTGCTCGCCGGCCACGCGCTGCCCGGCCTGCACACCGTGCCCGACAGCCCCGGCTGGGTGCTCGCCAGGCTGGCCTGGTTCCCGGTGTTCGCGCTGGCGCTGCTGATCTGCTGGACCGCTTTCCATACGTACGAACAGGGGCGGCCGCGCAAGGGCAGCCGCATCGTGGCCGAGGGGCGTCCTGCCCGGATGACGGTGGTGCCCAGTGCCTAAGGTTGATCTTGTGAAGACGGTGGACGGGGACGGGGGCGCCTTCATGAACGCGTTCAGGGAAGCTCTGGACGGTATCCGCGAGGATCTGTGGACGGCGGAGTACGACCCGCTGCCACGCCTGCGGTCGCGCCGACTGGCCCGGCTGCCGCACGTCCTGGTCGTGCTGGTGGCGGTGGCGGTGCTCGCCGCCGCCGTGAACCAGTACGAGACCGGCTACGGGCTCGGCAACTTCGGCAAGTGGCTCGCGGTGATCCAGTCGGCGGCGCTCGTCGCCGCGCTGGTCCGTCCGGTGCCCGCCTGGTGGGCGACGACGATGGTGATGTTCGTCGCCGCGCAGGCCGGGGAGGCGCACTCCGCCGGGAACCCGATCCCCCCGTGGGTCAGGCTCGGTGGCGACGGAGAGCTGCCCGGGTTCCACGGACTCCCGTTCGACAATGGATCACCCTTCCCGTGGACCGCCGCCGGGATCATCGTGCAGGCCCTGGTGCTGTTCCTGCTGGCACTCCGGGTCCGCCCCCGGATCGTGGCCCAGGCGCTGGGGATCAACGTCCTGGCAGGAACATTCTGCCTGCTGTTCGCCGATCGGGGACACCAGTCGAACGCGCCGTTGGCGATCTCGGTCTTCGTGGTCGTGGCCGCACTCGGCGCCGCGCTGCGCAGCCGCCGGATCGCCCGCAGCGAGCTGGTCGTGCAGGAGGTGCTCACCGCCGAGGAGCGCGGCCGGCGCACCCTGCTGGAGGAGCGGAACCGGATCGCCCGCGAGCTGCACGACGTCGTCGCCCACCACATGTCGGTGATCTCCATCCAGGCCCAGGTCGCCGTACACCTGGTCGAGAACCCGACCGACGAGCTGAAGGAGAACCTGGCCGGCATCCGCCGCAGCGCGGTCGAGGCGCTCACCGAACTGCGCGTCGTGCTCGGGGTGCTGCGCTCCGAGGACGACCTGTCCGAGGGCATGCAGCACGCCCCGCAGCCGACCCTCGACCGGCTGGACGAGCTGCTCGCCACCGTGCGGGCCGCCGGGCTGGCCGTCACCACCGAGACCACCGGAGAGCCCCGACCGCTGCCGCCGGGCACCGGGTTGTCGGCGTTCCGGATCGTGCAGGAGGCGCTCAGCAACGCGATGCGGCACGCGCCGGGCGCGGCCGTCCGGGTCGAGATCGGCTACCTCCCGCACAGCCTCACCGTCCGGGTCACCAACGCCGCGCCGGAGCGCGACGTCCCGTCCGCGTCGCCGGGCACCGGGCACGGCCTGCTCGGCATGCGCGAGCGGACTGCCATGCTGGGTGGCGAACTCGCCGCCGGGGCAACCCCCGAGGGCGGTTACGAAGTGACCGCGATACTGCCTGTGAAGCCCGCCGCCGAGCCTGTTGAGGACACCGCATGATCCGCGTTCTGATCGCCGACGACCAGATGATGATCCGGCAGGGGTTCACGGTGCTGCTCAACGCCGAACCCGGCATCGAGGTCGTCGGCCAGGCCGTGGACGGCCTCGACGCCGTTGCCAAGGTCGCCGAACTCGCCCCCGACGTCGTCCTGATGGACATACGGATGCCCGAACTCGGCGGCATCGAGGCGACCCGCCGTATCACCGCACCGGCCGGTGCCACCGTCAAGGTCCTCGTCCTGACCACCTTCGACCTCGACGAGTACGTCTACGAGGCGCTGCGTGCGGGCGCCTCGGGCTTCCTGCTGAAGGACGCATCTGCTGCCGAACTCGCCCAGGCGGTAAGGGTGGTGGCGGCCGGAGAGGCCCTGCTCGCCCCGAACATCACCAAGCGCCTGATCGCCGAGTTCTCCCGGATGACGGTCGCTCCCCGCTCCCCGCTCAAGGAGCGCGTCGGCGACCTGACGGAACGCGAGACCGAGGTGCTGTCCCTGATCGCGCAGGGCCTGTCGAACGCGGAGATCGCCGAGCGCCTGGTGGTGGCGGAGCAGACCGTGAAGACCCATGTGAGCCGCATCCTGGTCAAGTTGGGCCTGCGTGACCGGACCCAGGCCGCAGTCTTCGCCTACGAGACGGGACTGGTGCGCCCGGCCGCGTACTGATCGAAGGCGTGGTTCGCCTGCTCCCTGGCCCCCTGGGGAGCAGGCGAACCACCCTGACATGGATCGGGATTCTATATAGGTTGCATTCCTACCTAGGTGGTGATGGAATGCATGCATGGCCACAGACCGCAGATCCAGCTGGCTCAAGGGTGTCCTTGACCTCCTCGTCCTCGCCTGTCTCACCGAGGGCGAGAGCTACGGATACGAGATCTCCAAGGCCCTGGCGGGAGCCGGACTCGGCGAGATCAAGGGCGGGACGCTCTACCCGGTGCTCAACAGGCTGGAGGAAGCCGGCCTGGCCGTAGGGGAGTTCAGGGTCGCCGAGCGCGGCCCGGGGCGCCGCTACTACCGGCTCACCGACGAGGGCCGGCAGGCACTCGCCGAACAGGGCGCGTCGTGGCTGGAGTTCCACACCACGGTCAGGACCATGCTGAGCGCACATCCAGGGGGAGCATCGTGATTCGCGGCAATGGCAGCAGTAACAGCGGCAGTAACAGCAGCAGCAGCAACGAGGCCGGCTCGGTCGGTGCGGTCGGTGCAGGTGGTGGCTACTTCGCCGAGCTCGCCGGGCACTTGCGCGCGGCCGGCCTGCCGGAACAGGACGTGACGGCGACCGTCACCGACCTCACCGGCTACCTGGCCGAGAGCGGATCGCCCGATGCGTACGAGGAGTTCGGCGCGCCGGAGGTCTTCGCGGCGCGCCTCACCCAGGAGCGTACGGACGAGCAGCCCGACGCGGCTGCGGAGACCTGGAGGTGGACCGCCGACGCCTACTCCGACCGGAAGTACCTGAACCACTACGGCGACCAGGGCTGGGAGGTCGAGGGTCTCGACCGGCTCGGCCGCTTCCTGTGCCGCCGCGAGCCGGGTGCGGCGCTGCGATGGGAGTACCGGCGGGAGGTCGCGAACAACGCGAAGGAGCGCGAGTCGGTCGCGGCCGGGCTCGCTCCGGACGGCTGGGAGCCGTGCGCCCAGTGGCTGTACTTCATGTACTTCAAGCGCCCGAAGGCGGCAACTTCCGGTCCTGCAGCAGGACTTGACGAGCTGCTGGCCCCGCCGGACCGGCAGCTCTTCCTCGGCCGTACGTACCGGGGCAAGTTGAAGCAGATGCTGGTCGCCGGAGTGGTCTCGGCGGTCGCGAGTGGGCTGGCAGCCTCTTACGGGGGAGACCACGTGATCTTCCCGATTCTGATCGGCGCGGTCATCGCGGCCCCGATCGGCCTGTCCATCGGCTGGTACCGCCTGAAGCGCGAGGCCACCGCAGGCGTCGGGGACGCCTGATCGCCTCCGACTCGCCTCCGGACCGCACCTTCGGACCCCACCCGGTGCGGAGGCGGCGTCCTGACCCCGGTCGCCGCCTCCAACCCCGCCCTGCCGCTCACCCTGCTGCTTCACACTGCTGCACCGACTGTGCGACAAGGCCGGGACACCGCGATGACCGTCGGGCCGGGTTCGGACTCTTCGGCGCCGGACGGGCTCCCGGTCATCGCCGTGCGGGGCAGAAGGCATCCCGGGCCGGGCGCCGACCGGTGACCAGGAAGTTCGTCACCAGGCTGTCGCCGCAGGCGTTGCCGTTGGCCCGGTACGCATCGTGGCCGCCCGAGTCGACAGCGATCATCCTGGCCCGGTTCCCGAACGCCTGACGCAGCTTCAGCGCCCCGGTGTAGGGCGTCGCGGGATCGCGGAGGTTCTGCACCAGTACGACGTTCGACGGGCCGTCCGGGGTGACCCGAACCGCCGGTTCGGCCGGCGGGTACGGCCAGAAGGTGCACGGCATCACGTTGACGGGCATGCCTGCCGTCAACGGATGCGTGACCCGGTCGGCTGCGACCGCACGGGCGAGGTCGGTGGCCGATCCGGGCCAGGCGACATCGTCGCAGAACGTCCCGACCGCAGCGGCGACGGTGTTCTGCAGAGCTTGGTCGGGTGGGGTCGACGGCAGCGGCAGCGGCCGGGTGCCTTGGGCGGCGAGTATCAACTGCGCCAGGGCCGGGAACTTGGCGTCGGCGTAGAGGCTCTCCAGCATGGCCTCGCGCAGCACGTTCCCGTTGAGCGTCGCCGGGTTGGCGCCCGGCCAGGGGATCGGCTGCCGGTCCAGCCGCGCCGCCAGGTCGAGATAGAGCGCGCGGACGGCCTGCGGGGACTCGGCCACCCGGTCGGGGTTGCCGGGGGCGGACGCCCAGGCGGCGAAGTCGGGGAAGCGGTCCTCGGCTCCGGTGTCGAAGCCGGCCATCCAGCCGCGCCCCACCCGGCTCGGGTCCGGGTTGTCGTTGCTGTCCAGCACGATCCGGTCGGTGTGCTGCGGGAACATGGTGGCGTAGACGGCGCCCGCGTAGGTGCCGTACGACTCACCCCAGGCCGACAGCCGCTGTTCCCCGAGGGCCTGCCGGATCCGGTCGATGTCGCGCGCCTCGTTCGCGGTGCTCATAGTGCGGATGACCGGGCCGCCATTGCGGGCGCAGGTCTCGGCGATCCGCCGGGCGGTGGCGAGGTTGTCGGTGATCGTGCCGTCGGGGGCGGGCCAGGGGCGGAGCTTCGTCATGGACAGGTCGTCGTGCGCCAACCCGCAGTCGACCGGAGCGGACTGCCCGACCCCGCGCGGGTCGAAGCCGATCACGTCGTAGCGGTCCAGCACCGACTGCGGCAGCCGCTTGGCCGCGCTGGACGGCCCGCCCAGACCGGGGTTACCCGGTCCGCCGGGGATCATGAGCAGCGCGCCCCGGCGCAGCTCCGGCCTGGCGGCGGTCAGGCGCGACACCGCCAGTGTGATCTTCGGCCCGCGCGGGGCCCGGTAGTCCAGCGGCACGGAGACGGTACTGCACTGCTGATGGGGATCAAGACCGGTTCCCGCACAGCTGCCCCACTCGAGCGGTACGGGTGGTGCGGGCCGGGGTGCGGCAGCCGCGCTCGGGACGGTCAGGGCCAGGACGGCGCCGGCGGCCACAAGTGCCGCTGTCCGATGGAGGTTTCGCATGCGTCGAGTCTTCTCCGCCAGGAGCGCCAGGCCCATCGGGGCACCCGGTTGATCCGGGGTGGGGATTGCCCTACCCCGGCCGCCAGGGACAGCTCTCCGGGTGGTGTCGGGCCGGCCGGCGGCCGGCGCTCGCCGCCTACCGCAAGCACCTGCGCGGCTGCTCCCGCTCTTCGAGGAGGAGGGCGTGGCCCTGCAGGGCTGCTGCTGGTGGCCCCGGAGCGGCGGCTGCCGTGTACGACCACAGCTCGGGATACCCGGTTTGGGTTTCTTGAGGTGCGCCCCGGCTGTTCCTGAGGTGGAGTCCCAGTTAGAGCGCGGACCCGCGATCCGTGCCGAGCGGAGGAGCACGCCATGTCGACGCCGACCAAGCCGAGCATCGTATTCGCCCACGGTCTGTGGGCAGACGGCTCCTGCTTCAGCAAGGTGATCCCCGTGCTGCAGCAGGAGGGGTACGAGGTGGTGTCCGCCCAGAACACCCTGGAGACACTGGAAGGCGATGTCGACGCGGTCTCCCGTGCGCTGGCGCGGGTCAGCAGCCCGGCCATCCTGGTGGGGCACTCGTGGGGCGGATTCGTCATCACTGCGGCCGGCACCGACAGCCGCGTCGCCGGACTGGTCTATATCGCCGCGCTGGGCCCGGACGCCGGCGAGACGGTGCAGGACCTGATCGCCAAGTACGACGCCCCGCCGCTGTTCTCCCACCTCGATGTCGAGGACGGGCGCATCTGGATCGCCCGGGACGGCATCTCGCACTTCTGCGGGGACCTGTCCGAGCAGGACCAGCAGCTCGTCTGGGCAACCCAGGGCGCGCCGATCGCGGACCTGCTCGGGATTGCCAAGACCGACAATCCCGCCTGGAAGTCGAAGCCCAGCTGGTACGTCGTCGCCAAGCAGGATCACGCCGTCAACCCGGAGCTGCAGCGCTTCATGGCCAAGCGCATGGGCTCCACCACCGTCGAGGCCGACACCAGCCACGTCACCATGCTCTCCAACCCCGAACTGGTGCTCGACGCGATCCGCGCCGCCGCTCAGTCGGTCTAGAAACTCCAGGGGTCATGGCGGCCACCTGACGGCAGCCGTCCGGAAGGCCGGTAGCCGCGGGACGAGCGAAAGGCAGCATCACCGGACGTCACCCGGCACGGCTTGGCACAGCTTGGCACCACACGACACCACGCGGCACCACTACCTGGTGTCGCGTGGTGCTGTTTGGCGCCACATCCGTGCATCCGTGACATCCATGGCACCACGGCTGAGCTGCCAAAACGCCAAGGTGAGCCAGAAGGGCTTGCATAGGAGCCAAAGTGGTGCCACATTAGAGCCATGGAACTCACCCAGTACGTCGAAAACCTCCGCCGCGAGCTGACGACCGCAGCCGAGGTCGGCGGCGAGGACGCCCGCGCGCTCGCCGACCGGCTGCTCCCGCCGCTCGACGCCGCCGTGCGACTCACCCTGCTGGAGGCGCTCTCCGCCGCCGCCGAGGAGATCTCCGCCGAGCTCGCGCCCGGCTACGTCGATGTCCGGCTGCGGGGCGGGGCGGCCGGGTTCGTCGTGACGCCGCCGCCCGCACCCGTGCCCGCCGCTCCGGCCGTCGCCGACGCCGTGGCCGGCCTCGGCGACGTGCGGCTGCCTGTCGCCGAGGGCGACGACGCCGCGATGGTCCGGATCAACCTGCGGCTGCCCGGCAACATCAAGGCTCTGATCGAGGACGCCGCCGCCGCCGGTGGGCTCTCCGTCAATACCTGGATCGTCCGGGCCGCCGCCGCCGGGCTGGCCAACGAGGGCCGGCTGGCCGCGCCGGCCGCCGCCGCCGTGCAGCAGCCCGGCCGGGTCGGACAGAAATACACCGGCTGGGCCCGCTGACCCGGTCGCCCGGCCTCCCGCACCACCGCGCACCAGGTATCAGGCACCGAGCAGAACCTCAACCAACCGTACCCTGGTAAGGAACCCGAGATGTCCATTTCGACCTTCAACACCCCGGCCCCGATCTCCGTCACCCTCGACCTCTACGTCGCCGATGTCCGCTTCGCGGTCTCCGACCGCACCGACACGATCGTCGACGTCCGCCCCAGCGATCCGAAGAAGGCCGCTGACGTCAAGGCCGCCGAGGGCACCCGCGTCGAGTACGACGACGCCACCCGGACGCTGAGCATCGTCTCCCGCAAGCGCCTCAACCGGTTCGTCGGCGTCAGCAGCAAGCGCCCCGAGTCGATCGACGTCGTCATCCAGCTGCCCACCGACTCCGACGTCCGGGGCGCGGCCGGGCTCGGCGACCTCTCCTCCGACGGCGTGCTCGGTGCCGTCGTGTTCAAGACCGACATGGGCGTCCTCCGGCTCGCCGAGACCGGGCCGCTGAACCTCCGCAGCGGTCTCGGCGAGATCACCGTCCAGGGTGTCAGCGGCTCTGCCGAGGTGCACAGCGGCTCCAGCGACATCCGGATCGGCGCAGTGGACGGCACCGCCGAGGTCTCGGCCGCCAACGGGAAGGTGCAGGTCGGCCTCGTCACCGGTCCCGCGAACATCAAGGCCGCCAACGGCTCGGTGTCCGTCGACCGCGCGCTGTCCGACATCACCGCCACCAGCTCCAACGGCGGGGTGCGGATCGGCGAGGTCGTACGCGGCAAGGTGTCCGCCACGTCCAAGAACGGCGGCGTCGAGGTCGGCGTCCGTGCGGGCAGCGCCGCCTGGCTGGAGCTGAACTCCGGTGTCGGCCGTGTCTACAACGAGCTCGCCGCCTCCGCCGCCCCCCAGGCCGGCGATCCGGTCGACAGGGTCGAGGTCCACGCCGGCACCAAGCTCGGCGACGTCACCATCCGCCGTGCGGCCCGTCTGGAGGACCAGGCGTGAACACCACGACAGCCACCACCACCACCGGCGCGACCACCGCCGTCGCCGCGATCTCGGCCCGTGGCCTGCGCAAGTCCTTCGGCAGGAAGACCGTGCTCGACGGTATCGACCTGACGGTCCCGCAGGGCACGATCCTGGCCCTGCTCGGCCCGAACGGGGCCGGCAAGACCACCGCCGTCCACCTCCTGACCACCTACCTCCGTCCCGATGCCGGCGAGATCCGCATCGCCGGCCAGGACCCCGCCAGGAACCCGCAGGCGGTCCGGCGCGCGATCGGCGTCACCGGCCAGTTCTCCGCCATCGACGGCTACCTCACCGGCCGCGAGAACCTGATGCTGATGGCCGATCTGCACCTGCTGCCGAAGGCCGTCGGACGCCGGCGGGCCGAGGAACTGCTGGAGCGGTTCGAGCTGACGGAGGCCGGGGGCAAGCCGGCCTCGACCTACTCCGGCGGCATGAAGCGCAAGCTCGACCTGGCGATGACCCTGGTCGGCAACCCGAAGGTGATCTTCCTCGACGAGCCGACCACGGGCCTGGACCCGCGCAGCCGGCACACGATGTGGGACATCATCCGTGGGCTGGTCGCGGAGGGGACGACCATCCTGCTCACCACCCAGTACCTGGACGAAGCCGACCAACTCGCGCACCGCGTCGCGGTGCTGGACGGCGGCCGGATCGTCGCCGAGGGGACGCCCGCCGAGCTCAAGTCGCGCATCCCCGGCGGGCACATCGAGCTGGCCTTCGCCGACCGCGCCGAACTCGACGCCGCCGCACTGCTGCTCGCCCCGACCGGCCGCGACGACGACGCGCTCACGCTCCAACTCGCCGGCGACGGCCGCGTCAGCACCCTGCGGACGCTGCTGCGGCAGCTGGACGACGCCTCGGTCGAGGTCGAGTCGCTCACCGTGCACACCCCCGATCTCGACGACGTCTTCTTCGCCCTCACGGGCAAGAAGGGAGCCTGACGATGAGCACCACGACGATGTCCGACACCGGCCTCGACACCGCCGACACCCGGACGCACGCCCTCGTCCACGCGCGGATCATGCTGCGCCGCAACCTGCGGCACATGCAGCGCTATCCGTCGCTGACCCTGATGGTCACCCTGATGCCGCTGGTCTTCCTGCTCCTGTTCGTCTACGTCTTCGGCGGGACGCTCGGGTCGGGACTCGGCAGCGGGATGCCCGCCGGCCTGCACGGCGGCCGCGCCGCGTACGCCGACTACGTCGCCCCGGCGATCATCCTGATGGCCGTGACCGCAGCAGCGCAGGGCACGGCGATCGCCGTCGCGCAGGACATGACCGAGGGCATCATCGCCCGCTTCCGGACCATGGCCGTCGCCCGGTCATCGGTGCTGACCGGGCACGTCGTGGGGGCGACCGTCCAGACGCTGATCGGCGTCGTGGTCGTCACCGCGGCCGCGCTGGCCGTCGGCTTCCGGCCGCACGCGAACGCGGCCGAGTGGCTCGCCGCCGCAGGCGTGGTCCTGCTGCTGACCTTCGCCGTGACGTGGCTGTGCGTCGGCCTGGGGCTGTCGGCCAAGAGCGTGGAGACCGCGAGCAACTCGCCGATGTTCCTCATCCTCCTGCCGTTCCTCGGCAGCGGGTTCGTCCCGACCAGCTCCCTGCCGACGGGGATCCGCTGGTTCGCCGAGTACGAGCCGTTCACCCCGGTGAACGAGACGCTGCGCGGACTGCTGACCGGCACGAAGATCGGCGACAACCTGATCATCACCATCGCCTGGTGCGTCGGGGTCGCGGTGCTGTCGTACGCCTGGTCGCGGCGGCTGTACGAGCGGGAGCCGAAGGCACTCTGAGCTGACAGCGAGCTGACGGCGAGTTGATGGCAGGACGCGCGGAGCGCGGCGGAACACCCCGGACAACGGATGACGAAGCACAGCAGGGCCCTCGGATCATGAGGGCCCTGCTGTCGTCTTGCAGGCTTCCTACCCCGGTCCGGGTCCGGGGCCGGACTCGGATCTCCGCGACGCCATCCGGACCGCACCGGCACCGGCCAGGAGCGCCGGCCGGCCGTACGGTCGGTCCTCGCCGCCCGGCGTAGCGCGAACGGGTGCTTGACGGCGGTGATCCGCTGCGTCTCTCCCGCCAGGGCCCCTCCAGTGCCGGCCCTGCCGGGGTGCTAGCTCGACCCATTCTGACTGAGGGTGACCAGCCGCGTAGGTGTGCCCCCGTCGGTCGGACGGCCGGCCGTCGCCGAGCGCGTCGCAGACCAGCTGTCCGGCCGCCCGAGCGCCTCCGGGACCCCTTGAAATCGGATGCTGCAATGCACGGCGAAGATCCGTCCGCGTCGGTAAATGCGCAGATAAATCACATTGAGCAATGCTCGAATTCGAGCTTGAAAGCTAGCATCCGAGCTTGCCAAGCTGACCTGAGAAACCGTGAGAAAGGATTACTCGTGGGGGACTTGGGACGACCGGCGTACCTGCGGCTGGCGGATGCCCTCCGGGGTGACGTCCTCTCCGGCACCCGCGAGCCGGACTCGAAGATGCCGAGCATCGCCGACCTGTGCCGCGAGCACGGCCTGTCCGAGCAGCCGGTCCGTCAGGCGCTGCGCGTCCTGACCGCCGAGGGCCTGGTCGAGGGCCGGCCGGGGTCGGGCACCTACGTCCGGGCCCGGCCGGTTCAGGTGCGGATGGCCCGGGGGCGTGACCAGTCCGACGGGAGTCCGTTCGCGGCCGAGAGTGCCGCGCGGGGTGTCGACCCCTCCTGGACCGGCAGCTCGCTGAAGACGTACGCGACCGCTTCGCTCGCCGCCCGCCTCGGGCTGGCCGACGGCGCTCCGATCCTGCAGTCCCAGTACGTCTTCCGGGCTGACGGCCGGCCGGTCCAACTCGCAACGAGCTGGGAGCCGTTGGCTGTCACCGATGGAACGGACGTGGTGCTCCCCGAACTCGGCCCGCTGGCGGGCTGCGGAGTCGCGGAACGCATGGCGAGCATCGGCATCACAGTCACTCGGGTGACGGAGGACGTCGCGTCGCGCCCGGTACTCGAAGCAGAGGCCGAGCGACTCGGAATCCCGCTCGGCTCCACCGTGCTCGTCATCGAACGGACCCACCGGGCGGGCGAACTCGCCGTCGAGACGGCCGACATCGTGCTCGCGGCCGAGCACTTCCGGCTGTCGTACGAGATCGACATTCCCGCTGCGGCCGGCAGCCAGGAGCCGCCCGCAGCGCCGGGCACCCAGGAGTAGAAGCCGTCCCAGTACTGCTCAGGGCTCGCCGAGAAGTCATCCGGGCGGTCACGCCCGAGCTTCTCGTAGCGTCGGCCGAGAAGATCGAGCCCATCACGGATGCCGACACCGAACTCGGCTCGGATCTTCACCATCGCCTGCATCTTGCGGCCGACCAGGATCAGCGGGCCGTCCTCGACCCAGCGCTCATCCTGCTCGGCGTCCGCCGGAGACCGGAGTGACCCGTGGTGCTGCAGCTGTACTTCGTCGTCCGCCATGACGGTATGTGGCAGCTCGATCTCCTGCTGAGGGCCGGTCAGTAGGGTCCCTTCCGGAGAGGGCTCAATGAAATTTCTCCAGGATTTCTCCAGAGTGGCCCCCGACAAGCAGTCAGGGCTGGTGTCCTGTGAAGGACACCGGCCCTGAGCTGGTGTTACTGGGTCGGGGTGGCGGGATTTGAACCCATGGCCTCTTCGTCCGGAATGACGAGCAGCGTGGTCACTGAGGTCATCTGTGCAGGTCACAGGTGGTGCGAGGGGCGCTGACGGCCACTGCTGGACGGCTCGGTTGCTGTACTTCGCTGCTGTACCGATCAGTTGACGGCGGCCTGAAGCAGGGCCTCGGCCGCGCTGGTCCTTGCGTACAGCACGAACCGGCCGGTGCGGTGGGCGCTGACCAGCCCGGCGGCCCGGAGCGCGGTCAGTTGCTGGGAGACGCCGCCCGCGGTGAGACCGGTGCGCCGGGCCAGGTCGGTGGTGGAGGCCGGGGCGTGCAGCTCAGTCAGGAGCAGCGCCCGGGATCGGCCGACCACCGCCGCGAGGGCCTCGGGCGTCTGTGTCTCCGTGCGCTCCCACAGGGTGGCGATGCCGCGCGGAGGGTAGCGCAGCGTCGGCTGCCAGCTCGGGCTGGTGATGGAGTAGACCCGGGGCCAGGCGAAGACGGAGGGCACCAGCAGCAGGCCGCGCCCGCCCAGCCCCTTGGTGCCCGAGGTGTGTCGGTGGGGCACCTGAAGTGTCTCGCCCGTCCAGGTGATGGCGGGGTCGAGATCGTTGAGCAGTCGATGTGCGCCACCCTCGGCGAGCAGTCTGGCCCGATGGAGTGCGTCCCCCTTCATCAGCGTGAGCATGCGCGGCCAGTACGGAGCCAGTGCGAGCTCCCAGTACGACTCGATGATCCCGCAGAGCTCGACCAGCCCGGTCTCGGGAGATGCTCGGAGTGCCTCGATGCGCCTCGGACTCGGACTGCCCAGGCCATCGAGGCCCGCCCGAACCCGTTCGGCCGGCGTGCTGCGAAGGACCGCCAGCTCCAGACCGAGATCGGGTTCTGGAGTGGAGGGCGGCGGGGCGATGAAGACCGGGATCGTCCTGGGCGGCTGGGGCAGGAGCTCGGCGAGCAGCCGCCAGTCCAGACCCGATGCCGCGAGTCGTGGTCGGACCTGCTCGGCCCAGGGCCGGTAGAGCGAGTGGCCGACCGGGTCTTTCAGTACCTTGACGCTTGCCACGACCTCCCACAGTGGGGAGAACGCGAACCGGGTATGCGCCAGGTCTTGGGCAGTGAAAGACAGTTCGAGCATGCCGGACCCCCGTTTCGATTCAGCACAGTCTAAATTCGTGGAGCCGGCGCGCCCAAGGCCAGCATGGTCGGTTCATGACTACAGCTCAGCAGGAACTGCTCTCCGTGCCGCCCTCCGCGCCGGCCACGGAGCCCAGCCCGCCCCGCTCCCTGTTCCGCGACCGAGCATTCCGGCAGTTGTTCGCCGCCGCCGCGATGAGCAAGCTCGGCAGCTCGGTCAGCTACCTCGCGATTCCCCTGGTCGCGGTATCAGCGATGAACGCCTCCCCGGCTCAGGTCGGGCTGTTGTCGACGTTGAGCACTCTTGCGTTCCTGGTGATCGGCCTGCCCGCCGGAGCCTGGGTCGACCGGATGCGCAAGCGCAGCGTAATGATCACCGCCGATCTGATCCGCGTCGCCGCCCTGAGTTCCGTGCCGATCGTGTGGGGGCTCGGATCTCTCACGCTCCGTCAGCTCTACGTTGTGGTGCTGGTCAGTGGCGCAGCCACGGTGTTCTTCGACGTGGCGTCCCAGAGCCATCTCCCGGACCTGGTCGGACGGGACCGGCTGAGTGAGGCGAACGCCCACCTGGTGATGGCGGATGCGCTCACTCAGGTCAGCGGACGCAGCGCCGGTGGCTTCCTGTTGTCGGTGGTCACCGCACCGGTGGCGGTCGCCGTCGACGCGGTCAGCTACCTGTGGTCGGCGATGTGCCTGTTGGGCATCCGCCGAACCGATCCGCTCCCGGTGCGCCGGGCTGATGCGAATCTCGTACGCGAGGTCCGCGCGGGCCTGCGCTTCGTCTTCGCCGACCCGGTGCTTCGGCCCATCGCCGTCGCAGGGGCTTGCACCAACCTGGCGATCCAGCTCTGCCAGACGATGCTGCCTGTCCTGGTCACCCGCGAGCTGGGACTGCCCGATTGGGTTCTCGGCCTGTTCTTCGCGGTCGGTGGCGTCGGGGTCTTCCTCGGTTCGCTCTCCGCCCGTCGGCTGGCCGGGCGGTTCGGCGCCGGCCGGGTGCTGTGGATGATGGGGCTCGGTGTGGCGCCGTTCGGGATACCCGTCGCGCTCATCGACCGTGGACCGGCTCTCTGGCTGGCCGCTGCGGCCTGGCTGGTGACGACTTTCAAGGTCGGCATCGACAACGTGCTCAAGGTGAGCTTCCGGCAGAGCGTGACACCGGACGTGATGATGGGCCGGATGAACGCCACGATGCGGTTCGTGCTGACTGGCGCGCTCTGCGTCGGCTCCGCCCTGGCCGGACTCCTCGGCCAGGCCGTCAGCGTCCGGGCGGCGCTGTGGGTGGGCGCGGTGGGGCTGGCCGTGGTCTGGGTGCCGATCTTCTTCTCACCACTGCGGACCACGCACGCACTGCCGAAGTGACACATCTCGGCCGACTGTCCGACGCGCCGTCAGCTTGGCTCGCACACGGGCTGCCTGTCCCGGCGGTCGATGAAGGCCACCAACGGTCGGGGCGGTTGCTGTACTTTGGCGCGGCCAACGCGTCAGAGGCCCTACCGGATCTCTCCGATAGGGCCTCTGACCTGGGTCGGGGTGGCGGGATCTGAACCCACGGCCTCTTCGTCCCGAATCACGGGCAGCGTGGTCGCTGAGGTCATCTGCACTGGTCAGAGGAGGCGTCAGGTGCGCTGGCGGTCACTGCTGGGCGCCCCGGTTGCTGTACTTCGCTGCTGTACTTCCGGCATGTGCGGTTCGAGGGGTGCGTGTGATGACACGGGCGCGCGCAAGGGACAGATAGTTTCCGGTGAGATACTATCTCTAGCGCTACTATCTAGCAGTCGCTGTCTCCGCCACCTGATGGGGTCCCCACGTGCATCGGTTTATTGGTCGGGGTCGAGAACTGCGCATCCTGGACCACGCACTCGATGAGGTCCGAGAAGCTGGTGCCGACGCCGCGCAGCCCGGTCAGTGCCTGCTCATGCGAGGGCGCCGACGGGTTGGGAAGTCGACGCTGGTCGAAGAGTTCCTGCGGCGTGCGGAGGTCCCTCAGCTGTTCTTCACAGCCGGCGGCGGATCTGCCGAGGATGAACTGGTGGAGCTGCTCGACGCGGTCGCCACCTCCACACTGCCGGGAAAGGCACTCTTCGCGGAGGAGGCGCCGACCCAGTGGAACGCTGCCTTCCGGCTGCTTGCCGAGATCCTGCCCGATGACTCACCCAGCGTGGTGGTGATCGATGAGGTGCCCTACCTCATGGAGCGCATCGATGCCTTCGAGGGCATGCTCCAACGGGCGTGGGACCGACTGCTCAGTCGCAAGCCCGTCCTTCTTCTGCTTGTCGGCTCGGATCTGTCGATGATGGAGGCGCTCAACAGCTACGACCGGCCGTTCCATCAGCGCGGACGCGAGATGGTCGTCGGGCCGCTCAATCCGGCTGATCTTAGCGAGATGCTCGAGCTGGAGCCCGCGACTGCTTTCGACGCCGCCCTGATCACAGGTGGGCTGCCACTGATCTGCCGAGAGTGGCCGGTCGGCGCCTCGATGTGGGAGTTCCTCGGCGCAGCACTGGAGAATCCGATCTCCGCGCTTCTGGTTTCGGCCGAGCGGTCGCTGGCTGCCGAGTTCCCTCCGCAGGCGATGGGCCGGGAGGTGTTGCGAGCGATCGGGACGGGCGAGCGGACGTTCACCAACATCGCCCGTGCCGCCGGCGGCATCGCGCACAGCACTCTCACCAGGGCAGCGGACCTGCTGATCGACAAGCGTGTGGTGGCGGCCGAGCTTCCGATCGCCCTGCACCCCTCCAAGGAGCGTCGCTACCGGGTGGCGGACCCGTACCTGCGCTTCTGGTTGGCCTTCCTGGATCCGCACATGGCAGAGATCGAGCGCATGCGTGGTGACCTCACTCTGGCGCGAGTCCGAGAGCAGTGGCCTAGTTGGCGAGGTCGCGCCGTCGAGCCCCTGATTCGTGAGTCGCTCGTTCGTATCCTGCCTGACAGCGATCTGCCGGCCGCCCCGGCCGTCGGTGGCTACTGGACCCGTAGTAACGACGTCGAGATCGATCTCGTTGGAGCTGATCGTCAGCCCGTTGCCAAGCAGCTGTTGTTTCTGGGGTCGATCAAGTGGTTGGAGACATCCCCGTTCGACGCTCACGACCTGGCCGCCCTGCACAAGCACAGGGCCGCGCTCACAGACGACCCGATCCCGCTCGTCGCGGTCTCCCGAAGCGGCGTCAGCTGTGCAGGGCTCCAGGCAACGTACGGACCAGATGAACTGCTCGGCGCCTGGCGCGCCCGCTGATCGGTAGCTCTCTGATGAGCCTTGCCGAGCGGAGCGGGCGACATCACGAAGCTGGCTGAGCAGCGGGACGCAGGCACTCTGACCGTAGGAGAAATCCAAGATCCTCTCCCGGACTTCTCCCAGAGGGGCTTCTGAGAAGCAGTCAGGGCCGGTGTCCTGTGAAGGACACCGGCCCTGAGCTGGTGTTACTGGGTCGGGGTGGCGGGATTTCAACCCACGGCCTCTTCGTCCCGAATCACGGGCAGCGGGGTCGCTGAGTCATCCGTGCAGGTCAGAGACGGTGTCAGGCGGGGTGGAAGTTGGCGCTGGCTGCCCAGGTTGCTGCACTTCGCTGCTGTACTTCTGGCCCCTTGACGATCCGGGTTGGTCGGTGGCCACAGGTGGGTTCTGGCGCACGGGCAAGCGACGAGGGCCAGCCGATCAGGCGAGTGCCGCGCGAGCCCGGGCGCACAGCTCGGAACGGTCGTCGATCGCCTCCGCCGGGACGCTGTAGTAGCTGCGCACCACCACTTCGCGACCTGCGGCACGGTAGCTGAACGGCACTGACCCGGCTTCTTCGTAGGAGGAGCGGGCTGCGTCGTCGACGCGGAAGTAGAGGGTGTCCATGACCATCGCGAACTGCCTGCCGTGGCTGCGGACCGCCCACCCGCCGAAGTAGCGGTGGACGGTGACCGCGCCGAGCGGCGCCAGCTGGTCGGCGACGTGCTCGGCGAGGCTGCGGGATCCGCTCATGCGGGAAGGAAGAACCCGGTGATGTCGGCGAGCCGGCTGTCGCGGTGCAGCGCGGTGCTCATGCCGGTCATGGCGGCCTCGCCCTGCTCGCTGAGCTGGGTCCAGCGTGCGAGCGACCGGTCGTGGTGCTCGAGTACCTCGTCGATGCGGAACCGGTGACCGGGGAAAGCTCCGGCGAATCCGGCCATGTAGGCGGCCAGCTCGGCCAGACCGCTGACCTCTGTCCCCGGGTCCCGGTAGGCGACCTCATCGACAGCGACCGCGCCGAGCGCGGTGATCCGCTCGCCGGGGTTGGCCGACCAGCATGCGGCGTAGTTCTCCCAGAGCTGCTGTGAGTCACTCATCACTGTCCCTCTTTCTCTCGGGGCCGATCGACGCCATCGCGCCATCGGTGATCGTGTGCAGTTTGGTGGCGGGCGTGCCGGACCGGACGAGCACCAGCAGGCCCTGATAGAGCGCCAGTAGCTGGGTTGCCGCCATCTCGACGTCCAGATCCGCCGACAGCCGGCCCAGAGCGCGGGCGCGCGTCAGGGCGTCAGCGAACCCGGACTCGATCGCCTCCAGGCCACGGCGCACCCCTGCGGCGGCCTGCGGAACGGTGAAGGATTCCACGGCGGTGTTGGTGAGCAGGCAGCCCGGATCGGGATCGAGACCGGTCTCGAATGCCGAGGTGAAGAACGACCGGATGCCCGCCACGGGGTCCGCCGGCTCCAGGAGATGGACCTGGACCCGGCCCTGTACCACCTGGTCGTTGTAGGCATCCAGCGCGGCCTGGAACAGGCCTTCTTTGCTGTCGAAGGCCCGGTACAGGCTGCCCGGGTGCAGCCCCGTGGCTTCTTCGATGTCCCGCAGCGAGGCGCCGAGGTAACCCCGGTGGCGGAAGAGCCGCATGGCGGAGGTCAGCACCTCTGCCGGGTCCCAGAGCTGTCTGCGTCCCACAGCCACCCTCCAGTAGTTGAACGACTGCTCACAAAAATAGCACGCTAGCCGGGCCGGCCGCTCCCGGTGGAAGATCCACGGGGATCGGCCGAGCTACGAGATTCCCTGGGTGAACGGGGGGGCGATGCTGAGCAGTCGGACGGACACGACTGGGAACGCCGCGTGCGCACGCCGGTACCTGGCTGCGGCTGCCTTGGCGGTCGCCGAGGCGATGAGTTCGCGGCACGCTCCATCACGGACTCATCCACGTCTGCCTTCGCGGCCCTGCTGAGTGTCCGTCAGGAGGGCATCTCCGGGAGAGGGCTTTTAGGACTCTCTCCCAGATTTCTCCAGAGCGCTCCCCGACAAGCAGTCAGGGCCGGTGTCCTGTGAAGGACACCGGCCCTGAGCTGGTGTTACTGGGTCGGGGTGGCGGGATTTGAACCCACGGCCTCTTCGTCCCGAATTACAGGCAGCGTGGTCGCTGAGGTCATCTGCGCAGGTCATAGGTGGTGCCAGGGTTGCCAGTGGTCACTGCTGGACGGCCCGGTTGCTGTACTTTGCTGCTGTACTTCGCCTCCGAGCTGCCAAACCCGCCGATGGTCTGACGCGTGCTCTCCTGGCGCTTCTTCTCGGTCTCGAGGGCGTGTAGAAGGCTGCGGGTCTGCCGAGCTCGGTCTCTCTGACGATCTCTCCTTGCGCCGCAAGGCCTCTGTCTCACAGGCTCCGTCCCACTCTCCAGGGAAGCACCAGCAGACGCCCGCCGCGCGTACTACCATGCGGGAACATCCCCCGCTGAGAGGCGCACGTGGCCGGCACTCATAACCAGCAAGTCCTAGCGGAACACAGGCCTCGGATATTCAGCGCCAGTGGCTCGCGCGGTGACGTGATCAAGGAAGGGTGCTCCCGGCCTGCGAGGATGTGAGTGTCGAGTTCACGTTCAGC
>NZ_JARXZC010000006.1 GCF_029894335.1 Kitasatospora sp. MAP5-34 | reverse complement strand
GGTACCTCACCCCGCTCGAAACCCGAGCCAGGCTGCAGCACGACTTCACCCCCGCAGCGTAAGCAACCGCTGTCCAGGATCAGGGGGGAACTTCAGCGCGATGAGGCTCGAGGACCCGCGGGGTGAGCCGCTCGACGTGCTGGAGCGCGTGATCGACGCGGTCTCGCCCGGATACGCGGAGGCGATGGCCGACCGCACCCGCTGGGGCATGGCGAAGTTCTGGGCGACCACCGCCGCCGAGCAGGGCGTCGACATCTTCGACCAGCGCGCGATGAACCGGTTCACCGAGCGCGCCCAGCGCGGCCAGATCCCGTACGACGAGGCGGCGTTGGAGGCCATCGTCCGCCGTCACCGCCTCACCGGCCCGGCCACAATGGACCGTGCCGAGTCGCAGCTGCCCGTCACGCTTCCGAGCGAGGACGAGTTGCGGGCCGCCGCCGTGGCCGTCCCGCTCACGGGTCAGCTGGCCGCGCTCGCGCAGTGGGCTGGCAAGGACGGGCGGGAGCTGACGAAGCTCGGGCGGCTCAAGCTCGTCGACGCCCGGGAGCTGGCGGGACTGCTCTCCACCGGCGACCGGCCCGGTTCGCCGCGCAGCAGTACTGATCTGCCGCGCCTCAACGTGGTCTTCGAGTGGGCGAAGAAAGCCCGTGTGGTCCGCGCGGCGAAGGGCCGCCTGTTCGCAGTGGCCAAGGCGCAGCCGCTGCTCAAGGACCCGCTAGCGTTGTGGCTGCGGGCCTTCGAGGCGTTCTTCGAGCTGCGCGAGGCGCTGATCGGCGACCGGGACGGCTACCGGCCCACCTCCATGCTGTTCGCGGTGTACGAGGACCTTCTGCCCGACATCCTCAACACCCTCTACAGCATCCCGCACCCCATGCCCTGGCCCCGGCTGCGTGAATCGACGCACCTGGCCTACGACACCCGCTTCCACCTCACCGGCGAGGAACTGGCACAGGAACAGTTCTGGCTGCGGCAGGCCGACGCCGACCTTCGAGACGTCCTCGACACCCTGGAGCAGTTCGGCCTCATCACCCGCGAACAGGGTACGGCCCATCCGGCCTTCCTCGACCTGCCGGCCACACCGCCCGCACCGGACCTGCCACCGGGCATGCCCCCGGAGCTGGCCGCCCTTCTCGGCACCCCGGCACCCAACCCCGACGCACCACGCCGCTCCCAGGAGCTGCGCGACGAACTCACCACCGGCCCGGTCGAACTGATCCGCCTCACCGACCTCGGCACCCACGCCGTACGGCTACGGCTACTCGCCGAGGGCCGCGACGCACCCCTCATCGGCGAACTCACCAGCGCCCCGGCCGCCGGACTGCTCGGCGTCCTCGCCGAGCACTACGACCCCGCATCCGCGCGCCTCGAACTCGCCGCCTGGACCGACGCACGCGGCGGCAGCGACCCCGCCCTGCGCGAGCTCATCCAGGCCGTACGCGACACACCATGGCACACCCGCGCCCAGGTACTGCTCGACATCTTCACCACCTCACTGCCGGACGGCGAAGGGGAACAGCTCCTGCGCACCCTGCGCGACGACCGGCAACTCGCCCCGACCGCACTCAGCGTCCTCACCCACCACGAAATCCTCGACCCCGACGATCTCACCGAGCCCGAACAGCTGCTGATGCTCACCGAGCAACTGCTCCAGCTCCTCGAACTTGGCGGCCCGGACGCCACCGCACAAGCACTGTTCTCCCAAGGAGGCAGCCAGGCCAGCGAGATCATCACCGCCGCACTCGCCTCCGGCCACCCCGACCAAGCCGGACTCGCCGCACTCCGCACCCTCGCCGACGGCCCACTGCGCCAACGCTCCGCCCAGCTCGGCCGCCTGAAAGCCACCCGCACCCGCCAGCGCAGCACTCGTGGCAAGGGCAAACGGCGACGCTGACCACTGGGCCGATGCGCCGCCGATCCCCAGCAACTCACTCTTCCGGGTGAAATCCTCCCCACAGCCTTTCGCGGCAGCCTGCTCGCGACCAAACTGCTAACAGGAACCGGGCATCACACCCGCCGTTCTCCCAAAGAGACGGAGCAGCGTCAACGCGGTCGCCGCAGATCAGGACCTACCCAGGTCCAACACCGCAGACGCCCACTCCAGGGTGGACGGTGGTTCAAGTCCCCCCTCGGACACCGACTGATACCCCACGGGGATCAGGAAAGTGCTGGTTGAGATTCATCTCAACCAGCACATTTTGCTTTCCGGAATGGTAGGTCAGGTCCAGCCCGAGCTGCTGGTACAGCTCGGTGCGGTCGGCAGTTTCGGCATCAGCGAGGACGGCGACAAGGTCGCTGTTGGCCCGAACGCCGCCGCCCGCAACCTCATCCGACTCCACACCTGGTGGAACGGCATGCCCCTCGACCGCGCCAACGCCACTTCGACGGAATCCAACTCGGCCTCACAGCACAGAAGTTGAAATTAGCCACCAAGATCCCGCAGTGCTTCACTTCTCGGTGCAGTCCTCGGTGCACCGAGAGGTGCAGCCGCCGTGGCGATGGGGCCGCCAGGCTTGCGGCGACCGTCCGCCCGGAACCCGGCCGCGGCCGGGTTCCGGGCGGTGCGTCAGGCGAGCTTGCCCATCGCGTGGGCCTCGTCGACCACGCCCGCGTCGAAGAAGCTCCACGGGAGGTTGGCGAAGCCGCCGTTGCCCCAGTTGCTGGTGCCCCAGCTGTTCTCGATCGTCACGCCTTGGTCGTTGTAGGCCACGATGGTGATCTCGTGGCCGCCGACCACCGGGTCGCTGCTGCTGTCGCCGGGCATGTAGCTGTAGTCCGACGCGGTCTGGGAGTTGAGGTCCATGAAGCTCTGCTGGACCGAGAAGCCGATCGGCACCGGCTCGCCCTGGGAGATCGCTTCCTTGATCGCGGTTTGCGCCGCGGTGCCGCTGGTGGGCAGCTGAACGAAGCCCGAGAGCCTGTAGTTGGCCGCGTTAGCGGTCTCGTCGGCGTCCGGCTGAGTGGTGAAGTCGGTGGTGCCCTGCCAGTAGTCGGACTGGGTGTCGATGCCCTGCTGCTGCTCCATCGGCAGCGCGACGCTCGCGTAGGTGCCCTGGTCGTTGCCCTGAGCGATCTGCGAGTAGATGTACATCGGGGCCATCGGCGCGCCGCTGATGCCCTGCTCGTTCATCAGGACGCCGTAGCCGGTGTAGCCGGTGGCCCAGGTGACGCAGGAGCCGACCTGGCCCTGGTCGCCGGGGGAGAGCGCGTACCGGGTCAGGTCCGCGCTGGCCGGCGCCGCGCCGGAGCGGGCGAACGGCGCGATCGCGCTCAGATCCTGGGCGGTGGCCGCAGCGGGGCGCATCGCGTGCTGGTGGGCCTTGAGCGCGGTCAGGTCGAGGCCGGTGGCGAAGTGCTTGTGGTGCACGTGGTGCCCGGCCGGCCGCGCATCGGAGGTTACCGCGGCGGCAGTGCCGGTCATGGCCAGGCAGGACGACAGCGCCAGGGTACCGGCGATGCCGGCGGCTATGCGGGAACGCATGGATGAGCTCCTTGTGGGGGTCAGCGGCCGCTGGGGGCGGCCGGCACACCGGACCGCACCGCGTGTGGGGGCGGCCCGGTACGGAGAGCGAAAAGTGGGGGTTCGCCCTGATTGACGCAACGTCAGCCAGAGAGATGCTCACCGTAGAGGCCCAGAGCTGTACATGTCATGGTCGAAACATGACAATGGCGGGAAGTTGCCAGTATTCTTCCAGGAATTGACAGCAAACTCACAGGAAGTCAGGTTCCGGTTCTGAGCGGCGACGCCACGGTCAGTGACGGACAGACAGCCCACGACGAGCGGGAGCGGCGCGGTCAGCCCCAGCACCGCCTGTTCCGCGCCGGTCGGGGTGCGCCGGCCTATAGGGTTTCAAAAGTCCCGCATATGCGCTGACCTGTGATTTCGTCAGGTGCGCTGATCTTCGTCAAGCGATGTTGCGGTACTCGTGGATGAGCCCGTCAAGGACGTCGTGGCGCTGGATCCGCTGGGCTGGGAACGGGAGGACGCCGGCGACCGGTCGGCCGGTGGGCCGCCATGCGCGGTGGGCCGCAGACATCCGGCCGACCAGGACGGCGAACGGCATGTCGAGGGCGGCGTGGACGTCACCAGCCTCGGGGGCGGCGTTGTCGGCCAGGGCCTCGACCATGAGGGTGGCGTAGTCGCTGACGATGACGCCCGCCTGCTGCATTCGCAGCAGTCCGGCCTCCCGCTTGGCCTGGCTGAAGGTGCCCGAGGCGTCCACGGCGACGTACGCGTCGTACCCGGCGGCCGTCGCGGAGATCGCGGGCGGTGCCGCGCACACCTCCACCTGTCATCGCATCGGAAACACCCGATTCCCCCGGCCAACCGAATGAACCTGTCACCGACGTTAACTGAGTGTGCGTCAGATATTTCGTGGGCCCCCGGGCAAGGTATCGGAAGGTGTCCGCCGGGCCCCTCGGGCGAGAACCAGTTGCAGCACGTCGCGGTGGACTTCGCCGAAGGTGACTTCCTCGTACTGGACCGCCGGCCTGTCCGCCGCCTTTGCATATCCAGCCGTGCCCCTGGCCGGGCCGATACCGTCCCCGTTGAGGGTCGATTGATCACTCACGGCCGCAGGCTGCCGGCCTGCGATGCTCAACATCACCCCGTCCTATGGCGGAGACGGCCGACGTGCCCGCCCAGCTGCTCGCCTACCCGCCCACCGACTTCGACGGCGGCTACCCGTCCCGCGCCGAGAACGCCACCGGGTACATGCTCACCACCAAGAACATCGCCGACATCCAACACCTCTCTACGCCGGCGACGACCCTACGGTCCGCACCTCACCTCTCCCGGTGCCCCCTGGGGACCAATGGCATCAATCCAGTCACATCTGGAGCAAAGTACGATGGTCCAATCCGCGCGCTACGCGCGAAGAGTTCCATAAATGTTTCACATGTCTGATTTATCCCCGCTTCACACGCCCGGAGCCCACCACATGGACAACCTGTCCACCGCCGACACCGACGGCGCGATAGAGACCCGCGGTATCGAACCCGTCCCGGACCACGAACGGCACGGCAGAGTCCGTGAGCTCTTCCCGACCTGGGTCGCGGCGAACATCAGCGTCCTGCTGCTCACCATGGGTGCGGCCCTGGTGGTGTTCAACCAGCTCAACTTCTGGCAGGTCCTGATCGTCGCGGCGTGCGCTGCGGTCGCCTCGTTCGGCATGGTCGGCCTGCTGTCGGTCTCCGGCAAGTGGGGCGGGGCGCCCGGCGCCACGCTCTCGCGGGCCACCTTCGGTGTGCGCGGCAACCTGTTCCCGGGCGCGATCCTCTGGGTCGCCCGGTTCGGCTGGGAGACGATCAACGCCGTCACCGGTGCCTACGCCGTGCTGACCGTTCTCGACCTGGTCTTCGGTGTCAAGAGCAACACCGCACTGATCGTCATCACGCTCTTCCTCTTCGTCGCCTGTACGTTCCTGGTCTCCGGCCTGGGCCGGAAGGCACTGAACGTCTGCAACACCTGGTCGACGTACCTCTTCGGCGTCTTCAGCGTCCTGGTGCTCGGCTACCTGATCGTGCACATGCACTGGAGCGAGGTCTTCTCAAAGCCCGCAGGCACCACCGCGATGATGATCGCCGGGATCGGGACCATCGCCGCCGGTGGCATCAGCTGGGTCCCCACCGGCCCGGACTTCGCCCGCTACCTGCCGCACGCCGCCTCCGGCAGGAAGATCGTCGGCGTGACGGTCTCCGGCGCCGGCCTGGTCATGGTGCCGATGGTGCTGATGGGTGCCGTGATGGCGGTGGCCTCGCCCGGTCTGGCGCAGGCCGCAGACCCGGTCTCCTTCCTCGGCGATCTGCTGCCCACCTGGCTGGTCGTGCCGTACCTGCTGACCGCCATCGTGGGCATGCTGCTGATCAACAGCCTCTCGATGTACTCGGCCGGCTTCACCGCCCAGACCATGGGCGTCAAGCTGCCGCGCGCGATGGCCGTCAGCATCAACGCCGTGATCTCGCTGGTCGGCGGCCTGCTGCTGATGCTGGTCGCCAAGAGCTTCCTGGGCTCCTTCATCACCTTCCTGATCCTGCTCGCCGTCTCCTTCTCGGCCTGGATCGGCGTCTACGCCGTGGACATGTTCCGGCGCCGGTCACGTGCGGTGCGCTACGACGCCGCCGCGCTGATGGACACCGGCCGGAGCAGCCGGTACTGGTACGTGGGCGGCTTCTGCTGGCAGGCGATGGTGTCCTGGGTGCTCGCGCTGCTGATCGGGCTCGCCTTCACCAAGTGCGACTGGTTCGCCGGCCCGTTCTCCAGCACTCCCATCGGCAAGTACGGGCTCGCCTGGGCGGCGACCATCGTGATCTCCGGCGCGATCATGGCCCTGCTCCCCACGCCCCGGGAGAACACCTCCGCCACCACCGAGGAGACCGCCGGTCCCAGGGCCGAGCACGCTGAGCGCGCCGAGAAGGCAGAGCAGGCCGAGCAGGTCACTGTCTGACGCGAGCGCGCGAGCGGACGAGCGCGCGAACACACGGACGCGCGAACGCCTTGGCGCCGCCCTCCGGCCGCCGGCTCACCCGAGCCGGCGGCCGGGCGGGCGACCGAGGCGCGACCGGTTCGGGTACCGGGGGCACCCCGTCGCCTGTTGGCGCCATGCGTATGATCTCCGTCCATCATGAGTATAGAAACCGCTAAGAGCGCGCCCAACCGACCGACCGCCCCTGAATCCGGCGGCGCGCCCGACAGCAGCAGCTCCGCCCGCCACCGCCCCGCCATGGCGGCCCTGACCCTCGGCGCGCTGGGCGTCGTCTTCGGCGACATCGGTACCAGCCCGCTGTACGCGATCCAGACCGTGTTCACCGCCGACAACAACGCGGTCGGGACGACGCCGGACCAGGTGTACGGGGTCATCTCGCTGGTGTTCTGGGCGATCACCCTGATCGTGTCGGTCAAGTACGTGACCTTCATCCTGCGCGCCGACAACGGCGGTGAGGGCGGGATCATGGCGCTCACGGCCCTGGTCCAGAAGCTCAACTTCAAGTCCGTCGGCACCAAGGTGCTCCTGGTGGCGCTCGGGATCTTCGGGGCCTCGCTCTTCTACGGCGACGGCATGATCACGCCGGCGATCTCGGTGCTGTCGGCCGTCGAGGGGCTGAAGGTCTCGGCTCCGGGCCTGAGCAGTTTCGTGATCCCGGTCACGATCGCGGTGCTGGTGCTGCTCTTCGCGATCCAGCGCTACGGCACCAACCTCGTGGGCAACCTGTTCGGCCCGGTCATGACCGTGTGGTTCCTCATCCTGGGCGCCACCGGCGGGGTCGAGGTGCTGAGCCACCCCGCGATCCTCAAGGCGCTGTCGCCGGTGTACGGCCTGCGCTTCATCGTGGACCACGGGATGATCGGGTTCGTGGCGCTGGCCTCGGTCGTGCTGGCCGTGACCGGTGCCGAGGCGCTCTACGCGGACATGGGCCACTTCGGCCGGTCACCGATCCACCGCGCCTGGTTCTTCCTGGTCTTCCCGACGCTGACGCTCAACTACCTCGGCCAGGGCTCGCTCATCCTGCGCTCGCCGTCGGCGATCTCGAACCCGTTCTTCCTGCTGATGCCCGGCTGGGCGCAGTTCCCGATGGTGATCCTGGCGACCATCGCCACCGTCATCGCCTCGCAGGCGGTCATCTCGGGCGCGTTCAGCGTCACGCGCCAGGCGGTGCAGCTCGGTGTTCTTCCCCACATGACCATCCGGCACACCTCGGAGCACGAGGTCGGCCAGGTCTACGCGCCGGTGATCAACTGGGGTCTGTTCGGCGCGGTCGTTGCCCTGGTGGTGGGCTTCGGCTCGTCCGCCGCGCTCGCCTCCGCGTACGGTGTGGCGGTCACCGCGACCTTCGTACTCAACACCGTCCTCTTCCTGGCCGTGGCCCGCGTCATGATGCGCAAGCCGATCTGGATGGTCGCGCTCGGCGCCGTCGTGTTCCTGACGACCGAGATCGCGTTCTTCGCGGCGAACCTGACCAAGGTCGTCCACGGCGGCTGGCTGCCGCTGCTGGTCGCGTTCTCGATCTTCACGCTCCTGATCACCTGGCAGCGGGGTCGACAGATCGTCACCCCGAACCGGACGGCGCTGGAGGGCCCGCTGCGCGCGTTCGTCGACGAGGTCGACGCGATGGACCCGCCCGTGCACCGGGTCGACGGCACCGCGGTGTTCCTCAACGCCAACATCGAGACCACCCCGCTGGCACTGCGCGCCAACGTCGAGCACAACCACACCCTGCACAAGAACGTGGTCATCCTGTCGGCCGTGGTGGAACGGGTGCCGCACATCCCCGAAGCGGAGCGGTGCGCCTTCGACGACCTCGGCCACAGCGATGACGGCATCACGCACCTCACCGCGCGCTTCGGCTTCATGGACGAGCCGAACATCCCACAGGTCCTGCGGCTCGCCTCGCAGCACCCCGACGCGGGCCAGATCCACGGGCTGCAGGTGGAGGAGGTGTCCTACTTCCTGTCGCGGATGACGATCATCAGGACCGACGCGCCGGGCATGCGCCGGTGGCGCAAGAGGCTGTTCCTGACGCTCGCCAACAACTCGAGCAGCCCCGTCGCGTACTTCGGACTGCCCAGCGACCGGTGCGTCATCATGGGCGCCCAGGTCTCGGTGTGAGCCGATAAGGCCCAGCACTCCCGGCAGTCGGCCTCACGACCCCGGCCGTACCGCGACGCCCGTACTCCGTCGTCGTACAGCCGGGTGAGTGATGCCCGGCGCTCGCCGACTCATGCTGTGCCCATGCATCTTTCGTCGTGCCAGAGTTGGTGGCGCTCCTGGTAGGAGCAGCCACCTCTCGAGCATGACTGGGCCGTTCGAATGAACGGCCCTTTTGCGTCCCCTGGACTGCGGGTCCAGCCGCACGCCGCCCCGGAGTACCCCTCGCCCCCGGCCGGGTCAGCGCAGGCCGGCGAAGAGGTCGTCCTCGTGGTCCGGGGCGGGGACGGTGCTGAACTGCCGGACGAAGGACTCCTGGCCGAACACCCGCCGCTGGCCCTCCTCGGGCAGCCGCAGCATGAAGATGCCGTCGCCCTGGCTGGCATGGGCCTCCAGCGCCCTGCGCTTGTGGTCGACGTAGGTGGACACATCCACGACGGTCGTGATCAGCTCGTCCGGGGTCCCGAAGTCGTCGGGCAGCTCGAAGTCGCCGATGTCGGCGCCGCTCTCACGCAGCGACGAGAAGAGCTCCGCCGTCCGGCTGCGGGGAATGGCCGTGTGGTAGAACTTCGCCGGAACGCCGCTCCTCCTGATCGCCTCCACCGTGATCAGATGCGCCTGGATGTGGTCGGGGTGACCGTAGGCGCCGTTCTCGTCGTAGGTCACGACGACATCCGGCCGGTAACGCTCCATCAGCTCGGCGAGCCGCCCGGCGGACTGCTCCAGCGGAATGTTGGCGAAGGCCTCCGGGCGCTCGTTGGCCGCCCAGCCCACCATGCCGGAGTCGGGGTACCCGAGCAGTTCCACGTCGGTGATGCCCAGCAGCTCCACCGACTCCTTCAGCTCCCGCAGCCGGAGTTCGCGGACCTGCGCCTCGTCGTGGCCGGGCTCGCCGGGCTTGGCCCCACCGGGCCCGTCGCCCTGTTCGCCGTTGGTACAGGTGACCAGGACGGTACGGATGCCCTCGGCCGCCGCGGCCGCCAGTACGCCACCGGTGGACAGCACCTCGTCGTCGGGATGGGCATGTACGGCCATCAGGGTCAGTTGACGGTCCATCGGTTGCAAACCTCCGAGAGAGTCCGAGAGAGGACGGTGTTCGAAACGATCGCTCGGTACCACCGTAAGCGGTCCGCTCCCCCGGACCCGCCCACCCTGGCGACCTGCCGCCCCGCCGACCTGCCGCCCTGTCGACCTTGCCTGGGAGATGGTTGAGCGCGCACAGTCATGGGCAGTACCTCCCGGTCCCGCCGTACCTCGTCACGCACCTCCCCGACCGACCCATGGGATGTCAGATGAGCCCTCTCCCTGCCCGCAGCACAGCGCGGCCGAACCGAGCGCTGCTCCCGTTGCTCGGCGCGGTCCCCTTCGCTGGCATCCTGGGCGGCGTCTTTCTCGCCAACCGGGTGACGCCCTACGTCCTCGGGGTGCCGTTCATCCTGTTCTGGTCCGTCCTCTGGGTGGTCGCCAGCTCGGCCGTCATGGCGGTGGTCTACCGGCTGGACCCCGCCAACCGTGAGCCCGTCGACGGCGAGGAGACCACGTCATGACCGCACTCCTGGTCATCGCGGGCTTCCTGCTCCTCGCGGTCGGCCTCGGGCTGCGCGCCCGGCACGGCAAGGACATGACCCTGGAGCAGTGGTCCGTCGGCGGACGTGGTTTCGGCACGCTCTTCGTCTTCGTGCTGCTCGCGGGCGAGATCTACACCACCTTCACCTTCCTCGGCGCCGCCGGCTGGGCGTACGGCAAGGGCGGACCGGCCCTCTACATCCTCTGCTACGCCTCGCTGGCCTACGTCCTCTCCTACTGGCTACTGCCCGCGATCTGGCGGTTCGGCAAGGAGCACCGGCTGGTCTCGCAACCCGACTTCTTCGTAAAGAAGTTCGACAGCTGGCTGCTCGGGGCACTCGTCGCGCTGGTCGGCGTGGTGGCGATGGTGCCCTACCTGGTGCTTCAGCTGACCGGTCTGGGGATCATCGTCTCCAGCGCCTCCTACGGCCACATCTCCTCCCACGTCGCGGTGGTCATCGGCACGGTCGCCCTGGCCGGGTACGTGATCATCTCCGGCATCCACGGCTCGGCCTGGACGTCGGTGGTCAAGGACGTACTGATCCTGGGGGTGGTGGTCTTCCTCGGGATCTACCTGCCGGTGCACTACTCGGGCGGCATCGGACAGATGTTCCATCAGATCGACGCCACCGACCCCGGCTTCCTGACGCTGCGTCACAGGGGCTACAGCCCGGCCTGGTTCGCCTCGACCGTCCTGCTGTCGGCGCTCGGCTTCTACATGTGGCCACACAGCTTCAGCGCCACGTACAGCGCCAAGAACCCCCGGGTGTTCCGCCGCAACGCCGTCTTCCTGCCGCTGTACCAGCTGATCCTGCTGTTCGTGTTCTTCGCCGGATTCGCCGCGATCATCGCCGTCCCGGGCCTCAAGGGCGCCGACGGAGACCTCTCCCTGCTGCGCATCACGGTCAAGTCCTTCGACCCGTGGTTCGTGGGGGTGGTCGGCGGCGCCGGAGTACTCACCGCGCTGGTACCCGGCTCACTGCTGCTGATGACCTCTGCCACCTGCCTGGCCAAGAACGTCTACCAGCTCGCCCGCCCGGCGGCCACCGACCAGGCCGTCGGCCGGCTCGCCAAGCTACTGGTACCCGTGATCGCGGCGGTGGCCCTGCTGTTCACCTTCAAGGGCGGCAGCAGCCTCGTGAACCTGCTGCTGATGGGCTACGCCCTGGTCACCCAGCTCTTTCCGGCCCTGCTGCTCAGCCTGCCGACCCGGCGGGTGGTCACCAAGCAGGGCGCGGCCTCCGGCATCGTCGCCGGCGTCGCCACCGTCGCCGTCGTCACCCTCACCCACACCACCGTCGGCGACCTGCTCCCCTTCCTGCCGCAGCCGGTGAAAGACCTCAACGTGGGCGTCATCGCCCTCGTGGTCAACACCGCCACACTGTTCGCCGTCTCCGCCCTGACCCGGTCCCCCGCCCGAGTGCCCGCCGAGCCGCTTCCCGGCACGGCCGGCTGATGCGTCACTGCCTCCGGCGGGCGGCCGGCCGGCGGCGCTCCCGCGTCGCCGTGGCCCGGTGGCGTCCACCGATGGGTGTAGCCCCGCGCGCCGTCGGCCGGTTCCCGCATGAGGATGGCCGCGAAGCAGGGCCGCGTGGTCGGAACGCGGTGCGGACGGGTCTCCGGGAGATATGAGATGACGATCGATCGACGGGAGTTTCTGGCCGCGCTGGGGCTGGGCGGTGCGATGGTGGTGTCGGGGGCCTGCGGCGAGGTGGCGCGGGCTGCGACCCGTGGGGTGGCCCGGAGCGCGGCTCCGGTGCCGCCGCCGGACTGGTCGGCGTTGAAGGCGCGGCTCGCGGGGCGGCTGCTGCTGCCCGGGGACCAGGGGTACGGCGTCGCCCGGCTCGGGTACAACGAGCTGTACGACGGCCTGTTGCCGGCGGCGGTGGCCCGGTGCACCTCGGCGGCGGATGTGCGGACGTGCCTGGACGCGGCTCGCGGACACGGGGTGCCGATCGCCGCGCGCAGCGGCGGGCACAGCTACCTCGGGTACAGCGTGCCGAACGGCGGGCTGGTGATGGACCTGCGGGCGATGGCGCAGGTCCAGGTGCGGTCCGACGGGACGGTACAGGTCGGCGCGGGAGCCCGGCTGATCGAGGTGTACGCGGCGCTGGCGCAGGCCGGGCGGCTGCTGCCGGCCGGGTCCTGCCCGACGGTGGGTGTCAGCGGGCTGACCCTGGGCGGCGGGATCGGGGTGCTGACCCGCAAGTACGGGCTGACCTGCGACCGGCTGGTCTCGGCGGAGGTGGTCACCGCCGACTCGCGGGTGCTCACCGCCTCCGAGTGCTCCGAACCGGACCTGTACTGGGCGCTGCGCGGCGGGGGTGGTGGCAACTTCGGCGTGGTCACCCGGTTCACCTTCAGCACCGAGCCGGCGCCCGCGCTCACGGTCTTCGCGCTGCGCTTCCCGGCCGGCTCAGCCGCTTCGGTGGTCGGGGCCTGGCAGCAGTGGGTGGCGGACGCACCGCCGGAGCTGTGGTCGAACTGCGTGGTGTCCAGCGGCACGCCGCCGACCCTGCGGGTGGGCGGGTGCTACGTCGGGGCGGCGGACGCCCTGAACCCGCTGCTGGACCAGCTGATCGCCGCCGCCGCGACGCAGCCGAGCTCGCGCACCGTACAGGGCAAGAACTATCTGGACGCGATGAAGTACATGGCCGGCTGCGCGAACGACACCATCGCGCAGTGCCACCCGACGTTCGAGGGCGGGCGGCTGCCGCGCGAGGCCTTCGTCGCCGTCTCCCGGGTGCTGAACGCTCCGCTGGACGCGCAGCGGGTGGTGCAGCTGATGACCGGGCGGACCGGAGTGGACCTGCTGCTGGACTCGTTGGGCGGCGCGGTCTCGGAGCTCGCCCCCGACGAGACGGCCTTCCCGCACCGCTCGGCGCTCGCCTCGGCGCAGATCTACGCGAGCACCACACCCGCCGGCAAGGCGGCGGCCACGGCTGCGGTGGACGCCGTCCGGGACGGGCTCGCGGCGCTGGGCGCGACGGGGACGTACGTCAACTACATCGACGCGAGCCTGCCGGACTGGGGTACCGCCTACTACGGCGAGAACCTGCCCCGGCTGAAGGCGGTGTCCCGACAGTACGACCCGGACCAGGTGTTCACCTTCCCCCAGTCGGTGGCGAGTGCCTGAGACAGCGGCGCGAGAAGAGCACCGGATCATTCGCCGACGGCCCGCGCCAGGTGGCGGACGTTCAGCTGACGAGTTGGTAGATGCTCCTGCTCACCAGCCACAGACCGGCCAGCAGCGAGATCGCCACCACTGTCTGATCGGTGTGGTCGTCCAACCAGACGCGTAGCGAGTCGAGTCGTCGCCCTGCGGTCTGTGGAGCGAAGGCGGTGTACAGCTCCATCACGACAATGCTCGCCGTGGCCATCAGGCAGAAGGCCATCAGGGCCAGGTAGGACGCGACGCTGGAGAGCTTGAGGTGCACCACCGTCGCGGCGCCTGCGGCCACCAGCCCCCAAGGCTGCAGCAGCACCCCGAAACCGGCTGCCGCCCAGGTGGAGATGTCGTGGAGCCGCGCCGGCAGGGTGGCGGGCTTGTGCGGCCGGCCGGCCGCCCTGCGTCGTCTGTACTCACCGAAGCCGATGAACCCGAGGCCGATGGCCAGTTTGACGGCCTCGGCTGCGGTCGAAGGCGCGGTTGCCGGCCTCGGGGGCGTACCACCGGTGCCCAGGAGGACGGCCGCGATGACCAGGACCAGGCAGGCCAGCCAGGCCAGCACGAAGGCCAGCCCCTTCCGCACGCCCCGATGCGCGGTGAGGATCAGGATGAACGCGGTGTTGTGGAGCGGGCCGACACCGATCGCGATACCGATGACGAAGAGATCCAGCAGCATCGTCGAACCTCTCCTCGCCCAGGGGACGGGATCTGCCCCGCAGGGCATGTGACCCCGGGCGAGCCCCGTACCGTCAGGATGCTTCCGGGACGGCCCGAGCGCACCCGGAGGTGCTCGGGACCGTACCGGCCCACCGGGACCGCGCTGTTCAGTCGGCCGGCTGCGCGGTCGGAGTCGCGGTCGCGGTCGGAGTGAACCTGAGCGCCACGACGTAGGAGACCACGACAGCGACGATCACCAGGGGCATCACGGTCAGTCCCTCGGTTCCCAGCAGCAGGGTGGCCAGCAGCACCGCCGTCATCGGAAGCCTGAGCATCGCCACACACATCGCTCCGATGCCCATCGCGAAGCCTGCCGTCAGCGACAGCCCGGGCAGGTGGGAGAGCGCGATCCCACCTGCCGCACCGATGAACATCGACGGGAAGACCGGGCCGCCTCTGAAGGCGCTCAGCGAGGCGCCGTACGCCAGCCCCTTGCACGCGACCAGCAGCACCAACGCCCCCACCGAGTAGCCGGCCCGGCCGGTGAGGAGCGGGTCCATGGCGCTCTGCCCCGAATACAGGACCTCGGACGCAGCCTTCCCGGTGCCTTCGGCGAAGGCGATCGCCAGCCCCGCGACGACCAGGCCCATCAGCACGGTGGCCGCCACTCGCCGCCGCTCGACCCGGGGCTGCAGCAGGAGGGCGAGCCGGCGGATCCCCGTGGCGACGAGCGCCGCCGCGAGCCCGATGACAACCGCCCAGCCGAACTCGGCGAGATCGGGCTCGGCGGCGTGCGGAACGTTCTGCAGGGCCAGCGAGAAGGAGCCCAGCCCGGTCCAGTCGCCCAGGCCGACGAAGATGAGCGAGCCGATGCCGGCCGCGAGCAGGCCCGGCAGCAGCACGACCCCGAGCATCGGCCCGCCGAGTCCCGCCGCCTCCATCAGGAGGAACGCCCCGAGCAGCGGCGACCCGAGCAGTGCGCTGACGGCGGCGAAGCTGCCCGCCGCACCGACCACCGCGACGGCCTGCGGCGGGAGGTCCCGTTTGGCCAGCCGGGTGGCCCCGACCGCCAGGCCGCCGCCCAGCGCGATGAGCGGCCCCTCGGGCCCCAGCACCGCGCCCAGGCCGAGGGAGGCCACGGCCGCGACCACGATGCCGGGTAGCTCGGCCGCCGGTGGCGCGCCTGTGGTGGACAGGCCTTCGGCCGGCTTGTGCCCGCCGGTACCGGGCAGGTGGCGAATGGTCACACCGACCAGCAGGCCCGCCACGCCTAGCAGCGGCAACGGCCACCAAGCTGGTGTGCCATGGAAGCCCAGTCCTTCGGGCAGGTCCTTGTAGGTCCACGACTGGAGCTCGCTGACAAGGGCGAGGAAGCCGTACGCGACGGCGGAGACCGGTACCCCGAGGACCGCCGCCAAGCACAGCAGCCGCAGATAGCTGCGGCTGCGAACCAGCGTGAGCGGGTCCGGTGTCACTGCTTGGCATTCGTGCGGCGGCGGGCGACGAAGAGCCCGATGACCAGGCCGACCAGCAACGTCACGCTCAGGACCGCCCACAACGGCAGCGTGACCGAGCTGACCCACAGTTCGACGGAGACCGATCCGGTGTTGGCCGCGATGAACCAGACGGCGAGCACCAGCAGGACGGCGATCCCGATCGTGCGGAACCGCACGTCCCGGCCCTTGACGGTGATGCCCGGCGGGCGATGCGGCGGAGATGTCTGCTGCGCCATGCACCCAGTATCGGCGTCCGCAGCTCAGGCCGCATCGTCGCGCGACGGGCTGAACACCTGGGACGGAGAGGTGTGCAGGACCCACGCTCCGCAGGTCAGCCGAGCAGGCCGCCCATGTGGCCGTCGTCGGCGCGGGCGTTCCAGAAGCTCGCCTTGTGCTCGAAGGCCGAGGGGTCGAGCTCGATCAGGAGGTTCAGACCGGCTTCGGCGAGCAGGCGGTCCGGGGTGAAGACCTTCCAGTCGGCCGGTTCCCGCCCGCGCGTCCACCGGGCGGCCTCGTCGCTCAGCCGGGTCACCACCCAGATGGTGACGTAGAAGGCCGACAGGTCGCTGTGCAGATGGGCGGCCGGCCAGCCTTCTTCGCCGTCGCCTTCGGTGATCTCGACCCGGCCGGTCGTGCCGTCGACCACCACCTGGCAGTCGTACACCGTGTCACCCAGGCAGACGTAGTCGAGCTGGTGGGCGCGGGTGTTCTCCTCGTCCTCGGCGTACCACGGGCAGCACTCCCGCAGGGTGGTGAACGGGCGCTCCTCGTCGTCTCTCAGGTAGTCGCTCGCCGGTAGGCCGACGGTGGTGAGCAGTCGGCGGGTCGGCTCGTGGCGGAGGCACTCCGGCAGGTCGTCCGGGTGGAGCGGGACGACCTCACCGAGGTCGGCCACCAGCTCCGGTGTGATCTCGTAGGCGAGCGGCCGCTCGTCCTGCCCGGCGGCCCCGGCGCCGGGGTGTGCCACCCAGCGCAGCCCGTACACCAGCAGTGCGGTACTCCAGTGCGGCGCGAGACCGCTGGGTTCGAACACCGCCGGGTCGACGGCGCGCATCCGCTGCGCGAGGGCGGCGGTCACTTCCGCGACCACGGCCGGCCCCCGGCGGCCGTCGTGGGCCGTCGGATCGGCGGCGCCGGTGCGCAGCGCCTCCAGCTCGTGCAGGAAGAGGAGGACGACCGACAGATCGCTCGCGATGACGTCGAGCAGGACCCTGGCGGGCTCGGCAGGCTCGGTGGCAGCGGCTGTCGCCGTCGCCGTGGCGAGCGCGACCTGGCCGGTCACCCCGTCCAGGACGAGCCAGTCGCGATACCCCGCCTCACCGAGAACCAGCAGGTGGTCCGCCCCGATGGACGGGCCGGCCAGCCGAGTGGCCAGCGGGCTGAGCAGGGTGTCGGGATCGGAGTCGAAGCGGAGCAGGGCGCCGCCTGCCGAGGGCAGGCCGATCACCGTGAGGAGGCGTCTGGTCGGTTCGTGGGCGAGGACCGCCGGCAGGGCCTGCTCGGGCAGGCGGTGAGTACCGTCCGGGCCGAACCAGTCAGCGATCCGTTCACGGTCGATGTCGACCTTCAGCTGCATCTCTACCTCCACGCGGTGTGCCCCCCGGATCTGATCACCGATCATCCAGCAGCCGACCGACAGCTCGGCCACCAGGTCCGCCCTCATTCGACCCGGTCACCCGGGCGGCACCCGCTGTTCCCGGGGCAGGGGCGGCCCGCTAGCATTCCCGGTGCTGCCCGGCGTAGCGCAGAGGCAGACGCGCCGCCACTGCATGGCGGACCACGCCGGTTCGAATCCGGCCCCGGGCAGCTCTGGTGGTCCCGTAGCGCAGGGGCAGGCGCACCGCTACGACATGGCGGAGGACGCCGGTTCGAATCCGGCCGGGACCACCCACACGCACGACAGGGGGAACGGCGGTGCAGAACGCCGAGGTGACGGCCGAGGAGCTCGCCGCCTACTCCCGTACCGTCGGCCGACTGGGTGCGCTGCCGGTCAACCATCCGGTGCGGCTGCGGGCCGAGCGGGTCGCCGAGGCCTTCGTACGGGACGGCCGGCATCGGCGTCGGCAGACCCGGCGCGCGGAGGCCGCCGGGGTGGACGCCGCGCTGGTGGCCGCGACCGCCACCGGGGATCCGGCCCGCCGTGAGGACGCTCCGTTGGCGCTGCCGTCGGCTCCGGAGCCGGTCGGCGAGTACCGCCGGCCGCGCCGGTGCTATGTCTGCAAGTCGACATACCGGCAGGCGGACGGCTTCTACCACCTGCTCTGTCCGTCCTGCGCGGCCGACAACACCGCCCGGCGCGCGCTCTCCACCGACCTGCGCGGACGCCGGGCGCTGCTCACCGGCGGCCGGGTCAAGATCGGCTTCCAGCTGGCCCTGATGATGCTCAGGGACGGCGTCGAACTGATCGTCACCAGCCGTTTCCCGCACGACACCGTCCGCCGCTTCCAGGCCGTCCCGACCAGCTCCGACTGGCTGCACCGGCTCACCGTGGTCGGCATCGACCTGCGCGACCCTCGCCAGGTACTCGGCCTCTGCGAGCGGCTGCGGGCCGACGGGCGACCGCTCGACATCCTGGTGAACAACGCCGCCCAGACCCTGCGCCGCCCGCCCGAGGCGTACGCCCTGCTGGCCGGCGGCGAGCAGGGCGCGCTGCCGCCCGGCGTCGAGGTCACCCGCGCGCCCGGCTTCCGGCCGATGCCCACGCTGACGGCCGCCTGGCCGGCCGCCGAGCTGGCGCCCGCCATGCCGGCGGGCGAGGTTCTGGCGGTGGAGGGGATGGCGGAGGCCGACGAGGCCGGGCTGCTGCCGGACACCGCCGCCGCCAACTCCTGGTCCGCCCGGCTCGGCACGCTCGATCCGTCCGAGGTGCTGGAGACCCAGCTGGTCAACGCCCTCGCCCCCGCCCTGCTCTGCGACCGGCTGCTGCCGCTGCTGCTCGCCTCCGCGCAGCCCAACCGCTACATCGTCAACGTCACGGCCGTCGAGGGGCGGTTCACCGTGCGGAACAAGACCGCCGGGCACCCCCACACCAACATGGCCAAGGCGGCGCTCAACATGCTCACCCGCACCAGCGCGGCCGAACTCGCCGAGCAGGGCGTGCACATGTGCGCCGTCGACACCGGCTGGATCACCGACGAGAACCCGGCCCCGAAGAAGGCCCGGATCGCCGCCCACGGCTTCCGCACCCCGCTGGACATCGTCGACGGCGCCGCGCGCGTCTACGACCCCATCGTGCGCGGCGAGGCGGGCGATCCGGTGGCCGGGGTGTTCCTGAAGGACTACCAGGAAGCGGCGTGGTGAGCGACTTCACCGGGGTGGTGACAGCCGGTCCTGCGCTCAGGCCGCCAGGGCGGCGGCGTCCGCCATCACGATGACCGGGTGGGCCGCCGGGTCCAGGATGCGCAGGAGTTCGATCATGTGGTCCTGGCTGACGGTGACACAGCCGTGGGTCGGCCCGCCGTGGTCGACGTGCAGCCAGATCCCGCCGCCCCGGCGGCTGCCGCGCGGTCTCCGGGCGTCGAGCGGGGAGGTCCCGGTCACCCGGTTGTAGTCGATGGCGATCACGTAGTCGAAGGATCCCTCGAGCTGCTCACCGGCGAAGCCCGTACCGTCCGCCTCGAAGCTGTCGTCCTGGTGGTAGGCCAGCCGGCTCCCCGGGTCGGGCAGCCGCCCGCCCGCGTCGCCCAGCGTGTAGAGCCCGATCGGGCTGCGCAGGTCGCCCTGGGTGTGGTGGGAGGTCCAGCCGTGAAAGCCGTTGTGGGCCGGCCAGCGCGCCAGGCTCTCCCAACGGCCCGTGCTGTCGCGGCTCCAGACCGTCAGGGTGCTGTCGGAGGAGTTCCTCCCCTGCCCGGAGACCAGCACGACCTGGTTGCTGTCCGCAGGGATTCTCGATCCGAGGGCCTGGCCGAGGCCCGGCAGCAGATCCGCCGGCCGTTCGGAACGCTCCGAACGCGCCGAGTCGGCGGCGGCACCGGCCGCACCGGCCTCCGCAGTGGACAGCTGTACGGGGGCCGACGGCGTGGCGACCGGCTGCGGCAGGTCGCCGTGCCTGCTGTGCAGGAGCGCGCCGACCGGGGCGTCCGGCGTCCGGGGCACGCCGGTCCCGAAGGTGAACCAGGCCGTGGCCACCACCACGAGCGCCGCCGTGGCCCCGGCCCCGGCCTTGGCCCTGCCCGTCGCACCCGTACGTGGTGCGCGACGCGGGTCCGCCCGGCGGCCGGAGACGGCCGTCGCACCGGCCCGGGCCGCCAGCACGGTCGGTCTCGCGGTCGGCACCACAGTCGGCATCGCGGCCGGTCGGCCCGGCTCGGGCTCATCAGCGTGATGGGGCATCAGATCCTCCAAAGGGCCCGGACCACCGGGCACCGGCCGGAACTCACGACATTCACGATATCCACGACATTTACGATATTCACGACGCTCGGCGGCCACCCGGGTGACCGAAGCGGAGGTAGAGCGAGGGCACCACGAAGAGGGTGAGCAGCGTCGAGGTCACCAGACCGCCGATGATGACGACGGCGAGCGGGTACTCGATCTCGTGACCCGGGCGGGAGCCGAGGACCACCAGCGGCACCAGGGCCAGTCCGGTGGCGAGCGAGGTCATCAGGATCGGCGAGAGCCGCTCGCGGGCACCCCGGACCGCCAGGGCCGGCCCGAAGGTCTCGCCCTCGTGCCGCTCGAGGTGCTGGCAGTGGTTGATCAGCAGGATGCCGTTGCGGGCGGCGATGCCGAAGACGGTGAAGAAGCCGACCAGGGCGCCGATGGTGATGACCCCGCCGCCGATCCAGATCGCGATCACGCCGCCGACCAGGGCCATCGGGAGGGTCAGGAAGACGAAGGCGGCCAACCTCCAGGACCGGAAGGCCAGTTGGAGCAGCAGCAGGATCGCGGCGGCGGCGATGATCGCGGTGGTGAACAGGCTGCTCTGGGCGGCCTGCCGTTCCTGGTACTCCCCGAGCAGCGTGTAGTGCGAGCCCTGCGGGATCGGGAGGCCCTTCAGCTTGCTCCGGATGTCCTGGACGACGGCCGACAGGTCCCGGCCCTGGACGTTCGCGCCGACGTCAAGGTAGCGGGAGTTCTGGTCACGCGTCACCAGGTAGGGGTCGGAGCGCAGGCTGACGGTGGCCAGGTCGCCGAGGCGTACGGTCGAGCCGGAGGCGGTGTTGAGGGTGAGATCGCTGATCGCGGTGGTGCTGGACCGGGTGGCGGGGGTGCTCCAGACGAAGACGCCGTAGACCTGGTTGTCCTGGAAGACGTTGCCCATCTCCTGGCCGGCCACCATGGCGGCCGTCTGCCGCCGGACGTCGCCGGGCTTGAGCCCGTACTGCGCGGCCTTGGCGAGGTCGACCTCGACCTGGATCTGCGGGGTGTCGACGGACAGGTCGACGTGCTGGTCGACCACTCCGGACACCTCGGAGACCTTGCCGAGTACCGCGTTCGCGGTGTTGCGCATCTCGTTCAGGTCCTGGCCGTAGACCCGGACGACGACCGCCTCCTTCGATCCGGTGAGCACCTCCTCGATGCGTTCGTTGAGGTAGGTCTCGACGTCCCGGTAGAGGCCGGGGTAGCTGTTCACGACGTTGCGGACGGCGTTGACTGTCTTGGCGTAGTCCACCGACGGGGAGGTGCTGATCCAGACCTCGGCGGCGTTGATGCCGACCACCTCCTCACCCTGCCGAGCCCGGCCGATGTGCGCGCCGAAGGTCCGAACGCCGGGGATGGCGAGCAGCTGCTTGCTCAACTGGGTTGTGGTGCGCTGCATTTCGGCGTCGGAGGTGCCGGGGATGGCGTCCCAGTGGATCAGCAGGTCACGCTGTTTGAAGGTCGGGAAGAGGGACTGGCCGAGCTGCGGCACCACCAGGGCGCCCAGCAGGATCACCACGCCGAACGCGGCGTAGGCCGCGCGCGGGCGGGCGACGATCCGGGACAGCAGGGCGGTGTACCACCGCTGGAGACGGCGGACCAGCGGGGACTGGCCGCGCCTGAGCGGCGCGCGCCGCAGGAAGAGCAGCGTCAGCGCGGGGGTGACGGTCAGGGCGACCAGCATCGACGCCACGATGGCCAGGGTGTAGGCGAGCGCGAGCGGGCGGAAGAACGCGGCGGTCAGGCCGTGCAGCAGGAACACCGGGACGGCGGCCGCGACGATGATCAGCGTCGCGTACACGATCGGGCTGCGGACCTCCAGCGAGGCTTCCAGGATGATCTTCGCGGTGGAGACCCGGCTGCCCTCCCGGCGGGCTTCGCGCAGCCGCCGGAGGATGTTCTCCACGTCGATGATCGCGTCGTCCACCACCGCGCCGAGTGCGATGATCAGCCCGGCGAGCACCATGGTGTTGACGGTCGCGCCGATCGCCCGCAGCACCAGCAGCGCGGCGGTCAGCGACAGCGGGATGGTCACCAGGCTGATCAGGGCGACCCGCCACTCGAAGAGGAACAGCACCAGGATGACGACCACCAGCAGGAAGCCCAGCAGCAGCGAGGTCCGCAGACTGTGGATCGAGTCCTCGATGAAGGTCGCCGGGCGGAAGATCGTCGCGTCGAACTGCACTCCGGGCAGCCCTGGTTGGAGCGCCTTGAGGGCGTCCTCCACTCCGCTGGTCACCTTGAGCGTGTTGCCCCAGGGCAGTTTCTCGACGACGAGCAGCAGCCCGGGACGGCCGTTGATGACGGCGTCGCCGATGATCGGCTGGTAGTCCCGCACCACCGAGCCGACCGAACCCAGCGGCACCGACACCCCGTTGGCGGCCTGGTCCTCCAGCGGCACCTTGGCGAGCGCCTCCGGGCTCTGGATGGAGAGCGAGTGTTCGATCTGCAGCCGCTGTCCGCCCGCGTCCAGCGTGCCGCCCGCGCCGACCACCGAGCCGGTGGAGAACTGGAGCGCCCCCGAGTCCAGCGCGTCGGCGGTGGTGCGCTCCACCGCGTCCAGCGTGCTGTGCTGGGCCGCCAGCTTGGCCGGGTCGACCTGCACCTGGAGGGTCGGCTGCCGCTCGTTCCAGATCGACACGTCCGCCACGCCGTCCACCCGCAGCAGCCGGGCCTTGACGTTCCAGTAGGCGAGTCTGGAGAGCTCCATGACGGAGTGCTGGTCCGAGGTCATCCCGATCTGCAGCACCCGGGCGGTGGCCGACACCGGCGGGAGCATGACGGGCGGGCTGGCCCACTTGGGCAGCGTCGGGCGGACGGTGGCCAGGCGCTCCTGGACGAGTTGGCGGGCGTGCAGCAGGTTGGCGCCGGGCTTGAAGATCATGACGATCGAGGAGAGCTGCGGCACCGACGTCGACCGCAGGTGCTCCAGGCCCGGCATGCCGTTCATGGCCAGTTCGAGCGGTACGGTGACCAGCGACTCGACGTCCGAGGTGGACAGGCCCAGGCTCTCGGTCTGGATCTGCACCTGTGGCGGGGCGAACTCGGGGAACACGTCCACCGGGGTGTCCCGGATGGTCGTGATGCCGACCACCATCATCGCGACGGCGGCGGCGACCACCAGCAGCCTGAAGTTCAGGCTCCACGAGACGATGGCGCGCATCGCCGTCCTGCTCGCCCTCCTCGTACCGGGTGCCTCCGTCGTGCTGCCTGCCACGGTCACTCCTCTCCGACGCCGTACTCGGTGCCGAGCAGTTCCGGTACCCCTACGGTCACCACGGGCGTCCCGGCCGGCGGGCCCGCGCGCAGGACCGTGTCGTCCCCGCTGACGTGGTCGACGGTGACCGGGCTGCGGACGAAGGTGAGCGGCGCCGGGGTGAGGTACGTCCAGGACGCGCCCTGCGGGTCGTAGACCAGGGCGGTGGTGGCGATGACCGTAAGGCCCGAGGCGCCGTCGGCGCCGGGCGCCGGACGGACCGGCTGGGTCAGCACGCCCAGCTGCCGGGCCGACTCCTCGGTCAGGATCACCTGGTGCAGCGCGCTACCCGGGATGGCGCGCAGGCCGGCCGGGTGGGCGACGGCGGGGGTGGCCGGGCCGTGCGAGCACCCGGCCAGGCCCGGCGCGCCGGCGCACACGGCGGCGGCGAGCAGCACCCGGACCGCCCGGCGGTGGTGACGCCTCATCGGATCCGCTCCTCGCTCCGCACCGTCACTGCTCCGCACCGTCACGCCGCACCGGCCGCCGGACGTGGGATCAGCCGCAGGTACAGGCCCGGCAGTACGAACCAGGTCACCAGCAGCGAGGTCAGCAGGCCGCCGAGGACGACCAGGGCCAGTGGCCGCACGACCTCCATCCCCGCGATGTCACCGCGCACCACGAACGGCAGGACGGCCAACGCCAGGCCCACCGCCGTCACCAGGGCCGGGACGGCGACCTCCTTGGTGGCCCGCAGGACGAGGTCCAGGCGCGGGCTCTCGGGGTGCAGCTGTTCCAGGCGCCGGATGTTCCGCAGGTGCAGGATGCCGCCGCGCACCGCGAGGCCGAGGACGGCGACGAAGCCGATCAGCGCACCCGCCGTCATGAACCGGCCGGCCGCCAGTGCCGTGAGCGCACCGCCCGCCGCCGACAGCGGCAGCGTGAGGAAGAGCAGGGCCGCCCGGCCCCAGCCGCCCAGTGCGGCCTGCAGCAGCAGGAGGATCCCGGCGGCCGAGGCGAGCACGTACAGCAGCGTGCGCAGGTCGTCGCTCTGCCGCCCAGCGAGGTCGCTGGAGACCTCGGCGTGGTAGCCGAGCGGCAGGCCGAGCGCCTGGACCCCCGTCCGGGCCCGGTCCACTACCGGGCCCAGGTCGGTGCCCTGGACGGCGGCGGTGATGTCCAGGTAGCGGGAGACCTGGTCGTGGTCGACCTGGGTGGCGGTCGGCTGGACGGACACCGTGGCGACGTCCTTGAGTGCGACCTGCTGGCCGTTCGGCGCGTCCAGCAGGAGGTTCTGGATGTCGGAGAGGTTCTGCCGGTTCGCCGGGACGCTCCAGACCGACACGTCGAAGATCTGCTGCTGCTGGTAGTAGCTGCCGACCGGGATCCCGGCGAGCAGTACGGCAGTGGCCCGCCTGATGTCGCCGGGCTTGAGCCCGTGGGCGGCAGCCGCGTCGATGTTCGTCTCGATCTTGATGGACGGCACCATGGTGGGCAGCTGCACCTGCGCGCCGGCGACCCCGGGCAGCGCCGCCAGGGACTGCCGGATCCGCTCGGCCTGGGTGGCCAGCACCTGCTGGTCGGTGCCGTAGAGCCGGACCGAGAGGGCCGGCCCGGTCCGGGTACGCCCCGCGTCGAGGGCGGCCTGCGGGTAGGTGAGCAGGGTGTGGCGCAGCCCCGGCGCCGCGTCCAGCCGCTGCTGGACGGCCGCCCGCGTCGCGCCGTAGTCCGCGTTCGGCGCGAGGGTGATCCAGGTCTGGGACGAGTCCACATCGACCATCTGATCGCCCATCAGCGCCTGGCCCAGGTCGCTGGCGACGCCCGTGACGCCGGGGACGGCGCGCAGCGTGTCGGCGGCGGCCGAGGTGGCCTGTTCCATGGCGGGCAGTGAGGTGCCGGGTGCGGCCTGCCAGCGGACCAGCAGGTTGCGGTCCTGCGTCTGCGGGATCAGCGCCCCGGTGCCCAACTGCGGCAGGACCGCCAGGCCGCAGACGGCCAGCAACGCGACCGAGCCGAACACCCAGCCCCGCCCGCGCACGAAGCGCAGCTGCGCCCGGCCGAGCAGCCGCTCGGCCCGGCGGACCGGGCGGGGAACTTCGCGCCGGGGCGGCGCGGTCCGCAGCAGCAGGTAGGCCAGGGCCGGGGTGACGGTCATCGCGACCAGGGTCGCGGCCAGCACGGCGAGCAGATACGCCGTCACCATCGGCCTGGTCAGGGCGCCGGCCAGGCCACCGAGCAGCAGCAGCGGCACGACGGCCAGTACGATGACGACCAACGCGAAGCCGAGCGGACGGCGTACCGCCGGCACGGCCTCCGCGATCAGCGCCGACCTGGACCGGACGGCGCCGGGCTCGTCCGGCTCCGCGAGGCGGTGCCGGATGGCGGCGACCGTCCGTACCGTGTCGTCGACGACCACGCCCAGGGCGACCACCAGGCCGGCCAGCGTCATCGTGGTGAAGGTGGCGCCGCTCAGATAGAGCACGTCGGCGGCGGCGACCAGCGGGAGCGCGACGCCCACCAGTGCGATCAGGGCGACCCGCCAGGACCGCCAGCAGACGCCCAGCCACCCCACCAGGAGCAGGAGTCCGGCCAGCGCGGCCCAGCCGACATGGCGCAGCGCGGTCTCGATGAAGGTGGCCGGCCGGAAGACGCTGGTGTCGACCGCGACCCCGGACAGGCCGGGCCTGAGATCGGCCATCGCGGCCTCCACGCCCTTCGCCACCGCGAGTGTGTCCGCGCCGGGGAACTTCTCGACCACCAGCAGGAAGCCGGGCCCGCCCGGCAGGACGGCGTCACCGCGCAGCGGCGGGTGGTCCACCACCACCGTCGCCACGTCCCCGAGCAGCACCTTCTTGTCGGCGGTCTCCTCCAGCGGGACGGAGGCGAGGTCCTTGGGGGTGCCGATCGGTTGGATGTGCTGGACGGAGAGCCGCTGGTTCGGGGTGTCGATGAATCCGTCGGCGCCCGGGGACGAGGCCTCCACGAACGAGAGCGGGGAGGTCCACATGGCGTCGCCGGTGGTGTTGATCACCTGGGTCAGGGTCACCCCCTGCTGGTGCATCCGCGCGGGGTCGACCAGCACCTGCAGCTGCTGGTCCCGCTGGCCCCAGATGGTGACGTTGGCGACGCCCGGCACGGCCAGCAGCCGTGGCCTGATCCGCCAGCGGGCCAGGGTGGACAGGTCGATCATCGACACGGACTTGGACGACAGGCCGACCATCATGGCCCGGCTCTGGGCCGACAGCGGCTGGATCATCACCGGCGGCGTGCCCACCGCGACGACGGCGGGCCCCTGCGCCACCCGCTCGGTCACCAGCTGGCGGGCCTGGTAGATGTCGGTGCCCGGTTTGAAGGTGAGGTCGATGGCGGACAGGCCCGGCCGCGACTGCGAGCGGAGGTGGTCGAGGAAGGCCAGGCCGTTGAACTCGTCCTCCAGCGGCACCGTGATCAGCTGCTCGACCTCGTTGGCGGACAGCCCGAGCGCCTCGGTCTGGACCTGGACGTGCGGCGGCAGGAACTCCGGGAGCGTGTCGACGGGCGCGTGGCGCAGCACGGCGGTGCCCAGGAACAGGACGACCAGGGCGGCCGCCGCCATCGCGGCCGCCAGACGCATGCTCGATACAACGATCCACCGCACGGTCGACACCTACCTCGCCTGCTGCTCGGGCGCGCAGCGACGCATTCCCTGGGGACTCAACGTGGCCAATAGTGCACCCAAGGTAGTTTTGTTCGCCTGTGTACGAATCGCGGCCTGCGCGTCGCCCGACCTCTCCGCGAGCCGGCAACCACTCGATCTTCCTTTGCCACAACGGTTACTGACTGGGCATCAGTGAGCTGATTTCATGGTCTGCGCCCACTGCGACGGCTAAGCTGAATGGTGGTCACACCGGTTCGAGGGCGGGGGCGGAGATCTTCGGAATCAGGTGGCATCGTCCGGCCGGAGCACCCCCGGGGCCGCCCAGTACACCAGTACGGCTGCGGCGGCTCGCCCTCGCGCTGGTGCTGTGCACCGCTGCGCTGTGGGGCGCGATGGACCTGACGCTCACCGGGGCGCACGGCGCGGTGTCCGACATCGGCACCCACGCCGCGCCCGCCGCCGTCGACACCGCGCGGGCCGCCTACTACCTCGCCGACGCCGACCGGGTCGCGGCGGAGAGCATGCTGTCCGGGACGGTCCGCCTGGGCGGGCCGGGCCAGCGGTACCAGGACGATCTCAAGACGGCGCACCAGGCGCTGGAGCAGGCGGCCGAGCACGATGCCACGGGGACCGCCGGGAGCGGGCAGCTGCAGGCGGTCGAAGGCCTGCTGGTCGAGTACACCAGCCTGGTCGAGCAGGCCCACGCCAACGCCGGCCAGGGCGTCCTGGGCGCGGCCTACCTGACGTACGCCTCGGGCCTGCTGCACACCCCCGGCGACGGAATCCTCACCCGGATCGAGCAGCTGCGGCAGGCCGAACGGCAGGTGGCGGCGGAGCGGGGGCGCAGCGTCTGGCTCGCGCCCGGCGTGCTGTTCGGGGTGCTCGCACCGGCGGTGGTGGCCCTGGCACTGCTGGTCGGGACGCAGCGCTTCCTGCGCAGGCACTTCAAGCGGCGGCTCAGCCCCGCGCTGCTGGCCGGGTCCGTCCTGCTGGTCGGGCTGGCCGGCTGGGGGCTCGGGCAGAGCCTGCACGCCGACCGGGCGTTCGGATCCGCGACGGCGGCGCTCGACCGGCTCTCCGCCTCCTGGCAGGCCCGGTCGCTCGCCGCGCAGGCCGCCGCGAGCGACTCGCTGGCCCTAGTCCAGGACGATCCCGCAGCGCCTTTCGCCAGTGACTTCACCGGCTACGCCACGAAGCTCGCCGACCCGCTGCCGGACCCGGCCGCACGGCCGGCCGGCCACGCGGGGCCCCCGCAGTTCCACGGGATCCTCGCCGACCTGCTGCGAGCCGGCTCCGCCCCCACGAATCCCGCGACCCCTGCGGAGCAGGACGCCGCCGGGCGAGCCCTCGACTCCTTCCAGCGGTTCACGGCGGCCGACGCCCGCTTGCAGCAGCAGGCCGCTCAGCACAGCCCGGACGCGGCGGTGACGGCGGTCGGCACGGGCAGCACCCAGCTCGGCGGCACCGGAGCCGCCCTGGACGGCGACCTGAGCAGCCTGGCCGCGCTCACCCAGCAGCGGCTGGCCGGGGCGCAGACCGCAGCCCGTGCGGAGCTGGGCCTGGACGTGGGGCTGCCGGTGCTCTGCGCCGGCATCGCGGCACTGTGCCTGGCCGGGCTGTGGCCACGGATCGACGAGTACCGGGCGGCGCGATGAGCCAGCAGATGACGGGCCGACGGGTGACGGGCCGACGGGTGACGGGCCGGCGGGTGACACGCGAGCGGCCGGTGCGGGGCCGGGCGATGGCGACGTCGGCCAGGGCCGGGCTGGCGCTGCTGCTGGTCGCGGTCTGCGGGCTGGCGGGCTGCAGCGGTGGCGGCGGGTCGGCGCAGGTCGTGCACGTACTCGGCCCCTGGACGGACGCCGAACAGGCGTCGTTCCTGGCCGTGGTCGCGCCGTTCGAGCAGCGGACCGGGATCAAGGTGGACTACGAGGGCTCCCGTGACTCGGACACCGCTCTCGCGGACCGGGTCGCGGGCGGCAACCCGCCCGACCTCGCGGATCTCTCCAGCCCCGCGAAGGTCGCCCAGTACGCCAAGGCCGGCCGGCTGACCCCGCTCGACGGCGCGCTCGATCCATCCGGGCTGGCCAAGCAGTACGCTCCGAGCTGGCTCGGGCTCGGCGCGGTCGGCGGCAAGCAGTACGCCGTGGTGGTCAAGGCGGCCGTGAAGAGCCTGCTCTGGTTCTCGCCCAAGGCCCTTGCCGCGCACGGCTGGAAGCCCCCCGGCAGCTGGGCCGAACTCACCGGCCTGGACCAGCGGATCGCCGCCTCCGGCACTCCCCCGTGGTGCGTCGGCCTGGAGTCCAGCTCGGCTTCCGGCTGGCCCGGTACCGACTGGCTGGAGGACATCGTCCTGGCCCAGTCCGGGCCGGACGTCTACGACCGGTGGACAGCCGGTACTCTCGCCTGGACCTCGCCGCAGATCCGGCAGGCGTGGCAGACCTGGGGTGACGTCGTCGGCGCGCCCGGGATGGTGCGCGGCGGCCCGCGCGGCATGCTGCTGTCCGGCTTCGGCACCGCCGGCACCTCACTGTTCGCGAGCTCTCCCGGCTGCTTCTTCGACCACGAGGCGTCGTTCATCACGGACGACTACCAGAAGGACGGCTCTCAGCCGGTGGCGGGCAAGGACTTCGACTTCGTCCCCTTCCCCCGGATCGACCCGGCGTTCGGCGGCACCGAGGAGGTGGCCGGCGATCTGCTCGCGATGTTCCACTCAACTCCGGCCGCCCGCAAGCTCGTCGCCTACCTCACCACCCCCGAGGCGCAGGCGATCTGGGTGCGGCGCGGCGGTGCGCTCAGCCCGAACCGCCTGGTGGGGACCGGAGATTATCCTGATGCACTGTCAGGTCGCTTGGGGCAGCAGCTGACCGAGGCCACCGCCGTACGGTTCGACGCCTCCGACCAGATGCCGGACGCCATGCAGGTCGCGTTCTACGAGGCGGTCCTCTCGTACGTCAACAACCCGTCCCGACTGGACGCCATCCTCGCCGACCTGGACCGGGTACGGGCCAACGCCTACGGCTGAGCGCGTCCACGAGGCCACTGGCCAAACCTGGGAAGGGCGGGCACCACCCGACCGAAGGCCGGGGGCGCCCACCCCTGCCGCCAGGATCAGGAGACGCGGCGGAGCGTCCAGGTGTTCGGGTCGAAGCTGGGGACGGAGGAGTACTGGCAGCCGTTGCTGTAGTAGGAGGCGACCGGGATCCAGCCGGCCGGCGGATAGGTGGACGAACAGGCGTTGACGGTCGTCCCGATCGGCAGCCCGGTGAGCTGCTCGATCTGCTTCGCGTTGGGGCTGAAGTTCGATCCGCAGGAGGCGCTGAACCACCACTGGACATCGACCCAGCCGCCCGGAGTCAGGCTGCTGGCACAGGTGTTGACAGTGCCTCCGGGAGCGGCCTGGGCTGCGGAGACCGGCAGGGCGAGAGTTGCGGTGGCGCTCAAGAGCGCGACACCCATGGCGGTACGCAGGCGTGACATGAAGCTCCCCTTGCTCGATGAGGACGGCTGACTCTGTGCACGGACCTTCTGTAAGGGAACATTAGTGCGACCGGCCGAGGTTCGGCAGTGGATTCCCGGCCAAGGAAACGGCGCGTTCCGGACCGAACGGCACCGGAAGGAGCGGCGGCACCGGGATCGGTGCCGCCGCCCGTCGGGTCAGCTGTCGGGGGCTCAGCTCACGTTGATGTCGTCGGCGTAGTAGTTGCCCTGGGCGTACCAGCCGTGGACCCAGATGCTCACCGAGGTCACGGACGCACCGGTGGTGAACTTCGTGGACAGCTGCGACCAGCCGCTGCCCGAGGTCCAGGTGGAGGTGTCCGCGCCGGAGCCGGTCACGCCGAGGTAGGTGTAGTCGCCCTGGACCCAGCCCGACAGCGTGTACGTCGTGTTGGGCTTCACCGTGACGGTCTGCGAGCACTGGGCGTCGTCGGAGCCGCTGGGCACGCCCTGGAGGGCGTGCGAGCCGGAGTGGACCGGGCTGCTCACCACCGAGCCGAGGTTGCCCGTGCAGGTCCACGGGGACAGGCTGCCCGACTCGAAGCCACCGTTGACCACGATGCCGCCGGAACCGGACGGCGAGGGGGACGGCGACGGGCTGGACGAGGGCGAGGAACTCGGGGAGGCGGACGGGGAAGAGGAGGGCGAGGGGCTCGGCGAGGGGCTGGCCGAGGAGCTCGGGGACGGGCTGGGCGAGGGGCTCGGCGAGGGCGAGGGCGCCGGGCAGGAGGAGGCCGAACCGTTGGTGTCGGTCACCGCCGCGTTGAAGAGCGTCGCCGCCGGGTCCAGGTCGTACAGCGAGAACATCATCGTCCCGCCGAGGCCGTTGCAGTGCAGGTAGTCGACCTTGGCCTGGATCGACCGGATGCTCTCGCCCGACCAGAAGTTGGTCCCGTCGTAGAAGTACGACGCCTGGGCCGCCGGGTCCCAGAAGGTGTCGGCCGGGTTGTCGACGATCCCGGAGAGTTCCTTGTACATCCGGACCCCGGCGACGTTCCCGGAGTCGGCCGCCCCGGTCGCCGGGCCACTGGCGGGCTGGTAGAGGCCGTGGTTGCCGCCGGCCGCCACTCCCGTCCAGCCCCGGTAGTAGAACGGGACACCGATGTTGAGCTTGCCGGCCGGGAACCCACCGGGGATCGAGTACTGCGGATCACCGACCGTGTACGCCTTGATCGCCTCGTCCGCCGAGTACTTGGCCGTCCCGGGCGGGATCGGGTTGGAGGGGTCGGCCGGGTTCTGGTAGATCGGGGTCTGGTGGTTGGTCGGCCCGGTCGGCTCCCAGCCGCCGTGCATGTCGTACGTCATCGGGTCGCCGAAGGTCAGGTACTGCCCGATCTTGTCGGTCTCGACGTACTGCATCTTGTCCTGGCCCGCCGGGAGCGCCGCCGAGAGGGAGTACGTCCTGCCGTCCGCGAGGCCCTGGGCATTCAACTCGGTGCGGAACTCGGCCAGCAGCGCCGTGAAGTTCTGCTTGTCGGCCGCGCTCGCGTGGTTGCCGACGTGCCCGCCACCGCCCGGGTACTCCCAGTCGATGTCGAAGCCGTCGAAGATGCCCTTCCCGGTGCCGGCGCCGCCGTAGCCGCCCTGCGAGGGCAGGTTGCCCTTGATGAACATGTCGATGCAGGAGCTGACCAGCTTCTTGCGCGAGGCGTCGGTGGCCGCCGCGTCGGAGAAGAACTTGGAGTACGTCCAACCACCCAGGGAGAGAACAACCTTGAGGTTCGGGTTCTTCTTCTTGAGCTCCTGGAGCTGGTGGAAGTTGCCGACGATCGGCATGTTCCAGGCGTCGGCGGTGCCGTCGACGCTGAGGTCGGAGCCGTAGCTCTTCCCGTAGTCGGCGAACGAATCGCCCGCGCCGTCACCGGCGTTGGGGTTGTTCTCGTCCTGCGAGGCTGCCGAGTTGACCTCGAAGCAGGTCAGGTTGGTGGGGTCGATGTTCTCGAAGTCGTAGATCAGGTAGTCGAGTTTGCTCGCCATCCCCGACGTGTCGACGTTCTTCGGGTAGAACGCGTTGGCGTACACCGACCACTGGTCGTAGTACGCCACCTTGAGCCCGCCCGAAGTCGCGGGCGCTCCGGTGGTGTTGGTCGGTGCGGTCACCGTGGGCGTCTGCTGGGAGGCCTGGACGTTGCTCACTCCCAGGAGCGACATGGCGGCGCCCAGCAGCACTGCCGCCGCCGAAGTCACCGCCAGTGCCGACCGGTTGGATCTGCGCATGCTGAGCTCTCCTGTCACGTGGGGGCATACAGGACCCCGTCCGCCAACCGGAGATCGTCGGGGAGGCGGCAGACGGGAGCAGAGGAGCAGGGAGGTGCGCGCCGACGGGTGGGGCCGTGCGGCAGGGCTTCCGGCACACAGGGTGGACTAGACCAAATGGGCTGTCAAGACACCTCACTCCGGCGGGCCTTGACGCGGAACGCACGAAGTGGCTGGTCGGTGTGCCGACCAGCCACTTCGTCATCCGGGACTCCTGCGCGACAGTGCTACGCGGGGACTCCCTCGTCGCCCTTGTCGCAGGCCACCCCGTCGTGGTTGGTGTCCAACCCGAGGTCGTCCTTGGCGTGCAGGACGAGGGCGTGGAAGCCGCGCGCGAGCAGCCAGCCGCACCGCGCGCCCGCCGTGGCCGGCACCTCGGCCGGGAACAGGCGCGGGACGCACTGGTTGACCTCACCGTAGGCATGGCCACAGCCGTCCGCGTCGGCCGGGACCGGTGCCTTGGTCGCGGTCGGCGCCAACTGCTCGGCCGGACCCTGCACGTCCTGGGCGAAGTTGAGGACGTGCGGAGCCGGCGCCTGCGACACCTCGGGCTGGTCGGGTTGGTCGGGTTGGTCGGACCGGGAGCCGGCACCACCGGTGGTGGGTGGCGTGACCGCGACGGCCGCAGGCGACCGCACCGCGTCGAGCGGGAGCGGCCGGGGCACGGCGTCGCCGCCGGTGGACAGCATGACCGCGACGGCCACCGCCACACCGGTGCCCAGCACGACTGCCGCCAGGCGCCGCAGACCCCGGCGTCGGGTCGGATCGGAAGCCATCATCGGGGAGAACTCCTCTCGGGGAACGGAAGATCGGTGCCGGGCGGTCACATCAGGTGGACCCACTGCGCCACGGACGGCACGCCGTTCGCGTTGACCGTGAAGAGCATGTAGTAGCCGGGCGGCGCCAGGTTGGGGTTGCTGGGCACGTTGAGGTTCACGCTGCCACCGCCGTTCACGGTGAGCGGCAGGTCCACGAAGCGCTGGTTCGGGTCCGAGGAGTGGGTGACGGCGGCCGGGCGGATCAGCTCGGCGCGCACGATCGGCGAGTCCGTGGTGATGCGCTGGCTGGAGCCGTACGACCACATGGTGTTGGCGACAGCAGTGATCTTCGGCCGGGCGCCGTGGTAGAGGTACGGCGGGGTGTAGATCGAGACGTGCATGTTGAAGCTGCCGTCGCCCGGGTTGTCACCGACGGACATCACGCGGCCGTCCGGCAGCAGGAAGGACGCCGAGTGGTAGGCGCGCGGGATCGGGTCGGTGGCCATCGAGGTGAAGGTGTTGGCGGTCGGGTCGTACATCGACGCCTCGAACACCGGATCCTGCCGGTTGTGCAGGCCACCGCCGGTCTCGAAGACCTGGCCGTTGGGCAGCAGCACGGTGGAGACGTACATCTTGCCCTGGTTGCCGGTCTCCTTGGCGCCGTTGCTCATGGTGCCCTGCGGGAGCAGCGGACCCGGCTGGTAGGCGGGGCTGGCGGCCTTGAGGTCGATCAGGTCGGTCTGCCGGCCGGCGTCCACGTTGCTGTAGATGTTGCCGCCGCCCATGATCATGACCCGCTGGTCCTGGGCCGGGGGCAGCATGACGCTCATGGACTGGTCCCGGGTGTCCTTGCTCTGCAGCCCGGGGACGTCCTTGATGGTGTTGGCGTTGTAGTCGTAGATCGACGCGCCGGTGCCGGAGGTGCCGTTGCCGAAGACGTGGCTGCCGGTGTAGAAGAGGCGGCCGTCCTGCATCAGCACCATCGACGGGTAGAGGCCGAAGTACGACCAGGTCTGGTTGACCTGGTTCCTCGGCAGCCACTGCTGCTTGGCGGTGGAGAAGCGCTCGGCGGTCACGCTGCCGGATGAGTCGGTCTTCAGACCGCCGAAGGTCATGACGTCGCCGTCACCCATCTCGGTGGCCGACGGGTACCAGTGACCGTCGTTCATGTCGTTGACCCGGGTGTAGATCTGGGTGGCCGGGTCGAAGATGTACGAGCTGATCAGGCCCTCGTAGCCGTGGCTGCCGTCGGCGGCGGGGTACGACTTCGTGCCGCTCATGATCAGCACCCGGCCGTCCGGCAGCTGCACGTGCCCGGAGCAGAACATGTCCGTGGGCGTGGCGATCTGGGTGAACGTGCTGGTGGCCGGGTCGTAGACGGCCGAGCTGAAGGTACCGGCGGCGAGCTTCATCGGGTCGTTGCCCGAGCCCGCCATCAACAGCACCTTGCCGTTGTGCAGCACGATGGCGTGCATGCTGCGCACCGGGTTCAGGAAGGGCAGCACCTGCCAGGAGCCGGTGGTGCAGGCCGCGCCGGCCGTACACCCACCGCCGGTGCTGGGGACGGTGACGTCCGCCATCGTGTAGTCGTCGGTGACCAGCGTGCCGGTGCCGTAGACGGTGACGCCCCAGGTGATCCGGTCCGTGTTCGGCGGGATCGCCGGCGTGCGCACGGTGGTGTGCTGGTACGCCTTGGCCGGCGGCAGGGTCTCCAGGTCGGTCCAGTACACCCAGCCGGCGGTTATGTCGTGGCGGAAGGCGGTGACCACGGTGTTGGGCGTGGTGCTCGTGTACCAGACACCGAGGTCGTACTGGTGCTTCGGCGTCACGGCGGGCGCACAGGTGGCGTTCTCCGTCATCAGCACCTTGTCGTCACCGGTGGTGACCCCGGTGACCTTGACCGACATGGCGTACTTGCCGCTGTGCGCGGCGGTGGTCCGGCTGTAGGCGACGGTGCCGTTCCCCCAGCCGGACTTCTCCCAGCAGGTCGGGAAGCCGGTCGAGTCGGCCGACTCGAAGCCCGGGTTCACGACCAGGTTGGTGCCGGCCCACGCGGGGTTCGTGCCCAGCATCAGCGTGAGCAGCGAGAACATTGCCAGATAGGCCAGACCGGCCTTGTGACGGGATGTTCGTGGCACGGGGAGTTCCTCCAAGCGGTTGGGTCGGCGTGATCCTAGTACGTCCGGGGCCGGAGGAATGTCGCGGAATGTCGCGGATCGGGTACGGCTCGGGAGCGGATCGGCAGCGGTTCGGCGGAACTGCGGGGACGGCCCGGTCGGCCTCAGCGGAAGGTGACGGCGACGGCTTCCCACTGTGCGGTGGTGCTGCCGGTGGCGGCGCACTTCTCGGCCCGGGTGACGAACCGGTAGGCCGTGGTCAGCCGGTACGAGGACAGCTTCAGGACGGGCAGGGTCTGCCAGCCCGCCACGAAGTCCGGGGCCGGTCCGCTGTTGGTCCCCACCGCGCTGACGAGCAGTTCGCCCGCCTCGCAGGCCAGCGGGTGCGCACTGGTGCTGAACGCGCTGTTGTTACGGTCGTAGGGCACCGACGCCCCCGCCTGCGGACCGGCGGTGGTGATGCCCTGGAACTCGTCCACGGCGATGTGGTACTTGCTGGACTTCGGGTAGCTGGCGCTGATCCGGTCGGCGGTGTTCAGCGGCTTGGCGTGGAAGGCTGCGAAGATCATCGTGCGGTGCCAGTAGGCGTCCACGACGTCGCCGACCACGGCGTAGCCGTTGCCGGCGGTGTCGGTCACCGTGACCGTGCCCGCACTGGTACTGGTGAGCATCACGGAGACGATCAGCGCGTCGTCGGCCGCGACGGGGTGCAGGACCGGCAGGTCCACGCTGCTGGTGCTGAGGATCTGCTCGTCGCTGGTGGTCCGGGCGACGTATCCGATCCGGCCGTCGGCCGAAGTCGTCACCGCCACGGGCGAACTGGCGCTGTCGGTAGCGTTGGCCGCCACCAGCAGGACTGCGACGACGACGGCCGCCAACGCGGCCAGCAGTGCGGGGCGGCGCGGGACACGGAACCGGCGCCCGCCTGCTGACGGGTCGGGATCGGGCTCGGACTCGCCCTGGAACTCGGGCCCGGACGGCGTGGACTCCGACGGCGTGAACTCCGACTGCGTGAACTCCGAAGGCGCGACCGGGGACACCGACTCCGCCGGCCGGCTCTGCCGCATCTGGATCCGCTTCCAGGCGGTCTCCCACTCCTCGGCCGCACCCGCCGGGACGCCGCACGCCAGCACGATGGTCAGCACCCGGTTCAGCGGCGGCAGCCTGGTCCGGCGTGGGTCCAGCGCGTCGGCGATCGTGCTGCGCGGCAGACCGGTCAGCCGCTGGAGCTCCCGCAGCGAGGGGTCACCGGACCAGCTCTTCAGCGCACGCAGTCGGAGCACGAACTCCTGCGCGGTGGCCGCGTCCGTCGGCTCCGGCGCCTGCTCCGCCCGTGCACCGGGAACCTGACCATCGTCGACAGACACTCGGCTTCCCCTCGTACGCCACACGTACCCCAACCATTGCCATGGACAGTACAGTCGTGGGCCGGTCGGCGGAAGGTCGCCGGTCCCCTGCCGGCGGACGCTCCTACGCGACTGCGCCACCGCTGCCGCCGCGCAGGACCGGGACGAGGACGGAGGGGTGGAAGAGCGCGGTCGGCTGGGCGATCAGGGACATCACGTCCTGGAAGGCCGCGCAGACGTGCGGGTTGGTGGTCGCCCGGGCCAGGACCCGGTCCAGGTAACGGTGCTGGGCGCGGACGAGGGCGCCGGACGGGCCGCCGGTGGTGCTCGGGAAGCGTACGTCCTCGCTGGAGGACATCACCCAGGCGTCCTTGGCCACGGCCGCGATGCCCTTGCGCGCGGCGGCCGCCGCCGTGGCGCCGATGCCGCCCTGCCGGGCGACGGCGGCGCGCAACGCCCGGGCACCGAAGGCGGCGACCGTGATGCCCTGGCCGTAGACGGGGTTGAAGGTGCACGCGGCGTCGCCGGTCACCACCAGGCCCTCGGGCGAGCGGCGGTCGTAGCGCCGCCGGACGCCGGGACCGGGACGGAAACCCCGGATGTCACTCGCAGGTTCGGCCGAGGCGAGCAGCTCGCGCATGCTCGGATCGCGCAGCAGGCCGAGGTGCCGCTCGAACCCGGCTTCGCCCGGCTCCGGTTCGGCGCCACGCATGCTGCCCAGGCTGACGATCCAGCGGTCGCCCTCCACGGGCAGCAGGACACCCAGGCGCGGCGAGTCGGGGCCCTTGGTCTGGAGGTAGAGCGCGGTGAAGCCGAGGTCCAGCCCGGCCGGGCGGTGGTAGAGCCGGCTCGAGTAGGCGACGCCCGCGTCGACCCGCTCCTCGGGGACGGGCGGGCAGCCCAGTTCGGCCAGCCAGGACGGCAGCGCGGACGACCGCCCGGACGCGTCCACCACCAACTCGGCGGGCAGCTCCCGTACTTCGCCCGAACTCTGCCCGCGCTCGCGGATCCGGACACCCGTGACGGTCCGTGCCGAACCGAGCAGCCCGACGACGTCCGTACCCTCCAGGAACTCCACCGAGGACTCGCCGCGCACCCGCTCCAGCACCGCGTGGTCCAGCACCGGCCGGGTGCAGGACAGGAAGGCGACCTCACTCTCGAACTCCGCCATCCACCCTGCCGAGCTGAGCCAGCGCAGCTCACTCGCAATCGGGACCCGGACCGCTCCGGCCGCCAGCAGCTCCGCCCGCACCCCGGGCATCAGCTCCTCCAGGACCCGGTGCCCGGCCTCCAGCAGCAGGTGCGCGTGCCGGCCCTGCGGCAGCCCGGCCCGGAAGTCGGGCTGCTCCGGGTAACGGTCACGCTCCACCACGACGATCCGCTCGGCGTGCCCGCGCAGCGCCCATGCCGCCAGCGTCCCGGCGAGCCCGCCACCGATCACTACCGCCGTGCCGCGCCCACGTGCCCCGCCCTCAACTGTCATGCTACGGAGCGTAACCGACGTGACCGTGAGCTGTCACCCTCCCGGGGGCTCCGCGCAGCAACACGGCCTGACGGTCCGTCAGTCTCCGGAGACCAGGTCCGCCAGGTGGCGGAAGGTCTGCCAGGTCTCCGGGGCGAGCTCCTCGAGGCCGACGAAGTCGCCCCAGTTCAGGCCCTCGTCGTACGGGATGGTGACGACCTCCCGGCAGAGCCGCTCGACCATCGACAGGCCACGGGCACGCCTCGGCCGGTCGTACGAGAGCGCGACGACGCTGGACCGCACCAGGTCGCGGTAGCCCTCCTCCTGGATCAGCCCGAGCAGGCTCGCGGCCTCCCGGACGAAGCCGGACTGCGGCCCGGTGACGATCACCAGTTGGTCCGTCCGCCGCAGGACGTCGCGTACGTGCCCGTCGAGCGTGGGTGCACGGACCGAGGTGACCAGGGTCGCGAAGTACCGTTCGAGCTGGACGAGTACCTCGCCGTACTCATCTCCCGTCAGGCCCCACGGCCGGAGTTCGCCACGCTCGCCCGCGAGCAGGTGCACCCCGCCCGGCCCGGCCGCGAAGGAGTCGCGTTCCAGGTGCCAGTCGATCGAGCTGCCGTAACGCCTGAGCCGGGAAACGGAGTCGACCAACTCCCAGAGGCCGCCCGGGACTTTGCGCTGCCCCCAGGCCGCCAGGGCATCCGCGCCACGGCCCGAGTCCAGCACCACCACCTCCCGGTTGGCCGCTCCGTTCCGCTCCACCAGGGCCGCGCCGAGCATGGCCGCCGTGGTGGCCAGCCCGACACCGACGGCGGGGCAGAGGACGGTGACGTGCCGGTTCCTGGCCGGCCTGGGCGGCGCATCCACCCGTACCCGGGCGGCTCGCAGCCTCGGGGGGCCGTCGGCGGGCTCGGGGTCGACGGGTCCGGGCGTCCTGCCGGGCCTGGTGGTGTACTGCCCGGCGGTGGTTCGCAGCAGGTCCCGGCCCCGGTGCGACATCCAGGCGGTCAGCGGAGCGTCCTCGGAACCGGGGGCCAGGGTGCGGCCGAACACCTCCACCAGGGTCTCGATCCCGGGGCGGCGGGCCGGGTCGGCGCTGAGGCAGTCCACCAGGATCATCCGCCAGGCCGGCTGCGGGTACCGGCCGTCGGCCGGCCCTTCGAGGGTCAGCGAGTCCGAGGCCCGGTGGTCCGGCTCGTGTCCGGACCAGGCGTAGTACAGCACCGCCGCAATCGAGAATACGTCGGCCGGCTGCGACAACTGCCCTGATTCGGGCGCGCGATAGGCCGCCGAGGCGGCGTCGGGGGACGGCAGGGAGGCCCATCTGCCGGGCCGGTGCTGCCACCCGGTGAGGACGGGGGCGTGCTCGGTGATCAGGATGCGGTCCGGGCTCAGGCCACCGTGGAGCAGGCCCTCTCCGGTGGAGTCCCGGAGGGCGACCGCGAGATGCAGCGCCAGGTGGTGCAGGAACCTGGTCGGCCGGAGCGGTCCGCAGACCTCGACGAACTCCCGCAGGGTGGGGGCCGGGGTGCCGCCGGAGGTGAGCGGCACGGCGGTGGCCAGCCAGCCCGCGCTGTCCCGGGTGTCCCAGGTGATCAGCGGGGTGCTGTACCGGGGGGCGAGGTTGTTGAGGTTCTCGACCTCGTCCGCGAGGAGGCCCCAGGCGCGCTGGCTGCGGGGGCGCGGTCCGGCCGTCCGGACCGCCACCAGCTCGCCCCCGGTCTTCCGGGCGGCGTAGAGCCAGTTCTCGGTGGCCGGCGCCAGCCGGCCGAGCACCCGGTACGGGCCGACCTCGGACGGATCGTCGGACTCCAGCGGACGCAGCCTGCCACGCTCCGCGAGTACCGAGGCCGCCGGCGGCCAGGCCTGCGAGCGGCCCGCTGCCCGCCACCAGGGCTCGGCCGGCTCCTCCCTCGCTTCCTCTGCCGCTTCCTCCGTCGGCGCAATCCCCAGGCGGCGGAGCAGCGGGCCGGCCGCCCAGGCGAACGGCAGTCCGTCCGCGTGTGCGGCGGCCCCCGGGCCGGTGGCCGGGCCGAGCAGCCAGGCCGGGAAGTCCGGTGACCGCCCGGCCAGGCTTTCGAGTTGACGGCTCACCTGGTGCCCGACCTCGACCAGCTCGGCCGTCGGGACCTCGTCGAGCAGGCGGTCCTTCACCACCTCGGGGAAGTCGAACAGCCGGTGGTGGGCGGCCGGTGCCGACTGCCGGCCGGACCCGGACCCGGCCCCGGACCCGAGCACGGGCCGGACCAGGCCGCCGAGGAAGACCTCGGCCAGCGGCACCGGGTCACCCGCGTCCGGGGTGGTGGCCTGGACCAGGCGCATGACCGGGACGGTGACGGGCGCGACGGCGGCCAGCTGCCCGGCCAGCCGGTACGCCTCCGGCGAGGCGGCGGCCCGGAAGCGGTCCAGCCTGGCGAGCGCGGCCCGGTCCGGGTCGGCGGGCGGGCGGCGGCGGGCGGCCTGCCGTGGGAGCGCCGGCCGTGGCTCCCAGAGCGCCAGCCGGGCCTGCCCCCCGGAGGAAGCCAGCAGGCCGGACCAGTCGCGCAGCGCGGCCGGAGTCAGTTCGAGGACCGGCACCGGCACGCCCGGCCGGTCCGGCGCGCCGTACGGCAGGAACGGGTCCTGGACACGCCAGTCGGCGTTCGCGGCGCCCTGGCGGGGCGTGGACACCGTCCAGTACTCGGCGGGCAGTCCGGAGCCCGGCCACATCCGGCGCGGCAGGGTGTGCACGACGGCGGTCGGGCCGCAGCGGGCCCAGCGGTCGAGCACGTCCTTGATCCGCCCGTCGCGCCACGCCGACCCCGCGCCGTCGCTCAGCAGCAGCACCAGGCTCTGTCCGGTCGGGTCGGCGAGAGTGGCCGGGTCGAGCAGCGCCGGGTCGCCGTCGGCCGAGTACCGGTACGGCGTGCCGCTCAGCCGGACGGGCTGCGCGCCGCGTGCGCGCAGCCCGAGCACCCGGACCTGCCGGAAGGCGCCGCTGCGTTCGAGCAGCAGCCGCAGATCGGCGGCCGTGCGGCGCCAGAGCAGCATGGAGACGCCGTCGTCGACCACCAGGTCGCAGCGGAGCCACCGTTCGCGGGCCGGGCGCAGGACCGCGTCCGGCAGGCCCGTCTCGGCGGCCTCGGCGGCGGTGGCGGCCTCGTCCAGCTCGGTGCGCCAGGGGCTGGCGCGGTGCCGCTTGAGCGGTCGCAGCGCCCGGGCGAGGGCCAGTTCGTCGGGGAACGCCCGGCGTTCGGGGACCCGGACCGCCTGGGCCCGCTGCCGGGCCTGCGGCCGGCTCTGCTCCTGGTTCTGTTCCCGGCTCTGCTCCGGCCGGGGCCGGGACTCGGGCGGCGCCAGGGCCGACTGCCCGGCCGGTCCGCCGGAGTCCAACGCCTCGTGCAGGGCGTGCGACTGCGGGGTTTCTGACGAATCATCAGATGTGGTCTCGGCGGCGGCCGTCGAGATGGCGGCGTCAGCCGGCGGCCGGGCCGCGCCCGCTGTCGGAGCGAGTGCGGGCGCGGGCTCGGGCTCGGGCTCGGCGGCGGGCAGCCGACCGGCCAGCCAGAGCGCGTCGAGCAGCTCCTCCGGAGCCAGCTCGATACCCGCGCCGGCCAGCACGTCCAGCGTCCGGCTGAGCGCCGTCTGAAGACCCATGCCCCGTCAGACCGCCCCGCCCAGGCGGTGCAGCACCGCGTCGAGCAGTCCGTCCGCGTCCAGCCCGAGCCCGCCCTTGCGCAGGAAGACGGCGTTGAGCAGCTGGTCGGTGGCCAGCTCGCCGTGCGCCCGCCGCTCCAGGAAGGCGGTGAGCACGTCCTCGGCCTGCGTGAGCGCGTCCGGGCCGAGGTGGGCGGCGACGATGTCGCGCAGCCGCCGTTCGTCCGGGTCGGGCAGGTCGAGGCGGAGGCAGCGACGGAGGAAGGCAGGCGGGAAGTCGCGCTCGCCGTTGCTGGTGATCACCACGACCGGGAACTCGGAGCAGCGCACCCGCCCGCGCACCACCCGGGCCCGGCGACCGTCGCTGTCGGCCGTGAGCACCGCCACCTCGGCGCTCTCCTCGGGGAGCCGGGCCAGCTCCGGGATCTCGTACGCGCCCTCCTCGAAGACGGTGAGCAGGTCGTTGGGCAGGTCCACGTCGCCCTTGTCCAGCTCGTCCACCAGCAGCGCGCGCGGTCGGTCGCCCGGTACCAGCGCGGTGCCGACCGGCCCGAGCCGCAGGAAGCTGCCGATGTCCGGTTCGGCACCGCCGTGCTCGCGGACGAGCGTGCTCTCCCGCAGACGGCCGATGGCGTCGTAGCGGTAGAGCGCGTCCTGCAGGGAGGACCGGCTGTTGACCGGCCAGTGCAGCACCTCGCCGAGGCTCAGTTCGCGGGCGATGGCGTGGGCCAGCGAGGACTTCCCGGTGCCGGGGTGTCCGGTGACGAGCAGCGGGCGGCGCAGGTGGAGGGCGGCGTTGACGATGTCGGCCTCGGCACGGCCGATCAGGTACGGGCGGGGTGGCGGAGCGTCAGCCGGGGCGCCCTCGGGTGAGGAGCCGTCGGGTGACCGGCCGTCGGGTGCGCGCCCGAAGCTGCGCCACGGCGGGGCCTCGGGCATCGCGGGCGTGCGGGGGACGTTGTCGCCGTGGAACAGGCGCCAGTCCGGCGTGGGGCGCTGGCTCATGCGGTGCTCGTCTCCTGGTCGTAGCTGCTGTCGTATCCGTCGTCCGGCGCGTAGTCGTCCGGGTCGGCGAGTTCCAGTACGGGCGGTGGCGGCCGGGACGGATCCTCCAGGGCCAGTACCGGCCGGGCCGGCCAGCCGGCGGCGTCGGCCCAGGCGGCGGCGCGGTAGCTGCGCACCCGCTCGGGCAGCCCGTCGGCGGGTCCGGCCGGGGCGATCTCGCCGAAGTGCGCCGCCGTGACCTCCCCCGGCGCGTGCCGGTCCCAGAGCACCACGGGCACCCCGAGCCGCAGGCAGATCGCCGCGACGGCCGGCCGGCCCGCACGGTCGGCGGTGCCGAGGACGATCCGCGCGGTATCCAGATCCCGGTAGACGGCACCTTTGACCTGGCGCAACTCCTGTCCACCAGCCACAAGTTGCAGCGGCTCGGCACGGTCCCGGTTGGACCAGCGGCGGCGTAACGCCTTTGCCCGCTCACGCTCCCGCACCGGCGAGAGCGAGCCGGCCAGCCGGACCACCACGGGGTGGGCCAGGCCGAGCGGCTCGGGCTCGCCGTCGTACTCCGGGTCGTCCGGGTCGGCACTGTCCCACTCCTCGGCGGGCAGGCCGAGTTCGGGCTCGTCGAGGAAGAACTCCACCACCGGCCCCGGCCGGCCCTCGGCGCCGGACTCCTCGGGCTCGTCCCAGCCCGCGAGGGTGGCGCGGACCAGCCGGGCGACCTCGTCGGGCCCGAGCGGGTGCGGGCCGGAGAGCGGGACGGCCCGCAGCTCACCGTCGCCGGGGTCGGTCCACAGGGCACAGCGGAACCGCCCGGCGGCATCCCGGCCACCGTGCTCGTAGCGGGTCAGCCGTACCGCGACGCGGGGCGCGACGGCGGCGGACCGGGCGTCCTGGCCGCGCGCGGCCCACTCGGCGGCTTCGGCGGCGTACTCGTCCAGGACGGCGTACGGCGCGCCGAGCCGGCCCGCGACCCGGCGGGACCAGGCGCGCAGCTCCTCCCCCGCGCTCTGGCCGGCGCACTGACCCGGGTGCCGCCCCGGACGCTGCTGTCCGGCCGCCTGGTCGAAGGCCGCCGCGCCGTACTCGGCGACCTTGAGCAGCGCGGGTGGGCGGGGCCGGCCGGGCCCGGCGATCGAGTGGCCGCCCGTGTAGACCTCCAGCCGCTCGACCAGCGTCTCCGCGAAGTCCCGTTCTCCGCCCGGGAGTCGGCGCGGCAGCACGAGCCCGGGCAGGACCGCCTGCGCCGCCTCGGCCAGGGCGGGCGGGTGCTGGGAGCCGAGCAGGTCGATCAGCCAGTCGTACTCGCTCGGCGAGAGCAGCTTGGCGGCGCCCGCCGCCCGCCCGAGCGCGAGGAACCGCTCCGCGTCGGCCGGCCGTTCACGTACCAGGCTCTCCACCAGCGCGGCGAGCGCGCGCGGCGTGGCACAGAGCGTCTCGGCCAGCACCTCCGGGGCCGGCGCACTGCCGGCCGGACCGGCGGGCAGGCCGCACTCGGCGGCGACGTACCGGGCGTGGTGGCCGCGCTCCGCCGGATCCGACAGCAACTCCCGTACCAGGATGGCAAGTCGTCGCTGTTCATCGCGCGCAGCGGACCCCGGCGGGAGGGTGCCGGGCTCCGGTGGCAGCAGGGCCCCGAGCGCGGCGGCGCCGAGCACGCGTTCCAGTTCGGCCCGGATGGTCTGCCAGGAGAGGGCGAAGGCGCGGTCCGCGTAGCTGCGGCCCGGCTCGGCCCGCGTCCCGATGAGCTGACCGACCACCAGGCCGACCACCGCCTCCTGCTCGTACGACCAGAGCGGACCGCCGCTGTAGCCGGGGCCGATGGCCGGGCCGGTCGCGAGGTCGGTGTCGAGGTAGGACGCGTCCGGCTCGCACAGCTTGACGCTGGTGTCCACGTACGAGACCCGGTGCCCGGTGCCGTACCAGGCGCGCACCTTCTGCCGCCGGGCCATCCGGTTCCAGCGCTGGGGGCGGACCTGGCCGGGCGGCCGGGTGGTGAGCTCCAGCACGGCCAGGTCGCCCTGCCACTCGAGCGCCCCCAGCACCGCCGGGCCGCCGCCCGGGGCGCGGGGCGGGATCCACGTCCGGATCACGGCCTCGGCGCTGCCGTCCGGGAAGTCGAGCCTCAGGGTGACACCGCCGGGGTGGCGCGGCTCGAACATCGACCGGCCGAGAGCCGCATTCACGACATGCGCGCAGGTCAGCACCGACCGGCCGGCCAGGAAGACGCCGCCGCCGACCGGTTCGGCCGCCGAGGTGTCCAGTACGGTCGCGAAAGCCGCGCGCAGCGCCCGCTCGGCAGTGTCGGCGTCAAGGTCGAACCACCCCACGACTCAGCGGGCCTGCGGCAGCGCGACGCCGGCGACGGGATCCTCGCTCGCGGCAGTCGTCCGCGGCGGGAGCTGCCAGGTCGCGGAGATCGTCAGGCTGGCCTCACCGCTGCCGCTGACGATGCCGAGCTTGAGGTCGGAGCCGAACTGGACCCCGAACTCGACCGACACCTCGTGCGGCCGGTACGGCACCGAGGCGATGGTCTCGTGAACCTCCTGCAGCAGCGGTACCAGCGGGCGCAGCGCGTTGCGCAGCGCGTCCTGCGCGAGCTTGGTGACCTTGGCCGGCTCCCGGCCGCCCTCCTCCTCGCCGGCCCGCCGGCCCACCGGCCGGGCACCCCCGAGGCCGGGCGGCAGCGCGCCGATCGGGGCCTGCGGGTACGGGGCCTCAGCCGGCCGGGCCTCGGGCTGCGGGGCCTCGGGCTGCTGCTCCCGGGGGGCCGGGAAGGTTCGCAGCATGACTGACGATCCGTCGTCGAAGGAGAACTCGATGTAGTCCGACATGGTGACGATTCTGCCGAGTCCTGATCTTCGCCGCAGCCGGATCGGCCAAATCCCTTACCCGAACCGTCAGCGCACGCCCTGGTCCGGGACGTGGGCGGTCCGGACGGTGGGGTTGTCGTCGCCCGAGGTGGTGCCGACGGAGGAGGCGATGTTGGTACCCACTCCGGCGAGGAGGAACAGCACCAGGAACGCCGTGCCCCAGCCGCTGAGCCGCAGCGGGCGGCTGGCGGAGTGCGTCTCGGCCTGCGGGTACGCGGCGTCGCCGAACAGGCCCTTCGGATAGGCCGAGGTGAGCATGAACACGTACGAGTTCAGCCGCATCGAGTAGCGGAGGGTGGCGGCGACGGCCTCGAACAACGGCCTGGGCATCCCGCCGGTGATCAGGACCACCAGCCAGATCAGGAAGGAGAGGGCGAACCAGCCGCTGCTGACCACGCTCTCGATGATCGCGGCGGGGAACATCAGGATGATCCGGAACAGGACGGCCAGCCGGTTCAGCTTCCCGGGGCGGAGCTCGATCTGCGTCGGGTGGTCGGCGGGCGCCCACAGCGCGAACGGCGGGTACCGGTCGACCAGCAGCATCGCACTGGCGCTGACCCGCGTCTGGTAGCCGACGTAGCCGTAGAGGAAACGGGCCACCGGCTCGGGCAGACGGCCCGTGAAGAGCGCCGCGAACCAGCCGACGATGGCGGCCAGCGAGGCGCCGACGGAGAGCACCGCCACCACGATGAACTGCGGCAGCAGCAACAGCCAGCGCAGCAGCACGGTGAGGCGGCGCTGCCGCGCGGGCTCCGGAAGGTCGAGCACCGGCAGCCACTCGGCCTGCCCCTGGTCGGGCACACTCCACCCACCTGCTGCCATGGCTGCTCCCTTGCTGTGCTGTGAGGCCGGTCTACGTTCCCCAAACTGACAGTCCGCCGGGCGATCGGCCCGGCGAGTGGGCCGTACAGGTGGCCGCACGGCGCCCGGCCGGCGGCGGCACGACGGGGTTCGGACGCAGGCTCTCAGCGGCCCGGCGGGGTGGTGAGGCAGTCCGGGTGGCCGCGCAGGGCGCGGCGCGCGTAGTAGGCGAAGGACGCCTGGTTCCGCTTCGGGGTGCTGACCCAGTCGTGCGCCTCGCGGGCGAGCTGCTCCGGGATCTCGCGGATCGTCCCGGCCGCCATCGCCAGCAGCTGCAGCTTCGCGGCCCGCTCGAACAGCACCGCCAGGACGCACGCCTCCTCGACGCCGGCGCAGGCGACCAGCTGGCCGTGGTGGGCCAGCAGCAGCGCCCGCTTCTCCCCCAGGGCGGCCGTGATCAGCTCGCCCTCCTCGTTGCCCACCGGAATGCCCGGCCAGTCCGCGAGGAAGGCGCAGTCGTCGTAGAGCGGGGAGAGGTCCATGTGGGAGACCACCAACGGCTTCTCCAGCATGGACAGCGCCGAGACGTGCAGGGGGTGGGTGTGGATGACGCAGTTGACGTCCGGCCGCGCCCGGTACACCCAACTGTGGAACCGGTTGGCCGGGTTGGCCATCCCGTCGCCCTCGAGGACGTTCAGATCCTCGTCCACGAGCAGCAGGTTGGCGTCCGTCACCTCGTCGAAGCCCAGCCCGAGGCGCTGGGTCCAGTACGTGCCGGGGGCCTCGGCGCGCATGGTGATCTGCCCGGCGAGGCCGGAGTCGTGCCCGGCGTCGAACAGGATGCGGCAGGTGAGTGCCAGCTTCTCCCGGGCCGTCCAGGTGTTGTCGGGGATCTCGCTCCGCATTCTGCGGTGGGCCAGCTGCACCAATTCTGCTTTGGTCGCGCCGAGCGTGTCTGCCATGACTTCTCTCCCTGACTCTCGTCTCCGGACGGCCGACGCGCCCAACGCTATGTCCGGCGCCCCCGGCCCGAGGTCAGAACCCCCAGAGTCCCTTGCCCGGGAACAAGTATTCGCATGGTCATGGTGCACGACAGTACTGACCTGCGCCGCGTGCCTCGACCGGGTATCGCGGCGGTGCGGACTCCACCGGAAATCGGGGAACCGCCTCCGCCCACTGCCCCGGCCGCTAACCTGGCCGGGACCGGGGGGTCTGGACCGGAGGGAGACCGGATCGTGGGGGGCAGGAAGGTGGCGCTCGACGCTGCCGTCGGTCGGGCCGGAACCAGCGGCCGGGCGAAGGGCTACGTCTGCTTCGCCGCGCAGGACTGGTGGTACCACAACAGGGCGCACTCCGACGTGCAGTTGATGCTCAATCTGGCGCGGCAGCGGCCGGTGCTCTTCGTGAACAGCATCGCCATGCGGATGCCACTGCCGGGCCGCAGCTCGCAGCCGTTCCGGCGGATTCTGCGCAAGGCCCGCAGTATGGCGCGCAAGGTGCAGCGTCCGGTGCCGGAGGTGCCCGGATTCGCCGTCATGACACCGGTGTTGCTCCCCTTCTACGGCAGCGCGACCGCCCGGGCGCTCAACGCCCGGCTGATCGCGCTGCAGGTCAGGATGGCGGCACGGAGTCTGGGGATGGCCACCGACGTGTGTGTGGCGACCATCCCGACGGCGGCGGACGTCGTCGAGCACCTGCCGCACCGGACGCTGGTCTACAACCGCTCCGACCGGCACTCCGCCTTCCCGGAGGCCGACACCGCCTCGGTCGAGCTGCTGGAGCGGAGCCTGATGCGCCGCGCCGACCATGTGCTGTACGTCAGCAGCGAGTTGATGGCGGCCGAGCGCGAACTCACCGGCGAACGCGCGGTGTTCCTGGACCACGGGGTGGACCTGGAGCACTTCACGGCGGCGACCACCGAGCCGGCCGACCTGGCGGCGATCCCGCACCCGAGGATCGGGTTCTTCGGCGCGCTGGACGACTTCGTGGTCGACTTCGACCTGCTGGCCCGGGTCGCCAAGGAGTACCCGGACGCGCAGTTGGTACTGATCGGCTCCACCACGCACGACCTCGGGGCGCTGACCGGGCTGCCGAACGTGCACCACCTGGGCTTCCGTCCGTACGCCGAGATCCCCGCCTACGGACGGGGGTTCGACGTCGCCCTGATGCCGTGGCTGGACAACGACTGGGTCCGGCACTGCAACCCGATCAAACTCAAGGAGTACCTCGCGCTCGGCCTGCCGGTGGTGAGCACCGACTTCCCCGAAGTACGCCGCTACGCCGGGCAGATCGCCGTCGCCGACTCCACCGAGGCGTTCCTCGCCGCCGTCGGCTCGGCGCTCGATGAGCAGGACGATCCCGGCGCGGCCGAACTCCGGCGGGCCGCCGTGGCGGAAGACTCCTGGCAGGCGCGCGCGACCGACCTGCTCGAACTGGTCGAGGGCGCGCCGCAGGCCTGAAGGAGTTCCACGTGCGACCTCGCCTTGCCGTACTGCTCGCCCTGAGTCTCACCCTCGCCGCCTGCACCTCCGGCGGACGGCCGCCGCACCCTCCGCCGCCCCGGCAGGCCGGGCCGCCTACCAGCATCTTCGGGTCGGCCGTGCCGTTGACGCCCTCGTTCGAGGACCCGGCCGCCACCACGCTGGGGGTGCGGTTCACCTCCACCCTCCCCGGTGTGGTGACCGGCATCCGCTTCTACAAGGGCGCCGGGAACACCGGCGTGCACGTCGGCGCGCTCTGGGACGCCCAGGGCAGGCGGCTGGCCGAGGTCACGTTCCAGCACGAGACCGACTCGGGCTGGCAGCAGGCCGACCTGGCCCAACCGGTCCGGATCACCGCCGGGGCGACGTACACCGCGTCCTATCTGGCCCCGGTCGGCCACTACGCCGCCATCCCGAACGCCTTCGACGGGGGCCCGGTGGTGCTCGCCTCCGGGCCGCTGACGGCGGTCGGCGGCGGGTTCGCGAGCGGCAGTGCGATGGCCTTCCCCGGCCAATCGCACGAGAACACCGACTACTACGTCGACGTGTCGTTCTCCCCCGACGAGTCGGTCACGCACGTCCCGGACGTCTTCACCCCGGCGTACTGGTCCAAGTGGCCTGCCACCAACGGCTGGAGAGACCCGGCAAAACTGCCCGTCAGCGTCTGGATGCAGGACCCGACCACGCCGTACGACGGCTCGGACGACGCGCACGCCTTCCGTTCGCTCGGGGTCGACACCTTCGTCGGCCTCTGGGGCTGGCCGACGGACGACCACGGGCAGGTCCGGGCGGCGGCCGCAGCCGGGATGGCGGTGATCGCCGGCGGCCACGCCTGCGACCCGGCGCCGGGCGGGCCGGGCGGCTGGCCCTGTGCCACCGCCGACCTGCCGCTCGCCGCCCAGGCCGAGCGGGTCGGCGCGGCCACCCTGACGGGGTACCAGCTGGCCGACGAGCCGGACATGAACGCCCCGAACGGCACCGCCGCCGGGGCCGGCTGTCTGCCGCCGGCGAAGCTGCGGGACTTCGCCGCGAGCCTGCGCCGGCAGGACGGAGCCCGGCCGGTGCTGGTCAACTTCGGTACGGGGGTGGCGGGTGGGGCCCGCAGCGTCGGCTGTCCGACCGACTTCAGCCAGTACACCGCCGCCGCCGACATCGTGTCGGTGGACTTCTACGGCGTCAGCGACCCGTCCTCCCCGCCGAGCACCAAGGGCGTCCGGACGTACGCGAGCACCGCCGCGCGGACCCGCCTGCTGTCGCCCGGCAAGCCGGTCTGGGTCTTCCTCGAGACGCCGGTGCGGATCCAGGCCGGCTCCCGCACCGCGACCGGGGCGAAGGCCGCCTCACCGGCCCAGGTCCGCGCGGCGGCCTGGGCGGCGCTGGTCAACGGCGCCACCGGGCTCAGCTGGTTCTGCCACTCGTTCGTCTCGCAACCCCAGGTGGATGCCTGCCTGCGGGACGCGACCTCGGCCGCCACCATCAAGCAGGTGGACGCGGACGCCCAGACGTACGCCGCCTACTGGAACGCCCCGCCCGTCCTGGTGGGCGTCGCGGCTCAGGGCGCTCCGGTGACCGCCACCCTGCGGACGGCCGGCGGCCGCACCGCCGTCCTGGCGGTGGCGACCGACCGGCCCGACCTGCCCGAGGGCGGCCCGTCCACCGTCACCTTCACCGTCCCCGGCCGGTACAGCGGCCAGGTCCGGACGGACGACGGACGGGTCCTCACCGCCCGGCAGGGCGTCTTCACCGACACCTTCACGGCCTACCAACCGCACGCCTACACACTGGGGTAGCGACTGCGCGCTGACGCGGAAGTTGCCGGTCAGGCCCGGGAGTTGAGCAGTAGCCGTAGCGCCGCACGCGGGCCCTGAAGGAGGTAGCGGCGGGCCAGGCGGCGTGGTTCGAGGACGAGCCGGTAGAGCCACTCCAGGCCGCTGTCTCGCCAGCGGTCCGGTGCCCGGTCGACCACTCCGGCCAGGAAGTCGGCCGCCGCTCCGACGGCCAGACCCACCCGGATACCGCTGGCCACGGCCTGTTCGGCGAGCCACGCCTCCTGGCGGGGCTTGCCCAGGCCGACGACCAGCAGGTCCACCGCTGCGAGCCGGACCTGCTCGGCCAGGGCCGCCGCCCCACCGGGAGCGGTGAGTTCGGCCCGGCTCGGCGCCCAGTAACCCGCGACCGCCAGTTCGGGCCACTCCTCGGCGAGGCGTACCGCCAGCAGCCGGTGAGTCTCCTGCTGCCCACCCAGGAAACCCACCCGCGCGCCCGTCGAGGCGGCGACGGCGAGCAGGTCGGGGAGCAGGTCGGCGCCCGTCAGCCGCTCCCACCGGCTGCCGGTGAGCCGGCGGGCCTGCCAGACCAGCGGCATCCCGTCGAGCAACACCAACCAGTCGGCGTCCTGTTCGGCCCGCTCGACCAGCCCGGCGTGGGCTCCGCCACGGCCGAAGTGGTGCAGGTGGTCGAGGTTGCTGGAGGCCACCACCAGCGGGCGGGCGAGCGGGCCGGTGAGCCGGTCCTTCACCCGCAACAGCAGCCCGGCCAGGTCCCAGCCGTCGGCGGGCGTGCCGCCGAGCACCAGCCGGCGGGCCTCCCCGGCGCGTCCGGCTCCGTACGATCCCGTCATGTCCCCACTTCCCTGGGCACGTTGCGCCTCGGCAGCAGGCGCCGCCGTGGCGAGGAACGCGGTCGGCGGCGGCGCAGATACTCGTCCGTCCAGAGCGAGACGGCCACCCCGCCCACCGTGCCGAGCGCGGCAACCCCGATCAGCCCACGGCTCTTTACGCCCATGACGGGCAGCGCGGTGGCGGGGACGAGCTCGTCGCTGGTGATGTACTGCTGCGCGGGTACGTTCAAGCCGTCCTGCAGCATTCGCAGTTGGGCGGCGAAGGCCTTGATGATGATGTCGACCTCGCGGTCGGTCTCCGTCGGGTCCGTCCCGCGCACGCTGATCTCCACGGTGGGGACCACGTACGCCTCGGTCTTGGTGGTACCGGTGTTGCGCGGCTGCAGGTCGTACGCGCCACTCACCCCGGCGCTGCGGAGTTCCGCCTCCCCGGACCGGCTCTTCAGCACGGTCACGACGGCAGCACCGATGATCGCCAGCGAGGGTCGGAAGTCGGTGAGTCCGCCCGGGTCCTGCCGGGCCTCGGGCGGCTTCACCCGGACCACGGCCGTCGACATGTAGACCAGCCCGGGTTTCACCACCACCAGAGCCCCGGCCAGTGTCAGCCCGGCAGCGAGCACGAGAACCAACCAGCGGCGCATCAGCGCGCGCACGACATTACGGAAAGACACGGCCACCCCCAACCCGTCGGTCATGCTCTCACCCCGCCGAACACGATGACGGCAGTTCGAGGATTGTTCTCCGCCGGATCCTCATTCCAACTACGCTCGTCCCGGGGTGGCTTGAGGGAGCGGTCAGTCCTGCCCAGAACCACCGCGAGACTGGGGGGACGTACGGCCCCAGGGGGAGATATGTTGGACATGCGCGAGGTCCTACGAGTGATCCGCAAGCGCTGGTACGTCACACTGCCGATCGTGCTGGTCACGGTCTGCCTGTCGGTCGTGGCCAACGCCGTTCTTCCGACGACCTATCAGTCGGAGTCGTCGATATCACTGCTGAATTCGCCGGACGTGTCGGCGCTGCCACCGAACAACGGCAATCCGTTTCTGAGTTTCAGTCAGGCGTTGACCGTGACGGCCGACTTCCTCGGCCGCCGGCTAGCCTCGGACGAGTCCGCCAAGGCGCTGGCGAAGCGCGGACTCACCGGCACTTACGGGGTGAAGCTGGCCGACAACGCGATGGGCCCGTTCCTCACCCTGACGGTGACCGGGAACGACCCCGCACAGGTGCGGAAGTCGATCGACATCCTGAACGCCTTCACCGCCGAGCAGCTCAAGGCGATGCAGAGTGAGCAACAGGCCCCGGCCGGCTCGCAGATCGCCTCCACGGTGATCGTGCCGCCGCAGGCGCCGCAGGCGCAGACGAAGACCAAGCTGCAGTCCGTCGCGCTGATCGCGATGGGCGGTCTGGCCATCGCCTTCCTGTCCGCCTTCCTCGCCGAGAACCTGCTGGGCATCCGGCGGCGGGCCTGGTTCGGGCGCAAGAAGGCCAGGAAGGCCGAGCACGCGGAGCAGGCCGAACAAGCCGAACAAGCCGGGCAGGCCGGGGATCCGCAGGCCCAGACGTCCGTTCCCGCCGGGAGGTAGCACCGAATGACCCGTGGGGACGCCACGCTCGAGCCCGTCGCACCCCCCTTACCGGCAGCCGCCGGCCAGGGCGCCGCCCGTGGCGCGTACGGGGTGGACGCGGTCACGGTACTGACCGGGTACCTCCTGCTGGCCATGTTCATCCCGTCGAACCTGGTGCTGCCGGGCATGGGCGGGGTGGGCACGCCCGCGAACGTGGTCGCCCTGATGGCTCTGATGTGGTTCCTGGCGGCCTGGTTGACGGAGCGCATCACGCCCGCCAAGGGCACCAGGGCGCCGCGGATCGCGATGGTGGTGTACGCGTCGGCCGTGCTGCTCGGGTACATCGCCTGCGCGGGACGGCCCGCCATCACGAAGGAGATGCAGGGCGCCGACCGGGGCCTGATCGCCTTACTGGTCTGGACCAGTCTGGTGGTGGTCTCGTCGGCCGGCATCCGGGACCGGGCCAGGCTGGAGGTGCTGCTGCGCCGGATGGTGGTCTTCGCGAGCGTCGTCGCCCTGCTGGGGTGGTACGACTTCGTCACCCACACCAACATCGCGTCCTCGCTGCACATCCCGGGCCTGCAGGAGAGCGCCGCCCAGGTGGCCCCGATGAGCCGGGGTGCCTTCACCCGACCCCGGGGCACCACCGGGCACCCGCTGGAGTTCAGCGGGATACTGTCGATGCTGCTGCCGTTCGCCGTCCAACAGGCCTTCGACCCGGCCCGGTTCGACCGGGGCAGGCTGCGCCGCTGGCTGCCCGTGCTGCTGATCGGCGGCGCGCTGCCGATCTCGATCTCCCGCACCGGCATCATCGGCGTCGTGGTGGCGCTGTTCGCCATGCTGCCCGCCTGGCGCCCGCAGCGCCGGGGCTACGTGCTGGGCGCCGTCGGCGTCGGCGTGGTGGGCATCGGCGCGGCCGTGCCCGGGCTGCTGTCCACCCTGACCGGGCTGTTCAGCTCGTTCTTCAGCAACACCGACAGCAGCACCCAGGCCCGCACCGGCGACTACGCCAAGATCTGGGAGTACATGCAGAGTTCACTGTGGTTCGGCCACGGGATGGGCACCTTCATGCCGGAGCTCTACTTCTTCACCGACAACATGTACCTGTTGACCGCCGCCGAACTGGGCGTGTTCGGCATCCTGGCACTGCTCTTCGTCTTCCTCACCGGACTGCACACCGGCGGCGCCGCCCGGCGCCTGTGCCAGGACGACGCCTCGCGCGAGCTGGCCCAGTGCTTCGTCGCGGCGGCCGCCGTCGCCCTGGTCACCAGTGCCACCTTCGACTCCCTGGGGTTCCCGATGTTCGCCGGCATGTTCTTCCTCCTGCTGGGCGCGGGGGGCAGCTTCCTCGGAAGTGTCCGCTCCCCCGCCCGGCCGGGGGACCTGACGGGAGCCGGCCGGTGACGCTCGCCGCCAAGGTACGGTCGGGCGCCCGGCTGAGCCTGCTCAACACCGTGGTGATCCGGATCGGCAACTTCGCGGCCGGCGTGGCGCTGGCCCGGGGTGTGCTCGGCCCGCGCGAGTGGGGCCTGTACGCAACCGGGATGGTCGCGCTCGGGGTGCTGCTCTCCGCCAACGAGATGGGCGTCAGCCTGGCGATCGTCCGCTGGGACCGCGACGTACGGGAGTTCGCGCCGACCGTCCTCACCCTCTCCGTGCTGTCCAGCACCGCGCTGTACGGGGTGCTGTTCGTCGCCGCGCCCGGCACGGCCCGGCTGCTCGGCTCGCCGGACGCCACCTCGATGCTGCGGGTGCTCTGCCTGTCGGTGGTGATCGACGGCATCGCGTGCGTACCCAACCAGATCATCGCGCGGGAGTTCCGGCAGGGCGCCCGGATGGCACTGGACCTGCTCAACTTCCTGGTCACCACAGCGACCACGCTGGTCCTCGCCTACCACGGCGCGGGCGCGATGAGCTTCGCCTGGGGCGCGCTGGCCGGCAACCTGTGCGCGCTGGCGGGGTGCGCGATCGCGGTGCCCGGAGCGCTGCGGCCGGGCTGGAAGACCGCCGAGGCACGGGCGTTGGTCTCCTTCGGGCTGCCACTCGCCGGCGCCAGTCTGCTGGTGCTCGCCATGCTCAACGTGGACTCGGTGGTGACCGGCGCGCTGCTCGGGCCCGTGGCGCTCGGCTTCTACCAACTCGCCTTCAACGTCTCCAGTTGGCCCGTCCGCAGCATCTCGGAGGCCGCCCGGCGGATCTCCTTCGCGGGCTTCTCCCGGGTCGCGGACTCCAAGGAGGCGCTCTCCGACGCGTTCGGGCGGGGCCTCGGCCTGCTGATGGCGGCGGCCGTGCCACCGTGCGTGCTGCTCGCCACCCTCGCGGCACCGGCCATCGACACCATCTACGGCCCCAAGTGGGCACCGGCCGCCGGTGTGCTGCGCTTCCTCGCCCTGCTCGGACTGCTGCGGATCGCCTACGAGTTGGCCTACGACTGCCTGGCGGCGGCCGGGCGGCGCAGTTCGCTGATCGGCGTGCAGGGGCTCTGGCTGGCCGCGCTCGTCCCCGCGCTGCTGCTCGGCGCGCACGGCTGGGGCATCGGCGGGGTCGGCGCGGGCCATCTGGTGGTCGCGGTAGCGGTGGCGGCGCCCGCCTTCGTCTGGGGGCTGCGCCGGACGGGCATCCGGGGCGGGGTGGTCCTGCGGGCCTGTGCCCGGCCGTTCATCGGCGGGTTGGTGATGGCGGCCGAGTCCGTCGCGGTCTTCCGGTGGTGCGGCGAGACCCGCTGGGGAATGTTCGTGGCGGGCGCGGTGGCGCTGGCCAGCTACGTGCCGGTGGTACTGCCGATGCGGCAGCTGCTGCGCGGCGACCAGCCGGCTGTTGCTGTGGCAGCGGCCCCGCAGTTGGAAGGCGAGCTACGATGAAGGCGGTCCTGCGGCGGGGCAAGCAGGCCCTGCGCGACACGTTCGGGTTTCTGCGGCTGATGGAGACCAGGAACAAGGCCGTACTGGGCTGGACAGCCGTCGGGCTGCGCCGCCGGGAGAACGCCGAGGTGCGCCGCCTGGCTGCCACGCTCGGGTCGCGCCCGCCCGCCCTGGTGGTCACGGTGATCCCGACCTTCCGCAGGCCCGACGGCCTGCGGCGGGCAGTGGACACGGCGTTGGCGCAGACCGTCGCCGATCACGTGGTGATCGTGGTGGACGACGGCGCCGGACTGCCCGAACTGCCCGCCGACCCACGGCTGATCGCGGTGAGCCTGGAACAGAACACCGCCGTGGCCGGGGTGGTGCGCAACGTGGGCATCCGGCTGACCTCGTCCCGGTACGTCGCCTTCCTGGACGACGACAACGAGTGGGAGCCCGACCACCTCGCGGTGGCCCTGGCCGCCCTGCAGGCGCCCGGCGGTCCCGACGCCGTCTACACCGCGCTGCGGCGGATCCGGCCGGACGGCAGTGACATGGACGTGTTGTCCGTCCCGTTCGACCGGCGGCACGCGGCGGAGGAGGGCTTCCTCGACACCAACGCAGTGGTCGCCCGGCGCACCCGGGCCCTGCGGTTCAGCCGGCTGCGCCGGCCACCGCAGGTGGTCCCGCGCGAGGACTGGGAGCTGGTCTTCCGGTACAGCCGCAGCCGCACGGTGGTGCACCTTCCGGTGCCCACCGTGCGGTATCTGGTCAACCCCGAGAGCTACTGGAGCACTTGGGTCGACTGACGCTCCTGGGCAACCACCTTCGGCTCGCAGACCATGAAGACGAAGTCGTGCCCCAGCTCCGGCAGTACGGCGTCCTCCGCCGCGAAGGCGCGCTCCACCAGCGCCGCCGTGGCGGGGGTGCCGTCGCGGAAGTTCTGCGCGATGCCGGACAGTGCGACGTGCAACACCGTTCCGCCGTACGGGCGTTCCTCCAACACCTGGTAGCGCTCGCGCAGCGCGGGCAGCAGCCTGGCGGCGTCGACCGCCTCCGAGGGATCGTCCAGGCGCATCGACAGCAGGCTCGGCCGCACCGCACGGCGCTTGAGCCGCCCGTCGGCCAACCTGCGCCGCTCCTCGGGCAGTTCGGCGAGCAGAGCGTCCACCGCGCGCAGCTGGCCGTCCGTCCACTGGAACTTGGTGGGGCCGACGAACTCGTCCACGATCAGCAGCCCGCCGGGGTTCAGCAGCCCGGCGATGAGGTCCATCGTCTCGTCGAGGCGGTCGAAGTGGTGCAGCGACTGCAGGCCGAGGACGATGTCGTACTTCTCTCCGGCGCGCAGCAGTTCGCTGACGTCGGCGGCGCGGAAGCTGAGCACGTCGGCCAGGCCGAGCTGCTTGGCCTGGCCGGTGGCGTACTCGATCCGGTCCGGGGAGATGTCCACCCCGGTGATCTGCTCGAAGGCGCCCGTACCGGCCCAGATGACCTCGTTGCCGCCGGTGCCGCAGCCGAGCGAGAGCGCGCGCAGCCCGGTGCGCCCGGCCAGCCAGGTCCGGGCGACGTGCTCCGGGAAGCCGACCTCCGGGTCACCGCTGGCGAACGTGTTCCAGCGGCGGACCACCGCCGGGACGGCCCACCACTCCTGCAACGACGGGTCCACGGCGGACCAGTGGGTCACCACCCGCTCGGTGCCGCGCACCCGCACCTTGGAGACCAGCTTGTCGAGCTGCCCCCGGCGCAGTTTGCGGCCCACCCGGAGTGCGTCATGACGGTTGATCAGATTGCCGAACACGCTGTCCCGGCCCTCCTGTTGGCTTCCGGCAGTTCATCTGGATACCCCGCCCGGGTATCGGACCTGGAGCTTAGATGCCGCGCAGCCGCCACGACCGCCACCAGAGCCGCTCCCGGACCTTGGCCACCACGGCGGTGAGGACGAGCGGCTGCAGGTACGGCATCACCCGCGCACCGACCCGCCGGCGCAGTTGGAGCCCCCGGTACTCGGGCAGGCTGCGGTAGGCGGGCCAGCACTCGGCGGCGAAGGCGACGAGTTCGGCCTCCGGCACCTCGCCGGTGCGCCCACGGTCGTAGGCCCGGACGGCCCGGCGCAGGGCGAAGCGGGCAAGCTTGCGGTTCACCGTGTCGGCGAGCCGGGCGGCGTCCGGGAGTTGGTCGGCGCAGCCGGTGACGACGGCGTCGTAGGCGGCCTTGCACTGCCGCAGGTCGTCCATCTGGCCGCCGAACTCGGTAGCCGACATGTTCCCGCCGTGCTTGCGGTAGTACGCCTGGTCGACGCCGCGTACGTAGCCGACGTCGGCGCGCGAGGCGAGCCGCATCCACATCTCGATGTCACCGGCGTGCGGGAGTTCGGGGTCGTAGCCGCCGACCTCCTGCTGCAGCGAGGTGCGGACCACCACCTCGGGGGAGGTGATGCAGCCGTGCGCCTCCTTGAACCGGCGCTCCAGCCACCACTTCCCGGGGAACACCGTGGTGCCGCGCAGCTCGGTGCGGGCGGGCGGCAGCGGGGTGCCGTGCTGGAAGTGGATCGGGTGGCCGTAGACGAAGCCGACCTCCGGGTGCGCGTCCAGCAGTAAGACCGCCCTGGTCAGCGCGCCGGGGGTGAGGCGGTCGTCCGCCGACAGGAGCACGGTGTAGTCGCCGTCGGCCCACTCCAGCAGACCTTCGTTGTACGTCGCGATGTGGCCCTTGTTGACCTGGTGGACCCGGACCTCGATCCGGGGATCGCCCGCGGCCAGCTTCAGCGCGGCCTCGGCCGAATCGTCGGGCGAGCAGTCGTCGATGATCAGGACCCGGACGTCGACGCCCGGTTGCTCGTCCAGCACGCTGCTGACGCAGTCGGCGAGATAGTGCCCGTACTTGTAGCACGGGATCACCACGCTCACGGTGCTCACTACTTTGGTGTCCTCTCGGTCGGTGGAACCAGGTGTCGGCGAGATCAGGGTCTCGGCGGTGAAGCCGGTCCGCTCCCGTCGGCTGACGGGAGCGGACCGGCTCGGGAAGTGTGGTACCGGCTCAGCCGGCCGGCTGGGACATGGTCGGCGCCGGCGCCGGGGCGACCGTCCCGGGCTCGGTGCCCGGGACAGCCGTCGTCGGGCCGCCCGCCAGCCTGCCGGTGACGCTTCCGAGGAGACCGCCGAGCAGGCTGCCGACCGGCCTCGACATACCCCCGACCAGCGGGAGTTGCAGCGAGCTGGAGGCGGCTGAGGCCGACGCGGGCCGCACGTTGGTGAAGACCGGGTCCACCCAGTAGTTGGTCGAGCTGAAGGTGCTGGCCGGGAAGCCGGTGGCTCCGTAGTGGTAGATGCCGTTGGCACTGCCGGGGCCGTCGGCCGAGGCCGTCATCGGGTACGCGGAGTAGCCGGCCGTGAAGTAGCCGCCGCTCGCCGAGTAGTGGCCGTTCGGGGCGAAGTACGAAACCACGTAGCTGGTGTTCGCGGTGATCGCCACCGGGGTGGTGAAGGTCAGCTGCTGCCAGCCGGAGGCCGTCTCGCCGGTGAAGGTGCCGGTGGCGAGCTGGGTGCCGGTGTTGCTCCACAGCGTCGCGGTGTGGGTGCCGGTGTTGGCGACGGACTTGTAGAACCGGACACCCGTGATCCACCCGTTGATCGAGGTGCTGAAGCGGGTGCCCAGTTCGACGGAGGTCGGGTCACCCGAGTCGATCGAGGCCGGGGCGGTGGCGGAGTTCCACAGCGAGCACGGGCAGGTGACGGCGGGCGGGGTGGCGCTGGTGGTGAACGTCCAGGTGACCGGGGCGGCCATCGGGTTGCCCCACGGGTCGCTGGCCTTCACCGTGGCGGTGTAGCTGGTGTTGAGCGCCAGCTGCCCGGTGGGGCGCAGCGTGGCGGTGGCCGTTCCGCTGTCGTAACTGACCGTGGCCGGAACGGACTTGCCGCCGCCGGCCGGGGTCAGGGTGAACTGCAGCGCGGTGGTGTCGATGGTGTGGCTGAAGGTCGCCGTCGGCGCGGCCGTGATCGCCACGCCGGTGCTGCCGGTGGCCGGGGTGAACCCGGTCACCGTCGGCGCGCTGGTGGTGTCGCCCGAGGTGTCGAGCACCGCGTCGACCCAGTAGTTGGAGCTGTGGTAGCTGCTGCTCGGGAAGCCACCGCCGGTGTTGTAGCGGTAGAGCGCGTTGTCGCCGTCGGCGCCCGCCATCAGGGCCTTGATCGGGTCGAGACCCGCGCCCTGACCGGTGAAGTAGCCGTCGTCGTAGGAGTAGTGGCCGTTCGGGGCGTAGTAGGAGGCGATGTAGGTGGTGTTCGCCTTGACCGGGACGGGCGTGGCGAAGACCAGCTGCTGCCAGCCGGAGGCCGTCTCACCCGTGAAGGTGCCGGTGGCCAGCCGGGTGCCGTCCGTGCTCCAGAGGCTGCCGGTGTGCGTGCCGGTGTTCAGCGCGGACTTGTAGAACCGCACGCCGGTGACCGAACCGTTGACCGTGGTACGGAACTTGACCCCGACCTCGATCGAGCCGGCGTCACCCGAGTCGGCGTGCGCCGGGACGGCCGAGGTGGGCCAGATGGTGCAGGGGCACTGCTGCGGGCCGACGGTCAGCGGAACGGTGACGACCGTGCCCGTGATGACGGAGTCGTTCACCCCGCGGACCTGGATCTGTGCCGCACCCTGGGCCAGCGGTGTCCAGGTGTAGCTCCAGGAGGTGGTGCCGGTGGCGCCCTTCCAGGTGGTGCCCCCGTCGATGGAGACCTCCACCCGGGCCACCTGGCCGCCGCCGAGGTCGGCGGCGGTGCCCGAGACTGTGACCGGCTTCTGCACCGGTACGGTGACCCCGGCCGTCGGCGTGGTCACCAGTACGGTCGGGCCGGTGGTCTCGGTCGAGGCGGTGGCCGGGACCAGGCCGGACTGCAGGGTCGAGGGCTGGACGCCCATGTCGGCCAGCAGGTTGACGGTCGCCTGCTGCATCCGGGGGTCCTCGGCCGTGGTGTTGCCCACGTGGAGGGTGTCCAGGCCCCAGGACCACTGGACCGTCCCGGCGCCGAACACCAGCGCGTTCGAGACCGGGTCACGGTAGATGGTCGGGCTGTTGGTGGCGATCCCGTTGCCGTACGTATTGCCGTTGTCCAGCAGGTAGTTGCCGTCGGTGACCGAGACGGTGGTCGAGGACAGGTCGATCGAGCCCGGGGGCCGCGAACCGTTGTCGATGTCCGAGTCCCACTCGTAGCCGAGCGTGCCGGTCGGGAAGGTCGCGACCTGGCCGGGCGGCAGGGTGGCGATCGAGGTGTTGCGCCACATCCGCAGCTTGCCGTACGCGGCGGGCACGGTCATCGCGTCGTTACGGTAGCCGTTCACCTGGAACAGCTGGCCGGTGAGGGCGTTCTGCGGCTTGCCGCCGCCGCGTCCGGCGCCCACCGGGTCCATCCAGGTGCCGGTCCACTGGCCGCTCGGGTCGGGTACGCCGTCGACGCCGGGGATCTGCAGCTTGGTCTCCTTGTAGCAGACCAGGGTGCGGTTGGCGGTGCCGGAGCTGTCGGTGGACGGCTCGAAGCGGGTCCGCCAGAACATCTCGTTGCCGGAGAAGAAGGCCAGGTTGACGCCGGCCGCCTTGGCCGCCGTGACGTTGTCGCGCTGCGCCTGGTTCCAGTACTCGTCATGCCCGTTGGACATGAACACCTTGTGGTTCTGCAGCAGGACGCCCTTGGTCGAGACGTCGATGCCGGACAGGTAGCTGACGTCGTACCCGTTCCGCTCCAGCCAGCCGATCATCGCGTACTCGGAGCCGTAGATGCCGTTGTCGGCGCCGATGTCCAGCGGGCGGTTGTAACTCACCTTGTACGCACGGCCGTCGGGCGCGGGCCCGGAGCCGCCGTAGAGGTTCTGGCCGCCCCAGCTGTTGTACGCCTGCCAGCTCTCGTCCGAGGTCTGCACCACGATGTTCGAGTGGCTCGACTCGTCCCGGATCACGATCGGGTAGGGCATCAGGCCGTTGCCGTCGGTCTGCTCGATGTTGGCGAGGTAGAGCCCGGAGACGGCGTCGCTCGGCACCGTCCAGGTGACGGTGGTGGTCCAGTTGCCGCAGTCCACCAGCCCGGTGGAGGCGTCGGAGAGACAGTTGGGCTGGGTCTTGGCCGGGAAGGTCGCGGTGGGCGAGGCCGGCATCTTGCGGGCCCGGTTGCCCTGGTACCAGCCGAGACGGTAGATCTCGATCTGGTACGGGACGGGCGACTGCACCTTGAACTCGACGGTGTCGCCGGGCTTGTAGCTCTCGTGCGAGGTGAAGCCCTGGATGGATCCCCAGGCGTTCGGGGAGTACCAGTCCGAGAGCGGGCTCCCCGGCTTGGAGTTCTCGCAGGCCACCGGGTTGACGACCGGTGTGGCGCAGGGGTCGGCGGCGTGCGCGGTCGGCGAGGTCAGACTGGTGACCGCCAGCAGGAGTGCGGTGGCCAGCAGGAACCGGGCGAGGCCGCCGGTCCCTTGGAGATATCGTCGTACGAGACTTCCGGTCGGGGATCGCCCCATGGTGTTGCCGATCTTCATGTTCGCTCTACTCCCGATTGTGCCAAGGAACTTCAAGGCAGTGGCGCGGGCGCGTGAACCCGTCCGACCGCCCCCGCCGCCGCGCGGAGGAAGCGGGCCGGAGTCCCGGCCCACACCTCCTGCGGTGGGACGTCGTGCAGCACCACCGATCCCATGCCGACCAGCGACCACTGGCCGACGGTGGTGTACTCGCGTACCAGCGCGCCCGCCCCGAGATAGCAACCCCGGGCGAGCCGTACGCCGCCGCCGAGCCGTACCCCGCTGGCGAGGGTGGCGAAATCACCCACCTCGGTGTCGTGCGTGAGCACGGTCTGCGGCATCACCGCGACGTGCGCGCCGATCTCGGCCCGCGCGGTGACGACCACCTGGGCGAGCAGTACGGTGCCGTGGCCCAGCTCCGCGTGCCGGGCGATCTGCGCGGTGGGGTGGACCACGGTGGCGTACCGGTCGTCGGGCAGCCGCAGCCGGTCGGCCAGCTCCGAACGGCTGGTGTACACACGCGGGTTGACGGTACAGAGCACCACCTTGGCGCGCGGCAGGTCGTGCACCGCCTCGGCCGGGCCGAGCACGGGCACGCCGTCCACCTCGGTGCCGTGCAGCGCCGGGTTGTCGTCGAGGAAGCCGCGCAGCCGCCAGCCGGCGCCTGCCGCGCGGGCGGCCTCGGCGGTCTCCCGCCCGAAGCCGCCCGCGCCGACGATCACCAGGTCCTGGCGGCGCGCCCGACGGGTGACGGGATGTCTCACGAGGGGTCCTCCGGCCTCGCGAGCTCGACCAGGACGCCGCCCCGGGCGAGGCTGAGCGTGGCCGCCTCCAGGATGTCGAGCACCCGCAGGCCGGCCCGCCCGTCGGTGAGCGGTGCGCGGCCCTCCCGGATCGAGGCCGCGAACTCCTCCACCACCCCGCCCAGCGCCTCCTTCTCGCCGAGCGCCGGCGCCACCATCTCGCCGGAGCGGTAGCTGACCTGCAGCTCGCGGCGGGCCCCCGGGTCGAGGTCCTCCGAAGCGGTGAGGTCGACTCCCCGGTCGAAGAGCGAGATCCGCTGCTGGGGGTTGAGGTCGTCCCAGATCACGGTGCGCTTGGAGCCGCCGACCATGGTGGTGCGCACCTTGGTCGGGGAGAGCCAGTTGACGTGCGCGTGCGCGATCGCTCCCGAGGCCAACTGCAGTGTCAGGTACGCCACGCAGGACCGGCCGACCCCGATCGGGTCAGCTCCCTGCGCGGCCACCGCAACCGGCCGGTCGCCCTCCGGCAGCACGAAGTCCAGGATGGACAGGTCGTGCGGCGCGAGGTCCCAGAGCACGTCGACGTCCCGCTGGACCAGGCCGAGGTTGATCCGCACCGAGTCCACGTACTGGATGTCACCGAGCTCCCCCGCCCGGACCAGCTCGCGGATCCGGGTGACGGCCGGGGTGTAGCAGTAGGTGTGGTCGCACATCAGCACCAGGCCGCGCCGCTCGGCCTCCTCGACCAGCACCCGCCCCTCGGCCCCGGTCGCCGCGAGCGGCTTCTCGACGAGTACGTGCTTCCCCGCGCGGAGCGCGGCGAGGGCGACCTCCAGGTGCGTACCCGCCGGGGTGGCGACGGCGACGGCCGCCACCTCCGGGTCGGCGAGGACGGCGGCGTAGTCGTCGGTGGCGGTCACCGTCGAGTACTCGCCCAGCACCCGTTCGGCGCGGGCGCGGTCCAGGTCGCACACCCAGCGCAGCTGGAACTCGGGCGATGCCTGGAAGTTGCGGACCAGGTTCGGCCCCCAGTATCCGGCCCCGACCACGGCGAGCCCCAAGGTCGGTCGAACGGCTGTCACGTCGTGCGGTCCCTTCGGAAGATCTGACGGTTCGTCAATAGTCGTTACGGGTACAGACATCCCAGCAGGAGTCTTGGCGGGCATCTCAGTAGGCGCCCTTCCCCCGGGCCACCGCGCCGGTGGTGCGCAGCAGGATCAGCGCGTCCAGGGAGTGCGACCAGTTGTCGACGTAACTGAGGTCGAGCCGGACGGCCTCGTGCCAGGGCAGGTCGGAGCGGCCGCTGACCTGCCACAGCCCGGTCAGGCCCGGTTTGACCAGAAGCCGGCGGCGGGTCACCTCGTCGTAGTCGAGGGTCTCCTCCGGCAGCGGCGGCCTGGGCCCCACCAGCGACATGTGACCGGCCAGCACATTGATCAACTGCGGTAGCTCGTCCAGCGAGTAGCGCCGCAGGAAGCGCCCGAGCGCCGTGGTCCTCGGGTCCTTGCGGGCCTTGAAGAGCGGGCCCTCGGTGTTCAGGTTCAGCTCGGCCAGCTCCGTCCGGAGGGACTCGGCGCCAAGCAGCATGGTGCGGAACTTGAACATGGTGAACGGCTCGCCGTTCAGTCCGACCCGGCGCTGCTGGAAGAACGCGGGCCCCGGGCTGCTGAACCGGACCAGCATCGCCAGCACGAGCAGCAGCGGGGTGAGCAGGAGCAGCCCGGCGGCGGCGGCGAGCCGGTCCAGGATCTCCTTCGGCAGCCGCGCCGTACCGGACCGGGCCGGTGCCCGGACGTGCAGCAACGGCACCCCGCCGACCGTCCGGACGCTCAGCCGGGAGGCCGCCACGTCGGTGAGCATCGGGCCGAGCAGCAGCTCGACCCCTTCGGCGTTCAGGGCCCAGCCGAGCCGGCGCAGCGCCGTCTGGTCGAGGGCCTGGTCCGGCAGGACGATGACCGACTCGCAGCGGGTGCGGCGGACGGCGGAGAGGATGTTGTCCCGGCCGCCGAGCACCGGCAGCTTGGGGTCGGCCGCCTTGCCCGAGTCGGGACGGGTGGTGAAACAGGCCCCGACCAGGCGCAGTCCGCGCGAGGCCCGCCCTTCGATCGACTCGGCGAGCGTGGCGACCGAGTCCGGATGGCCGACCACGAGCACCCGTCGCGGGTCTTCGCCCACCCCGAGCCGCCCGCGCATCGCGCCGCGCAGTGCGGTGGTCAGCACCGCCGCGCCGGCCAGGCCGACCACCGCGTCGTGGACCAGCCGGTCCGGCCCGAGCGCCAGCTCGGAGCCGAGCACGGAGAGCGCCCCGAGGGCCAGCGCGGCGCGGATTATCCGCCGGTGGTCCTCTGCTCCGTAACCTAACTGCCGCTTCCCGTACGCTCGGACGGCGAGTAGCGCGGCCGGCCACAGCAGCGGCAGGAGGGTGAAGACCTCCGACCGACCGTGGCACAGGTAGACGACGAACGAAGCGGTGGCCGCAGCCATCACGTCCGCCACGATGAGTTTGAGTAGATGGTCGTGCTGCCACTTCCCGCGCAGTTCGCGCGGTGCTATGACATCACGCCTTTTATCCGCATAAGAGGCCGATTCGACGGCCATGCTGCCCCCCAGCCGGTGCGCCCGACAGTTGATGTCCATGCTTGAACAGCGAGCAGCCGGCTCCGATATCCCCCACCAGAGCCCCGACTTGCTCGCGTCGCACCCCACGCGATCCCCAGGAGCAAGGTAGCGGCCCGGCCGGGCCCGGGGCGGACAAACCACAAACAATCTCTACAACTATGTGGCTGTCCGGTGGAGAGCGGACGAGAGGATTCAACATGCGCCCGGCGTCCGCCCCCGGGTGCGCCGGGCGCGCACCACCGGCTCCGGGCCGATCACCTGATCGGCGAATCTCCTGACCACAGGGCCTCCCCCGTCGCATACTTGGCCCCGCACCACCCACGACCGGCCGACAGTGAGGGGCCGGTGCGGGCGCACCGAGGGGTTTCGATGAGGTCTGCGAAAGTCGCAGTGGTTGTGGTCACCTGGAACAGCGCCGAGGTGCTGCCCGGGCTGCTGGCCTCCCTGGAGCAGGGGCTCCAGGGCGTCGAGTGGAGTCTGACGGTGGCCGACAACGCCTCTGCGGACGAGACACTGACGGTTGTTCAGAGTTCCGTCCCGTCGGCCGGGTTGATCCAGACCGGCTACAACGCGGGCTACGCCGCAGCGATCAACAGCGCGCTGGCACAGCTGGAACCGTGCACCGCCGTACTGATCCTCAACCCCGACGTCCGGCTGGCCCCCGGCTGCGTCGCCACCATGCTCGCGCAGCTGGACGAACCGGGCACCGGCGTCGTGGTGCCACGGCTGGAGAGCGAGAGCGGGGTGCTGGCGCACTCACTGCGCCGCGAACCCGCCCTACTGCGCGCCTTCGGCGAAGCGCTGCTCGGCAACCGCCGGGCCGGCCGCTACCCGAGGCTCGGCGAGCTGGTGACGGCCGAGGACGCCTACCGCACCACGACCACCGCCGACTGGGCCACCGGCGCGGCGCTGCTGCTCTCCTGGGACTGCGTCACCGCCTGCGGCCCCTGGGACGAGTCGTACTTCCTCTACTCGGAGGAGACCGAGTACGCGCTGCGCGCCCGCGACCTCGGCTTCCGCACCAGGCTCGCCCCCGAGGCCCGAGCCGTCCATCTGGAGGGCGATTCGGAGGTCTCCCCCCGGCTCTGGACGTTACTGACCCTCAACAAGGTGCGTCTCTATCGCCGCCGCCACTCGCTCGCCGCCGCCACCCTCTTCTGGGCCGCGACGCTGCTGCGCGAGCTCTCGCGCGGGCTGCTCGGCCACCACCGCAGCCGCCGCGCAGCCGCCGCGCTGCTGAGCCCGTCCCGGCTGCGCACCCGCCCGACGGCCGAGAACCTGGTCTGACGGTGTACCTCTCCTCCAGCCGGAGCACCCCGGTCGGCCGGACCGCGAGCGCCACCCGCCGGGTGGCCGCCAACGTGGTGATGCTGGGCGTGGTCAGCCTGCTGACCGACATCTCCTCCGAGATGGTCTCCTCGGTGCTGCCGCTCTACTACACCTCCGTCCTCGGGCTCACCATGCTCCAAACCGGCTTCCTGGACGGCCTGTTCAACGGCGCCTCGGTCTTCCTGCGGCTGATCGGCGCCCACCTCGCGGACCGCCTCCGGGCCCGCAAGCCGGTCGCCGTCGCCGGGTACGCGCTCTCCGCGATCTGCAAGCTCGGCCTGCCCGCCGTCGGCGCCTCGCTGGCCGGACTCAGCACCGTACTGGCCGTCGACCGCAGCGGCAAGGGCCTGCGCACGGCCCCGCGCGACGCGCTGATCTCGCTCTCCAGCACCCCCGAGACGCAGGGCCGCGCGTTCGGCGTGCACCGGATGATGGACACCGCCGGTGCCTTCTGCGGGCCGCTGGCCGCCTTCGCCCTGCTGTCGGCGGTCGTCACCGCGTACGACGCGGTCTTCATGGCCAGCTTCTGCGTCGCGGCCCTCGGTGTGCTGGTCCTGCTGCTCTTCGTCCGGGACCGGCGGCAGCCCGCAGCGCCCGCGCAGCCCTCACGCGGTCCGGTGCCCGGCCTCGGTCTGCTGCGGGACCGGGCGTTCCGCCGCACCTGCCTCTGCGTGATGGTGCTGGAGACGGCGACCATCAGCGACGCGTTCGTCTACCTGACGCTCCAGCGGCAGGACGACCTCGCGGCGCGCTGGTTCCCGCTGCTGGCGCTCGGCACCGCCGCGCCGTACCTGCTGCTGTCCCTGCCACTGGGGTCACTGGCCGACCGGATCGGGCCGTGGCGGCTCTACCTGGGCGGGCACGTCTGCTTCCTGCTGGTACTGGCCCTGCTGGCCGGCTCGGCGGCCGGGCCGCTCGCGCTGGTGCTGGTGCTCGGCCTGCACGGCGCCTTCTACGCGGCGACCGACGCCCCGCTGATGGCGCACGCGGCCCGGCTGCTGCCCGAGCACTCCCGCACCTCGGGCTTCGCGGTGCTGCAGAGCCTGCAGGCGCTGGGGATGTTCGCCTCCTCGCTGCTGTTCGGGATCGCGTACCGGCTCCAGGGGCCGCAGTGGACGCTGGAGATGTTCGGAGCGGGGCTGCTGGTCTGCCTGCCGGCCGCCGCCCTGCTGATCAGGAAAGAGAGCACGTGACCGACGCACCCGAGACCCCGGTGCTCACCCGGGGCCGCCTGATCACCTTCGCCGTGGCGTTCGCACTGCTCGCGGCCCTCGGCATCGGCTACGGGATCCACGCCACCCACCGCGACAATCTGACGACTCGTCAGGGTCCGGGCGCCGCACCGGCCGAGCAGAATCTCGACCTCACCGGCGCGACCGGGGAGATCCTCTTCCGGGACACCGAGCCCGGCCCGGGCTACGGCTTCCTGGCCACCGTCCCGCGCGCCGACCCGACCGGTCCGCGCAAGGTCGGACGGACCTCCTGCGAGCGGGTCTACGCGGCGGCCGGGACGGTGGTCTGCCTCAGCACCGAGTACGGCGCCATCCCGAGCCACCACGTACGCATCCTGGATTCAACTCTCAAGCAGCAGCGCGAGATCGACCTCGGCGCCGGCGCACCCAACCGCGCCCGGATCTCGGCGGACGGCCGGATGGCCTCCTGGACGGTCTTCACCTCGGGCGACTCGTACGCCGCCAACACCTTCTCCACCCGCACCTCGATCCTGGACGTCCGCACCGGCACCCTGACCCCGACCCTGGAGGACTTCACCGTCCACAAGGACGGCCAGGTCTACCAGCCGGTCGACCGCAACTTCTGGGGCGTCACCTTCAGTTCGGACGACAACACCTTCTACGCCACCATGTCCCCGATCAGCACCGGCAAGACCTACCTGGTCCGGGGCGACCTCTCCCAGCACCTGCTGACAGTGCTACGGGAGAACGTGGAGTGCCCCTCGCTCTCCCCCGACGGCACCCGGATCGCCTTCAAGAAGCGCGTCGGCACCGACACCTCGCACCCCTGGCGGCTCACCGTCCTCGACCTGGCCACCGGCCGGGAGACCCAGCTCGCCGAGACCCGCAGCGTGGACGACCAGGCCGCCTGGCTCGACGACTCCACCGTCGCGTACGCCCTCCCCGCCGCCCAGCGGACCACCTCCGACCTCTGGACCGCCCCCGCCGACGGCACCGGCTCCCCCGCCCTCCTGCTCCACGGCGGCTTCTCCCCCGCCCCGCTCACCACCGGAAAGCAGTAACACCATGACCGACGAAGCCGGCCCCACCCCCGGATCCGACGCCCGCCGACACCCTTGACAGAACATCACAACCTGTCTAGCTTCTGGACATAACCGCCAACTATGTAAGGCACCAGGCGGCGGACAGGCAGAGGAGCGGCTCATGACCACGACCGAGGCACATGCCCGTGGCCGGCAGCGCACGGCCGAGCGACTGCTGGCCTCCACGGCCAAGCTGTCGTTCGACCCGCTCAAGGACGTCGACTGGTCCGTCCGGCCGGCCGAGGGCAGGTACTACGCGCCTCCCAACCGGCTTTCGCTGTACGGGACTCCGGCCTGGGAGAAACTGACGGAGAGTCAGCGGATCGAGCTCAGCAAGCACGAGGTCGCCAGCATCGCCAGCGTGGGCATCTGGTTCGAGGAGATCCTGATGCAGATGCTGCTGCGGCACGCCTTCGACCGCGACCCGACCACCGCGCACGTGCAGTACGCCCTCACCGAGATCGCCGACGAGTGCCGGCACTCGGTGATGTTCGCCAAGATGATCTCCTGGATGGACGTACCGGCCTACGGCCCCGGCCGCCTGGCGCACGAGCTCGGGCGGCTGTTCAAGGCGACCTCCTCGCACAGCCAGACCTTCGGCGGCACGATGTACGTCGAGGAGATCCTCGACGCCTTCCAGCGCGAGATGATGACGGACGAGAGCCTCCAGCCGCTGCCCCGCCAGGTCTCCCGGATCCACGTGATCGAGGAGTCCCGGCACATCAGTTACGCCCGCGAGGAGCTGACCCGCCGGGAGCTCGGGCCGCTGCGCCGTCGGTACGAACAGCTGATGATCGGCTCGATCATCTACTTCTCCACCACCCGCCTGATCCACCCCGCCCTGTACGCCGCCGTCGGGATCGACCCGCGCGAGGGCCGCCGGATCGCCCGCGCCAACCCCCACTGGCGCACCACCAAGCGGGAGATGGCCGCCAAGGTGATCGGCGTCCTCGACCAGGCCGGCCTGGTCGGCCGGAGCAACCGCTGGCTGCTGCGGGCTGCGGGCGTGGTCTGAACCAGCACGCGGGCGCCGGGTCGACCATCGGGGGATGCCCCGAGCATGGCTAGGCCCTGTCTGACAATTCGCGTCGGATCAGCGCGCGGCGTTGGGCGCCCGGCTGGGCGTGCCGGCGGATCGGCCTCGTACTCGGTCGTACGTGGCCGATCTGCCGGTGCGTCCAGCCGGGATGCCCGGCGTCGTGCGCCCGGCGGGAATTGTCAGACAGGGCCTAGGCTGGTGCGATGGCAAGGTTCAGAGAGACGGTCCGGTCGCTGCTGCGGGAGCGGCTGCTCGACGCCGCGTACGACCTGGTCGCGGCGGACGGGTTCGACCGGTTGCGGATGACCCAGCTGGCGACGGCCGCCGGGGTGAGCCGGCAGACCGTCTACACCGAGTTCGGCGCCAAGGACGCCGTCGGCGCGGCCCTCTTCCAACGGGAGCTCGAACGCTGCCTGCTCGGCATCCAGCAGAACCTGGACGCGCACCGGGGCGACCTGCGGGCGGCGACCGAGGCGGCGGTCGGTTTCACCCTGCGGCTGGCCGCCGACAACCCGCTCGCCAAGGCGATGCTCACCAGCACCGGCAGCCACGAGGACGGGCTGCTCTCGTATCTGACCACGCGCTCCGAGACCGCCTTCGGCACCGCGACCGGGATGCTCAACGCCTACATCGAGGACGTCTGGCCCGCCGTCGACCTCTACTCCCGTGACCTCGCCGTCGACGCCGTCATCCGGCTGACGGCCAGTTGTATCGTCCAGGCCGCCGCGCCGGCCGAGGAGTCCGCCCGCCGGATCGCGGAGATCGTGGCCCGGATCACGCTACCGCCGAAGATCTGACGGGCGGCGGAGTACGGTGATGCCGTCCTCGTCGGCGACCGTCAGATACCCGGCGGCCCGGTAGGTGTCGAGCATCCGGGCCGTCACCGCAGCGGCGCAGGGCGACTTGACGGTCGGGTCGGTCCGGTCGGCGACCACCCAGTCGGGCGGCGCGGCCGCGTGGGGGCCGTCCTCCCGGCAGACCAGGCTGACGGTGGTCCGGTGCACCAGCAGCGGGGCGAGCCGGTTGCTCGACGCCACCGAGGCGCCGTCGGGTATCGCGTCGAGCAGCCGGTGCGCGGTACGGACGTGGGCCGGGATCCGCCAGGTCGAGGGCAGCACCAGTTCGTGCAGCGGGTAGACGGCGGTGCTGAGTACGGCGAACGCGGCGACCCCCGCCAGGACGCGCTTCAGCCTGACCGGCAAGCAAAGCTCCGGCCGACGCCCGAGGACGTCGATCAGGCCCGCGAAGAGGATCGGCATCAGCACCGCGCTGTAGTGGTAACTCGGCTGCCAGTAGTGGACGTTGTCGGCGAGCAGGCGCCAGAGCAGGGTGGGCGCGCAGAGCAGGGTGAGCGGTGAGCGCAGACCGACGAAGGCGGTCGGCGCGGCCAGCATCGCGAACAGCAGCCACTTCACCGGGGGCCAGCCCAGCCTGAGCGGCAGCAGCAGCACACTACCGCCGGACGATCCCGAGCCGACCGTCCCCGAGCCGGCCACGCCGGGCAGTTGGTGCCAGTAGTCGAAGACACCGTGCGGGTTGGCCAGCGGCAGCAGGACCGCCATCTCCACCACCGTCGCGGTCAGCCCCAGCACGACCACCGCCGGGCCCAGCCACCCGGCCCGCCCCCGCCGCCCGTACCAGGCCGTATAGGCCCCGATGGCCGCCAGCGTCAGCCCGAGGTCCTCCTTCACCAGCAGCAGCGGCAGCGCCCAGAGCACGGCCGCCCGCCACCGCCGCCCGGCCAGCGCCTCCACACTGAAGGCCAGCAGCGGTACGGCGAAGCAGATCTCGTGGAAGTCGAACGAGACCGCCGAGACGATCCCCCAGGAGCAGCCCACCGCGCAGCCGATCACCAGCCCGGCGGCCGGCCCGGCCGTCCGGTGGGCCCAGCGGGTCAGCGGGAAGCAGGCGAGCGCCATCAGCGCGGCCTGGGCCACCAGCAGCGTCACCGACGTCGGGAACAGCCGGTACGCGGGGGCCAGCAGCGCGAGCACCGGGTGGAAGTGGTCGCCGAGCAGGTTGAAACCCGGGCCCTTCAGCTCCGCGACCGGCGCCCGGCCGTGCGCGTAGGCACGGACGGCCTGCTCGAAGATGCCGAGGTCGTACGCCGCGCTGAGCATCCGCTCGTGCCGGCGCACCGACAGCAGCGCGTACAGGACGAAGAACAGCCCGGTGACGGCGAGGGCCATCTGCTGCGGGCCGGGCCAGGCCCGCACAGGGCGGGTGGCCGACGGGCGGGCGGCCGGGGGCACCACAGGCCGGGCGACCAGGTTGTCGATCATCTGCACACCATTCCACTAGTTAACTAGTGGAATGGTGTGCAGATCGCCCGACGCTGTCAAGATGCGGCTTGACGGCGGGACTTGACGCACGGCTTGACGAAGGCCCGCTGAGCTGGGCAGGATTCAGCTAGATAACTAGTGAAATGGCGGTAAGCGTGGTCGAGTACCTCATCGACCGGCACAGTGGGCTCTCCCCGTACCTGCAGATCGTGGAGCAGACGAAGCGCGCCCTGCGGCTGGGCGTGCTGCGCCCTGGCGACCAACTCCCCACGGCACGCGAGGTGGTGGAAGCCACCGCGATCAACCCGAACACCGTGCTCAAGGCGTACCGCGAGCTGGAACGCGAAGGGCTGGTCGACAGCCGCCGGGGCGTCGGCACCTTCGTCCGGCGCTCCCTCGCCAAACCGCAGACCATCGCGGACTCCGCGCTGCACACGGAACTGGCCGCCTGGGTCCGCCGCGCCCGCGAAGCCGGCCTGGACCGCGAGGACGCCGCCGCCCTGATCACCACCGCCCTGGACAGCGTCTTCGCCGACCCGGCGACCGGTGCCCCGGCTGCCGGTGCCCCCACGAGCGGCACCCCCACAAGCAGGACCGATACCAGCAGCACCGACGCCGGCAAGGCCGATGAGGAGCCCAGGTGAGCCACCACATACCTGCCCAAGCCGACGACACGCCCGCCCTGGAGGCGGTCGGCCTGGGCCTGAAGTACCGCCGGAACTGGGCGCTGCGCGACTGCGACTTCCGGCTGCCCGCCGGGCGGATCTGCGGACTGGTCGGCCCGAACGGCGCCGGCAAGAGCACCCTGATGTCGCTCGCCGCCCACCTGCTGACGCCGAGCGCCGGCACGATCAGCGTGTTCGGCGGGGCACCCGGCACACCCGAGACCCGCCGCCGGATCGCCTTCCTGGGCCAGGACAAACCGCTCTACCCCCGGCTGACCGTCGCCGAGACCCTGCGCGCGGGCTACGAACTCAACCCCGGCTGGGACCAGGCGGCCGCCGTGCGGATCGTCGAGCACGGCAACCTCTCGATGTCCGCGCGGGTCGGCGGGCTGACGGGCGGCCAACGCACCCGGGTCGCCCTCGCGCTCGCGCTCGGCAAGCGGCCCGACCTGCTGATGCTCGACGAACCGCTCTCCGACGTGGACCCGGTCTCCCGTCAGGAGCTGACCGGCCTGCTGATGGCCGAGGCCGTGGAGAACGGCACCACCGTCCTGATCTCCTCCCACGTGCTCGCCGAACTCGACGGCGTCTGCGACTACGTCCTGGTCCTGGGCGACGGCCGGGTCCGCCTGGCCGGTGACGTGGACGAACTCCTCGACGCCCACCGGCGGATCGTCGGCGCCCACGAAGGCGCCGGCCCGGTACCCGAGCTCGACCGCCACCAGGTGGTCGAGCTCCGGCGGACGGGACGTCAGGTGACCGCCCTGGTCCGGCCGTCGGCGGAGTCGGCGGACATCGACAGCGCCTGGGACGTGGCCGAACCGACCTTGGAGGAACTCCTGCTCTCCTACCTGCGCTCGCCGGAGGCCCCGGCGCTGCTCACCCCCGGCGCCCGTCCGGCCCGAGTACCGGCGGCCGCCCGATGACCACCGACACCCTCACCCCGGCCCGGCCCCGCTGGGGGCTGCGCGGCGTCAGCTGGCTGAGCGGCCGTCAGGAGCGGACGGCCTTCGCCATCGCCGCCGGCGTCCTGCTCGCCGTCTGCGGCTGGATGCTGTACCTGGGCGGCAGCATCAGCGACTACGTCGACGCCAACCACCTCCAGCACTGCAACATCGTGTACTTCCCGCCCGAGTGCCAGACGGTGGACGCTCTCGCGGAGGGTCTCGACTCCAACTGGCAGGTGATGGTGCAGGCCACCAGCTGGATCCTGCTCGCCCTGCCACCGGCCCTCGGCCTCTTCCTCGGAGCGCCGCTGCTGGCCCGGGAGTTCGAGAGCGGCACCTACCGGCTGGCCTGGACGCAGTCGGTCTCCCGGCGGCGCTGGCTGGCGGCCCGGCTGGGCGTACCGCTGGCGGTGACCCTGGTCGGCTCGACCGTGCTGGCCGTGGTGTCGACGTGGTGGGTCCACGTGGTCGAGGGCCGGTTCGCGGTTCCCGGCTACTACCACTGGTTCACCTGGATGAGCCGGACGACCAGCGGCCCGGCCGTGGTCGGGTTCTGCGTCGTCGGGGTCGCGCTCGGCGCGGCCGTCGGCCTGGTGGTCCGCCGGGTGGTGGCTTCGATGGCCGTCACCGCCGTACTCACCCTCGGCCTGCGGCTGCTGGTGGACCAGCTCCGGTTCGTCCTGCTGCCCGCCAAGCGGGCCGTGGTCGCCGTCCATGTGGCCCTCGAACCCACGGGCGCCCACGCGACCCTGTACAACGGGCACCTCAACACGGGTGTACCGCTGGAGTCCTACAACCTCGGCAACGGCTTCCTCACCACCGGCGGACTGCGGATCCCGCTGGTGAGCGACTGGATCGACATGCTGGCCGACGGCACCCCCATCTGCCGCGACGAATCCGGCCAGTGCCTCGCCCACCACACCGAAATCGTCCAGGCGTACAGCGACTACCAGCCGCCGTCCGCCGAATGGCCGATGCTCTGGACCGAGGCGGGGATCTGCCTGGCCGTCGCCGCCGCCCTGGTCGCCTTCTGCTTCCTGTGGATCCGCCGGCTCCGCTGACGCCTACCTGCCTTGGCGATCCGCCGTACCGATCCGTCCCGGCGCCGGCGTGGCCCCTCCGGCCGCGTCGGCGCCGCCATGTTCCAGGTCACTCCGGACCCAGGAAATACCTGACTGCTCAGTTACTGTTGTGTCAGACGAACGTCGCACGACGTCTGCATCGGAGAGAACACATGAGCACGCTCGACTTCCGCATCCTCGACCTGGACTTCCCGGTCGGCAGCAGGAACAAGACCGCGACCCTGATCACCGGCGAGCGGGAGGCCCTGCTGGTCGACGCCGGGTTCACCCGGGCCGACGGGCACCGGCTGGTCGCCGAGATCCTGGACTCCGGCAAGGAGCTGACCAAGGTCTTCGTCAGCCATGCCGATCCGGACTTCTACTGGGGTGCCGAGGTCGTCGCGGACGCCTTCCCGCAGGCAGAGCTGGTCGCCACCCCGCTGGTGATCGAGCACATCCGGGAGTCGTTCGAGGGCAAGCTGAAGGCCTGGGCGCCGGTCGGCGTCAACCGGCCCACCCGGCTGGTCGATCTCCGGCCGCTGACCGACGACATCGTGTTCGAGGGCCACCGCTTCGAGCTGCAGGGTGGCCACCCGACGCTGCCCGACCGGCACTTCCTCTGGCAGCCGGAGCACCGCGCGATCGTCGGCGGCGTCCTGCTGTTCCAGCAGGAGCACGTCTGGACGGCCGACACCGCCGCGCCCGAGCAGCGCGCCGCCTGGATCGAGGTGCTGAACGAGATGGAGCTGCTGGACCCGGCACTGGTCGTCCCCGGCCACCGGCTGCCCGGCACCGCTGCCGACGTGAGCGTGATCCGCTACACCCGGGACTACCTGCTCGACTTCGACACCATCGTCCCGGCCGCCGCCGACGGCGCGGAGGCCACCGAGGAGCTGGTCCAGCGCTACCCCGGGTCGGGCCTGCTGATCGCCGCCCAGATCGGCCCGAAGGTCGCCAAGGGCGAAATGACCTGGGGCTGATGACGACGACCGACACCGCGCTCGTCCGCGCGGCGATGGCCCCCTGACCAGCCCCGGTTGGACTCCCGGCGAGGTCAGCGGGGACGATGGGCGCTCACGGCGACTATTCGAAAGGACATCCGAGCGGTGGCGGAGCAGGAGATCACGAACGGCGCGCAGGCCGCCGCCGCCGCCCGCGTCCGGGCGGTCGGGGTGCTGCTGAACGCCTCGGCTCTCCTGGAACGCCTGCTGGCCACCGCGATCCAGCGGGCGGCGGGCATCAGCCACTCGATGTTCGAAGTGCTGCTGGTACTGGCCGAACGGCCGGACGGCGCTCCGATGAGCGAGCTGTCCGACCGGCTGATCCTCACCAGCGGCGGCGCGACCCGCCTGGTCGACCGGATGGTCGCGGCCGGACTGGCCGAACGCCGCCCTTCCCCGGCCGACCGGCGGGTCCAGCTGGTCACCATGACGGCCGAGGGCGAGCGCACCCTCGTCACCGCCGCCCGCGCCCACACCGAACAGACCGACCGCCTCCTCGCGGCCGCGGGCCCGACGGCCGACCTCACCGCCCTGGTCCCCGCCCTCGACCACCTCGGGCGGCAGGCCCGGGCGCTGCTTCCCCCGCTCGGCTGACCCCTCACAGCTCACCGAGGTTCGCCGGGTCGGTCAGCCCCGCCATCGGGTCGCTCTCCCGGGCGGCCACCCGCTCCGGGGTGTACGCGAGGTCGTCCGGGCTGCGGCAGGCCGCCACCTCGGTCCAGGTCAGCGGTGCGGAGACGCCGGGCCGGGGGCCCGCCCGCAGGGAGTACGGCGCGGCAGTGGTCTTGGCGCTGCTGTTCTGCGACCAGTCGACGAACACCCGGCCGGTCCGCAGCGACTTGTCCATCCGGTCCACGACCAGCTCGGGGTGGGCGGCCCGCAGCCGGGCGGCGAGCTGCCGCGCGTAGTCGGTGGCCACCCGTTCGGGCGCCGGGCGCAGCGGTACGAGCAGGTGCAGGCCCTTGCCGCCCGAGGTCTTGGGCCAGGCGGTCAGCCCGTCCGCCCGGAGTTCCCGGCGGGCGAGCAGGGCGACGGCGCAGCAGTCCACGAGGGTGGTGCCCGGCCCGGGGTCGAGGTCGATGATCAACCGGTCGTGCTCGGCGGGGGTGTGCTGCCACTGCGGGACGTGGAGTTCGAGGGCGCCGAGGTTGGCGGCCCACAGCAGGGTCGGCAGGTCGGCGACGACGACCTGCCGCAGCTCACCCTCCCGGTGGGTGACGTCGAGGGTGGTCAGCCAGTCCGGCGCGCCGCCCGGGACGTTCTTCGCCCAGAACCGCTGGCCGTCCACCCCGGCGGGGAACCGCAGGAAGGAGGCCGGCCGCCCGGCCAGGTGCGGCAGCAGCCAGGGGGCGACGAGCGCGTAGTAGCGCAGGGCGGCGGCCTTCGTCCAGCCGGTCTGCGGGTAGAGGACGCGGTCGAGATGGGTGAGCCGGAGCCGTCGGCCGTCGATCTCGGTGACGGTCGCGGTGGGGTCCGAGACGGCGGGCACGGCGTCATCCGGGGGTGCGTCGGGTGGTGGTCCAGGTGTGCAGCTGACGGGCCGTCCAGGTGTTGACGATCCGCTCCGGGCCGATCCCGGCCGCCGCCGCCCGGGCGCAGCCGTACGCCTGCCAGCTGAGCTGGCCGGGCGCGTGGGCGTCGGTGTCGACGGCAAACAGGCAGCCCGCCGTGACAGCCTGGTGGAGCAGCTGGGTGGGTGGATCGCGGCGCTCAGGGCGGCAGTTGATCTCGACGGCGGTGCCGGACTCGGCGCAGGCGGCGAAGACTTTCGCGGCGTCGAACCGGGACTCGGGGCGTGGCTTGTCGCCGATCAGGCGGCCGGTGCAGTGGCCGAGGATGTCGGCGTGCGGGTTGCGGACGGCGGCGAGTAACCGACGGGTCATCAGCATCGGTTCCATCCGGAGTTTGGAGTGGACGGAGGCGACGACCACGTCGAGGCGTGCCAGCAGCTCGTCCTCCTGGTCGAGGCTCCCGTCGTCCAGGATGTCGCACTCGATGCCGGTGAGCAGCCGGAAGGGCGTGAGCCGGGTGTTGAGTTCGGCGATCACCTCCAGCTGCTCGCGCAGCCGGTCGGCACTGAGGCCCCGGGCGACGGTCAGCCGGGGCGAGTGGTCGGTGAGCACCGCCCAGTCGTGGCCGAGCGCCCGCGCGGTGCGGGCCATGGTCTCGATCGGGCTGCCGCCGTCGGACCAGTCGGAGTGCAGGTGGCAGTCGCCGCGCAGTGCGGCGTACAGCTCCTCGCCGCCGGTGGCGAGCGGCTGGGCGGCGCGCTTCTCCAGGTCGGCGAGGTAGGCCGGGGTCCGGTCGGCGACGGCGTCGGCGATCACCCGCGCGGTGGTCGGCCCGACGCCCGGCAGCGCGGTCGCGTGCGCGGCCAGCGTCTGCTGGTCCGGGTCGGTGGCGAGCCGGACGCGGACGGCGTCGGCCGCGTGGCGGAAGGCCTGCACCCGGTAGGTGGAGGCCTGCTCGCGCTCCAGCAGGAACGCGATCCGTTCCAGCACGTGCACGGGGTCCATGTGGCCCACGTGCCCGGTGTGACGGTTGGGGAAACGCGATTACGGTGGCTCACACCGGGGCAATCGGTACAGAGGGGGCAGATTCCGGAGGAGTACGCCCATGTCGCACCCCGACGTTTCGGACCTCTCGACCGAGCGGACGGAGGGCGTACCGCCCGACGCCCTGCACAACGACGTGCTGCTGCGGGAGCTGTCCCAGCTGCACCGCACCAGGCACGAGACCTTCCTCTACGGCTCCGACGACGCGCTGCGCCGCCACACCCTGCGCACCGGGCAGCTGGAGGCCGAGTTCGTCCGGCGCTTCCCGCTCCGGCAGGTCTCGGCCGGCCGGACCAGGTCGGGCTCGCGCTCCAGGGAGGCCGCCGCCAAGGCGGAGGGCGTGCCGGAGTAGCGGCCGTGGCAACCCCGTCCCCGTAGACCCGGTCCCCCTGGGAGTCCCGCATGCCCATCGCAACCGTCAACCCCACCACGGGCGAGACTCTGGAGACCTTCGAGCCGCTCGGCCACGACGGCCTGGAGCTGCGCCTGGCCCGGGCGGAGGCCGCCTTCCGGGAGTACCGGACGGTCGGCTTCGAGTTCCGCTCGGAGCTGCTGCGCCGGGCCGCCGGGGTGTTCGAGACCGAGCAGGAGCAGCTCGCCCGCACGGTGACCACCGAGATGGGCAAACCGCTCGGCCAGGCCAGGGCCGAGGCGGCGAAGTGCGCGAAGGCGCTGCGCTGGTACGCCGACCACGGCGCCGCGCTGATCGCCGACGAGCTCCCGGGCGAGGAGGACGTCGCGGACAGCGGCGCGGTGGCGGCCCTGGTCCGGTACCGGCCGCTCGGCGCGGTGCTGGCGGTGATGCCCTGGAACTTCCCGCTCTGGCAGGTGATCCGGTTCGCCGCGCCCGCGCTGATGGCAGGCAACGTCTGCCTGCTCAAGCACGCGTCGAACGTGCCCCGGACGGCGCTCGCGCTGGAGGAGCTGTTCTGGCGGGCCGGCGCTCCCGAGGGGTGCTTCCAGACCCTGCTGATCGACTCGTCGGCCGTCGAGGGCGTGATCCGCGACCGACGGGTGGCCGCCGTGACGCTGACCGGCAGCGAGGGCGCGGGCCGGTCGGTGGCGGCGGTGGCCGGTGACGCGCTGAAGAAGACCGTGCTGGAGCTGGGCGGCAGCGACCCGTTCATCGTGCTGCCCAGCGCCGACCTGCAGGCGGCCGTCCGGACGGCTGTCCGGGCGCGGACCCAGAACAACGGGCAGTCCTGCATCGCGGCCAAGCGTTTCATCGTCCACACGGACGTCTACCCCTGGTTCGCCGCCGCCTTCGCCCAGGAGATGCGGGCGCTGCGGATCGGCGACCCGCTCGACCCGGAGACCGAGATCGGCCCGCTGGCCACCCGCCAGGGCCGGGACGACCTGGCCGCCCTGGTCTCCGACGCGCTGGCGCACGGCGCCACCGCCGAGGCGGGCGGCCTGCGCACCAACGGGTCCACCGACCCGGTGGACGGCGCGGGCTGGTACTACCCGCCGACAGTGCTCACCAAGGTCACCCCCGCGATGCGGATCCACCACGAGGAGGCGTTCGGCCCGGTCGCCACGCTTTACCGGGTGAACAGCCTGGACGAGGCGATCGAGGTCGCCAACGACTCACCGTACGGCCTGAGTTCCAACGTCTGGACGAACGACCCGGCCGAGCGGGACAGGTGCATCCGCGACCTCGACGCGGGCGGGGTGTTCTTCAACGGGATGACGGCCTCGCACCCGGCCCTGCCGTTCGGCGGCGTCAAACGCTCCGGTTACGGGCGCGAGCTGGCAGGTCATGGCATCCGGGAGTTCTGCAACGCCACCACGGTGTGGGTGGGGCAGTCGTGAGGCGGCACGCCTGACGTGTCGCGACCTCGCATCGTCACGACACCGCGTGCAGGCGACGGCTGGGGCGGGCGCCCTCCTCCAGCGCGTGCCGCAGTTCGTCGCGGTTCATCGAGGACCGGCCCGGGATGCCCCGTTCGGTGGCCAGCTTGTAGAGCTCCGCCTTGCTGAGTTCCGACAGGTCCCCCGCCCGGTCGGGCTCGTTCTGCCGCGCCGCCCTCTCGCCGGCTGCCTTCCCAGCCTCCGCGTTCCCGCCCGCTTCCTTCCCGCCCGCTTCCTTCCCGCCCGCTTCCTTCCCGCCGACCGCCTTCCCGCCCGCTGCCTCGCTCAGGCTGCGCTGCAGGACCTCCATCAGGTCGACCACGTTGGTGGACTCGGGGGCGGCCGTGGCGGCGACGATCTCCTTCCCGGTCAGCTTCGCCTCGACCAGCTCGCGGACCTGGGCGCCGTAGGTGTCGTGGTACTCCTCCGGGTCCCAGTCGGTGCTGAGCGCCTCGATCAGCTGCCGCGCGGCGGCGAGTTCCTTCTCCCGGGGTTCGGCCGCCTCGGGGAGGTTGTCGACCTCCCGGTGCGGGTCGCGGACCTCCTCCGCGTAGTGCATGGTCTGCAGCACCAGCAGGTCGTGCTCGGCCCGGACGGCAGCCAGGTACTGCTTGCCGCGCATCGAGAAGCTCGCCAGCCCGGCCCGGCCGGTGTCGGCCAGCGCGCGCAGCAGCAGCGCGTAGACGTGCGCATACTCCTTGCCCCGGGGGCCCAGGTAGTAGGTCTTGTCGAAGAAGATCGGGTCCACCTGTTCCAGCTGGACGAACCCGCTGATCTCGATCGTCCGGGAGCGGCCCGGCGACAGCTCCTCCAGCTCGGACGGCTCGAACACCACGTACTCGCCCTCGGCGACCTCGTACCCCTTGACGATGTCCCCGTACCCGACCTCCTTCCCGGTGCGCTCGTTCACCCGGAGGTTGCGCACCCGGTCGGACGTGCCGCGCTCCAGCTGCCGGAAGTGCGGGGAGTGGTCCTCGGTCGCCGAGTACAGCCCCACCGGGACGGTGACCAGCCCGAAGCTCAGCGTTCCGGTCCAGATCGGTCTGGCCATCTCCGGCCTCCTCGCCAGGTGCCCCCTTGGTGCCCCCTTTTTCTCACCCCGTCCATGCTCCTCTTCGCCGTCACGTCAGGCCACTCACCCTGCCCGGAGGCACCCTGGTAGGGGGGATGGAGGGCAGTACGGTGACCGCTCCGACGCAACACCCGTGGACGATCAGCCCGATGCTGGCGACGCCCAGCGAGCGCCGGGAGTTCGGCGCGGGCTGGATCCTGGAGCGCAAGCTCGACGGCATCCGGGCGCTGGCCCACCGCGACGGCGACCTCGTCCGGCTGCTCTCCCGCAACGGCAAGGACCTGTCCGCCGCCTACCCCGAACTGGTCGAGGCGCTGGCCCGCCAGCCGGTGCGCCGGTTCGTGGTGGACGGCGAGATCGTCGCACTCCACCACGGCGTGACCAGCTTCGAACGCCTCCAGCGCCGGATGCAGCTGCGCGAGCCCGCCCGCGCCCGGGCCACCGGGGTCGAGGTGACGTACTACCTGTTCGACCTGCTGCACCTGGAGGGGTACGACGCCACCGGCCTCCCGCTGCGCTTCCGCAAGCAGCTGCTGCGGCGCGCGATCCGGTACGGCGGGCCGTTGCGCTTCACCGTCCACCGCAACGCCGAGGGCACCGCGCCGCTGGCCGACGCCTGCGCCCGTGGCTGGGAGGGCCTGATCGCCAAGCGGGCCGACGCGCCGTACGTCCAGCGCCGCTCACCCGACTGGCTCAAGCTCAAGTGCTCGGCCTCCCAGGAGCTGGTGATCGGCGGTTGGACGGATCCGGCGGGGAGCCGGATCGGCTTCGGTGCCCTCCTGATGGGCCACTTCGAGGACGGACGGCTGCGCTACGCGGGCAAGGTCGGCACCGGTTTCGACGCCGCGACCCTGCGCGCGCTCGGCGCCGCGCTGGAGCAACTGGCACAGCCCGCCTCGCCGTTCGCGGATCCCGTCGCGGAGCGCGGCGCGCACTGGGTCGCCCCTCGGCTGATCGCACAGGTCGGCTTCAGCGGCTGGACCAGGGAGGGACGGCTGCGCCACCCGCGATTTCTGGGCCTGCGGACGGACAAGGACCCGCAGGACGTGACGCGGGAGCGGCCACCGGACGACGGCGCACCAGAGAGTGACACCGCGAGTGACACTTGAGACATGAACGAGTCTCGGCTGCCGGAGGACGGGGACATCTTCACCCCGCCCGTCGTCGTGCGCCCGCCCACGCACGGGGCACGGCCGTACCGCCGCGTCGAGATCTACGGCCGGACGGTCGGGCGGGCGACCGGCCCGGCGGACGTCGCCGAGTTCATCCGACGCGCGGGCGTCGAGGACCCCGACCTGGGCGATCCGGGCCTGGTCGGCTGGGAAGGCGGCGACGAGACGGTGTGGGAAGCCCGGTAAACCGTCGTTACTGCACCTGCTGAACCATCGAGGTATTCCCGCATAACTTCTCACAACCTCGCCAGTGGCACCTGGCAATTCGCCACATCCCTATGCGGTGACGCGGCGGTAACCCCGTTCAGCTGAAAGCTCAAAGAATGCTCAAATGACTCTTGACCTGCACTGATAACTGTCTGTGCGGCACAGGTGAATATAGCGCGATTGAATATAACTATTCGGATTCGGTGACTGTTGCGGAACAGGTTGGTCCGCTTAGGTTTGGGCAACTCTCAACCCCTGCCACCCCCGAGAGGTCATCTCCCCCATGGCATCTGTTGACCAACTCGCCCCCGCAGCCACCCCACCGACCGGTACGCCCGTCCGCAGCAGCAAGCTGCGCCGCGAGGTCGGACTGATCGGGCTGCTCTGGGCCTCCGTCGGTTCGATCATCGGCTCAGGCTGGCTCTTCGGCGCCAAGAACGCCGTCATCGTCGCCGGGCCGGCGGCCATCATCTCCTGGTGTATCGGCGCGGTGGCCATCGCGCTGCTGGCCTTCGTCCACGCCGAACTCGGCGGCCTGTTCGCCGTCGCCGGCGGCACCGCCCGCTACCCGCACTACACCTTCGGCGGCCTGGCCGGCATGTCCTTCGGCTGGTTCTCCTGGCTGCAGGCCGCGACGGTCGCACCGATCGAGGTCGAGGCCATGATCGGCTACGCCGGTCACTGGGACTTCGCCAAGCACTTCCTCAACCCGAACGGCACGCTCAGCGTCAGCGGATTCGTCGTCGCGGTCGCGCTCATGGGCGTATTCGTCGCCGTGAACTTCCTCGGCGTCCGGGTACTGGCCCGGACCAACAACGTGGCCACCTGGCTCAAGATCTTCGTCCCGCTGTTCACCATCTTCGTGCTGGCGATCAGCAACTTCCACGGCTCCAACTTCACCTCGCACGGCTTCGCGCCGTTCGGTGTCAAGGGTGTCCTGGGCGCGATCAGCACCAGCGGCATCATCTTCGCCCTGCTCGGCTTCGAGCAGGCGATCCAGCTCTCGGGCGAGAGCAAGAACCCCAAGCGCGACATCCCGCGCGCCGTGCTCGGCTCGGTCACCATCGGCACCCTGATCTACACCCTGCTGCAGGTGGTCTTCATCGGCGCGCTGCCCGTCGCCGCCTTCGCGGGCGGCTGGGACAAGCTGAACTTCCCCGGCATCAGCGGCCCGTTCGCCGGCCTCGCCACGGTCGTCGGGCTCGGCTGGCTCGCGATCGTGCTCTACTTCGACGCCATCGTCTCCCCCGGTGGCACCGGCCTGATCTACACCACCTCGACCTCGCGCATCTCGTACGGCCTGAGCAAGAACGGCTACGCGCCGCAGGTCTTCGAGCGCACCGACAAGCGCGGCGTGCCGTGGTTCGGCCTGATCATGGCCTTCGCCACCGGCGTGATCTGCTTCCTGCCCTTCCCCAGCTGGCAGACGCTGGTCGGCTTCATCACCTCGGCGAGCGTGCTGATGTACGCCGGCGCCCCGCTCGCCTTCGGCGCGCTGCGCAACCGCCTGCCGGACCGCGAGCGCTCCTACCGGCTGCCGGCCGGTGGCGTGGTCTCCCCGATCTCCTTCGTGGTCGCCAGCCTGATCATCTACTGGTCCGGCTGGGAGACCCTCTCCAAGCTGGGCTACGCCATCGTGCTCGGCTACGTGCTGCTCGGCGGCTACGCCGCGTACGCGATCAAGAAGGGCCTGCCCAACGCCCCTCGGCTGGACTGGAAGGCCGCGCAGTGGCTCCCGGTCTACCTGATCGGCATGGGCCTGATCTCCTGGCAGGGCGGTTTCGGCGGTGGCACCGGCGCGCTGCCGCTCTGGTGGGACATGGCGCTGATCGCCGCCTTCTCCCTCGGCATCTACTACTGGGCGATCAAGGTCGCGCTGCCCGCCGAAGAGATCGAGCGGAACGTGGAGGACATCGAGGTGGTCGACGGGGGCGGCCACTGACCCGCATCGCCTCCCGCAGGAGCCCGGCCGGTCCCCCGACCGGCCGGGCTCCTGCGGTTGTGGGACCGGCCGGTCGGTGATCCAGTGGAGACAGGCCGCAGCGGTGCCGCCGTCGGCCCCTCTGGTGCGCCCGTACCACGCAAGGAGGCCTTGCCGTCATGTCCGAAGCAAACGTCCCGTACACCACCAACAACGCCGGTGTCCCGGTCGAGAGCGACACGGATTCGCTGACCGTCGGACCGATCGGCCCGATCCTGCTCCACGACCACTACCTCATCGAGAAGATGGCCCAGTTCAACCGCGAACGGGTCCCCGAGCGGGTGGTGCACGCCAAGGGCGCGGGCGCCTACGGGCACTTCCAAGTGACCCAGGACGTCAGCCGGTTCACCAAGGCCGACCTCTTCCAGCCGGGCAAGCGGACCGACATGCTGGCCCGGTTCTCCACCGTCGCGGGCGAACAGGGCTCCCCCGACACTTGGCGCGACCCGCGCGGCTTCGCGCTCAAGTTCTACACCGAGCAGGGCAATTACGACCTGGTCGGCAACAACACCCCGGTCTTCTTCGTCCGGGACACCATCAAGTTCCAGGACTTCATCCGCTCGCAGAAGCGCCGCCCGGACAGCGGGCTGCGCGACAACGACATGCAGTGGGACTTCTGGACCCTCTCGCCGGAGTCCGCCCACATGGTCACCTGGCTGATGGGCGACCGGGGCATCCCGAAGACCTACCGCCACATGAACGGCTACGGCTCGCACACCTACAGCTGGGTCAACGCGGCCGGTGACCGGTACTGGGTCAAGTACCATTTCAAGACCGACCAGGGCATCGACTTCCTCACCCAGGCCGAGGCCGACCGGCTGGCCGGCGTCGACCCGGACTGCCACCGGCGCGACCTCTACGAGTCGATCGCGAACGGCAATCCGCCGTCCTGGACGCTGTACGTCCAGGTCATGCCCTTCGACGAGGCGTGGAACTACCGCTTCAACCCCTTCGACCTGACCAAGGTGTGGCCGCACGGCGACTACCCGCTGCAGGAGGTCGGCCGGATGACCCTCGACCGGAACCCGGACGACTACTTCGTCCACATCGAGCAGGCCGCCTTCGAACCCGCCAACCTGGTGCCCGGCATCGGCGTCTCCCCCGACAAGATGCTGCTCGGCCGGATCTTCTCCTACCCGGACACCCACCGGTACCGGATCGGCCCCAACTACGCCCAGCTGCCACCGAACCGGCCGCACGTCCCGGTGCACTCGTACGCCAAGGACGGGCCGATGCGCTTCGACGCGGCGCGGACCGCGCGGCCGTACGCGCCGAACTCCTACGGCGGTCCGGCCGCCCAGCCGGAGCTGTGGGGCGCGCCGCTCGGCTGGGACGTCGAGGGGACGATGGTCCGGCAGGCGTACCCGCTGCACCGCGAGGACGACGACTGGAGCCAGGCGGGCACCATGGTCCGCAACGTGCTGAACGACGCTCAGCGCGACCGGCTGGTGTCGAACGTCGCCGGCCATCTGCTCGGCGGGGTCTCGGCGCCCGTACTGGAGCGTGCGTTGCAGTACTGGCGCAACATCGACAAGGACCTCGGCGACCGGATCGCCAGCAAGGTCAACGGCAAGTAGGCGTACCGGCCGAGGCCGCCCCGGGCCCGACTGCCCGGGGCGGCCTCGGCCTGTGCCGGGCGTGCTGGTGCCACGGGCCTGGCTGCCGTTCCGGGCCCGTTGTCCCGGGCCCGCCGTTGCTCCCGCCCACGCCGATGATGACGGCGACGTCGTCCGAGCGGCGACCACGTCACGCCGCTCCGCGAGCCACGTCGCGTCGGCGTTCCACGTGCGCAGGGTCGCACCGAGTACCGCAGCCACGTCGGGCCCCGGCGTCAGCTTCACCTGCACCACGACCTTCACGGGATGACCAGGTTGAAGCCTCGACGCAGCGCCTCGTAACGGGAGTCACCCGGGACCACCCCGATGGGAACAGCTGCCATGGCGACCTCCTGGACCGACGCCAGAAGAGTGACTGAAAGCTATCACTCGCACACCATGAGCAACTCCGCCATTCGGGTGAATGCTACCGGCACGACCCATCGCCCCGACTGACTCCGACTCGCTCCGCCCGTTGACAACGCGGATCCATCGAAGGGATTCTAAGCAAGCGCTTAGTCACCCACTCCAGCTGCTGAGGACGCCATGAGCGATGAGTACCCAGATGCCCCACCCGGCCTCGACCTCGCGCGGGTGCGCGAGCACCTCGACGACCGGCTGCCCGGCGCGGTACGGGGGCCGCTGCGGGCCAGGCTGTTCGAGGGCGGGCGGTCGAACCTGACGTACCTGCTGGAGGACGGCCACAGCCGCTGGGTGCTGCGCCGGCCCCCGCTCGGGCACGTGCTGGCCACTGCGCACGACATGGCGCGCGAGCACCGGGTGCTGGCTGCCCTGCACCCCACCCGGGTACCGGTGCCGAAGCCGCTGCTGCTGGTCGAGGCCGCCTCGGTGACCGGCGCGCCGTTCTACCTGATGGAGTACGTCGAGGGCACCCCGCACCGGGAGGCCGAGGCGCTCGCCGCGCTCGGCGAGGAGCGGGTGCACGCCCTCGGGATGCACCTCACGGACACCCTGGTCGAGCTGCACGCGATCGATCCGGCGGCCGTCGGGCTGGCGGACTTCGGGCGGCCCGAAGGCTTCCTGGAGCGCCAACTCCGAAGGTGGGGACGGCAGTTGGATGCCTCGCGGAGCCGCGAGGTGCCCGGCATCGACGAGCTGCACCAGCAGTTGGCCGACACGCTGCCCGTCTCGCCCGCCCCCGCCCTGGTGCACGGCGACTACCGGCTGGACAACGTCCTGGTCGGCCCGGACGACCGGATCCGCGCCGTACTGGACTGGGAGATGTCCACCCTCGGCGACCCGCTGACCGACCTCGGGCTGCTGGTGATGTACACCGAACTGGCCCGCCAGTACGACGGCATCCTGCCCGGCGCCGCGCTCGCCCCCGGCTTCCCCGCCACCGCCGAGCTGGTCGCCCGCTACGCCGACGACTCCGGCCGGGACGTCGCGGCGCTCGGCTGGTACGTCGGCTTCGCCTCGTTCAAGCTCGCGGTGGTGCTGGAGGGCATCCACTACCGGTTCAACCAGGGCGGTACGGTCGGCAGCGGCTTCGACCGCGTCGGCGAACTCGTGCCGCTCTTCGTGCAGTTCGGCCTCACCTCGATCAAGGAGCGGTGACCGTGGAGTTCTCCTACGACGGACGGACCGAGGAGCTGCGCGGGCAGCTGCTGGCCTTCATGGACGAGTACGTGTACCCGGCCGAGCCGGTGCTCGCCACCCAACTCGCCGACCCGGAACGCGAACCGTGGACCATCCCGCCCGTCATCGGCGAGCTGCAGGCCGCCGCCCGCGAGAAGGGGCTCTGGAATCTCTTCTTGCCGGGCGAGTTGGGCGCCGGGCTGACCAACCTCCAGTACGCGCCGCTCGCCGAGATCACCGGTCGCTCGGTCCTGCTCGCTCCCGCCGCGCTCAACTGCGCCGCTCCGGACACCGGGAACATGGAGCTGCTGGCCCAGTTCGGCGACGAGGCCCAGCGCAAGCAGTGGCTGGAGTCGCTGCTCGCGGGCGAGATCCGCTCGGCGTTCGCGATGACCGAGCCCGAGGTGGCCTCCTCCGACGCCACCAACATCACCACCCGGATCGAGCGGGACGGCGACGACTACGTCGTCAACGGCCGCAAGTGGTACATCACCGGGGCGATGAACCCGGCCTGCCGCATCTTCATCGTGATGGGCAAGACCGATCCCACCGCCGCCACCCACCGGCAGCAGAGCATGATCCTGGTGCCCCGCGACACCCCGGGCGTCACGGTGAAGCGCGGGATGAAGGTGTTCGGGTACGAGGACACCGACCACGGCGGGCACGCCGAGATCCTGTTCGAGAACGTCCGGGTGCCGGCCGCCAACCTGATCGGCGAGGAGGGCTCCGGCTTCGCCATCGCACAGGCCCGGCTCGGCCCCGGCCGCATCCACCACTGCATGCGGGCGATCGGAATCGGGGAACGGGCACTGGAGTTGATGTGCCGACGGGTCACCGAGCGGGTCGCCTTCGGCCGACCGCTCGCCGAGCAGAGCGTCGTGCAGGACTGGATCGCCGAGTCCCGGGTACGGATCGAGCAGGCCCGGCTGCTGGTGCTCAAGACGGCCTGGCTGATGGACACCGCCGGCAACCGGGGGGCGCACACCGAGATCCAGGCCATCAAGATCGCCGTACCGGCAGCCGTCGAATGGATCCTCGACAAGGCCGTCCAGGCGCACGGCGCCGCCGGAGTCAGCCAGGACACCCCGCTCGCCCAACTCTGGGCGGGCAACCGCACCCTACGGCTGGCCGACGGCCCCGACGAGGTGCACAAGCGCTCGCTCGCCCGCCGCGAGCTCAAGCGCTACCAGCCTATGCAGCAGGAGGGCTGACGTGGACATCCGCGACCAGGTCCGCGACTTCCTCGCGGAGCACGACCCCACCGAGTCGGACCGGCTCGACTTCCTGCGCGCCCGCTTCGACGCCGGGCTCGCCTGGGTGCACTTCCCGGTCGGGCTCGGCGGGTTGGGACTGCCGCGCGCCCTGCAGGCGGTGGTGGACGCCGAGTTGGCCGCCGCCGGAGCTCCCGACAACGACCCGCGCCGGATCGGCATCGGGCTCGGCATGGCGGCCCCGACCATCCTGCGCTACGGCACCGAGGAGCAGAAGTCCCGCTTCCTGCGCCCGCTCTGGACGGGCGAGGAGGTCTGGTGCCAGCTGTTCAGCGAGCCCGGCGCCGGCTCCGACCTGGCCGCGCTCGGCACCCGGGCCGTCCTCGATGGCGACACCTGGACGGTGGACGGCCAGAAGGTCTGGACGTCCAGCGCGCACACCGCCCGCTGGGCCATCCTGATCGCCCGCACCGACCCGGACCTGCCCAAGCACCGGGGCATCACGTACTTCGTCTGCGACATGACCGACCCCGGGGTCGACGTCCGCCCACTGCGGCAGATCACCGGCGAGGCCGAGTTCAACGAGGTCTTCCTGACCGGCGTGCGCATCCCCGACGCGCACCGGCTCGGCGCCGTCGGCGAGGGCTGGCAGGTCGCCCAGACCACCCTGAACAACGAGCGGGTGGCGATCGGCGGACAGGCCATGCCGCGCGAGGGCGGCATGATCGGCGTGGTCGCCGCGACCTGGCGGCAGCGGCCCGAACTCCGAAGCCACGAGCTGCACCAGCGCCTGCTGAGGAGCTGGACGGACGCCGAGGTGGCCCGGCTCACCGGCGAGCGGCTGCGCCAGCAGCTCTCGCAGGGCCAGCCGGGGCCGGAGGGAGCCGCGATGAAGCTGGCCTTCGCCCGGCTCGCCCAGGAGTTGAGCGGTCTGGAGGTCGAACTGCTCGGCGAGGAGGGCCTCGGCTACGACGACTGGACGATGACCCGGCCGGAGCTCGTCGACTTCAACGGCCGCGAGGCCGGGTACCGCTACCTGCGTGCCAAGGGCAACTCGATCGAGGGCGGCACCTCGGAGATCCTGCGCAACATCATCGCCGAACGGGTGCTCGGCCTGCCGTCCGAACCGCGCACCGACAAGGACCTGCCCTGGAAGGAACTCCCGCGATGAGCACGACGCAGCCCGATCTGCTGTACTCCGAGATCGAGGAGGAACTCCGTTCCAGTGTAAGAGCGTTGCTCACCGACCACTGCCCGCCGAGTGCCATTCTCGCCCGCTGCGAGAGCGCGCGGCCGTACGACCTCGGGCTCTGGCGCAGCCTCGCCGCCGAACTGGGCGCGGCCGGGCTCCAGGTGCCCGAGGAGTACGGCGGCGCGGGGGCGAGTCTGCGCGAGACGGCCGTGGTGATGGAGGAGTTGGGCCGCAGCGTGGCGCCGGTGCCGTTCCTCGGCAGTGCCGTGCTGGCCACCACCCTCCTACTGGCCTGCGGCGCAGCCGAGTTGCTGCCCGAGTTGCTGCCCGCGCTGGCTGACGGCACCCGGACGGCGGCTCTCGCGGTGCCGCTCTCCACCGCCCCCGGCGCGGCCTTCCCCACCGGCGTCCGGGCGGCGGCGGACGGGACGTTGAGCGGACGGCTGACCTCCGTCGCGGACGCGTCGGCGGCGGATCTGCTGCTGGTACCGGCAGTTGGCGTCGACGGACCCGGGCTGTACGCGGTGGAGGCGGCCGCGGCAGGCGTACGGGTGGTCCGGCGAACCTCGCTGGACCTGACCCGGCCGGTGTCGGACGTGACCCTGGAGGGCACCCCCGCACGGAAGTTGGCCGGTCCGGAGACCGCCCCCGCCGCGCTGGAACGCGCTCTACTGACCGGGGCGGGGCTGCTGGCCTCCGAGCAGCTGGGCCTCGCCGAGTGGTGCCTCGGCACGACCGTGGCGTACCTGAAGGAGCGCCGGCAGTTCGGCCGGGCGCTCGGCTCCTTCCAGGCCCTGAAGCACCGGCTGGCCGACCTCTGGCTCGAGACGGTCGGCGCGAGGGCCGCCGCCCGGTACGCGGCGGACGCGTTGGCGACCGGCAGCCCGGACGTGGCGGTGGCGGTGGCGGTCGCCCAGGCGCACTGCGGGGCACTGGCCGTACGGGCGGCCGAGGAGTGCGTCCAGTTGCACGGCGGCATCGGCATGACCTGGGAACACCCGGCCCACCTCTACCTGAAGCGCGCCAAGGCCGACCAACTCGCCCTGGGCACACCGGGCCACCACCGGAACGCCTTGGCAGCACTGGTGGACCTGCCGGGGCCGGTCGGGTAGGCAACCAGCACCACAAGGGGCGCGAGGCCGAGCCTCGCGCCCCTTGACTGAACCAGCCTAGGCGAGGACGACGATCCGTCCGGTCGAGACTCCGTCGGCGACCCGCTGGACGCCTTCGGCCGCGCGGTCGAACGGGAGTCGCTCGCTGACCAGTGGGCGGATCACGCCCTTGGCCGCGAGGGCGGTCAGTTCGGTGTGGGCGGCGCGGACGGACTGCGGGTCGCGGGTGGCGTAGAGGCCCCAGTGCAGGCCCAGGATCGAGTAGTTCTTCACCAGCGCGTGGTTGAGGCCGGGCGAGGGGATGGTCCCGCTCGCGAAGCCGACCACCAGGATCCGGCCCTCGAAGGCGACGCACTTGGTGGAGCCGGTGTACGCCGCGCCGCCGACCGGGTCGAAGACCACGTCCGCGCCGCGTCCGCCGGTGGCCTCCTTGACCGCCGCGACGAAGTCCCCGGCCCGCCGGTCGATCACCACGTCCGCGCCCAACTCGCGGGCCACAGCGGCCTTGTCGGCGCCGCCGACCACGCCGATGACGGTCGCGCCGGCCGCCTTGCCGAGCTGGACCGCCGCGCTGCCGACCCCGCCGGCCGCCGCGTGCACCAGCAGCGTCTCGCCCGCGCGGAGCGCGGCCCGGCGGTGCAGGCCGAACCAGGCGGTCTGGTAGCCGATGTGCAGCGCGGCCGCCTCGGCGTCGTCGAGGGCGGCGGGCGCGGGGAAGACGTTCGCCGCGTCCATCAGCGCGTACTCGGCGAAGGCCCCGGCGGGCAGCAGCGGGGTGCCGATCACCCGTTCCCCGGTGGGTTCATCGGCCACCACCTCACCGCACAGCTCCACGCCGGGGGTGAACGGCAGTGGCGGGCGCACCTGGTAGTGCCCCCGGCACATCAGCGCGTCGGGGAAGTTGACCGACGCGGCGCGTACCTTCACCAGCAACTGCCCGGCAGCGGGCTCGGGTTGCGGTACGTCCTGGTGCAGCCGCATCACCTCACCCGGCTCGCCGAGAGCTCCGACCTGCCATGCACGCATCTCGTTCAGCCCTTCTCGGGGGTCTTGGCAGTGCCCTGGTCGATGGTCTGCTGGAGCCGGTTCATGCCGTCCAGCCAGTGGTCCGGCGCGGTGGCCCGGGCCGCGTAGAAACCGGCCGTCTCGGAGTGCGGCAGGATCAGGAACTCCCCGGCCGCGATGGAGCGCAGCGTGGTCTCGGCGACCGCGGCGGGTTCGATCGCGGTGGGTGCCAGCAGTACCTCCCCCGCCCGGCCGGTGGCGTCGAGCATCCTGGTCCGGACGCCCTGCGGGCAGAGTGCGTGCACCCGCAGGCCCCGGTGCCGGTAGGTGGCGGAGAGCCACTCGGCGAAGGCGAGGGCGCCGTGCTTGGTGACGGCGTAGGGGGCGGCGTCGAGCATGGTGAGCAGCCCGGCGGCGGAGACGGTGGCGACGAAGCGGCCTTCGCCGCGCTCCAGCCAGTCGGGGAGCAGCTGCTCGGCCGCCCGGACGTGGGACATCACGTTGACGTCCCAGGCGGTGGCCCAGGCCTTCGGCCCGGCGTCGGCGCCGCCGCCGACCGCCGCGCCCGCGTTGGCGCAGTAGACGTCGATGGCGCCGAGGTGCTTGCGGGCGGCGGCGATCAGCTCGGCGACACCCTCCGCACCGGCCGCATCGCCGGGAGCGGCGAAGCCGCCGATCCGCTCGGCGACCGCGCGGGCCGAGTCCGCGTCGAGGTCGTTGACCACGACCCGGGCGCCCTGGGCGGCGAACGCCTCGGCGAGGGCGGCGCCGATGCCGTGCCCGGCGCCCGTGACGACGACGCCCTGTCCCGCGACGCCCTGTCCGGCGAGGCTCTGTCCGGCGAGGCCGCTCACATGCCACCGCCGAGGGTCACGCCGCCGTCGACCACCAGGGTCTGCCCGGTGATCCAGGAGGCGTCCTCGGAGAGCAGGAAGGCGACGGCCCCGGCGACGTCCTCCGGAAGCCCGAGCCGCTTCATCGGGTAGGCGCGGATCACCTTCTCCTCGCGGCCCTCGTACAGGGCCTCGGCGAACTTGGTCTTGATGATGGCGGGGGCGACGGCGTTGACCCGGATGTCCGGGCCGAGTTCGGCGGCCAGCTCCATGGTCAGCCGTATCAGGGCGGCCTTGCTCACGCCGTACATGCCGATGCCGGCGGAGGTGCGCAGGCCCGCGATGGAGGCGACGTTGACCACCGCGCCGCCGTGCTCGCCCATCCAGGCGGCGTACGCGTGGCGCGTCCAGGCCAGCGGGGCCAGCACGTTGACGGCGAAGATCTTCGCCGCCGCCTCCGGGTCGGTTTCCAGCACGGAACCGTAGACCGGGTTGATGCCGGTGTTGTTCACGAGGAAGTCCAGGCGGCCGAACGCCTCCATGGTGCGGGCCACCGCCTCCTCCTGGTGGGCGGGGTCGTCGGCCTTGCCCGCGACGGCGATCGCGTGGTCCGGGCCGCCGAGGTCACGTACGGCTTCGGCGAGCGGCTCGGCGCCACGCGCGGTGACGCAGACCTTGGCACCGCGCTCGACCAGTTCGCGCGCGATGCCGAGGCCGATGCCCCGGCTTGCTCCGGTGACCACGGCCACCCGGCCCTTGAACGAAGGCGTCATCGCCCATCCTCTCCGACGACAGTGCTGACTGGATTGACTGCGTGGCCTGACTAAGCGCTTGCTTAGCATGTTGGCGGCGGGCCACACTGTCAACCGTCCGGACCGTCCGGCCCCGGACCCGGCACCTCCCGTCTGCGAGGATGACCACATGACCGACCAAGCAGCCGCCGACCTCTGGCCCATAGAGCACCCCGGCACGCACCCTGGGGCGCACGCCGGAGTGCACGCCGGGGAGCGGCCGGAGGCCGCCCGGCGCCTGCTGCTCGCGGCCGTGGACTCCTTCGCCCGGCGCGGCTACCACGCCACCACCACCCGGGACATCGCCACCGCCGCCGGGATGAGCCCGGCCGCCCTCTACATCCACTACCCCTCGAAGGCCGCCCTGCTCTCCGAGATCAGCCGGACGGGCCACCAGGCCACCCTGGACCTGGTCGAGAACGCCGCCCACACCGACGGCGACCCGGTCGACCGGATGCGCCGCCTGGTCGAGGACTTCACCTCCTGGCACGCCCGGGGCCACACCGTGGGACGGATCGTCAACCACGAGCTGCTCGCCCTGCCGGAGGAGGACTTCGCCGTCGTCGCCGAGCTGCGCCGCCGGATCGAGGAGACCGTCCGCCGGCTGATCGACGAGGGCGTTGCCGCCGGGTCGTTCGACGTACCGGACGTCCGCACCGCCGCGCGCGCCGTCACCTCGCTGGGCATCGACGTCGCCCGCTGGTACAGCGAGCGCAGCAGCGAGAGCCCGGAGGAACTCGGCCGCCGCTACGGGGTCCTGGTGCTGCGCATGCTGGGCGCCTCGGGCTGACCGATGACCGGAGCGCCGGACCCGGCGCTCACCCCTTCGGGTTGATCACCGAGAACAGGCCACCCTCCGCGTCCCGCAGCCGGGCCACCCGCCCGTACGGGCTGTCCGCAGGCGCGTCCACCGCCGCCCCGCCCAGCTCGACGGCCCGCTCGACCGCCCGGTCCGTGTCGGCGACCGAGAAGAAGACCTCCCAGTGCGGCGCGACATCGGCGGCCCGCCGCAGGGACGCCACGCTGTGCCCGTCGGCCCGCAGCACCACCCGCTCGTGCTCGTACCGCACCTCGAAGTGGCTCGGGTCCCGGCCGTCCCAACCGAAGACCTCGCCGTAGAACAGGGCCGCCGCGAACGGGTCGGCGGTCCGCAGCTCGATCCAGACCGGCGCCCCGGGCGACTCCACCCAGGTGGCGCAGCCGAGATCCCCCTCCCAGATGCCGAAGGCCGCGCCCATCGGGTCCGAGGCGAGCGCGAGCCGCCCGGCGTCGAAGGCGAGCGGCCCGACGGCGAGGGTGCCGCTGCGCTCGCGGACCCGGTCGGCCGTCACGTCGGCGGCCTCCGTACCGAAGTACGTCGTCCAGGCGACCGGCGGCTGCCAGTCCCCCGCCACCGAGCCGATCCCGGCGACCTCGACCCCGTCGACCACGGCGCGTACGTACGGGCCCCAGTGGTCCGGACCGCGCTCGAACTCCCAGCCCAGCAGCGGGCCGTAGAAGGACTGCGCGACCTCCGGATCGTGGGCCATCAGGCTGACCCAGCACGGGGCCGCCGGCACACAGCGCACCCTGACGGTCTGCTCGCTCAACAGAGCCCCTCCTCCGGTCCTGGCCGACGTACCGGTCCTGGATTCACTCACCGGTGCCGGCTGACTTCAGCGTAGGCGCAGCCACCGGCGACGGCGCGGTCCGCCTCGCGCGGTGGTGGCGCGGTCCGCCTCGCGCGGTGGTGGCGCGGTCCGCCTCGCGCGGTGGTCGGGTACGCGCTGAGATGGGGAGGCAGACGACCGCCGGAGAGGTGAGGAGCTGGGGATGGACGCCGCACACGTGATCGTCGGTGCGAGCCTGGCGGGCGCGAAGGCCGCCGAAGCACTCCGGGAGGAGGGCTACGACGGACCGCTCATGCTGATCGGCGAGGACCCGGAGCGCCCGTACGAACGGCCGCCGCTCTCCAAGGGCTATCTGATGGGCAAGACCGCCCGGGAGAAGATCTACGTCCATCCGGCCGAGTGGTACGCCGAGCACAACGTCTACCTGCGGTTGGACACCACGGTCACGGCCGTCGACCCGGTCGCGCACCGGGTGACGCTGGCCGACGGCATCACGGTCGGGTACGCCAAGCTGCTGCTGGCCACCGGCGCCGCGCCACGCCGGCTGCGGGTGCCGGGGGCCGGACGGGAGAACGTGCTGTATCTGCGGACCGTCCAGGACAGCGACCGGCTCAGGGCCGCGTTCAAGCCAGGCGCCCGGATCGTGGTGATCGGGGCCGGCTGGATCGGGCTGGAGACCGCCGCCGCGGCCCGGGAGGCCGGGGCCGAGGTGACGGTGCTGGAGGTGGCGGAGCTGCCGCTGCTGCGGGTGCTCGGCCGGGAGGTCGCCCAGGTCTTCGCGGAGCTGCACCGCGCGCACGGCGTGCAGCTGCGCTTCGGCGTGCAGATCACCGAGCTGACCGAACAGGGCGTCCGGCTGGGCGACGGCACACTGGTGGCGGCGGACACGATGGTCGTCGGCGTCGGGATCACGCCCAACACCGCGCTCGCCGAAGCGGCGGGGCTGGCGGTCGACAACGGCATCCGGACCGACGAGCACCTGCGGACCTCGAACCCCGACGTCTTCGCGGCGGGCGACGCCGCCAACGCCTTCCACCCGCTGTTCGGCAAGCCGATCCGGGTCGAGCACTGGGCCAACGCCCTGCACCAGCCGCGTACGGCGGCCCGGTCGATGCTCGGCCGGCCGGCCGCGTACGACCGCGTGCCGTACTTCTTCACCGACCAGTTCGATCTGGGGATGGAGTACACCGGGTACGTCGAGCCCGGCGGCTACGACCAGGTGGTGTTCCGTGGCGACCCGGGCGCCCGCGAGTTCATCGCGTTCTGGCTCTCCGGCGGGCGGGTGCTGGCCGGGATGAACGTCAACGTCTGGGACGTGACCGACCCGATCCGCGAGCTGGTCCGCAGCGGACGCCCGGTGGCCCCGGCAGCGCTCGCCGACCCGGACGTGCCGCTCGACCAGCTGTGAGGCGACCAACCGTACGGCGACCAGCTGCAGCAAATGGGGCGACAGACCCGATGCCGATGGTGCAGGGTTCAGCAGTGCCCAACTTCGCCTCGCACCAGCTGCCGACCGGCTATCGGCACCGGCCGGCCACGACCGGCGACGACCGGGAGATCCACCGGCTGGTCGCCGCCTGCGAGCGTGCGCTGCACGGCCGCGCCGAGACCGACCCCGGTACGACCTCCGCCGACCTCGCGCTGCCCGGACGGGACTTGGCGCTCGACAGCCTGCTCGTGCACGACCCGGCGGGAGAGCTGGTCGCCAGGGCCTGGCTGAAGAGCGCTCTGCGGGCCGAGATCGACGTCCACCCCGGGCACCGGGGGCGGGGGCTGGGCAGCCGGCTGCTCGACTGGGCCGAACAGCGAGCCGGCCGACTGGGCAGCGAACGGCTCTCCCAGACGGTCTCGGACCACGACCGGGCTGCCGTCGCACTGTTGCGGTCCCGTGGTTACGAACCCTTCGTCACCCAGTGGCAGTTGGCGCTCGCACTGTCGGCCGAACCGGTCGTGTCCGAGCCGCCGGTCGGCATCACGGTACGGCCCTTCCGGCCCGGCGACGAACGGGCGGCGTACCAGCTCACCGAGGACGCCTTCGGCGAGTGGCAGAAGCGCCGCAAGTCCTACGACGAGTGGGCCCGGCACACCGTCGACCACCCCGACTTCGTACCGACGGCTTCACCGCTGGCCTTCGCCGACGACCAACTGGTCGGCGCCGTACTCTCGTTGGCAACCCCGGGTGGCGACGAGGGGTACGTCGACCGGGTCGCGGTGCGCCACGACCAGCGCAACCAGGGGATCGCCCGCACGCTGCTGCAGCACGCGTTCCGCAGCTTCCACCGGCAGGGACGGCCGACCTGCACCCTGTGGACCCACTCGGAGACCGGCGCGCTGGCGTTCTACGAGGGGCTGGGCATGACGGTCCGACGCGGCTCCGCCGTCTACGGCAAGCCGCTCACCAGCGGCTAGCGTCGCCTCCTCGGAGAGTGGCCGGGGCCCGCCCGCTCGGAGCGGCCTCAGAGCGGCCTCGGCGCGACCCCCCGGAGTTCGCTGTGGGCCTTGCTGAGCAGCTGCATCGCGAGGTCGTTGAGCGCCCGCGCACCCGCCACCTCCTCACCGACCCGGAGTTGCGGCGGGTCGTCGTGGTGCCTGGTGCTGAAGCCGTGGGACTTGACCTCGGTCCCGTCCGCGAGTCTGACCAGGGCGACGGCCTTCGTCCGGTCACCGTCCTCCTGGAACTCCAGCTCGATGTGCCATCCGACGAGAGTCTGCATCATGACCGCCACCTCCAAGGGCTCACCCTCCAGCGTGCGCCGCGCGGGTGTCGTTTTCCACCGCTCACCGGGCCTTCGGGGCGGGATCGGGGCTCTCCCGGCCCTGGCCGGTCGGTTCGCAGGCTTCCCGTCCGGTGTCCTCGTGCACCACCCGGGCCGGGTGTTCGAGGTCGCCGGGTACGAAGCGCTGCGTGTGGCCGCAGCGCGGGCAGATCAACGGGATGTGTGGCATGACGGTTGTCCGCGCCGCAGCCTCGGCGGGCAGGTCCTTGCGGACGCGGCCTCCTCGCTCTCAGTGTGCGCTTCCGCTTCCGGACAGGGGTATTTATTGAACGCGTTCAATGCTGTCGTAGAGTCCTCTCGGGACGGTGCCGACCGAAGGAGCCCCACTCGTGACCAGTCAACTCAGCTACCCCGAGACCGGCGCCACCACCAGGCCCGGCGAACCGCTCCCGAGCGGCTACCAGCACCTCCACCACCGCGTCCTGATCGGCCACGGCCGTGACGTCCTGGAGCGCGCGGGCGACGCCGTCACCACCTGGCGGATGCACCGCGCGGCGGGCATCCGGGTCCGCGCGGACAGCGACCGGGCCGCGCCCGGCGTCGCCGTCGAGTGCGCGATCGGCGTCGGTCCGCTGCGGGTGGCGGCGCCCTGCGAGGTGGTCTGGAGCACCTACGAGAGCGACCGGATCGGCTTCGCCTACGGCACCCGGACCGGCCACCCGGAGTGCGGTGAGGAGTCCTTCATCGTGCAGATGGGCCCTGACCTGGCCGTCTGGTTCACCGTCACCGCCTTCAGCGTCCCGGGCCGCTGGTACACCCGCCTGGCCGGACCTCTCGTCCCGCACGTCCAGCGCCGCTACGCCCGCCGCTACGGCCGGGCCGTGCGCCGGCTGGCGGAGCGGGGCTGAGGTCAGGAGCCGCCGGGTGCGGTCGGGACGGTGACCAGGAGGCGGTTGGCGGTGTCCAGGGTGCGGATCTCGAAGTGGTCGATGTCGGACGGTGAGAGGCCGGCTCCGCCGGTGGTCCGGAGGGTGGAGTAGCCGGCCGGGGGGACGGACCAGGTGGTGACGGTCTGGCGTTCGCCGTGGTGGGAGACGGCGACCAGGTCGCAGCTGACCGGCCCCTGGAGGGTGCCGGTCGAGAAGGACAGGCTGATCCGGCTTCCCCAGCTCTCCGGTGTCACGCCGACGGTGGCCGAGGAGCCGTTCGCCGGATCGGTGGCGCTGAACTGCTGGGCGACGGCCACGGCGACGGCCGGCGGGGGCACCGCCCCACCCGTCAGGGCGGCGGTCGCCACCGGTCCGGCGACGATCAGGACGGCGGCCGCCGCGACCAGCGCCAACCGCCGGGTACGGCTGCGGCGCCGGGTCGCGGAGACCTCGCCGACCAGCCGGTCGAGCAGCTGGTCGCTCGGCCTCGGCGTGACGCCGGACCCGTCCGAGCCCGAAGGCAGTCCGGCGTCGGCCAGTTCGGCCAGCAGCGGCTCCAGACCGCCGAGCTGCCCGACCTCGGCGGTGCAGTCGGCGCAGCCGGCCAAGTGTTCCTCGAACTCCGCCCGGTCGGCCGGTTCGAGCACGCCGAGCACGTACGCACCGACGTCGAGGTGCAGTTCGGCGGGCGGCCTGCGCGGCCCGGGCTGTCGGGGACCGTGGTGCTGCGGCGAGGGGTACTGCGAACCGGGTTGCTGCGGCGAGGGCGCCTGGGGCGTGGGTCGCTGGGGCCTGGGTTCCTGGGGCGACGTCACGATGTCACTCCTCGTTCCTCTAGCGCGAGCTTCAACGCACGCAGCGCGTAGAAGATCCGTGACCTGACCGTACCTGCGGGGATGCCGAGTTCGGCGGCCGCCTCGTTGACCGTGCGGCCCTTGAGGTACGTCTCGACGATGACCTCGCGGTGCGCGCGGGTGAGGTCGTCGAGCGCGTCGGAGATGGTCATCAGCCGCAGCGCCCGGTCGAGTTCGTCCTCGGCGGGCAACAGCTCCAGCGGCGAATCGCTGACCTCGCGCGGCCGGGCGAGGCTGCTGCGGTGGCCGTCGATCACGACCCGGCGGGCGACTGTCACCAGCCAGGGACGCAACGACGGTGCGGAGACGTCCAGTTGGTGGATGTTGCGCCAGGCCCGGAGCAGCGTCTCCTGCACCACGTCCTCGGCCCGCTGCCGGTCACCGGCCACCAGCCGGAGCACGAAGCCCAGCAGCGGGCCCGCGTGGTCCCGGTACAGGGTCCGCATCAGCTCCTCGTCCGGCGCCGGCCGGGACGGTGGCCCGTCCTCGGTGCTCCGGCCGGTGAAGGGGTGATCGGTCACGGCGCCATCCTCGCGCACGCGCACCTCCAGGTCGAGACGGACACCCGGGCCGTGATCAGTAGCCGTAGCCTCCGCCACCTCCGCTGCCGGGGTTCATGGTGGGGCTGGGCGAGGTGGGCTTGGGAGTGGTCGTGCCGGGGGTGGTGGCCGGGGGCTGGGTGACGGCGCCGGCCTTGCCGCCGGTCGGCGTGGCGGCGAACCAGATGCCACCGAAGCCCTGGCCCTTGGTGTCACCGGGCTTGGTGTCGGGCGAGTAGCGGTACAGCGGCCAGCCGTTGAGGGTGACCTGCTTGCTGCCGTCGGACCGGGTCACGGTACCGACCAGCTTCGCATCGATGCCCTTGAGCTGCGGAGTCCCGGCCGCCTTCTCCGGTGGCCAGAGGGTGGCACAGGCGCCGTTGCAGTTGGACATGGACGGCTGCGCGGTGTCCTGGTCGAAGCGGTACAGGGTGAACCCGCTGCCGTCGGTCACGATCGTGCCGAGCGTCCCCGAGGTCGCCGTCCGCAGGACGGTCTGGCCCGCCGGGGCAGCAGGGGTGGACGGCGTGGCCGGTGTGGCCGGAACGGTGGACGGCGCCGTCGGTGCGGCGGGCGTGGTGGTGGCGGCCCCGGAACTGTGCGACGACCCGCTGGAACCGCAGCCGGCCACCAGCGCGGCGGCGGCGGCTCCGGACGCGGCGAACAGTGCGGCGCGACGGAGGGTAGGCATGGTTGGATCCCCCAACTGGCTCGGTCGGCTGGTCTTTGCGGGCGGCTGTCCTTGCGGGCGGCTGACCCTTCGCGGGCGGCTTCCCGCACCCTTTCCCATCAGTACGGGCGCGGCCACCGAGGTACTCAACGGAGAGCGGAAAATCTTCCGGCGGCCACCTGCGGGGTCACTCCCCCACCAGCGGCAGCTCCGCCGAGGCGGTGTCCGTAGAACGCGACGTCCGACGGGCAGCGCGCGGGTGGCCTCCTTGCGCGGCGCGCCGCAGTAGGGCATCAGCGCGTGCCGGAAATTCGCCCGTGCGGGTCAATTCTCCGCAAGTGTATGACACATCGTCACTATGTGTACTTATGGTTACTCGGCTACATCTGTCATTCGATGACAAACTACTGACAAGGAAAGTTATATGAACCGACGTCAGCTTTTTTCGACCGCCCTCGCCGCGACGCTGCTCGCGGTGGCAGTACCTGCCACCCGCGCTGCCGCCGCCCCGCCCTCAGGGCCGTACATCTCCCCCTGGGGCGAGGCTCAGGTCACCTGGGACCCGGGCTTCAAGGCCCGGCTGGACGAGCAGCACGTCACCGTGACCCCGATCACGCCGGTCACCGCGCCGGCCGGGGACACCGGGGTGATCAGCCCGATCGGCTCGACCTCCGGCGACTACATCGACTTCGTGAACTTCGGCCGGGTGTACTACCCGGGTGGCTGGACGTTCACCAACCCGGACACGGGCGGCACCTGGACGGCCGACGAGTTCTGGCTGCGCTTCTTCCCGAACCAGGGCCTGTCCACCTACCCGGTCATCAACGGCGTCAAGTCCCCTACGGAGCAGACCTTCGCCGGCTACACCCTGGGCTCCGCGCTCACCGGCGGCGGGGGCTGGGGCTTGGACCCGTCAGAGGCCGCCGTCAAGACCGCCAAGGTACCCCTGGCTCTCACCCCGGACGGAGCCGCCGGGCTCAACCAGGCCCTGGGGACGTCGTTCCACGAGGGTGACACCCTCGGCATCCTCTCCGGAACGTTCCGCTACCTGCCCTGACGACCGATCCCTGTGTCGGGCCGACCCCGCTCCGACCCTCGGGCTTCGCGGTGGACGGCGCCAGGGTGTCCGAGGAGGAGACCCGCTCGCCGACACCAGCTACGACGAGGTGATCGCGGGCGGCCGCCCGCCGTTCAGCGGCTTCCAGGCCCGGCGCCGGGGGCGCTCCTCGACGCCCTCACGCCGAAGTACGACCACGTACCCACCAGGTGGCCAAGCGGAATAGCGCAGCGCGGCAAGGAGTTCAGAGCGAGCGTAGGGGCACGTCCGGCATCTGAAAGGGCAGGTATTCGGCTATGAGCACCGTCGAGCTGACTTCGGACAACTTCGATGAGGTCGTCCAGGGCCCGGACAGCAAGAACTTCGTCCTGATCGACTTCTGGGCGGGCTGGTGCGGACCGTGCCTGCGATTCGCTCCCGTCTACGAGAAGGCGGCGGAGCGCCACACCGATCTGGTCTTCGCCAAGGTGGACACCGAGGCTCAGCAGGAGTTGGCGGCGGCGTTCGACATCCGGTCCATCCCGACCCTGGCGATCATCCGCGACGGAATCATGGTGTTCTCGCAGGCCGGCGCACTGCCGGAGCCTGCCCTGGAGAACCTGATCACCCAGGCCCGGGCGCTGGACATGGACGAGGTCCGCGCCAAGGCGAATGCCGCGACCCAGGCGTGATGGAGAGCTGGGGGCCCGGAGCACCGCTCCGGGCCCCCAGGTCGTGCTAGATCCGCGCCGCGAGCCCGTCCAACAGCAGCCGGAGCGCGAGTTCGAAGCCGCGCTCGTCGAGGCCGCCCGGCCCGTCGCCGCGCGCCGCCGACGCCTCCAGGGCGCCCGCGAGCGCCGGGTAGCGGGGGCGGTACTCGGCGGTGTCGCGGGTGAAGCCTTCGGTGAAGGTCTCCAGTGCCGAGCCGAGCACCAGGTAGTCCAGCGCGGCCGCCGCCTCCGCCGCGTCGGCCGGGGTGAGCCCGGCCCGGCCGAGGGCGGCGAGCAGCGTGTCGTAGCCCAGCAGCTGGCGTTCGGCCTCGACCCTGCGGCGGGCGAGCAGGGCGATGGTGTTGGGGTGGCGTATGAAGGCCGCGCGGTAGCCGCGCGCGTACGCGGCGAGCCCCTCGCGCCAGCTGCGGCCGCTGTCGGGCGCCGGCGGGGAGCCAGGGACCAGTGGCCGGCCGGCCTCCAGCGGCGATAGGTCGATCTCGGCGTTGACCAGCTCGGCGAGGCCGTCGAGCAGCTCGTCCTTGCCGCTCACGTGGTTGTACAGCGAGGCGGCCTTGACCCCCAGGCGATCGGCGAGGGCCCGCATGGTGAGGCCGTCGGCGCCGTGCTCGTCCACCAGCTCCAGCGCCGCCCTGGCGATGAGTTCCCTGCTCAGCAGCGCTCTGCTCGGTCGCCCCACTACCCCGCCCTTCAGCTGTTCCCGGATCCGGTCACGTTACAGCCTGGTGTCGACCCCTTCCGCAGACCCCGATCCACCGGCTACCGTCCTCGACTAACAAAGTTAGTTTTAGTCGACGGCAAGGTGGCCGAGCCATGACCGACACTCCCCCAAGATCACCGAACCTCACCGGGCCGGAGCTCACCGGAGAGACCAGAGAGCCCGCAGCAACCACAGCGGCCGCGTCCGACAGCGAGCGGCTCGCCGCCCTCGGATACCGCCAGGAGCTGCGGCGCAGCCTCGGCGTACTGGGCAACATCTCGATGGGCTTCGCGGTCGTCTCGCCCGTGGTCGGGCTCTACGCCGTCGCCCAGGTCGGCATGAGCATCTACGGCGGCGCCTGGGTCTGGGCCCTGCCGATCTGTCTGCTCGGGCAGATGCTGGTGGTCTGCGTCTACTCCGAGCTGGCCTCGCAGTGGCCGCTGGCCGGCGGCGCGTACCAGTGGAGCCGCCGGCTCGCCGGGCCGACCTTCGCGTGGCTGAGCGGCTGGATGTGGCAGTTCGCCGTGATGTTCGCCAACACCACGGTCGCGTACCTGGCCTCACCCTGGTTCTTCGCGCTCTTCGGCGTCACCCCGACACCCACCCAACTGGTACTGGTCGCAGTCGGGTTCATGGTCTGCTGCACGCTGGTGAACGCCTACGGCATCAACATGCTGCGCTGGTTCGCCTCACTCGGCATCGCCGCCGAGGCCGTCGCCTCCGTCGGGGTCGGCCTCGCCCTGCTGCTCTTCTACCGGCAGCACGGCTTCGGCCTCCTCACCGACACCCTGAACGCGCCCGCCACCACCGGCACCGGCAGCCTGGCCTCCTTCCTGGCCGTGATCGCCGTCGGCGGCTGGGCGTTCATCGGCTTCGACGCCTGCGTCTCCACCGCCGAGGAGACCAAGGACGCCGCCCGCCAGGTGCCACGCGCCATGCGGTACTCGCTGCTCAGCGTCGGCGCCGTGGTGATCCTGAACGCCGTCTCCGTCGCGCTCGCCCACCCCGATCCGGCCGCCGTGGTGGCGGGCAAGGACCTCGACCCCGTCACCACCGCCGTCACCACCGGACTGGGCAGCTGGTCGGACAAGCCGTTCATCATCGTCGTACTGATCAGCTTCACCGCCTGCCTGATGGCCTCCCAGGGTGGCGCCGCACGCGGCCTCTACTCGCTCGCCCGCGACGGCGTGTTCCCGTTCTCCGAGCAGGTCCGCAAGGTCAACCGGCACAAGGCCCCGATCGGCGGCCTGGTCGCCGCGACCCTGGTCAGCTGCGCCGCCCTCCCGCTCGGCCTGCGGAGCGCCGCGATGGGCAGCCTGATCACCTTCGGCACCGCCGCCACCTTCCTGCCGTTCTTCCTGCTCACCGTGGTCGCTCTGACCGCCCGCCTGCGCGGCACCTGGCGGCCTGCCGGCCAGGTCTCGTACGGCCGTTGGGGCACCCTGCTCAACGTGCTGGCGGCGGTGTGGACCGGGCTGGAGGTCATCAACATCTGCTGGCCGCGCACCATCCTGGCCCCACCCGGTGCCCCCTGGTACCAGGTCTGGGCGGCCCTGCTCGGCGTCGGCCTGGTCACCCTGGCCGGTGTCGGCTACCTGCTGGTGCGCCGCCCGCAGCGGCTGATGCAGGGCTCTGGCCCGGAGCGCCAGGACACCGACGAGCTGGCCCCGGCCGTCATCTGACGGTCCGATGACGGCCGCGCCGACACGCCGGGCCCGCATTCGACGGGCGGCACCCGACCGGCAGAGGATGGGACCGGTGCCACCCGATCGAGTGAGAGTGAGAGCCATGACCCTCCAGCCTGAGCCCGAGCAGTACGACGTGGTGGTCCTCGGGGCGGGCCCGACCGGCGAGAACCTGGCCGACCGGGCCAAGGCCGCCGGCCTGAGCACCGTCGTCGTGGAGAGCCAACTGGTCGGCGGCGAATGCTCGTACTGGGCGTGCATGCCCAGCAAGGCGCTGCTCCGCCCGGCCGCCGCCCTGGCGCACGCCCGTGCGCTGCCCGGTGCCAAGGAGGCGGCGAGCGGGGCACTCGACCCGGCGGCCGTACTGGCCCGGCGCGACGAGTTCACCTCGCACTGGCACGACGACGGCCAGGTCCGGTGGCTCCGCGACACCGGCATCGAGCTGGTCAGGGGCCACGGGCGGCTGACCGGCGAGCGGGCCGTACTGGTGGACGGCCAACGGTTGCTGACGGCCCGTCATGCTGTCGCGGTCTGCACCGGCAGCCGCGCCGCCCTGCCGCACGTGCCCGGCCTGGCCGAGGCACACCCGTGGACCAGCCGCGACGCGACCAGCTCGGCCGTCGTACCGCGCCGGCTGGCCGTCGTCGGCGGCGGCGTGGTGGCCGTCGAGATGGCCACCGCCTGGCGGGCACTCGGCTCCGAGGTGACCCTGCTGGTGCGGAGCGCGGGCCTGCTCCCCCGGATGGAGCCCTTCACCGGTGAGTTGGTCGCCGCCGGACTGGCCGAGGCGGGCGTGGACCTGCGGTTCTCCACGAGCGTCACCGCCCTGCACCGCGACGGCGCGGTGACCCTGGAGCTGGACAGCGGCGAGCAGTTGGAGGCGGACGAGGTCCTGTACGCCACCGGCCGCGCACCGCGCACCGATGACATCGGCCTGGAGAGCGTCGGCCTCACCCCCGGCTCCTGGCTGGAGGTCGACGACAGCTGCAGCGTGACCGGCGTCCCGGGCGGCTGGCTGTACGCGGCAGGCGACGTCAACCACCGCGCACTGCTGACCCACCAGGGCAAGTACCAGGCCCGGATCGCGGGCGCCGCGATCGGCGCCCGCGCCCGTGGCGAACAGCTGGACACCGCCCGCTGGAGCGCCCACTCCGCCTCCGCCGACACCGCCGGCCCGCCCCAGGTGGTCTTCACCGAACCCGAGGCCACCTCGGTCGGCCTGACGCTCCGTCAGGCCGAGGAGGCCGGCCTGCGGGTACAGGCGGTCGACCACGACCTCGGCCAGGTCGCGGGGGCCTCACTGTACGGCGACAACTACCAGGGCCGGGCCCGTCTGGTGATCGACCTGGACCGCGAGATCCTGGTCGGCGCGACCTTCGTCGGCCCGGCCGTCGCGGAACTGCTGCACTCGGCCACCGTCGCCGTGGTCGGCGAGGTACCGATCGACCGGCTCTGGCACGCGGTGCCGTCCTACCCGACGATCAGCGAGGTGTGGCTGCGCCTGCTGGAGACCTACCGGGGCTGACCTGGAGCCCCGGCCCGTACTCTTCGCGGGGGACGAGCCGGGGCCGGGCCCGGACGGATGGTAGGCGCTCCGGTCGCTGTCCGGCAGCGGCACCGGACGGACCCGGGCAGGTTTGGGACCGCCCAGCGCGGTGACGTGCGCCCCCCGACGGCCGGGGGCAGACTGGCGGCGGGGGCCGGACGTCGCTGACCAGGTGGTATGCCATGACCGAAACCCTGTTGGCCATCGGGACCCAGAAGGGTCTCTTCCTCGCCCGCAGCTCCGACCGGGCGGGCTGGGAGTTCACCGGGCCGCACTTCCAGATGAACGCGATCTACTCGGCCGCGATCGACCGGCGCGACGGGCGGACCCGGCTGCTCGTGGGGGCCGACAGCAGCCACTGGGGGCCGTCCGTCTGGTGGTCGGACGACCTGGGGGCGAACTGGCAGGAGCCGTCCAGCCCGGCCGTGCGCTTCCCCGAGCACACCGGTACCTCGCTGGAACGGGTCTGGCAGCTGCACCCGGCGGGCGCGGAGGCACCGGGCGTCGTGTACGCGGGCACCCAACCCGCCGCGCTGTTCCGCTCCACCGACGGCGGCGAGAGCTTCGCGCTGGACGAAGCGCTCTGGTCGCACCCGCAGCGCGCCGACTGGGCCGCCGGCTTCGGCGGGCAGGGCCTGCACACGATCATCACCGACCCCCGAGACGCCTCGGCGCTCACGGTCGCGGTCTCCACCGGCGGCGTCTACCGGTCGGCGGACGGCGGACAGAGCTGGCACCCGTCCAACACCGGCATCCGGGCCGCCTTCCTCCCGGACGAGTACCCGGAGTTCGGGCAGTGCGTACACAAGGTCGCACCGGACCCGCTCGACCGCGACCGCCTCTACCTGCAGAACCACGGCGGCGTCTACCGCAGCGACGACGGCGGCGAACACTGGCAGGACATCGGCGACGACCTGCCCGCGACCTTCGGCTTCGGCATCACCGCCCACCCCCGGGAGAGCGGGACGGCGTACCTCTTCCCGCTCGACGCGGACTACGCCCGCCTGCCGGTCGACCGCCGCTGCCGGGTCTTCCGCACCCGCGACGCGGGCGACAGCTGGCAGCCACTCTCCCAGGGCCTGCCCGAGGACGACCACTACGGCGTCGTCCTGCGCGACGCCCTCTGCACGGACGACGGCGACCCCGCCGGGGTGTACTTCGGCAACCGGAACGGCGAGGTGTACGGCAGCGCGGACGACGGCGACAGCTGGTCGCTGATCACCTCGCACCTGCCGGACGTACTCTGCGTCCGGGCGGCAGTGCTGCCCTGACCTGGCAACGGGCATGTACGGCTGAGACCCGGCCCGTCAGCGCTGCCGGTTCGCGGTCCGCACGGCCCGGCCCATGTGGCCTGCCAGCAGCGGACGCGGCGGCCTTTCGAGCAGCCGGTCGACGTGGTGGCGTTCGAGGCCCTGTCCCGCGTCGATCCGCAGGAGCAGCCGGTCGCGCCGGAGCAGGGAGTTGCGTACCAACCGGGACGGCAGGACGTCGTCGAGCCAGGCGAACGGGCGTCCGTCGGCGTGACGCAGCAGTGGGGCCCACTTGGCGGCGGCGAACAGCTCCACCAAGGGGATTCTGGGGTCCCCTGGCTGCGGCCGGTACCCGGCGAACCGTACGACGGGCAGTGGCGGCAGGCCGAGCAGCGGCGCGATGCGGGTGTTGGCGTCGTCCTCCCAGGTGGTGGCCCAGCAGAGCTCGTACACCTCCGCCAGTTCGCGCGCCCAGTCGCCGTGCCGGCCGGACAGCAGGACCCGGAAGCCGAGCAGGGTGTGGACGTCGAAGTCCGACTCCGGGCAGGGGTCGACCGGATTGAGTACGCCGTCGATGTCGAGGAAGAGCAGAGGTTTCGGCACAGCACTCCCGGTGGACAGCTGATCCGCTGACCGTGCGAGACGCTCGGCAGCGCCGATCGGTTGCGGTGGAGACGGCGTTGGGCCGGCGGCGGCGCATTTTCCGGGATCGCATTCGCGAGCCGTTACGGGCCATCAGGCTTGCGCCTGCGCATGGCTTCTGAGCTGCGACGATTCCGTGACTAGAGTGGTCTCAGCTGCATTCTCGGAAACCGATTTTCCATCGAAATGAGGCACTCCCATGAGTCTGAGCATTCGCAACCAGCTCCCCGGTACCGTCACCTCCGTCACCACCGGCGAGGTGATGGCGAACGTCAAGGTCCGGCTTTCGAGCGGTCTGGAACTCACTGCGGCGGTGACCGTCGAAGCGGTGAAGGAACTCGGGCTCAGCGCGGGCAGCAACGTACGCGCCCTGGTGAAGTCGACCGAGGTCGCACTCGCCACCGGTCCGGTCGCCGGGTTGAGCATCCGCAACCAGATCCCGGGCACGGTCACCGATGTCGCCACCGGCGGCGCGATGGCCGGGGTCAAGGTCACCGTGGACGGCGGCGAGCTGACGGCCGCCATCACGGCCGACGCCGCCAACGACCTGGGCCTGGCGGCCGGTTCGCCGGTCATCGCGCTGATCAAGTCGACCGAGATCTCGCTCGCGACGGCCTGAGAATCGCGGACGGCCTGACAGCGGCCGCTTCAGGAGCAGGCGGTCTCAGTCGGCCACCGCGTCGATCCGGATCGCGGTGATCCCGCTGACGTACCGGGCTCCGCAGGCGTCGGCGGGGATCACCAGTTGCGGGCCGACCGCGTCCAGGGGCTCGCCGTCGATGCTGGTGGCGAGCAGGATTCGCTGGCCGCCGAAGTCCGGGTCGATCTCGGCCCAGGAGATCACCGCGAGGTGGCCGTCGGCTCCGGTGACGGCGAGCACGTGGCGCAGCCGGGGCTTGCGCCGGCTGAAGTCGACCTGGGGGCGGGCCGCGCGCAGCACGTCCCAGAGCAGCGGGCCTTCGAAGCTGTGGCGCTGCTGCCCGCTGCCGAGGCAGTCGAAGCTGACCTCGGCCCGGTGTGACGGCATGGCGCGCAGCTGTTCCACCGTCAGGTCGGCCGGGTGGTCGAGCAGGCCGTGCAGGTGAACGGCTCTCGTTGCGACTCTTCCGGTCATCCGGCAGCCCCTTCCCAGGTCGCGGGGTGCGGCCTGGGAAGGTGGTACCCGACGGTCGGTCCGGCCATTCGCAGATGCGCGCTGAACATCGAATTTCAGCAGCAGGTGCGATGGATAGTCGGCTACATGGCTCGCAACTGCCGCCCGGTCCGGTGTTCCTCGACGGCCTGCCAGACCTTGTCGCGCAGGAACGGGGCCTCGGTGAAGCGCACGCCGGTGGCGTCGCGCAGGGCGTTGGCGAAGGCGGGTGGGACGGGGTTGAAGGGGCTCTCGCTCATCGACTTGGCGCCCAGCGGGCCGATGGAGTCGGAGGTCTCGGTGAAGTGGACCTCGGTGCGCGGCACGTCGGCATAGGCGGGCAGGCGGTAGCGGCGGAAGGCGGCGGTGGTGACCTGGCCGGCGTCGTCGAGCAGGACCTGTTCGAAGAGGGTCGCGCCGAGCGCCTGCGCCACGCCGCCCTCGACCTGACCCCGGCACTGCATCGGGTTCATCACCTTGCCGGCGTCGGCGCCGTGCACGCTGCGCAGGATCTTGATCTCGCCGGTGTCCGGGTCGACCGCGATCCGGAACCACTGCGAGTTGAAGGCCACCGAGCGGGGGGAGCCGCCCCAGTGCCCGGCGGCCGTGAGCTCGACGCCCTTGCCGCGCGCGGCCTCGAAGACCTCCTTGAGCGAGACCAGCCGCCCGTCGCACTCGACCGCGTCGGCGGTCAGCCGCAGCAGGCTGCGGGGGGTGCGGGCGTACTCGGCGGTGAAGGAGAGGATCTGCTCGGCGAGCGCGTTGGCGGCCTTCATCACGGCCTTGCCCGCCACCACCGTGCCCGCCGACCCGAAGGCGCCGGTGTCGTGCTTCACCACGTCGGTGTCGGACTGGCGGATGGCGATGCGGTCCACCGTGGTGCCCAGCGCGCCGGCGGTGATCTGCTTGTGGACGGTGGTGGTGCCGTTGCCGAACTCGGCTGTACCGACCGCGATGTCGTACGTGCCGTCCTCCAGCAGCTTCACCGTTGCGTCGGCGAAGTGGCCGCCGGGCGGCCCGGTGGCGATGGCGGACATCGCGAAGCCCTGCCCGACCAGCCAGCCCTCGGGGGCCAGTTCGGCGCTGCGGTCGTCGGCGAGGGCGTTGCGGACCACCTGGAGGCACTGGTCCAGGCCGTAGCTGGCGATGTGCAGGTCCTCCTCCTCTCCGCAGGGTCCTTCCATGTGGTCGCCGGGGCCGATCACGTTCTTCTCGCGCAGCACCAGCGGATCGATGTCCAGGCGCCGGGCCAGCTCGTCCATCGCGGACTCCAGGGCGAAGGTGACCTGGCCGAGCCCGTAGCCCCGGAACGCGCCGGCGGGCACGCCGTTGGTGTAGACCGAGTACGCGTTCACCTTCTTGTTCGGCGCCTTGTACACGCCCATCGACTCGCCGACACTGTGGAACATCACCGCCGGGCCGTGGTTGCCGTACGCGCCGGTGTTGGCGACCACCCGGAACTGGAGGGCGGTCAGCGTTCCGTCGCTCCTGGCGCCGACCTTCACCGTGACCTTGAACGGGTGCCGGGTGGTCGCGCCGTAGAACTGCTCGGGACGGGTGAACTCCAGCTTGACCGGCCGGTGCAGCTTCAGCGCGGCCAGCACCGCGATGTCCTCGGTGAGCATCTCCTGCTTGCCGCCGAACCCGCCGCCGACCCGGCCCGCGACCACCCGGACCTTCTCCATCGGCAGGTCGTACAGGTCGCACAGGGCGCGCCGGGTCAGGAACGGCACCTGGGTGCTGGAGCGCACCACGATCCGCTCCTCGCCGCCCTCCTCCGGGGCCTCGAAGTAAGCGACGCAGCCGTGCGTCTCCAGGCTGGCGTGCTGCACCCGCTGGGTCCGGAAGGTCTCCTCGTAGACCACGTCGGCCTCGGCGAAGCCCCGCTCGACGTCGCCCAGCTCGCCGTGCACCTCGCCGCAGACGTTGTCCTGGGCGCGGAAGATGCGCGACTCCGGCCCTTTCGGGTGGATCACCGGCGCGCCGGGCAGCATGGCGAGCTCCGGGTCGATGACGTACGGGAGCACCTCGTACTCCACGACGATCCGGCGACAGCCCTCCTCGGCGGCCCCCTCGGTGTCGGCGACCACGGCCGCCACGCGCTGGCCGGCGAACCGGACCACGTCGTCCAGCACCCGGGTGTCGTCCGGGTCCTCGGTGGGGTGCTCGTGCCGGGCCGAGGAGTACAGCTTGCCGGGGGCATCGTGGTGGGTGAACACCGCGTGCACGCCGGGCACGCGCAGGGCGGCCGAGGTGTCGATGGAGATGATCCGGGCGTGCGGGTGCGGGGAGCGCAGCAGCTTCATGTGCAGCAGCCCTTCGACCTCGATGTCGAAGGTGTAGCGGGCGGTGCCGGTGACCACCTGCGGTCCGGCCGGTGCGCCCAGGCTGCGGCCGACCGCCTGCCCGGCGCACGGCTCCTCGGCGTGCTTGACCCCGCGTACGGCGTCCTCGATCGCCCGGTAGCCGGTGCAGCGGCACAGGTTGCCCTTCAAGGACCTTGGCAGGTCGGTGAGTTGTTCGGCGTCCAGGGCTGAGGTGGTCATCAGGAAGCCGGCGGTGCAGAAGCCGCACTGGAAGCCCTGCGCGTCCAGGAACCGCTGCTGCATCGGGTGCAGTTCACCGTTCTTGGCCAGCCCCTCGACGGTGGTCACCGAGCGGCCCTCGGCGCGGACGGCCGGGTAGAGGCAGCTGTGCACCGGCTCGCCGTCGACCTGGACAGTGCAGGCGCCGCAGTCCCCGGCGTCGCAGCCCTTCTTCACGCCGAACCAGCCCTGGTCGCGCAGGTAGGTGCGCAGGCACTGGCCCGGGCGGGGCTCGGCGTCGAAGTCCTGGTTGTTGACGCGGATCGAGTAACTCATCGTCCGGCCTCCTCAGTCAGTGCGGGCTCGAGCTGTGCGGGCTCAAGCAGCTCGCGGCGGATCTCCTCGGCGAAACGGAACGTCATGTGCCGTCGCCAGGCGGGCAGTCCGTGGATGTCGTCGTAGTACTCGTGCGGCTCGATCCCGTACTCGACCGCCTCGCGCACCGCCTCGGCGTTGGGCGGCAGCGGGAACCGCAGGCGGATCGGCCGCACGGTCGAGGCGGTGACGGTGATGGTGAGCATCTCGTCGACCGGGTCGAGCATGCCGATCACCAGCGCACCGGATCGGCCCAGCCCGTACAGCGAGGCCTGCCGGAACGCCGTATGACTGCCCAGGGCGCGGGCCGGCAGGGTGATCGAGCGGAGCAGGTCGCCGGGTTCGAGTACCTTGACGCCCGCGCCGATGACGAAGTCCGCGACCGGGAGCCGACGCAGCCCGCCCGTCCGGGACTGCAGCAGGCAGACGCCGTCCAGGGCGGCGGTCAGCGAGATCATCGGCCCGGCGGGCAGCCCGTTGCACAGGTTGCCGCCGACGGTGGCCATGTTCCAGATCTTCCAGGACGCCAGGAAGGCCCGGCAGCACTGCTCGAACAGCGGCGCCGCCGCCCAGTGCGCGGGCTTGGGGAAGCGGGAGAGCTGGGCGATCGTGCAGGTCGCGGCGATCTCCAGATCCCCGCCGGCGGTCACCTGCAGCGGCTCCCAGCCGGTCCGGCTCAGGTCGATCAGTCGGCGGAGGTGGGGCTGCGGCTCGGAGAACAGGTACGTGCCGCCGCCGAGCCAGGCGTCGCCCGGCCGCCATACGTCGCGACGGCGGGCGTCGCGCACCTCCAGCACCGTGTTCAGATCCATTTCCGTCCCTCTCGTCCACTCGCGATCCGATTGAAGCAACGGCGCAACTGGGCGTACGACTGGCGCGGAGCACCAGGTGAGGCGGTTGCTCCTGGGTGATCGAACAAGAGGGTTCAGCAGGGTTTGCTCTTGCATTTACCATGCCTGTGCGCACCTTGCCCTCGCTGAAGCGAGAGGTAGGAAAGGGGACGCGGAGCACAGGGAGCGAGACATGATCGTCGGAGATCTGCTGGGGCTGGACGGCCTGCACATCGGGCTGGCCTGGGGGACGTCCGACCTACTGGGCCGCCAGGTCACCGGAGTGACCTCCACCGACCTCCAGGACCCCGCCCGCTACCTCCAGCCCGGCGAACTGGTGCTCAGCGGGCTGGTCTGGTGGCAGCCGGACGAGACCTCGGCGGCACTGCGCTTCGCGACCTCGCTGCGCAGCGCCGGGGTCGCCGCCCTGCTGGCGGGCGAGGGCACCCACGGGACGGTTCCCGAGAGCCTGGTGGACGCCTGCCGGACCCACGAGATCCCGCTGCTCTCCCTCCCGCCGGGCACCAGCTTCCGCGCGGTCACCGACCGGGTCTACCTGCGGCTCTGGGGCGGCTTGCAGGCCCGTTCGGAGGGTGTCGCGGTGATCCCGGAGGCCGCGCGGCGCGAGCTGCTTGCCCTGCTGCACGCCGAGGCGCCACTCGGCGAGGTGCTGGCGTGCGCGGTGGCACGGCTCGGCATCCCGGACTGCTCGGTCGTCTCGGCGACCGGGCGGGTGCTGGCCTGCTCGACCGGCGGTACGGGCGGCGGTGCGGGCGGCTTCACGGGTGGTCGTACGGGCGGCGGTGCGGGCGGCTTCACGGGTGGTCGTACGACCGGTGGCACGGGCGGCGGTGCGACCGGTGGCCCCGGCGGCGGCACCGCCCGGGGCGCGGTGCCGATCGGTCCGCAGGGTGACTCCCCCTTCGACGGCTGGCTGCTCCAGCCGCACACCGCACCGACGCTCTCGGCCGCCACCGCTCTGCAGGGCCTCGCCGAGCTGCTCGCCCCGCTCGCCACCCGGGTCCGCGCGGGCGCGGCGGCGCAGCGGCAGACGGCCGCCCGGCTGGTCGAACTGCTGGCGCAGGACGGCCCCGGGCTGGCGGACGCGCTCGCCGCCTGCGGTCTGCCGCCCGGCGCGCGGCTGACCCCGGTCTGCGCGCGGATCGACGGCGGCGCGCCGGCGGCGCAGGACGCGGCCTGGGCCGTCGCGGCACTGGCGGAGGCCCTGCACCGGGTCGGCGCACCGTTCGCGGCCGCGCAGGACGGGCACGGCGGGGCCACCGCGCTGGTCGCCGCACCGGCGACGGCGGTGGCGGCCGGGCTGCGGGCTGCGTGGCCGGACATCCAGGCGAAGTTGACGGGCAGCCGGCAGCTGCGCTCCGGCGTGGGCCCGACCACGGCTACGACCACCGATCCGGCCGGCGCTCCGGCCACCGCCCCCACGACCGCTACCCCGACGGCTGGGCCGCTGAGCGGCGCGCTGGTCCAGGCCGCGTACGCGCTCGAAGCCGGGGCGGACGGCCCGGGGCCCGCCGGGGCGGTCGGCAGCAGCGGCGAACTCAGCTCGCTGGCAGCCCTGCTGAGGGGTATCCCGGCCGAGGTCACCACCGCCTTCCACGCCAAGCTGCTGGCGCCACTGGCCGACCACGACCGCGAGAACGGCGTCTCGCTGCTCGGCACCCTCAGCGCCTTCCTCGACCACGACGGCTCCTGGGCCCGCACGGCGGAGGCACTTTTTGTGCATGTCAACACCGTGCACTATCGGGTCCGCCGCATCGAGGAACTCACCGGGCGCAGCCTGGCCCTGCTCCAGGACCGGGTGGACCTGCGGGCCGCGCTGCTCTGCGCACCAACCAGCGGCCCCTGAAACGGGGTCCGAACCGCCGGAAGGATCGCTACCCTGGGGCTGCTGATACGGCCGACGGGGGTTTTTGGTGACACAGGTCGTTGATCCCGGGACAGCACGCGCCGAGCTGCCCACAATCCGGGTCGGCCGGAATCCGGCGGTGTTCTCGACGACGTTCCGGCAGCTGGTGCCGGTGGTGATCGCGCTGCTGCTCTGCGCGGAGGGTCTGACGGAGCGTACGCGGGTGGACGCGCCACTGGTGTGGCTGGTGGCGGTGGTCGGTACGGCGCTGTGGGCGGCGCTCCTCGGGGTGCTGCTGGTCCGGCTGTTCGGCCCGGCGGCGATCGTCCTGACGGCCGACGGCCTGGAGCTGCGGGGGCCGTTGCGGCGGGTACGGCTGCGCTGGGCCGATATCGAGGGGCTGGCCCTGCTGCCCGCGCCCCGGCGGACTGCGGTCTGGGGCGGACAGTTCTTCCAGGGGCGGCTGCTCGTCCGGCTCCGGCAGGGGCGGCCCGCCGACGCGAACCGGTGGATCGCGCCCCGCTGGGTGGCGGCCTGGGCGGGGATCGGGTCCGATCTCCGGTTCCTCGCCGTCACACCCGCGAGCCTCGACAGGCTGTTCACCCGGTACGCGGGAGAGCTGTGGCACGGCGCCACCGCTCTCCCGCGTACCCGCCGGGAGGGCGAGCCGGAGACCGTCCGGATACCCGGCCGGCTGCTCTCCCGGCCGGCCGTCCTGCTGACCCACGGGCGGATCGCACTGTCGGTACTGCTCGGCCTGCTGGCCGCCACCCGCTGCCCCTTGCCGACGGCGGTCGCGGCGACGGCGGTGGCCTCGGCCGCCCTCGGGTTCGCGGCCGTCTCGGTGGTCATCGCCTGCTGCTCCACCCGGTGCCGGCTGGAGATCGACGGGCAGCGGCTGACGATCGACGCCGCCGGGGCCCGGACGTCGGTGCCGTGGACGAACGTGACCGGCGTGGAGCTCTCCGCCGCCGGGCCCAGTCACCGCAGGCGCCCCACGCCGTGGACCCTGCTGGCCCGCCTGAAGCCGGACGCGGCCCGGCCCGACCCACTGAGGCGCTGGGACTGCCTGATCGCCGGGAAGGACCACACCCTCGGCGTGGCGCCGCTGCTCTCCACGGCCAACGGCCACCGGCACGGACTCGAGGTGTTCCCCGAGCAGTTGGCCGAGGCGCTGCGGAGGTGCCGGCGGGCCGGGCCGGACGACGGGTCGGACAGCGAGCCGGACGACGGGCCGGACGACGGGCCGGACTTTCTGACCCTGCGCGTCTCCCCTGCCGGGCGGGTGGGCCACCGGACGATCGCGGCGGCGCTGCGGGCGGACTCCGGCGGGCGGCCGGTGCGGGTGCTGATCGGGCCCGGCCGGTACACCGAAGCGCTCACGGTCACCGGCACGGTGGAGCTGTGCGCGGCGGACGGTCCGGGCACCGTGGTCATCGACTCGCCGGAGGACGTCACGGTCAGCTGCTCGGGGACGGTCACGCTGGCCGGCCTGGAGATCGTCAACCGGCGGACGGCGGCGGTCAGCGGCACCGGCCGGCTGGTACTCCGCCGCAGCACCGTCACCGGCCACGGCGAGTGCAGCGTACGGGCCCTGCCGGGCGCCACGCTCACCGTCGGCGACTGCGAGATCCGCGTCGGCCGGACGGAACTGACCGGGGCACGCGGCACGGTGGAGGACACCCGGTTCGTCGACGCCAAGGGCGACGCCGTCGTGGTCTCGGAGAGTTCCGAGGCCACCTTCCTCCGCTGCACCGTGACCGGCAACCGGTCCTGCGGTGTGAGCGTGCGCGGTTCGCGAGTGCGGATCGAGGACTGCGAGCTGACCGGTAGCGGCAGCCACGCGATCTCGGTCGGTGCCCACGCGCAGGCTGAGGTGCTCGGCTGCCGCATCCGCGAGGCCCACGGCGTCGCGATCGGCTTCTACGACCAGGCCAAGGGCACGGTCGAGCGGACCACCGTCTCAGGCGCGGCGCACGGGCTGTACATCAGCCGTGGCGCCGATCCGACGATCCGCGGCTGCCGGTTCGAGGACTGCCGCACGACGGGCGCCACGGTGGAGGAGCAGGGCCTCGGACGGCTGGAGGACTGCGAGTTCGACCGCACCGGCGACACGGGCGTCAACGTCGGGGAGGGCGGGGCGCCCATCGTGACGGGCTGCCGGATCACGGACGGCAAGGTGGGGGTGGCGATGCTGAAGGCGCGCGGTCACTTCACCGACCTCGACGTCCGGGGCCACACCTCCAGCGCGGTGTGGCTCCGCGAGGAGACGAACGCGGTGTTCCAGGGCCTGCGCCTGGAGAGCTGCGCGAGCGGGGTGTTCGCGAGCGGCGACCGGTCGACGGTGAGCCTGACCGACGCGGCGATCAGCGACATGGCCAACTCGGGAATCGCCCTGGACGGCCAGGCCCGGGTGAAGGTGACCCGGGCGAAGATCGACCGTACGGCCCTGTTCGGCTTCAACTGCCGTGGCAGCAGCCACCTGACGGTCCGGCAGGCCGTCGTGACCGGCCCCGGCGAAGCGGGTCTGCTGGTGATCGGCAGCGCCGTCGTGGTCGCCGAGGGTGTGACTGTCACCGGGTCCCGGGGCCAGGGCGTGCTGGCGAAGGAGAACGGCTGGCTGACCGTGTCGGCGAGTTCCTTCCTGGACGGCGAGGGCGACGGCGTACGGATCGAAGGGACGTGCAACGGCGGTTTCGTCGACTGCGAGGTGACCGGGAACCGGGGTGAGGCGGTCGTCGGCAACGACAAGGTGACGTTCGAGGACATCCGGAGGAGCGCCACCGACAGCGCGGCAGCGGGCGGGGCCGGCGACACGTCCGGGGACGACGCGGTCGTGCTCGCCGCACTCGCCGAGCTGGACGAGCTGATCGGGCTGGCGGCGGCCAAGCAGCAGGTCCGTACCCAGGTCGACCTGCTCAGGCTGGGCCGGTGGCGGCGTGACGCCGGTCTGGCCGCGCTGCCGACCGCCGGCCACCTGGTCTTCTCCGGGCCGCCCGGCACCGGGAAGACGACGGTGGCGAGGCTGTACGGGCGGACGCTGGCCGCGCTGGGAGCGCTGCCGGACGGACACCTGGTCGAGGTCTCGAGGGGTGATCTGGTCGGCGAGTTTCTCGGATCGACCGCGCAGAAGACCCGGCGGGCGTTCGAACGGGCGCACGGCGGTGTGCTGTTCATCGACGAGGCGTACAGCCTGTCCCGGAGGTTCGGCGCGAACCACGACTTCGGGCAGGAGGCGATCGACGAACTCACCAAGCTGATGGAGGACCATCGGGACGACGTCGTGGTGATCGCCGCCGGCTACACCGAGGAGATGCGCAGCTTCCTGGACGCGAACCCGGGCCTTCGGTCCCGGTTCTCCCGCACCCTGGAGTTCGAGCCCTTCTCACCGGACGAACTGGCCGGGATCGTCCGACTACAGGCCCTGCGAGGCGAGTTCAGCCTGCAGGACGGGATCGACGGGCTGCTCGTCGAGCACTTCGAGCGCCGCCACCGGCGCGGCGACCCCGGCAACGGCCGGGACGCCCGGACGCTCTTCGAGCAGATGATCGAGCGCCAGGCCGGGCGGCTGGCCCTGGGCGGCCGGCCCACCCGTGAACAACTGGTCCAGCTGCTCACGGCGGACCTGCCCGAACTCTGACTCGTCGCCAGGCGGTGGCAGTCGAGCCGCAGCGGAAGCCGCCCCGCCCGCCCTAGCGGCTCTGCTCCAGCGGCGCGGGGCCTTTGCGCTCGGCGGCCCGGAGCCGGGCGCTGACCTCGCCGAGGCTCTCCGCCAGCACGGCCAGCTGCTCGCGGCTGAGCACGTCGATCAGCACCTCGCGGACGGTGGCGACGTGGCCGGGTGCCGCCGCGCGCAGCACCAGCCAGCCGTCCTGGGTCAGCTCGGCGAAGACCCCGCGCACATCGCTGGGGCAGGACCGACGGATCACCAGCCCGGACTTCTCCAGCTGCGTGACCTGGTAGGTCAGGCCGCTCTTGGAGGTGACCAGGCGGTCGGCCAGGTCGGTCATCCGCAGTGAGCCGTCGGTGGCGGCGGAGAGCTGCACGAGGATCTCGTACTGGGTGTGGGAGAGCCCGGCCCCCTCCTTGAGCTGCTGCTCCAGCCGCCGGTTGATCAGGTTGCTCGCGGCCACGAAGCCCTGCCAAGCGGCCATCTCGTGCTCATCCAGCCAACGGGGTTCGTCCATGGGGAAATGGTACCCATTGTTCAAATTCGAATCAGGTGTACCGTGGAATGACGCGCGGAGTGACACTCTCCGTGACCGGGGGGAGTACCGACACGCAGTTACGGAGACCCCGCCTTGAGCAGCCCGTCCGACAACCGCCGTGACCGCCTCGCCGCCGAGCGGGCCGAGCAGCGCCGCAAGGAGCACCGCAACCGACTGCTGGTCCGTGGCGGTCTGGGCCTGGCCGGGCTCGCCCTGGTCGGCGGCGTCACCGCCCTGGTCGTGACCCAGCACAGCTCGACCCCCACTGCGACCGCCGCCGCCGGCTCGACCGGCATACCCGCCCAGCCCCGCACCACCGCCGACGGCCGGACCACCGCGCCGCCGTGGGACGCCCCGGCCGGGTCGGCCGTCGATGCGGCCGTACGGGCGGCCGGCCTGCCGATGCTGACCACCGAGGGCACGGTCGAGCACATCCACGCCCACCTGGACGTCTACGCGGACGGCAAGGCCGTCACCGTCCCGGGGCTGATCGGGATCGACGAGCCGGGGCAGCAGATCAGCCCGGTGCACACCCACGACACCAGCGGCATCATCCACATCGAGTCACCGGTCCAGGCCACCTTCAGCCTCGGCCAGTTCATGACCGAGTGGCAGGTCTCACTCTCGGCGAACCACCTGGGCGGCCTCAGCACGGACTCCGCCCACACCCTCACCGCGTACGTGAACGGCAAGCCGGTCACCGGTGACCCGGCCGCCGTCACCCTCGGTGCCCACGACGAGATCGCCCTGGTCTACGGCACCGCGAGCGAGAACGCCCAGGTCACCGTGCCGGGCTCGTACAGCTTCCCGAGCGGGCTCTAGCAGCCGGCAGCGCCTCCGGCACGCGCCCGGCCATGCGTCCGGTAACGCGTCCGGTAAACGCGTCCGGCCGGGCGCCCGCTCGGGCGTCCGGCCGGTTGAGTCACCCTCGGTCGCACTCAGTCGCAGTCGTGGTCCATGTCGTGGTCGTGGTCCGCGTCGTGGTCGTGATCGTGCGTGACGGCCGCGCTGCTGGCGTCCCCGCCGACCGCGAGGGCGTCGCCGCCCATGGCCGAGGCGTCGCCGCCGACGGCGAGCGCCGAACCGCCGGTCGCGGACGAGTCGCCGCCCACGGCCAGCACGCCGTGCGGGTGGTGGTGACACTCGTGGGCGGAGGCCACTCCCGCGCCGGCGAGGAGCGCGAAGCCGGTGAGGGCGGCGGCAGCGGTGATCTTGGCAATGGTCGTGCGCATGAATCCTCCTGCATTGGTATGTGACGGAACTATGATCGACACGGCCCGGCGCGGTCATGAGGTTCTGCTCCCGGAATCACCCGCGCGGACCACGATGTCCGCTCCGACGGCCCATCAGTGACCCGTCAGCGGCCCATCAGCGGCCCATCAGTACGGTCGCGGCCCCGGCTCGGCGGGCGCAGGTGAACCGTCCACCGGGGGTAGTGGCCACGACGTCCGAGCGGGCAGAGTATCCGCATGCAGACTCCACTCACCGTCATGGACTTCCTCGACCGGGCCGAGCTGGTCTACGGGGACCGGATCGGCCTGGTCGACGAACCGGCACAACCGGCCACCTCCTTGGGCGAGGTGACCTACCGGCGGATGGCCCGGCTCGCCCGCGCGCAGGCCGCCGGGCTCGACCGGCTCGGGGTCGGAGCGGGCGAGCGGGTCGCGATCGTCTCGCACAACTCGGCCCGGCTGATGACCTCGTTGTACGGGGTCAGCGGTCACGGCCGGGTGCTGGTACCGGTCAACTTCCGCCTCAGGGCGGAGGAGGTGGCCTACATCGTCGAGCAGTCCGGCGCCTCGGTACTGCTGGTCGACCCCGAACTGGACGAGGCGCTCGCCGGGGTGCCCGTCAAGCACCGCTTCGTACTGGGCGCCGAGAGCGACGCGCAGCTGTACGACTTCGACCACGAGCCCGTCCGGTACGAGATCTCCGAGTCCGACACCGCGACCATCAACTACACCAGCGGAACCACCGCCCGCCCCAAGGGCGTTCAGCTCACGCACCGCAACCTCTGGCTCAACGCCGTCCTGATGGGCCTGCACTTCGGGGCGAGCGACCGGGACGTCTACCTGCACACCCTGCCGATGTTCCACGCCAACGGCTGGGGGCTGCCGTTCGCCCTGACGGGCCTCGGCGCGCAGCACGTGGTGCTGCGGAAGGTGGACGGCGCCGAGATCCTCCGGCGGGTCGACCGGCACGGGGTGACCTTCCTGTCCGGCGCTCCGGCCGTCGTCACCATGGTGCTGGACGCCGCCGCCGACTGGGACGGGCCCGTCCCCGGGCGGGACAAGGTCCGGATGATCGTGGCCGGTGCGCCGCCACCCACCTCGGTGGTCCAGCGCGTCGAGGAGGAACTCGGCTGGGAGTTCATGCAGTTGTACGGGCTGACCGAGACCTCCCCGATCGCGACGGTCAACCGCCGCCGCGCCGAGTGGGACGACCTCCCGTCTCTGGAGCGGGCCGAACGCCTGGTGCAGGCCGGCTCGCCCGCCCTGGGCACCGAGATCCGGGTGGACGGCCAGGGCGAGGTGCTGCTCCGCTCCAACACCGTGCTGGAGGGCTACTGGCAGCAGCCGGAGGAGACCGCCGCCGCACTGAAGGACGGCTGGTTCCACACCGGCGACGGCGGCACCCTCACCGACGGCTTCCTCACCATCTCGGACCGGAAGAAGGACGTCATCATCACCGGTGGCGAGAACGTCTCCTCGATCGAGGTGGAGGACTGCCTGTACGGTCACCCGGCCGTCGCGGAGGTCGCGGTGATCGGGGTGCCGGACCAGAAGTGGGGCGAGACGATCAAGGCCCTGGTGGTGCTCAAGGACGGGCAGAGTGTCGACGAGGCCGCACTGATCGCCCACTGCAAGGAGCGGCTGGCGGGCTACAAGGCGCCGACCACGGTGGAGTTCCGGGCCGCCCTGCCACGGACCACCACCGGCAAGCTGCAGAAGTTCCGCCTGCGCGAGCCGTACTGGGCCGGCCGGGCTCGCGAGGTCAACTGACCTCTCCCAAGGCCGTTCCGTAGACCCGGACCGGCAGTTACGCTTCGGTAACCTACGAACTACGCCCTATGAACTACGACGGAAGGCGGCTCGACGTGGCAGACCTGACCCCACTCCTGGACGACCTGCGGGCCGAGAGCGCGGACCTCGACGCGCTGGTGGCCGACCTGGACCTGGCCGGACTCGCCACGCCGACGCCCGCCCCCGGGTGGACGATCGCCCATCAACTCGCCCACCTGGCCTGGACGGACCAGTGGTCGCTGCTGGCGGCCCGGGAGCCGGACAAGTTCCCGGACGCGATGCGGGAGGCGTTCACGGCCGGTTCCGACCCGATCGAGGACGGCGCGGCGGAGGGTGTCGGAGAGGCCCCCGCCGCGCTGCTCGGCCGCTGGCGGGCGGGGCGGGCGGACCTGCTGGACGCGCTCCGGGCCGCTGCGGCGGCGGACCTCCGACTCCCCTGGTTCGGCCCGCCGATGAAGGCGGCCTCGATGGCGACCGCGCGGATCATGGAGACCTGGGCGCACGGCCAGGACGTGGCGGACGCCCTCGGCGTCGCGCGCGTTCCGACCGCCCGAATCCGGCAGGTGGCCCATCTCGGCGTCCGGACCATGGGGTTCGCGTTCGCCCTGCACGGGCTGGCGCTGCCGGAGGCACCCGTACGGGTCGAGCTGACCGGGCCTGCGGGCGAGGCGTGGACCTGGGGTCCCGAGGACGCGGCGGACCGGGTGAGCGGTCCGGCGCTGGACTTCTGCCTGCTGGTCACCCAGCGGCGCGCGCTCGACGCGCTCGCCCTGCACGCGGAGGGCGAAGCGGCACTCGCCTGGCTCCCGATCGCCCAGGCCTTCGCCGGGCCACCCGGGGCAGGGCGCTAGCTATCCGGGGCCGACCAGAGACACCTCGCGCGAATAGACCGGCGGTGTTCCGTCCACAGGCGCGGGCTCCTGGTAGCACTCGACAAGCAGGTCACCCCGCAGATCGTTCAGCTCATCAGCGGCCTCCGCGAGGAACCAGCAGGCCCAGTCCTGAAGGGTTTGGCTCTTCAGCGCCTTGGCCGGGACGGCGCTGAGCGGCCCGGGCCCCATCGGGCGCCACTCGTACTCACGCTCCGCACGGAATTGAAGCCGGTACCAATAGGGATGCCAGTAGGGAGCGGTGCCACGCATGAGTTCCCACCCTCCGATGAGCGTCCGCTGAGGTGTAGGCCTCGGCGGACGCTACCTCACCGCGCTGTGCGAGAGTAGGCCGATGAAGACCATCGGCCTACTCGGCGGCATGAGCTGGGAATCCACTGCGGAGTACTACCGCCTGCTCAACGAGCTGACGCGGGACGAGCTGGGCGGGCTGCACTCGGCGAAGTGCGTGCTCTACTCGGTCGACTTCGCAGAGGTCGAGCACCTGCAGAGCGAGGGCCGTTGGGTGGAGGCGGGCGAGCTGCTCGCGTCCGCCGCCCGGTCGGTCGAGGCCGCAGGCGCCGACCTGCTGCTGATCTGCACCAACACCATGCACAAGGTCGCCGACCAGGTCCAGGCGGCGGTCCAGATCCCGCTGCTGCACCTCGCCGACACCACGGCCGCCGCCGTCCAGGCCGCCGGAGTCCGCAGGGTCGGGCTGCTCGGCACCGCGTTCACGATGGAGCAGGACTTCTACCGTGGCCGGCTGGCCTCCCACGGCCTCGACGTCCTTGTCCCCGACACCGCCGGACGGGCAGCCGTCCACCGGATCATCTACGAGGAACTCTGCCTGGGCGTCATCCGTGACGAGTCCCGGGCGGCGTACCAGGCCGTCATCGGCGAGCTGGTCGCCGGAGGCGCGGAAGGCGTCATCCTCGGCTGCACCGAGATCGAGCTCCTCATCCACCCCGAACACAGCCCCGTCCCGGTCTTCCCCACCACCCGCCTCCACGCGGCAGCGGCCGTGACCGCCGCACTCGGATAGGCCCGGGGCGCGGGGGACTGCGCGAGAGCGGAAGGCAACGGTCTGCACCCTTCCGGTTTCGCCCAGTCCCCCGCGCCCCTGCTACGGGGGCGTCCCGGCCGAAGGCTGGGGGAGCAACTGGCTCAGGCAGCGACCCGCAGGGGCGTGAGCCGGGTGGCGACCAGGTTGACGGCGCCGTGGTTGCGTTCGATGTGGCCGTGGACGAGGAGCCCCGCGCGATCGAGGGCGGTCCGGCGCTGGGGCTCCCAGACCTGGCGGGCGCAGACGACGTTGATCAGTCCGGTCTCGTCCTCCAGGCTGATGAACAGCACCCCGCCTGCGGTCGGCGGTCGCTGACGGTGCGTCACGATACCGCCGACCAGCACCGGTTCACCGTGTCCGACGGTGGGCAGTGCGGCGGCCGGGAGAGCTCCGCTCCGGTTCAGGGCGGCGCGCAGGTGCTGCATCGGATGACTGGTGGCGGAGGTGCCGGTGGACCAGAGGTCGGCGATGGTCTCCTCGACGGGGGTCATCACGGGCAGCGCGGGCGCGGCGGCCCCCGGGGCGATGCCGGGGATGGAGTCGGCGGATGCGGCGGCATGGACCCCTGCGGCCCACAGGGCCTGACGCCGCGTCAGTCCGAAGCAGCCGAACGCTCCCGCCGTGGCCAGCGCCTCCAGAACGGGCGCCGGCAGGCCGGTCCGGCGGGCGAAGTCCGCCAGGTCCGCGTACGGCCGCCCGGCTGCCACCGCCTCGGCCTGGTCGCCCCCGAGCCCCCGTACGGTGCTGAGCCCCAGTCGGATCGCGGGCTGCGGCGCGGGGCCCGGCGTCGGGCGGCAGGGTTCCAGGGTGGGGTCGGCGGCACTGGCGTTGACGTCCACACCGGCGACCCGTACGCCGTGCCGCCGGACGTCGGCGACCAGGCTGAGCGGTGAGTAGAAGCCCATCGGCTGGTTGGCCAACAGGGCACAGGTGAAGGCGGCCGGGTAGTAGTACTTGAGCCAGGCACTGGCGTACACCAGGTAGGCGAAACTGATCGCGTGGCTCTCCGGGAAGCCGTAGTTGGAGAAGGCCTCGATCTTGGTGTAGACGTCCTCCGCGATATCCGGCGGGATGTCCCGCGCGGCCATGCCGTCCAGCAGGCGCTGCCGCAGTTCGGCGACCCGCTGATGGGAGCGCTTGGAGCCCATCGCCTGCCGCAGCCGGTCCGCCTCGGCCGGGCTGAACCCGGCACAGTCGATGGCCAGTTGCATCATCTGCTCCTGGAACAGCGGCACGCCCAGCGTCTTGCCGAGCGCGTTCTGCATCAACGGGTGCGGGCAGTCGGCCGGTTCGGCACCTTCCCGGCGCCGCAGGTACGGGTGGACGGACCCGCCCTGGATCGGCCCCGGACGGATCAGGGCGACCTCGACCACCAGGTCGTAGAACTCGCGCGGCTTCAACCTGGGCAGGGTGGCCATCTGCGCGCGCGACTCGATCTGGAAGACCCCTACCGTGTCGGCCCGGCAGAGCATCTCGTAGACCAGCTCGTCCTCGGTCGGGATGGTGGCCAAGTCGTAGTGGACGCCGTGGTGTTCGGCGATAAGGTCGCAGGCGTCGTGCAGGGCGGAGAGCATGCCGAGACCGAGCAGGTCGATCTTGACCAGGTCCGCCCCGGCGACGGACTCCTTGTCCCACTGCAGGACGGTACGACCCGGCATCCGGGCCCACTCGGTCGGGCAGATCTCGCCGATGGGCTCCCAGGTGAGCACCATGCCGCCCGAGTGGATGCCCAAGTGCCTTGGCAGCCCGCGGAGCTCCCCAGCGAGCGAGATGACGTCGGCGGGGATCAGCGCGTCCGCGCCGGGCGGGCCGCGGAAGTCGATCTGCCGGGTGAACGCCTCGACCTGGCCCATCGGGTAGCCGAGCACCCGGGCCGCGTCCCGCACCGCGAGCCGGGGACGGTAGGTGATGACGTTGGCGACCTGGGCGGCGTGCTCGCGCCCGTACCGCCGGTAGACGTACTGGATGACCTCCTCACGGCGGCGGTGCTCGATGTCGAGGTCGATGTCGGGCGGGCCGTCGCGCGCGACGCTGAGGAAGCGCTCGAACAGCAGGCGGTAGCGGACCGGGTCGACGGCGGTGATCCCGAGGGCGTAGCAGACCGCCGAGTTGGCGGCGGAGCCACGGCCCTGGCACCAGATGTCCTCCTGCCGGCAGAACCGGACGATGTCGTGAACGATGAGGAAGTACCCGGCCAGGCCGAGGGGTTCGATGACGTCGAGTTCGCGGGCCAGCTGGCGCAGCGCGGGTTCGTTGTCCGCGCCGAACCTGGCCGGCCCTGCCTCGGCCACCAGCGCCCGGAGGTGGCTGATCTCGGTGTGCCCCTCGGGGACGGGGAAGCCGGGCAGCCGGGGAGCCAGGCCACCGAAGTCGAAGGCACAGGCACGGGCGAGGTCGACGGTGGCCCGCTGGACGCCCGGGTAGCGGGCCAGCCGGGTGGCCATCTCGCGGCCGGAGCGCAGATGGGCGGTGCCGGCGGCCCCGGTCCAGCCGGCCGCCTCCTGGAGGGTCCGGCGGCTGTGCAGGGCGGCCAGGCTCTGGGCCAACCGGGCCTGGGCGGGGGACGGTTGGTGGACGTTGTTGGAGGCGATCATCGCCGACCCGGTCCGCGCGGCGAGGGCGGCGAGCCGGTCGTTGCGTACGTCGTCACCGGGCAGCCGTTGGTCGATCAGCTCGACGAAGACGTTACCGGGCCCGAACGCGTCGGCGAGCAGGCGCAGTTCACGCTCGGCCGGCTCCGCCCCCCGGGCGTCGAGCGCGGCCGGGACGCGGCCCTTGCGGCAACCGGTGAGGACCGCCCACTGGCCGTGGTGGGCGTCGGCGAGCTTGGCGAAGTCGTACGCGGGACGGCCCTTCGCCCCGCCCGCGAGCTGGGCGGCGCTGATCGCGGCGGAGAGCCTGCGGTAGCCGTCCGGGCTGCGGGCGAGGACCAGCAGGTGGTCGTCCGGGCCCAGGGTGAGTTCGGCGCCGAAGACCGTCCCGATCCCCGACCGCCGGGCGGCGTCGGCGAACCGCACCACCCCGTACAGGCCGTCGTGGTCGGTGAGCCCGACCGTCTCGACCCCCAGCCGGGACGCCTCCGCCGCCAGGTCCTCGGGGTCGGCGGCGCCGTCCAGGAAGCTGAACGCGGAGTGGGTGTGCAGTTCCGCCCAGGGCTCGGCGGTCGGCGGCGGCGATGGTGGCGGCGACGGTTCCGGGGGCGTCCGGCGGCGGCGCAGCGGTACGACGTCACCGGTGCCCGGGTTCCGGTGCCCGTCCATCCGGCGCTGCAACTCGTTCCAGGAGAGCGAGGGGTGGCTGGTGAATCCCATCGGTTCGGTCTCTCTGCTGCTCAGGCCCCCCGGCGTGAAATCGTTGGTCGTTGGTCGTCGGCTGTCGACCGTCGATCCGATGTTCGATGACAGATATCAGATGACAGATTTTGAAATCTGTCATCCGCCATCGGCCGCCGACGCTTCAGTCATAGGCAGCCTCCACCGACCAGTGGCCGCCCTCGACGGTGAGCAGCAGGGCCCGGCCGTCGGCCAGCACGACCTGGAAGCGGGCCCGGCGGCGCCGGCGGGCCGGGTCCCACCAGTACTCCACGGCCGGCCAGGGGCCGGTCCACCCGGTGACCGCCAGCCCCCTCCCGTGCAAGGTGAGCCGGTCCGGCGGTGCCGACACCTCGGCCCGGCCGCTGACGGTGACGGGCCGGCCGGCCGCGTCCTGCACCGTGACCGGGGCGGGCGTACGAGGCACCACGTGGGGCGACGGCTCCGGCAGCCGGCCGGGCCACGGCGCGGGCGCGGGCCGCTCGTACGCCTCCCCCCATGGGACGCGGACCAGCTGCTCGGCCGGACCACGGCCGCCGACGGGCTCGGCCCGGCACAGCCCGGCGTGCCCGAGCACCGCCTGCACCCGGGCGGCGGCCCGCTCCACCCGGTCCTCCGCCACGGCCTGCCCCCAGAGGGCCAGCTGCCTGCCCTGGTCGGGGACCAGCCCGTCGGGGACGAGCCGGAGCGCCGTGAACCCGCCGGGCTCGGCGGAGTCGGCCGGGGCTACCGAGCCGTCCGCGAAGGTGCCCGCGCTCTGCCAGGCGTGCAGCTGCCAGCGGACGCGTTCGGCGAGGGCCGAGGCGCCGAGGCCGTCCTCGTGGCGCCAGAGGCGGGCGGCGGTACGCCCGTCCGCGCAGGTCACCTCAACGGCGACCCGGTGGCAGGTCAGCCCGGCCGAGCCGAGACGGGTGTGCAGGCGTTCGGCGAGGCTACGGGCGACGAAGACCAGCGGCTCGGCGAGCGGCTCCGGCGGGTCGAAGAGCTGCTCGACCCCCAGGTCCGGGCCCTCGGGGCGGGGCATCAGCGGACGTGACCGCAGGCCTCGGGCCCGCCGGTGCGCGGCCGTCCCGACCGGTCCGAACCGGTCCGAGACCGCCTGCCCCGAGAGTCCGGCGAAGGCGCCCACGGTGTGCACACCGAGCCTGACCAGCAGCTCCGCGAGCGGCTCGTCGCCGAGCGCGGCGACGGGGTACGGGGCGAGGAACCCGGCCGTCCGCCCGGCCGGGACGAGCGCTCCGGCGCGGGCCGCGAGCACGGCGGCGAACAGCCCGCCCGCCACCCCGATCCGGCCGCTCGGCGCACCCGGGCCGCCCTCGAGCGCCGCCGCCACCGCCTCGTGAACCTGGGCGGCGAGGGCGTCCTCGCCGCCGAAATAGCGGCTCGGGCCCTTGACCGGGATCGCGCACATCCCCGGCCGCAGCACCTCCACCCGGGGCGTGAACGCCTCCACGGCGGCGATCACCGGTTCGAACCGGCGGGTCTCGGCCTCCTCGTCACGGTCCCGAGGCTCCAGTTCCGGGCAGAGCCGCTGGGCCAGCCGCAGGCGCTGCCCACGGCGTACCCCGGCGGCGCGGGCCGCCGCCGAGCAGGCCAGCACCCGGCCGGACTCCAGCACCGCCACCGGACGCTCGGCACCACCCTCGGTACCGCCATCGGCGCCGAGGTCCGCACTCGTGGCGACGACCGGCCAGTCCGGGCACCACACCACCAGCACCCGGGGCGCACCCAGCTCCAGCTCCAGCACCGCAGTCATCTCACACCGCCATCGGCCCCCCGAGCACGGCGACCGGGCGGACACCCGCCGGCTCCGCCACCACGGCCTCCGCCGCCTCGACCGCCCGGGCCGCGCCGCGCTCGTCCGGCAGCCAGAGCTTCGCCGTACGGGCCCGGGCCCCCGCGCCGCGCCCTTCGGCCGTCACCTCGACCTGCCGCCCCAGCAGCTGCCCGTGCCCGGCCCCGAGGCCGAACCAGTGCGCGGAGCTCACCCGCAGCCGCAGGGCCGCCCCCGGCCACGGCCCGGCGACGAGCAGCGCGGCGCCACCGCGCCGCAGTACGGCGGTGAGCCGCGCCGCCAGCTGCGGGGGCACCGGACCGTCCGGGCGCAGCAGGATCACCCCAACCGCTCCGGCCAGCGCCGAGACCACCTCGGGCCAGTGCTGCCCGGGGTCGTCCACGAGCAGCAGCCGCCGCAGGTCGAACCCGTACCCCGCGGCAGCCGCCAGCCCGAGATCCGGCAGCCCCACCGCCGCCGACCACTGCCCGTCCACCCCCACCGCACCGGCCGCCAACGCGATCAGCAGGCCCGTGTCCCCGTCCACCGACACCACCTCACCCCGCCGCACCCCGCCCCCGGGCAGCAGTGGCGCCAACGCCGGCAGCACGGGCAGCAGCTCCCGTCCGGACGACGCGAGCGACGACGCGGCCGGTTGGAGGAGCGCGGGATCGAAAGTGGGCACACTCCAGGATCGAACATTAGTTCGTAAATATTCAAGTCATGGGCCCTCCCGGATCATTCCTTGTACGCGCTGAGAAGGAGGCTCGTCGGGCTCTTCAGCAGACGACCGAGACGTTCGGCGCTGTCGGCGGAGACCGGGGAGTGGATCATCTCCTCCCAGCAGACCCGGGTGAATCCAGCGGATTCCACGGCCTGTGCGAGACTCGCCGCCGACCAGTAGTGCACCTCCACCGATGCGGGGGGAGTCGCGGGAATCGTGACGGTGAACGGGTCTCCCTCACGGGCGTCGGCCGGGCGGTCCACGATGAAGCCGAACTCCCGTGCCGTGTCCGTGTCACACTCCGCGTTCCCGACGTAGGCCAGCAGCCTGCCGCCGGGGGCGAGGTTCGAGGAGATCCGCTTGCACATGTCGTCCAGCGTCGCCCTGCTGTCCGCGTAGTGCAGCACGTTGACGGCGATGACCAGGTCGAACGAGCCCAGCGTCGGCATCGTCGCCATGTCGTGCACGTGGTACTGGATTCCCAGTGGCTGCTCCGCCTCGGCGACCTCGGCCAGCCGGATCATCTCTCCGGAGGAATCCATCCCCACCACATGCTCGGCGCCTCGCTGCGCCACCATCCGCGCGTAGAGGCCGTCGCCGCACCCCATGTCCAGCACCCGCTTTCCATCCACCGGCCCCAAGGCACGGAAGAACGAGGGGAACTCCACGTTCTCGCGATAGAAGCTGATGGCCTTGTCGATGTCGGCGAGTCGTGCGGCGAGCGCGTCGTACTGCGTCATGGGTGTCCCTCGGAGTGGTGTCGAGATGAAGATCGAGTACAAGGAGACCTCTCGCGGCGACGGCGCGGTCAACGTCATCAAGTGCTGACGCATCGGCGCCTTCCGCCTCTCAGAGGGCGCTCAGGGAGTGGTCCGACCCGGCCGCGTCGAGCACGGCCACGATGCCGTCCCACAGGGCGCGGCGGGCGCGCATCGCCGCGCGGACGGTCTCGGCGCACTCCCGCCACTTCGCCTGGTCGTCGCCGCAGAGGTCGGCCAGCATGGCCATGGCCATCGGGGTGTGCTCCTCGCCGTCGACCTCGATGTGACGGGCGAGGTAGTCACGGAAGGTGGCCAGGCGGCCGCCCTGGTCGTCGATCTTGACGATCTGGTCGAACATCTCGGGAATGAGGTCCTCGCGTCCGAAGGCGAACGCGGCCGCCTGGCAGTGGACGGGGGCCGCCTCGATGAAGTCCCAGGTGGCGTTGACGAAGTCGGCTGCGGGCGCCGGGACCTGCGCGTTCTTGAGCGCGGAGCGGACGTCCTCGCCGGCCCGGATGCGGGCCAGGAAGTCGTTGATCGGTCCGGTGTCGCCGCCGGCCCGGACCATACCGTCGAGGTAGAGCTCGAAGTGGCTGGTGAAGCCGTCCCCCAGCTCGTCGCTCTCCTCCACCAGCACGATGTCGTTGATCAGGCGGCGGCTCTCGGAGGACCCTCGCGGCACCCAGGGCACATCGACGCAGGTGAGTTCGCGCTGGAGGGTCTTGAGCAGGGACATGAAGTCCCAGACGGCGAAAACGTGGTTCTCGGTGAAAATGTTTACGTCCTGCAGGGTGTTCAGGTGCCGGTACACCGGATGACCGACCACCTCCGAGCGGGCGGCCGCAACGGCGGCCCGCAGTTCGTCGATCGCAGGGTTCTGCTTACCCCAGTCGTAACGTGACATCGAAATCTCCTCGATTCGGCGGCGCCGCCGCCGACGGCTGTGCGGGTGTTCCCACCGCACTCCAAATGCCACGTGTCCCGGCCTGGAACACGTGGTCGTACGGGACATCGAGCAATAAAACGGTTGAGCGCGGGCAGGGCTCCTGTGTCGCAGAGTCGGCGACCGGAATCACCGGAATCACCGACCGAACGGCCAGGAGCCGCGCTGCGTCACAGGTGCCACCCTCCGCGTCATCACCGTGCCGCAGGAGGGGAAGGGCTCACTGAGCCGGGCGAATGGTGGCGTACGCCTGTCGGGGCGAGGCTTCGATCAGCGACTTCCTGGAGAAGATGAGTTCTGCCAGCGGAAGTTCCCGGTGATAGAAGTTCAGCGACGACGGAACGTCGAAGATATCGCTTGACGCCACGAAGAACGGGAGTTCGGCGAGCAGGTATCGCATCGCCCGATCGATCTGCTCCTTGGTGAACGGCCCGTCGTGCCCTCGGGCGGCGAGAACCTCCCTGCTCATTTCTGCGCAGGTTTCCCACAGGGCACTGTCTTCGTTCAGTGCCTGCTCGCACTCCGCGAGCTTCTCGCGATAGATATCGCCGGAAATCAGATCCGACATTCGATGCAGACCGTCGGTCTCCCTCGGCCCACCACTGCTCTGCCAGGCCCGTACGACTCGGTTGTACAGCGCATTGATCTCGCCACGTGTCTTCTTCGCAGCGCGCTGCGGGTCGTAGCCGAGGGCCAGGTACGTGTGCTCCAGCGCCGAATCCGGAATGACGACGTCGACGCGAGCGAACTCGCCACAGAGCCAGCCGAGAAGATCGGTCAGCTGCGCGACGTGGAAGTAGCTGTTTCCAGGACTTATCCCGAAAACCACGTGCTGCCGCTGCTCCCAGATCAGCCGGCATTCCTCGGTGAACGGCTCGACGGTGAAGGCCCCTCGCTGGAATACCGGCATTTCGTTCAGATCCGCAGTGCCGCCGCGTGCCGTCATCATGTCCACCGGCCGGTTCCGGGGTGCTCGGCTTCGGTCAGGTACCGCCGACGGAGTTCCTCCCGGAGGATCTTTCCGGTTCCGGTGCGGGGCATGTCCTTGAAATCGATCACGATCGGCTCGGCCAACTCGGGAAGCCCGCGTACCGCCTTTCGCCATCGCTCCCTGTCGAGCTGACCATCGGGCGTGGCGACAATGGGCACCGGTGGCCCGCCGAGCACCGGCAGCAGTGCCACATCGTGCCCTTCGGGCAGGTAGTCGACGATCACGTCTTCCTGCTCGAGGCAGCTTTCCCCGGGGGCGTAGTTGACTTCGCGATCGAGCAGCTTCAGGGCTCCGGTCCTGGTCTTGACACCGATGTCACCCGTGTTCCACCACTCACCCACGGCCTTCTCGCTCCAGCGTTCGGGCTCACGGTAGTACCCGACGCACCGCGCCTTCGTCCGGGCGAGAACGAGTCCTGGTTGACCGTTCGGCACCGGCTCGAAGGTCTTCGGGTCCACCACCTTGAGCTGGACGAACCCCGGCATCGGCCGGCCGACCTTACGAGGGCCGGGCTGCTGATCCCGCCGCTTGTTCGCCCGGTAACGCGTAATGACGGTCATCCCCAACCCGCCGGTCTCGGACTGCCCGTACCCCTCCCGCCAAACGGGAAACCGATGATGGGAGGCGTTGAGAAACGTGCGAATTGTCGACCAGCGCATTGCGTCGAAGTTGCCCACGAACATGCGCACCGAGGAGAAGGCGTTACGCTGCCGGTCCTTGGCGAGTTTCTCCAGCCGGAGAAAGTCGATCGGCAACGCCTCGATCACAGTGGGCCGATGCTGCTGGAACAGCGGACCGGCGACCTCGGGGTCACTGTCGCTCAGCAGCAGAACCTTGGCCGGCGACAGGGTCAGTACCGAGTAGATCCAGGTGAAGGCGCGGGCGTGAACGTACGGCAGGGACATCGCCACGGTGTCGTCCCGCCGAAAGGTGATTGGCGGCAAATGGCGGCATTCCAGCCTGGCCATTTGGCCCTGGAGCTTGGCCGGGGTGTACATGATGAGCTTCGGAACACCAGTGGTTCCCGAAGTGTGGGTGAGCATCATCAGCTCGTCATCACCACGCGACACAGGGGCCGGATCGGCACTTCCGTAAAGGTCCGCGAAGGTCATCGCGTTCGGTATGCCTTCGCCGAGGCACAGCGTCCGCTCCGCGAGCGACGAGAGTGAGCTTCCGTCGCTCCCTTCACCTGCCAGGAGTCGCTGGCTGCTTACCAGCAGCTTGGGTTCGACACGCTGAAGCAGCGGTCGCACCGAATCATGGGGCAACAGGCCCGACAGCATCACGGGAACCGCGCCGATCCTGATTCCGGCGGCGGCGAGCAAAAGGCAGTCGAAGTGATTGTCCTTGTACACGGCGAACCGGTCGCCGGGGCGGACTCCTGCGGCGTGCAGTGCCCCGGCGGTTTTCCTCACGCACTGGGCAAGCGCCTCTACATCGAGGATGGTCTGGCCTGCTGGATCGATATCCATCGGACGGCTGAGGCGGAAAACCATCGGCTTTCCCGCTTCCGCCCTACGGTCGAAGAGAAGCCCTAAGCTGGACTTCCATAATTGACTTTTACCCACCGCTTGCCCCGTTTCATCCAAATGATTACGATGACTGGAAGGAGGTTATGGTCAGGACATGCCACTCGTCAAGGCCTGGGTACCGACAAGGTTCTGAACTTCTCGTGGTTCGCGGACAAATACTCACATGCCGCCGACAGCGGGGTGATCACGAGCTACTTCGACATCGATCCGTCGGTCGCCCGCATTCGGTGATTGCCCTGGCGGTTCGCCTGGAATGTCCTCGTTGTCGTCCGAGCGGACCGTCGCACAACGTCACAACCGTTTCAAGATCAGCGGATCGACCGGCGGCGGGCGGGCCTGAACGTCGCCGGGCGCCGCACCACCGCGTCGTCGAACCGGGCCACCCCCTCCACCAGAGGCAGCTCCTCGGCCACGACCTCGCGCAGCACGTCACCCACCCTGGTATAGCCCACCGAAACCGTTTGCCTACCGAACGAGCCTGCTCCAGAGCCCGTGGCGTCCCCCCGTGGATCGTCAGGTCCTACTACGGCCGTCATGCCGTCGGCAGTCTTCCCACTCCTGGCCGACGAAACCCACGAGGCGACATCAATTCTCCTGCCCGGGCGGGAACATCCACTCCGCACCGAAGGCCGGCGCCGTGGGACGGTACCGCGGCACAGGTGACCGCCCTCGGCGGAGATCCTTGACGAACCGTCGGACTTGTCGAAGCCTGTACCCGTACGCGGTAGACGCCGGTACATGCCAAGTCAGCGAGCGGCGGGGGTCACGGTGTCCGAAGTATCCGAGGTGTCCGGTCCGGAGTCCCGCTCACCGGAGTCCTGCTCGCCGGAGCTCCGCGCGCCGGAGTCCTGCACGCCCGGCAGCGCGGACTCTCCGCTGCTGACCGAGACCATCGGCCGACGCCTGGACCGGACCGTAGCCGCCTTCCCCGGGCGGGAGGCGCTGGTGGACGTCCCGAGCGGGCGGCGCTGGACGTACGCCGAACTCGGGCGGGACGTGGACCTGTTGGCCCGGGATCTGCGGGCGCGCGGGGTCGCCAAGGGGGACCGGGTCGGGATCTGGTCGCCCAACTGCCCGGAGTGGGTGCTGGTCCAGTACGCCACCGCGCTGCTGGGCGCGATCCTGGTGAACATCAACCCGGCCTACCGGGCGGACGAGTTGGCCTACGTGCTCAACCAGTCCGGGGTCAGCCTGCTGGTCGCCATGAGCGCCTACCGGGACAGTGACTACCGGGCCATGACCGAGCAGGTCCGGGGGCGCTGCCCGGAGCTGCGCGAGACCCTGTGGATCGGCGACCCCGACTGGCAACTACTGGACAGTGTGGGCGAGTTCCCCGAGCTGGAGTGCCACGAGCCGATCAACATCCAGTACACCTCAGGCACCACCGGCTTCCCCAAAGGTGCCACGCTCTCGCACCACAACATCCTCAACAACGGCCACACCGTGGGCGAGTTGCTCGGCTACACCGAGCAGGACCGGATCTGCCTGCCGGTGCCGTTCTACCACTGCTTCGGGATGGTCCTCGGCAGTCTCGCCGCCGTCAGCCACGGCGCCTGCGTGGTGATCCCCTCCCCCGGCTTCGACCCGGCGGCCACCCTGCACGCCGTCGCCGCCGAGCGGGCCACCTCGCTGTACGGCGTGCCGACGATGTTCATCGCCGAGCTCAACCTGCCCGGCTTCGCCGACCACGACCTCTCGACGCTGCGCACCGGCCTGATGGGCGGCTCGCCCTGCCCGGTCGAGGTGATGAAGCGGGTGCTGACCGACATGCACATGGCCGAGGTCGCCATCGCGTACGGGATGACCGAGACCTCGCCCGTCTCCGCCCTGACCCGGCGCGACGACGACCTGGAGCACCGGACCGCGACGGTTGGCCGGGTGCTCCCGCACGTCGAGATCCGGGTCGCCGACCCGGTGAGCGGGCGGACGGTACCGCGCGGCACCCCGGGCGAGCTGTGCACCCGGGGTTACTCGGTGATGCTCGGCTACTGGAACGAACCGGTACGGACGGCCGAAGTGATCGACCAGGACGGCTGGATGCGCACCGGCGACCTCGCGGTGATGCGCGAGGACGGGTACCTGACCGTGGTCGGACGGATCAAGGACATGATCATCCGGGGCGGCGAGAACATCTACCCCCGCGAGATCGAGGAGTTCCTGCACGGTCACCCAGGAATCGCCGACGTCCAGGTGGTCGGCGTACCGGACGACCGGTACGGCGAGGAGGTCTGCGCCTTCGTGATCCTCCGCGACCCGGCCGGCACGCTCACCCTGGGCGAGCTGACCGACTACTGCCGAGGCCGGCTGGCCCACTTCAAGACGCCTCGCCACGTGCGGGTGGTGACGGCCTTCCCGATGACGGTGAGCGGCAAGGTCAGAAAGACCGAACTGCGCGAACTCGCCACCCGGGAGCTGCGGCAGTGACGGTCGCGGCAGTTGCGGCAGTTGCGGTAGCGGCAAGTGACCAGGACCACCACTGCCCGTCCTCGCCCACCACCCCGCCGGTCATCTAACCTGGTGACGTGCTCATTCTCGTCAGCCGTCGCCACGTGGACCTGCTCCGCGTCACGAGCATGTCCTGTCGACGCTCCGGCTGACCCTCCCCCTCCCGCCCTCCGGGCACACCCCCTCCCCCGGCACCGCAGTCCCCCGCCCACCCGTTCGCGGCGACTGCGGAGTCTCCGGCCACCCGCCGGACCCCGCCGGGGTACCGAGACCCAGCGGATGTCACCCATGACGCAGCAGGACCCCACCACCTTCACCAGCGCCCGCAGCACCGCCACCGGTCCCACCACCAGTCCCACCACCGGCCTCCCGGTGGTCGACCTCTCGCTCGCCGACGGCAGCGCGAACGACCGGACCAGGCTGCACGACACCCTGCGCGCGGCCGCGACCGAGGTCGGCTTCTTCCAGTTGACCGGTCACGGCATAACCCGGGACGAGAGGGACGCCCTGACCGGCGCGATGCGGGCCTTCTTCGACCTCCCGGAGGCCGACCGGCTCTCCGTGAGCAACCTCAACTCCCCGCACTTCCGGGGCTACACCCGCACCGGCGACGAGCGCACCGGCGGCAGCCAGGACTGGCGCGACCAGCTGGACGTGGGCGCCGAACTGCCGCCGCACGTGCCCGGCCCGGGCGAGCCCCCGTACTGGTGGCTGGAGGGCCCGAACCAGTGGCCGACGGCACTGCCCGAGCTCCGGACGGCCACGCTGGGCTGGATCGACCGACTGCGAGGGGTCGCCGAACGCCTGCTGCACGAGCTGCTGGCCGCGATCGGCGCCAAGCCGGACTTCTACGACTACGCCTTCGCCGGGCACCCGCACCTGCGCCTCAAGCTGGTCCGCTACCCGGGCACCGCGCCCGACGGCGCCGGGCAGGGTGTGGGCGCGCACAAGGACTACGGCTTCATCACGCTGCTGCTCCAGGACAGCGTCGGCGGACTCCAGGTCGAGCGCGCGGACGGCTCGTTCCTCGAGGTCCCGCCGCTGGAGGGCGCCTTCGTGGTCAACCTGGGCGAGCTGCTGGAGGTCGCCACCGACGGTTACCTCAAGGCCACCAGCCACCGGGTGGTGAGCCCGCCCGGAGCCCGGGAGCGCTACTCCGTGCCGTTCTTCTACAACCCCCGGCTGGACGCGCACATCGAACCGCTGGAGTTCCCGCACGCCCACCACGCCCCGGGCGCCACCCAGGACCCGGACAACCCGCTCTTCGCCGAATTCGGCCGGAACGAGCTGAAAGGTTACCTGCGAAGTGTACCCACCCACAAGATGGCCACTGACCTGCAAGGACGCCCGATCGTAGTCATCACTAAGCCCAACTAGGGCTGCACGAAGCCCCGCCCACGTTGCTGTGCGCGGGGCTTCGTCGTGTCCGACAGGGCCCATGACGCACCGAGCACGAAGCCCCACAGGAGTGCCTTCGCGGCCCCCTCAGAGGTCACCACCCACGGCCCAGGGCTGCGGGTGGAACTCACGGCCAGCGCCCCGCCCGGACCCCTGTAGATCACCCCGATTACGTCCGGCTCTCCGTCGGTACGGAGCATGGTTACCGTGGCCTTGTCGCCGTCCCACGCCACGCTCAGCCGGTCCGCCCAGTCGCCAGTCATGCGGACAACCTATCGACCGGCCCGGGGAGTTCGGGCAGGTTCGGCACGGCCCATTCAGCCGGGGGCCGAAATTCGATGTGCGTTCCATCGAACGGGAAAGCCCGCTCCGTCGCGAGCTTGACCAGCCGCTCACCTTCCCCCCGGATTGCGGCAGCCTGTTCGACTGTCCAATAGGCAGGGTGGCCGATCTTGGCAATGAATGACGCTTCGTCCTTCCACTCCCACCCCCCATCCGGTCGGACCGTCAGATCTAGCTCAAGGTCGGTCACGTGGATATCTGCGCCGATTCGGGACCGGTGCTCAAGGTTCACGTACCACCCCGTGAATCGGTGCTCTAGGTCGAACCGCCACCACACGGCGTGGCCCACTCCCCCAACTCCGTGCGGTTGGTAGATCAGCGCGCTATCGGGGAACCAAGTCCCTGGCTTCAACGGGTAGCCACCGGTCGGCCGGTCGGCAGGGTCTATGTCCCGCAGGTGCGCCCCCTTGGGAAGCTCTGCGCGCCACGCTGGCGAGTTACCAGCCACCCAGAGGTAAAGACCCTCTGCGGTCTCCTTAACGACCCGCAGGGGGACCACCACGCTTGTCTGACCGCCAAAGCGGAAATGCCACCTGACAACGGTTCCGGGCTCAAGGTTCATGCCGGGAGCATCCCACGTGAAAGCCCCGCCCATGCGCCACGGGGGCAACGCATGGACGGGGCCGTTCAGGGGCGGACAGCTACTCGCCGTCCCACTTGCCGGGTACCACGGTCACAGCGTCCGTGACGGTCCGCAGAAAGGCCGTGTGGCCCGACTCTGCGGTGTGCGCAGAGACAGCCTTAGTCAGGTCGTCCATGCTCGCCGGAGCGCCGTCGGTGCTCCACATGCACAGCCCCTCACCATCGGTGCACCGGGCGATGCCGACCGGGGCCGTCTCCGGGTTGTGCTTGACGTGGTACGCCCGGAAGCGAAATTGCTGCCTGACGGTCACTCCGCCACCTCCTCAGCGTCCGTGGTGTTGTCGGCCGCCACGTCGTCCCCCAGGGGCTCAGAGACCGGCTCACAGCCCGTGTGCGCGGGCAGGTAGGCCGACCGGGGCGGGTGCCCGTCCCCGTGGCTGTCGAACATGCCGGACTGCGCTCGGTGGGGGTTGTGCGGCACGTTCAGCACCCTTCCGCGCCTTTGGCGCAGCTCGGATCGAAGGATCATGGTTCGGCGTTGCAGGGCCTCAACGCCCGGCAGCTCAGCGGGCGTCAGCTCGGGCCGGAAATCAGCCACTGGTACCCCCGCGCGGGTTGGTGCACTCGTCCCAATCGGCGTGCTGGGCGCGCCACTTGGAGACCATGTTGAGGATCGTCCGGTTCTCCGGGTACTGCGCGGCCACGGCGTCGAAGCCAGCGCAGGACGGGCAGCCGTTCCCCGGCACACCAGGGGGGTTGTTCTCCGTGGCGGTAGTTTCAGGCGACGCCATGACTACGCACCTCCCCCGCATGCGAGGGGCAGCCAGAACACACGTAGCGGTAGCCCTTGGCGCGCCGCTCCGTCTCACCCTTGAGGTAGTCGGCCCGCATGGCGTCCATGTCGGCCTGGCTCGCGCGCTCGCTCTTGGGCCGCCCAACAGAAACGGGCGATCGTTTCGGGTTTCTTTCCTCCGGGGAACCCGCTCGACCGCCCGCAGTGGGCGAGTCAAGCGGCCTTCCCCGTCCCGCAGCTGGCAGCTGCGTACGGTCCGCTTGGGTCATTTGGAGTTTTTCCGCTCTCGTCGCGTGAGTGATCACTCACGGCACCGATTGGGAGACCCAGCGTAGACCCGTTCAAGCCATTGGTCCACGCAGTACGTAAGTTGATCACCCGTCAGGGCGAGAGCGGGCGCTCCGCGCTACCGCCGGTCGTGCGCCCCCTTGCCGAAGTCCTACGCGGCCCCCTGGCGGCCTCTGGCGGCCTCGCCGGACCGAGGGCCCGGGGGTACTGGTCGGCAGGCGTCAGACGGCCGCTCAGGGCCTCGGGACGGGCACGAGCCGCACGGCTTGCCCCCGGTCCGGCCGGTCATCACGGCCCAGCCCCGGATCACTTCGTCCGGCCACGTGTACATGGGCGGCAGGGCAACCATGGGGTCACCTACCGGCGCGTACAGGCCCGTGACCGCGTCGCGCTCGAAGTACAGGCTGCCGAGCGTCCGGCCCGTGTACAGGCCCCGCGCCATGAGCCGTATCTGCGGGTAGTCCACCGGGTCCGCAGCGTTGGCCGAGTCGGCTATCAGCCCCCCGTAGACCAGCAGCAACCGACATATCTCCTGGCCGGTGTATGCGTACTCCTCCACTGGTTTGACCACCTGGCACGGCGACCACTCCCAGTCCCCCACCCCACGCTCACGCGGCACTTCAAGCGCCAGTTGCACCGTTGGGCGCTCGTAGCAGTGCACGGCCTTACCACTCCTCAAACGGTCAGTTATACGTACGACGCGCACGATACGTCATGCAAGTGACAACTTGGACTATTTAGTTTCGCTAACTAAGTAGATTGAGGGCAAAAGAGAAGACCACCGCCCGAATTCGGGCAGTGGTCTTCTTGGGGCTTAGGCTGCGACGTTGGCCAAGAGAGAAGCCAGGAAGCCAGCGCCGGTCTGAACGTGCGCGACGACGGGCGCAGGCTCAACCACGGGTGCGTTCGGGTCGATGTACTTGTGCTCAACGTCCGCCCAGTCGGCCACCAGCGCGTCAGGGTCAACGCTGGTGTAACGGACGGCCGGGAACGGCTTGCGGATGGTGTCGTACTGGTAAATGTCGCGGGAGTGGTTCGGGAATGCCTTCGGCTTGCCCACGCTCGCCCGCCATACGGCAACGCGTGCCTTGACTGCCTTGGTGTGGTCCGCCTCCAGCTTGGCAACGGTCATGCGGCCGGTGCGCTCGGTGCGGATCACGATGCGCTCACCAGACAGGGTGAGGATGGTCTCGCGGAAGTCGTTCACGGCTTGCTCCGTTCGCTGTTTTGGCTGACGTCGAAGACTCTACGCAGTGCGCGCGTTCGCGCACAACCCCTGAAACCAAAAACCACCGCCCGAATTCGGGCGGTGGTCCTGGCTGCGGCCTGCCTAGCTGTTCCGGTCCTCCCGGTCCTTCTCTCGGGCCTCGCGGTCCTCCCGGGCCTCCAGCTCACGCATGACCGGGGCCATTGCAGTGACGACGCAAGCCCGGAGCCAGCGCGCGTCATCCGCCCGGAAGCGGTACACCTTGCAAACTGCACTCTCGGTGTACACGCGGATGTTCAGCCAGCCCTCCCCGTCCTCAATGCTGATCCATGCGTTGTCTACACCACCGGCAGCAATGACTTCCCTGTGCTCCAGCATGCCGCTTCTCCTTGCAATCGAAGGTGCCTTGACAATATCACCACCGAACCGACGGACAAAGCTGTCGGCCGTTACCTGGTCCCATGCACCACGAAGGACACCGTTATCCATGCGGACGACGTAAGGTGACAGTCCCCGATCGGCAGCCGACTTCATGGAGCCAGCCAGCGCGCGGTACTCGTCGCAGTAGCCACCACGACAGTCCGGGCAACTGGTGTGGTCCCGAAAGGCGTGGAACACGTCCAGGGCTTCGGCGTCCGTCTGCGGGTCCATCGTGATGGGCATGGCCGTTCCCTCTCCCCTGTCGCCTGTCTCATCAGTGCCGGGAGGCGATCCCCGGTCAGACGCTCTCCGAGCCGGTTGGCCCGGAGAGCGTTTCGACTTGTCAGCCGTAGATCACGCGGCCGAGCGTGGCCACCTGGGGAACCTGGTCCGCGCTGTCGGCGTCCAGGTCCGCATCATCCACGTTGAAGACCAGGTTCCGCGCCTCACGGACGGTTTCCTTGCCGGGGCCCTGATACTGCGGCCACTCGGTCTTGCCGCTGGCGATCTTACGAGCGGCGCGCATGAGGTCCTTGTGCGTAACAGTGAACTCCAGCACGCCGGGGCCGTCGGGGTTGTCCACCCTCACCACGGCGGACCAGCCCTCGGGCGCATCCTCCCGCATGTCGAACGAAGCGGCGACCCCCCGCCACCAGCTGTAACCGGTGCAGCCCGAGCCGAAGATGGCGTCCCAAGTGTCCTGCTGCGTTGCTGCCTTCATTAGTCTCTCCCTCTCCCTCGGCCGGTCCATCCGGCACTGAGACAACTAAAGCAGTCCGCGCGCCCACGCGCAACTACCTGGAGGGCGTGTTTTCGTACTTCGCGCAGTAGACCATGACTGACGTGGACATACGCCCCTTGGCGTCGAAGTGGTACGCCGTGGCGGTCTCGTAGTCCAGACACTTGGGGCCCGGGTCACACGCGTCTACGCCGATGATGACCAGCAGCATGGCCACGACGGCCAACGCGAAACGGCGGAGTCTGATCACAGGATCTCTCCTAGCTGGCGGTACAGTTCCTGCGCCGCCTTGTAGTTAAGGTGGATGGTGTTGGTTTGGGATGAGCCGTAGTTGTGGTAGGTGCCGGACACCAGGATGGTAGGTCGGCCCTTGGGGTCTTGAGTCGGAGCGGCCCGGCCATCCGTGAAGACCACGCCGTAATGCGTCTCTCGGTCCATATCTCTCCTTCGGTCACAAGAAAGGACCACCGCCCGAATTTGGGCAGTGGTCCTACACCTTGGGGGTGAGTCAGCGGGTGACGTTACCGAGGCTCTGGCCAGCCCGAAGAATGGTCATGATCTCGACACGCGGCCTGCGGACGGTTGCGACGGACTCACCGGCAGCGTTCTGCACGTGAACGTCAATCAGGCAGCTGGAGATCGGGGTAACGGTCACAGTGCTGCCATCGGCGGTGGTGTAGCGCATTGGTCCCCCTATGGGATGAGTGCCCACTCAGCGAGGGTGAGTGCAGACTTGGCGGAGTTGCAAGCGGTGCAGCATCCGACGATGTTGTGTTCCGCGTCGGCCCCACCCTTTGAAATCGGGTGGACGTGGTCCAGAACCTCAACCGGCCCGGTGCAGTAAGCGCATCCGGGCCAGCGAGAGAGTATTGATCTACGCGAGTAATTCGCGGGCGGTGTACGGCGATTGCGGTAGTACAGCGCCATTGTGGTGTGTATGTCTGTCACGCAGTCCCCATGTCGCCGAAGGCACCGACGACGTACAGATTCCGGAAGCGATCCTTGCCCTTGGTGCGCGCCTGCTGGACCTGGTAGGGGGTCAGGCCCATGTCGGCGGCCATGTCGGCATCGTCGGCCCCGATAACGTCGCCGTAGGACTGCACGCCCGAGAAGCCGTAGTCACGCTTGAGGACACCGGCCATGCGGTCCGAGAGCTTGTCGAGCGTTGCGTGAACGGCCTTCTTGGTCTCTGCGCGCTTGTAGTTCTCCACGTCCCGGGAGGTCACCATGTCCCCCGGTATGCCCATCTCGCTGGCGATCAGGTCCCCGAGGCTGCTCCCGTCCTCGCCAACCGGTGCGTCCAGGGAGACGGAGCCACGCCAGGCCAGCCGCGCGGCGTAGGCGGTCTGCGGGGTCATCGCGTACTTACCGCTGATGGTCTTGTCAGCGGCGATGCGCTCGGCTTCGAACTGGTCGCCACCAGCCTTGGTGAGCGCATCTTCGAAGCGGCGGGCGATCTCGTGCGAGACGCCTACGGCAGTCTCCTGGCGACGCTCCCGAGCCATGGCCCGGTCAATGTGACGGTCCATGTAGCCGGAGAACTCAACGGACGTGGTGCCTTCGAAGTTGGCAAGATTGGTCCAGACCGCGACGCGTCCAACCTGCGCGAGGTCTTCGGCAAGCTCGGCGTCGTAGCGGCCATTGATCGTGGCGTGCTGGCCAGCGCGGAAGCTGATGTGAAACTCCGTCGCCGCGATGACTTCCGACACGGCGTCCAGGTCGCTGGCCTTGGCGGCCACGATGGTCTCAAAGGGCAGGTCAGCGATGTTGCGGTAAGCCACCATGGAAATGCTCCCCTTCTTGGTTCCTACCCCCTAAGGGGTGGGAGGAATTCCTGCCCTGGACGGGCTTCCCATGGAGGCCCCCCGCGCATGCCGAACGTACACCCCACCACTGACAGTCACACATGTGACGGCTGTGTGTGTTGCTGCGTCGTCGAACATATGCCTCCCCACTGACAAGTTCAATCTTGTATTTCCCTGACACTTCGTCAGATAACAGGTAGATCAACAGGTGACTTGAAGGCCGAGGCCGGCCTCCGCCTTGAGGTCTAAGGCGTCGGCCGTCCTGCAACCTTCGAAACCATCCGTCTACACACGCGTAGACCGAGCGCGCCCACGCGGAACGCACGCGTCCACTCTTTGCCAACTCTTCACCGCCCGAATTCGGGCGGTGGCCCACCCGCACACGGAGAGTGGTGGACCACCTGCACGGTCAGTAGTCGGCCCCATATAGAGAGCCCCAAGAGCGTCCCCCGATCTCCGCTTCGGCAGCGATGGGGACGCCCATCAGGTCGAACGTCATGCACTTCTCAATCTCACGGGCTAGCTCCTCGGCCTCACCGGCCGGAACTGACGCCAAAACTTCATCGTGAATCGGGAGCCGGAGGTAGGGCAGAAGACCCGACTCCTCCATGTGAAGCATGGCTTGCCCGAGGCAGTCACGCGCTGCACTCTGAACCTGGTAGTTCACCACGGCATACGTGCGGTCTCGGTCGAGCGGGAGCCGTCGGCCAGTGATGGACACGGTGACCATGCCGTCCGCGAACGCCTCGCGCTGCCAGCGGGACGCCGTTCGCTTGATCTCCGGGTACACGCGGTGGTATCGGCCCTGCGCGTACCGAACGTCGTCCTCCGGCGCGCCAGTCTGCCGAGCGATGGTGACCGGTCCGCCACCGTAGACCGTGCCGAAGCCAACGCCCTTACAGATCTTTCGGTGCTTCTTGGTGAAGCCCTCCCCGTAGACCAGCCCCGCCGTGAAGTCGTGAAGGTCGATGCCCCGCGAGATGGCTTCCTTCATGCGCTTCACGTCGGCCAGCGCGGCTAGTACGCGCATCTCCACGGCCGCGAAGTCCGTAGACACCATGACGTGACCCTCGTCGGCCAGCAGGCAGCGCCGGATCATGAAGTCCGATGACGGGAGAGTCTGGAGTGCCGGGCCAGTCACGGACATGCGCCCGGTCCGGGCCTGGAGGGCGTTAATCATCGGGTGGACACGGCCGTTGGCGTCCACGGTGTCCAGGAAGGTGGACGCGTACGCGCTGCGCCACTTGCCCGCGCGCTTGCTTCGAACTACCGCCTCCGCCAGAGGGTTTGGCGTGCGGGAGCCGAGTGGTTCCCACTGCATATTCCGATCGGCCAGTGCCAACAGAACGGCCTTGTCCACCTTCACGGCACCGCTGGCGGTCCGCTCGGTCAGGGTCTCCCCCATGCCTAGCAGCGCCTCGGAGACCTGCCGGGTGGCGTTGATGTTCTCCACGCCGTACCGGGCGGCCACGGCCGCGAACTCCTCGGCCTCCGTACGTAGCGCGTCGTCCAGGGTGCGTGTGTACTCGGGGTCCAGCACCATGCCCGTTCGCTGCATCACAGCGCAGATGCGCGCTATCTCGTGCTCGTACTGCCGGAGCGCGTCACGCACCCCGAGGCGGTCAAGCTCAGACACCAGAATGGGCAGGATGCGCGAGCCGAGAATAACGTCAAGTCCCGCGTAGAGATTGTAGATTGGGTGGTCGAGCGGGATACGGGCCCACCCGGTTGCCTTGGTCAGACCCATGGACCGGAAGACCGCCGTAAGGTCCCCTTGCGTGTCCGGGGCGGACGGGTCGATGTAGTAGCCGGACAGAGGCTTAAGGCCGGTCCCTATGCCGCCCTCCATCGCTTGGCGCGGGTCCACCAGCGCGGCGAGGATCTTCGTGTCTATGGTCTTCGGGGCCAGCTCCTCCAGCGTGATGCCCGCGTGCGTGTCCAGCACCAGCCAGTCAAACGGCGCGTTGTGGATGGTGAACTTGTGCGCGTTGCGAAGCACGGTTAGCGCGGCCTGGCGGAAGTGCCCGCCGCGCTCCCAATGGATAACGTACGCGGTGTCCCGAGTGCCGAACTGGACCGTCCGCAGGCGGTAGCCGGGCGAGAAGATATCCAGGCCCGTGGTCTCGGTGTCGAGCGCCAGCGGACCGGCCATGGCGGAAGCGCGGGCCCATTCAAGGAACACGTCCAGGTCGGTCCGGTCCTCGGGCACGTACACCGTGACCAACTCGCCTGCTACGTGGTGTGTGTATCGCTGCATTGCCTCTCCCTACACAGAGAGGCACCGCCCGAATTCGGGCAGTGCCTCTGTTAGTTGCTGCTACTCAGCTAGTGAAGATCCCCGGGCCAGCGGCAGCCGCAGGACTCTTGCTCGCGTCGCGTACGCCGATCAGTGCAATGCCGTGCATGGTCTTCTTGCGCGTGATCCCGCGCTCCTCCATGGCGTCATAGAAGGTGCGGCGCGTCCATCGCTCCCTAGAGGGCAAGTTCTCTGCCTCGCACCACTCCAGGTACTTGTTGAAAGCGTCAGCCCCACTCATTTGGTTTCCGTCGCAGCGCTCCAGCGTTCCCGGCAGGAAGCCCGCCAGTGCGTCCGAGGTCTCTCGATACTCCTTGCTGGCACTGGTGATGACCTCCGGGTCTCCCAGCCCGTCAGCGCGCCACTGGACGGCCCCACGGACGGCCCACGCGGCGATGCCCTCGGCCTCGGCGAGAAGCTTCCGGTCCAAGCCGTAATCCCGCTCGTTCGGAGCGAAGTACCGCTGAAACGGAATCATCTTGACGCGACGCCACAGCCCCTCATCCTGGCCGCGAAACTTCGGCTTGTGATTGGTAGCCAACATGAGGAGAAACGTCGGCTTGAACTCGAAGAACTCTTGCCGAAGGAAGCGGGCAGCGATCATGTCTTTGCCGGTCACCCGCTTAAGTACCGCCTCGGACATGGGCTTACCTGACTCGCCCTCGGATGCCATGACGAGACGCGAACCGCGCAACGCTGCAACGTCGTTGGGGATGCCGCCGGACGATTTCTCTTCGAAGGTGGCGAACGGGGTTGTCTTGCTCACGTTGCGGAAGACCGCCGTAAGCGTGTCCGTGAGAACGCTCTTGCCGTTGGCACCCTTTCCCCACAGCACAGCGAAACACTGCTCGCTGGTGTGCCCGGTGATTCCGTAGCCGATCAGCCGTTGCATGTACCCCGGGAGGTCCGGGTTCTCAGGGAAGATCTCCCGGAGGAAGCTATCCCAGCGCGGACACTCGGCGTCCTCCCGGAAATTCAGGTCCAGGCAGTACGTCAGCATGTCGCGCTTGTCGTGTGGCCGAAGCTGGCCGGTGCGTAGGTCCACGGTTCCGTTGCGGAAGCTGAGTAGGTCGGGCCGGTCGTCAAAGTCGGACGCGTCCACGTGGACCGTTGGCACGGACCGAAGTTCGGTCATCAGCGCGTCAATGCGCGTGGTCATGGTGAAGCCACGGGCCTTTTGGGTGTCGCCGACCAGGACCAGCGCGGCCCCCATGCGGTGGATCTCCTGCCGGACCTTGACCTCTGAGCGCTCCCAGACAAGGCCGTTCCACACGTAAAAGCCAAGTCCCGGTGCGTACTTGATACGCCCGTCCGCCCACGCGACCAGCGCGTGAGCGTTCATCGCGTCCGACTCGCCATACCGCCCGACCAGACCAGCCAGCACACGAGCGGCCTCGCGCCCCTGCGCGCTGCTGACCACGTCAGCGCCGGTACGGTCGTCCAAGTCGGCGGCCAGTGCGGCGGCCTGCGCTTCGTGCTGCTGCTGGACGGGCCGTGCAGCCTTGACGGCCGCGTGCAGCTTGGCAGGGAAGGCGGCAGGGTCGCGCCTGCGCCAGTCCGTGAGGTCATCACCGGCCGTCGGGATGGCCAGGGTGTACACGTCGATCCCGTGCTCTGCTAGGCCATCAGCCAGACGCCGAGTGAAGCTCTGGCCCGCCGTGTCATTGTCTCCGGCCACGATGACTTGCGACCCCTTGAGGCCAGCGGCCAGCTCGGCCACCAGCTCAGGTGAGCCAGCCAGCGAGGCCCCCCGGACGGCCACGGCGTCGTACCCCACAGAAACCGCTGTGAGCGCATCCCCGGGCCCTTCGGTAACCAGGGTGACCCCGTAGCCACCCTGCCCGCGAAACACGCCGTAGGCACTCCAGCGCTGGCCCTCCGGGTTACGCAGGCCAACCCACCGGCCGGTGCAGTGGCCTGAGAGGTCACGGCCCTGGAGGCCACGCGCCACGCCCTTGAAGTCCCGCAGAGGGACCGTAAGGCGCGGGTACAGGGTGAACGCCCGAGTTAGGTACGCCATGCCCACCGTGCCGGAGTATCCGAGACCCAACTCAGTGGTCAAGTCGGCGTCCAGGCCGAAGCGGTCTTCCAGGTAGGTCCGGGCTTCCTGCGAATCCGGGTCTGAGAAGTCCCACAGAGCGGCGCTGGTCTGGTCCACGTACATGGCCAGCGCGGCCACCGGCCCGGGGCCGACCAGCGCGGGACGCTCCTTCGGCACGGTCAGCCCCTCCCCGGTGGCATCGAACAGCGCAGACCACGTGAGGCCAACGGCCTTGACTACGCTCTCAGTTGAGCAACCGGCACGGCACGTGATCCGGACCTTGTTGTCATCCCCGCGCCAAATACGAAGGGACGGGCGGGAGTCGGCGTGTGCGGGGCACAGCGCCGAGTACCCACCGTCGGACTCCTCACCCACCTGCGCGAATCGACCGAGTACGTCAGCGAACTTCACGGTTTTCTCCTTCTCTCGGTCTCAAAGGGGTGGGAGGAATTCCTACCTCCCAGACAGGAGCGCCAGCACGAGCAACCACGCCATCGAGAGGCCGAACAGGGCCACCACGAAGGCTTCGTTTTCGTCGTTCGGGTGTCTCATGCCAGCACCTTCCGTACGTCGGCCAGAATCCGAGAGAAGAAGTACACGTCACTGGTGAAGTACCAGCGGGACGTGTCGAGCCCGCGCATGGAGAGCTTGAAGCCGTAACGGGCGTACATGTCGGCCGACTTGAGACCGAGCGCCAGCCGTACGCGCGTCCAGGTGCGCACATCGAAGTGGACACTGCCGGAGTGGACACCGTGCCGCCGGAGCTTGACCACCGCCACACCGAAGGGAAAGCCTGCGTTCTTGGCTTCAACTCGGGTCTGGCGAAGCCAAGTTGGAATGGCAGACGACTTGCAGTCCTTACACTCCAGGATGAACGGCACGGCGTGCACGTCGCCCACGTCCTTGACGCCCTCCTGCGCCGGACGGCGGACGTTCAGCGGCGAGAACGGGTCACGCGGCGTCCCGTCCGAGTGTGCCAGCCCTAGATCACGGTTGAGGTAGTCACGGACGGCGGATTCCCACGCCGTCCCCTTAGCCTTGTTGGGGTTAGCCACGGTGCCTACCCTGTTGCTCCCGAAGCCACTCCCCGACGTTGGCCAGAGCCACACCGAGGAAGAATGAACCCATGGACACCAGCGCAAGCAATGCGCCAAACATCAGTCCTCCCAATGGATTTCAGCGCCACGCCACCAAGCGGTGCGCATAGCGTCCCAATACCGATCGAAGTCACGGCGCGTCTCGGCACCGCGCTGGACGTGGAGCACGTCCCCTTGCTTGAGTTTCTGAACGTCCCCGAGGGCCGTGGCCGACGTGGCGGTAATCCGCCCGTGCATGTCTCTCCCTCACCGCCCGAATTCGGGCGCTGGTACAGCAAAGAGGGGCCGGACGCACCGAGTTGGTACGACCGGCCCCGTGGGCTCAGTGTCGGTCCGCCTGCGCGCGGACCAGCCGGACGTGTTCCGCGCTGATCCACTCCGTCCGCAGTGACCGGCGCTTGGTGAACCCGCTCTCCACGCCTGTGGGCTGCACATGCAGCATGGGACGCAGGCGGCCACCCTCCAGAACGGCGGTCACCTTGAGAACCACAGCGTCCGACATGCGCACCCGGTTGCCCTGCCGGACCGAGTAGGCGACCAAGTCACCCGCGTAAAGCTCCTCGCCTGCGTAGTCGGTGACTACTCCCCGCTTGCCCATGTCAGTTGTCCTCTCCGCGCTCGGCCTTGCTCCACACGGTCGTGTACTCCCGGAACGCCACCCGGCTGGTATCGGTCAGCAACTCGGCAGCGTGGCGGGTGGCAGCGCCAAGGGTTACCGAGGTGAACCCGTTGAGGCTGTGCCGGTAGGCGTGCGTGGTCATGGCCGCCGAGCGAACGCCAGCGGCAGCCAGGGCGTCCTTGACGGCCAGGACCAGCTTGCGCGGGCTGTTGGTCGGGCTCCCCTGTACCAGGTTGATCACGGCGGCCAGCGCCTCCGCCTCGGCGGGCGACAGCTCCAGCCGGACAGTGTCCTTCTTGATCGTGATTACTTCGCTGCGCATCTCGGCCTTAGCCAAGGTCCCTCTCCTCTGCGTCGTCGTCCCAACCAAAGCGCCTACGCCGTTCGCGGATTACCTCACGCGCCTGCGAGGCGGGCCACTCCCAGAGCGGCCGTTTGATCTCGTCATCGGGGAGACCCCGGAGCGGACGAATCTCGCTCCGGGGCTCACACTTCGTGCAGCGCTCCATCAGGCACCGAAGTAGGACGCCAGCAGAACGGAGTTGTCGTGGTCCCGGCCGTCGGTCAGTCGCTCCACCCGGGCGTTGCTACCGTCCTTCTTGAAGCCTGCGAACGGCTCATCGGCGGCAGCGCGGGTAACCAGGTTGAGCGCCTGCCGCTTGCCCTTGGCGCGCACGATCAGCGCGTCATACTCGCCAAGGTCGGTAGCGTCAGTGCGGGTGACAAGGTAGAACGCCATGGTGTGAACTCTCCTGTTTGGTTGGTTTGTTGGGGAGGTGCGGGGTGGACTAGAACGGGGCTTCGGCCACGGCGTCGCTGTAGGACTTCAGGACCTTGATCACGGGCTTGAAGTAGTTGACGTTCCGGCCCTTCTTGGTGGTGTACGAGACCTCTTCGATGGTCAGCTCTGCCAGGACTTCGCCGTCAAAGCGGGACAGCGCGGCGTCGTACTCGTGCAGAACCTCGGCCATGGACCAAGAGCCGGTCTGAAAGCGGAACTTGCCGAGTTCGTAGTCATCGGCCAGGCGGAAGGTCACCGAGATGGACGGGGCCGGGCCAACGTAGTCCTTGGCGGCCTGCTTGCGCTCCGCGAACAGGGACGGGCAGCCGCACGGGACGCCCTTCTTCTCGTCGGGGCTCAGGAACTCCACGCCGTCGCAGTGGTGGACCAGCTTGTTGCGGTTCCACAACTTCATGTCCGCGTAGACGGCCTTGGGGCCGTCCAGAACCACCAGGATGGTAGGAGATGTGGTCTCCACGGAGATGAAGTTCTCCTTGTCGGTCTCCAGCTCCTCCACGGTGCCGCCGAAGAGCTGGCGAACGGCGTCCGCAACCTCCGGGTCACCGGTCGAGAACCGCCACTCCGAGAGGGCCAGGGGGACGCCGTCCACCGCCTTGCCGGAGTGGAGGCGACCCACCGCGTCATCCGAGAAGCGGGGCTTCGGCTTGGCGTCGGGGTCGGTGTCGAAGATACGCAGTGCCACGCGCTCACTCCTTCGTGTTTGGGAGGCTTTCCCTCTCTCTGGTTATTAAGGGGTGGGAGCAATTCCCGTGCCCAGAAACGCAGTTGCCCCCGACAGCCGAAGCCATCGGGGGCAACAAGAGGTCAGACCAAGGCAGTTGGCGCGAAGCGCTCGTTCCGGCCCAGCGCCTCGGCCCACGTCCGACCCTGGTCCTGGTCCTCCTGGACCCAAACCAACAGAGTGGTCATGGCCCGACTGACCTGGACCAGCCCACCCGAGCCCAGCGCGTTGGCCGGACGGCCCTCGTACCGGGCCAGCTCCTCCAGCGGGACACCGAGCCGGTTGTAGACCGTTCCAATGAGGCATCCGGCCGTCGGGTTCTCGCCGTCGGCGTCGTAGTGGACGTAGAAGCACATGCCCGGGTCGGCGTCGTCGCGCTGGTGGGTCGGGGCCTCGTAGACCAACTCGGGCCGCTCGGCCACGACTTCGCGCAGGGTTTCGAGAACCTGATCATCCGAGAACTTGTAGGCCACGGCCTCTCCTTCGGTAGTAGCGGTGCTGCTACTACCGAAGGGGTGGGAGGGATTCCTAGGAAACCGGACGCTCCCAAGCGGCGCGCCACGTGGCCGGGCCAACGATGCCGTCAGCGTCCAGCGGCCAGCCGTTCGCGGTGCTGTCGTTCTGGAAGGCAACGGCCACGTCCCGCGATGCGGAACCGAACCAGCCATCCACGGAGATGTGCCAGCCTCGGTCACTCATGCGCTGCTGCCACGCGCGCACATTGTCATCGTGCATCATCGGAGAGCGGAGACGCAGGTACTCCCCCGGGAACGGCGGGGCGGACGGGCCGGACGGAGCGGGGACCGGTGGTGCCGGTGCCGGACTGACCGCGTCTGCGGGGTAGTTCGGGTAGCCGTACCCGAGGATCTGCCAGTTGCGCGGGCGGGTGCGCTCGTAGGCACCATCCCCGTTGCCCTGGCTGCCAGCCTGGCCAGAGGACGTGTTGCCTTCGTACGTGGTGATCTCTGAGTCCGAGATGCCCACGACGATGCCGACATGGTCGGCCACGCCGTCGCCGTTCCACGAGTAGAAGACCAGCGCGCCGGGTATCGGGTCCGAGCCGAAGCGGCCCTGATTCTTAAACCACTCCACGTGGCTCGGGCAGTACTCGAAGCGCCCCACGGCGTCGCCGTTCCCGCTGGCGTCGCCCACATAGCTGACGAACTGGTCACACCAGGGCTCGTTATCGTCGCCGTACCAACGGCCAAACGGGGTCTCGTTGTTGGGGCCCTCCTTGTAAGCGGCGTCAACCCACTTGCGAGCCTCGGTGAGCATGGCGTTAAGGCCAGGCATACATACCCCTTTCTGGGCATGGGAAGGGCCCCACCCCGGGAGTAGTCGGGGTGGGGTACCGCCCGAATTCGGGCGGTGGATTAGTTGGCCGGGCGGGTCTCCTTGGGCATCGCTACGGCGGCAGGGTTCTCCCACTTGCCAGCGTCGCTGTTGTCCAGCGTGACCTTGTAGACCTTCCTGGACTGGCTGTGCCAGACGCAGATGCCCTCGGGGTCACCGAAGCCCGGGACAGCCAGTGAGCCATGGGTCTTGAGGAAGGTAAGGCACGCACGGACCGGAGCGTCCGAGAACGGACCCTGGTACATGACTGGTACGGGCTGGACGTACACGCCGTCGATGACGGCCTTGGTGTCCTTGTGCCGGTCCACGTTGAACAGCGAGAAGGCGCGCTTGTCGGTGCCGTAGGTGCGCTGAATGCTGCGCCCCCACCACTCGCCGAAGTGGAGCCCGGGGCCGAGAAGTTCGATCAGCTCGGACGCATTGGCGTGAGCCCAGCGGGCAAAGCCGTAGTTGTCACTGTCCGGGGTGACGATGCGCTTCCGGGACTGGGCAGTGATGGAGTAGGTCCCCGGGAGGTCCGGGTTCTCCACGATGTGGAGTGCTGCGTTCGTCCCGTCGATCTTCTCGGTAATGCAGATCTCTCGGAACAGGCGTGGGGTCTTCGGCCACTCTACGAAGTCAACCATTTCTCTCCCTCGGGTAGTTAGCGCGCGCGCCGCTGAGTGCCGGTCACCAGCTTGGCCGTGGAGGCGGCCAGCTTCCGGCCGATCACGGTCTTGTTGGCCTCTCGGTCCCAGTTGAAGACATGCCGCAGGCTGAGAAAGAACTCGAACACGTCGGCGTCGATGCGGACCGGGTAGAAGGACCACTGATCCTCTGTGACGTGGAGGACGGCCGCCCCATCGAAGTGCGGCATAGGCGTGCTCGTTCCGTCCGGCGAGACGATCCGGTCAGCGTTGGCGTACGCGGCCATCTGTAGGGCCACCTCGGCGTGTACGTCCTTGGAGGTCTTCCAGTCGGCCATGATCAGCATGGGGCGGCCGGAGCGGTCCGGGGTCACCTGGTGTTCGTCGTCCACCCAGATTCTCAGGATGGCATCGAAGGACCCCGCGTATTCGTGTTCGTCGGACCAGGCCACGTCTTCCGCACGGACCAGCTCCGGGTTCACAGCGGCCAGGAACTCACGGAAGTGGCGGACGTGCGCCTGAATGTCCGGGTGGACGTGGCCGACGGCCTCACCACGGGCCAGCCGCTCGAAGGCGTCGTGAGCCATGGAGCCGATTTCAGCCCGAACCTTGGTGTACCTGCGGGACGCGCCCTTGAGGTAGTCAACGGCCCCCTGGCGGTCCCTCTCGGCCATCTGCTGAACGAACGGCAGGGAATCAACCGCCAGCTCTGCGGTCAGCTTCGCTGCCCAGAACGTGAGGAACGGCTTCGGCAACATGCCGATGACGGAGGTAACGCCCGGGACCTTGACGGCCGTGTCGTCCGGGTCGATGTAGAAGCGCGAGCCACCGCGCTGAATTGTGCGAACGCCAGCCATGCGGCGGGCCTCCCTCGGGTAGTCGGATCACTACCTCTCAAGGGGTGGGAGGGATTCCGGCCGTCGGCCCGGGGTCGGCATGACGGTATGACGAAGTGGAGGGCTGTTTAGGTTTCTCTTAGAGGTCTTATGGCTTATCCAGAAGAACAACTAGAACCGTCATACCGTCATGGGCACCGCCCCTCACCTGCGCTGATTACGCTCCGGAAGGCCGGCTGCCACGGTGCGTAACGGAAGCCCTGTACGGCCCTCTACGGGCACGACAAAGCCCCCGCCGGGCCAGGGGGCCAGACGGGGGCTCAGAGCGCCGATACGGGGCGGCTAGACCTTGTAAACGCACTCTTCCGGAGTGTGGTCGATTCCGCACCGAGAACAGTGGCGGTCCTCATCTCCGTGCTGGCACGCGGTGTGCGTCTCGCTCCCGCATTGAGCGCAGGGGACGACATGATCCTTGTCGTACTGCGGCGCTACCCCGAGCACGTGTCCACAGTGCTCCGAGTAGGTCATGGTGGGGGCGGGCTGCACATTGGCCCGCTCCCGCTCGTACGCCTCAGCCTGCCGCTTGGCGGCCTCGGTGCCAGGCTCATGCGGCCAGCCAGGGTTACTCTCCATGTCGGCCAGGCATGCGGTGGTGACCTCGGCCCGCTCCGAGGTCTCTGCGGCCTCAATCAGCCGCGCTGCCAATCGGCGCGCGTCGGCCGGTGACACATCCATTCGGAGCGGTCGGTCGTGGTCCCGCCCGTTCACCACCCACCCGGTAACAATCACGGGGTTGGTAGACGTGCCGTGCTCCGCACGGATGGTTCCGATCTTGAATTCGTATTCAGCCTTCGGCATGCCGTCCCTGCTCCTCTCCGAGGGCCCCGCCCGACCGGTTGGCCAGGCGGGGGCTGAACGAGCGGCTACGGGCCGCTCAGGGGCTTTCCTGGACCTCGTAGACGAAGCCCTTGTGTTCGATCGGTTCGCCAACCATGAGGCTGGCCACCGCTTCGTTCTCGTCGCCGGTCCAGCCGTTCGCCTTGGCCAGGATTAAGACCAGCCGGGCGGCCAACTCGGCCGTCTCGGCCGTCCGCTCCCCCAACACGCGGCCGTCGGGGCGGCGGGCAATCGCTCTGTACATGCTGTCCTCCATGCGGCTGAGCCCCCGCCCAAGTAGAGCAGGGGCCGTTACCGAGTCGTTACAGCTTGGCCTTGGCTACGGTGGCCTCCTCCAGCCACTTACTCATGGTCTCCTTGAGGAGCGCCACGTCATCTTCACCGAGCTGGCCAGCCATCTTGAGAGCGGCAGCGAACGCCTTCGTAGCCTTGCTGAGTTCTCCCATGGCCTTGTCGATCGGCGCGATGGTCGCGGCGTCCACGATGGCCCGAGCTTCGTCCTCGTCCATCTCGGCTTCCTCGCCAGCCTCCAGTGCCTTCTTGGCGGCAGCAAGCGCGCTCTTGGCCTGCGCCCTCTCGCGGGCCTTGTCGATCTCCGACTTGTCAGAGATCTTGCACTCCTTGCGGACGGCCTCCGTCGGCGACATGTCGGGGTTGCGCTCCAGCGCCTTGGCGAAGAAGTGCTGTGCCTCATCCGGGTTCTGGTCAAGCGCGGCCACGTAGTGGACAACGATGTGGGCGGTCTGAGTCCGGATGCTCTTCTTGTAGGAGTCCATGACTTCCTGGTTGAAGTTCCCCGCCTCCTTCATGGCGGCCTCAACCGTCTGGAACATGTCGCTGGACGCCTTCTTGGCCATGTCGGTGTCCGCCCGGAGGTCCGGAAGCTCGGTCTTCGGGTTGACGATCCGGCGGCGCATGTCCAGAAGGACGTTGCCAATCTCCTTGGCCACCTCGGAACCCTTGGCCAGCGAGGAAATACCCTCGCGAACCTTCGCGGCACCCATCTGGACCAGCTCGTCCAGGCCCTCAACGTCGTGGTAGCTGGCCGGGACGGTAACGGCCACCTCCGTGGACGGCTCGGGAGCGGGCTTGCTCTCGGCTGCCTTGCGCACCTGCGCCCGGAGCTTCGTGCGGTCCTTCGTCGGAAGCTGCTTGATCAGCGCTTCCGCCTCCTCCTTGAGCGGCGTGGTGTCCTCACCGGCGATGGCAACGGCGGTGATGCGCTCGATCAGCGCCGTAACCTCCTCGGTGAGCTTCGCCGGGTCGATGGTGTCGGTGTTCTGCTTGGCGGCCATGTGGATCTCCCCTGTCATGCTTGGCGGGTTGCCTCGCTGTTGATGCCAACAGTAGACCTGTCGGGGTGTCAGGTCAAACTTGCTGGTCAGCGGCGTGTTGCCACCGCCCGAATTCGGGCGGTGTACGCAGAGAGCCCCCTACCGCCGGTTTGGCAGTAGGGGGCTCTGGTCAGAGTAGGTCCACACGGTCCCAAAGGTCTTGCAGGGAACCGAAGTTGAACAGGGTTGCGTCTGCTTGGTAGTCGTCTAGCTCGGTCTCGCTGACGTGCTGCGGGCCGGTCAACTCCCCACCGTGCGGGGGACGTTGAACACGGATGATCCGGAAACCTAGGCGCTTGAGTGCGGCGGCCTCATTGCGGTACCGGCAGTCAGTGACCACGACCGGCCCGGGGGCGGACTCGATCCGGGCCACGGCCTGACGAATCCAAAACTCGGGGTCCAGGTCGCGCACGCCTTGGCCCATGTGTTGCAACACGCGCCGCACTTCCGGGACTTCGGCCTTAGCACGCTCCCAACCGGAGTAGCCGACCACTTCGGAGAGTCGTTCCTCCGTGGCCTCGTGCCCATCGTGAGACACGTACGTGTACACGATGGGGTCCAGCTTGAGAGCGGCCTCTTTCAGCGGGTCGGCGAACGCCACGCGGGCATACCCGCACTGGTCCACCAGCCGAGCAGCAGCAGAGTCCTTACCGCTGCGCGCCCGACCGATGAAAGCGATGTGCACCGGCTAGCCGCCAACCGGCGGGATGGGAGCCTGAGCCACGGCGGACGAAGGGACGCCGACCGTGGCAGCCGGGATGTTCGCCAGCTTGGTGACCTCGGAAGCCACGGCCTTGACGGCAGAGGCGCTGACGATCTTCTCGGCCTCATGCTCGACCGTGGGGACGACGTGGCGGGCCAGGTAGCCAGCACCGAAGGTAACGGCAGCCGCAATGGTCGAGTCGATCAGACCCTGAATGTCGTTCGGGACCTGGCCGTGAAAGACGTACGGACCGAGGATGTTGCACACCATCGTGGTACCAGCGGCGGCCACCGTGGCGGCGGTCACCTTGCCGGAAATTGGACCGAAGCTCACTCGGGCTCCCTTTCGGTGAGTGCGCGGAACTCGCGCACGATGAGGCGCTTAAGGTGCCAGTGGTGCCAGGCCCAAATTGGGCCGGACCACATAACCTGCGCAATTAGGTTCGGGTAGATCTGTGGCCACTCAGTGACCCACCATTTCACTATCAAAGGGGTGGGAGGAATTCCTTCCTTACTTGATGTAGCTGGCCACGGCGGCCACGGTGGCGACTACCCCCGAAAGGGTGGCCACTGGGACGCCGTACTTCCAGCGCTCCACGCCACGCAGGCGGGACTCATGGTCGGCCAGCGTGCCCGCCACGGTCTTCTGATCCTGCGCCAGCGAGCGCACGTCATCGCGGACGCCTACAACCACCTCGTAGATTTCCTTGGCGGTGATGGTGACCACTCCAATTTCGTTCTGTGCCTCGGACATTAGGCCACCACCTCAAAACCGTGGCGCTGGCCGAGCAGTGCGAGCGAGGCATGACCAGGGATGCCGTTGGCCGACGCTCCAGTGTAGCCACAGCGACGCTGCCACTCGGCGTACGCGGCCACGCTGGTGGAGCCGAACGAACCGTCATAGCCGTACTGCGCCGCAAGCAGTCCTTCCGCGACAAGGGCGGCCTCAACCGGCCGCACATCGTCCGGGTGGGACTGGTAGCCCTGCGCTGCGCCAGGGTCGGTGCGGGCGGCCTCAACCACATGATTGAGGGAAACCTGCGGGCGGGCCGGAGCGGGAGCGGGGGCCGGAGCGGGGGCCGGAGCGGGGGCCGGAGCGATCTCGCCAGCCCACGCGCGAAGCTCACCGATGGAGCCGAAGCGGGCCACGTTGCGGTCAATGCCGCCGGTCCAACTGTACTGATGGAAGACCCACGGGAAGCTGATGTTCGGCCGACCGGCGGGGGCGTTCGGGTCAGCGATCCACAGACCATCCCCCGCGTAGCTCTCGGTGTCCACGTTCCGCCAGAAGTCGCGGTTGCAGTAGAGAACAACCTTGAGGTCCGGGCGGAGCGCCTTGACGGACTTCATGAATGCGTCCCGGTCGGCCTGGCTCACGCCGCTGGCCTCCCAGTCGTACGCCAGAATCTCCCCCTGGCGCACGTCTACGCGATTGAGGAAGTGCTGCACCTGAGCGTCGGCGTTGCCCGGGTGCGCGAAGTGGTAGTGGCCGACCACCAGGCCAGCGTTGCGCGCGGTGGCAAGCTGTGCCGAGTACTTGGGATTCACGTAGCCGGTACCCTCGGTGGCCTTGACAAAGGCGAAGGAGAGCCCCGACACGTCAAAGTCGGACGGCTGGTAGCTGGAAACGTCTACACCAAAGAGAGACAAGGAAGTTCCTTCCGTTACGCGTGTGAGAAGCGCACATAGAGGACGCTTCGGATGCCGCTGTTCATGGACGTGTTTTGTGCCGCGCCGGTCCCCTGCCAGCCCACGAGCTGAACGTAGTCACCTACGTTGAGGTAGTAGTCCCGCGTCGGGAGAGCCGCCCAGCCTTCGAAGTTGCCATCACAGCCAAATGCGTAGCCCGTGCCCGCCAAAGCCTGGCTGCCGTTAATCCACACACCCACGGCGCGCAGACTTCCGTTTACCGGCACCATCGCGAAGCCACCAGCGATGGTGTACCAGCCAGCAACCTGCACGGTATACCGGGAGTTGTTAACTGTGTTGCTGTGGCCGCCGTACGTGTCAACGATGGTCGAGTCCAAAGAAATAGTCCACCACGATGTGTTCGCGATGGACTGCGCGGTTGCCTGCGTGCCGACGAACACCGGCGGGTTGAGCAGGAAGGTAAGGCCGTTGTAGACGTTGGCGTTCCACAGCGCGCCAGTGATGAAGTTGCCCGGGGAGGCTTGCGCCGGATTGGGCACGGGAAGATTGGTCATGAGTCCTCACATGTGGCCAGCACAGGGCCACCGCCCGAATTCGGGCGGTGACTCCGGCTAGTAGGAGAATGCGGCGCTGTCGAACTTGTCGCTGGTGTCGTACTTGGTTGGGTCCGTCACACCCGAGGGCAACGCCTCGCAGACAACGGCCCCGGCAGGGTGGGCCTTGGTGGACGCCGTGGTCATCACGATGTTTCCGTAAGTCCAGCTACCGGGGGTGGTGGCCGTCACGTAGTCCACGGTGAACGTTTCGGCATTGGAGGTGCCCGGTTCGATGGTGATCTGTGAACCGTGTCCGACGATTGCAGCGAGCGCCTGCGAGTTGTCGCCGTTCATCGGACCGACCGGGAAGCCGGACGTTCCTATCGGCTGCGTGGTCGAGCCGTAGATAGTCGTCCGGAATGCGCCGAATAGCCCGTATGGGGTCGGGTCCACCGGGGAGCACTGGAGGGTGACGAACGCTTCGTTCTGGTCGTCAAGGTCCCACTGGATATGCTCAACGAAGCAATCCACCTGAATGGGTGGGGCCCCGAACGGCCGCCGCATGATGCGGACGCGCATGTTCAGCTCAAGCGAGAGGCAGACAGGCCACAGCGCCGGATTCGCCGACGGGTGCAGCTTGATTGACTGAACGCGCGTGAGCGGGTTCTTGTATCGAGAGAGGAAGTAGTTCGCGGCATCCTGGCACTCGGCATCGCTCGTGCTGTTCACCGTGCGGGACATGGTTCGCGGGAAGTAGTCGTTCTGCGAAGTAGTGTCTGCGGCCGTGAAGTTCTGGCCATTCGCCTGAGTCGAGTTGGCAGGCTGCGTCACCGTGACTTGATTGGCCAGGTGGGTTGAGTCGAAATCCAACTCGACTTCGTCATACGGCCACTCCCCCGCGCCCGTGTTCTCACCGAAGGTGTAGACCGGGCTTGTGTTGTTGTAGCGGGTGCCACGACCACGGAACACGATCGTTCCAGCGCTGTTGATGTAGTGAAGGCCGTTCTCGGTCTCCACCACGCTGGCCAGCGCCGAGAGGGCATCCTGTCCGGCCACGCTGGCGGGCCCCATGCTCGTAGTCTGGCCGGTGCCAATATCGGATGCGCCGGTATAGCCAGCCCAGCGCAGGATGCGCGCGTACCGCTGGTCGGTCGAATCTCCCTGCGCTTGGCTCTTCCACGCGGAATACAGATTGGTCACATCGTTGGAGAAGAAGAAGCCCGAGAACTCAGCGGCGTACGCAATGTCGCCCTGGTAGTTAAAGGCAGTGCCGTTGCCCGTGCTCGGGTCCACCCACCCGCCCACGCTGTCCGAAATCAGCCCGGTCGGGTTGGTCGATGCCGAATAGCCAGACCAGTAGTCGATCAGGCCACCGTCACATGCGACGCCAAACCCGGTAGTACCCGAGTACGAGATGATCCCGAGGTGCCAGTTTCCGTCACAGACGTTCACGTGCCCGTTGTGTCCGGACACCTGCGCGCCGGTCGGGCCCTGGACCGTTGCGTAGAGCTGGCTGGAGCTGTTGATGCCGATCTCGATCCGAGATCCACCACCGCCACCCTGTGGGCCAAAGGCCGTCCACAGAACCGCATTTCCGGTAGACGGGACGGGGCCCGTGTACCGGAAGGCGATAATGCGCGTCCACGCCGCAGGGTCCTTCGGACCCTTCACGCCACCGGCCGAAAGGCTGACGAACGACGCCGCGCCAATGTAGTTGGTCCCCGGATTGGCATTGGCGACCGTGACAACGGTGTTGGTGGACATGAACGTCCCGCCAGCACTGGAGGATTGAATCTTGTTGCCCGCCGTTACCGAGCCTGCGCCGTAGGCGGACACACCGATACTGGCCGGTCCATAGTTGCCGGTAGCGTCAGCGAAATACGAAGTCCCCTGCGGGTCGCCGAGCGTGTAAATGAAATTCGGCGTATGGCTGTAAATCTCCTGCGTCAGCGGGTCTCGGAGCTGGCGCTGAGAGAGAAGCGCGAAGGAGTCCACAACCGTCGGGTCAACGACGCCGTACGTCCCTCCGAAGTCCCACTTAGACGGCCAGCGCTCCACGAAACCCGAGTAGAGCGGGTACGTGATGCCCGGGACGGTGAAGGCCGTTGCAGTGGAGCCCTTTTCGAGCTGGAGAGCGTCCGCCTGGAGACTCACGGCCGAGGCGGGAGACGTGGCCGTGAGGGCGACACCAGCAACGATGCCGTACACGCCGCCGGAGGTCGGGGCGGTAGCCGTGAAGGTTACCTGAGTCCATGCGGCCGAAGTCGAGCCCGCCAGAGTGGAATTGGAGCCTACAACGTAGGTGCCAGTGAGGTTACCGGCGCTTCCTCCATTCCACCCGTACCACTCGAAGAACGGGGCCACGGTCAGCGACGCGGAGGCCGTGACGTTCCGAACCCGCGCCTGGAAGGTGTATGTCTGCCCGGGAACCACCGAGCCGTTCAGCGCATAGAAGATGCGCGCATTGTAGACCGGTGAGGCCGAGGTGTTGGCAGGGATGTTGAACTGGAGGACATTGGAGCCCTGGAAGGCCGAACCACTGGCCACCACACTGCCGTTATTGCTGTCGGTGGACGAGGAAATCCAGAGCGACGGATTCTGACTGTTCATCGTGCCGAGCGTCGCGGCCACGTCGCCACCGGTCGCGGCCCCCTGAGTCAGCATGTTCTGAGTCGGTGGGTACTGCACACGGACACGGAGAGGCGTGTAGGGCTTAATTCGGCCGTTCCATGGGCTTGCCGCGTTCATCGGGTCAAGCTGGCCATCGTTGTTCGCAAAGCGGGCGGACATGGTGCCAGCCTGAACCTGGTCAGTCTCGTACTGGCGGCCACGCCCAACGCCCACCTTGCCCATGGTGCGCCCGGTCAGCGCGGTGTACGCCCAGCCTGGCGCACTGCCCCCGCTCGCGTTCCATACGGGCCCCCATGCGTAATCCAGTACGGGCCAGTTGGGGTTAAGTGCCATGGGTCCTCCGAGGGGGCCACCGCCCGAATTCGGGCAGTGGTCCCCCTACTGTTAGCGCCGGTAAGGCTGGTAGGTGTTCGGGTTGCGCGCGCCGTTCTGGCCCATCACGCGCTGAATGGTGTCCGTGAGGTCCCGGTCTGAGAGGACAGAGCCGTTCACGGTCACGTTGACGACCGTTGCGCCGCCTGCGCCTGCGCCGTTGCCGAACGTCGTGCTTCCCCCGCCAGCGAAGGCGGGCTCAAGGCTGCCGATCGAACCGAACTGGCCGGAGAGGCCACCGGCCATGTTGCGGGCGGCCGTGGTGGCCACTCCCGCGTGCTGGTCGATGCCGGACGCGACACCGTGAGAGATCCACTGGCCGACTTCGTCAGCGAACACGCGCGAGGGTGAGTTGATGCCGAGGAAGGACTTCACGTCGTCCAGGGCACCCTTGGCAATGCGCGTCAGCGATCGGCCGATTGCTCCGGCTGCACCTTCGATGCCGTTTACGATGCCGTTGATAATGTCCGAGCCGACGTTGACCACCAGGTCCCACAGATTCCCGCCGAGGTCAGACAGGAACCGCCAGATATCACCGAATGCCTGAGTGATCAGGTGCCAGATATCCCCGAGGGCACGCCCCCAATGGCCGGTGATCAGGTCCAGGCCCACCTTGATGATGTTTTCGACAAAGTGGATTCCGAAGGTGACTACGTCCTTGATCACGTCCCATGCCAGTTTCAGGATGCCGACCACGGCGTCCCAAATTGCTTTCAGCGTGTCGGCGAGTAGCTGGAATCCGACCTTAAGCCAGTCCCAGATGTTTTCGGCCGTAATCTTGATCTGCTCCCAGATCAGTTTCCACGCCGCGTGGATCTCGCCGTTGTAGTCGTGCCAGAACTTCATGAACTCGCGGACCCGGTCGAGAATCCACTTGATCACGTTGTCTTCGAACCACTTCGCGATTACGTGCACGGCCTTCATCGTGCCGTCGAAAATCGCGTGGAAGGCAGCCAGCGAACCGGCCCAGACGGTCCGGAAGAGATTCGCCACAAACGGGATGTGCTGCTCTATCCAGCCCCAAACCTGCTTCCAGTGGGTCAGCAAATACACGAGACCTGCGGCCAGCGCCATGACGCCGACAACTACCCATGTCACCGGGTTGGCCAGCAGGGCCGCTGTGAAGGTCCACGCAGCTGCCGCAGCCGCAGCGAGGCCCACCACCAGGATGCCGCCGATAGCGCCAGCCAGGACCGCCATAGCGGTCTTGTGTCGGGTCATCCACGTGACACCCTCGGAGAGCCACCCAATGAACCGCGTGGCGTACGGCAGGATCTTCTGACCGATAGCGATTCCTACGGCCTCCAGGGCCCCCTTGGCTTCGGCCAGCTTCTGGTTGAAGGTGCCTTGGACTGCTGACCAGCCTTCAACGTTGTTGCCACCCTCCTTGACGTGCTCGCCAATGATTTTGACGTTGTCCTTGAAGGTGTCCATGTGCTGACCGGTGAGCTGTAGCGCGCCCATCATGGACTTGGTGCCACCGACCATCGTTGCCAGCGAGCCAATATAGGTCTGCTCGGAAGGCTTGAGGTTCGCCAGTGCCTTCTGAAACTCGGTGGTGTTGCTCGAAGCCTTCCGCAGGGTCTCAATCATGACCGTGCCAGAGGGCCCCATCTTGGCCTGGATTGCGTCGGTAAGCTCGGTCAGCGTGGCTGCTAGGCCCTTGCTTCCGAGATCCTGTGCCACCTGCGTAGCGTTCAGGCCCAGCCCGCGCATCTCCTGAGCGGCCTTGGCCGACGGGTTGGAGAGCTGACCAATCGTCTGCCGCAGGTAGGTTGCTGCCACGTCGGCAGAGGTGCCCTGGCTGGTCATGGTGGCCATTGCGCCGAGCACTTCATTAAGGCCCACGTGCGCCGCGCTGGCCACGGGCAGGATGCTGGCCATGCTCCCGGCCAGGGCCTCCATGTTGGTCTTGCCCTGGCCCTCGGTGGCCACCAGCGCGTTCATGACTGACGTGGTGTCCTTGGCCTTGAGGCCGTACGCGTTCATGGCCGTGGTCACGGCGTCCGTGACCGTGCCTAGCTCGGCAGCGCCGACCTTGGCACCCATGGCGCTGACCTTGAGTACGTCCAGGGCATCCTTGCCGTGATAACCGGCGGACTCCACCATGTAGAGACCCTTGGTCAACTGCTCGGTGGACTGGCCGACTTGGCCAGCCATGGAGAGTACGCCGTCCCCCACCATCTTCATGTTGGAAGCGGACTCACCAGCGCCAGTCTGAACGCGAGTCATGGCCGTCTGGAAGTTGGCAGCCATCTCGGTTGTCTTGACGGCCGCACCGACGGCCGCAGCACCAATGCCGATCAGCGCTGCCTGCGAGACAGCACCGAACTTAGAGAGCGAACCGCCTCCTTCGGCCTCAACCTGCTTAATGCCGGAAATGACACCGGCCTTGGTCGCCATAAACCCGGTTGCGTTGCCGAGGAATTCGATAAAGACCGGGGGCAGAGCACCCATGCGGCATTACCCCCTATTTCTTGGTCTTTGTGGCCTTAGCCCACGCAATTTCCCAAACGGCCGGCATCTTGGGCTCGGCCTTTTTCACACCCGGTTTGAAGTACGGATATGTGCCTTCGACCTTGCCCTTATAGATGTTCTGAGGACCGCCCTTACCACCGGCCATTACGACGCCGGAGTAATTCCCGATCCCCTTCTTGCGCGGTCGCTTGCTCGCGCGAATGGAGCCGGAAAGGCTGCCGGTGAACTTGCCGGGGCCGCCGGTCTTCTTGGCCACGTGGGGGTTTAGGTCCAGATTCACGGCCTCGCCGGTACGACTGGACGCGCCACGGTGGTCCCAGCGAGGGCGGCCACGCATCCCGCCCTTAATGGACCGCTTGGTCAGCGCCTGGACGCTCTTAAGCGCCTTCTTGGTGGCCTTGTCCACGTCGCGCTGTATCCGGTCGAGTTCAAGCTTGGTGGCCTCGCCACCCTTGATCAGTCCCCCGACCCAATCGTCAGCCATTTTGCGCGGCCTCCTTGTTTCGGCGCGCACGCTCCACGGCGTCGTCAACGGCTAGAAGCCAATCGAGCTTGACGGCGGATTCGCTTTCGAGATCAGACGGGCGGCAGTGCAGCATTGTGCAGAGTCGCCACGCCCGGTACTCATCTAGCGGGAGGTCTCCCGCGTCGTGCTCAAACATCCCCTCAAGCTGCTGGCTTAGGCGGCGGAGGGCTCGGTAGGGGAAGCGGCGTCAGTGGTCGGCTCGAAGTTGGGCATCAGTTCCTTGAGGAACGGCGCGCACACCTCTCGGAGCTGGTCCACATCCTTGGTCGGGAGATCCTGGACACGGTCCACGTCTACCGGGAATTCATAGGTCCAGCCCCGGACAACGGCCACGATCAGGAAGTCATTCAGCGACTCCAGAAGGTCGAACGCCTCGCCCATGCCCGCAGCAATGCTTAGCTGCTGCTCGGTGGTGAGAGAACCGCCGGACACCTTCTGTGCGGCCTCCGCTTCCTGGACGGCAGCGACGAAGGTAGGGAGCGCGGCCAGCTTGGACTGAATGCGCTTGATGGGGCGACGCTGGCGCTCGGTAATGTCGGCCACGTCGCGAAGGGTGGCCACAGCGCCGGAAGTCAGGGTGACGGTCTGAGTCATGGTTACTTGTACGTTCCGCTCGGGTTGGCGTTCTGGAGGGTGACCTTGACGGGGCTGTAGCCGTTGGACGCGCCCACGTCGGTAGTGTTGGCAATCGCGGTGAATGCGACCGGAAGCTCTACGAAGTCCTTGCCACGCGTAATGTCAGCGGTCTGGTAGATGACCTGCGACATGTGAAGCTTGACCTGCTGGAGGGCAGCGCCCGAACCGGTCTGGAAGTTCACGTCAAGTGCAACGCCAGTGCTGCTCAGGTAGTTGGTTATCTGCGTCTCGTCCTCCATCACAAGCGTGAGCTTGCCGGAGACGCTGACCGGGCCCGCGAACAGCGCATGCGGGGCCTGCGTTCCGTCCACGGTGTCGATGACGGAAACGGGCCGCTTGATGGTGATATTGCCGTCCAGCGCCGTGAGGTTCGCCGAGCCACCGATAGACACAGCGCCAATCCACGCCGCGAGCGGCTGGAGGTTCGAGAATGCCGGAGTTGGGGCCGTGGTCGTGACAGACGGAAGGCCAACGGCCTTGGCTGAGTAAGTGAGTAGACCATCAGCCGAGAACTTGAGGTCCACCTCACTGAACTTGCAGCCGGGGTACTGGCGCACGTTCTGGCTGTAGTTGTCGGTGATGGTGTAGCTCGGGGGCTGGCCGTCAGCCGAGTTGTAAACGGCCATGGCGTGCGTGTACGGGGCGGTGGCACCGGTCACGGTCACATCGCCGAGCACGCCAGCCAACGGGAAGCCGATGGTGTCGGCGAACACGTCGCCCGAGAAGTCAAAAGTCGTGTGCTTGGTAAGCTGAACCTCACCGTAGGTCTCTACCATGCTGCCGCGAAGACCCTTGTCCTGCGCCAGCTTGATAACGTCCTTGGGGGTCGGCGGACTCACCGGAATGAAGGCGGTAGCGGCGACCGGAGTTCCCCAAGTGGCTTCCTTGGCGATACCGATTACCGTCTGTGCTGTGGGGCGAATGCCAGTCATGCGTTACATCCCCTCCAGGGGCAGGGTCTCGTGAACGGTCGGGACGGCCCCGGGAGTCGGCTCCCAGCGGGCATCCGGGGCGGCGTCCAGCTCGGCCACCAGGCCGGGCGTCGCGTGGACCCCAAGGGACGGGTAATACAGGTCGGTTTCACCCGTGTACGTGAAGGCAGGCATGCGCCACTCCCTCCACCGCCCGAATTCGGGCGGTGCTAGATGCGGTTGAAGCACTCAATTTCCAGCTCAGCCGTGACGCGTCGGCCCATGTGCCCGGGGTCCTCCTCGGGCTCGATATCGCAACCGGCCGGGTGGGAAATGAGGACCAGCCCGCCGAGTGAGGGATCATTACGGACGATGGCGCAAATTGCGTCACAGATGGCGCTACAGCGCTCATAGGCGTACTGCGGGTCGTCTCCACCCCGGAATACGTCAACGGTGATGGTGACCGTGTAACGCTCGCTGAGCCAGCCAGCGCCACCCCCGCCCACCAGGGTCATAGGGTCCATCTTGTTGTGCGTCTTGCCGATGGCCACAATGTCGTCCGGCTGGCCGGGGCCCGGGGCGTCGTAACAGACGAGAATGCCCGCCGTGGGGTCGCTCGGGTCGGCCGTGAGTTGTGCCGCGCACTGGTCGTGAAGGTACTTGCGCGCCTTCGGCGGGGTCATGGTGGGAATGGTCATTAGGCGATCCCTGGCGCTCGGCGGAACGGGGCCCACAGCTCAACTACGCGGTCCGGCAGGGCAAAACCCATAGAGACGCCCATGGCCTCTCCGTCCATGCCAGCGTTGCCGAACTTCGGCCGTCCGCCCTGCTGCGTCTGCTGCCACAGGTGGCGGATCAACTCCAGCGCACCAAGACGCACCGTGAAGGGAATCTGACCCGAACGTCCGGCCGTGTAGACCAACTTGACGTTTTTGGAGCCGACGGCGAACTGAGCGGGGCCGCCACCGAAGGTACGGCGGGTGATCTGCCCGGACTGGTAATCGACCGTGAACGCAAACGCGTTCATCTGCGTGCCAAGTGCCTGCTCAGTGAGCGCGAAGCCTGACAAGCCGTAATACTCGGTGCAGCTCTGGACGCTGGCCAGCGGGAGCCAGTCCGGGCTGATGGTCGTGACTCCCCCGTTGAAAAACTCTGTGTGCTGCTCCGGGAGGAAGGGCCCGCACACATCGCGCGCGAGGTCGGCAGCCGACAGGATGAAGCTCTGTAGTTCGTCGTCCTGCGTTGTGTCCGCCGGACGGATGTTGAGGTGCTTCTTGACCGACACCAGGTCTACGAACTGCTCGACACCGAGAGGCCGAACCGTGAACTGGTCTTCGTAGGCCCACCCGACATTCGTCCCCGTGGCCGTCCAGCGGACCAGCCAGACACCGGAAGTCGCGACGGATGAGACAACCCCCGTGTAGACCCCTGAACCCACGCTAGCGGTCGCTGGAGTGGTCGTGTGGCCCGTTGGGTCAGTGACCGTGAGAACGACCGCCAGAGACCCCGTGGAGACGTTCCCCGAGTCGTCCAGAACGGCGGGAGAGGTCAGCCCTACGTCCTGGCCCGTGTAGTACAGGACTTGAGCCATGCGTCCCCCTATCGGTAGCGGCGGTGGTGCCGGTGGCTTGAGGTCCGGCGATGGTGCCCGCTGGCATGCCTGCGGTGGTGCTGCGCCGCGCGGTGGTGGTGCGCCGCTTTACGGTGCTTGGCATGGTGGCGAGCATGGCTGTTGTGATGCCGGTGCACGTGCGTGCGGTGCTTCCGGTGATGCCGGAGCGTGTGGCGATGCGCGGACTTCCGGCGGTGCTTCGCAAGGTGTTTTGCGTGCCGCTGGACGTGTCGCTTGTGCGTCAAGTGCCGCTTGTGCGTCAGGTGGTGGCGCTTGACCTTGTGCGCCGCATGGTGGCGCGTCGCCTTGAGTCGCCTCAACGGCTTGAGGTGCCGGAGGCCCTTGGAACGGTGGCGAGCGTGGCTAGCGTGGCGCTTCGCGTTGCGTCGGTGCGCGCTCTTCGCTCGCCGTAGGTGGTGCTGCGCACTGTGCTTGCGCTGGTGTGCGTGCGGCCGGTGGCCGGTGTGAGTCTTGCGTGCGCGCTGCAAGTGCCGGTGGAGGTGCCCGTATTGGGTGATCAATGCGGACACCTCCACTCGGCGGGTCAGGCTAGAACGAAGGTGCGGTCAGGCCGGTCCCGTTGATGGTGCTGATGGACTTCGGGTACCGGGCCGCCTGGAACGACATGTAGTTGTAGAGCCGGACGAAAACCGAAAGCTGGTTGGCGAACGTCTGGGCGAAGGCTTCCGCCTTGACGTTGCCCTCCCACAGGATCAGATCCGCCATGCGGGCGACAATGATCACGTCCTGGTTGGTGCCAGCACCAAGGTTGGTCGGGATCGTGGCGTCCACGTAGACCGGCAGACCCATGATGTGGCCCACGTAGCCCTGCGAGGCCACCGCGCCAGCGTTCGCCATGGCGTTCATGGGGCCAGCAGTGTCCGGGACCACCAGCGGGCGGTTCTGGCCGTCCAGCGAGGCGAGGCACCACGCCCACCGCGAGGGGTGCATGATGATGGTGTCCGGCGGCAGGTATCGGTTGGTGTGCACGGACTGAATCGCACCGGCAAGCTTGCTGTAGAGCAGGCCCAGAGTCGGCGACGCGGACGTGAACGTAATGGCGTTGGTACCCGCCAGGGTCAGGAGACCGGTCGGCTGGCCGTTGGAGCCAGTGCCGGACAGGACAAGCTGGTTGAGCTGAACGGCATAGGCGGCAGCGAGGTCCGACAGGATCACGTCGTCAATGTTCAGTGGGCTCTGCTCAATGAGCTGGAGAGACACCGTCTGACCACCGGCCACGGTGGTGATGCCGGAGTTGACCGAAGTGGTCGTCAGGTCGGTCTGCTGGACGCCAGTGTTCTGCGTCTGCTGAGTGGCCACCTGAGTACCGGTGTTGATCTTCGGAATGTTGATGCTGTCGGTGCCGGGCGGCAGCGGGAAAGTCGGGGTCAGGTTCGCAGTGATCCGACCCGGGCGGGCCAGCTTGACGAATTGGTCCTCCAGCCAGCGAGGCGGGACGAACTCACCACCAGCGCCGTTCACGGTGGTAAGCGCACGGGCCTCCAGTGCTCGGCCCCGGTCGTTGCGGACCAGCCGGTCCATGGCGTCGCGGTCGCCCTTGTTGCGGGCCATGTGGAGGTCACGGAAGTACGACCGGCCACCGAGACCGGAACGGTAGATCTCGGGCTCAGTGACCTGGAAGCCAGACGGGGACGGCGCGTATCGCTTCGCCATCTCGGCGGCAGCGTCGTCCGCCCGAATCTGCTCGTCCAGCTCCTTGGCACGCGCGTCCAGCTCGCGAACCTCGGTCTCCAGGGCATCGAAGGTGCTCGACTCGGTCTCGGAGAGGCCCCGAGACTCGCCCTTGGCGGCGTCCAGAAGCTTAGTCAGCTCCTCATTCTTGGCGGAACGCTTGGCCAGAATGTCGGCCACGGCTTCGCGCTTGTTCATGCACTTCTCCTTGAGAGAGCACCGCCCGAATTCGGGCGGTGGATTAGATGTTCAGCGCGCGAAGGCGTGCGCTGTAGAGGGAGAGGTCAGCGGCACGAGCCGCCTCGGGGGCAGGGGCCGCTTCGGCCTCCAGCTCCTCCAGGTACCGGCGCAGGCGGTCAGTGGGAACGGAGCGAAGGAACGCGTCCATATCCCGGCCTCGCATAGTCGCGCCAGCGGTAGCTGGGTTTGCGCCGTAGTTCACGGCGCTTACGTCGCCCTTGTTGAGGTCAACTTCCGTGATATCGCGCTGAGTCCAGTCCGGTGACCATTCCTGAGCGGTGACGCGGAATCCGAAACTCATCTCGTCTACGTCGCCGCGCTCCATGGCCACCTGGAGGTCCAGGACCGACGGAGAGCGCGGGTCAAGGTCGGCCTCAACGTGGAGGCCGGTGGAGTCCTCAGCGAGGCGGAGAGTGCCGCTCTTGGTCCGTGCGAGCGTGAGCCCGCCGTGATTGACGACGAACGGCACATCGGCCCCTGCGGCCAGGGTGCGCGCGAAGGCACCCCGACGAACTACCTCGCTGTAGTCGCCGAGCCAATCGCTCATTTCGTATGGCGACTCAGTGACGGAGGCATAGCCGGTGAAGCGCAGAGTCTTACCGCCAAAACCGTCGTCCAGCGCCCGAAGCTCAATGCCCTGGTAGGCAGCGCTGCGGGTCTCAACTACGTTCTGGCGCTCTGCGCGTGCGGAAAGATCATTCATTACAAAACCGCCCCTAGTGCGTCCGCCTTGGGAGCGGAGGACGACGCCTCGGTGTCCTTCATTGGCTTGACGTTGGAATTGAGCGGGGCTGCGATGTCGTCGCCACCCTCAACGGGGCCGTAGTTCTCAAGCGCCCGAATTTCGTTGGTCGTGAGGATGGCAGCGGAGCGGGCAGCGCCGTAGACGGCGTAACGGCCAGCGGTGTCCGTGCGGAGAAGCGCGTCAGCGTTGAACTTCGCGGTGTGCGGGCGGGCCAGCATGGCCGACCACGCGTCCTCAATCCGACCGAGCCACGGGGACAGCGTGTAGGCAAGGAATCCGATTCCCTGCTGTTCAATACCGGTACCCCACGATGTGGTTTTGTCCACCTGGCCGAGCATGTGCGGAGGAATTCCGAACAACATTGCCATGTCCAGGTTCTGCGCGGCACGCGTACCGAGGAATTGGGCATCGTCCGGGGTCACGGAAATGGGTTTCCACTCAGCGCCACCCGAAAGCACGCCGACCGTATGGGAATTGCTCAGCCCGCCATGCGAGGCGGTAAACGATTCCTTGAGGCCGCGCGCACGTTCCTTGTCCAGGTCGCCAGGCACGTGAATGATGCCGGACATATGCGCGCCCTGCCCGAAGAAGCGGGCCCCGAACTCCTCGGCGGCCAGCCCGAGGCCGATAGCCTGCTTGGCATGCGTGATGACGCTGATACCGGTTGGGGATTCCGGATAGGTCATCCCCATGATGTGGACCACATCGAATGCGTCCACCGGAACCCGGTCAATCTTGTATTCGCGCTCGCCCTTGTCGTTGAACTGACAGTCCACGCGGTCCGGATGGAGCACGCGCAGGCGGTTAGGGCGGTTCAAATGGTCGCGCGAAAGCACGAGACAGTACGCGTTGCCACGCAGCAGCAGAGACACCATGATCTGAGAGATGCCGAGACGACGCGTCGGCATTCGGGTGTCGTTCGCACCGCCGAACGGGTCGGCGACCACCAGCGGCGGCGGTTCGATGGTCTTCCGAATCGCGCCATCCGTGCGGACGGCATCGAAGGGAAGATTAGCCACGGCGTCCGAAAGAATGCGCACACAGGCAGACACGGCAATGAGCTGCATTGCAGTGTCCTCGGTGACCGGCACGCCAGAGGCGGCCACAGCCGCGAGGCTGCCGTTCGACGGGATAGCCCAAGGGTCACCACCGCCGGATGGTGCGTAGAGACGCTTCTCTACCGCCCGACGGAAGATGCTCACCGGTCAATCACCCACCCAATCAGGATCAGGGCGACGCCGAGCAGTAGCACGCCAGCGGCCACGTTCCACGACCAGACAGCGCCAACGACACAGCCGATACCGGCCACGTCGGAGACTTCGGACAGCACGCGGCGTGTGATGCGTATGTGATTCACACGTCCTCCTACGTGCAGGGGACCACTGCCCGAATTCGGGCGGTGGGGTCTATAGGTCGCTCCATGACCAGAACTGCGCCTCCGGCGCGCGCTCGGGCTCTTGGCAAGCACGGTCAAGGCCCATGACGGCCGCAACGGCTAGGTCAATCTTTCGGGGAGAGCCCTTGGCATCCTTGGAGAGGCGGGAGCCGCGCGAATCGGTGCGAATGACAGCGTTTCCGATGTGGCGGGCCAGCCTGCGATCACCGGAATGCGTGTGAGAGCGGTTCATGACGCTCTCATAAAAGCGCTGTGTGGCCGGAACCATGCGCGTGGGGCTCTGCGGGAACTCGACCACGGGCAAGCCCTCGGATTCGAGCACCTGGTAGGAGCGGGCCCAGCGGAAAGGGTCACATACGATTTCGCGAACCTGCCAGCGGCGGCATGCCTTACGGATTTCGTCCTCAACGTCGATGATCGGGACGGCCCAGTCATTGCCGGTTCCGGTGGGCTTTTCCCACGCGGCCACAACGTCGATGTGGGGCTTATCGTCCTCGTGCTGAGGGCAGGAAACGACCACCAGGGCCGTTGAGTCGTTGTTGAATGAGCCGTCAAACGACAGCACGACTTCGGAACCGTCCGGGATGGTCACGGACTGGTCTTCGCAGCCTTCCCAAGAGCCAGCTGGAAGCCACGCCTGCGCGGTGGAAGTCCACTGGTTGAGGCGCTTCGTCCGAAATTCGTTCTCGGGAGTACGCAACACCGCCGCTTCGAAGTCTTCGGCGGCCACAATGTCGCCGTAACCGGGGTTAGCGGCCTCCCAGACAGCGGGGTCGGTGTGGTCTGCGCCTTCCGGCGCGCCCCACCATTCGCAGTAGAACGACGGGTCTACGACCTCCCCGCTGGCTACGCGCTCGGCGTACTGGTACATGCCGTAACACAGGGAGTCCTGGCCGGTGGAATCCGACTTCACGCCAGCCGTGGTAATGCCGACCATCAGCGGCTCTGCGCGGGCACCCGTGGAGAGGGCCATAACATCCCACATCGCGCGGTTTGGCTGCGCGTGGACCTCATCGAACATAACGAGCGTGGCCGATAGGCCCTCTTTCGAGAACGCTTCGGCCGAGAGCACGCGGTAGACACTGCCGGTGGCAGGGAATTCGATGGCGTCGCGGTAGACGTTGAACATGCCGGAAAACTCCGGCTGTAGGTCGATCATCTTCTTGGCGGTGCCGAAGACAATCCGAGCCTGCTCCTTGTCGGCAGCGCAGGAATAGACCTCGCCGCCATGCGGACCAAAGGCGAGGCCGTACAGCGCGATGCCTGCGCCGAGTGCGCTCTTGCCGTTCTTGCGAGGCATGCCTATGAGGGCCTGGCGGTGCTTGTACCGGCCGTCCGCGCGTCGCGCGAACAGTCGGCCCAGCATGTCGCCCTGCCAGGGCCGGAGGACCATCGGGCCGCCCGTGGGGCCACCAACGGAATCCTTGGTGATCTTGAGGAACTGAGAGAAGGAACCGAAGTCCGGTCCGTCCCCCCGCTCGATCTCCGCCAGGCTCACCGGAGTGACGAACAGAGGCTTGGGGGTCAATTCGTCACCCTTCCAGCACGGTCGGCGAGCATCTGTTCAAAGGCGGACCGGGCCTTGACCTCAGCGAGGCCCATACGCGTCCGGTCCGCTGGCGTGAGGCCGAGCGAAGCGGCTACGCGGTTCATCTGGACCTCAAGCGTGGACAGCATGGCGACCACGGGGTTTGCCACAAGGTGGCCGTCCCCTGGACGCTCGATCAGAAGGCCATACTCGGTAACGGCGGCCATCATGAGCGCGCGCCGGTCGGCCATCTCGCACAGCATCGTGAGCGTGTGGCGATCCGACGGAGCCAACCAAGCCTTGGTGGTGGCCGTGACGGCCCCCCACAGCTCTATACCGGCCTCCGAGAGGCCCGGTGGGGTGTCGGCCCCGGTAGCCGGTAGCGGCGTCACAGAGGCCAGCTCAGGCAGCGAGCGCTTGCCAGGGTTACCGAGCTTGCGCTTCTTCTCGTTTGGCATTGGGGGCGGGCCTGGCATGCGCACGCCTCCTTTTATGCACGCTCTGAGCTTCCTTGATCAACAAAAACCGACCCGCTAACCTGCGGCCGTGCGCGCGGGCATGGGGGCCGGGTCCGGAAGACGATCATGCATAGACATTCACCCACCCCCCTACCCCCGCATATATATGCAAGAGTCACACTTAGTAGCGGCCAAGCCGTTGAGGTGACGGTAGGTAGGGCGGCCAGCGCTAGGCTCTGTTGTCTCGCTTCCGACCGTTGCAAGCTCGGCAGAGGACTTGAGTGTTCTCTCTGGTATCAGTACCACCGAGAGCCTTTGGGATTACATGGTCCACAGTGAGGTCAGAGGACGAGTGCGCAGGCACTCTGTATCCAGGACACCACTCACCATAAATAGACCGGTGGCCCTCCAGCACAGCGCGTGATAGACGCTGCCAGGCAGAGCCGTAACCACGCTTGGTGGCGCTACCGCGCTGCCTATCGCGCATTGCCTGGTACTCGGCTTGGTGGAGGTCACATCTAGAAGGGTTGGAAGTGAGCTTCCCGCAGACCAAGCATGGTCGCCTAGGCACTCCAGCCAACCGGCATAGTCGGCGACGTACCGGCATTGATTGACTGCGGCGCTGGCGCAGGCTCAGGCGTGCAGTTGCATGCGGTCACCGGAGCGGTGCACGTGGAGGCATGAACAAGCGAAGCCTGCGCAAGCGAGATAGCGTGAGTCACGCACGCGAACAGCGCCGTAGTGGTGACGCTGGCGGTAGGCATGGGGCCAAAGACAGGCGGCGGCAGTGACGGATCAGCTAGTGCAGTGAGCCGGTCTCGGCGGTCCTGCTCGGCGGCAGTGATGCTGACCATCTCGGCGACCGTAGGGCGACGGACCCACTGGACAACGGCGGCAGCACCGCACGAAGTGCAAGCGGACACGGATGGTCACCATCCTTCGTTTTTGAACGCAAAGAAGCCACCGCCCGAATTCGGGCGGTGGTCGTGGAGGGAGACTAGGGCCCTGGCCGGATTTGAACCGACATTGCCACCGGGAGGGGTGGAGTGCTAGCCATTTGCACCACAGGGCGACTCGCTGGTGACCGATGGCCATCGGGTGCAGCGAGACAGGGGAGCTACCCCACAGGGGTTCCGCCCGGATTCGAACCGGGGTTACCCGCGCTCGCGGGCGGCCTGCCGTTAGCCGACGGAACCGAGACCCGCGCGCTCGAAACCGGGACGAGAGAGGGCGTCAACCGGGAGCCGCGCGGGAGTCTTGTATGCGCCGCACCGACACTCAGACCGCCCATTGTGCGGAGGGGTGCGCGGTAGTCGGTGGGGCGCTACCTATAAAGGGGTGGGAGGAATTCCTGCGGGGAGGGCCGCCGGAGGGCCGCATGACGGTATGACGTTCGGGGATGCCGTTTCGGTTTCTCTTATAGATGTTATGTGGAATCACGAATCAATGTCTCAACCGTCATACCGTCATGCCGAGAGGCAAGAAATATCGAAATGGAGCGCTCGCGCCTCGCCTCGCTGGCCAGAGAACGCGAAAAAGCCCCGACGGGTTCGCCGGGGCTGATTTTAGGTTAGGGTCACCTAAGTTACTGAGTGGTGACGGAGGTCACTCCTCCTCCGCCTCCTTCTGCGTGTGCACCCATTCGACCCGGACGCGCTGTGCCATCGCCTCCATCGTGCGCGGCTGTCCGCCACGGTGCGGTGCCTTGTAGAGCGTGATTCGGGAGATGAACAGCTTGAAGAAGGCGCGACGCTCCATCACGCTGGCACCGTGCCACCACGACCCCGGGCCGATCGGGTCGGCGTCCGGGTCGTCCCCGACCCACTCACCTAGCGGGAGTGCCGGAGCCTCCGCCTCCTCAAGGTCCGCTAGACGGGCCTCAACGGCCATCAGACGGCCCTCAAGGGTCTTCTCGGACCGGAGGAACCTTGCACGGCCCACAGAGGTCCTGAACCCGCCTTCGTCGCGCTCGTCGTACAGCTCCTCCAGCGCTGCCACGACCTCCGCCCGCTCGGCCACGATGCGGGACCGCTCGGCGGCCCTGTCCGGCCGCTCAGTGGCCCGCCCGAACCGCCGTGCCGCCTCCTGCAATACGTCGTGTGTGTCCGGGTCGCCGTCAGCGTTCTGGATCAGCGCGAACACGCGTCGCGCCACATAGTCGTCCAGCGCCGTCTGAGAGATTGAGACGTTCCCGGCATGCTTTCCCGGTTCGGGGTGGACACGAGAGCATCGGTACTGCCGGTAATGGGTACCGTGTCGGTTTGACATGCCGTGCGTCTTCAAGAGCGCGCCACACTCGCAGAGTGCGATACCGAGGCCGGTCACCAGAGACTGCCCCCGGTCAATCCGTTCACCGGTCCGGGTGCGCGTCTCTAGCCATTGCTGAATGGAGTACCAGGCTTCCGGCGTGATGATCTGCGGGTGCGCCGTGATCGGCTTCATGGTTTCCGGGTCGCGCTCAAGCTTGTAGCCGACGACGGTTGTTCCCGGTGTGCCGTCCTTGCGGGTGCCGTACTGCGGCTCTGCCGCGTAGCCAGCGATGCGGGGATCTTTGAGTACTCGGCGGATCATCTGCGCGGCCCACCGGCTATCGCTGAACTTCTTTCCGACTGTCTGTCCTCGCGTCGGAATGCCTTGCGCGTCCAGCTTGGCCGCAATGCTGGTGATGGACACACCTTCACCGCTGAACCACTGACCCTGGCCAAGAGGCTGGGCCGTGATGTCCTCGGCAATCTGCCGGATGACGGCCGCTTCGGATTCCTCTACCGCAAGCTTCTGGATGACCACAGGGCGGCCGTTCTCACGGGTGACAGTGTGCGGCTCCAGCCGGAAGCCGTACGGCGCTTTACCGCCCGTGTAGCCGCCCAATTCCCGGGCCAGCTTCTTAGCGCCGGATACGGCAACGCTCTTGTTTCGGCTTTCCTGGTGTGCGGCGTCGAGCCGCATAATCAGGTGGATGAGGTCCATAAGGTTGCCCTTGCGGAACTGCCCCTCGTTCACACTGACAATGGTTACGCCGAGATTCAGCAACTCGGAGACCACGGGGATAGCGTCCAGCGGGTCAATCCGAGAAAAGCGGGCGACGTAGTAAACCACGATCATGTTGATTCGACCGGCGCGGCAGTCGTTGAGCATCCGCTCAAAGACCGGGCGCACTTTCCCGTCAAATGCCGACGTGCCTAGCTCCTCGTCGTAGCATTCGATCGCTACCGCACCGAGTGCTTTTGCCCGCTCAATGGACCGCTCCCGCTGATCCTCGGTCGATGCTTCGGACTGATTCGCCCTCTGCTCGGACTGCCGCGTGTAAACTCCCGCGTGTGTGGCCATGCCCCTTACCGCCCCTGGTGTCGCCATGGTGGGGAGTGTAGTCCCCTTTAGTAACGAACTCAAGGGCTACCTCCGCGCCCACCCCGAGGTAACCCGCCGCCACCACCCGGACCTCCTTTAGACCGGCCGGAAACCGGTCAGGACTGCCTAGTTGATCGCGAGAAAGTCCAGGATCATCCGGTCGAGGGCAGCGCCCCCGGTGTAGGGCATGCCGTGGTGCGAAAGGCCGGGGAGTACGGCGGTCCCGGCGTGCGGCGCGCGCCGCCGCACGGCCGCCTCGACGCGCCGGGCGTTGTGCACCCGGCTCTCGCCGGCGAGCAGCACCAGGGTGGGCACGGTCGACTGCCGCAGCTGCCCGGGCTCCGGCCGGCGCCCCACGACGACCTTCGCGCGCGGGAACTCGGCGGCCAGCCCGTACAGCTCCAGCCATCCGGGGTCGGCCTCCGCGCCGCGGGTCTCCCAGGCGAGGAAGGCTCGGGCCCGCCCGGCGGTCGGCCGCAGCAGCATCGGCAGGGCCCGCAGCAGGTAGCCGGGCCGGAATCCGGCGAAGCACTGCGTGGGATCGAGCAGCACCAGCCTGCGGACCCGTTGCGGCGCGCGCAGCGCGTACGTGAGGGCGATCCACGCGCCGTACGAGTGCCCGCACAGGTCGGTGCGGGCCAGGCCCAGGCCGTCCAGCACGCCGTCCAGCCAGTCGAGCAGGTCGTCCACGGACCGGACCGGCCGGTCACCGCGCACGCTGCGGCCCGGCGCACCGATCCGGTCGACGGCATAGACGCGCCGGGTGCGGCTCAGGTCGGCGACGTTGGCGAACCACACGGGTGAGCTGGTGTCGCCGCCGTGCAGCAACACCAACGGCTCACCGTCCACCGGGCCGCACGCGGTGACCCTGGTCGTGCCGTACGCCGACGGCAGGTCGATCCGGTCGACGGGCACGGGCCAGCGGTCGAGAACGGCGTCGTAGGCCGCGTGAAAGCGCGCCAGATCTTCGGTCATGGAACACCCCCGAGAAGTATGTTGCCGAGCGGCTGTCGCTGCCGTCCAGCGGTTCCTGCTCAACGTGCGGGAGATCGTCACCGCCCGGCGGGACGTCTCCGGCAGTCGTCAGTGGTTCCGGCCGCCGAGCACGAACAGGAGGATGACGAAGCCCGCGAAGAGGTGGGTGCCCGCGATGTAGATGCAGGCGCGGATCATCGCGGCCTTGCGCTTGGCCTTCTCGTCGCGGGTGGCCTCGGTGCTCATCGGGCGGGCACTCCTGTTCGCGGGGTCCCCACGAGTGTAGGGGCCCGCGCTCCGGGGCCGGCCTTCCGCCGCAGTGCACCTGCGGGACGACGGAGCTGGACCGGTCCAGCAGCCGCTGTCACACTATTGCTGTCACAGCAGGAGTGTGACAGCAATAGCGAGGCAGGGCGCGGCGGAGGGGCGAAGCATGACAGCAACACCCGGAGTACCGCCGCAACCGGCGCAACTCACCGTGGACGAACTCGCCGCCCGGGCCGGGGTGACGGTACGCACACTGCGCTTCTACGGCACCAAGGGCCTGCTCCCGCCGCCCGAACTCGGCCCGCGCCGGGTCGGCCTCTACGGGCCGCAGCACCTCGACCGGCTGGAGTTGATCGAGGAGTTGCAGCGCCAGGGCCTCACGCTGGCCGCCATCGAACGCTACCTGGCCCAACTCCCACCGGACATCAGCTCGCTGGACCTGGCGATCCACCGCGCCCTGGTCGCCTCCTGGACCCCGGAGACCGCCGAGGAGGCGACCCGGGCCCAGCTGGAACGCCGGGCCGGCCGACCGCTCTCCGACACCGACGTGGACCGGCTGAGCGCGATGGGCGCACTGCACCGGACGGACGACCCGGACGTGTTCAAGCTCGACCCGGGCCTGCTCCCGCTGGGCGTACGGGTGTTGGACGTACCGATCCCGCTGGAGACGCTGCTCGCCGCCCGGGCCGTGGTGCGCCTGCACAGCCAGGCCACCGCGCACGACCTGCACCGGCTGTTCCGCGACACCGTCTGGAAGCCGTACCGGGAGAGCGACCCGCCGCCGGAGGAGCTGGAGCGGATGAAGGAACTCACCGACCAGATCCAACCCGTGGTCGTCCAGGCCCTGGTGACGGCCTTCCAACGCTCGCTGGCCGACGAGCTGGCAGCGGCACGTCCCCCGGCCGAATAACCGGACGACGCATCGGCCGCAGGCCGGGGCACGGACCCCGGCCTGCGGCTGAACGGGCGGCTGTCAGTCCTTGAAGCTGCCGCCCTCCGCCGCCAGGCGCTCCAGCAGCACCGGCGGGGTGAACCGCTCGCCGTACGCGGCCGCCAACTCGCGGGCGCGGGCGGTGAATCCGGGCAGGCCGCCGTCGTACCCGTTGATGTACTGGAGTACGCCGCCCGTCCAGGCGGGGAAGCCGATGCCGAGGATCGAGCCGACGTTGGCGTCGGCGACGGAGGTGAGCACGCCCTCCTCCAGGCAGCGGACGGAGTCCAGCGCCTCGGCGAAGAGCATCCGCTCCTTCATGTCCTCGAACGGGATCTGCGCCTCGGCCTTCGTGAAGTGCTCGCGCAGGCCGGGCCAGAGGCGGGTGCGGCGGCCGTCCTCGTAGTCGTAGAAGCCCGAGCCCGCGAAGCGGCCCTCGCGGCCGAACTCGTCGAGCATCCGGTCCATCACCACGTCCGCCGGGTGGGCGGTCCAGCTGCCGCCCGCCTCCTCGATCGCGCGGCGGCCCTCGTTGCGGATCTTGCGGGGCAGGGTGAGGGTCAGCTCGTCCAGCAGCGAGAGCACCTTGGCGGGGTAGCCGGCCTGGGCGGCGGCCTGTTCGACCGAGACCGGGTCGACGCCCTCGCCGACCATCGCGACGCCCTCGTTGATGAACTGGCCGATCACCCGGGAGGTGAAGAAGCCGCGCGAGTCGTTCACCACGATCGGGGTCTTGTTGATCTGGCGGACCAGGTCGAAGGCGCGGGCGAGCGCCTCGTCGCCGGTCTCCGGGCCCCGGATGATCTCGACCAGTGGCATCTTGTCGACCGGCGAGAAGAAGTGCAGGCCGATGAAGTCGGCCCGGCGGCCCACCCCTTCGGCGAGCAGGCCGATCGGGAGGGTGGAGGTGTTGGAGCAGAGCAGCGCGTCGGGCGCCACCACGTCCTGGACCTCCTGGAAGACCTTGTGCTTGAGCTCGGGGTTCTCGAAGACCGCCTCGATCACCGCGTCGCAGCCCGCCAGATCGGCGGCCTCGGCGGTCGGCGTGATCCGGGCGAGCAGCTCGTCGCGCTGCGCCGCCGTGGAGCGGCCCCGGGCCACCGCCTTCTCCAACAGCCCTGCGGAGTAAGCCTTTCCGCGTTCGGCCGCCTCAACGGTGACGTCCTTGAGCAGGACCTCGATCCCGGCCCGGGCGCAGGAGTACGCGATCCCCGCGCCCATCATCCCGGCGCCGAGCACGGCGACCTTGCGCACCTGCCGGGCGGGGATGTCCTTCGGCCTGCCCGCACCGGAGTTGACGGCGTTCATGTCGAAGAAGAGCGCCTGGATCATGTTCTTGGCGGTCTGCCCGCAGGCCAGCTCGGTGAAGTACCGGGTCTCGATCGCCATCGCGGTGTCGAAGTCCACCTGGGCGCTCTCCACGGCGGCGGCCAGGATGTTGCGCGGCGCCGGGTAGGGCGCGCCCGCGAGCTGCTTGCGCAGGTTCGCCGGGAAGGCGGGGAGGTTGGCGGCGAAGGCGGGGTGGGACGGGGTGCCGCCGGGGATCTTGTACCCCTTGACGTCCCAGGGCTGCTGGGCGGTCGGGTTGGCGTCGATGAAGGCGCGCGCCTTGGCGAGCATCTCCTCACGGGTGGCGGCGAGTTCGTGCACCAGCCCGGCCTCCAGCGCCTGCGCCGGGCGGTACTGGCGGCCCTGCAGCAGCACCTTGAGCAGTGCGTCCGTGATGCCGAGCAGGCGCACGGTGCGGACGACGCCGCCACCGCCGGGGAGCAGCCCGAGGGTGACCTCGGGCAGGCCGATCTTGCTGCCGGGGGCCTCCAGCGCGATGCGGTGGTGGCAGGCGAGGGCGATCTCCAGGCCGCCGCCGAGGGCGCTGCCGTTGATCGCGGCGACCACGGGCTTGCCGAGCTGCTCCAGGGCGCGCAGCCCGCGCTTGAGCGCCATCGACGCCTCGAAGAACTCGCCCGCCTGCTCGGGCCGGACTGCGGAGAGCATCCGCAGGTCGCCACCGGCGAAGAAGGTCTTCTTGGCGGAGGTGACGATCACGCCGCGCAGGCCCTCGGTGGCGGCGAGCCGGGCGACGACGCCCTCGAAGGCGTCGCGGAAGGCCGTGTTCATGGTGTTGACGGACTGCGCGGGGTCGTCGAGGACGAGGGTGACCACGCCGTCCTGGTCCTGCTCCCAGCGGATGGCGGGGGTGTTGTCAGACATGAGTTCAGATCTCCAGGAGTCCGGCGAAGTCAGATGCGCTCGATGATGGTGGCGACGCCCATGCCGCCGCCGACGCAGAGGGTGGCCAGGCCGTAGCGCTGGTCGCGCCGCTCCAACTCGTCGATCAGGGTGCCGATCAGCATCGCGCCGGTCGCGCCGAGCGGGTGGCCGAGCGCGATCGCACCGCCGTTGACGTTCACCTGCTCGTGGCTGAAGCCGAGTTCGCGCATGAAGCGCATGGCGACGGCGGCGAACGCCTCGTTGATCTCGACCAGGTCGATGTCGGCCGCGTTCAGCCCGGCCTTGGCAAGCGCCTTGCGGGTCGCGGGGGCGGGGCCGGTGAGCATGATGGTGGGCTCGGAGCCGGAGACGGCGGCGGAGACGATCCGGGCGCGCGGGCGCAGCCCGTACCGCTCGCCGATCTCGCGGTTGCCGATGGCGACCAGGGCAGCGCCGTCGACGATGCCGGAGGAGTTGCCCGCGTGGTGGACGTGGTCGATCTGCTCGACCCAGTGGTACTTCTGCAGCGCGACGGCGTCGAAGCCGCCCGCCTCGCCGATCCCGGCGAACGAGGGCTTGAGGCCGGCCAGGCTCTCCACGGTGGTGCCGGGACGGATGAACTCGTCGCGGTCGAGCACCACAAGTCCGTTGCGGTCCTTGACCGGTACGACGGAGCGGTCGAACAGCCCGCCGGCCCAGGCCTTGGCGGCGCGGGCCTGGGACTCGGCGGCGAAGGCGTCCACGTCGGTGCGGCTGAGCCCCTCGATGGTGGCGATCAGGTCGGCGCCGACGCCCTGCGGGACGAAGCTGGTCTCGTAGCTGGTCATCGGGTCCATCGCCCAGGCGCCGCCGTCGGAGCCCATCTTGACCCGGGACATCGACTCCACGCCGCCGGCCAGGATCAGGTCCTCCCAACCCGAACGGATCTTGGCGGCGGCCAGGTTGACAGCCTCCAGGCCGGAGGCACAGAACCGGTTCTCCTGGACACCGGCCACCGTGTCGGGCAGCCCGGCGGCGATCGCGGCCGTCCGGGCGATGTCGGAGCCCTGGTCCCCGATCGGGGTGACCACGCCGAGCACGATGTCGTCGATCGCGGCCGGGTCCAACCCCGGGAAGCGGCTGCGCAGTTCGTGGATCAGGCCGACCACGAGGTCGATCGGCTTGGTGCCGTGGAGCGAGCCGTTGGCCTTGCCCCGGCCGCGTGGGGTGCGGATGGCGTCGTAGACGTACGCTTCGGTGGTCACGGTGGGTGCCTTTCTTAGCAGTCAGCTCTTAGCAGTCAGCCGAGGAGGGAGCGGCCGATGATCTCTTTCATGATTTCGGTGGTCCCGCCGTAGATGGTCTGGATGCGCCCGTCGGTGAACGCCTTGGCGACCGGGTACTCCGACATGTAGCCGTAGCCGCCGTGCAGTTGGAGGCAGCGGTCGGCGGTGCGCTTCTGCAGCTCGGTGGCCCACCACTTGGCCATCGAGGCGTCGGCGGGGGTGAGCGCGTAGCGGTTCAGCTCGGTGATGCAGCGGTCGACGAAGGTCCGGGTGACGGCGCACTCGGTGGCGATCTCGGCGATCTCGAACCGGACGTGCTGCAGCTTGGCCAGCGGCTTGCCGAACGCCTCTCGCTGCTTGACGTACTCGGTGGTGATCTCCAGCAGGTACTCGGCGCCCGCGATGGCGGAGACGGCGATGGCCAGCCGCTCCTGGGCGAGGTTCTGCATCAGGTGCAGGAAAGCGCCGTGCTCGGTGCCGAGCAGGTTGGCCTTCGGGACGCGGACGTCGTCGAAGAACAACTCGGCGGTGTCCTGGGCCTTCTGGCCGATCTTGTCCAGGTTGCGGCCGCGCTCGAAGCCCTCCATCCCGCGTTCGACCACCAGCAGGCTCAGGCCCTTGGCGCCGCCCTCGGGCGTGGTCTTGGCGACCATCACGACCAGGTCGGCGAGGATGCCGTTGGAGATGAAGGTCTTCGAGCCGTTCAGCAGGTAGTGGTCGCCCTGGTCGACCGCGCTGGTGCGGATGCCCTGGAGGTCGGAGCCCGCGCCCGGCTCGGTCATCGCGATCGCGGAGATCAGCTCACCGCTGCAGAAACCCGGCAACCAGCGGCGCTTCTGCTCCTCGTTGGCGAAGGCGGTGAAGTACGGGCCGATGATGTCGTTGTGCAGGCCGATCGCGAGCCCGCTGGCCCCGGCGCGGGTGAACTCCTCAGAGAGCACGGCGGCGTAGCGGAAGTCGGGCTCTCCGCCGCCGCCATACTCCTGCGGCACGGCGAGGCCGAGCAGACCCTGCTTCCCGGCGGCGAGCCAGGCGCTGCGGTCGACGATGCCCGCGCGCTCCCAGCGGTCGTGGTGGGGCAGTACCTCCTTGGCCAGGAAGGCCTTGACGGTCTCCCGGAAGTCCTCGTGCTCCTCCGTGTATAGCTCGCGCTGCACCGGAATCTCCTTCTGCGTTGTCAGGTGAGCTGGGGCAGGTCCCAGTCCTTGGCGATCTCGGCGGTGTGGGCGCCGGGCACGGCGGGCGGGCGGCGCAGCGCACCCGGGGTCGCGGAGAAACGCGGGGCGGGGGCGGGCTGGGCGAGGCCGTCCAGGGTGGTGTACGTCCCACGGGCCACCAGGTGCTCGTGGGCGGCGGCCTGATCGAGCGTCAGGACGGGCGCGGTGCAGGCATCGGTGCCCTCGAAGAGTTCGGTCCACTCGGCGCGGGTACGGGTCGCGAAGCGGGCGGCGATCCGGGCCCGCAGCTCGGGCCAGCGCGGTATGTCGAACTGGCCGGGGGCGTCCTCGCCGAGTTCCAGCAGCCGGGTGAACTCGGCGTAGAACTGGGGCTCCAGGGCGCCGACGGCCATGTGTCCGCCGTCCGAGGTCCGGTACACGGAGTAGCAGGGCGCGCCGCCGTCCAGCAGGTTGGTGCCGCGCCGGTCCTGCCAGAGGCCGGAGGCGCGCAGCCCCCAGAGCATCGAGGTGAGGTGCGCGGCGCCGTCCACGATGGCGGCGTCGACCACCTGTCCGGCGCCGGTGGCGCGGGCGTGGTGCAGCCCGGCGAGCAGGCCGACCACCAGGTAGAGCGAGCCGCCCGCGTAGTCGCCGAGCAGGTTGGCGGGGATCGCGGGCGGGCCGTCGGGGTCGCCGATCAGGCCGAGTACGCCGGCGGTGGCCGCGTAGCCGATGTCGTGCCCGGCGGCTCCGGCGAGCGGGCCGTCCTGTCCCCAGCCGGTCATCCGGCCGTAGACCAGCGCCGGGTTGCGGGCCAGGCACGGGCCTGGGCCGACGCCGAGGCGTTCGGCGACGCCCGGGCGGTAGCCCTCGATCAGCAGGTCGGCGCGGGAGACCAGGTCGAGGACCAGGCCGGGGCCCTCGGGGGCGCGCAGGTCGATCACGACGGAGCGCTTGTTCCGGTTGGTCACGTCGACGGCCGGGTCCGGCCCGATCGCGGCGGGCGCCGGGCGGTCCACCCGGACCACGTCCGCCCCGAGATCGGCGAGCAGCATGGCGGCGAACGGCCCCGGGCCGATGCCCGCCAGTTCCACCACCCGTACCCCGGCCAACGGCCCCTGGCCCGCTGTTCCCGGCATCCGCAGCCCCCTGAAGAGGTTTGACAGTAGAGCTGTAACACTGGCGATGATAGAGAAGCGACCCGCCGGTAACAAGAGCGGCGCGACGGGTCGGTCCGGCGTGTACCGATCCGGATTCGGGTGGTCCGGTTGGCTTTCGTCGGGCGACTACCGGTGGGTAGAGTGCGGCAACCCCATCCGTACGACGAACTGGTGCACCACATGTCGGTCTGGACCCGCTTCGCCTTCTGGTGGCGCCTCGCCATCGTGCTCTCCGCCGGGCTCGGGCTGGTCCTCGGCACCTCCTCGCTGGTGTACTTCACCGTCGAGAGCAACGTGATCGTGCTCGGCTACTTCGCGGGCGCCCTCTACTGGATGGCCAAGCGCGGCACCGCCGACGGCCCGGCACCCCGCCTGCGCGGCGCCGCCACGCTCTACATCACCATCACCGGGATCGTCGCCCACGTGATCCTCAACCACGGCGCGAACCCGCTGCCCGGACTGACCTCGGGCGCGGACCCCCTGCAGAACTGGTCGACCTTCCTCCTGCACTACGTCACGCCGGTCATGGTGCTGATCGACTGGCTCTGCCTCAAGCCGCGGAACGTCTCGCGCTGGCGCGACCTGCCGCTCTGGCTCTCCTTCCCGCTGGGCTACGCCGGACTGACCCTGCTGCGCGGGGCGATCTTCCCGCACTTCCCCAACGCCTACCCCTACTTCTTCCTCGACCCGACCACCAACGGCTACGCCTGGGTCGGCGGCCAGATCGCCCAGCTGACGGTCGAGTTCATCGTGCTGGCGGCAGCCGTGGTCGGCCTGGACCGGCTGGGCACATTGCTGCGCGGCAAGCTGCGACCCGCACAGGCCTAGTCGGCGCTGAGCACAACAGGGGCGCGGGGCTCTGCTTGATCAACTGCGTGCGCGAAACCGGAAGGTACGGCGCCGCACCCTCCCGCTTCGCGCGGTCCCCGCGCCCCGCTGCCCTCACGGTGGACCCGCTACATCGGGTCCACCGCCCGCAACTCGCCGCCGTCCAGCTCCAGCCAGCGGGTGACCCCGAGGCCCCGCAGGAACGGCAGGTCGTGGCCGGCCACGATCAGCGCGCCCTGGTAGGAGGCGAGCGCCTGGGTGAGCTGGCGGACGCTGGCGAGGTCGAGGTTGTTGGTCGGCTCGTCCAGCATCAGCAACTGCGGCGGCGGGTCGGCGAGCAGCAGCGCGGCCAGCGTGGCCCGGAAGCGCTCACCGCCGGAGAGCGTGCCGACGAGCTGGTCGGCCCGGCCGCCCCGGAACTGGAAGCGGGCCAGCCGCGCGCGGATCGTGTTGTCACCCGCCGCCGGGGCGTACTCCCGCACGTTGCCCACCACCGACAGCCGGTCGTCCAGCAGGTCGAGGCGCTGCGGCAGGTACCGCAGCGGTACCGGCGTGCCGACCTCGCCCTCGGCGGCGCTCAGCTCGCCCGCGATCGTGCGCAGCAGCGTGGTCTTGCCCGACCCGTTGCGGCCGACCAGGGCGACCCGTTCGGGGCCGCGCAGCTCCAGGTGCACCCGGGCGCCGGACGGGAGCCGGACGTGGTCGAGGTTCAGCACCGTCCGCCCCTCCGGGACGGCCGTGTGCGGCAGGTCGATGCGGATCTCGGCGTCGTCGCGCACCGCCTCCTCCGCCGCCGTCAGCCGCTCCTTCGCCTCGGTCAGCCGCTCGGTGTGCATGCCCTTCACCCGGCCCGCCGTCTCCTCGGCCTGCCGTTTGAGCTTGCCGGCGAAGATCTTCGGGTCGTTCCGGGTCACCGCGCGCTTCTTGCCGTAACTGGCGCTGCGCTCCAGCTTCGTCCGGGCGTCGGCCAGGTCCCGTTTCTGGCGTTGGACGTCCCCCTCGGCCGCCCGGACCAAGCGCTCGGCGGTCTCCTGCTGGGCGGCCACCGTGCGTTCGTAGTCGGCGTAGTTGCCGCCGTACCAGGTGACCGAGCCGTCCCGCAGGTCGGCGATCCGATCGACGTGCTGGAGCAGTTCGCGGTCGTGGCTGACCACGACCAGCACGCCCTGCCAGTTCGCCACCGCCTCGTAGAGGAGGCCGCGGGCCTGCCGGTCGAGGTTGTTGGTCGGCTCGTCGAGCAGCAGCACGTCCGGGCGGCGCAGCAGCAGCGCGGCGAGGTGCAGCAGCACCGCCTCGCCGCCGGACAGCTCGCCGGTGGTGCGGTCGAGGTCCAGCCGGTCGAGGCCGAGGCGGTCGAGCGTCTCGCGGGCGCGCTCCTCGACGTCCCAGTCGTCGCCGATCGCGGCGAAGTGCCGCTCGTCGGTGTCGCCGGACTCGATGGCGTGCAGCGCCTCGCGGGCGGCCCGGATGCCGAGCGCCTCGTCGACGCGCTGATCGGTGTCGAGGGTGAGCCCCTGCGGCAGGTAGCCGAGCTCGCCGCCGATCCGGACGGTGCCCGAGGCCGGCGTCAGATCGCCCGCCAGCAGGCGCAGCAGGGTGGACTTGCCCGCGCCGTTGAGGCCGATCAGCCCGGTGCGGCCGGGGCCGACCGCGAGGTGGAAGCCGTCGAGCACGGTGCTCCCGTCGGGCCACTCGAAGCTGAGGTCGGTGCAGAGGATGGAGGTGGTCGGATGCGCCATGGATGGCCTCCCGGGGTGGTTGCCGTCAAGGGAAGAGGTAGCAACACGGGAGACACCGCTGTCGAGCTGCGGCAACGGGTGGGAAGGCCCCGGCGGAGTACACGGGAAACCTGCTCACGCTTGAGGTCGCACGCTCACACGCCGCGCTGCTGCGATCCCAGCGCGGGGGGCGGTGTCTCGAACCTCAGTAGAGCAACGGCCTTCTCCAGTCTTGAGTGCCTTCTGGCTCCCCAACGGTAGGACGGTGGCCGACCGGCCCGCAAAGGGTTTTCCCGGGGCCGCTTAGAATCGGGGACATCATGAGCGCCACTCTCGTAGTCAAGGACCTCAGCGCCGGCCACGGCGACCGCACCCTGTTCTCCGACCTGGACCTGGTCGTCGCCCCCGGCGACGTGATCGGGCTGGTCGGGGCGAACGGGGCGGGCAAGTCGACGCTGCTGCGGCTGCTGGCCGGGCTGGACACCCCCGAGGGCGGGTCACTGAAGCTCAGCCCGCCGTCCGCCAACATCGGCCACCTGCCGCAGGAGCCGGACCGCCGCCCGGGCGAGTCGGTGCGCGACTTCCTGGCCCGCCGTACCGGGGTCGCCGCTGCACAGCTCGCGCTGGACGAGGCGACCGAGGGCCTGGTCGAGGGCCGGCCGGGCGCGGACGACGCGTACGCCCTCGGCCTGGACCGCTGGCTGGACCTCGGCGGCGCGGACCTGGAGGAGCGGGCCGAGGAGGTCGCCGACTCGCTCGGGTTGAAGGTGAGCCTGGACCTGCCGATGACGGCGCTCTCCGGCGGCCAGGCGGCCCGGGCCGGTCTCGCCTCGCTGCTGCTCTCCCGCTACGACGTCTTCCTGCTCGACGAGCCCACCAACGACCTGGACCTGGACGGCCTCGAGCGCCTGGAGTCCTTCGTGAAGGGCCTGCGGGCGGGCACCGTGCTGATCAGCCACGACCGCGAGTTCCTGGCCCGTACCGTCACGAAGGTGCTGGAGCTGGACCTCGCGCAGCAGCAGATCCGGATGTACGGCGGCGGCTACGAGTCGTACCTGGAGGAGCGGGCGGTGGCCCGGCGGCACGCCCGCGAGGAGTACGACGAGTACGCCGACACCAAGGCCGGCCTGGAGGCGCGCGCCCGGATGCAGCGCGGCTGGATGGAGCACGGCGTCCGCAACGCGCGCCGCAAGTCCAGCGACAACGACAAGCAGGCCCGTGCGACCCGCGCCGAGTCGACCGAGAAGCAGGCGTCCAAGGCGCGGCAGACCCAGCGCATGATCGAGCGCCTGGACGTGGTCGAGGAGCCGCGCAAGGAGTGGGAGCTGCGGATGGAGATCGCCGCCGCGCCGCGCTCCGGCTCGGTGGTCGCCACCCTGCGCGGCGCTTCGGTGCGGCGCGGGGAGTTCGCGTTCGGGCCGGTGGACCTGCAGATCGACTGGGCGGACCGGGTCGCGATCACCGGCGCCAACGGCGCGGGCAAGTCCACCCTGCTGGCCGCTCTGCTCGGGCGGCTCGAACTGGACGGCGGCAGCGCCGTGTTGGGCTCCGGCGTGGTGGTCGGCGAGGTGGACCAGGCGCGCGGGCTGTTCCTGGGCGGCGAGCCGCTCTCGGCGGCGTTCGAGGCGGCCGTACCCGAGCTGACGGCGGAGGAAGTACGCACGCTGCTGGCCAAGTTCGGGCTCAAGGCGGTCCACGTGATGCGCCCGGCCGGCACCCTCTCGCCCGGCGAGCGGACCCGGGCGGCGCTGGCACTGCTGCAGGCGCGCGGGGTGAACCTGCTGGTGCTGGACGAGCCGACCAACCACCTGGACCTGCCCGCCATCGAGCAGTTGGAGTCAGCGCTCTCCTCGTACACCGGCACCCTGCTGCTGGTGACGCACGACCGGCGGATGCTGGAGGCCGTGACGGTCAACCGGCGGATCGAGGTCGCGGACGGGAAGATCAGCGAGAGCTGAGGCCCCTCACGCGGTGGCCCGAGTGGTCTGGTCCAATCGGGCCATTCCGCCGGGCCGCCGCCATGTGGTGTGCTGCTGAGCATGGTTGACAGTACCCAGAGTGCAGCGGCGTCCCACCCGACGGTCCCGCTGCGCCCCATGACGGTGCCCGCCCACGAGGCCGTGGCCCGCAGCAGGTCCTTCCACGACGTGATGGCCCAGCGCCGGACGGTCCGCGACTACTCGACCCGCCCGATCCCCGAGGAGGTGATCGAGTGGGCGGTCCGGACCGCCTCGACCGCGCCCAGCGGCGCGCATGTCCAGCCCTGGCGGTTCGTGGTGATCACCGACCCGGAGCGCAAGCGGCGGCTGCGCGAGGCGGCCGAGGCCGAGGAGCGCGAGTTCTACGCGCACCGGGCCTCCAAGGAGTGGCTCGCCGCGCTGGCGCCGATCGGGACGGACTGGCGCAAGCCGTTCCTGGAGGACGCCCCCGCCGTGATCGTGGTCTTCGAGGTGCACAAGGGCCCGGACTCGCCCAGGCCTTACTACACGAAGGAGTCGGTCGGCATCTCCGTCGGCCTGCTGCTCGCCGCCCTGCACCACGCGGGCCTGGCCACCCTCACCCACACCCCCAGCCCGATGCGGTTCCTGAACGAGGTGTGCGACCGCCCGGCCGAGGAGCGGGCCGCGTACGTCATCCCGATCGGCTACCCCGCCGAGGACGCCCGGGTGCCCGACCTGCGGCGCAAGGACCTCGACGAGGTACTGGTCCGGCTCTGACCCGGTGCTGACCAGCTTCAGGAAATCGGCTGGTCAGCATGCTGATCGACGACGATAATCCTGTCATGAGTCACGTGGTCCATGAACCTGTCGCCCCTGTCAGCACCTCTCGCCCGCCCGAGGTGATCGCACTCCCGGGCGGCGTCTCCCTGCGCCGCCGCGCGGTGGGGGACGCCCCGGCGCTGAACGCCGCCGTCAACTCCTGCCTCGAACACCTCCGCCCGTGGATGCCCTGGGCCAAGGTCGAATCGACCCTCGGGCACACCGAGCAGATGGTCGAAGCCGGCGTGGCCTCCTGGGACGCGGGAACCGACTTCATGTACCTCGTCACCCTGGACGCCGTTCCGGGCAGCGTGATCGGCGCGTTCGGCCTGCACAGCCGGGCCGGCGAGGGCACGTTGGAGATCGGCTACTGGGTGCACGCCGACCACACCGGCCGGGGCATCGCCACGGCCAGTGCCGACGCGCTGACCGCCGCCGCGCTCGCCCTGCCGGGCATCGAGCGGGTGGAGATCCACTGCGACGAGGCGAACCACCCGAGCTCGGCCGTCCCGCGCAAGCTCGGCTACCGGCTCGACCGGGTGATCGACGCCCCCGTCACCGCACCCGCCGAGACCGGTCGCAAGGAGATCTGGATCGCCGAACTCCCCACAGCCTGACCCGGCCCGGCCCGGCCCGGCCCGGCCGCCCCGGGCTCCCCGTGCTTCGTCCGGGGAGCCCGCCAGCCTGCCCGCCACCGGCCGCCGCCCGGACGGTCCACCTGACAGGATCCAGCCACCCGAACCTTAAGCCCGGCGTAAACCACGCCAGGGTTCTTGACGTGCACAGTTGGTCTAGTCCATTTTGAACTCAGGGCGGCGCAGCCCCGACTGGCGATCTGTCAGCGGCTGCGCCCTGCCCTGCCCTGTTCAGGACCACCCCACAGCCCAGCCACCGGCACACACCCCCACCACCCGTGCCGGGTGGCGTCGGCACGTCCCGGAAGGCACCCCACATGCCACGCGCGCTCAACCGCCACGCCACCCCCCGGCGGGCGAAGCTCATCCCACTGGGCTGCGCCGCCGTCCTCGCGGTCGGCGGTCTGACCTCTCTGGCGGTCAACGCCGACGCGACCGCCACGGACGGCAACCTGATCACCAACCCCGGCTTCGAGACCGGCGCCCTGAGCGGCTGGAGCTGCTCCCCCGGCACCGGATCCGTCGTCAACACCCCGGTGCACTCCGGCTCGTACGCCCTCAAGGGCGCGGTCGGCAGCAGCGACACCGCGCAGTGCACGCAGACCGTGACCGTGCAGCCGAACACCACGTACGCGCTGAGCGCCTGGGTCCAGGGCCAGTACGTCTACCTAGGAGCCACCGGCGCGGGCGTGACCGATCCGGCGGTCTGGACGCCCGGCGGCTCCAACTGGCAGCAGCTGAACGCCAGTTTCACCACCGGTCCGAGCACCACCAGCGTCAGCGTGTACCTGCACGGCTGGTACGGCCAGGGCGCCTACCTCGCCGACGACGTGTCGCTGAGCCTCCCCGGCTCCACTCCCCCGCCCACCTCGCCGCCGCCCACCAGCAGTTCGCCCTCGCCCTCCCCCAGCTCCTCCACCACACCGCCTCCGCCCCCCAACGTGGCCGTCCCGGCGGCCCCTTACGTCGACATGGGCGCCTGGCCGGTGCCCGTGCTCAAGGACATGGCGACCGGCGGCAACCTCAAGTCGTTCACGCTGGCCTTCGTCACCTCGGTCGGCTGCAAGGCCAGCTGGTTCAACGCGTGGGACCCGAGCACCGGTTGGGCCAAGGACCAGGTGGACGCGATCCGGGCGGCCGGCGGTGACGTCAAGATCTCCTTCGGCGGCGAGTCCGGCACCGAACTGGCCGCCGCCTGCAGCACGGTGGACTCGCTGTTCGCCCAGTACGACGCGGTGGTGAACGCCTACAACCTGAAGTACGTCGACTTCGACATCGAAGGCTCGGCCGTCGCCGACAAGGCGTCCAACGACCGCCGCTCCGCCGCGCTCGCCAAGCTGCAGCAGGCCCACCCCGGCCTGAAGGTCTCGCTCACCCTGCCGGTGCTGCCGGAGGGCCTGACCGCCGACGGCCTGAACATCGTCCAGTCCGCACGGGACGCCGGGGTCGTCGTCGACCTGGTCAACGTGATGGCGATGGACTACGGGCGCCCGGGCACCAACTACGGCGACGCGGCCGTCCGGGCCGGCCAGAGCACCCACGACCAGCTCAGGACGCTCTACCCGGCCAAGACCGACGCCCAGCTCTGGGCGATGACCGGCGTCACCCCGATGCTCGGCCAGAACGACGACGGGCAGATCTTCAACCAGGCCGCCGCCCAGGAGTTGGTGAGCTTCGCCCAGCAGCACCACCTCGGCGAGCTGGCCTTCTGGGAGATGACCCGGGACGCCAACGCCTGCATGGGCGCACTGTTCAAGTGCACCAACATCGCGCAGACGCCGTACGAGTTCTCGAAGATCTTCTCGCAGTACACCGGCTGACGCACCGTCAGTTGTTGTCCGCGACCGGCCGGCGGAGCACTCCTCCACCGGCCGGTCGCTGCTCGCCTCGCCGCACCCGAGCCGCTACATCGTCAACGTCACGGCGGTCGAGGGCCGGTTCGCCGTCCGCAACAAGACCGGCGGCCACCCGCACACCAACATGGCCAAGGCCGCGCTCAACATGCTCACCCGCACCAGCGCAGCCGAACTCGCCACCCAAGGCGTGTACATGTGCGCCGTGGACACCGGCTGGATCACCGACGAGAATCCGGCCCCGAAGAAGGCCCGGATCGCCGAGCGCGGCGTCCGCCCGCCGCTCGACATCGTCGACGGAGCCGCCCGGATCTACGACCCCATCGTCCGTGGCGAGGCGGGCGAGCCGCTCTCGGGCGTGTTCCCCAAGGACTACTGGGAAGCAGCCTGGTGAGCCGCCCGGACCGGTAGCGGGCGGCGACGGCCGGCCCGTCCGACTTGGGCTCGACACACCAGCCTGCGACCGGGCGGCCCAGGCGTCGCTCCAATCCGGCGGCCGAGGCGATCATGCAGAACATCCTTCCGGTCACCACTGAGAGTCCCGCTGGGATTACGATCACCCGATGACGGACACCACTGACAGAGCAGGGGAACTCGCGGACCTGGCGGCCCGGTTCCCGGCGTTGCACGCACCCCAGCGTTGGGCCTGGGGCGGGATCGACGCGCAGTTCTCGGCGGAACTGCCGCCGGATCGGCTGATCACCAACATCCACCTGGTGGGGTTCTCCCGGGGGAACGTCGTGCTCTGCCGCGACGTACGCGGGCACTGGTTCCTCCCGGGCGGGACCAGGGAGCAGGACGAGAGCGTCGAGTCGTGCCTCGCACGGGAGTTGCGGGAGGAGGCCGGTGCCCGGCTGACCGGGCCGCCGGTCTGGATCGGGGCACACCGCTGTGTGACGGACAACCCGGTCCCGTACCGGCCGTGGCAGCCGCACCCGGAGAAGGCCTGGCTCTGGGGCTGGGCCGAGGTGACGGTCGACTCGACCCCGACCAACCCCGCCGACGGCGAGCAGGTGGTCGAGGTCCGCGCGATGCCGGCCGAGGAGGCGCAGCGGCTGCTGGCCCGTGGCCGCGAGGACTGGTGGGGCGAACTCATCGCCCTCGCGGTCGAGTCCCGGGCCGAGCGGACATAGGCCGGGGCCCGCACTGTACGGCTCAGGGCAACCACAACAGGGGCGCGGGGAGCTGCGCGACCAGGGCACGGTACGTGCACGGTTGCGCAGCTCCCCGCGCCCCTGCGGGTTACCGGCCGGTGAGGCCCGCGCGACGGAGGGCGTCGGCCATCGCGCTGTTGGCGGCGGCCGGGGCCGGGGGCTGGCTGCGGCGGTCCTGGCGGGGCGGGCGGGCGCCGCGCTCGCTACGGTCACCACGGTCGCTACGGTCACCCTTCGAGCGGGCCTCGGCGTCGGGTCGGGCGACCTCGTCGTCCAGCCGTAGGGTCAGCCCGATCCGCTTGCGCGGTACGTCGACCGCCGTGACCCGGACCCGGACGATGTCGCCGGGCTTGACCACCTCACGCGGATCCTTGACGAAGTTCTTCGACAGCGCCGAGACGTGGACCAACCCGTCCTGGTGGACGCCCACGTCCACGAACGCGCCGAACGCGGCGACGTTGGTGACGACGCCCTCCAGGACCATGCCGACCTCCAGGTCGCCGATCTTGTCGACGCCCTCCTTGAAGGTCGCGGTCTTGAAGGCGGGACGCGGGTCACGGCCGGGCTTGTCCAGCTCGCCGAGGATGTCCCGGACGGTCGGCACGCCGAAGGTGTCGTCCGCGAAGTCGGCCGGGCGCAGGGCGCGGAGCGCGTCCCCGTTGCCGATCAGCGAACGCAGGTCCCCGCCGGTGGCCTTGAGGATGCGCCGCACCACCGGGTACGCCTCCGGGTGGACGCTGGAGCTGTCCAGCGGGTCGTCGCCGCCGGGGATCCGCAGGAAGCCCGCGCACTGCTCGAACGCCTTCGGCCCGAGCCGCGCGACGTCCTTGAGCGCCCGGCGGGTCCGGAACGGCCCGTTGGCGTCGCGGTGCGTGACGATGTTGTCGGCCAACCCGGCGGTGATGCCGGAGACCCGGCAGAGCAGCGGCGCGGAGGCCGTGTTGACGTCCACGCCGACCGCGTTGACGCAGTCCTCGACCACGGCGTCCAGCGAACGGGAGAGCTTCAGTTCGCTCAGGTCGTGCTGGTACTGGCCGACGCCGATCGACTTCGGGTCGATCTTGACCAGCTCGGCCAGCGGGTCCTGCAGCCGGCGCGCGATGGAGACCGCGCCCCGGATGGACACGTTGAGCTCCGGCAGCTCCTGCGAGGCGAACGCGGAGGCGGAGTACACGGACGCGCCCGCTTCCGAGACCATCGCCTTGGTGAGTTTCAACTCCGGGTGACACTTGATCAGGTCCTCGGCGAGCTTGTCGGTCTCCCGCGAGGCCGTCCCGTTGCCGATCGCGATCAGGTCGACGGAGTGCTTGGCGGCCAGCACCGCCAGGGTGGCGATCGAGGCGTCCCACTTGTTGGCGGGCTGGTGCGGGTAGATCGTCTCGTGCGCGACGACCTTGCCGGTGGCGTCCACCACGGCGACCTTGACGCCGGTACGGAAGCCCGGGTCCAGGCCCATGGTGGCGCGGGTGCCGGCGGGCGCGGCGAGCAGCAGGTCGCGCAGGTTGGCGGCGAAGACCCGGACGGCCTCGTCCTCGGCCTCCTGGCGCAGCCGGGTGCGCTGGTCGATGCCGAGCCGGACCAGGATGCGGGTGCGCCAGGCCCAGCGGACGGTGTCGCCGAGCCACTTGTCGGCCGGGCGGCCCCGGTCGGCGATGCCGAAACGGGCGGCGATCCGCTGCTCGTAGTCGCTCGCGCCGGGCAGGTCGCCCTCCTCGGAGCCGTCGAAGGGGGAGAGTTCGAGGTCGAGGATCTCCTCCTTCTCGCCGCGCAGCATCGCCAGGATCCGGTGCGAGGGCAGCTTGGTGTAGGGCTCGGCGAAGTCGAAGTAGTCGGCGAACTTGGCGCCTTCCTGCTCCTTGCCCGCGCGTACGGTGGCGACGACGCGACCACGGGTCCACATCCGCTCGCGCAGAGTGCCGACCAGGTCGGCGTCCTCGCCGAAGCGTTCGACCAGGATGGACCTGGCCCCCTCAAGCGCGGCGGCCTGGTCGGCGACGGACTCGTTCAGGTAGTTCGAGGACACCGCCTGCGGGTCGAGCCCGGGGTCGGCGAGCAGCGCGTCGGCGAGCGGCTCCAGCCCGGCCTCGCGGGCGATCTGGGCCTTGGTGCGGCGCTTGGGCTTGTACGGGAGGTAGATGTCCTCCAGTCGGGCCTTGGAGTCGGCGCCGAGGATCTGGGCGCGCAGCGCGTCGTCCAGTTTGCCCTGGGCCTCGATCGACTCCAGGACGGCCGTCCGCCGCTCCTCCAGCTCGCGCAGGTAGCGCAGCCGCTCCTCCAGGGCGCGCAGCTGGGTGTCGTCGAGCTCGCCGGTTGCCTCCTTGCGGTAACGGGCGATGAAGGGGACGGTCGCGCCGCCGTCGAGCAGGTCGACGGCGGCCTTCACCTGCCCTTCGCGGACGCCCAGCTCATCGGCGATCTTGCGTTCGACTGGCATGGTCACGAAGCCGGCCACCTTCTTCTGGGTTCAGCGTGTTCAGCGGAGCTCGACTCCCGGTCCCCGGCTCGGAGTCATGTTCGGAGTCGAGTTCGGAGTTTCGCCCTGCATTCTGGCAGGTGTCCGGACCGGACGAGGTTCGGTCGTACCCTCCGGGCGGCGTGGCGCGTTGTATGGACGGTGGTGGACCGGCCGGGGACGGCTGGTGACACGTAGCCAGGCAGAGATCATCTGACCTATTTGATCTGATTTGTCTGATATGAGATAGATCACATACTGAAACCTTCTCGTGGAGGCGATGGTGGCTCAGGCCCCGACGCCGGTCACTCAGTGGGGCATCCCACAGGCCGGCCCGTTCCGCTGGACCGACCCCGCCACCTGGCCGCGCGAGGCGCTCGCCCTGACCGGCTACTGGATCGCGAGCCGGCTGGTGATGGTCGGCATGCTCCGCTCCGGCAAGGCCGAACAGGCCATCGAGGTGCACCGCACGTACTTCCACTGGTACGAGATCCTCAGTCAGGGCAGCTACCCGGTCGGCGATGTGACGTGGCAGTACCCGCCCGGGGCGGCCCTCGCCATGCTCGCGCCCGGCCTGCTGCCCTTCCTGACCTACCTTCAGGCGTTCGCCGTCCTGATGCTGACCACCGACGCGATCACCCAGGGCGCCCTGGTCCGGGTCTCGCTGCGCCGCAACGGCGGCGTGCACCGGGGCCGCTCCACCACCGGGGCCTGGATGTGGGCACTGGCCCTGCCGCTGCTGCTCGGCCTGCCCTACGGCCGGTACGACCTGCCGGTCACGGCGCTCGCCATGCTCGCACTGCTGCTGCTGCCGAGCCGCCCACGGACCGGCGGCGTACTGGCCGGGATCGGCGCGATGATCAAGGTCTGGCCGGCCCTGGTCGTCCTCGGCGCCCCGCGCGGGCGGAGCACCCGCCAGGCGTGGACCGCGATGTGCCTGTCGGCGGCGGCCCTGCTGCTCGTCCTGTGCACGCTGTTCCGCGGCGCCTTCGACTTCCTGACGGCCCAGCAGGGCCGGGGCGTGGAGATCGAGTCCCTCGGCGGCAGCGTGCTGCAGGTCGCCCGCCAACTCGGCTGGCCGGGCGAGGTGGACCAGCACTACGGCTCGCTGGAGTTCCTCGGGCCGCACGTGCACGCCATCGCCAGCGTCTCGCTGCTGCTCACCGCGTTCGCCTTCGGCTGGCTGCTGCTGTGGCGGTTCCGGGCCCGGCGCTGGAGCGCGGCGACCCCGTACGACGCCGCCCTGACCTCGGTGCTGATGTTCACCGTGACCAGCCGGGTGATCAGCCCCCAGTACCTGATCTGGCTGATCGGGCTCTCCGCCATCTGCCTGACCGTCCGGGGCTCCTGCCAGCGGCCCACCGCCCTGCTGATCCTGCTCGCGGTCGGCGTCACCACCATCGACTACCCGCTCTTCTTCGACTCGCTGATCCGGGGCGGCTGGTCGGCCACGGCGGTCATCGTGCTGCGCAACGGTCTGCTGCTGGCCGCCTCCGTCAGCTCGGCCGCCCGGCTCTGGCGGGTGACGGTCTCCCCGGTCGCCGCGCTGCAGCCGGCCGCCCACGAAGTGCGGCAGGGGCCGGTCCGGGTCGCATAACGGCTCCCCGGCAGGACCTCCTCCGGAACGAACGTACTGCTGCCCGGCCGCGAGACGTGCTCTCGCGGCCGGGCAGCAGGCGTACCAGCGGGTTCAGGAGACGTTGAGCGCGGTGTCGTCGATGACGAAGCTGGTCTGAGCGCTGCTGGAGTTCTCGGTGCCGGTGAACTTCAGCGTGATGGTCTTGCCCACGTACTGGGACAGGTTGACCGTGTGCTGCGTGTAGCCGGTGTTGGCGTTCAGGTTCGAGGAGGTGGCCAGCGTGGTGGTGGTGCTGCCGCTGATCGCCTGGAGCTTGAGGGTGTCGGCGGCGGTGGTGCCGGTCTTGTCGGTGTCGATGTGCAGCCAGTAGGTGAGGGTGGCGTTGGCGCAGCCGGCCGGGACGGTCACCGTCTGGGCGAGGGTGTCGGTGTGGCTGCTGCCGTAACCGTCCAGCCAGGCGTCGTAGCTGCCGGAGTGGGCGGGCTCGGAGGTCATGTCGCTGTTGATGACACCGCTGGTGGCGGTCCAGGGGGCGGCACTACCGGTCTCGAAGCCGGCGTTGCCGAGCAGCTGCGCGGCCGTGCAGCCACCGCTCACGGGGTTGACCGTCCAGCTGAAGCTCGCACTGCCAGAGACACCGGTGGTGTCCGTGGCCGTGACGCTCACCGTGCTCGTCCCGGCGGCGGTCGGCGTACCCGAGATCAGACCCGACGCCGAGTTGATCGACAGACCCGCCGGAAGACCGGACGCCGAGTAGCTCAGCGTCTGACCACTCGCCGAGTCACTCGCACTGACCTGCAACGACGCAGCCGTACCGACCGTACCCGTCTGAGCACCCGGGTTCGTCACCGTGACGACGTTCGACGCCACCGGGTTGACCGTCCAGCTGAAGCTCGCACTGCCGGTCGGGCCGGTGCTGTCGGTCGCCGTGACCGTCACCGTGCTCGTCCCGGCGGCGGTCGGCGTACCCGAGATCAGACCCGACGCCGGGTCGATCGACAGACCCGCCGGAAGACCGGACGCCGAGTAGCTCAGGGTGCCGGTGGCACTGTCGGCCGCGCTGATCTGGAGCGAGGCGGCGGTGCCGACCGTGCCGGTCTGGCTGCCCGGGTTGGTCACCATGACGGAGCCGGTGGTGCCGGTGTTCCAGGCGTCGGTGATCGACGTCGCGTTGGCGGCGGCGCCGGCGTACGGCAGGCCGTACATGTCCTCGATCGTCCGCAGCACGCCGAAGTGGTCGACGTGCTCGTTGTAGACGCCGGTCTTCACGGGCTGGCCGTTGAAGATGGTGGCGATCTGGTTGGTGGGGCCGCTGCTGTCGTCCTCGTCGAAGGTGGTGATCAGGACGCTGTTGTGCGCCTGGGCCCACTGGACGTAGCTGTCGAGGTGGGCCTTGAGCCAGCTGTCACCGGTGGCGGTGGAACAGTCGTGCATGTCGTCGCAGAGGTTCGGGACGACCCAGGAGACGGTCGGGAGCTTGGTGAAGTCGGTGGGGAACGCCGAGAACGGCTGGTTGTCGGCCGCCGGGACGTTGCTGAAGTTCACCCACGGATTGTGCTTGCGGGCGTAGCCGCTGGTGCCGGCGGTGCAGACCGTCGAGCCGGCCGAGGGGAGGTTCTCCGAGTACCCGGTGAAGGTGAGGCCCTTGGCGATCAGCTGGGCGCCCTCGTTCGGCGTGCTGAAGGTGTGCGGGCAGGAGTCGTCCGTCACGCCCTGGTTGGAGCCGGAGAACAGGTCCAGGTAGTTCGGCTCGCTCGGGTGCTCGATCGCGAAGGAGTTGGTGAAGTTCGCCCCTGAGTTGGCGAGTTGGTTGAAGTACGGCGCGTTGGAGTTGCCGATGATGGAGCCCTCGGAGGTGTTCTCGAAGAGCACCACGACGACGTGGTCCGGCCGGGGCACCGAGGTGCTGGTGGCTGCGACGGTGGTGACGGCGGCGGGCTGGGCCGTCGCGGCGGTGGCGGCGAGGCCGGTCAGTCCGGTCAGGCCGGTCAGAAGTCCCAGGGTGGCGAAGGCTGAGGTCAGGCGTTTCGCGCGCACGGTCTGTCTCCTCGTTCGGGGGAACACGGGTGCTGAGTCGCGGGGCCATCCTTCAGCTATTGAGCATGTCCAGACAAGGTACAGTTTCTGACTTTGCCATGAATTTCCCTCCCTGGAGGGCGAATTGGATCAGCGTCGGATATACGCGCACCATGGACGACGGACATCTGCGGCACGTCATCCGGGGCAACCGAAGGTGACGGCCGATCAGATCGACGGGTGACTGACTAGACTCCCGGACCATGGATCAGACGCTGCTGGAGCAGCTCAGTGCGGGGAAGTACCTGCTCGTCACCACGTACAAGAAGGACGGCACCGGGGTGCCCACCCCCGTCTGGGTGGTCCGGGCCGGTGGGGCACTGGGGATCTGGACGACCGCCGACTCCTGGAAGGTCAAGCGGATCCGCAACCGCGCCGATGTCCTGGTCGGCCCCTGCGACATCCGGGGCAACTCGACGGGTGCTCAGCTCCCCGCCACCGCCGAGATCTGCGACGCCGCGACCACCGCCGAGTACCGCAAGCTGCTGCAGCGCAAATACGGCCTGATCGGTCGGCTGACGCTGCTCGGCAGCCGCCTGCGACGCGGCGAGAGCGGCACGGTCGCGATCCGGATCACGCTCACCGACTGAGCCCCCGGCGCTGATCCACCGTCAGCCCTCGGACGGCAGCAACTCCGCGCACTTGGGCGGACATCCGTCACAGCCGGTGCACCCGACCCGCCCCGCGTACGGCGGGCCGGGCCGGGCACGGTTGAACGTTGTCTGCGACTCTCGCGGTGTCTGCAGCTTTCGCGGTCCGACGTCACGTCAGTACAGACCCTGGGTCAACGCGGCCGTGTCCGGGACCTCGATCACCTCCGGGACGGAGACCGGCATGATGCCGAGGATCTGCTGGACGACGTACTGTGCCGACATCATGGCGCCCTCCTGCCAGCCGGGCAGCGGGGAGATCTGGTCGCCGGTGACATAGAAGGCCTCCCTGCCCTCCGGCTGCAGCAGCTGCTTGTACGCCTGCTTGTGCGATTCCTTGCCCGGCTCCCAGTCGGCGAAGCCGCCCAGCTGGAAGGGCACCTTGTGCCAGGCGATGGTGACGGCCTTGGCGTCGGGCACCAGCTCAGTGTCGTTGAACTCGGGGTGCAGCTCGGCGGCGCCCTGACGGGCCAGCTTGAGTCGGCGGTCCGGGGAGAGCGCGCCGAGCTCGTCGGCCTGCTCCTTGAAGTTGTAGGCGCCGGTCAGTGTGCCCTTGGCGGAGAAGTAGTCGTTCGAGGGGTACCAGAGCTGGGTGATGTTGTGGCTGGTCCAGCTGATGCCCCCGTAGATGCCCTCGGTTTCGATGCTGCTGTCGAGGTTGCCCTCCCAGAAGCGCCGGTTGGCCTGCCAACCCACCTTGCAGGTCTTCTCGAACTTCACCACCTCGAGGGCGTGCTCGAAGGCCCGGGAGAAACCGGTGCGTCTGATGGGCCTGAGGACCGGAACCGGGATGTTGCTCACGCAGTAGCGGGCCTTCTCCTCGGTCTCCTTGCCGTCCTTGACATAGGTGACGCTGACGCGGTCGCCGTCCTCGTCGATGTCGATCCTGGTGACCACGGCCTCCAGCACGATCTGCGCGCCGGCCAGCCGGGCCTCGCGGGCCAGCGCGTCGACGATCTTGTCCATGCCGCCGACCGGCTGGAACATCGTGGCCTGCCAGAGGTAGTCGACCGGTTGGTAGAACCTGGCCTTCCAGAAGCCCGACTTGAGCAGGTCGTCGAACGGGATCGGCGGGGCCGGGACCGGGAAGTCGTTGATCTCCGGCTTGCTCAGGTAGCCCGAGCGGGTGGACCCCCGGTACTTGCCGTCGACGTCCAGGGCGCCGAAGACCCGCAGCAGATCGAGCAGCTCAGCACCGTGGGGGTCCGTGGTGGCCGCGCCTTCGGCGAGCTTCGCGGCGAGGTGGCCACGGGTGTCGTTGGCCACCCGGCGGTTGGGCCAGGCGGCCGCGACGCCGGGCGGACGGACCAGGTTGGCCGTGGTCTCCATGACGTACGGCTCCAGGGCCACCTTGAAGTCACGGCAGTACTTGAGCACCCGGCGGTGGTGGTACGGGATCCGGCCCGGACCGAGGTTGAGGTACATGCCGTCGTCGAACCGGCAGGTGTGGGTGTGCACCTTCTTGCCGGTCCGCTCGTCGAGCTCGTAGAGCTTGTCGCCCTTACGCGCGGTGCGGTTGCGACCCCCGACCCGGTTCTGGGCTTCCAGCACGATGCAGTCGAAGCCGTACAGGCTCAGTTCATAGGCGGCGGTCAGGCCCGCGATGCCGCCGCCGAGGATCAGGATCCTCTCGCCCGGTCGCGGCGGCGGGGCGTAGTCCGGCCCGCCGGCCCAGCCGGTCGCCGCCGGGCCCGCCCCGCCGATCATGGCCTGGTACAGCGCCGTCGCACTGTCGCCCACCGGGGTGGTCACCGGCGTCGGCCGGTCCTGCCCAGGAGTCATCTCGATCCCTCGTCTCACGACGGCCCGGCTTCCGCACCGCCTGCCGCCTGCCGTCCCATGGCCTGTAGGTCCATCAGGCAGCGATCCTTCAGCATGTTCCGTGAGCGAATCAATGGCGCGGTGCTGCTGTTCACCCGTCCGGCCGCGTTACCGCAATTCACGTTGACTCCGACGACAGAGTTGACGACAGAGTTGACGTAAGAGTTGACGACACGTCACTCGGAAATGGGAATACTCGGCAGAGCTTTCAGGCCGGAAAGCGCTCCAGCGTCGGTCGTTTCGCGGGGCGGCCGTCCCCCGACGACTTCCCGGTGACCCGCCGCACCAGCCACGGCCAGACGTGGATCCGCAGCCAACGCAGGTCCGCACGCAACTTCGTCACCCGACCGACGGGGGCGGCCGGCGGCAGCGGCTCGCGCCAGTCGAAGCTGGGCTCGTAGCTGAGCGCCTGCAACACCGCCTCCGCGACGCGACGGTGGCCCTCCGCCGAGAAGTGCAGCCGGTCCTCCGCCCACATCCTCGGGTCGTCGAAGGCCGGTACGTGGAACAGGTCCACCACCGTGACCCCGTCACGCTTGCCCAGTTCACCGACGAACCGCTGCAACCTCAGGGTCTGCGGCAGCAACCGGGCACCGCCGCGCATGCGACGGCTGGGGTCGACGCTGTAGAACAGCACCAACTGCCGTGCCCCCGTGCTCAGCCGCTCCGCGAGTTCGCCCAGCGTCCGCTCCACGTGGTCGAGGTCGCAGCCAGGCCGCATCACGTCGTTCAACCCACCCGCGAGAGTGACCAGCTCACCGCCGAGCGCCACCGCAGCGTCACCCTGCTCGTCGGCGATCTGACCGATCAGCTTGCCCCGCACCGCCAGATTCGCGTACCGGAACTCCGCGCCGCCCCCCGCAGCCGCCAACTCGACGGCCAACCGCTCCGCCACCCGGTCGGCCCAGCCCCGAAAATGGCCGTCCGGCCCCACGAGGTCGCACATACCCTCGGTAAACGAATCACCGAGCGCGACCATGCTGCGGAAAGCGGGAGTCTCATGCATGGTGCAACGATCTCAAAGCCATCCCCTCCAGCACCACCCGGCCCACGGGTGGCGCCGACCAACGGCGAGTCCCGTGCCGGCCTCGCTCTCGCCCGCAGCCTGACCACCCCGATCGACCCCCGGATGGCAGCCTACTGGTCGCTCTCCGCACAACTGCGCCCGGCCGGCGAGCCCGACCTGGGCGCGGCCCACACCTGGCTCACCGACGCGCTCCTCGCTACCGCTCCCGCCGCGTAGCGGCTCCGCCGGCCGGTAACCGGGCGCCCTTGTTGTCACTGATCGCGGGCCTACTGGCGGAACCCTTCAGCGGCTCCGCCGGCCGCCCGGCTGCCTTGACGGTCACCGCCGGGCGCCCCGGCCCGGAGGATGCGGCGGAAGGTGGGGCACTCCAGATGGCTCGGCGCGGGGCAGGCAGCGGTGTGCCGCAGGAAGTCACGTAGGACGCCGAGTTCGCGGATCGTCCGGTCCAGCTCCTCGGCCTTGGCCGCGAACATCTGCCGGTCGATGCGCGGCTGTCCGTCCGGCGCGAACATCCGCCCGATCTCGTCGAGCGAGAAGCCGGCGGCGCGCCCCAGCGCGATCAGCGCCAGCTGTTCCAGCACGCCGGGATCGAACTGACGGCGCAGGCCCCGCCTGCCGCTCGAGGCGATCAGCCCTTTCTCCTCGTAGAACCGCAGCGTCGAGACGGGAACGCCGGCGCGCTGCGCCACCTCGGCGATGTCCAGGTCTGTCATTCTCTTGACCTCAAGTCGACTTGAGGTAGCAGAGTGGCATCTCCACCTCGTGAAGGCAAGCACAGGAGACGATCATGGACGTCACGCACAAGACCGATGACGAACAGACAGCAGCACGCTGGAACGGCCCCGCCGGCCATGCCTGGGTCGAGGCCCAGGCGTTGCTGGACGAGATGTTCAAGCCCCTTGAGGACCTGCTCGTCGAAGCGGTCTCCGCCGAACACGGAGGCCGGGTGCTCGATGTCGGCTGCGGTACGGGCGGCACAGCACTGGCCGTCGCGCGACGGCTGGGCGCGGAGAGCCGCTGCGTCGGCATCGACATCTCCGCTCCGATGATCACCGCCGCCCAGGCACGCGCCGAGCTGGAGGACACGCAGACTCGCTTCATCCTGGGCAACGCGCAGGACCACGCGTTCGAGCCGGCCGCCTTCGACGCCATCATTTCGCGTTTCGGTGTCATGTTCTTCGACGACTCCGTCCGGGCCTTCGCGAACCTGCGGCGCGCCGCTCGGGCCGACGCCGAGATCCGGTTCATCGCTTGGCGCAGCCCGGCGGAGAATCCGTTCATGACGACGGCCGAACGCGCCGCAGCGCCGTTCCTGCCGAACCTCCCCGCCCGCCGGCCGGACGCACCAGGGCAGTTCGCCTTCGCGGACCAGGGCAGGGTCCACCGCATTCTGGAGGAGAGCGGCTGGGCCGGGATCGACATCCAACCGATCGATGCGACCTGCACCCTGCCCGAGAGCGAGCTGGTCCGTTACTTCACCCTGCTCGGCCCGGTCGGCCTGGTGCTGCGCGAGGCCGACGAGCGGACCCGCGCACAGGTCGTCGAAACGGTCCGCGCCGCGTTCGCCCCCTATGTGCACGGCGCGGAAGTCCGCTATACCGCAGCCTGCTGGCTGGTCACCGCCCGCGCTTCGTCCACGTCGGTCACGCCGGAGTAGGCGCCGGAGCACGTGCAGTGCGCAGGGGACCGCGTTCGATAGGCTTAATCAGTACCCGCGAAGCTTGGTGGGACAGTGACAAACGAGCAGCTCAGCGAGCACGAGCAGGGCCTCATCGGCGAGATCGTCGATGGCGAGGTTGAGGCGGCCTTTCGCTGGGGGGTCATCGTGAACCTGGGCCTATCCCGAGTTGGGCTCATCGATGCCCTCTATGTTGACGATGAGGACAACTATCAGCTTGGCGACCGGGTAAGTTGCTATCTGGATTGCTTTGACGAGCAGAAGGATAAGTTCATCCTGAGGCCGCCTAGTCAGATTCCACTTGCTGAGCGATTGAGGCGGGGCGGGGTCAATAGCTGGTGGGAGTAAACCAGGTTCGCAAGGTCGCCTGGATAGCCAACTAGCCGATTCTCGATGGAAATTCAGCAGCCCCACCGGATTTGCTTCCGGTGGGGCTGCTGGGGTGTCTGACGGCAGTAGTTGACGGCAACGTCAGCGGACGGGTGCTGCACAAAGCAGGGCTTCGGCGTAGTTGGCTGACGCCCGGTTTGTGGTGATCTGTTGGCTGGTGGGTGCCCTGAAGGCAGGACAGGCACGGCTTCCAAGATCATGGAGTTCTCGACACCCCGTGACCTGTCTGGAAGACCGTGCCTGCCGACGCAGCATCCCCGATCCCGCCTGCCCTTGACCAGCTACGCGAGCAGTCCGACGCCGCTCCCGGGGAGGTCCCCTGCCTGCTGGAGCGACTGGCCCAGGTACCTGACCCACGCGATCCGCGCGGTGTGCGGTACACGCTGGCCGTCGTCCTCACCCTGACGGCATGCGCGGTACTGGCCGGGGCGACCTCGCTGCTGGCGGTCGGCGAGTGGATCACGGACGCGCCGCCGTACGTGCTGGAACACCTCGGCGTGCACCCCGACCCGCTGCTGCCCAGGCGGCTGGTCCCGGCCGAGGCGACGGTCCGCCGGCTGCTGACCCGCATCGACGGCGACGCCCTGGACCGGGCGGTAGGTGGCTGGCTCGCCGACCGCCGACCGCCGACCAACGAACTCCGGGCTGCGCGCACTGTCTGTGGACGGCAAGAGCCTGCGCGGCGCGGCCAGGGCCGACGGCCGGAAGATCCACCTGCTCGCTGCGGTGGAGCACACCAACGGCCTGGTCCTGGCCCAGCTCGACGTCGGCGAGAAGACCGGCGAGACCACCCGCTTCCAGCCGCTGCTGGACAGCGTCGCGGACCTCGCCGGAATGGTGGTCACCAGCGACGCACTGCACACCCAGCGCGAGCACGCCGCCTACCTCCTCGGCCGCCGGGCCCACTACATCGCGATCGTCAAGGACAACCAGAAGAAGTTGCGCAGACAGCTCAAATCCCTTCCCTGGAAGGACATTCCGCTCCAGGGACGCACCCGGGGAATCGGACACGGCCGTTCCGAGATCCGCCGGATCAAGGTCGCCACCGTCAACAACCTGCTCTTCCCCGGTGCCTGCCAGGCGGTCCAGGTCAAGCGCCGCCGCACCGACCGCAAAACCGGCAAGACCACCATCGCGACCATCTATGCGGTCACCAGCCTGACCGCCGAACAGGCCACTCCCACCCAGCTCGCGCAACTGATCCGGGGCCACTGGAAGATCGAGGCCCTGCACCACGTCCGCGACACGACCTTCGCCGAGGACGCCTCCCAACTGCGAACCGGGAACGCTCCCCGCGCCATGGCGACCTGGCGCAACCTCGCTGTTGGAGCCCTGCGGCTGAGCGGCGTCAGGAACATTGCGGCCGGCCTCCGCCGCAACGCGCGCGACGCACGCCGGCCCCTCGCGCTCCTCGGCCTTGCGTGATCACAAAGCAGATGCCAAGCGACTGCGCCGAAGCTCTGGGCCAAACCCGGTGACACGCGTGTGCCGTACAGGGAGACTGGCGGCGACAGACATATACGAGCAGTCGAAGGCCGAAGGGCAAAGAGTGGCACTGGCGAAGAAGGGTTCCCGCCGGATTGTCGTCGACGGCGTCGAGTACCGCTGGCGAGTGAGCAGGAAACCGTGCTGCGACTACGACGGCATCACCTTGGGTTATGAGGTGACCCCCGGATTGTGGACACAGGGGTTCATGCTGCGAGTGAGAGTTTAGCTGCTGCGTGGTGCTGCTGTTCGAACTCCATCGGGGAGAG
>NZ_JARXZC010000005.1 GCF_029894335.1 Kitasatospora sp. MAP5-34 | reverse complement strand
CGTTCCAGCAGTACCTCGACGCCCGCGGCCTACCCCGCCCCCTCTGGTGGCGCCAAGGAAAATGACCTTGCAAACCCAAGATCACCGACAGAGTCCTTCTCTGACCTCCCGTCAACCATCCGTGGGACTTCCACGAGGTTGCCCCGGACGCTATTCCTAACCAAGCGCTCGGTCAATAAGTGAGGCACGGAATATATCTGACGATCCGTCAAATATGCGGGCCGCTCGTGGCTTTCGGCCGGGGGGCCGCTACGCCTCAGCCCTCCTCGTCGGCGAAGCTCATGCCATCGAGAAGGTCGAAGTCGAATGGGAGGCCGCTGCCCGAGGACTGGTCCCCCGTTGGCTCCGGGGCCACCTCATTCCGCTCCGGCCTGGCCTGGAGTGCGGGGTTGGCGTGGGCGGATTTCGCGTAGTACTCGAAGTTGTAGGCGCAGTTGCAGGCTGCGGGCGACGACAGGCAGGCAAGCTCATGGGCCCTGTCCTCACCGAACTTGCTTTCATCCGTCGTGTCCCAGAGCCGGTGCGTCAACTCGTGGAGCAGAGTGGTGCCTTGTCGTTCAGGCGTCAGTCCCCAGAACGAGGTCGTCAGGCGGATCACCTCGTTCTGCCTGGTCCACGCCCAGACGAACTCCTGGTCCGCCACCGTGCCCTTGGCGTCCACGGCTTCGGTCGGGTCGTACGGCACGAGATGGGTGGCCAGCCCGGGGAGCTCGGCCACGAGTTGCCCGAACTTCCGTCTGACCTCCTTCATCATGAACAGGTTGGAGCCGAACCAATACCGGTAGAGCTCCAGGCGGGCGTCCTCGGTCTCGTCGTCGGTAAGCGCCAGGGTCTGCACGGCCGCTTCTGCCACGGCCACGGCATGGCGCAGCGCCTGCGTGACGATCTGCAACTGCTCGGGGGTGAGCTCTGCCCGGCCGTCGGTCCGTACGCGTTGCACCACCGCACCCGGGCTCTGCCGGGGTCGGGAGCTGCCCTGCTCGCGCTGCAACGCCGCCGTGAACGCCCGGTTGCCCACCGCCCGTTGGAGCGCCAGAGCGGCGGGCGGCGACATGCCGCCGATCCGGCCGACAGGTTCCGGACCGGCCGGGGTCACGTCGGCACGAGCCCCAGCGGGGTTTGGCCGTAGGGAACTTGACCCGTCCAGTGGTGACCTGTCGTCCGAAGCCCGCACCTGAGCCCCTGCCTTGGGTGGAACCGTGGACCGGTTCGTTCGACAGATCCTCGCTGGCGGGCCACCGGCGACACCGGGGATCGAAGGGCACACCTTGGCGCACTGCCGACTGCCCGTTCAGGCAGCCGGGGGACTCGTTAGAGTTGCCGGGTGGCCACCCGCGCGAAGGACCTCCAAACCCCCGCTCCCCCGGCGGAGTCGTCGACCGCCCCCGCCGGCCCGAGCGGGCGCTCACGCAGTTCCGCCAAGGGCGAGCAGACCCGCGCCCGGCTGATCGCCGCCGCGCGGACTCTGCTGACCGGGGACGGGCTGGCCCGGTTCACCACCCGTAACGTCGCCGCGCTCTGCGGGATGTCGCACGGCATGTGCCACTACCACTTCCAGGACCGGACCGACCTCATCGTCGCGGTGATCGAGGACATCCGACCGGAGTGGATCTCTCCCCTCGAAGAAGCCGTCGACAGCCCGGGGGACTTCACCCAGCGGGCCGAACGCGTGATCAGGCTGCTGACCGAGCCGGAGGGCGTGGACCTGTCCCGCCTGCACTCCTCGCTGCACTGGTTCGCCCTGAACGACGACCGGGTCCGCAGCAGCCTCGAGGCCGAGTACCGGCGCTGGCGGGCCTGCTTCGTCCGGCTCTTCCAGGTGCTGGCGGACGAACGCGGCGGCGGCCTCGACCCGTTGCCGCTCGGCGAGGCGGTGGCCTCCGCTGCGGACGGGCTGGCCGCGATCCAGTCCCTGGACGCGCAGGTCGATGCCGAGGCGGTCATCCGGGCGCTCATCAGCGGACTGGCGGCGGGCGCAGCGTGGCCGTAGTTCCCGGCCGGGGTCGGACGGCGGCTCCCGCCGAGGGCGTCCGGCTCCCCTACAGCGCACGGCGGGCGGCCGCGATGCCGTGCGGATCCCAGCCCGGGCGGGGGACGGACTCCAACAGCAGCCTGGTGTAGGGGTGTTCGGGCTCGGCGAGGACGCAGGCGGTGGGGCCGGACTCGACGATCCGGCCGTGGCGCATCACGATCACCGCGTCCGTCACACAGCGCACCACGCCGAGGTCGTGGGTGATGAACAGGTAGCCGACGCCGGTCTGTTCGCGGATGTCGGCGAGCAGGTTGAGGATCTGGGCCTGCACGGAGACGTCGAGGGCGGCCACCGCCTCATCCAGGACCAGGACGGCCGGTTCGACGGCCAGCGCACGCGCGATCGCGACGCGCTGGCGCTGGCCGCCGGAGAGCTGCCGGGGCAGGGCGTCGGCGGCCCGGGTGCCGAGGCCGACCTGGTCGAGCAGTTCGGTGATCCGGCGGGGGTGGTCGGTGTCGGGGAAGTGCAGGCGCAGGGTCTCGCGCAGCACGGCGCCGACCCTGGTGCGCGGGTCCAGGGAGAGGTACGGATCCTGGAAGACCAGCTGGATCTCGCGGGCCCGCGCCAGTCGTCGGGCCTTTCCGCGCAGGTGTCCGGTCCGGTCGCGGCCGTGCAGCAGGACCTGTCCGGCGTCCGCCCGCTCCAGGCCGACGATGATCCGGGCGGTGGTGGTCTTGCCCGATCCGGACTCGCCGACGATGCCGAGCGAGCCACCGGCGGCCAGCGTGAACGAGACGTCGTCGACCGCGTGGACGCTCCCGTAGGTGCGGTGCAGCCCGCTGACCTCCAGGACGGCTGCCCCGCTGATGCTCTCAGTCATCGGCTTTCCCTTCGAGCTGGTCGCTGTGGTGGCAGGCGACCAGGCGGGCCGGATCGCCCGGGACGGGCAGCGGGGCGGGCGCCTGCTCGGCGCAGCGGTCGGTGGCGTAGCGGCAGCGCGGCGCGAACGGACACCCCGTCAACTCCTCGCGCAGGTCCGGTGGTTGGCCGTCGACGGCGGCGAGCCTGCCCGGCGGGGCGTCCAGGCGAGGGGTCGAGCCGAGCAGTGCGGCCGTGTGGGGGTGGCGGGGACGGGTGAACAGGGCGTCGGCCGGGCCGGTCTCGGCGATCCGTCCGGCGTACATGACGTACACCCGGTCGCTGATGGCGGCGGCGAGGCCGAGGTCGTGGGTGACGAAGAGCAGGCCGGTGCCGAACCGCATCCGCAAGTCGGCGAGCAGGGCCACCACCTCGGCCTGGGTGGTGACGTCCAGGGCCGTGGTGGGCTCGTCGGCGAGGAGCAGGGCGGGTTCGCCCATCAGGGCCGCCGCGATCATGACGCGTTGCAGCATGCCGCCGGACAGTTCGCCAGGGTGGCGGCGCAGCGCGGCGGCACTCAGGCCGACGGCTTCGAGCAGCTCGGTGGCGCGCCGGGTGGCGTCGGCCGGGCGCAGGCCGGAGCCCCGGCGCAGGCTCTCGGTGAGGAAGTCGCCGATGCGGCGCAGCGGGTTGATGGCGGCTCTGGGGTCCTGGAAGATCATGGCCGCCGAGTTGGTGCGCACGCCTGCGGCGCAGGACCGGACCAGCCGCAGCGACCCGGAATAGTTGAATGGTGGACTATGTTCTGTCGTGCAGGGTGCCGCGAGACACCGCCGGGGCCTCGCGAGAGCTCCCGGACCGCCCGAAAGGACACACGAGTTGAACACCACCGCGAACCAGCCGCAGATCGACGTCCGCCGCGCCGGCGAGCGCTCCGGCACGAAAATCGACTGGCTGGACTCCAAGCACTCGTTCTCGTTCGGCGGACACTTCGATCCCGCCAACACCCACCACGGCCTGCTGCTCGTCAACAACGACGACATCGTCCGGCCGGGCAGCGGATTCGAGACCCACCCGCACCGCGACATGGAGATCGTCACCTGGGTGCTGCAGGGTTCCCTGGTCCACCAGGACTCCACCGGCCACTCCGGCGTGATCTACCCCGGACTCGCCCAGCGCATGAGCGCCGGCACCGGCATCCTGCACTCGGAGAAGAACGACTCCTGGCGCCTCAGCGGTGCCGACGCCCACACCGCCCCCGTCCACTTCGTCCAGATGTGGGTCGTCCCCGACGAGGGCGGCATCACCCCGGGCTACGAACAGCTCGAAATCGACGACGAGTTGCTGTCCGGCGGCCTGATCCCGGTCGCCTCCGGAATGGACCGGCACGCCGGCGCGTCCGCCATCCGCATCAAGAACCGCTACGCGGCGCTGCATGCGGCCCGCCTGCAGCCCGGCCAGAGCGTCGAGCTGCCCGACGCCCCCTTCGTGCACCTGTTCGTCCCGCGCGGCAACGTCGCCCTGGAAGGTGTCGGCCCGCTGGCCGCCGGCGACGCCGTGCGCTTCACCGCGATCGGCGGGCAGAAGGTCACCGCAGTCGAGCCGGCGGAGATCCTGGTGTGGGAGATGCACGCCACCGTCGCTTCCAGGTAGGGCCCGCTGAGCCGGCGCACGAGTGCGGCGGCGCGCGGTGGACCGCAGCCACGGCGCGCCGCCGCCCGTACGGGCGGGGCGGCGCGCTCCGCAGGACGGCCCGGCGTACTTCTACAAGATCTTCCCCGAGCTCAGCGGTAGTACCCCTCGACCACGGCTCGCACCTCGTCGAGCAGCGCGGGGCCGTCCTGCGGCACGGGCGGCCGGCCGCTGCCCGGCCTGATGTCCAGGAGCTGTTCGTTGGACAGGGCGAACACCACCCGCCGTAGCCCCGCCTGCTGGATGACCGCCTCGCACATCCCGCACGGCTGGCAGCTGGTGTACATCGTGGTCCGCGCCGCCGTGGCCGCGTCCAGTTCCCTCGCGGCCCACCGAGCCAGCTTCAGTTCCGGGTGGGCGGTGATGTCCTGGTCGGTGAGGGTGGTGTTGTGCTCCGCTGCCAGCACCGTCCCGTCCGGCGCCACCAGCAGCGACCCGAACGGCGGGTCACCGCCCTCGCGGGCCTTGGCCGCGAGGGCGATGGCCTGCCGGAGGAGGGCGTGGTCGTCGGGTGTGGTCATGACTGCTCCGTTCTGGTGCGGGGAGGGTAGAACTGCGCGGCCACCGTGGCGAGTGCCTGCCAGCCCGCCTGCGGGTGGCAGGTCTCGCGGGGGTCTCCGCTGTAGGGGTCGAGGACGACGGTCTCGGCGCCCAACAGGCGCAGTTGGTCGAGGTCGTCCACGATCTGCTCGATCGTGCCCTCACCGGCGAGCCGTTCCGGTCCGCTGACCGGTACCGAGGTGAGTTTGAGAGCGATCCGGGGGGCGAAGGCGGGCACCGGGAGCTGTTGCTCGTCTGCGGACGCCTTGAGCCTGACCACGGCTTCACGCAGCCACGGCACGGTGCAGCGCAGCGGATGCCAGGCGTCCCCGAGCCGTACGGCCCGGCGTATCCCCGCGTCGCTGTTGCCGCCGACCCAGACCGGGATGCTCCGGGTTCCGTAGTCGGCGGTGTCCGCCCAGGCCGCCCGGACGTCGCGCAGGTGATCGTCGGTCAGGCGTCCACGCTGTTCGAACGGGATCCCGAGAGCCGCGAACTCCTGCCGTGCCCAGCCCACCCCCACGCCGAGGACCAGCCGGCCGCCGCTGAGTTGATCGAGGTTGGCCGCCATCCGGGCGGTGAGCAGCGGGTGCCGGTAGGGGGCGATGAGGACCGTCGTGCCGAGCCGGACCCGGGTGGTCAGGCCGGCCAGCCAGGACAGAGTGGTGAAGGGCTCGTAGAAGGGGCCCGGATAGCGCACGGCGACGTCGGGCGTGATGGCGACGTGGTCCGAGACCATCAGCAGGTCGAAGCCCAGGCCCTCCACGGTCTGGGCCCAGCTCCGCAGGACACCCGGGTCGGTGCCGGGGCCGAAATTGAGGATGTTGACTCCGATCTTCACAACCCGCAGCCTAGTCAGCCGACTTGGGCCGCCAGAAGGGATTCCTGCCTGTTCAGGGGCGGTTCGACCGTGGATTCACCGGTAATCTGGCCGGATGACCGAGAGTCTTGACGCGACGGACTGGGCGATCCTGGACGAGGTCCAACGGGACGGCCGGATCGCGTACACGGAGTTGGCGCGGCGGGTGAACCTGAGCGCGTCGGCGACGACCGAGCGGGTGCGGCGGCTGGAGGCGGCCCGGGTGATCACGGGGTACCGGGCCGAGGTGGATCTGGAGCGGACCGGACACGCGGTGCTGGCGGTGGTGCGGCTGAAGTACCCGGGGACCCGGCACGAGCCGCTGCACCGGCTGCTCGGGGAGCGCCCGGAGATCCTGGAGTGCCTGCGCACCACCGGGGACGACTGCTACGTCCTGAAGGTGGCGGCCACCTCGATGGCCCACCTGGAGGAACTCGTCGACGCGCTGGCCCAGTTCGGCAGCACCACCACCAACCTCGTCCTCAGCCGCACGCTGCCGTTCCGAGGCCCGCGAGAGCCTCGGGCGAACACCGTCAGCTAGGCCATCCTCCGATCGTCCGACGAAGGGCGGAGATGCCGCGCTCGGGGGGGCTCGCCGTGGGCCTCCGGCTGGAGGAAGTACCCGCGTTCCTCGGGCGGTTTGTCCTCCTCGGCCAGCACGGGGTTGGCCCGTGCCCACGGGTCCTGACGGACATCGGTGACCTGCCAGCACACCTCTGCCCCCGGCACCCCGCCACGGACCTCGAAGCTGCCGCCGCCGGGGTGACGGACGACGTAAGGTCCGGCGCCGGGCCGTCCAGCGGGGTCAGCTGGTAGCAGAGCCCGGTGTTCAGGACGGCGAACCAGTCCGGCAGCGTGACGGCCGCCTCGCCATGGTCGTCGAGTGTGACCGTGCCGTCGTAGACGTTCTTCCGCTCCGGCGACTCCACGAAGAAGAGTCAGGTGCACAGGCCTACCGGCGGCCGCCACACATGCGGTTGGCCCGCCCGCCCGCTGATGGGCGGGCGGGCGGGCCAACCGTGACGGTGCTTACCAGGACCAGGAGGTACCGGCGTAGTTGGCGTAGAGCTTCGGACCGGTCCAGGTCCAGTGGACGCCGTAGCGGACACTGTTCCTCTCGCGTGGTTCGCCGAGAGAGTGGTCGAGCAGGCGGTGAATGCCGAGCGGGTGCGCGGCAGCGGTCGGACGGGCCGGGCCGGAGCTGGGGGTCGGGCAGGCAGGGGTCAGCCGGCCGTGAGGCTCGCGAGGCGGCCGAGCTCATCGGGCTGGGCGGTGTCCTCGGCAAGCGGGTGGTGGGGGTAGTGCGGTGAACGGCCCTGGTAGGCGAGGATGCTGGGGTTCTGGACGACGCCTTCGCGCACCTCGATGGCCCGGCGGACGGTCTCGTCGGTGTCCCAGGCCCGCGGGTCGGCGATGATCGGCAGGTAGTGCAGGCTGGGTTGGCTCTGCTCCCAGGTGGCGGAGTCCCAGAGCAGCGCCGGGCTGTGGTCGACCGCGTAGTAGCGGACGTGGTCGCCGACCGTGACGAGGGGATCGTCGAAGGAGGTGGGGCGGGCCCAGCTGAATCCCATGGCGACGTCGCAGGAGATGTCGACGATGAGGGTGCCGGAGGGGAAGCGGGGCAGGTCGTCCTCGGTGAGGTAGACCTGCGGGGAGTTGATGTCCTGCATCACGCAGTTGACGACGACATCGTGCTCGGCGAGGAAGGCGACCAGCGGGACCGTGCGGCCCTCGACTGTCACGGTGCTCGCAGCCGGATCGGCGTGGTCGTAGTGGAGTTGGGCCATCCGCGCGGTGTCGCAGGGCGGGGTGACGGCGGAGCTCGGGCGCTGGGTGACGACGCTGAGGCCGCCCACGCCGTGGGCCTGGAGGGCGATCGCCGCGCCCCGCCCGGTGGAGCCGAAGCCGAGCACGACCGCCTTCTCCAGCGGCCTGCCCCACGCCCCGGTCCGTCCGACGGACTGCAGCGCGTGCTGGACGGAGCAGTAGCCGGCGATCTCGCAGACGCCGTGGAACACGAAGCGGTCGATGTCGCTGCCCTCGGGCCGGTTGCGCATGGCCTCCATGGAAATGACGGTCAGTTTGTGGTCGATCGCCAACTGTGTCGTCTCCATGTTCTGGGCGAAGTGTGGTGCTGCCCAAAGGATTTGACCATCCCTCAGTTCGGCGAGATCGCGAGGAGTGGCCTTGAACATGATGACGAGGTCGCAGTCGGCGATGATGTCGCGGCGGGAAAGTATGCCGGCGACATGGGGGGCTAGTTGCTCGTCGGAGAAGCCGAACCAGTGGCCGTAGCCCGCCTCCAGGAACATCCGGCCACGGATATCGGCGTCGATGAGCGGGAGATGGGCCGGGTGGAGGGGGGCGCGCCTCTCGTTCTTCTTATGCGTGGAGGCGAGTACACCGATGCTGAGGTTAGTCATATGGAGGGCCTCTTCGTATGGTTGACTATTCATCAAATCCTACGAGTTATGCTGGTGGTGACGCTGGTGAATGACACAACTTCCGAGATCGTGAGCGACCTGACCTCGCGTGGATTCGCGCTGACGCAGGGCCCTCTCACCCAGCAGGAGGCCGCTGACCTGGTCGGACGGCTGGGGACAGTCGTCCCGCAGACCACCGGGGCGTTGGCGTACGACATCATGGCCCACCCGGGCTTCGAGAAGGTGCGTGACACCCGCAGCGCCCATACCCTGCGGCCGCACACCGAGGCTCCCGGTCAGAATCCCCCGCCGCGCTACCTGGCGCTGCACTGCCGCGTCCAGGCCACCTGCGGCGGCGGCCAGACCATGCTCGCCGACGCGCGCGACTTCGTCGCCGGTCTGAGCAGTAGCAACGAACGGCTGGTGCGCGAGGCCGAGTTGTACTGGCCGTCCTACGTGGAGGATTCCGACGTCGAAGGGCTCTGGAAGCCCCTGGTCGAGCAGACGGAACACGGCACGATCAACCGCCTGAGTTGCACACTCCTGCAGACCGGCGGCTATTCCGAGGACCTCGACGAGCCGGCCGGCCCGCAGAACCCGCCGCTCGGTGCCGAGGGCGTCGAACTCGCCCAGCAGGCCCTGGACTTCTTCCAGGAAAACCGAGTATCGGTCCTCATTCCCGAGGACGCGATGCTGATCTGGGACAACCACCGAATGTTCCACGCGCGTTCATCTTTCACCGACACCCGCCGGCGTCTCACCCGGTACTGGATCGCAGACTGACCTCGGACTCGGAGCGACCGCGCTTACCCACGGCGGACGCCGGCTTGGAGCGACCGCTCTTACACCACAGCAGCGCAATCAGGAAAGGCAAGAACACTGCACGCCTATCGCCGAGTTCTGGGAATCCCCGGATTGCGGTCGATGCTACTGCTGGGGTCGTTGATCAAGATCCCGTTGGTGGCCGTACCGCTGGTCCTCACCCTGCATCTGACGACCACCCGGCAACTCGGTTACGGGCAGGCCGGGTTGGTCATCGCGCTGTGGACCGCCGGTGCCGCCGCGGGCTCCCCGTTCCAAGGGCGCCGGATCGACCGGCACGGGCTGCGGCCGGTGCTGATCGTCGCCACCGTGAGCCAGGCCCTGTTCTGGGGGCTGGCGGCAGGGCTGCCGTACCCCGCCCTGCTCGTCGCCGCCCCGCTGTCGGGGTTGGTCATCGTCCAGGGATCGACGATCTCCCGCCTGGCCATCACCGGCCTGGTACCCGAGGAGAACCGTCACACGGCCTTCGCCGTGGACTCCATGCTGACCACCGTCTCGTACCTGATCGGCCCGTCGCTCGCTGTCGTGCTGGCGACCCAGACGTCAACTGCCCTCGCCGTCCGGGCACTCGGGCTGCTGCTGGTCGTGAACTGCCTGGCCGTGATCGTCCGGAACCCTCGGGTGGAACCCCGCGCCGAGGACCGGCCGTCGGACGCCCCGCTGCCCTCGCTGCGCCAGTGGCTCAACCGGGGGCTGGTCGCGGCCTGCGCCTGCGCACTGGCCGCCGGGATGTTCGCCTCCGGCACGGAGTTGGGGATCATCGGAGCGCTTCGGCAGCACGGCCAGACGGCGTGGATCGGCCCCGTCCTGGTGGGTGTCGGCCTGGGCTCGATGGCCGGTGGTCTCGTCTACGGGAGTCTGTCGCGCCGTCCCCCGGCCGCTCTGACCGTGGCCGCCCTCGGCGCCGTGACGATCCCCGTCGGCCTCGTGGGCGGTGTCCCCTGGCTGGCCGTGGCGATGCTGCCCGCCGCCCTGCTGAACGCACCGGCCTTCGCGTCCACCGCGACCGCCGCCAGCACCTTCGCCGTGAGCGGGGCCCGGGCCTCGGCGCTGAGTCTGTACTCCACGGCGACGGCCGCCGGCGCCGCGCTCGGCGGGCCGGTCGTCGGCACGGCCCTGGACCACGGGGGCACGTCCCTCGGCTTCACCACGGTCGGCGCCTTCATCCTGCTCGTCTCCCTGCTGGCCGGCCCCGCGATGCGCACACGCGCGCAAGCCGTACCCGCCTTCCTTGACGCTTCTGCCCACCTTGAGAAAGAGAGCCTGTGATGTCCGCCCTGCGCCACGTCGTCCTCGTCGATCCCTACATCCCGGCCGTGCAGCTCGCCGAACACTTCCGGCAGGCCGGGGCGACCCTGATCAGGGTGCAGAGCACCAAGGAGGTACCTCAGGTCTACCAGGCGTCGTACGCGCTGGAGGGCTATGCGGACACCGTCGTCCACGAGGACCTCGCCACCACCGTCGCACGCCTCGCCGTGTACGCCCCGGTGGCCGTCGTGGCCGGCTGTGAGCTCGGCGTCCCGCTCGCCGACGCGCTCAGCTCGGCGCTCGGACTCGCCAGCAACGGCGTGGAGTTGAGCGAGGCCCGGCGCGACAAGTACGTGATGATCGAGACGATCAAGCAGGCCGGTGTCCCCGGAGCCCGTCAGCTCCAGGTCACCGACGAGGAGGAGTTGGCGCAGTGGCACCACTCCCTGGGCGGCCGCGTCGTCGTGAAGCCGCTCCGGAGCTCGGGCAACGACCACGTCTTCTTCTGCGACACGCCCGAGGAGTCCGTGGCCGCGTACCTGAAGACGGCCGGGACCGTCAACGTGTTCTCCGAGCGCAATGCCGGGGTGGTGGCGCAGGAGTACCTCTACGGGACCGAGTACATGGTCAACACGGTGAGCCGCGACGGTCACCACCGGATCTGTGAGATCTGGCGGACCACGCGGCTCTCCGTCAACGGCGTGTCGGACCTCGTCGACGGCATCTACCTGATGGCCCGGCGAGGTGAGGTGCAGGACCAGCTGGCCGAGTACACGGAGCGGGTGCTCGACGCACTCGGCATCCAGCACGGTCCGGCGCACCTTGAGGTGAAGCTGACCAACGACGGGCCGAGGCTCGTCGAGGTCGGTGCACGCCTCTCCGGCGGCAGGCTGCCCGTGCACGCGCAGCTCGCCATCGGCGAGTCCCAGCTCGACTGGACGGTACGGGCGTACCTCGACCCCGAGGGCTTCCACCGGCTGGCCGACGAGGACTACCGCAAGGCTCGGCACGTCGGTCACATCGCACTGGTCTCACCGGTCGAAGGGGCGCTGCGGGGGTACCGCGACCTGGACGCCGTCCGGCGCCTGGACAGCTTCCACAACCTCCAGACCTACCTCCAGCCGGGCGACCGGATCACCCGCACCGTCGACGACATGACGTACACCGGGTCCGTACTCCTGCTGCACGAGACGGAGGAAGCAGTCCTGCGCGACGCCAACACCATCCGGTTCCTGGACGGCCCCGGCTTCTACGAGCTCGCCCCGGAGGGCGCCGAGGCGTGACCGACGCCAAGGCCCGGACGCACGCGGTTGCGGGTCAGGTCAGATCAACAGGCGGAACTCGCCTGATCGGGTCGGTTGTTCTTCGCGGTGTGTCCGCACCAGGAGCACCGCCGGCTGGTGTACGCCGGATCGACGTACACCAGCCGGACTCCGGCCCGCTGGGCCTTGTAGGTGATGAACTGTCCGAGCTGGGCGAACGCCCAGGAGTGCAGCGCGACCTGTTGGGGCTTGCGGAGCCGTACCCGAAACGCCCCGACCGACCGTCACCATGGAGACGCAGAGCACTCAGGTGCTCCGCGCCTCCAGGTCAGGGAAGCAATTCCTCCCGAGCCGTAAAGGGCCGGGATTCCCTTGCTAGATGCCGTTGATGTTCCAGTGCTGCAGCGCCGAGCCGGTGTCGGTCTGCTGGGTGACCGGCGAGCCGTCCGAGGCCGAGGTGGTGGTCAGCAGCAGCCCGCTCTTCCGGGAGGCGATGGTGTAGCCGCCGCTCACCGCTGTCACCACCCAGTGCTGGTTGCTGTTGCCGGTGCAGGTCCACTGGATCACCTGGGCGCCGGCAATAATGGAGCCGCCGCTGACGTCCATGCACAGCTTCGACTGGCCGTTGGCGATCTGGTAGGAGCCGTCGGACTGCCGGGTGAAGACCCAGGTCTGGTTGCCGCCGCCGTTGGCGGTCCAGGTGATCAGCTGGGTGCCCGGAGTGGTGGAGTGGTTGGGGTCGTCCAGTGCCTTGCCCGAGGCGGTCAGCGTGTGGGTGCCGGCCAGGGTCGTGCCGGTCGGGGTGAACGTCAGGGTCTGCTCGTCGGCGGTACGGGCACCGCCGACCGCGCTGCCGGTGGTGTCGGTCCAGCTGCGGGCGGGCGTGGTCTCGGCGAGCCGGCTGCTGTCGGAGGAGAGTCCGAGCACCAGGCCGCTGTACCGGTTGACCAGGTGGAAGCCGCCCGCCGGTGAGGTGTCCGGCAGCACGAACCACTGCCGCCCGACGGACGGACCGCCCGAGCCCGGCGCGGTGACGGTGGGCGCGGCGCCCCAGGCGCGGTCGGCCGTCCGGGTCGAGTCGACGCCGAGCAGCTGCCCGGTGGCGGAGTTGACGATCCCGTAGGAGCCGTCCCCGTTCGCCGTGAAGTTCCAGGACTCCAGCGCGGACCCGGTGGCCGCGCCCAGGGAGGTGGCGGCGGAGCTGCCGGAGACCTGGGCGAGCACCCGGCCGCCGGCGCTGCCGATCCGGTAGGTCCTGGTGGTGTCCACCGGAGCCGCCGGGCTCTGCGAGCCGACGGTGATGTCGGTGTACTCGCCGTTGGAGCCGTTCGCGCAGGACCAGGCGCAGTAGGAGCGGAAGGTCTTGCCGACGACGGCGTTGGTGGTCCGGTTGGCGCCGTCCAGGAACCAGCGGTACCAGGAGGCGGTGTGGTAGCTGCCGGTGTCGCCGAGCAGGAACCACTTCTGGGACGCCAGGTCGGCCGTGGCGTAGAACTGCTGCGGCGCCGATCCGCTCTGGTCGACCCCCTGCGGCTCGCCGATGTACAGGCCCAGGTAGGCGTCGTAGGTGACGTCCATGACGAACAGCGGTGAGGTCGCGGGCATCTGGCCGGCCGCAATCTGCTGGGCGGAGGTCCCGGTGTTGGCCGGGTTGTACTCGCCCGTGGCCGGGGTGTAGCCGGTGGTGTTGGTGGCGTCGACGGGCACCATGTTGCTCTCCAGCCCGCCCTGTCCGGGCTGGGACCAGGAGCCGTTGTACCACTTCTGCCAGGAGCTGGGAGCCATCTTGGCGGCGATCGGGGCGCGCGCCACGTGCTCGTAGAAGGCCTTCCAGCCGCCGCTCTTGTCGATCACGCGGGAGCCGTAGTAGACGTAGAAGTAGCCGGAGGCGGTGTCGACGTACAGCCGCTGGTCGCCGTCGCCGTAGTAGTACGTCTGGCCGGGGAACTGGGTGGTGTCGCCGCGCTGGGTGCTGTACGGCGAGGTGATGGCGTGGTCCTTGATGGTCCAGGTGTGGCCCTGGTCGGTGGAGACCGCGTAGTCGATGGCGTCGTAGTGCAGGCCGTCGTTGAACGGCGAGGGGGTGAACTCGTTGTGCACCAGGCCGTACCAGTCGCCGGTGTCGGGGTCCACCCAGGTGCCGACCAGGTCGCAGTAGTTCTTCTGCGCGTAGCCGGAGTTGCCGACGGAGTACGTCGCGCTCAGGCCGGTCGGGCTGTTGTTGCAGCGCCAGGTGGTGTCGTTGTTCATGTCGTTGGCGTTGGCGGGGTTGACCGCGTTGTCCAGGGCGCTGTCGGAGGCGGCGGAGTCGAAGTCGGTGCCGGTGAAGAAGCCCCAGGAGCGGTTGTCGTTGGCGCCGTAGAGGGCGTCGGACTCCTGGTAGTGGAAGGTGCCGTCCTTGTCGGTGTAGGGCGCGGCGGGGCTGTCGCTGATGTTGCCGAACGGCACGGGGGCCGAGACGGAGACGGTGTAGCCGGTGGTGCGGACGGTGGCGGCCGGGGTGGCGTCCGCCGGGGTGGCGGCCAGGCCGGCGAGGCTCAGGGCCGTGCTGGTGAGGATCGCGGTCAGGGGGCCGCGGAGTGGGGGAAACACGGATTCTCCTTACTGTGCGGAGCACACCGTTGTGGGGCGGGCTTCGATGGAGTCAGTGCCAGTTCACGACCAGCCAGCCGCGGTGCGGCAGGTCCTGGCCGAGGATCAGCTCGCGGCGGTGCTGGTCGAGGCGGGCTGAGGTCGGTGGGGCGAGCGGGGCCAGCAGGGTGGCGGCGGCGGCCTTCGGGGCGCCCGGCAGGGTGATGCGCGGTCGGACCGGGTCGGCGCTGCCGTTGGCCACCGCGAGCTGCCAGCCGCGCTCGGTGTGCGAGAGGTGCGGGATCAGGTGGGGGCCGCCGCTGACCAGGGGCAGGGCGGGCCGGTCGGCTTCGAGGAAGCGGACCATGGTGTGCAGCAGGCGCTGGCCGTCGTCGTCGTACGGCAGGAGCTGCGCTGCGGTCGCGGCCAACACCGCCACCCGGCCGCCGAGTTCGTTGCGGAACACGAACCGGCCGGGGCCCCAGGTCTGCCGGCCGGGGGTCAGGATCGTGGTCCAGGACTCGGCTCCGGGGGCCAACGCCAGGCGGGCCAGCGCGGGTTGGCCGTTGACGCTCAGGTACACGTCCTGGTCCCGTACGTGCTCCAGGGCGTACGGGCCGGCCGGGCCGGTGGCCTCGCGCTCGACGAGCTCGCAGGTGGTGATCCCGAGCAGTCGGCCGAAGCCGCGCCGGGTCAGCACCTCGGCGGCCACGCCGTCCAGCAGCAGCCCGCCGGCCAGCATCAGCTCGACCTCGAAGTCGGCGAAGGCCCAGGCGGCTTGGCCGAACAACGCCTGCACGGGGGCGCGGGCGGCGGTGACCGGCACGCCGTAGCGCAGCAGGTGGTCGGCGGTGGGTCCGGCGTCGACGGCGAGCCCGGCGAGCCCGCCGTCGGCCCGTGTGCGCACGTGGGCGGCCGCGTGCTGCGGCATCGGCAGGCCGACACCGTGGGTGGTCGGCAGGCGCGGCTGCCGTTCGGCGACCCAGTCGAGTGCGGGGCGGGAGCGGCGGAGCAGGTCGGCGACACGCGGGAAGCGCTGGGCGCGGCCGGACTGCATGGGGTGGACGTTGAGGAACATCGCATCGGATCCGGCGAGCCCGGCGGCGACCAGCTCGGACCAGGTCTGGGTGTCGGACTTGGACCAGGCGGTGTGCGGCCAGTTCTCGATCTCGGGTTCACTGGTGGCGTGCGCCGGTCGCAGTGCCCGTTGGGCTTCCAGCATCCAGACGGAGAAGCTGAGTTCGCGCCCGGGCGCATCGCCGTAGCGGGCGAAGTGCGGGCGGTGGGCGACCCGGCCGTCGATGCTCAGTGCTTCGAACAGGGCCGGCCAGTCGCGGCCCTCCACCGAGTGGACGCCGAGTTCGGAACTCATCAGGCCGAGCCGGACGCGTCCGCCGGAACACTCGCCGACCGCCTTGGCCACCAGTTCGGCAGTCTCCAACTGGGCGGTGCGCCAGACCTGTTGCAGCAGCGCGCGCCACGGGTGGGGCTCCCCCGGCGAGGTGATGGCGGCCACCAGCCGCTCCCGGGTGACCGGCTCTCCGGCGGCCGCCGCGAACCGGTCCAGCATCAGCGGTTCGAAGCCGCCGCCCCACTGCAGCGGGGCGTGGTTGTGGTAGCGGAAGTCGTCCTCCAGCCACAGGACCCGCAGGTCCAGGGTGGCGTACCGGGCGTACTGGGCGACGAACCAGGCGCGCCAGCGCGGGCAGGCGAAGGAGGCCTGGGCGGTGGCGGCGGTGCCCTGGGGGTCGACCATGGGGGCGAAGCCGAGCAGATCGGCGCGGCCTCGGTCGGCATGGCCGACGGTGACCCAGGGGTTGAGGCTGACGTCCAGGCCGGCCTCGCGCAGGATCGTGGTCGCGGTCGCGGCGGTCTCGAACAGCAGGTCCTCGGCCGGTCCGGCCGGGTGGCCCGCGTAGAGCTCCTCGGCCCCGAGCAGCAGCACCACCTCGGTGACACCGGCCTCGCCGCAGAACTTGGCCAACTCTGTTGCCTGCTGGGCGGCTTCCGGAGTGGGGTGGAGCTGGAAGCGCAGGTGGTACCTGGCGGGCATGCCGGCACTCCTCACTTGGTGCTGCCGGCGACCAGGCCGGAGCGCCAGAAGCGTTGCAGGGACAGGAAGAGGACGACCAGCGGGATCGCGGAGATCGCGGCCGCCGTGATCACGATGTTGAACGGCACGGCGGTGGGCCCGATCCCGCGCTGGGCCTGCCAGCCGACGATGCCGACGGTGACGGGCTGCAGGTGGTCGTTGGCCAGCATCAGCACCGGCAGCAGGTAGTTGGTCCAGATCGCGACGAACTGGAACAGGAAGATGGTGACCAGGGCCGGGGACATCACCCGCAGCGCGATGGTCGCGAAGATCCGGAACTCGCCTGCGCCGTCGATCCGTCCGGCCTCGATGATCTCGTCGGGGACCGAGGCGCCGGCGTAGATCCGGGCCAGGTAGACGCCGAACGGGCTGACCATGCTGGGCAGCAGCACGGCCCAGTAGGTGTTCACCAGGTGGACGCCGGAGAACATCAGGTAGAGCGGGACGGCGAGCAGCGGCTGCGGGACCAGCACTGCGGCGAGCACCGAGTTGAAGGTGAACTCCCGCCCCCGGAACTGGTACTTGGCCAGGGTGTAGCCGGCCAGCGCGGCGATCAGGGTGCTGACGGCCGCGCCGCCGACGGCGTAGAGCGCGCTGTTGGCGAGCCACTGCCAGTAGATGCCGCCCTGCTGGGCGAAGACCTGGTGCACGTTGCCGAGGAGCGCGAAGTGGGCGAACCAGAAGCCGTTGCCACGGAACAGGTCGGCGTTGGTCTTGGTGGAGGAGACCAGCAGCCACCAGACCGGTGCCAGGAAGTAGACCGAGGCGACCAGTAGGACACCGAGCACCAGCCAGCGGGAAAGCCCGTGGCGTACCGCCGAGTTGGCGTTCACAGGGCAGCTCCCCGGCGCTGGACCAGCTTGAGGAATCCGAAGGAGAGCACGAAGGCGAGCAGGGCGAGGATGACCGACTCGGTGGCGGCGGCGTTGAAGTTGTTGGCGTTCACGGCGTCGTAGGCGGCGTAGATCGGGGTGTAGGTGCTGGACAGGTTGGGGGCGACGTTGTGCAGGATGGCCGGCTCGTTGTAGAGCTGGGCGGTGCCGATGATCGAGAAGACCGTGGTGAGCACCAGCGCCGGGCGGACCAGCGGCACCTTGATCCGCCAGGCGATGCCGAAGGCCGAGCAGCCGTCCATGGTGGCAGCCTCGCTGAGTTCGGCGGGGATGGCCTGCAGGGCGGAGTGGATGATCAGCATGTTGTAGCCGGTCCAGCCCCAGGTCAGCATGTTGCCGATGGTGGGGGCCAGCATGGCGTTCGAGGTCAGGTCCAGGTGCAGGCCCAGGTGGTGGGCGGCTGCGGTGATCGGGCTCAGACCGGGCGCGACCAGGTAGGACCACATGATGGCGCCGACCACGCCGGGCAGCGCGTAGGGCAGGAAGAAGGCCAGTCGGAAGAAGCGCTTGAAGAGCGTCGACCTGGCGTCCAGCAGCAGGGCCAGGCCGAGCGCGAGCAGCAGCATCAGCGGCACCTGCACCGCGCCGATCAGCAGGACCCGCAGCAGTGAGCTGCGGAAGTCCGGATCGCCCAGCGCGGTGGCGTAGTTGGACAGTCCGGTGAACACCTGGGTGGGTGCGGTCAGGCCGAGGCCCGAGCGGTGCATCCGGAACAGGCTCTGGTAGACCGTGTAGCCGATCGGGGCCAGGTAGAGCGCCGCGAACGGCACCAGGAACGGGGCCAGGAAGAGCACGACGGGCCGCCCGCGACGGCGGCGGCCGGTGCGGCGCGCGCCGGCGGCCGTGGTCCGGCCGGCTGCCCGCTCATGGAGAGCGGTGGTCATGGATGTACCGCCTTTCGGGGGGTGGGGCGCGGGTCGGGTCAGCTGACGGTGGGTCAGCTACCCGAGACGCTCAGGCCCTGCTGCTTCATCCCTGCCACCGTCTTGGTCTGCACGGTGGCGAGCATGTTCGGCAGCGAGGTGCCGCCGGTGCCGGCCTGGCCGAGCCCGTCACCGAGGTCGGTGGAGGTCTGGGTCATGGTCGGACCCCACTGCCAGTCGGTGTTGATGTGCGCGCTCTCCGCCTTGAACACGTCGAAGATGGTCTGGCCGCCGTAGAACGCGTCGGGCGCCGAGAGCGCCGGGTTGGACAGGCCCGAGGTGGCGGCCGGGTAGATCCCGGTGACCTTGATCAGGTTGCTGACGCTGGCCGCGTCGGTGCTCATCCAGGTGGCGAACTCGGTCGCCTCCTTCGCGTGGCCGCAGCCCTTGAGCACTGCGGTGGCCGAGCCGCCGTCGTTGCCGTACACCGGGTTGGCGGCGTCCCGGACCGGCATCGGCGCGACCGCCCACTGGCCCGCGCCGGCCTTGACGCTGCTGGCGATGATCGGCGCGTCCCAGACCGCGTTCACGTCGGAGAGCACCTTGCCGCTCGCCATGTCGCTGTAGAGCGAGGGGTCGTAGCTCGGATCGGTCTTGAGCAGCTTCTTGTCCAGCAGGCCCTGCCAGTAGCCGGCCACCTGCTGGTTGGCCGCACTGTCGACACTCACCTGCCACTGGTCACCGGCGGTGCCGAACCAGCCGGCGCCGGCCTGCCAGGCCAGGCCCGCGTAGTTGTAGGCGTCGTTGCCCAGGTCGCCCAGGTAGACGCTGGGGTCGGCCGCGTGCACCTTGGCGGCGTCGGCCGCGTACTCGTCCCAGGTGACCGGCGGGGCGGTGATGCCGTACTTGGCGAACAGGTCCTTGCGGTACATCAGGGCCATCGGCGCGGTGTCCACCGGGATGCCGTAGGTCTGGCCGCCGATGGTGACCTGCTTCCAGGTCCAGTCGGCGAATTGCGGCTTTGCGGCGGCGGCGAACTTGCCGACGTCCGCCAGCGCGCCGGCGGCGGCGAAGCTGGGCAGCGTCTCGTAGCCGACCTGGCCCAGACAGGGAGCGTTGCCCGCCTTGGCCGCAGTCAGCATCTTGGTGTAGCCGCCCTTGGAGCCGGAGGCGGTCTTGTCGAAGGTGACCTGGATGCCGGGGTGGGTCTGGTTGAACAGCGCCACCGACTGGTCGTAACCCGGCGCCCAGCCCCAGAAGTCCAGCTTCACCACGCCACCAGCCGAACCGGCCGAACCGGCCGTGCCCGTCGCCCCGGAGCCGCTGGAGGAGCAGCCGCTGACGACGGCCACGGCCGTGAGGACCGCGACCGCACCGGCCAGGGAGTGGGTTCTTGCCTTCATCAGGTGTCTCCTGGAGGTCGTAGGTGGGGAGGAGCGCTGGATCGAACAAGCCCAAGAGCGAACAGGTCCAATTCGTTCGGCTATTGTTTGAACTAACTTCGGGCAAGTCAATAGGCTGGGTCCGGACATACGAGAGGAGCGGTTGGTGAAGCAGGCGCTGCAGGGAACGGGCGTGCGCGAGCTGGCCATGGCGCGCCCGGCCGTCGCGCGGGACCGGTCCGCCTCCCGCCGGGCGAATCTGGGCATGGTGCTGCGGCTGCTGCGGGACGAGGGCCCGCGCTCCCGGGCCCGGATCGCCGAGGACACCGGCCTGCCCAAGGCCACCGTCTCGCACCTGATCGCCGAACTGCTGGACGGCGGCCTCGTGCGGGAGGGTGAGGCGGAACGCGACCGTGGCGCCGTCGGCCGCCCCGGCCAGGCGGTGGAGGTCGACGGCGGCAGCGTCCACGGCCTGGGCGCCGAGATCAACGTGGACTACATCGGCCTGCTCGCCCTCAACCTGCGCGGCGAGGTCACCTTCGAGCGGCGCACCCCGCTGGACGTCCGGGCCGTGGGCCCCGAGGCGGCACTGGACGCGGTGGCCCAGCTGACCGCCGACGGGATGGCCGCCGTACACACTGCGGGCGGGCATGTCGTCGGTGTCACCCTGGCCACGCCCGGCGCCGTGGACATGGACGCAGGGATCGTCAAGTACGCGTCCAACATCGGGTGGCGGGAGGTCCGGGCGCTGGCCGGCCTGCGTGAGCGGCTCGGGCCCGACACCCCGGAACTGCACCTGGAGAACGACGCCAAGCTCGGCGCGCTGGCCGAATACGTGCTGGCCTCCGCCGACAACGTGCGCGACCTGGTCTACGTCACCGGCCAGACCGGCGTCGGCGTCGGCATCATCGCGGGCGGCCAACTCGTGCGCGGCGTCGGCGGATACGCGGGCGAGGTCGGGCATCTGCGGCTGGTCCCCTCGGACGAGCCCTGCGCCTGCGGACGGCGTGGCTGCTGGGAGACCACGGTGGGGCGGGACGCGCTGCTACGGTACGCCGCCGAGCCGACCGACCTGGTCTGCGACCCGATGATCGACCTCGGGCAGCGGCTGGCCGAACTGCGCGACCGCGCACAGGCCGGCGACCCGCGCACCCTGACGGCGCTCAGCCGGATCGCCGACCACCTGGCCCCCGGGCTGGCCCTGCTGGCGGACATCCTCAACCCGCGACTGCTGGTGCTGGGCGGGCACTTCGCCTTCTTCGGCGAGCACCTGATCGACGCGGTCACGGCCCAGGTGCGCGAGCTGGTGATGGCGCCCGACACCGGCGGCTGCGAGATCGTCCTCTCCCGGCTCGGCCTGGCGGGGACGGCGCGGGGAGCGGCACTGCTCGCGCTGGACGCCGTGTACCAGGATCCGACGGCGGTGATGGCGAGCACGGAGGCAACGCGCTGAGCCGGGAGCGGGCCGGTGCGTCGCGGGTGGGAATCCTGGGAATTTGCTGTGGGATTGCTGCAACCGGGTGGGCCGCTGCTGCGTATTGCTCTTCAGTGACGCGATCGCGTCTTCGATACCTGGGGGGAACCATGAACATCACGCTTCGCCGTACCGTCGCCACCGCAGCGGTGGCAGCAGGGCTGGTCGGGATCGCGGCCGGCACCGCCTCCGCGAAGTCGGACCTGTCGATCTCCGTCAGTGCCCACACGCGGCACGTCGGGCAGAGTGTCCACGTGACGGCCCGGGGCGACGATGACGCGGCGCGCGTCACGTACGTCTGCATCGACGAGCGGATAGGCGCGGGGGCCTGGCGGCAGCTTGCCTGCTCGCCGAAGGCGGGCCGGCAGCTGGTGCTGAACGCGCGGGCCGACCGCAAGGGGCAGGAGCAGTTCCGGTCCCGCCTGCTCGTGTCGCGCGGCGGCCACCTGGTGACGGACCGGACCTCCGCGCCGATCACCGTGACCGTCCGCTGAGAGACTGCCGCCCCCGGGCGGGAGCTTGAGCTTGTCCCACCTTTCAAGCGTGGGTCCGAGAGCCCGGGAACACCGGTCCACAGCTCTCGGCGGGGTGCACCGGTTCACCGAACAACTGCGGGCAGAAGCAGGGCCTCTTGGTAGTCCAGGGATGACGAAACCATCCGGACGCACAAGAGGCCCTGCCACGACTGCGGGCTGAGGACTGATCGTTCTACGGCTGGATCACCAGGTCGCACTGATACCAGGTGCCCCGCTTACCGCCGAGGTCGGCCGGGCCGGCCGGGCCGACCGGGACGAACCCGGCCTTGGTCAGTACCTTCTGGGACGCGACGTTCTCGCCAGCGGTGGCCGCCCGCAGTGTGTGCAGCCCATGCCGCACTGCCGCCAGCCGGCACAGCTCCCGAACGGTTGCGGTCGCCACGCCGCGCCCGGCGACGTGCTGTGCGACCCGGTAGCCGAGTACGGCAGTGCCGTCCTCGAAGTCGTACAGGTTGAACCGGCCCAGAACCGAGCCGTCCTCGGCGACGAACACGTAGAAGGCGCTGATGCCGACCTCCTGCTCGGCCAGCAAAGCGTTGTGCCGGTCGGTGAACCGGTCGAAGAACTCGTCACCACGGTCGGAGACCGAGGCAGCGAAGTAGGCGCGGTTCGCCAGCTCGAAGGCCAGGACCGCCGGGGCATGGCCGGCCTGCAGCTGTTTCAACTCGGGCACTGCCCGACTCTATCCGGATGAAGCGCCGAGGCCACCCGAGTTTCCGCGAGCGGCAGACAGCTCCAGGACCAGGGCCGCCCCGTCCCGCTGCAGCGGCGGCAGCAGCGGCGGCAGCGGCAGCGGCAGCAGCTCGACACGAGCCCACGCCGCATCCGTTGTCTCTCCACGGCCCGCCACAAGATCAATTATCGGACGCGGCCTGGTCGGCAGCGAGCAGCGTCCGGGCCAGGGTGCGCAGTTCCTCGTCCGGATGACCCTGTCCGGAGAACGGCGAGTCAGTGAGCAGGCGAAGCGGGGAGAAGGCGAAGGAGCTCAGGGTGGGCCGGAGCTCCTCCGGGACGTGGCCGATGGCGGCGAGGGCTTTGAGGGCACGGAGGCCGACCGGGGTGGGGCCGACCAGCTCGACGAGGACGGGGACGGCGCGGTCCGGGGATCCGGTGATCCAGTGGTGGGCCTCGGCGGCCGCCATCCGAGTCCACTCGTACCCGGCCGCCAGCAGAGGCTCGATGAGCGGCAGCAGCGGAGCGGCGGCGCTGCCCAGCGGCTGCAGGCTGCTCAGGACCCAGTGGGCCTGGCCCTGGGCGGAGAGCAGCCTCTCGAACGTGCGAAGCGCCGCACTGGCATCACCGGTCAGCTGGTAGTGAGCCACGGCCGCTGCGGCACTGAGCGAGGAGTCGGTGCTCTGCGCGGCGTCGCGCAGCAGATCGGTGATCTCCGGCGTCGGTATGCCGCCCAGCCCGAGCCGACGGGCGGCGACGATGGCCGCGCGGCCCGTCCCGAGGCAGTCGACCAATTCGGGCTGGGCCTGGCGGGCAGCGGCACCGAGCGGTGCCAGGGCCCTGACCAGGGCGATGCCCGCGTTCCCGGTGGCGCCCGCCGCCAGCTCACCTCGGATCACGGGTACCAGCCGGTCGGCCGCCTCGGGGAAGTGCCGCGCCGCCGCTGCGACCAACGTGGCGCTGGGGCGTTGCAGCACCAGTTCCAGGGCGCGGGGGTCGCGTGAGTGCACAAGGGCGAGCAGGGCTGGTTCGGCGGTCTCCTGCTCGGCGCCCGCATGCCGGTGCAGCGCGTCCCGGAGGTCTGCTCCCGGTTCGGGCAGCTGCTCGATCCAGTGGCCGATGGTGCGCAGCCGGCCGGCCAGGGCGCGGGCATCCTTCTGGTGGGGCAAGGCGGCCAGCAGCAGGTACAGGATTGCGGGTTCCCGGTCGCGCCAGGTCTCGGCGATCACCCGGGCCAGCCCCGAGCCGCGCGAGTCGACGTCGCCGGCGGCGATCCAGCGGGCGGCCACGGCCAGGGCCGCGTCCGGATCCTGCGTCAGGAGTCGGGTGAGCTTCTCGTCCTGGGTGGTGGTGTCCGACCACGGGAAATCGTCGTCCCCCGGGTCGGGTTCCGCGCCGTCCTCGGCGATGACCTCCACCAGCTCAGCCGGGTACGGCGGCCCGGACCGCTCGGCGCCGAGTATGGCGGCCGCCAGCCTGACCTCGGGCAGCGGGCTGTCCAGTGCGGCCGTCTCCCGACCGAACCGGGCAAGGACGACCAGCGCGTCCGCCCGCACCGCCGGGACGAGGTCGGCGGCGTACAACCCGTCGATCTGTGCCACAGCGGAGGCTTGCAGCTCAGCCGGGAGCAGCCCGGCCACGGCTGCGACCACCCGCAGTGCCGCCCGGCGTACCCCCCGCTCGGGGTCCCCGAGGCAGGGCAGCAGGTCCGGGAGCACCCGGCACAGCTCGGCGCAGATCGCGGCGACCGGACTCTCCTGCCAGTGCGGCGAATCCAGGTACGCCGGGTCGTGGTCGGCGAGGGTGGCGAGCAGCATCAGTAGTTCGTCGCGCTTGCCCGGGGCGTGCAGGGCGGCGTGGGCAAGGAAGGGGACGGCAGGTGCCGAGGCCGGGTAGACCGTGCCCTGGTGGTGGATGTTGCCGTAGAGCTCGTAGATCGCCTCGTCGGCCTCCTCCTCAGTTGTCCGGTAGAGCGCCCTGATCAGCTCGGGCACGTCCTCGGCGGAGCCGTAGGCGTGGGTCAGGGCGTGCCACTGGACACGGTCCAGCTCGGCCGGAGATCTCATGGTCACTGCTCCTCAGCTGATCAGATATGCCGACCATATCGATCACCACCGACGATTCCGCAGTGGGAGGAGGTGGTCGCCCGGTGTGGGCAGGCCATGCGCTGTAGTCCACGTCGCGGTGATGAACCTGCGATGCCAGGCCGGCCACGTCCCAGGCGTGACCGGAACCGGCCGGTCGGCCGGGCCGAAGTGATCGTGAACCACCTCGGCCCGGCCGGCCGGTGGGTCAACCGGCCTTGACCAACTGCCAGTTCTGGTTCGCACCCTGGTCGGCCGGCCACTGGATCACCTTGGCACCCAAGGTCAGGGACGCCCCGCTGACGTCCACCAGCTGACCGTCCGAGCGGGCCTCCAGGGTGTACCGGCCGCCCCCGGACGGCACCACCAGCCACTGCTGGTTGCTGCCGCCGTTGGTCGCCCAGAGGTCCAGTTGGGTCCCCGGCACGGCGCTCGCGTTCGGGACGTCGAGCGCCTTGCCACTGGCCACACCGGTGATCGTGTAGTAGCCGTCCCCGGTCGACTTCAGCTGCCACTGCTGGTTGGCGCCGCCGTTCGACGGCCACTGGATCAGCGGCGTGCCGTCGGCGGTGCCCTGGTCGGAGGCGTCCAGCAGCTGGCCGCTGTTGGCGTTGACCAGGCGGTACGTGCCGTCCAGCGGGGCGGTGGCACCCGGGGTGACGCTCAGGTTGCTGAACTGGGCGCCGTAGTACCCGCCGGTGCCGAGGGCGATCTGACCTGCGGCGTAGCTGCTGTCCGTGACCGTACCCACCACCGTGCCGTCGATCCGCGCGGTGAGCGTGGTGCCCTGGAAGGAGAGGGCGACGGTGTGCCAGGTGCCGGTGCCGAGCGGGGCCACCGTGCCACTCGCCAGGGTGCTGAAGGCCCAGGCGGTGTCGCTCTTGAGCAGTGTCCAGGCCCCGTTGTCACCGACCCGCAGGTTGTAGGCGTTCAGGCCGTTGTTGTTGCGGCCCTGGGCCCCGACCCTGCCCAGCAGCTCGGCGGTGCCCGCGTGCTCCAGCAGCACGTCGGCGCTGACGGTGTAGTCGGACCAGCTCAAGTCGCCCATCAGGGCATAGGGTTGGTCGGCCGACTCGTCGGTCCAGCGGATCGGGGTCTGCGGCGCCTGCTGGCGCAGGCAGCGGCCGGCGCGGGAGCCGGCGCACGGCGCGGTCTCGAACGCACCGTTCATCGTGGTGAAGTAGCGGGCTTCCTGGCCGGTCGCGGTGCCCGCCAGCGAGTCGGCGTACGGCAGGGCGAGCAGGCCACGCTGCGGGACGGTGGTGGCGAGGGCTCCCTGGCCGGTCGTGGTGGTGACGGTGTAGAGGTGGCCCGGCAGCAGGGTCAACTGGTAGGTCCCTGCCGTGGAGTAGAGATCGGCGCCCGGCACCATGTGGGCATTGGCGGCGTCGGAGGAGAAGTCGGTGGACCAGACGTGCAGCACACCGGCCGGGAGCCCGCCCTTGACGGAGAGGGTGACGGTCTGGGCGGACGGGGCGTCCATCGTCTCGAAGACGGTGCTCCAGGCGGACCTTCCGGCCGCCATGTAGCTGACGTAGCTGCCATTGGCGCGGTCGCCGGCCAGGTAGCCGGAGGCGGTGTCCAGGTACTGCCAGCCGGGGGCGGTGAACTGGGTGGTCTGCGCGGTGGCCCAGGTGCTGCGACCCACCGAGTAGGCGCCCGACCAGGGCTGGTCCGCCGTCACCAGGCCCATGGTGTTGAAGCCGAGGTTGGGGTAGATCGCCGCCACCACCGGCCAGTTGATGAACGCGGTGAGTCTGGCGTCCAGGTAGCCCCGGTTGATCGCGCGGGCCATCGGGGCGGCCCCGGTGTCGGCGTCCTGCGAACCGTTCTCGCTGGCCCAGAGCTGCTTGCCGGTGGCGAGCGCGTCCGGGGTGGTCGAGCAGCTGGTCATGGCGGACATGTAGCCGCACGGGTAGTGGGCGCCGACGATGTCCACAGCCGCGTCGAGGGCGGAGTCGCCGCGCATGGCGGTGGCGACCGACCAGGTGTCGTCCGCGCCGACCACCTTGGTGGAGGTGTAGCCCTTGGCGGCGAGGGTGGCGTGCAGGTTCTCGTACCAGGCGGCGTTGTAGCCGCGCTCGTTCCAGCCGCCGAGGTAGTCGATCGAGAGGCCGTGCTGATGGGCGCAGCCGAGCCAGGACATCAGGTAGTCGATCATGTCCTGGGACCAGAAGTCACCGTTGCCGATCCAGCCGGGCGCTCCCCAGGCGAGGGCGTAGAGCTTGATGCCGGGATTGCGGGCCTTGGCCTGCTCCATCAGCCACCACTCGTAGCCGTTGTCGCAGTTGACGTTCCCTCGGGTGTGCTCGATCGAGGACTCGGCGCCGTCGGTGGAGTTGGTGTCGCCGCCGACCTCGGCCTTGAGGATCTGCAGGGCCGCGCCGTAGCCGGGCTTGAAGAGGTAGTCGAGGATCTGGCCGCGCTGCGGCTCGGGATAGTCGAGCAGCAGACGGGAGTTGCCGCCACCGCCACTGATCGCGCCGACACCGTCGAAGGTGCGGCCGGCGGAGGTGCCGTCGACGGCGATCGCGGTGGCCGCCGCACTGGTGGCGGTGACCGCTGCGGTGGCGGGGGGCGAGGCCTGGGCGGGTGCCCGGCCGCTGATCAGGGTCAGGCAGAGGGCGAGGACCGCAAGGGCTGCGGTCCGGCCGGCCGAGGTGGTGCGCGATTCAGGTCGCATCGTGGTGCGGGCCTCCCAGGACCGTACGGCTCCGACGGATCCCCCTGCCGTCGTGCGGTGGTTAATGGTGAATCCTGACTGGTTTCGCCATAGATCCAGCAAGAACAGGCAAGAGCAAACATAGAAGTGTGTTGATGCTCCGTCAATGACCTGAGCAGACCGCCGACTTGTGCGGCTCGGCGGACAGCATCGGCACCTGCCGCACGCGACGCCGACCGGTGAACGTCGCGCAGGGCGCACCATGGGGGTGTGGAAACGGAACCGGGTTTCGGCGGAGCGGTACCCGTCGACCTCCTCGACACCGCGCCGACGGCCCGTACGGCGGTGGCGTGGATACCGCCCGAGGAACTCTGGCCGCCGATCCAGGACATCCGCTGGGAGCACGATCCGCAGATCCGCCGGTGGCCGCCGCACGTCAATCTGCTCTTCGGCTTCGTGCCGGAGTCCGACTTCGAGCGAGCGTCCCCGCTGCTCGCCGAGGCGGCGGCCCGGACTGCGGCGTTCACCGCCCGGCTGGCCGGGGTGCGCTACTTCCGCCACCGGGATTACGCCACCGTCTGGCTCGACCCGGCGGCGGCCGACCAGGCGCCCTGGGCGGCTCTGCACCGGGCACTGGCGGAGAGGTTTCCGCGCTGCCGCAGTCGCGGTCCCGAGTTCACCCCGCACCTGTCGCTGGGCCGGACCAGCCATCCGCAGCAGCTCGCCGCCGAGTGCGCCGCCCGGCTCGGCGGGGTGTCGGTGCGGGTGGAGGAGCTGGTCCTGCTCTCCCGCCGGGGCGACGAACCGATGCGGCGGCGGGCCACGATCACGCTGGGAACGGGCGAGATCCACCGGCTACCCAGCCACGGGACGACAGGCTCCGCCAGGAAGTAGGCACCGGGCCGGCCGGGCGGCCGTGGGCGGCCCGGCCGAGGACAGCGGTCACCCGCAGGTCTCCGTGACCGGATCGCGGTGCTCGGCTACCGGAGGACGAGCAGCTTGGTACCCGACACCAACTTCCGGTTGACGGAGGTCGATTGGACGAAAACGGTGTACGACGGGTTGTCGCCCGGCTTCACCGTGACCTCCGACTCCGGCAGGCCGAGGAGCCGGCGGGCCGCCGGGCCCGAGAACACCCTGCCTGTCATCCGCCCGGTGGCCGGGTCCTTCTCCGCCACGGCGAGCTGCTTGTTGCCCTGGATCTTCTCGCGCTTGGACAGCTCGTAGAAGGCGCAGCCGGTCTTGTACGGGTGCCCGGAGCTGGTGACGAAGTCGCGGATCTGCGTCGGCTGGTCGACCGGGATCAGGATGTACTTGCCGGTGTCCAGGGCCTCGAGACTGGCCTTCACCTCGGCGGTGCTCAAGTCCTGGCCCATGGCGAACAGGTTCCTGGTACCACGCACGCCCTGTTCGCGTCCCCGCAGGAAGCTCGTGGCAGCCGTCTTGACGGTGCCGATGGCCTCCTCGACGCCCTTGCTGGAGTCCGCATCCCAGATCGCGATGTTGCCCGCCGGGAAGCCGTACTCCTGGGCGGTGCGCTTGGCCAGGGAGTTCGGGACCAGGATCGCCGAGGTCCAGTGGTCAGGAAGGTTGTCCATGGCACTCTGAATGCGGCCCAGCCACCTGTTCAGGACGGCGCTGCCCTTGCGACCGCCTATGCGGGTGTGCATCTGGCCGGTCTCCGAGAAACCCGAGGCGTTCTCCTCGCCGTCGGTGACGACGACCTGGAGGAAGGAGTGCTCCCCATACCCCTCCCAGATGTTCTTGAGGTCGTCGATGGACTTCACGGCTGCCTCGATCAGCGCCGTCGCACCGTTGTTGACCTCGTAAAGGCCCCGCAGCGACGGCAGGTGCTTGACGTCCATGTCCCAGACCAGGTTCTGCACCTCGTGATCGAAGGCGTAGAGGCTGATGCGGGTCTCCTGACCGAGCCGGTCGGACTCCTCCTGAAGGCCCATCACGAACTCGTCCACCACGCGAACAAGCTGCGCCTCGTGCTTACGCATCGAGCCGGAATTGTCGACCACCAGCGAGACGTGGTTGACCTTGTGCTTGATCCTGTTCGCAGACATGGTTCTACCCCTGTTCCAACGCTCTTTCGGCGCCTTTCCGGCGCCCCCTCCAACGTTGTTTCCACCCTACGAAAGAGCACTGACAGTCCGTTCCGACCTGGGGTTCTGCAGCTGCCGACCGCCCGTCAGACCTGCCGGCCTCCAGCACTCGAACGGGTGAAGCCAAATCCCCGGCCAACCATCGCCGCCACCGCACTGACAGACTGAGCCGAGCTGGCACTCACCAGCGCCCCTCCCCTGGCGCTCACCTTGAACGGCTCGCTCCCCGCACGACGTTCATCAGCATCCTCGGCAGGACCGCCGGAGTCCTTGACGGACCCGTGGTGGGCGGGCCGTGGTCGTGTGAGACGGACCTGGTCGCGCTCGCACCGGCGGGGGTCACCCGCTCGACCAGGTACGGTGGTCAGCGGCAGCTGCGTCTGCCTGCTTCGAGCCTCGACCCGCAGCTAGGGGTCATCGCGGGGCGAGGACAAGGGTCCCAGACTCACGCGAGCACCGCAGACCGGCCTCATCGTCCTCCTGCCGGGTTGCGTGGCCAGCCACAGGAGGAACGCATGACAACCAACCGTGTCCGCAAGGATGTGATCCGCGAGCGGATGGCCGCGACGGGTGAGTCCTACAACGTCGCCGCCCGAGGTCTGCTGCAGGGCACACCCAAGGCCGAGGTGCTGGCGGCCCTGCGGGTCCAGCGGTGGCTGCCCGGAGATAGCCTCGACGTGCCGTGTCCGTGCGGCGGCACCTGCGAGCCCGGCGAGAACTGCGGCAGGTGTGACGCACCGCACCGGCACGTCGCCCGCAGTCCCGGTAGCACGGTCGACGTCGACGTGTGGGAGGACCGCTACGACTGCCCCGGCTGCTCGGCCTCCTACTGCCTGACGGTTGTGCTGACCGGCCGTCCCTGGGGTGTGGTCGCGATGGTGCCGCAGGGTGGCGGCGCGGAGCCGGTCGCCCGGGTTCGGGTGTTCCCCGGAGTGATGCACCCCCAGCTCGAGGTCGGTACCGCAACCGCCGGGTGATCCGGCCCGGGAACACCGACCAAGGCCGCCGGTCCCCCATGTCCGTCCACACCCGACCGGGCGATCCTCCGTCCCACTGGGAAGGACCACACGTTGGACATGACCAGAGCAAGTGGACCGTGCCATGAATGATCTACCTCGTTGATCGTTGGCCGGCAGGCACCGCAGGAATGGGGCGTCGCAGGTCCACCGTGGTCCTTGAATGCCTTCGCTTCCAAGGCGAGTGGGTTGCTAGTGTCCGAGGCTGCACCGCTGGGGCCCACCTGTGCGGGGATCTCACGAGGGCGGCGATGTGACCACGTATCTGATCGGTGGCGGCTGGAACGACGAGGCGGCGGATCTGCTCTACGGGCCGTTCCTCGCAGCGGCCGGTCCCGAGCCGGTGGTGGCCTGTCTGCTGATCGACGAGGGCGATGGCGCCGAGCGGTTCGCGCGCTTCGCGGCGGTACTGCGCAAGGTGGCGCCCTGTAGGCCTGTCCCCGTCCTGGTGCCGCTCGGCGGCGTTCTCGATCCGGCCTCGCTGGATGAGGCGGGCGCCCTGCTGGTCTGCGGTGGTCTGACCCCCGCGTACCAGGACGCGCTGGCGCCGGTCCTCGCAGAACTTCCCACCTTGCTGGCCGCGCGGGGCATACCGTACGCGGGCTTCTCCGCCGGGGCCGTCGTCGCCGCCGGCGCAGCACTGGTCGGGGGCTGGCTCTCGCAAGGCACCCAGGTCTGCGCCGAGGAGGCCTCCGAGGACCTCGAGGAGATCGAGATGCGGCCTGGCCTGGGCCTCGTACCGTTCACCGTCGACGTGCACGCCGCCCAATGGGGCACCCTGCCCCGCCTGATCGAGGCTGTCGCCCTCGGTGCGGCTCCGTACGGCGTGGCGATCGACGAGGACACCCTGCTCACTGTGGACGGCGATCGCGCCCGCGTCTCCGGCCTGGGCCGGGTGCACGTCGTACGCGTGGAGGGCGCCCTTGGAACGGTCACACTCCGCGCCTACCGCCCCGGCGAGGAGTTCGCCCTCTAACACCTCGACCGCCGTGGAGCAATGGTCGGTGTCCCCCTCGACCGCCACCCATCCTGAGTGCAAGCCCGCAGATCAGCGCACTCCCTGCCGGCCGGGCCGCACCCGCTGGCCCGCCCACGGCGGCCCCGGCGGCGCCGACTGACCGGTGGCCGAGATCGCGGGCCAGGGCGATCGCCTCGTCGTAGCAGACGATCGCCTCGTCGTAGTGGCGCAGCGAACGGGCGACCAGGCCGAGATCGTTGAGCGCCTGGCCGTCGCCCCCTGGCTCTGCTCGTCACGCCGGGCCAGACCAGCGACTCCACGCAGTTCGAAGCCGTCATGGAGCGGGTCAGGGTCCCGCGACCGTGTGGTGGCCGGCCACGAACCAGGCCGGACCACCAAGGTGGGCAGGTGTCCGCCGCTGAGGGCCACCGTCAGCCCGGTGGCCGGGGACCGTTCGGCGGCGTGGCGCACCGCGTTGGTGACCAGTTCGGTGACGATGAGCAGGGCGGCGCCGAGCACGGTCGAGCTGGGCGGCACGCCCCGGCCCGTGAAGGCCGTCTGGGTGGTGTGGCGGGCGAGCGGGATCGACTCCGGTGCGGTGACGAGGGCGAGGCTGTGCTCCCGTCCCCGCCACCTGCCTGCGGGGACGGGTGGCGTGTACGGCGGTTCCTGGCGGCGCCGGCTCCAGCGTCGGGTCACTGCGGGGTCCCCGTGTCTTCGGTCATCGGGCCACTCCGGTGCTCTGAATCGTCGGGCGTGCGGTGGGCCGGGCCGGCAGGGTACCGCTGGTGTGCAGGCTGGTGCGGGCGTAGGCGATGGCCTCGGGGGTGGTGGCGAAGACGTGCCCGTCGGTGCGGAGCTCGTCCAGGACACCGAGGGCGTCCAGGGGCCGGTGGTGTTCATCGCGGATACCGGAGAGCAGGACGAGGGTGCCGCGCCGCTGGAGCTTGTCGATGGCGTCGCCCAGCACCCGGGCGCCGCTGGCGTCGATCGCGCTGACCCGGGACATCCGCAGGATCGCGACCTTCACCTCGGCGCTCTCGGTCAGTTCCAGCAGGAAGCGGTGGGCGGCGGCGAACAGCAGCGGACCGTCGATGCGGTAGGCGACGATGTGCTCGCCGAGCAGCGCTTGCTCCTCCTCGTGGTGGTCCGCCGGCGGCAGGTCCTGGTGCAGCGGGACCTGTTCGACACGCGCGGCCCTGGCCACGCTGCGCAGGGCCAGGACACCCGAGGCGACCAGGCCGGTGATCACGGCGGTGACCAGGTTGAAGGCCAGCGTCGCGCCGGCGGTCAGGATCATGACGGCGGCCTCGCCGCGCCCGGCGCGGGCCAGCGCGCGCAGGGAACCGACCTCGACCATGCGTACTGCGGTGGCGATCAGCACGCCGGCCAGGGCGGCGAGCGGGATCCCGGCGACCAGCGGCGCGGCCGCGAAGACTATGACGGCGAGGACGGCGGCGTGCACCAGGGCCGCCAGACGGGAAGTTCCGCCGGACCGGACGTTGACGGCGGTCCGGGCGATCGCGCCGGTGGCGGCGACCCCGCCGAACAGCGGGGCGGCGAGGTTGGCCAGGCCCTGGCCGAACAGTTCCCGGTTGCTGTCGTGCCGCTCGGAGACGCTCATCGCGTCGGCTGCGGACGCGGACATCAGCGACTCCAGCGCCGCGAGTGCCGCCACGGCCAGGGCTGCGGGCAGCAGCGAGGGAACGGCGGAGGCGTTGAAGAACCCCAGGGACGGGGCGGGAAGACCGGCGGGCAGGTGGCCGATGACGGCGACGGGCAGGTCCGCCGCCTTGACCACCAGCGTGGCGGCGACGACGGCGATCAGCGAGAACGGGATGCCGGGCTTGACGCGGGCCCCGGCGAGCATCAGCGCGGCCACCGCGAGGGCGAGGGCGATCGCGGCCCAGTGCGGGTGGGCAACGAAGTCCACCATCGCCTGGCCTGCCACGAGAACCGGGTTGTCGCCCTTGGGGGTCTTGACGCCCAGAGCGCCGGGCACCTGTTGCAGGGCGATGACGGCGGCGATGCCGACCGTGAAGCCCTCGATCACGGGGAGCGGGACGTAGGCCATGTACCGGCCGGCCCGAGCCAGCGCCAGGACTATCAGCAGCACGCCGGCCAGCAGTCCCACCGTCAACACACCTGAGGTGCCGTACTGGTGGACGATGGGCACCAGCACCACGGTCATCGCACCGGTGGGGCCGGAGACCTGCAGGTTGGAGCCACCGAAGACGGCGGCCAGCGCACCCGCGACGACGGCGGTCGCGATTCCCGCCTCGGCGCCGGCACCGGAGGAGATGCCGAAGCCCAGGGCCAGGGGCAGCGCGACGATGGCCACCGTCAGCCCGGCGATCAGGTCCTTGCGCGGGGAGCGGCCCATGGTGGCGAGGATCTGACGGTTCGGCAGCACCGCTAGCAGCCGTCCCGCCGCCCGGTGGGCGACGGTGGCGGGTGCGGCGCTCACGCGGACAACTCCCGCGTGGCGGTGCTGGTGGCAGTGCTGGTGGCAGTGCTGGTGGCGGTACGCAGCTCGTCGAGCAGCTGGCCCTGATCGGTGATCATCTCGGTGAGGATCCGGCGGGCCGCGAGAAGCAGGTCGGCGACATCGGGGGTGCTGAGCGCGTAGACGACGGTGTTGCCCTCGCGGGTGGCGGTCACCAGCTGGGTACGGCGCAGGACGGCGAGCTGCTGGGAGAGGCTGGAGGCCTCGATGTCGATCTGGGCGAGAAGCTCGCGCACGGGGAGCGGGCCGTCCTGGAGGAGTTCGAGGACGCGGATCCGCGCGGGGTGGCCCAGGGTACGGAAGAACTCCGCCTTCGCCTGGTACAGGGGGACGGCCATGCTCAGTTGCCTCCTTCGTCTTCCTCGGGTGCGTGCGGCAGTTCGATGCCGTGCCGGACCGCGATCCGCCGAAGCGCGGACATCCGCCCTCCGTAGGCCTGCGCCCCGGCGTCGTCCCCCACCGTCCTGGCCGCCGCCAGAGCCTGGCGGGCCTGGGCGAACTGCTCACGCAGCTCCTCGCCGAACACCTCCGCCACGACCGTCCCCTCCGGGCCGGCGCCCGTGGGCCCCGGCTTACCACCCGAGTGCTTAACAGGACACCATCATCTATGAATGTGAAGAATTCTTCAAGTCCATATAACGGCCACGGTCACAGACGGTCGACCGCCTGCGGCACGGTCTTCCTCACCACCTGGCGCCAGGAGCGCTGCCCGGCCTGGGGGGCCGGCTGACACCCCGGGTCGGGCGACACCGTGCTCGTCAGGACGTGGCTCGGGTGAGGCGGTAGCCCGTGATGGTCTCGGGCCGCAGGCGCAGCAGGTGCTCGGTGTGCTCGTCGGGCCAGGCGCGCATGGGCAGGCGGTAGCGCATCTGGTGGTCGGTGTCGGTGATCTGCTCGGCGGGGCCGGTGACGATCACTGTCCAGCCCGTGTGATTCTCGGGGTCGAGCCGGTCGGTCCGGTAGGTGAGCCTGACCGGGTAGGTGGGTGGGCCGGGCAGGCCGGGCGGCAGCACGCCCGCGTCGCCGGCCGGGTGACCGCAACCCGCTCGCTGACGCCCGGTCCCCACGACCTCCTCCTCCTCCTGCACCACTCCAACGCCCTACGCCAAACCCCCGGCCGCCACGTACATTCGCACCCCCTGCCCCTGGTTCCACGACCACCTACGCACCTACCCCTGGGCCGCCGTCTCCCGAAGCCCCATCCTGGTCGGCCGCTCCGCCGACACAACCCGGCAGGGCAACACCGCCCGGGCATCGGAACACTGGATCCCCATCGGCGTCCACGGACCCCAGCAAGGGATCACCCTTCACACCCACCACGGCCCACTCCGGGTCTGCAATCCTTGGCATCCCGACATCCGGACCTGATACCCCGGGCCGGTAACGCGAGCTCGCGGAATCGAGTGCGCAACAGTCTTGAATACGGCTGCGCCCGAACCGCACGAAGCAACCGTGAATTCCGGGGCCCTGCAGGTGGCCAATCCCGCCGACGCCCTTGGGGTACTACCGGCGACCGCCCGCAGGTAATCCGTGTGATCCGGCGGTCAGAAATTCGACAAACCTGTTTCGGCAACCGCGAAACCGGCCATCACCCACAGTCGTCACCCGTGCACGCAACCGGGCCCGTGGCGGAGTTCGGATATTCTGACCGAATGAGCGAGAACCTGCCCCCGTGCCCGAAGTGCTCCAGCGAGTACACCTACGAGATGAACGCGCTGATGGTCTGCCCGGAGTGCGGCAACGAATGGGCCCGGGCCGAGGGGACCGCGGATGACGCGAGTGCCTCCGGAGAGCGGGTGGTCAAGGACGCCGTCGGCAATCCGCTGAGCAACGGCGACACCGTGACCGTCGTCAAGACTCTCAAGGTCAAGGGCAGCTCCTCGGGAATCAAGGCCGGAACCAAGGTACGCAATATCCGCCTGGTCGACGGGGTGGACGGCCATGACATCGACTGCAAGGTCGACGGATTCGGTGCCATGCAGCTCAAGTCGAGCGTGGTCAAGAAGGCCTGACCTCAGGGATTCGGCGTAGTCCTGCGACGTCCGGTTCGTGACGATCTATCAGGTTGGGGGCTGCGCCAGAGAGCATGACAGGCACGACTTCAAGATCATGGAGTTCTCCACGTCCCGTATTCCGAGTGGAAGACCGTGCCTGCCGACGCATCATCACCGATCCCGTGTGCCCTTGACCAGTTGCGCCGGCATCCCGAGGTCGAAGCAGGGGAGATTCCGAACCGGCGATGTCAACTTCGGCGCACTGCCCGGGGGTGTGGGTGGTCAGGCCGACGGCATCATGCCACCCGGGGGACGGGCGAGCTCAGTGCTCGCCGAAGAAGATCTCCTTCACCTCGCGCACCGCGTAGTAAACGAGCACATAGCCCGCGAGCGGGTCGGCCCACCACCAGCCCAGCGTGCTGTTGAGGACCAGGCCCACGAGGACCGCGGCAGCGAGCAGGCCGTCGATCAGAGTGACCCGCCCCTCCGTCTTGAGCACCGGATTGTCCAGCGCGGCCCCGGTGCGGGCCTTGCCGGCGGCCAGGGTGAACATCACCGCTGCGGTCACCGCCGTCCACACGATGCCGAGCGTCGAGTGGTGCGGGTGGAAGCCAGTGGCCAGCACGAACGTGGACTGCACGAGCAGGTAGACGGCCAGCAGTGCGAAGCCGGCGCCGATCAGACGCAGCGCACGGCGCCGGCGGGCCTCGCCCGTGCCGCTCAGCTCCCAGATCACCACGGTCGACGCGCCGATCTCGATCAGGGAGTCCAACCCGAATCCGGCCAGCGCCACCGACCGAGCCGAGATCGCGGCCACAGCGAGCACCACGATGCCGACCACGTTCCAGGCAAGCGTGGTGTATTCCAGGGCGAACCCCCGGCAAAGCAGGGTCGCGCGAGCAGTGTCGTCCGAGGTAGTCACCGAGCGAGTGTCGCAGACCGACATAACGGCACAATCACGCCGAACTGCACCGACACGGCTGGCCCAGCAGGGCTGCCACTCGTCCGAACGGGTGAAGTGCGGAGAAGCACCGGGCAGTACAAGATCAAGCCGATCAAGGAGAAGGTCCGCGAGCTGCTCGGCAGGACAAGCACATCGCGTGGCGCAATCCGCACCTGGTCACGGCCGGCGCCTGTCCTCAGCCGACGGGTGGCGAACGCTTCGAATACGATCCTGCGACGTTCCTGCTCGACTTCCACAACGCCGCAAGGGAAGCGACGACCGTTGATCTCCTCTTCGACCGCCCCCACTTCCCAGGGCCCCTGTCACTGATGCCGCCCTGACCATCCGTCAGCAAAGTCAGCGTTGGTCTGACTGAACCCAGCCACACACGACCAGACGCGAGAATCGTGGCCGCCCAACGGAACCAGACTCCGGAGGCGCCGGCGCCGCCCCAGGGCAGCCGGCCGCGAACCATCGTGCTCGCGATCCGCTGCCGCCCGCCGCCACTCACCCTGAACACATAATCCCAGCTCAGCGCAGCCTCCCCCGTGGCTTCAGCGGCAGTTGGGGAAGCTCGGGAGCAGCCAGCCGGTCGCCGTCGTAGCCGTGCACTTCGCCGAAGCGCGTCCCGTTCATCCACTCCTCGCGCGCCTGCCTGATGTCCTCGTCCGATCGTCCGATGAAGTTCCACCACATGACGATCTTCTCCTCGAACGGCTCGCCCCCGAGCAGTAGCACCGAGCTGTCGCTCCGTGCCAGCAGCGGCAGTTCGCGTCGTCCGCAGCCCAGGTAGAGCAGTGCGCCCGGCTCGACTCGGACGCCGTCCACGTCGACGCTGCCGGTCATCGCCAGGACGGCGTACTCGAAGCCGGGCTCCAACGGGAGTCGCGCCTCGGCTCCCTGAGTTAGCGTCAGATCTGCTCCGACCAGGGGTGTGTACGCCGTTCCGGGTGAGGTGGAGCCGTCGAGCGTGCCCATGATCACCGTCGCGTTCAGGCCCGGGGCGGTGACGGTGGGCAGGGTGGAGTGGTGCTCGAAGGCGGGAGCGGCGTTCCGGTGGGCTTCCGGCAGGGCCACCCAGAGCTGGGCTCCGTGCAGCAGCCGGGCGTGCTCGCGCGGGGACTCCTCGGAGTGCGAGATCGCCCGTCCCGAGGTCATCAGGCCCAACTCGTAGGGCCGGACGGTCTGCAGGCTGCCCAGGCTGTCCCGGTGCAGCACCTCGCCCTCGTGCAGCCAGCTGACGGTCTGCAACCCGAGGTGCGGGTGCGGCGGGACCTGCATGCCGGGCTCGTCGGCGATGTCGTCCGGGCCGTAGTGGTCGACGAAGCACCAGGCCCCGACCATCCGCCGCCCGAGGCCCGGCAGCAGTCGCCGGACCTCGGTGGACTCGCCGAGCCGCACCTGTCGGCCGGTCAACAGTTCCTTGACCGGCCCGGTTTCGGCCTCCCCGCCGCAACGGGTGGAGGTGGGCCTGAGGTCGAGATTACTCATACGTACTCCGTACTCCGTGCTCCATCGACGCGTACTCCGTAGCAGAAAGTCTGCCAGTCGATCATCCGTCAGCCGGAGCCGATCACGAAGTACTTGGCGCGCCGAAGGGGCTTGGACCGCCGGAAGCGTCTGACCCGCCGGAGCGCTTGCGCCGCCGGAAGCGCGTGGAGCGAACGCCAGTACGCGGGCGGCCGGGCAGCGTACGGCGGCCTGGTCCGGGCTCTGCTGTCCGGTTCACGGCTCCCCCTCCGACGGTGGGCGACCACCGTACGAAACGGCCGATCAGCGGCCCGTCCCGCCCGTGTCACAGTTGATCGAGGAGCCGCCATCGAATGCCGGAGCCAACCACCCGGAGCCAATCAGCCGGAGCCGACCAGAGAGCTACGGGGAGAGCTCTCAGTGCGCGCAGGACCAAGGCGCACCGGCGGTCGCGGCCACGGCCTGGGCGCGCAGGGCGCGGACCGCCTCCGCCGGGTCGGCGGCGCCGTACACGGCCGAGCCGGCCACGAAGACGTCGGCGCCCGCCTCGGCGCAGCGCGCGATGGTCTCGGCGGAGACTCCCCCGTCCACCTGGAGCCAGAGGTCGAGACCGTGCTTCTCGATCAGTTGCCGGGTGCGGCGGATCTTGGGGAGCACGATGTCCAGGAACGCCTGGCCTCCGAAACCCGGTTCGACCGTCATGATCAGGACCATGTCCAGCTCGGGGAGCAGGTCCTCGTACGGCTCGATCGGGCTGGCGGGCTTGAGCGCCATCGAGGCGCGGGCGCCCATGGCCCGGATCTCGCGGGCCAGCCGGACGGGGGCAGCGGCGGCCTCGGCGTGGAAGGTCACCGAACCGGCGCCGGCCTCGACGAACTGCGGAGCCCACCGGTCGGGCTGCTCGATCATCAGGTGGCAGTCGAGCGGGATGTCGGTGGCCCGGGCGAGGGACTCGACGATCGGGACGCCCAGCGTCAGGTTGGGGACGAAATGGTTGTCCATCACGTCGACATGGAGCCAGTCCGCGCCTCGGACCGCCTCGGCCTCGTCGGCCAGGCGGGCGAAGTCGGCGGACAGGATGCTGGGGTTGATCTGCGCCATTTCCGGGTACCTCACAGCTCGGTGCGGGCGGCTGGAGCGGCCACCTGGGGTCCATCATCCCTCCTGCGGCCCACCCGAAGTGCGCGGAGTCCACGCCCGCGAATCGGCAGTGACCCACGTCACAGCCATGGCGCGCTAGGGTCGTGGCGCCGTGACCGCGACCGGAAAGGTGTCCGATGACCGAGTTGGTGCATCCCGCGCGAGCACTCTGGTGGCTCTTCGAGCCCGTGCACGCCCTGACCTACTTCTCGCCCGAGGGCCGTGCGGCGTACGAGGCGGCCGGGCTGCGCGGCTACTGGCGGGGGTACTTCGCCGGGCGGTCGGCACCGCTGGGTCCGGTCGAGGCGGCGCCGGTGACGGCCGCGTTCTTCAACTTCGCACCCGGCATGGTCGAGCGGGCGCTCCCGGACGTGTGGCAACGCGCCACCCCCGAGGCCGCGTTGGCGGCCCGGGTGGCCGGTGCGACGGCGGCGCTGGAACGGGTGCTGGAGACGGTGAAGCCCGAACTGATCGAGCTCTCGGTAACGATGCTGGAGCAAGCCGTGGACGGCCTGGACCACGGCGGCCGGGTGCTTGCCGCCGCCAACGCCGTACTTCCGCGCCCCGAAGGGCAGTTGGCCCGGCTCTGGCACGCCACCACGGTGCTGCGCGAGCATCGCGGCGACGGGCACGTCGCGGCTCTGATCACCGAAGGGCTGGACGGCTGCGAGGCGTTGGTGCTGCGCTGCGCCCTCGACACCCGGCGTGAGGTGCTGCAACCGAACCGGGGTTGGACGGACCAGGACTGGGACGACGCCACCGAGCGTCTGTCGGACCGTGGTTGGCTCAACCCGGACGGCACCGTCAGCCCGGACGGCCGCTCCCGCCACCAGGCGCTGGAGGCCGCCACCGACCTGGCGGCGGCCCGGGTCTGGTCCGGCTTCCACCGCGCCGAACTCGACCGGCTCGCCGCCGCCCTCAAGCCCATCTCGACCGCCTGTCGCGCCGAACTGCCACCGCTCAACCCGATCGGCCTCCCGACCGGCGGCTGACCTGACTCCCCCTGTCACCGGACTGCCGCCGGACTACCGCCGGACTATCCCCGGACCACCACCGGAACTCGTCTCAGTCGTCGATCGCCTGGCACACCGAGGTCCAGAAATCCCGGAAGAGCGCCGGGGGTTCGGGCGAGGTCAGCAGGCGCTGCGTCATCAGGATGCCCACCAGGTCCTCGGTGGGGTCCGAGTACGCGGAGGTGCCGATGCCGCCGTCCCAGCCGAACCGGCCGGGTACCGCCGACAGGTCGCGTCGCAGCGGAGGGTGATGCCGACCCCGAGACCCCCAGCTACGACTGCCGCCGAAGAACAGCCGGGCCTCGTACCGCTGTTGGGGCGTCAGCTGATCGCTGGTCATCAGCTTCACCGACGGCCGGGACAGCAGCGTCCACCGTCGAACCGGCCCTTGTCCAGCATCATCCGGCAGAACGCCAGATAGTCGTCCACCGTGGAGACCAACCCGCCCCCGCCGGATTCGAGCGCGGGCGGGCGGCTCCAGAGGCTGTCGGCCGCGTCGTCGTGCACCACGAGTGCCCCGTCTCCGGGTCCGCCCGGTAGCTGGTGGGCAGTCGCCGCAGCTGCGCGTCCTGGACCTGGAACCCGGTGTCCCGCATCCCCAGCGGCTCGAACACCCGCCGGCGGAGGAAGTCCGCCAGCGAACCCCCGGTGACCCGCTCGATCAGTCTCCCCAGTACGTCCGAGCCCGTGTGGTACATCCACGCCTCACCCGGCTGACGGATCAGCGGCAGGTTGCCGAGCCGCCGCAGCCACTCCTGCGGCCCGACCACCGGCGGTTCCGCGCCCGGAGCGAGCCCCGCGTCGGCCAGCGCCCGCTGGATCGGATACCGGCCGGGGGGAGCCAGCACGGCCCCGATGCCCAGTCGGAAGGTCAGCAGGTCACGCAGGGTGATCGAGCGCCGGGCAGGGACGGTGTCGTCGAGGGGCCTGTCCAGCCGGGTGAGCACCCTGCGGTCGGCCAACTCGGGCAGCAGCCGGTCGACCGGCTCGTCCAGCCCGCAGCCGGCACTCCTCCACCAGCATCATCGCCGCCGCCGCAGTGACGGGCTTGGTCATCGAGGCGATCCGAAAGACGGTGTCGCGCCGCATCGGCTCGGCACCGTCCACCGCCAGGCTGCCGATCGCGTCGACGTACACCTCGCCGTGCCGGCTCACCAGGGTGACGAGGCCGGGCAGTTCGCCGCGTTCGACGTGCGCGGTCATGATGTCGTGCATGCGGGCGAGCCGGGTCCGGGAGAGCCCTCCGACGCTTCCTCCGGCACTTCCTCCGGTGCTCATCAGCTGCTCCTTCGTCCGGTTCCTGCTCCGTCCCAAGCCGCCGTGCCGCCTCGCTGCCCTACCGCCCTGCCACCCTGCCACCCTGCCACCCGGTCACCCCGCCACCCTGCCGCCCCGCCGCCCCACCGCCCCACCGCCCCACCGCACCCGGGCCTTACCCTTCACCGACCTCCGCGATCCGGGCCAACTCCCTTACGGTGGCGATGGTGTCGGCCTCCTGCGGCGGCTTGTCCTCGCGGTAGCGCAGGACGCGCGCGAAGCGCAGCGCGAGCTTCGCGGGGTAGCGGGGGCTGCGCTGGAGTCCGTCGAAGGCGATCTCCACCACCAGCTCCGGGCGTACCCGGACCACGAACGAGTCGCGGCTCTCCTCCCGGGCCAGGAGCTGTTCGGTCTGCCAGGCGAGCAGTTCGTCGGTGAGCCCCTTGAAGGTCTTGCCGAGCATCACCCACGGTTCGAGCGCAGGATCGCCGTCGTTCCGCGCGCCCAGGTGCAGATTGCTGAGGAAGCCCTGGCGGCGGCCGCTGCCCCACTCGGCGGCCAGCACCACCAGGTCCAACGTGTGGCGCGGCTTGACCTTTATCCAGCCCGCGCCCCGGCGGCCCGCCGCGTAGCGGGCGGCGGGGTCCTTGACCACCACGCCCTCGTGGCCGTGGGCCAGCGCGTCCTGGAAGAAGGCCAGCGCCCGGTCCGGCTCGCCGGTCAGGACGCTCGGCACCCGGAGCGGCCTGGGTACGACGGCGGCGAGCGCCGCCCAGCGCTGCTCGGCGGGCAGGTCGATCAGGTCGGTGCCGTCGCGGTGCAGCAGGTCGAAGAAGAAGACCCGCAGCGGGACTTCGGCGCGTAGCCGCTCGGGATCCTGCCGGGACGCCGTACGGGCGGCCGTGACCTGGAAGGGGCGCGGGCGGTCGTCCGGGCCCAGCGCGATCGCCTCGCCGTCCAGGACCGCCGAGCGGACGTCCAGCGACCTGGCCGCCTCGACCGCCTCCGGCACCCGGGCGGTGATGTCGTCCAGCCCACGGGTGAACACGCAGACCCGGTCGCCGTCGCGGTGCACCTGGACCCGGATCCCGTCGAGCTTCCACTCCAGCCCCGCAGGGCCCGTACGGTCCAGGGCGGTTGCCACGTCGGGAGCCGAAGCGGCGAGCATCGGCCGTACGGGGTGGCCGAGTTCGAGCCCCAGGCCGTCGAGTGCGGACGCGCCACCGGCCAGCGCGGTTCGCGCCACCTCCCGGGCCGAACCCCGGAACATCAGCGCGCGCCGCACCGTCGCGGCCGGCACCCCGGCGGCACTGGCCACCGCGTCGGCCATCACCGCGTCCAGCGCGCCCTGGCGCAACTCGCCGACCAGCACAGCCCGCAGAAACTCCTGCTCCTCCCCGGTGGCCCGGCCGAACAGCTCCGACAGCAGGCGGTGACGCTCGGCCTGCGCGCCCTTGCCGTGCACCTCGGCGATCCGCACCAGCGCTTCCTCGGTCTCCCGCACTCCGAGCGTGGCGCCGACCGCCGGCCCCGGGAGATCCTGCACACCGACATACCCGACACCGACCCGCAACCGCCGGGACTCCCCGGACAGCAACGCCACGGCGGCGGGGATCTCCTCCGGCCCCAGCTCCCGCAGACAGTCCGCGAGCAGCCCGGTCTTAGCCGTCCGACCGGGCTCGGCGGCCGTGGCCCGCGACGTCCGGGCGAGACGTTGCAGCAGCATGCGGCCTCCCGATCACGGATCCCCGGACGCTCTCCATCGTCCAACGCGGACCGCCCGAGCGCGCGCGGGCCGGGCAGCTCAGAAGCTCAGAAGCTGCTCAAGTAGGGTGTCGGGCGACAGGCGTCCGGGCACTCTACGGGCACTGCGCGGGTACTCCGGCCACTCGGCCACTCCGGCCGAAAGGCCGGCCGGCAACCGGTGGGGGGAGAGAGCCCAGATGATGATCGGCCTGTTTTTCGTGGTGTTCTTCGCAGGAGTGGTGGGCCTCATCCTGCTCGTCGTGGCACTGTCCCTGCGCGCGGCCGTCCGCTCGGCCAAGACGTCCGACCAGCGCCGACCGGGACAGCCACACGGCACCCCGGGCAACCTGGACTGGCTGCCGGAGCCCGACGACCTCCAACGACGGGCGCAGTACGGAGTCCGGACCGACCCCGGCACAGCCGGCAGCGGGCAGCACCACCAGCAGCACCACCACCAGCAGCACGGGTACCAGCAGGAGCACCACGGCCACCACAGCTCCGGCCCGAGCTTCGACAGCAGCTCCACACCCTCGCACCACGACTCGGGCGGCGGCAGCCACCACCACTGACGCGCTCCGGTATTCAGGATCCGGATGGTTCGGCGCAGCGGTGCATGACTCTCCCGAGTACGAGGAAGGATGACGAGGGCGTCTGCCCCGCGATCTTGACATTGGGGGAGGTTCGATGGTGACGGTCGATCAGTTCGTCGCGCTGTCGGTAGGGCTGACCGGCTTCGATGCCGACGAGTTGCACCAGACCGGCATGGCGGGCACCTACCGGTCGGTGGTGCTGACGCAGGCCGGGGACGAGCAGCTGAGCCGGCTGGTGCGGTCCGGCGTCGGAGGAGGTCCGCCCGATCCCGGCGACGAGCCACTGCGGGAGCTGGCTCGGTCAGTCACCCACCTCTGGTACACGGGGACTTGGCCTGGGCTGCCGACGCCCGCACCCACCGGGAAGCCGGCAGGTGAGCCGTTCGTGGTCTCGTCCCGGGCTTACGCCGAAGGGCTGGTATGGCGGGCCTTCGGCGCGCATGCGCCGGGCACTGTGGCACAGGGGTACGGCAGTTGGGCCGTCGCACCGCCCGACCGGCACTCCACCACCGACATCGACACCACTGACACCACCGACATCGACGCCACCGACGCCGAGGCCGCCACCACCACCGACGCCACCGACATCAAGTCGGCGGTGGCCCGGTGAGCGTGCGAGACGTCCGGCGGTGGGACGTGATCGTGGTCGGCGCGGGCTTCGCCGGGTCGCTGGTCGCCCGGCGACTGGGCCAACAAGGTTGGCGGGTACTGGTGCTGGAGGCAGGCCACGGCGCTCCCGACGTCGACCGGGGGCAGCTGGACGCGGTGGAGGCGCACCACGCGGCGTTGGCCAAGGTGCCCAATTCGCCCTACCGGACGAGCATTGCCGCGCCGTCCCCGGACGTGACCGACCTCTCCGGCAGCGCCGACGGCACGTTCAACGCCGACGGGTACCTCGTGCAGCGCGGTCCGCTCCCCTACGCCAGTGGGTACCTGCGCGCCAACGGCGGTACCGGGCTGACGTGGACGGGGTTGACGCCGCGCATGCACCCCGAGGACTTCAGCGCCGGGGACTTCGGCCACGGCCGCAACTGGCCGATCGGCTACGGGGATCTGGAGCCGTATTACGAGCAGGCCGAACGCGAGATCGGGGTGGCCGCCGACGTGGACGAGCAGCGTGAGGCCGTCGGCCTGCCGTTCCGCGACGGGTACCGGTTCCCGATGCACGCGATCCCGCGCAGCACGCTGGACCAGGCGATGGCCGAAGCCCTGGACGGCAGGACGGTACGGGACTCGGCGGGGGCCGCGCCCACCCGCCTACGGGTGACCGGCACGCCACACGCCCGCAACGGCCTCCCGAACCCCGCCTACGACGGGGGTGCAGGCTACCGATCCTCCGGCGGGGGGCTGTGCGAGGGCCGTGCCACCTGCGTGCCGATCTGCCCGTCGCAGGCCAAGTACACCCCGCTCCGGACCCAGGCCCGGTGGAGCTCCTCCGTCGCCCTGATCACCCGGGCTGTGGTCACCCGGGTCCGGCTCGCCGCGAACGGGCAGGCCACCGGCGTGGAGTACCGGACGTACGACGAGGGCACGTCAGCCACCCCCCACGACCTCACCACCCACACCGCCGACGCCGACCTAGTCGTGCTGGCCGCGCACGCGATCGAGAACGCCAAACTGCTCCTGGTCTCCGGGGCGGCCAACAGCAGCGACCAGGTCGGGCGCAACCTGATGGACCATCCGGTGCTGCTGACCTGGGGCTTGATGCTTCGTCAGATCGGAGCGTACCGAGGGCCCGGCTCGACCTCCGGCCTGGAGGGCTTCCGCTTCGGCCCGGCCCGCGCCCGCCGCGCCCCCTTCCGGGTAGAGATCGGCAACTGGGGGTGGACCTGGGCGCTCGGCCCGCCGGAGGGCCGGGTCGCCGAACTCCTGCGCAGCGGCGGCCCGGACGGGCGCGGCCTGTTCGGCCCGGAGCTGCGCAGGACCCTGGGTGACCGGATCGGGCGGGAGTTCGCGTTCCAGTTCGAGATGGAGCAGGAGGCCGACCCGGCGAACCGGGTCACCATCGATCCCCGCCACCTCGACGCTCTCGGCAACCCGCGCCCGGTGATCCACTACGACCTGTCCGAGTACGTGAAGCGTGGGATCGCCGCCGCGAAGACCGTCTCCGACCAACTCTTCGCGCTGCTCGGCGCCGAGGACCACACCCGCTTCGAACCGGGACCGGCCTGGCCCGGCTGGTTCGAGCACGACGGGCACCCCTACGCCTACCGGGCGGCCGGGCACGGCGCGGGCACCCACATCATGGGCGGCACGCCGGCCGACTCCGTGGTCGACCAGTGGCAGCGCTGCTGGGATCACCCCAACCTCTACGCCGTGGGCTGCGGCAGCATGCCCGGCGTCGCCACCTCCAACCCCTCACTGACCATGGCCGCCCTCGCCCTGCGCAGCAGCGACCGGATCCACCATGACCTGCTCGCCCACCGCCGCCCGGTCCAACTCCGGGGCGCCACAGCAACGACCACCACGACCACCACCCTCCAAGGATCCGATCACCCGTGAACCAGAGCCCGAACCAGAGCCCGAGCCCGAACCCGAACCAGAACCAGCAGCCGAACCAGAACCAGCAGCCGAGCCACTCGATCCCCCTGCCAGCCGTACCCGAGCCGTACCAACTGCCCTTCCACTACGGCGCGTTGCACAACATCGGCCTCGACTACCTCGTGGACCCGGGCCCGGTCCGCGATGTCCTCTCCGAGCGCCACCCCGACCTGGTCGCGGCCGACTTCGACGGGCGCGCCTGCGTCTCGCTCAACTACCAGCTCTACTTCGCCCAGTACCCGAACGGAGCCGGCATCACCCAGGAGATCGAGGTCAACGTCATCGCCCACCCGGCCGGTGCCGCCGGCCGCCTGCCCGAGCTCGGCTACGACCAGTACGCTCGCGGATTCGACCAGACCAAGCTGCTCGGCATCGCCCGCATCCACGTCCTGTGCGACAACCCGCTCGCGATCGACGCGGGCATCAAGCTGTACGCCGAACCCAAGTATCCCGGCTGGTTCGAGACCACCATGCCGTCCCTCAACGGGCCCGCCCAGCAGCGGACTTGGTCGGTCACCTGCAAGGAGGCCGACTTCACCGCCGACCGAGCCGGCCTCGAACACCGGGACCGCGCCCTGTTCTCCTTCGACGCCGACCTGACCGGCCTCACCCCCGAGCCCGTCAACAACACCCCGATCACCGGCTACGGCACCCACCCGCAGGACGGTCTGCTCGCCGGGCCGATGAACGTCTACCAGCCCTACCAGTACCACCCACTGGACAGCGCCACCAGCGGCCGGGTACGCCTCACCGTCACCGACCCGGCGGCCGAGGTGGGTCGGCACCTCGCCCTGCTGATCGCCGACGCCCCCGCCGCAGGCGTCTGGACCTACCAGTCCGCACCGGTGGCCGCCCACAACAGCCCGTACTACATCCCGTCGAAGGAGTGACCCGCCACCACCGGGGACCGCTGAGCGCCCGCGCCTCCACCTACTCCTCGGGCTGACCGTACGGGCCGAGCACGATCCCCCGTCCGGCGAAGAAGCGCGGGAGGTCGGCCCACGGCACGGGGGCGAACTGCTGGGAGCCGTCCGGGAATCCTGAGGGGTTGTGGATCAGCAGCGCGTCCTCGGTGGCACCGACCGCGAGAACGAGGTGGCCACCGAGGCGCGGCGGGTGCGGGTCGAGGGTACGGATCGACGGGTGCACGGAGAGCATCACCAGCCGGCCCGTCGCGAGGTGCCCGGGCAGGTCCTCGGCGGCCAGCGGCGCGCGGGCGTCGGCCGGCAGGCCCCAGCGGCGGTGGACGTACTCGGCGAAGGGCGCGTGGATCAGCCCGTCGAGCCGCCCGTCCGGGTGGCGTACGTACGCTCCGGCGGCGAGGCACTCCTCGGCGAGCCGGACGGCGGGCGGGGCCAGGCCCCACCAGAAGTCGAGCGCCATCCGCAGACAGGCCACCCCGCAGAGCCGCCACGACCAGTACTCGTACTCCTCCTGGTCGGCCGCGCCCGACCGTTCCCAGAGCGGGTCGTCGGCCGCCAGACTGGTGCCGGCCAGGATGTCCGGCACCAGCTCGGGCGATTCCCACTGGGAGTGGTAGGGCACCTGATGGATGATCGACTCGGAGGTGGTCACACCTCACAGTGTGACGGACAGCTACCGAACAGGCCCGCCGGGCACCAGGCCCTTCGGACAGGCCCTGCCAGCAGAGCCTGAAGGACAGCGCCTGCCGGACAGCGCCTACCAGGCGTAGTCCTCCGGGGCGGTGCGGTGGCCGGGAAAGATCTCGTCCAGGCGGTCGAGGGTCGTCCGGTCGAGCGTCACGTCGAGCGCCCGGACGGCCGCGTGCAGCTGTTCGAGCGTACGCGGGCCGACGATCGGGGCGGTGACGGTCGGGCGGGAGAGCAGCCAGGCGAGGGCGATGTCACCGGGCTCGTGGCCGAGTTCGGCGGCCAGGTCCTCGTACGCCTGGAGCTGCTCGCGCTTGGACTCCAGGGTCTCGGCGGCCCGGCCCAAGGACCGCCGGACGCCCTCGCGCTCCTTGCGCAGCACGCCGCCGAGCAGCCCGCCGTGCAGCGGCGACCAGGGGATCAGCCCGAGGCCGTAGTGCTGGGCGGCCGGGATGACCTCCAGTTCCAGACTGCGTTCCAGCAGGTTGTAGAGCGACTGTTCGCTCGTCAGGCCGAGGAAGTTGCGCGAGTTCGCGGCCTCCTGGGCCCGGGCGATGTGCCAGCCGGCGAAGTTGCTGGAGCCGACGTAGATGATCTTGCCCTGGGCGACCAGCAACTCCATCGCCTGCCAGATCTCCTCCCACGGCGTGGCCCGGTCGATGTGGTGCATCTGGTACAGGTCGATGTAGTCGGTCTGCAGGCGCCGCAGGCTCGCGTCGACCGCGCGGCGGATGTTGAGTGCGGAGAGCTTGCCCTCGTTGGGCCACTCCCCCATGTCGCCGTAGAGCTTGGTGGCGATGACGGTCTCCTCGCGGCGGCGGCCGCCGCGAGCGAACCAGCTGCCGATGATCTCCTCGGTGCGGCCCTTGTTCTCGCCCCAGCCGTAGACGTTGGCGGTGTCGAAGAAGTTGATGCCCTGCTCGTGGGCGGTGTCCATGATCTGGTGGGCGTCGTCCTCTTCGGTGTGCGGGCCGAAGTTCATGGTGCCCAGGCAGAGGCGGGACACGGTCAAGCCGGTACGGCCGAGTTTGGTGAACTCCATGCTCGCCACACTCTGCCGCACCAGCCGCTTTGTCCAGCACCGTTCACCGCGTGTGGCTCAGGTCGGAGTCACCGACCCTGGCTCAGGTCGGAGTCACCGACCCTGGCTCAGGTCGGAGTCACCGACCCTGGCTCAGGTCGGAGTCACCGCCCGTGGCTGGAGAACTTCCGCACCGCCAGTGGCACGAAGACCACCAGCAGCGCCACCGCCCAGAGCAGCGTCGCCGCGACCGGGTGCTGCATCGGCCAGGGCCCGCCCGGGGCGGACGGGTTGCCGAACTGCTCGCGGCAGGCGGCCACCACTGCGCTGATCGGGTTGCAGTCGGCGACGGCGCGCAGCCAACCGGGCATCCCGCCGGTCGGTACGAAGGCGTTGGTCACCATCCCGAGCGGGAAGGTGAGCACGGCCAGCTGGCCGGCGGTCTCCTCCGAGCCCGCGAGAAGTCCGAGGCACATACCCACCCACGTCATCGTGAACCGGAACAGGAGCAGCAGGGCGAACGCGACGGCCGCGTGGGCGAACCCGTCCCGGATCCGCCAGCCGGCCGCCAGGCCGACCGCCGTCAGCGGTACCAGCACGCAGACCGCCACCAGCAGGTCCGCGACGGCCAGACCGAGCAGCAGCCCGGTGCGCGAGACCGGCATCGAGCGCAGCCGGTCGGTGATGCCGCGCCCGGCGTCGCGAGCGGTGCCGACCATGGTCGGTATCAGGCCGTTGACCGCGACCAGCACGAACAGACCCGGCATCAGGAACTCGCGGTAGTTGCCGCCGCCGGGCACCTGCATGGCGCTGCCGAAGACGTACCCGAACACCACCACCATCACCACCGGCACGGCGAACGAGGCGACCATCAGGCCGGGCGAGCGGCGGTACGCCAACAGGACGCGCAGCATCGAACCGCGGGTGTCGGAGACCGCGCGCGGCAGGGCTCCGGGCATCGTGGTGGCCATCAGGCAGCCCTCTCAATGGAGTTGGCGGTCAGAGCGAGGAAGACGTCGTCCAGCGACGGCGAGCGCAGCGCGACGTCCTGGGCGGCGACGCCCGCCGCGTCGAGCTCGCGCACCAAGCGGAGCAGCTCGACCGGTAGGCCACCGCGCGCCACCACGGTGATCGTCCGCCGGTCGGGGTCGGTGCCCGGCTCGCCGCCGGCCAACGCGGCGAGCAGCTCGGCGGCCGGGACGAGCTGCCCGGCCTCCGCGAGGGTCACCTCGATCCGGGTACCGACCGCCGCTTTGAGTTGCTCGGGCGGGCCGTGCGCGATCACCATCCCGTGGTCCACCACCGCGACGGCGTCGGCCAGTTGGTCGGCCTCGTCCAGGTACTGGGTGGTGAGCAGGACGGTGGTGCCGGCGGAGGCCAGCTCCCTGATGGAGGCCCAGATCTCCTGGCGGCTGCGCGGGTCGAGACCGGTGGTGGGCTCGTCCAGGAAGAGCACGGGCGGCTGGGTGACCAGGCTGGCCATCAGGTCGAGCCGTCGGCGCATGCCGCCCGAGTAGGTGCGGACCAGGCGGTCGGCCGCCTCCGTGAGGTCGAAGCGCTCCAGCAGTTCGTCGGCCCGCTGCCGGGCCCGGCGGGCGCCGAGGCGGTGGAACCGGCCGAACAGCCGGAGGTTGTCCCGGCCGGTGATGCCCTCGTCCACGGCGGCGTGCTGCCCGGCCAGCCCGATGCTGCGCCGCACCTGGTCCGCCTCGCGCACCACGTCGAACCCGGCGACCCGGGCGGTGCCCTGGTCCGGTGCGACCAGGGTGGCGAGGACCCGGACGGCGGTGGTCTTGCCGGCGCCGTTCGGGCCGAGCAGCCCGCAGACCGTCCCGGCGGGCACGGTGAGGTCGAGACCGCGCAGGGCCTCGGTCTTCCCGAAGCGTTTGTGCAGGCCCTTCACCTCGATGGCGGCCTGTTCCGTCCTGGCAGTCCCGGCAGTTCTGGTGGCATCCGTGCTGGCAGCCGTCATGGCAAAACCCCTTCTAGGTACACCGTACGTTGAAGTGCGCTTGGCAGCAGCGTACTACGTACGATGTACGTAAGTAAGATGGGGGCGAGGTGATCTTCAAGTGACGGACGACCAAGTGGCGGACGACCAGGTGACGGACGGCAGCGCGACCGGCGCCACTCCCCCCGAAGCCCCGGAGCTGATCTGGCTGCGGCCCGAACGCACCGGCCGGGGCCCGCGCCCGGCGCACAGCCGCGACTCGATCGCGGCAGCGGCCGTGGCGATCGCCGACGCGGAGGGGCTCGACGCGGTCTCCATGCGGCGGGTCGCGGCGGCACTCGGCGCCGGGACGATGTCGCTGTACAACTACGTCCCGAAGAAGGAGCAGCTGTTCGACCTGATGCTCGACGCGGTGGTCGGCGAGTACGAGCTGCCGGCGAGCCCCTCGGGCGACCAGCGAACGGACCTCCGACTACTGTTCCGCCGGCAGCTCGGGATCCTGCGCCGACACACCTGGGTACCCCGCCTGGTGGTCGGCCGCCCCTCCCTCGGGCCCAACGGACTGCGCTACACCGAGTACTTCCTCGCCTGCCTCGCCGACGCCGACCTCCCCGGCTCCGCGAAGATGGAGGCGTTGTCCCTGCTCAACGGCTTCCTCTGCCAGTACGCGGAGTGGGAGAACACGGCGGCGGCCGGCGGCAAGTGGCAGACAGACCTGGTGAGTTACCTGCAGCGCGTGGTGCTCAGCGGCGACTACCCCCACCTGACCCAGGCCCTGATCTCCGGTGGCACCGGCACACCGCCGGACTCGGACGCGATCTTCGACCGCACCCTGCAGCAGCTCATCTCCGCCGTCCTGACCCCGACCGCACCCGACCCCCGGGGCTGACACCCCCCGCACCCGTCAGGGCCGGGCCAGCGCGCGGGGCAGCACCACCCGGACGTACTCCTCCGGCTGCGTGACATGGGGAACGTGGCCCGCGCCGAGGTAGACGTGGATCTCGGCGTGCGGGAGGGTCAGGGCGATCCGGTCCAGGACGGGCTCGAAGAGGGGCGCCGGCCCGTCGCTCCGGGTCAGCAGTACCGGTGCGGTGTACCCGGCCAGGGCCGTGAGGTCGAGGGCGAGCGCCTCCGGGTCCCGCAGTTCGTCGAGGAAGGTCGGTGCGTTCCGTACGAAGGTGTGGCGCAGCGGCGCGGGGAGCTGCAGCCAGGCGCCCGGCCCGAGGGCCACGGTCTCGACGAACAGCTCCGCCGCCGCAGCGGACTCGCCCGCTTCGAGCAGCACCCGTACGGGCGCGATCCGCTCCGCGAAGCCACCGGTGATCACCGACAGGCCCGGATCGGCCCGGATCAGCTCCACCCCGGGCGGCTCGTGCACGGTGATCCCCCGCACCAGCTCGGGCCGGACGGCGGCCAGCCTGAGCGTGATCAGCCCGCCGTAGGAGTTGCCGCAGACGAAGGCCGGGGCCAGCCCGAGCGCCTCGATGAGCCCGGCCAGGTCCGCGACGTCCTCGTGCACCGACCCCTGCACCCCCGGGTCCTCGCTGCGGCTGTGCCCCCGCCGGTCGTACGCCACCACCGTGCACCCGGTGGCGAGCCCCGGCACCACCCGGCTCCAGCTGTCCGCATCGCTCCACGAGCCGTGCACGAGCACCACGCCCGGCCCGGTGCCCTGGCTCTCGTAGTACAGCGAAACCCCGTTCGCACCGACCTCGGGCATCCCGCGCCTCCACGTCTCGACTGAGGCTGTCGACTTCAACTTCAGCACCCGAGCGAACCTGCGGCTACCCGTGGCAGCTGGGCTACCCCAGCAGGGGCGCGGGGAACTGCGCGATCAACCACACACCTCCGTAGAGCCCTGAGCACACGGCACCCCGCGCACCGCTGAGCCTCACGCAGTGCGCCGCAGCAGCGCCAGGTACATCGCGTCGGTGCCGTGCAGGTGCGGCCAGAGCTGGACGTCCGGGCCGGCTCCCAGGGCGGGGACGCCGGGGAGCAGCGGGCGGGCGTCGATCCACTCCAGGCCGGGTTCGGTGCGCAGGATGTCGTCGACGACGGCGCGGGTCTCGGCCAGGTGCGGGGAGCAGGTGGCGTAGCCGACCACGCCGCCGACCCGGGTGGCCTGGACGGCGGTGCGCAGCAGGTCGCGCTGGAGCGGGCCGAAGCCGGCGATGTCGTCGGGGCGGCGGCGCCAGCGGGCCTCCGGGCGGCGGCGCAGGGCGCCGAGGCCGGAGCACGGGACGTCGACCAGGGTGCGGTCGAAGGAGCCGGGCCGCCAGGCCGGCTTGGTGCCGTCGGCGGTGATGACCGTGTACGGGCCGGGGTTGCCGTCCAGCGCGCGGGCGACCAGGCGGGCCCGGTGCGGCAGCTTCTCGCTCGCCACCAGCGCGGCGCCGCGCTCGGCGGCCAGCGCGCCGAGCAGCGCGGCCTTGCCGCCGGGGCCGGCGCAGCCGTCCAGCCAGAGCCGGTCGGGGCCGTCCAGCGGCGCGGCTGCCAGTGCCATCGCGACCAGCTGGCTGCCCTCGTCCTGGACGCCGACCCGGTTCTCCCGCACGGCGTCCAGGCCGCCCGGGTCGCCGCCCTCGGCAAGGCGGACGGCGTACGGGGACCAGCGGCCCGGCTCCGACTCGGGCAGCGCGGCGAGCAGTTCGGCGGCGGTGGCCCGGCCGGGGCGGGCGACCAGGGTGACGGCCGGGCGCTCGTTGTCGGCGTGCAGCAGCTCCTCGATCGCGACGCGTCCGGCAGCCTCGGGCTGCCAGCGGCCGAGCGAGTCCCAGAGCGCGGAGACCACCCAGCGCGGGTGCGAGTGGACGACGGCGAGGTGGTCCTCGGCGTCCTTCTCGTACGGCGGGGCGACCTGCTGGATCCAGGCGTCCAGGTCCTGCGCGCTGATCTTGCGCAGGACGGCGTTGACGAACTTGGCCCGCCCGTCGCCGAGCACCACCCGGGCCAGCTCGACGGTCGCCGAGACGGCGGCGTGCGAGGGGATCCGGGTGGTGAGCAGCTGGTGCGCGCCGAGCGAGAGCACGTCCAGCACCGGCGGGTCGACCTCGCGCAGCGGGCGGTCGATGCAGGCGGCGATGATCGCGTCGTAGGTGCCCTGCAGGCGCAGGGTGCCGTAGACCAGTTCGGTGGCGAGCGCGGCGTCCCGGCGGTCCAGGCCGCTCTTCTGCTCGGCCTCGCGCAGCAGGGACGGGAGGATCAGGTTGGCGTACGCGTCGCGCTCGTCCACGGCGCGCAGGGCCTTGAACGCGACGATGCGCGCCGGGTCCTTCTTGGGACGGCGGTGGGGACGGGCGGGACGCTTGGCGCTGGGGGTGCTGGGGGTGGTCACGGGGAGCCTCAATGTGCTGGCGGGATCAATGGGTGGTACGCAACGAACGGGGGCGGGTCAGAGTCCGAGCTGCTCGCCGGACTCGATCCGGACGCCTCGGGCCCAGTCTGCCGCGCGCATCGGCTTCTTGCCCTGCGGCTGGACCTCGCCGAGTTCGATCTCGTGGCTGCCGGTGCCGACCCGGACGCTGTTCTTGCCGACCGCGAGCGAGCCGGGGGCCAGCTCGGCAGCGTCGGTGATCAGCTTGACCGGGCCGGAGACCTTGAGCCGCTCGCCCCGGAAGGTGGTCCAGGCGCCGGGCGCGGGCGCGCAGCCGCGTACCAGGCGGTCGATCCGCAGGGCGGGGTGGGACCACTCGATCCGGGCGTCCTCGACGGTGATCTTGGGCGCGAGGGTGATGCCGTCGGCGGGCTGCGGGACGGCGTGCAGGGCGCCGTCCTCGATGCCGTCCATGGTGGCGGTGAGCAGCCGCGCGCCGGCCTCGGCGAGGCGGGTGAGCAGCTCGCCGCTGGTGTCCGTGGGGCGGATCTCCTCGGTCAGGATGCCGTACACCGGGCCGGAGTCGAGGCCCTGTTCGATCAGGAAGGTCGACGCGCCGGTGACCTCGTCGCCCGCCAGCACCGCGTGCTGGACGGGGGCCGCGCCGCGCCAGGCGGGCAGCAGCGAGAAGTGCAGGTTGACCCAGCCGTGCTCAGGGATCTCCAGGGCGCCCGGGCGCAGCAGCGCGCCGTACGCGACCACCGGGCAGCAGTCCGGGGCGATCTCGGCCAGCCGGGCCAGGAAGTCCGGGTCGCTCGGCTTGGCGGGCTTGAGGACCTCGATCCCGGCCTCCTCGGCGCGCTGGGCGACGGGGCTGGCGACCAGCTTGCGACCACGCCCGGCGGGGGCGTCGGGGCGGGTGACCACGGCGACCACCTCATGCCGCCCGGAGGCGAGCAGGGCGTCCAGGGCAGGAACGGCGACCTCGGGGGTGCCGGCGAAGACGAGGCGCATGCAGGTCCTTCTCTTGGGAGTCTCAGGAGGCGGGGCTGGGGTCAGCGGGCGGAGCCGAAGGTGCTGTGCGGGGAGATCCTGACGGTCGGCACCAGCCCCTGCCCCCACTCCGCGTCGCGGATCGCCTTGAGCGCGGCCTTGCGCTGCTCGCGGTCGAGGCGGTCGATGAAGATGATGCCGTCCAGGTGGTCGGTCTCGTGCTGGATGCAGCGGGCGAGCAGCTCGGTGCCCTCGATTGTCACCGGGTCGCCGTGCATGTTGAAGCCCTTGGCCACCACGCCGTACGCGCGCTTGGTGTCGAAGCGCAGGCCGGGGAGCGAGAGGCAGCCCTCCGGACCGTCCTGCTCCTCGTCGGTGAGGCTGAGGTCGGGGTTGATCAGGTGACCGACCACGCCGTCCACGTTGTACGCGAACACCCGCAGCGAGACGCCGAGTTGGGGCGCGGCCAGGCCGGCACCGGGGGCGTCGAGCATGGTGTCGGTGAGGTCCTTGACGAGCGTGCGCAGTTCCTTGTCGAACGTGGTCACGGGCCGCGCGGAGGCGCGGAGCACCGGGTCGCCGAAGATCCGGATCGGCTGGATCGGCATGGCGGCGGACTCCTGTCGGCGGGGACTGGCGAAGGTGCACGTATTTTGCGAGAACTTGTGCGAGGCCGGAAGTACTTCCAAACCTGCGAATAGCGCTCAGCAGGCAGTCTATGCAATGCGGACCGCCCGTTCGGACGTACTTCTGGCATATCCCGTATCGGTCCGGCGCGTGACCCCGGCCCCTGGTCCGGCGTTGGTCAAGTGAGATTGACCCGGACGCCAGGGGCGTCCGGCACGGATTCACCGTACGGAGAGGTGGAACACCGGCCATGGCCGAGCAGATCAACCACGACGCCCGGGCGCGGGCCAGCCTGCACCTGCTGGTACGGGACATCGAGAGGGTGCGGCGCCAGGTCGACGCACTGCGCACGCTCACCGCCCAGCTGGGCAACGTCTACCGGCCCCGGCGGCCCAGCACCTCGGCGGGCTTCGTGGTGTACGGGCGGGCGCCCGCGCCGACGGTACGGCTGGCGCAGGAGCTGCGCGAGAGCGTGGAGACGCTGGTCGGCGCGGCGGTCGAGTTCGACCGCGCGCTCGGCTTCTCCTGGGACTCGGTCGGCTCGGCCCTCGGAGTCACCAAGCAGGCTGTGCACCGGCGTTACGGGATGCGCAGGCCCAGCTCAGAACTCCTGGCGGCCGGTCTCCCGGCCCCCGCCCTGCCGAGCCCCGCCCGGCCGGACCGGAGCGAGGAGCTACCCCCGGCTCCCTCACCCCTGGCCCGGACCGTCCCGGCCGCCCGCCAGGGCGGGCTGGAACGGCCGGGGGTACCCCTACGGGGCTGACCCCTGTGCGGGACTGGGCATCCCAGGGGCGCGGGGAACTGCGCGAAACCGCAAGCGACGGCGCCGCACATCCCGCCTCGCGCCCCCCGGGGGGAACTTCGCACTCAGCCGATGTCCGGCGGGTCGATCCGAACCTTCACCGGGTCCGGTGTCCGCAGCGCCACCCTGGCGATCTGCGCGGCCTTGAGCGCGGCGGCGAGCGCCGCGCCCTGGCCGGGCGCGACCCGGAGCAGCGCGCGCTCCAGCTCCACGCCCCGCCCGCCGGGTGCCGGGACGGGCCCGAGGATGTCCGTCCCCTCGGGCAGCCGGATCAGCGAGATGAGATCCGCCACGGCGTGCGGGGCTCCGGTGACGGAGGCCATCCGGGAGACCGGCGGGAAGTGCAGCTGGGCACGCTCCTCCAACTCGAGCGCAGCGTGCCCGGCCGGGTCCCAGCGGATCAGGGCCTGGACGGGACGGGCGGTCGGCTCGGCGACCACCACCACCGTGCCGCCCTCCGCCGCCGGGCGGACCAGCCCGGCCGCCGCCATCCAGAGCCGCAGCGCCTCCTCCCCGGCCCGCAGGTCGGGCCGGTTCAGCAGCGCCCAGCCGTCGAGCAGCAGCGCCGCCGCGTACCCGCCCTCGGCGACCGGCTCGGCGCCGGGCGTGGAGATCACCAGGGCCGGCTCACCGGACACGGCGGCCAGCACCGAATCCCGGCCGGAGGTCCGGACCGGCACCCGGGGGAACGCCTTGCCCAACTCCTCCGCCGTCCGCCGCGCGCCGACCACCTGCGCCCGCAGCCGGAACGACCCGCACTCACGGCAGTGCCACTCCGTCTCCGCCTGCCCGCACCACGAGCACTCCAGCGGCCCGCCCGAGGACCGCGCCTCCAGCGGCCCGACGCAGTGCCGGCAGCGGGCCGGCTCCCGGCAGCAGGCACACGCCAGCCTCGGCACGTACCCACGCCGTGGCACCTGGACCAGCACCGGCCCCTTGGTCAGCGCCTCACGCGCGGCCTCCCAGGCCGGGCCGGGCAGCCGGGCGGACTGCGCGGCTGCGTCCCGGGCCTGGTCCAGATCGGTCACGGTACGGACCCTCGGCGCGACCGCGCGCACCGTCTCCCGCTCGGCGGCCAGCGGCCGGGCCCAGCCCGTCCGCAGCAGCTGCGCCGCCTCCACCGTGACGGACAGCCCGCCGAGCAGCACGCCCGCGCCCTCCTCGGCGGCGCGCAGCAGCGCGACCTCGCGTACGTGCGGGTGCGGGGCGCGCGGGTCGCTGTGGTTGCCGTCGCCGTCCGACCAGACCACCACCAGCCCCAGGTCACGTACGGGCGCGAACATCGCCGCCCGGGTGCCGACCGCAGCCCGCACCGAACCCCGGCTGACGGCGAGCCAGTGCCGGTAGCGCTCCTTGGGCCCGAGATCCGCCGTCAACGCGGCATGCCGGCCGGGGCCGAGCAGCGCGGTGAGCGCCTCGTCGACCCGGCCGGCGGCCTTGCCGTCGGGGAGCACCACCAGAGCACCGCGCCCGCCCGCCAGCGTGGCGGCGACCGCACGCGCGATCTCGTCCGGCCAGGTCGGGCCGGGCAGCGCGGTCCAGACCGCGCGCGGCGCGCGACCGGCGGCGAGCGCCGCCAGGTAGTCGGGCCCCTGCGGGTAACGACTCCAACTGCCCGGCTCGGGGACGGCCGGCGGCGGCAGCGGCGCGGGGGACGGCTCCGCCTCCGCCTTGGCGTGCCGGGGCGGCACCGCGAGCTGCAGCACGTCAGCGAGCGAGCCCGCGTACCGGTCCGCGACCGTACGGCACAGGCGCAGCAGCGCCGGGGTCAGCACCGGCTCCGGCGAGAGCACCTGGGCGAGCGGGGCGAGCGGGCCCTTGTAGTCACTGTCCGCACGGCGCTCGACGATGAACCCGTCGTGCAGCTCCCCGCCCTCACGCCGCCCGGACGCGACCACCCTGGCCCCGAAGCGGACCCGGACCCGCACACCGGGCAGAGCCTCCTCCGCCATGGTGGCGGGGACGGCGTAGTCGAAGAACTGGTCGAGGTGGAGCAGCCCCTTGTCGACCACCACCCGGGCCACCGGCAGATGCTCGGCAGGCAGCGCGCCGCGCCACGTCCGGGGTTTGGCCTTACGGACCGTCTCCCGGATGAAGGCCAGCTGCTCCCCGGTGTCGTCTGCGCTGCTCATCGCCCCTAGTCGTACCAGATCCCACCGACACACAGGCACCCGGCCAGCCATGGCAAGGGGCGCGGGGAACTGCGCGAAACCGGAAGGCAACGGTCCGCACCCTCCCGCTCCACCGCAGCTCCCCGCGCCCCTGTCTGCGACTGATCTGCGAAGAAACGCCGAAGGCGGCGGTCACCCCCCGGGAGGGGTGCCCCGCCGCCCTCGGCCGGGGATCAGGCCCCCGCGGCCTTCTTCAGCTGCTCGGCGCGGTCGGTGCGCTCCCAGGTGAAGTCCGCGTCCTCGCGACCGAAGTGCCCGTACGCGGCGGTCTTCGCGTAGATCGGGCGCAGCAGGTCGAGGTCGCGGATGATCGCGGCGGGGCGGAGGTCGAAGACGTCGGTGACGGCCTTCTGGATGTCCAGGACGGGGACGGTCTCGGTGCCGAAGGTCTCGACGAACAGGCCGACGGGCTCGGCCTTGCCGATGGCGTAGGCGACCTGGACCTCGGCGCGGCGGGCCAGGCCGGCCGCGACGATGTTCTTGGCGACCCAGCGCATCGCGTACGCGGCGGAGCGGTCGACCTTGGACGGGTCCTTGCCGGAGAACGCGCCGCCGCCGTGGCGGGCCATGCCGCCGTACGTGTCGATGATGATCTTGCGGCCGGTCAGCCCGGCGTCGCCCATCGGGCCGCCGATCTCGAAACGACCGGTGGGGTTCACCAGCAGGCGGTAGCCCTCGGTGACCAGCTTGATGCCGTCGTCGGCCAGGCGCTTGAGCTCCGGCTCCACGACGAACTCGCGGATGTCCGGGGTCAGCAGCGAGTCCAGGTCGATGTCGCTGGCGTGCTGCGAGGAGACCACCACGGTGTCGAGGCGGACGGCCTTGTCACCGTCGTACTCGATGGTGACCTGGGTCTTGCCGTCCGGGCGCAGGTACGGGATGGTCCCGTTCTTGCGGACCTCGGAGAGACGCTTGGCCAGCCGGTGCGCCAGCGTGATCGGCAGCGGCATCAGCTCGGGGGTCTCGTCGCTGGCGTAGCCGAACATCAGGCCCTGGTCGCCCGCGCCCTGCTTGTCGAGGTCGTCCTCATCGCCCTCGACCCGGGCCTCGTACGCGGTGTCGACACCCTGCGCGATGTCGGGCGACTGCGCCCCGATGGACACCGAAACGCCGCAGGAGGCGCCGTCGAAGCCCTTCTTGGACGAGTCGTAGCCGATTTCGAGGATCTTGTCCCGGACCAGCTGCGCGATCGGCGCGTACGCCTTCGTCGTCACCTCACCGGCGATGTGCACCTGGCCGGTGGTGATCAGCGTCTCGACGGCGACCCGGGAAGTCGGGTCCTGCGTCAGCAGAGCGTCCAGGATGGTGTCGCTGATCTGGTCAGCGATCTTGTCGGGGTGACCCTCGGTCACGGACTCCGAAGTAAACAGGCGGCGAGACACAGCGCTCCCTGATGGTTGCAGCGGCTGCTGACTGAACACCCCGGAGGTCCCGGGGCATCCGGAAAGACTTGATGCCTGGAGTGTAACGGTCGGCTACCTTCTTATGGCACTGCTTCGATCAACTCGTGAGACGGAACACCCTGGTCCGGGCCCTCAGGCCAGTCGGCCGGCCACCGCGTCCCAGACCGCGTCGGCCAGTGATTCCTTTGGCCCGTCGGGAATCTCGACCTCCGGGCCGGTGCTGCTGAGCAGCACCGCAGCGTTGGTGTCCTGCCCGAACGCCTTACCGCCGCCCACTTCGTTGACGACCAGCAGATCGCAGCCCTTGCGGGCCAGTTTGGCGCGGCCGTTGGCCAGCACGTCGTCCGTCTCGGCCGCGAAGCCGACCACCAGCTGCCCGGGCCGGGCCCGGTGTGCGGAGATCTCGGCGAGGATGTCCGGATTGCGGACCAGCGCGACGGGCGCCGGGTCGACGCCGTCCACCTTCTTGATCTTGCCGGTGACGTACTCGGCGGGGCGGAAGTCCGCGACGGCGGCGGCCATCACCACCACGTCGGCCTCCGGCGCCGCCTTCAGCACCGCTTCGCGCAGCTCCAGCGCGGTCGAGACGTGCACCACGTCCACGCCCGCCGGGTCCGGCAGGGTGGCGTTGGCGGACAGCAGGGTGACCCTGGCGCCCCGGGCGGCGGCCGTGCCGGCGAGCGCATAACCCTGCTTGCCGGAGGAGTTGTTGCCGAGGTAGCGCACCGGGTCCAGCGGCTCCCGGGTGCCGCCGGCCGAGATCACCACGTGCCGGCCGGCCAGGTCGGCGGTCAGCCCGCCCCGGGCGAGCACCCGGCGGCAGGACTCGAAGATCGCGGACGGCTCGGGGAGCCGCCCCTTGCCGGTGTCCACGCCGGTGAGCCGCCCGACGGCGGGCTCCAGCACGATCGCGCCCCGGCGACGCAGCGTCGCCACGTTCTCCTGGGTGGCCGCGTTCTCCCACATCTCGGTGTGCATCGCGGGGGCGAAGACCACCGGACAGCGCGCGGTCAGCAGGGTGTTGGTGAGCAGGTCGTCGGCCATGCCGTGGGCGGCCTTGGCCATCAGGTCGGCGGTGGCGGGGGCGACCACGACCAGGTCCGCCTGCTGTCCGATCCGCACGTGCGGGACCTCGTGCACCCGCTCCCAGGTCTCGGTGGCGGCCGGACGGCCGGAGAGCGCGGCCCAGGTCGCCTCGCCGACGAAGTGCAGCGCGGCGGCCGTCGGGACGACGGTCACCTGATGCCCGGACTCGGTGAACCGCCGCAGCAGCTCGCACGCCTTGTACGCGGCGATTCCGCCGCTGACGCCGAGGACGACGCGCGGGGCGTCGGGGACGACAGGTGAGGCGCCGGGCCGGTCCGTACTCATGCTGGGTCCTTCTGCTCGGGTCGGTTCACCGCAACCCTACGGCGCATCAGACAGCAGTCGCACTGTGGCCAACAGCACAGCGGCAACACAGCGGAAAGGCCCGCCAGAAGGATTCTGACGGGCCTTTCCGGGACAGACTCAGGCGGCCTCGGTGGGCTCCGCGGTGAGCATGCCGGCGTTGATCTCGCGGAGTGCGATCGACAGCGGCTTCTCGTGCACGTGGGTGTCGACCAGCGGGCCGACGTACTCCAGGAGGCCCTCGCCGAGCTGCGAGTAGTACGCGTTGATCTGACGCGCGCGCTTGGCGGCGTAGATCACCAGGCTGTACTTCGAGTCGGTGGCCTCGAGCAGCTCATCGATCGGCGGGTTGATGATGCCCTCGGGCGCGGTCATGGAAGAGGACACGCGAAAACCTTCCGAAAAGGTGGCAAAGAAAGGATGCTGATCAGATCAGCACATGAAGTTCGACCGTAGTCAGCACAACATGATCTGGTCAGACTACACCCAACAGGGCCAGCAGCTCGTCCACTACCTGCTCGACCGAGCTGTTGACAAGGGTCACGTCGAATTCGGCCTCGGCAGCCAGCTCGACCTTCGCCGCCTCCAGCCGCTTCTCGATCACGTCCTGCGGCTCGGTACCCCGGCCGGTGAGCCGGCGGACCAGCTCGTCCCAGCTCGGCGGAGCCAGGAAGACCAGCAGCGCCTCGGGCATCGACTCGCGCACCTGACGGGCGCCCTGCAGATCGATCTCCAGCAGCACCGGGACGCCGTTCTCCAGCTTCTCCAGCACGGCCGCACGCGGCGTGCCGTACCGGTTGCCGGCGAACACGGCCCACTCCAGCAGTTCGCCGTTGGCGATCAGCTTGTCGAACTCGTCGTTGTCGACGAAGTAGTAGTGGACCCCGTGCTGCTCGCCCGGCCGCGGGCGGCGGGTGGTGGCCGACACGGAGAGCCATGCCTCGGGGTGCTGCTGCCTCATATGAACGACGACCGTGCTCTTGCCGACCCCCGAAGGGCCGGAGAGCACGGTCAGCCGCGGACGTTCACTCATGCACCGATTATCCCGGATCGCGGACGATCCGGGCACCACGGGGGCCGGTCCGGCGTCGGCTCAGGAGGCGGTGCTCCCGAACTCCCGCTCCAGCGAGGCGATCTGGTTGGTACCGAGGCCGCGAACCCGGCGGCTCTCGCTGATACCCAGACGCTCCATGATCTGCTTGGCGCGCACCTTGCCGACGCCCGGAAGGCTCTCCAGCAGGGCGGACACCTTCATCTTGCCGATGACCTCGTCGTCGGACTTGCCCGCCTTGATGACGTCATGGAGCGAGGCACCGGAGTGCTTCAGCTTGTCCTTGATGTCGGCGCGCTTCCGGCGAGCATCGGCAGCCTTGGCGAGCGCCGCGGTGCGCTGTTCAGGGGTAAGGGGCGGAAGAGCCACGCCGTTCACCTCAGGGTGTGGAAGGAAGGGATGAGCTATGACTGGGTACTGCCTGGGACACCGAAAACAGGGGAACCAAAACGGCTCTGACCTGCGAGAGCGACGATGTCCGCCGCCCTTCGATGACCTACCGCCGGACACTACCCAACTTGAGCCCCCGCGTCAGGAAAAGAACACGAAAAGTCCTGGTCAGCCGAGGCCGACCAGGACCTATCAGGGCAAATCAACCCTGGGCGAGCGGGGTTGATCCACCAAATGTGACGCCGCTCACCTTCCCAGCACGGCACCGATCTCGTCCACGAAGCGCGCCGAAGCCGCCCGAAGTGCCGCCACCGAGGGCCCGTGCTTGAGGATGTCGCGGCTCACGCTGGGCACCACGTCGCGCACCGCGTCGCCGAAGACCCGGGGCAGGTCCGCCGCCGTCGCGCCCTGCGCGCCGACGCCGGGGGCGAGCAGCGGGCCGTTGATCGCCAGGTCCACGCCGGCCTCGGCCAGCGTCGCGCCGACCACCGCGCCGAACGAGCCGAGCGGCTCGGCGCCCGCGTTCTCGGCCGCCAGGCTGCGCAGCACACCCTGGGCGACGCTCTCGCCGTTCGCGGCCACCGCGCGCTGCACCTCGGCACCCTCGGGGTTGGAGGTCAGCGCCAGCGCGAACACGCCGCAGCCGTTGGCCCGGGCCAGGTCGAGCGCGGGCCGCAGCGACCCGAAGCCCAGGTACGGGCTGACGGTGACGGCGTCCGAGAAGAGCGGGCTGCCCGGTGAGAGGAAGGTCTCGGCGTAGGCGGCCATGGTGGAGCCGATGTCGCCGCGCTTGGCGTCCATCAGCACCAGCGCGCCCGCCTCGCGGGCCTCGGCGACGGTCTGCTCCAGGACGGCGATGCCCCGGCTGCCGAAGCGCTCGAAGAAGGCGGCCTGCGGCTTGAGCACGGCGACCTCGCCCGCCAGCGCCTCGACCACGGTGCGGCTGAACTTCTCCAGCCCGGCCACGTCGTCGCTCAGGCCCCAGGCGGCCAGCAGGGAGGCGTGCGGGTCGATGCCGACGCACAGCTGACCACGGGTGTCGAGGGCGTGGCGCAGACGGGCACCGAAGGGAGCGAGGGTCATGACGGCCTTTCAGCGGGAGGGGGTGCGGTGGGCGAGCCCCACCACGTCGGTGAACTTGGCGAAGCCCCGGGCCGCCAGCTCGCTGCGCAGCTCGTCGAGGATGCGCAGCGGGGCGGCGGGGTCGTTGAACAGGGTGGTGCCGACGGCGAGACCGCCGGCGCCGGCGAGCGCGAACTCCAGGGCGTCCCGGCCGGTGCGGATGCCGCCCATCCCGATGATCGGCACCTCGGGGATGCGCCCGGCGGCCATCGCCGCGTACACCTGGTGAACGCAGCGCACGGCGATCGGCCGGACGGCGGGCCCGGAGAGCCCGCCGGTGCCGCCCGCGAGCGCGGGGCGCAGGGTGTCCAGGTCGATGGCCATCCCGAGCGAGGTGTTGATCATCGACAGCCCGTCGGCCCCGGCCGAGACGCAGGCGGCGGCGATCTCGGTGATCGAGGTCACGTCGGGCGAGAGCTTGGCGTACACCGGCAGGGCGGCGTCGGTGACCTCCCGGACGGCGCGGACCACGTCGTACGAGGTGGCCGGGTTGCAGGCGAAGACCTGACCCCGGTCGGCGACGTTGGGGCAGGAGATGTTGAGTTCGAGGCCGATCACGCCGGGCTGCCCGTTCAGCTGCTCGGCGACCTCCGCGTACTCCTCCAGCCGCTCCCCCGCGACCGAGACCAGCACCCGGGCGCCGCGCTCGGCGAGCCAGGGCAGCTCGTGCCGGACGAAGGCGGCGACGCCGGGGCCCTGCAGTCCGATCGCATTGAGCATCCCGGACGGCGTCTCGGCCATCCGGGGCGTGGCCAGGCCGGAGCGGGCGTACGGCATGATCGTCTTGGTGGTGACGGAACCCAGCTCGTCCAGCGGGACGAACTTGGCCAGCTCACGCCCGTACCCGGCGCAGCCGGAGGCGGTGGTGAGCGGGTTCGGCAGCGTCAGCGGGCCGAACGGGACGGTGAGGTCGATCTCCTGAGGGTCCATCAGCTCCGGACTCCCATCGCGGCGGCGCCTTCCAGATCGGGGGGCACGGTGCCGATGTCGTCCCAGCGGACCCGGGCGCCGTCGAAGACCGGGCCGTCGGTGCAGGAGCGGACGAAGCGGCTCACGCCGTCCTCGCCGACCACCGGCAGCACGCAGGTCATACAGATGCCGACGCCGCAGGCCATCGCCTCCTCCACCGAGGTGTGGCAGCGGGCGCCGAGGCCCAGCGCGATGGCGGAGACCTCGCGCAGCATCGGCATCGGACCACACGCGTGCACCACGGTCGCGTCGATCGCCTTGACGGCCTGGGCGAGCGGGTCGGTGACCCGGCCCTGCAGCCCGGCCGAGCCGTCCTCGGTGACCACCAGGACGTCCTGGGTGAGCGCCCGGGCCTGCTCGACCCCGAAGAGGCGGTCGGCCGTGGCCGCGCCCAGGATGAACCCGACCTGGCCGCCACGCCGCCGGATCTCCTCGCCGAGCCCGAACAGCGGCGCGCCGCCGTACCCGTCGGCCACCAGCAGCGCGCTGACGGGCCCGTCGGGCAGCGGGAACGGCGTACCGAGCGGAGCGATCAGGTCGAGCCGGTCGCCGGGCCTGGCCCGGGCGAGTTCCCTCGTCCCCTCCCCGCGCTCGGCGATCACCAGCTCGACCGTCCCGGCCTCGACATCGGCCCGGTGGATCGAGAAGGCCCGCCGCAGCAGCAGCGCGGAGTTCGGCCCGCCGACCGCCAGGGTCGCGAAGTGCCCCGGCCGGACCCGGGGAGCCGCCTCCGGGGCGCGCAGCACCAGCCGGTGGTAGCCGCCCTCGGTGCTGCGGGAGAGCACCTCGGCCTCGCTCTGGACTGGGTGGGCCATCTTGTTCACCTTTCGGCAGCCCTACGCGCTTGATTCCGAGCACTCTGACAAATCCGACCATCCCCTGTCACTTCGCCCTACCCCTCAAGAGGACGGGGTTCCCCCAGGGGGCGCGGGGAACTGCGCGAAATCGGAAGGCTCCGAGCCCGCACCGATGATCGGACAGCCAGTTGCACCGCCCCCTACTTCGCCGTGCCCACCGCCTCGGCGATGGTCTTGAAGCCGCTCGCCCGCAGGTGGGCCGAGAGGCCCTTGTGCATCCGCCGCATCCAGAACGGCCCCTCGTAGATGAAGGCGCTGTAGCCCTGCACGAGGTCGGCGCCGGCCAGGATCCGCTCCCAGGCGTCGTCGGCCGTCTCGATGCCACCGACGGCGATCAGCGTCAGCCGCCCCTCGGTGCGCGCCCGCAGCCGCTGCAGGACCTCCAGCGACCGCGCCTTGAGCGGGGCACCGGAGAGCCCGCCCATGCCGATCTCCTCGATCCGCGCCGAGGACTCCCGCAGGCCCTCGCGGCCGATCGTGGTGTTGGTTGCGATGATGCCGTCCAGGCCGAGGTGCAGGGCCATGTCGGCGATCTCGTCGATGTCCTCGTCGGCCAGGTCGGGGGCGATCTTCACCAGCAGCGGGACGTGGTGCGGCGCGGCCGCGTCGGCGGCCTTGCGGACGTCCCAGAGCAGCGGACCGAGGGTGGAGACGGCCTGGAGGTTGCGCAGCCCGGGGGTGTTCGGGGAGCTGACGTTGACGACCAGGTAGTCGGCGTGCGCGGCGAGCCGCTCGGTGCTCTTGACGTAGTCGGCGGTGGCGTCCGCCTCCTCGACCACCTTCGTCTTGCCGATGTTGACGCCGACCACCGGGGCCGAGGTGCTGGGCCGGCGGGCGGCCAGCCGGGCGGCGACCCGCTCGGAGCCCTGGTTGTTGAAGCCCATCCGGTTGATCAGCGCGCGGTCCTCGACCAGCCGGAACAGGCGCGGCGTCGGGTTGCCCGGCTGCGGCTCACCGGTGATGGTGCCGATCTCGACGAAGTCGAAGCCGAGCATCGACAGCCCGTCGATCCCGATGCCGTTCTTGTCGAAGCCCGCCCCGAGCCCGAACGGGCCGGGCAGGTCGAGGCCGAGGGCGGTGGTGCGCAGCGCGCGGTCCTGCGGCGCGAGCACCAGTCGTACGAGCTGCTTCAGCCCGGGCACGGAGGCGGCCAGCCGGATCCAGAAGAAGCCGAGGTGGTGGGCCTTCTCGGGGTCCATCTTCTTGAAGACGAGGTTGAACAGGAGCTTGTACAAGGGCGGTGGCCTTCCTCAACGAGCGACGAGCAACGAGCATGGGTGTGGGGGGCACCGTAACTCAGGTGCCCCCCACTGGAGTTGTGCTACTTGCGGCCGGCGTTGATCAGCGCCGCGTGCTCCTGGAGCGACATCACCCCGACCTCGCCGCGCAGCAGCGCGTCGATGCCCTGGACGGCCGCGCCCATCGCCTGGACGGTGGTCAGGCACGGCACGCCGCGCGAGACGGCGGCGGTACGGATCTCGTAGCCGTCGAGGCGGCCGCCCGTGCCGTACGGGGTGTTGATGATCAGGTCGACGTCGCCGTCGTGGATCAGCTGGACGATCGTCCGCTCGCCGTTCGGGCCCTCGCCCTCGCTGTGCTTGCGCACCACGGTGGACGGGATGCCGCCGCGCTGCAGCACCTCGGCGGTGCCGGAGGTGGCGAGCACCTCGAAGCCCAGCTCGACCAGCGCACGGGCCGGGAAGACCAGGTTGCGCTTGTCGCGGTTGGCGACCGAGACGAAGACCTTGCCCTTGGTCGGCAGCGCGCCGTACGCCCCGGACTGCGCCTTGGCGTACGCGGTGCCGAAGACGGTGTCGATGCCCATGACCTCACCGGTCGAGCGCATCTCCGGGCCGAGCACGGTGTCGACGCCGCGCCCGTAGATGTCGCGGAAGCGGCTCCACGGCATCACGGCCTCCTTGACGGAGATCGGGCAGTCGGCCGGCAGCGTGCCGCCGTCGCCCTCGGCCGGGAGCATGCCCTCGGCGCGCAGCTCGGCGATGGTCGCGCCGAGCGAAATCCGGGCGGCGGCCTTGGCCAGCGGGACGGCCGTCGCCTTGGAGGTGAACGGCACCGTCCGCGAGGCGCGCGGGTTGGCCTCCAGGACGTACAGGATGTCGCCGGACAGCGCGAACTGGATGTTGATCAGGCCGAGCACCCCGACGCCGCGCGCGATGGCCTCGGTGGAGGTCCGCAGCCGCTTGATGTCGTAGCCGCCGAGGGTGATCGGGGGCAGCGCGCAGGCCGAGTCGCCGGAGTGGATACCGGCCTCCTCGATGTGCTCCATCACGCCGCCGAGGTAGAGCTCGGTGCCGTCGAAGAGCGCGTCCACGTCGATCTCGACCGCGTCGTCCAGGAAGCGGTCGATCAGCACCGGGTGCTCGGAGATCAGACCGGCGTGCCGCTCCAGGTAGGAGGCGAGCGAGGGCTCGTCGTAGACGATCTCCATGCCGCGTCCGCCGAGCACGTAGCTCGGGCGGGCCAGTACCGGGTAGCCGATCTCGTCCGCGATCGCCTTGGCCTCCTCGAAGGAGAACGCCGTGCCGTGCTTGGGGGCCGGCAGGCCCGCGTCGCGCAGCACCCGGCCGAAGGCGCCGCGCTCCTCGGCGAGGTCGATCGCCTCGGGCTGGGTGCCGACGATCGGCACGCCGTTGTCCTTGAGCGCCTGCGCCAGGCCCAGCGGGGTCTGGCCGCCGAGCTGGACGATGACGCCCGCGAGCGGGCCCGCCTCCTGCTCGGCGTGCACGATCTCCAGCACGTCCTCGAGCGTGAGCGGCTCGAAGTAGAGCCGGTCGGAGGTGTCGTAGTCGGTGGAGACGGTCTCCGGGTTGCAGTTGACCATGACGGTCTCGTACCCGGCCTCGGCGAGCGCGAAGGAGGCGTGCACGCAGGAGTAGTCGAACTCGATGCCCTGGCCGATCCGGTTCGGGCCCGAGCCGAGGATGATCACGGCGGGCTTGGTGCGCGGCGCGACCTCGCTCTCCTCGTCGTAGGACGAGTAGAAGTACGGGGTCTTGGCGGCGAACTCGGCGGCACAGGTGTCGACCGTCTTGAAGACCGGGCGGATGCCGAGCGCGTGCCGGACCTCACGGACGACGTCCGGCTTCAGGCCCCGGATCTCGCCGATCTGCTGGTCGGAGAAGCCGTGCCGCTTGGCGTGGCGCAGCAGCTCGGGGTCGAGCTTGTCGGCCTCGGCGATCTCGGCGGCGATCTCGTCGATCAGGAAGAGCTGGTCGACGAACCACGGGTCGATCTTCGTGGACTCGAACACCTCCTCCTGGGTGGCGCCGGCCCGGATGGCCTGCATGACGGTGTTGATCCGGCCGTCGGTCGGGACCTGGGCCTTCGTCAGCAGCTCGTCCTTGTCGCCGGGCTCGCCGACCCAGGTGAACTGCGAGCCCTTCTTCTCCAGCGAGCGCAGCGCCTTGTTCAGCGCCTCGGGGAAGTTGCGGCCCATCGCCATCGCCTCGCCGACCGACTTCATGGTCGTGGTCAGCGTCGCATCGGCCGAAGGGAACTTCTCGAACGCGAAGCGCGGGACCTTGACGACCACGTAGTCGAGCGAGGGCTCGAAGGAGGCCGGGGTCTTCTCGGTGATGTCGTTGGGGATCTCGTCCAGCGTGTAGCCGACGGCCAGCTTCGCGGCGATCTTGGCGATCGGGAAGCCGGTGGCCTTCGACGCCAGCGCCGAGGAGCGGGAGACGCGCGGGTTCATCTCGATCACGATGATCCGGCCGTCGACCGGGTTGATCGCGAACTGGATGTTGCAGCCGCCGGTGTCGACGCCGACCTCGCGGATGATCGCGATGCCGATGTCACGGAGCGTCTGGTACTCACGGTCCGTCAGGGTCAGCGAGGGCGCGACGGTGATGGAGTCGCCGGTGTGCACGCCCATCGGGTCGAAGTTCTCGATGGAGCAGACGACCACGACGTTGTCGTTGCGGTCGCGCATCAGCTCCAGCTCGTACTCCTTCCAGCCGAGGATGGACTCCTCCAGGAGCACCTCGGTGGTCGGCGAGAGCGCCAGACCCTGGCCGGCGATCCGGCGCAGGTCCTCCTCGTCGTGGGCGAAGCCGGAGCCGGCGCCGCCCATGGTGAAGGAGGGCCGGACGACGACGGGGTAGCCGCCGAGGGTCTCGACGCCCGCCATGATCTCGTCCATGGTGTGGCAGATCACCGAGCGGGCGGACTCGCCGTGGCCGATCTTGGCGTGCACGGCCTCGACCACGCCCTTGAAGAGCTGGCGGTCCTCGCCCTTGTGGATCGCCTCGACGTTGGCGCCGATCAGCTCCACGTCGTACTTGGCGAGGGTGCCGTTCTCGTGCAGCGAGATCGCGGTGTTGAGCGCGGTCTGCCCGCCGAGGGTCGGCAGGAGCACGTCGGGGCGCTCCTTGGCGATGATCTTCTCGACGAACTCCGGGGTGATCGGCTCGACGTAGGTGGCGTCGGCGATCTCCGGGTCGGTCATGATCGTGGCGGGGTTGGAGTTCACCAGGATCACCCTCAGGCCCTCGGCACGCAGCACGCGGCAGGCCTGGGTGCCCGAGTAGTCGAACTCCGCCGCCTGGCCGATCACGATCGGGCCGGACCCGATGACCAGGACGGACTTGATGTCGGTGCGCTTCGGCACGGTCAGCTCCCTGCGGTGGTGCGGGCCGGGGCGCCGGCCATCAGGTCGACGAAACGATCGAACAGGTAGGCCGCGTCGTGCGGGCCTGCTGCCGCTTCCGGGTGGTACTGCACGCTGAAGGCGGGCGTGTCCAGGCACTGGAGGCCCTCGACCACGTCGTCGTTGAGGCAGACGTGGGAGACCTCGGCGCGCCCGTACGGGGTGTCGCTGACCTTGTCCAGCGGCGCGTTCACGGCGAAGCCGTGGTTGTGCGCGGTGACCTCCACCTTGCTGGTGGTGCGGTCCTGGACGGGCTGGTTGATGCCCCGGTGGCCGTACTTGAGCTTGTACGTGCCGAAGCCCAGCGCGCGGCCGAGGATCTGGTTGCCGAAGCAGATGCCGAACAGCGGCGTCTTCCGCTCCAGCACACCCTGCATCACCGCGACCTGGTGGTCGGCGGTGGCCGGGTCACCCGGGCCGTTGGAGAAGAACACGCCGTCGGGGTTGACCGCGTAGATGTCCTCGACGGTGGAGTTGGCGGGCAGCACGTGCACCTCGATGCCGCGCTCGGCCATCCGCTGCGGGGTCATCGCCTTGATGCCGAGGTCGATGGCGGCGACGGTGAAGCGCTTCGCTCCGACGGCCGGCACGATGTACGGCTCGGTGGTGGCGACCTCGGCGCAGAGGTCCGCACCCTTCATCTCGGGGGCCTCGTTGACCCGGGCGAGCAGCGCCGCCTGGTCGGCGAGCGCCGGACCGGAGAAGATGCCGACCCGCATCGCGCCGCGCTCGCGCAGGTGGCGGGTGAGCGCGCGGGTGTCGATGCCGCTGATGCCGACGATGCCCTGGGCCGTCAGCTCGTCCTCCAGCGAGCGCTGCGAGCGCCAGTTGGAGGAGACCCGGGACGGGTCCCGGACGACGTACCCGGCGACCCAGATCTGCTTCGACTCCGGGTCCTCGTCGTTGACGCCGGTGTTGCCGATCTGCGGGAAGGTCATCACGACCACCTGGCGGTGGTACGAGGGGTCGGTCAGCGTCTCCTGGTAGCCGGACATGCCGGTGTTGAAGACGGCCTCGCCGAAGGTCTCGCCGACGGCGCCGTACGCCTGGCCGCGGAACGTCCGGCCGTCCTCCAGGACGAGCACGGCAGGCACACGCTCCCGCCTGAGGCGCTGTGTGGTGGGGGCAGGTGCGGTCATTTGGCGGCCTCTTCCGTCTTCTTCGTACGTACGACAAGTGCGTCGACCGCCTCGACCCAGGCGGCGTGCTCATCAGGGTGGTCGGCCCGGAAGCCGGAATCCAGCGCCATCGAGTGGTGTGTCCAGGTGACGACCAGCAGGCCGGCCGGGACGACCTTGCCCGCGATCCCGGAGTCCTGCCGGGCCCCGGTCAGCGCCTCGGCGGGGATCCAGAGGTCGACATCACCCGGGCGGCGGACCAGCAGGCCGCGCTCGGTGAGGGTCAGTTCGGCCAGGCTGCGGGTGCCCAGGCCGTGCGCGACGACCCGGTCCAGCCAGTTCCCGGCGGTGGTGGAGCCGTGGTAGCGACCGCTGGTCTCCAGCAGCGCCGTACCGGGGTCGGCCGGGACGGCGGGCAGCTCGGGGAGGTCGGACTGCAGGGTGCGGCGCCAGTTCCAGCCCTGGCGCATCAGCCAGTAGACCAGGCCGATCACGATCAGCAGGCCGACGGCCCAGCCGATGTACCCGGGCCAGTTGGTGACCTTGGCCTGTTCCTTCGCCAGCTCGGTCATCACGCGAGATCACCCGGCTCGACCAGCTCGCCGGCCAGCACGGTCGGCACGCCACGCAGGAAGGTCGCGTGCACCCGTCCTGGCAGCTCGAGGCCTCGGAAAGGGGTGTTCCGGCTGCGGGTCGCGAAGGTGTCGGCGTTCACCGTCCCACGGTAGCCGGGATCGAAGAGCACCAGGTTGGCAGGCTCGCCGACCGAGACCGGGCGGCCCTGGCCGGCCAGCCGACCGATCCGGGCGGGGCGGTGCGACATCCGGTCCGCGACGCCCTCCCAGTTCATCAGGCCGGTGTCGACCATGGTCTGCTGGACGACCGACAGCGCGGTCTCCAGGCCGACCATGCCCATCGCGGCGACGGCCCAGGCGCAGTCCTTGTCCGCGTCGGGGTGCGGCGCGTGGTCGGTGGCGACGGCGTCGATGGTGCCGTCCGCGAGCGCCTCGCGCAGCGCCAGCACGTCGGTCTCGGTGCGCAGCGGCGGGTTGACCTTGAAGACCGGATCGCCGGAGCGGACCATCTCGTCGGTGAGCAGCAGGTGGTGCGGGGTCACCTCGGCGGTGACGTCCCAGCCCTGCGACTTCGCCCAGCGGACGATCCGGACCGAGCCGACGGTGGACAGGTGGCAGACGTGCAGCCGGGCGCCGATGTGCGAGGCGAGCAGGACGTCGCGGGCGATGATCGCCTCCTCGGCGACCGCCGGCCAGCCCTCCAGGCCGAGTTCGGCGGAGACCGCGCCCTCGTTCATCTGGGCGCCCTCGGTGAGCCGGGGCTCCTGGGCGTGCTGGGCGACCACGCCGTCGATCGTCCTGACGTACTCCAGCGCCCGGCGCATCAGCACCGCGTCGTCGACGCACTTGCCGTCGTCGGAGAAGACCCGGACGCCGGCGGCCGAGCTGTGCATCGCGTCGAGCTCGGCGAGCTGCTTGCCCTCCAGGCCGACGGTGACGGCACCGACGGGGTGCACGTCGCAGTAGCCGGAGTCCTTGCCGAGCTGCCACACCTGCTCGACCACGGCGGCGTTGTCGGCCACCGGGGTGGTGTTGGCCATCGCGTGGACGGCGGTGAAGCCGCCCATCGCGGCGGCCCGGGTGCCGGTCAGGACGGTCTCGGCGTCCTCCTTGCCGGGCTCGCGCAGGTGGGTGTGCAGGTCGACCAGGCCGGGCAGCACGATCAGCCCGTGCGCGTCGATGTCGACGTCCGACTCGGCGGTCAGCCCGGTGCCGATCTGCTGGATGACGCCGTCGGCGATCAGGATGTCCTGCGGGGCGCCACCGAGGATCTGGGCGTTGCGGATCAGGTAGCTGGTCACAGGGAGGTCTCCGGGTGGTCGGTACGGCTGTGGTCGTCTTCGGTGTCGAGCTTCACCCGGCTACTCCCCCGGACGCGGCTCGGCGCGCTGATCGGACTGCCGATCGGGCCGCCGATCGGCGGCGAGCGCCTGGGAGGAGCGGGCGGCGTAGTCGCGGTCGCCGACCAGGACGGCGTCCCGTCCGTCGACGTCGGAGAGCTGGACCTGAACGGCCTCGCGCAGCGAGGTGGGCAGGTTCTTGCCCACGTAGTCGGCGCGGATCGGCAGCTCGCGGTGGCCCCGGTCGACCAGGACGGCGAGCTGGACGGCGCGCGGCCGGCCGATGTCGCTCAGCGCGTCGAGCGCGGCGCGGATGGTGCGTCCGGAGAAGAGCACGTCGTCGACCAGGACGACCAGCTTGCCCTCGACGCCGCCGGGCGGGATCTCGGTGTGCTCCGGGGCGCGGGCGGGCTTGAGGCGCAGGTCGTCCCGGTACATCGTGATGTCCAGGGTGCCGAGCGGGATGTCGCGGCCGGTGATCTGCGCGAGCTTGTCGTGCAGGCGGCGGGCGAGGTGGACCCCTCGGGTGTGGATACCGAGGAGTACGACGTCCTCGGCGCCCTTGCCGCGCTCCACGATCTCGTGGGCGATCCGGGTGATGACCCGGGCGACGTCGGTGGCGTCCAGCACCTGGTGCGGGGGACGCAAACCGTCGGAATTCGTGCTACGTGTGGTCATGCCGAAGCCGACCTCCTTCCCCGCCTCACTGGACGGGCCTTAAAGGATGTCTTGGGAGTGGCCGCACCGGTCGCGCCGGAAGCCGGACCCATCGTAACAGCGCCCGGGCCTTGGCCGGTCAGGCGGCACGTGGGCGGTCCGGGGAGCGGCGTACGGACGTTCCGGTTCGCGACACCTCAGGTCCACCCGGCCGACCAGCGGCGGTTAATGCTCCGGACGCGGGCTATTCGCACGACTGCCCCATTCGGCTTGACTCGAATACCTCACTCTACGTAACCTCACAGTGAGTTACGAGACGCCCGACGAACCCACCGGTAGCACCCGGCGGATCGGCGGTCAGGCACCTCCGTCACTCGTGACCACACTCAACGCGAAGCAATCTCGTCCGGGGAGACCAATGTCCAGCGACTACGCGAAGCAACTCGGGGGCAAGCTCCGAGCGATCCGCACTCAGCAGGGGCTCTCCCTGCACGGCGTCGAGGAGAAGTCCCAGGGGCGCTGGAAGGCTGTCGTCGTCGGCTCCTACGAGCGCGGCGACCGTGCGGTGACGGTGCAGCGCCTGGCCGAGCTCGCGGAGTTCTACGGCGTGCCGGTCCAGGAGCTGCTGCCCGGCGGCACCCCGGGCGGCGCGGCCGAGCCGCCGCCGCGCCTGGTGCTCGACCTGGAGAGACTGACCCAGGTGCCGTCCGAGAAGGCCGGCCCGCTCCAGCGCTACGCGGCCACGATCCAGAGCCAGCGCGGCGACTACAACGGCAAGGTGCTGTCGATCCGCCAGGACGACCTGCGCACGCTGGCCGTGATCTACGACCAGTCGCCGTCGATCCTCACCGAGCAGCTGATCAGCTGGGGCGTGCTGAACCCGGACGCGCGCCGTGCGGTGCGCGACGAGGACGCGAGCTGACCGCTCGGTTCAATGCAGAAACGTCACTCTGCGGGCAACCGGTGAGCTTGTAGGGGCGCGGGGAACTGCGCGAGATCGGAAGGCACCAGCGTGTGCCCTACCGCTTTCGCGCAGTCCCCGCGCCCCTTTGGCGTACCGGCGGAGCCTTCAGCAGACCGTGCCGAGACCGAAGCCCGGCCGCGCCTCGATGTCCCCCAGGTGCACGGCGGCGGGGGCGTACCCGCAGCCCGTGCTCTGCCAGGCCCAGGCCACCTGCCGGTACTCGCCGCAGGCACCCGCCGACCCCTGCGACCCGGCGAGCAGCGCCGCGCCCGGCAGCTCCAGGGCCAGCCCCGCGCAGAGTACGGCGCAGACCAGGTCGAGATCCTCGTCGTTGAGCCGGACGACGCCGTCCTCCCAGTGCAGGATCCGCGCCTCCGCCTCCAGCAACCCGCCCGGGGCCTCCACGGTGCAGCGGAACCGGAACATCCCGCACCCCGCCCCGACCAGCATCCGCCGGAACAACTCGGCCCCCTGCTGGTACGCCTGACGGACCCTCGGCCCGACCTCCTCCTCCGGCCCGAACAGCCCGCCGTCCAGCAGCAGGTCGACATGGCGCATCGTCAGACCACTCTCCCGGGCCCGGACCAGCCTCGGGATGAAGTCGCCCGAGAGCTCCTCACCCTTGTACGGGAGCAGCTGGGTCTGCAGCGGCGGGTTGACCAGGTAGCGGTCCCGCGCGGACGGCTCCGCCGGGTCCAGGCGGTGCAGCAGGCAGAAGTCGGTGAAGTCCCCGGGGTGGAACATCCGGGCCTGGACGACCCCGAACGCACACCGGGCGTCGGCGAGCAGGACGGCCGTGTCCAGCAGGTAGCTGTCGAAGTCGGCGGCATCGGTGAGGCGCCACGGCTTGGCCGCCTCGAAGTCCGCGCGGCTGGTCAGGATCCCCGTCAGGAACACCTGCTCCTCACGCCGGTCCTGCCCCCGGCCCGGGGTGGCAGCGGCGCAGCGGGCAGTGCGAGGGTTGCGGCCGTTCCGCGACATCGGGGCTCCTGGGGGTGGGGGACGAGAGCGGCGGCAGTGCCGCTGACCCTCTTCCTCCCCTCCCCGGCCGAGCGCACACACACCGCATGTCACAGAGCTGTAACTGACAGTGAACATCTGATCGATCTACTCAGCTCGACCACCACCGGCCGACGGCAGGTCTACTGCGCTCGCGGTGCCCGGGCGAGCTGGCGGGACTGCGCGACCAGGCGGCCGGACTCGTCCCAGACCTCGGCGTCCTCCTCGAAGTACCCGTCGGCGAGGTTGCGGGTGGCGTGGCTGACCCGCAGCCAGCCGGGGACGGGCCTGGCCCGCAGGTGGACGGTCAGTTCGATGGTCGGCGCCCACCCCGGCATGCCGAGGTCGAAGGTGGCCGGCGGGAGTGCGTCGGCGACCAGGAGCAGCAGCAGCGGGTCCGGCTCGCGGCCGTCGGCGAGCTTGAACCACCCCTGGATGCGGCCCTCCCCGGAGGGTTTGCCAAGGGCCCAGCCGACGGTGGACGGGTCGAGCCGCAGGTCGAACCGCTCCAGCAGCGCGGCCTGGTCGATCATCGACTTCGGGGCGTGCTCCATGCCGACGCACTGCTCGGGCGGCGGCAGCTGCGGCGGCCGGGCGGAGGTCCGCACCTCGCCGTTGCCCGCGCCGAGGTCCCCGTACGTGGCGAGCACGCGCAGCCGCTCCTGCCCGTCCTGGAACATCGAGGCGGTGCCGGTGGAGAGGCTGCGGCCACGGCGGACCAGCTCGGTGCCGACCTCGACCGGGCCGGGGCGGGCGGCCGACAGGTAGTAGCCGCTGATCGAGACCGGGTCGACGTGCCCGCCGTCCTCGCCGAGTCTCAGCGAGAGCGCGTGGCCGGCGACGGCGAGCAGCAGTCCGCCGTTGATGCCGCCGCCGATCTGCCAGCCGGGGTCCAGCTCGCCGTGGTAGCGGCCCGGTTCCGCCGGGGCGGGGGTCAGGGCGATGCCCCGGTCGAACTCGCTGCGGATCGCGGTGGTCATGGCTGTGGCGCCCCTCTGCTCCAAGGTTACCGATCGGTAGCCAAGATACGCCAGCACTTCTGAGCACGCGAAGGCCGCCGGACCAGGAGGTCCGGCGGCCTTCGCGAATACGACGACTGCGATGAAACGAAAAGCGACGCTACTACTCGGCCCGGCGGATGGAGGGCTTGAGCTCCAGGAACCGCGCGAGCAGACCGTTGACGAACGCCGGGGAGTCGTCCGTGGAGTACTCCTTGGCGATCTCGACGGCCTCGTCCAGGACGACCGCGTCCGGGACGCCGTCCTCCCAGAGCAGCTCGTAGGCGCCGAGCCGCAGGACGTTGCGGTCCACGATCGGCATCCGGTCGAGCGTCCAGCCCACGGCGTACGTGGAGATCAGCTCGTCGATGCGACGGGCGTACTGGACGTACCCCTCGATCAGCTGCATGGTGTACTCGCCGACCTGCGGCGTACCCTCGTCCGGCTTCGGGTCGCGCGCGCGGCCCACCCAGTCAGCGAGCACACGCTGCGGGTCGACACCGCGATGGTCGGCCTCGAAGAGGATTTGGAAGGCCCGCGTACGGGCCTTGCTACGTGCAGCCGACACTTTTACTTAACCCGCCCGAGGTAGCTGCCGTCGCGGGTGTCGACCTTGATCTTCTCACCGGTGACGATGAAGAGCGGCACGCCGATCTCGGCGCCGGTCTCCAGGGTGGCCGGCTTGGAACCGCCGGTGGAGCGGTCGCCCTGGACACCGGGCTCGGTGTGCGAGATGACCAGCTCGACGGAGGCGGGGAGCTCGATGTAGATGGCGGCGCCCTCGTACATCGCGACCAGGGCCTCGAAGCCCTCCAGCAGGTACTTGGCGGCGTCGCCGACGACCTCGGGGCCGACCATGATCTGGTCGTAGGTGTCCGTGTCCATGAACACGAACTGCTCGCCGTCCTTGTAGGAGAACTGCATCCCACGCTTGTCGACGGAGGCGGTCTCGACCTTGGTACCGGCGTTGAAGGTCTTGTCGACGACCTTACCGGTCAGGACCTCCTTGAGCTTCGTACGCACGAAGGCCGGGCCCTTGCCGGGCTTGACGTGCTGGAACTCGACGACGGACCACAGCTTGCCACCGTCGAGCTTGAGGACCATGCCGTTCTTGAGATCGTTCGTGGAAGCCACGGGCGCACTTACTCCTGATATAGCTGTCAAGGAACCAAGGGGTGCGGCCTGACCCCGCGTCAGCGGGGCTACAGGGCGAGGAGCTCCTTGGTCGTGATGGTGAGCAGCTCGGGCCCGCCCTCTTCGAGGGGACGTACCACGAGCGTGTCCTCGATCCGGACCCCGCCCTTGCCCGGGATGTGTACCCCTGGGCCGACGGTGACCGGCACGCGATTGTCCAGTTTACCCATGTCCGAGGGCCCGAGACGCGGCGCCTCCCGGATCTCCAGCCCAATGCCGTGCCCGACGGGGTGCGGAGAGGTCTCGGAGTACCCCGCCGCCTGCAGGATCTCGCGGGCCGCCTGGTCGGGCACCTGCTGCACCACACCGGGCCCGAGCGCCTCCCGGGCGGCCCGCTGGGCCCGGAAAACCAGCCGGTGCAGCTCGACCTGCCAGGGGGCCGGGGCCGCTCCGATCACGAACGTACGCGCGGTGGAGACCCCGTAACCCCGATAACGGGCGCCGAGTACGACGGTCAGAAAATCGCCCTCCTCGACCCGGCGATCGGTCGGCTGGTGAGCCTCCTGGCCGGAGTGGGTGCCGGTGCCGACGGAGACCGGGAAGGCCGCGCGGTCGGCGCCGTGGTCGATCATCCGCCGCTCCAGCTCCATCGCCAGATGCCGTTCGGTCCGGCCCACCAGGATGGATTCCAGCAGCTCGCCGAGCGCCTGGTCGGCGATCTCGGCCGCTATCCGCAGGTCGGCGATCTCGTGCTCGTCCTTGACCACCCGCAACTGTTCGACCGTCTGCCCGAGGTCGCGCAGCCGGATGCCCTCGGCCAGTCCGGCGACCACGCGGTGGCGGGCGACGGTCAGATCGTGCTCCTCGACCGCCAGGTCCCGTACCCGCAGCCGGGCGGCGGCCTCGGCGGCGGCGGGCGCGGTGTCGGCCTCGCCCGGTACGAGGAGCTGCGTGAGATCCTCGCCGAGCAGGTGCTCACCGGTGTCGTCCGGCGGCAGGTCGTCCGGCAGCGCCAGCAGGGCGCGCTCACGGGTCAGCAGCAACGTCGCCCCGCAGGGGGCGCAGCCGGTGAGATAGCGGACGTTCGCGGCGCGGGTGATCAGCGCCGCATCGGCCCCCGACGCACTGCAGTGTTCCCTCAGGCGCTCACGCCGGACCGCGTACGCATCAGCCATGTCCCGAGCCTACGGACGGCCCCGGCGGCCCGCCCGTCGAGCCGGTCCGTTGGTGGCGCGCCCGGCGGGCCGGGATGCGGCGGGTAAGACCGACCGGGTCGGCGCCGGCTGCCACAATGCCGGGTATGCATCTCGTCCCCGCCGACCGCGCAGACCACCGGACCATCGACGGGCACCGGGTCTGCGAGGCGATCGCGGCCATCGGTGACCCCGAACACGTCCGCGCCTGGGCCGAACGCTTCGCCCTGCTCGCCGACCCCGGCCGGCTCGCCATCCTGCTCGCCCTGCACGAGGCCGGCCCGCTCGCCGTCTCGGACCTCGCGGTGGCCACCGGCATGCGCGACCCCGCCGTCTCCCAGGCCCTGCGGCTGCTCCGGGCCGCCTCCCTGGTCGCCGGTGACCGCGACGGCCGGGTGGTCCGCTACCGCCTGGTCGACCCGTCGATCGCCGAGGTGCTGGCCCACGGGGTGCTGGGGTACCGCGAGCCGAGCTGAGCCTCGGCTCAGGCGTTGCCGCGCTCAGCTGAACCCCGGGCAGCCAGGAAGATCCAGGACATTCGGGTGATTACCCGACCATTTGACTATTCGTCACACGGTTCGGGTATGCCCTGTTGCCCACATTGTCGGCACGCCAACAACTCGGCGGGCCGCACCCCCTTCCAGCCCGAGAGCAGCCATGTCCCCAGCACGTCACCGCACCCTCGTCGCCTCTGCCGCCCTGGCCGCGCTCCTCGGCAGTGCGACCCCCGCGCTCGCCGACCCGGCCCCCGCTCCGGCCCCGGCCCTCACCCGGGCACCCATCGCTCCCTCCGAGCCCGAAACGGACGCCCCGCACTCGGCTCCCGCCGGCCCGCACGGCGGGGTGATGCACGGCACCAGCAGCAACTGGTCGGGCTACGCCGCGACCGGTGCGAAGTTCACCGCCGTCAGCGCCAGCTGGATCCAACCGACCGTCATCTGCACGTCCACCGACCGGTGGTCGAGCTTCTGGGTCGGGCTCGACGGCGACGGCAGCCGCTCGGTGGAGCAGACCGGCAGCGAGGCCGACTGCTCAAGTGGCTCACCCGTCTACTACTCCTGGTACGAGATGTACCCGGCCTACCCGGTCAGCTACCGCGAGCCGGTCCGGGCCGGTGACCACTTCACGGCGAGCGTCACCACCAACGGCAGCGGCTCGTTCACCCTCAAGCTCTCGGACATCACGCAGGGCTGGACCCACTCCGTCAGCAGGACCCTGCGCGGCGCGAAGCTCGCCTCGGCGGAGGTGATCGCCGAGGCGCCGTCCGACTTCCTCGGGCCGTTGCCGCTGGCCGACTTCGACACGGTCTCGTTCACCGACGCCACTGCCAACGGCCGGCCGATCGGCCACTTCTCCCCCGAGAACATCACCATGCTCTCCCATGGCACCACGCTGGCCACCACCTCCGCCCTCACCGGCGGCAACGCCTTCTCGGTGACCTGGAAGCACAGCTGACGGGCCGTCACCAGCGGCGTCAGCGCTGCTGGCAGCCCGGGCACCAGAAGAGGTTGCGGGCGACGTGCGTCTCGGTGCGCACGTCGGCGCCGCAGACCAGGCAGGGCATGGCGGCGCGGCGGTAGACGTAGACCTCGCCGCCGTGGTCGTCCACCCGGGGTGGGCGGCCCATCGCCTCGGGGGTGTGCTCGGGGCGGACGGTGTCGATCCGGCCCGCGCCGACGCCGTCTCGCATCAGGGCGACCAGGTCGGCCCAGATCGCGTCCCACTCCGCCCGGGTCACGTCGCGCCCGGCCCGGTGCGGGGCGATCCCGAGGCGGAACAGCACCTCCGCGCGGTAGACGTTGCCGACGCCCGCCAGCACCTTCTGGTCCATCAGCAGCGCGGCGATGGTGCTGCCACTGCGCGATATCCGCTGCCAGGCGGCGGCCGGGTCGGCGTCGGGGCGCAGCGGGTCCGGGCCGAGCCGGGCGTGCACCGCCGCCTTCTCCGCCGGGGTGAGCAGCTCGCAGGTGGTGGGCCCGCGCAGGTCGGCGTAGGCGTCGTCGTTCTCCAGACGCAGCCGGACCATGCCGACCGGCGCGGGCGCCGGGCCGCTGCCGAAGGTGAAGCCGCCGTAGAGGCCGAGGTGGATGTGCAGCCAGGACTCGTCCTCGAAGCCGAGGAAGAGGTGCTTGCCGTGCGCCTCCGCGTCGGCGAGCACCTGCCCGTCGATCAGCGCCGCACCTTCGGCGAACCGCCCCTGCGGGCTGGAGACCCGCGCGGGCCGCTCGCCGAAGGACCGGTGGTTCTCGGCGGCCAGGCGGTGGATGATGTGACCTTCGGGCACGGGCGGCAGCTCCCCGGGAGAGTTCGATGCGACCCGTCCATCATCGCAGCCGGCCCTGACAGCCCTGCGCCTGAGACTGAACCACTCAGTGCACGGGACGACCGGCCAGCCTGGCGGTGATCACCTGGTCGAGGGCGGCGGCCGTCGCGGGGACGTCCAGCTGGGAGTTGTCGATGATCGGCAGGCCGGAGTTGTACCAGCCGGCCATCCGGCCGTGGATGCGGGCGACCTCCTCGTCCGCGAGGCGACGGTTCCCGCCGCGTCTGGCGTTGCGGGCCAGCACGGAGTCGAGGCCGGGCAGCAGGATGACGGGGATCATGCCCGGGCCGATGTGCCGCTTCCAGCCGCCGAGGCCGACCGCCGGGCGGTCGGGGAAGACCGCGTCGTCGATGATGCAGGAGATCCCGTTGGCCAGGTAGTTGCGGCAGGCGAAGCCGCAGGTGCGGCGGGCCAGCCGGTACTGGGCCTCGGAGGCGTTGTTCCAGCCCGACTGCGGGTTGGCGAAACCGGCCTGCACCCACTCGCGGACGTCGTCCAGGCTGATGTGCGCCGTCGCCGTCGGGCGGCGCTCGGCCCAGTGCCGGGCGACGGTGGTCTTGCCCGCGCCCGCCGGGCCGATCAGCAGCACGGCGAGGGGGACGGTCGTGGCCGGGTGCGCGGGCAGCTGCACCGGCACGCCGGTCGGCAGTGGGAAGTGCCCGGTGGCGATGGGCGGGGCGGCGGGGCGTACGCCGGGCGGCGGCGGGTACACCTGGTGCGCGCCGGTGAGCCGACCGGGGTGTCCCGGAGGTGGCCCGAGCGGTCGCGGCGGCACCTGCCCTCCCCCTGCGTACTGCGTCACTGCACCTCCCGACGGGTCCGGACGAGCCCCGACCGGGACATTACACGTCGGCCCGGTGGCGGGGACAGTCCGCCACCGGGCCTCTGATCAGGCTTGATCAAGCGTCAACGGGTCGTGAGCTGCTCCGCGATGGCCCGCAGCGCCAGCTCGTACGAGCCGAGACCGAAGCCCGCGATGGTGCCCGAGGCGACGGCCGCGATGACCGAGTTGTGCCGGAACTCCTCGCGGGCGTACGGGTTGGAGATGTGCACCTCGATCAGCGGAGCGGTCCGCTGCGCCGCCGCGTCGCGCATCGCGTACGAGTAGTGCGTGAACGCGCCCGGGTTGATCACCACGGGTGTCCGGTCGTCGGCCGCCTGGTGCAGCCATTCGACCATCTCCTGCTCGGAGTTGGTCTCCCGGACCTCGACCTCGAAGCCGAACTCCTTGCCGAGCGTGGTGCAGCGTTCGACCAGCCCGGCGTACGAGGTCGCGCCGTAGACGTCCGGCTCCCGGCTGCCGAGGCGGCCGAGGTTCGGGCCGTTCAGCACGACCACCCGGGTCATGACGAGACCTCCGCGTACGCGCCGGCCAGCAGCGACGGGTCCGGGCCCTCCAGGACGGAGGTCTTGCCGAGACCGTCCAGGACGATGAAGCGCAGCAGGTCGCCGCGCGACTTCTTGTCGATCTTCATGGCGTCCAGCAGCTTCGGCCAGGCGTCCGCGCGGTAGCTCAGCGGCAGGCCGACCGAGGCCAGCACAGTGCGGTGGCGGTCGGCCGTCTCGTCGTCCAACCGCCCGGCCAGGCGGCCGAGTTCAGCGGCGAAGACCATGCCGACCGAGACCGCCGCGCCGTGCCGCCACTTGTAGCGCTCGTTGCGCTCGATGGCGTGCGCCAGGGTGTGGCCGTAGTTGAGGATCTCGCGGCGCCCGGCCTCCTTGAGGTCGCCGGAGACCACGTCGGCCTTGACCTGGATCGCGCGCCGGATCAGCTCGACGGTGTGCTGCCCGGCGGGGGTCTTGGCGCCCTCCGGGTCGGCCTCGATCAGGTCGAGGATCACCGGGTCGGCGATGAAGCCGCACTTGATGACCTCGGCGAGGCCGGAGACATAGTCGTGCTTGGGCACGGTGTCCAGCGTCGCCAGGTCGGCGAGCACGCCGACCGGCGGGTGGAACGCGCCGACCATGTTCTTGCCCTCGGCGATGTTGATGCCGGTCTTGCCGCCGACCGCCGCGTCGACCATGCCGAGCAGCGTGGTGGGCATCGAGACCCAGCGCACCCCGCGCAGCCAGGTGGCCGCGACGAAGCCGGCCAGGTCGGTGGTCGCGCCGCCGCCCAGGCCCACGATCACGTCGCTGCGGGTGAAGCCGGTCTGCCCGAGCACCGACCAGCAGTACGCGGCGACCTCGGCGCTCTTGGCCTCCTCGGCGTTCGGCACCTGCAGCAGGATCGCCTCGTAGCCCTCGGCGGCCAGGTCCTCGCGGATCGCCTCGCCGGTGGCCTCCAGGGCCTCCGGGTGGATGATCGCGACCCGGCGGGCCTGGTTGCCGATCAACTTGCCCAGCTCGCCGAGCAGTTGACGGCCGATCAGCACGTCGTACGGGTCGTGGCCGGCACTGCCACCGACGTGGATGGTGACGGTGGTGTCAGTCATGGGTCTTCAGCTCCAGTGCTTCGAGTGCGGCGTCGGCGACCTGCTCCGGCGTCCGCCCCTCGGTGTCGATCACGGCCGTGGCCACCTCCAGGTAGAGGGGGCGCCGGGCCTCCATCAGCTCCCGCCAGGCGGCGCGCGGGTTGACCGCGAGCAGCGGGCGCGGCGCGTCCAGGCCGACCCGCTTCACGGCGTCGCCGAGCGCGACCTCCAGGTAGACCACCTTGAGGCCCGCCAACAGCGTACGGGTGTCCTGGGCCAGCACGGCCCCGCCCCCGAGCGCCAGGACGCCGTCGTGTGTCCCGGCGGCCTCGCGGACGGCACGCTTCTCCAGTTCGCGGAAGTGCGGCTCGCCCTCGTCGATGAAGATCTCGGGGATCGGCTTGCCCGCGAGCAGCTCGATGTCGGCGTCGGTGTCGCGGAAGCCGACCCCGAGCCGCTCGGCGAGCAGCCGCCCGACGGTGGACTTGCCGGCCCCGGGCGGGCCGACCAGCACCAGGACGGGCGCGGTCACCGGACGATCAGGTTGTCGAGGTACCCCTGCACGTTGCGGCGGGTCTCGGAGACGTTGTCGCCGCCGAACTTCTCGTTCACCGCGTCGGCCAGCACCAGCGCGACCATCGCCTCGGCGACGATCCCGGCCGCCGGGACGGCGCAGACGTCGGAGCGCTGGTGGTGCGCCTTGGCGGGCTCACCCGTACGCACGTCCAGGGTCTGGAGGGCGCGCGGGACGGTCGCGATCGGCTTCATGGCGGCCCGGACGCGCAGCAGCTCGCCGGTCGAGAGACCGCCCTCGGTGCCGCCGGAGCGGCCGGAGGTGCGCTTGACGCCCTCGGGGGTCGGGATGATCTCGTCGTGCGCCTGCGAGCCGGGGATCCGGGCCAGGTCGAAGCCGTCGCCGACCTCGACGCCCTTGATCGCCTGAATGCCCATCAGCGCGGCGGCGAGCCGGGCGTCCAGGCGGCGGTCCCAGTGCACGTGCGAGCCGAGGCCCGGCGGCAGCCCGTACGCGAGCACCTCGACGACGCCGCCGAGGGTGTCGCCGTCCTTGTGGGCCTGGTCGATCTCGGCGACCATCCGCTTGGAGGCGTCGGCGTCCAGGCAGCGCACCGGGTCCTCGTCGAGGCGGGCCTCGTCCGAGGGCAACGGCAGCACGCCGGCCGGGGCCTTGGCGGCGGCCAGCTCGACCACGTGCGAGACCAGCTCGATGCCGCAGGTCTCCTTCAGGTACGAGCGGGCGACGGCGCCGAGCGCGACGCGGGCGGCCGTCTCGCGGGCGCTGGCGCGCTCCAGGATCGGGCGGGCCTCGTCGATCGAGTACTTCTGCATGCCCGCGAGGTCGGCGTGGCCGGGGCGCGGGCGGGTGAGCGGCTCGTTCCGGGCCAGGCTCGCCAGGATCTCCGGGTCGACCGGATCGGCCGACATGACCTGCTCCCACTTGGGCCACTCGGTGTTGCCGACCATCACGGCGACCGGGCTGCCCATGGTGAGGCCGTGCCGGACGCCACCCAGGAAGGTGACCTCGTCCTGCTCGAACTTCATCCGGGCGCCACGGCCGTAACCGAGCCGCCGACGGGCGAGCGCGTCGGCGACCATCGCGGTGGTCACCGGCACACCGGCCGGCAGGCCCTCCAGCGTCGCGACCAGTGCGGGGCCGTGCGACTCCCCCGCCGTCAGCCAGCGCAACGTACCCAACGGAGCTCCTTCGTCAGCGGCCCGGCGCGCGGCTGCGAGCCGGCCAGGCGTGTCGTACCCAAGCGTTCGTGCGACGGGCCCCGGCTGCCCGGGTCCCACGCTCTGCCCCGATCTTTTCATGCCCGGCGCCCGGCCGGTCGCACGGTCCGGGTCGCGGACAACGACTGTTCACGGCCGCGCTCCACCCGGTCGGCGCAGCCCACTACGGCATTCGACGGATCCGTCGGCCTGTCGCACCACCGCCCGGCCCGATATCCGGGTGATCTGCCTGATGCCCGTCTCTGTCAACTCCGGCGATCTCCTCGATCGACCGGACCCGAGCATCCACCGATCCACCGGTCCAGGCCCTCGCCCTCATCCTGGCGCTGGGCCCCCTGCTCCGACTCCGAACCCGACGGCGCTGACCGCGCCACAGGCCCGGCCCTGGTGTCTGGACTGCGCGATGGTGCTCGTCGAGCTCGGCGATCCGATCCTGAACTACCGGGAGCTGGCGGGCGGCGCGATGTACGGGCCGGCGTTGGCAAAGCGCGGCACGACGGAGACGATCCCGTTCGGCTGGATCGGACCAGGGCCGACCGGCACATGGAGGGCGGCGTCGGACCGGGCGGCTATACATGTCACGTATACATGCCGTGTATAGTCACTGTCATGTCACTCGGTCACACCTTGCTCGGCCTGCTGGAGGACCACCCCAGCCACGGCTACGACATCAAACGCGTCTACGACGAGCGCTTCGGTCACGACCGCCCCCTGCACTACGGGCAGGTCTACGCCACGCTCTCCCGGCTGCTGAAGAACGGCCTGGTCGAGGTGGACGCCGTCGAGGCCGGGGACGGCCCCGAGCGCAAGCGCTACTCCATCACCGAGGCGGGCGTCACCGATGTCGGCGCGTGGCTGGCCCGCCCCGAGAGCCCCGAGCCCTACCTGCAGAGCACCCTGTACACCAAGGTCGTGCTCGCGCTGCTCACCGGCCGGGCCGCCGCCGACATCCTGGACACCCAGCGCGGCGAACACCTGCGCCTGATGCGCGAGCTGACCCGGCGCAAGCTCGACGGGGACCTGGCCGACCAGCTCGTCTGCGACCACGCCCTGTTCCACCTCGAAGCCGACCTGCGGTGGCTGGAGCTCACCTCCGCCCGCCTCGACGAGCTCGCCGTGGCGGTGCGCCGATGACCGCCGACACCCTGCTCAAGGCCGAGGGGATCCACAAGTCCTTCGGGTCGACCCCGGCCCTGTCCGGGGCATCGCTCTCGATCACGGCCGGTGAACTGGTCGCCGTGATGGGCCCTTCCGGCTCCGGCAAGTCCACGCTGCTGCACTGCCTGGCCGGGATCCTGCGCCCCGAGCAGGGCAGCATCGACTACCAGGGGCTGGAGCTCACCACCTCCGCCGACAGCCGGCTCAGCGCGCTGCGCCGGAGCGACTTCGGCTTCCTGTTCCAGTTCGGCCAACTGGTGCCGGAGCTCAGCTGCCTGGAGAACGTCGCCCTGCCGCTGCGACTCAACGGAATGCGGCGCAGGCCGGCCGAGGAACGGGCCGCCGAGTGGCTGGAGCGCACCGATGTCGCCGACCTCGCGGCCAAGCGCCCCGGCGAGATCTCCGGCGGCCAGGGCCAACGCGTCGGCGTGGCCCGCGCGCTGGTCACCCAGCCCAAGGTGGTCTTCGCGGACGAACCCACCGGCGCACTGGACTCCCTGAACGGCGAGCGGGTGATGCGACTGCTCGCCGGCGCGGCCCGCGACAGCGGCACTGCCGTGGTGCTGGTCACCCACGAGTCCCGGGTCGCCGCCTACGCCGACCGCGAGGTCGTCGTCCGCGACGGGCGCACCCGCGATCTGACGGCGGCGATATGAAGCTCGCCCAGTACGCCTTCGGTGCCCGCCTGGCCGTCACCGGCGGCCGGGACACCCGGATCCGGCTGCTGCTCAGCGCCGTCGCCGTCGGCATCGGCGTGGCCATGCTGCTGCTCACCGCGTCCGTTCCGGGCATGGAACAGCACCGCAACGCCCGCACCTACGTGCAGAACGACATCTTCCACGGCTCGGCCACGATGCGACCGAGCAGCCGCAGCGTGCTCATCGCGGACGCCTCCAGCACCTTCAAAGGCGAGCAGATGCGCGGCCGGGTTGTGCAGCCGGACGGCCCGGACGCCCCACTGCCGCCGGGAGTCTCCCGCTATCCCGCGCCGGGACAGATGGCCGTCTCCCCGGCGCTCGCGGAGCTGCTGAAGCAGCCGGACGGCGCGCTGCTGCGCGAGCGCCTGCCCTACCCGGTCTCGGGCACCATCGCCCCGTCCGGGCTGCTCGGCCCCGCGCAGTTGTCCTTCGTGCTCGGCAGCGACCAGCTGTCCCTGGCCACCGGCGCCGACAGGATCGACTACTACGGCGAGTACTTCCCGGGCAAACCGATGAACCCGCTGCTGTTCCTGCTCAGCCTGGTCGGTTTCGTGGTGATGCTCGCGCCGGTCGGGGTCTTCCTCGGCGCGGCCGCCCGCTTCGGCGGCGAGCAGCGCGACCGGCGGCTGGCCGCGCTGCGGCTGGCCGGGGCGGACCGGCGGATGACCGCGCGGATCGCCGCCGGGGAGTCCCTGGCGGGCGGCTCCCTGGGCCTGCTGCTGGGGCTGGTCTTCTTCCTGATCGGGCGTCAGCTGATGGAGTACGTCAGCATCGAGGGCCTCAGTTTCTACGCCCAGGACGTCAATCCGCAGCCGGCCATCGCGGCTCTGATCGTGGTCGTCATCCCGCTGCTGTCGGTGGCCGCGACCCTGCTGGCGATGCGCCGGGTCGCGATCGACCCGCTCGGCGTGGTGCGCCGCGGCGGTGCTCGCCGTCGCCGGCTGTGGTGGCGGCTGCTGCTGCCGCTGATCGGCGCGGCCGTCCTGGCCACGGCGCTGCGGACCACCTCCGGCATCCAGTACTCCCAGGGCATGGCCCTGACCGTGGTCGGCGTTGTGCTGCTGCTCGCCGGAGTCGCGGTGCTGCTGCCCTGGCTGGTCGAGGCCGCCACCCGGCGTGCACCCGGCGGCGGCCTGTCCTGGCAACTGGCCGTCCGCCGCCTGCAGCTCGGCACCGGATCGGCCGCAGGTGCGGTCAGCGGCATCGTGGTGGCCGTCGCCGGGGCCATCGCCCTGCAGACCCTGTTCGCCGGGGTCGCCGCGAGCTACGACCCGGCGCCCCGGGCGGCAGCCGCCGCGCCCGGGAGCCCGGGGGCGCCCCGGACGGCGCCGCAGTTCCAGTCCGTCAGGTTCGCGGGCGCGGCGGACCGAGCCACCCAGTACGCGGCGGCGGTCCGCAGCAGCCCGGGGGTGCGAACGGTGGCCGGGTTCAGTGACTTCTACGTCACCAGCACCAGCGACCAGGACCAGGTCTCCTCCGTGCGCGTCGCCGACTGCGCCACCCTGCGGACCTTCGCGACGCTGCCCAGCTGCACCGACGGTGACTCCTTTCTCGCGCTCGGCGCAACCTACAACGCCATCGCGCTGCTCAAGGGCGGCACGACCGTCACCGCCGGACTCGGCGGCTACGGTGCCCCCGCGCCGACCTGGCGGCTGCCCGTCCCGACCGCCACGGTCCACCTGAGCGGTGGGACCGACCCGCTGACGATGGGCGCCGGCATGCTGCTCGCCACCCCCGGAGCCGTCCCGCCCCCGGTGCTGCGGGTCCAGGACGCCGTGCTCTTCGTCGCCATGGCTCCGGGCACGGCGGACGCCGACGACCAACTGCTCACCGACGTCGGGCAGGTTTCACTCACCGCGCAGACGGTGTTCAGCGACCGGACGCAGTACGACCACGTCTTCGTCTCGGTGACGCACGCGCTGGTCGCCGGAGCGGCGGTGACCCTGCTGATCATCGGCCTGAGCCTGCTGATCGGTCAGCTGGAGCAACTGCGGGAGCGCAAGCAGGCCCTGGCCGTGCTGTACGCCGTCGGAGCACGCAGGCGTACCCTCCTCCTGTCCGTGCTGTGGCAGAGCGCGCTGCCGGTGGCCCTGGGCCTGCTGCTGGCGGTCGGCACCGGGCTGGCCCTCGGCGGGATCCTGCTGCATCTGAGCGCACTGCCGATCGGCTTCGACCTGGGCGGCATCGCGGCCATGGCCGGACTGGGCGGGCTCGCGGTGCTGCTGGTGACCCTGCTCAGCCTGCCGGTGCTGCTCAGGATCATGCGCCCGGACAGCCTGCGGTACGAGTAGCGCCCTCCTGGGTCGGTCGACGGCGTGGTGCGAGTCGCCATCGCACCGCACCACCAGACGACCCCACGCAACCTGCCCACCGAGAACACCAAACTGCCTTAAGTCACTGGTACTGCGCTGGATCCGGACATGCAGGAGCCCCGCCACCTTGGGGTGACGGGGCTCCTGCAACTACGGCTACTCAGGGCCTGCCCCGGTCAGCCGTCGGCGAGCGCGGCCTCGCCTGCCGCCCGCATCGCCGCCAGCGGCCCCGGCCGTACGCCGGTGAACTGCTCGAACTGGAGCACCGCCTGATGGACCAACAGGTCCAGCCCCCCGAGCACGGTCGCCCCGCGCTCCGCGCAGGCTGCGACCAGCTTGGTCGGCCACGGGTGGTACAGCACGTCGAACAGCGCGCCGGGCGCGGCCGGCACGGCGGCGGCGAAGCCGTCGGTGGCGCCGGCCGGGGTGGTGGAGATGGTCAGCGGCGTCGCCAGCGCCTCCGCCGCCCGCTCCCAGGCCGCCGTACGGACCGTCAGCCCCAGGCGCTCGCCGAGCGCCCGCATCTCGGCGGCCCGCTCGGGGCTGCGTACGTACGCCGTCACCTCGCCGGTGCAGACCTGGGCGAGCGCCGCCAGCGCGGAGGAGGCGGTGGCGCCCGCCCCCAGCACGGCAGCCGAGTCGACCCGTTCGATACCGCGCTCGTGCAGCGCGTTGACCAGGCCGGGGATGTCCGTGTTGTCGCCCCGGCGGCTGCCGTCCGGGCCGATCACCACGGTGTTGACCGCGTCCACCGAGAGCGCCGTCGCGCTGACCTCGTCCAGCAGCGGCAGGATCGCCCGCTTCAACGGCATGGTCAGCGACAGCCCGGCCCACTCGGCCGGGTCGAGCCCCTCGACGAAGCCGGGCAGCGCCGCCTCATCCACCTCGAAGCGGTCGTACCGCCACTCGCCCGCCATACCGAGCGCCGCGTACCCGGCCCGGTGCAGGGCCGGGGAGAGCGAGTGCGCGATCGGCGAGCCGAGAACGGCGGCCCGGTACTGCGATGTCACGGTGATCCCCTCCGTGGTGACTACTTGCACATGCCGGACGGGTCGAAGCCCTGGTTGTGCGCGGTGCAGTAGGCCTTCACGTCGTTCTTGAAATCGTCGAAGGTCTTCTCGAAGCGGGTGTCCGTCGGCGAGACGGCCACGAAGTAGACCCAGTCACCCGGCGTCGGGTTCAGCACGGCCTGGATCGCCGCGTCACCCGGGTTGGAGATCGGGGTCGGCGGCAGGCCCTTGCTGTAGTACGTGTTGTACGGGCTCTTGTCACCGTCCTTCTCCGCCTTGGTGAAGTTGGTGCGGCCCAGCTTGTACTGGAGCGTGGTGTCCAACTGCAGCTTGCCCTGGGTCGCCTGGGTGTTCAGGCGGTTGGAGAGGACCCGGGCGATCTTGCCGAAGTCAGTGTCGTTGTTGCCCTCGGCCTGCAGGATGCTGGCCTCGATGATGACCTGGTAGCCGTTGGCCAGCCCGATGCTCTTCGCGCCGCCGTCCAGGTTCAGCTGCTGGTAGTGCTGCACGGCCATCGCGACCATCTGCTTGAGCATGGCCTCGGGCTTCATGCCGTCGGTGACCGAGTAGCGCGCGGGGAAGAGGAAGCCCTCCAGGTTGCCCTGGGCGTAGTCGGGGAGGCCGAGGGTGCCGAGCTGGGACGCGGCGGCGGCGGCCGTGGCGCCCTTCTGGAGCTTCAGCTTGTTGTCGATCATCGTGTAGATGTCGACGGCCTTCTTGCCCTCGGGGATCACCAGGGCGTTGCCGCCGTTGGAGTCGACCAGCTCCTGGACGGCGGCAACGGCCGACATCTGGTGGTGCAAGGTGTAGGAACCGGGCTGGATGGAGTTGGCCTTCGGGTTGTTGCTGAACGCGTCCACGAAAGCCTTGACGCTCTTGACCACGTCCGAGGCCTGGAGCGTGGCGCCCATCTGCTCGCCCGGACCGGCCTTGATCTCGACCGACACCGACCCGGTGCCGTCGCCCTTGTAGTCCGGCGGCGGCCCGAAGTGCTGCTGGTAGAAGCCGTAACCCCAATAGCCGGCCCCCGTCACACCACCCATCAGAAGCAGGGCGACACCCAGGCACGCGCCACGGTTGCGGCGGCCCGACGCCTTGCCCTTCTCCTTGCGCTTGCGCTCGGCCTCGCGCGAGGTGTCCTGCTCGTCCGCGCCGAAGAACGACTCTCGCTCGGGCTCGCCCTCCGCGTACTCGTCGGCCTCGGTGTACTCCTCCGGGTAGCCGTCGACGTGCTGCTCGGCGTGCTCCGCCTCCGCCCAGGCCTCGGGCTCGGGCTCGACCCGGGGGCTGTCCAGCGCGGCGGCCTCGGCCTCCCAGTCGATCCCGTCCGGTCCCGGACCCGCAGGGCGCGCGGGCGCGGGTGGCGGTGCCTGCTGGGCGGCCGGCTGCGGACGCATCGGCATGCCGGGGTTGCGGGGGGCCTGCGGCTGCTGTTGCTGCGGAATCTGCTGCTGGGGAAAGCCCTGCTGCTGCTGGTTCTGCTGCTGCTGAGGCCAGGCGGCCTGCTGCTGTTGCTGCTGCTGGGCGTACGGGTTCTGCACGTACTGGCCCTGCTGCTGCGGCTGCTGTTGCTGCGGAATCTGCTGCTGGGGGAAACCCTGCTGCTGCTGGTTCTGCTGCTGCTGAGGCCAAGCGGCCTGCTGCTGTTGCTGCTGCTGGGCGTACGGGTTCTGCACGTACTGGCCCTGCTGCGGGTGTTGCTGGCCCTGCTGCTGCTGGGGGAAACCCTGCTGCTGCGGCCAGGCGGCCTGCTGTTGCTGCTGCTGGGCGTACGGATTCTGCACGTACTGGCCCTGCTGCGGGTGTTGCTGGTTCTGCTGCTGCCAGGGATCCGGTTGCTGCGCGGCCTCGTCCGGCGCGCCGGCGTACCCGGGGTCGCCTGGGGTCCATGGCCGTGAGCCCTGGGGGCCGTAGCCCCCACCCAGATCAGTCATCGATCCCCTTAAGCCGACGGGAGACGGCCGTGAGGTCTGACCGGCCGTCCGGGACCGCGTCCCGAAAAACGTCTCGAACCGGCGTGCTATCGCAACGCCCGGAGGGAGACGTTACCGTACCGCAGCCAGGCCGCCGGCCTAGCCCACTCGGCGTCAATGGGTGCTGGCGCTGGGTGAGGACCGCTGCTGAGCCTGGTAGGCGTTGAACTCCGCGACGTTCTTCTGCTGCTGGTCGAGGCTGTCGGTGAAGCGGGTGTCCCCCGGTCGTACGGTTACGAAGTACAGCCAGTCCCCGTCCGCCGGGTGGGCCGTGGCCCGGATCGCGTCCCGTCCCGGATTGGCGATCGGGGTCGGTGGCAGACCGGCGTGCAGGTAGGTGTTGAACGGGGAGTCGAGCTTGGTGTCGGTGGTGGTCGTGGTCAGCGTGGAGCGCCCGAGCGCGTAGTTGATCGAGGAGTCGAACTGCAGCGGCATGCCCTTCGCCAGCCGGTTGTAGACCACCCTCGCCACCTTCGCCATGTCGTCCTGGTTGTCCGCCTCACCCTCCAGTAGGCTGGCGATGGTGATCAGACCGTAAGGACTCTGCCCGGAGCCGGTCGCCGCCGCGTCCACCCCTTCGGAGCCGTAGACCTTGCCGGATTGCTGGACCATCTGCTGGAGCAGACCGAGCGCCGAGGTCTCGCCGGTGACCGGGTAGGTGGCGGGGAAGAGGAAGCCCTCCACGTCGCCGTTGGTGTAGTCGGGCAGGCCCAGCTCGCTCTGGTGCTGCTGCGCTGTGTTGCGGGTGGTGCCCGGCGCCAGCTTCAGCTTCTGGTCGACCGCCGCGTAGATCTGCGTGGCCCGCCAGCCCTCGGGAATGGTGAGCGCGTTGGCGTTGGCCGGGTCGAGCAGCACGTTGAGCGCCGAGGCGGCGGCCATCCGCAGGCGCAGCGTGTACGTGCCGGGCTGGATCTTCGTGCTCAGCGGGCTCGTGGCCGCCGCCTCGGTGAACGACTTGGTACTGGCCACCACGCCGTCCTTCAGCAGGACCCGGCCGATCTCGGTGAGCGTGGCACCCCGGACCACCGAGACCTGGACGTCGCCCGTGCCGGGGCCGGGGTAGTCGGCGGTCGGCTGCTTGTCGGCGGGCCAGCGCAGATACACCGTCAGCGCGGCCCCACCGAGCACCGCCAGCAGCGCCACCACGCTCAGGCAGCAGGCCAGCCCGGTGCGCAGCTTGCGCGGGTCGGGCGGCTCGATCCGGTACGGCGCCCCGGGCGGCAGCCCCTCCGGCTCGGCCACCGGTGCGCCGAGGTGACCGGGGGTCAGTCCCGGCGTGCTGTACGGGTCGGTCACGGCGGCCCTCCCGGCGGGAACGGATCGGGGGCCCGTGCGGACGCGTCCGCACGGGCCCCCAACCGGGAAGCTAGACCAGACCGGTCAGCCGGTCGGCTCGACGCACTCGCCGGGCGCGCGGCCACTCACCCGTTCAGTCTCAAGGGCGCTCTGCAGGATCACGATCGCGGCGGCCTGGTCGATCACCGACCTGCCCTTCTTCGAGCTGCGGCCGGAGGCGCGCAGCCCCTGGGCCGCCGTGACGGTGGTCATCCGCTCGTCCACCAGCCGCACCGTCACCGGCGCGACCAGCGCGGCCAGCCGGCCCGCGTACTCGCGGACCTTGACGGCCGCCGGGCCCTCCTTGCCGCTCATCGAGCGCGGCAGGCCGACCACGATCTCGATCGCGTCGTACTCCTCCGCGATCGCCTTGATCCGCGCCTGGGAGCGGCCCCCCGCCGGGACCGTCTCCACCGGCGTGGCGAGCATCCCGTCGGGGTCGCAGGACGCGACCCCGATCCGGGCGTCACCGACGTCGACGGCGATCCGGCGGCCCCGGCGGAAGACCTTCTCCTCGGGCTCGTCCATCAGGCGGAACGCTCCGCGACCAGGGCGCGGACGGCGGCCACGGCCTCGTCCACGGCGGCGGGGTTGCTGCCACCGCCCTGCGCGAGGTCGTCCTTGCCGCCACCGCCGCCGCCGAGGGTCTTGGCGGCGACGCGGACCAGCTCACCGGCCTTGATGCCACGGGCGCGGGCGTCCTCGTTGGTGGCGATCACCGTCAGCGGACGGTCGTTCGCCACGGTGAACACCGCGACCACGGCCGGGCGGCTGCCCAGGCGGGCCCGGACGTCCAGGACCAGCTTGCGCAGGTCGTCGGCGCCGGTGCCGTCCGGCACGCGGGCGGCGACCACGGCGACACCGTGCACGTCCTCGGCGCCCGAGACCAGACCGGCGGCGGCGGCGAGCACCTTCTCCGCACGGAAGCGCTCGATCTCCTTCTCGGCGTCCTTGAGCTTGGCGAGCATGCCCGAGATCTTCTCCGGCAGCTCCTCCGGACGGCCCTTGACCAGCTCGGTGAGCTGGGCGACGACCGTGTGCTCCTTGGCCAGGAACTTGTACGCGTCCACACCGACCAGGGCCTCGACACGGCGCACCCCGGCGCCGATCGAGGACTCGCCGAGCAGCTTCACCAGGCCCAGCTGGGCGGTGTTGCCGACGTGCGTGCCGCCGCACAGCTCCTTGGAGAAGTCGCCGATGGTGACGACGCGCACGGCGTCGCCGTACTTCTCGCCGAACATCGCGATGGCCCCGGCCTTGCGGGCCTGGTCCATCGTCATCACCTCGGCGGTGACGTCCAGCTCGCGGGCCAGCACCTCGTTGATCTTCTGCTCGACGTCGACCAGGACGGAGCCCGGGACGGCCGTCGGGGAGCCGAAGTCGAAGCGGAAGCGGCCGGGGGCGTTCTCGGACCCGGCCTGGGCGGCGGTGGGGCCGAGGGCGTCGCGCAGCGCCTGGTGGGTCAGGTGGGTGGCGCTGTGGGCGCGGGAGACCGCGCGGCGGCGCTCCAGGTCCAGCTGCGAGTACGCGGCCGAGCCGACCGTGACCTCGCCGACCAGCACCGAGCCCTTGTGCACGATCACGCCGGGCACCGGCTGCTGCACGTCGCGGATCTCCACGACGGCACCCGTGTCGAGCTTGATCCGGCCGTGGTCGGCCAGCTGGCCACCGCCCTCGGCGTAGAACGGGGTGCGGTCCAGCACCAGTTCGACGTCGTCGCCCTCGTGTGCGGCCGGGGTCGGCACACCGTCCACCAACAGGCCGACGACCGTGGCCTCGCCCGAGGTGTCCGCGTAGCCGGTGAAGACGGTGGCACCGGCGGAGTCGGCGACGGCGCGGTAGGCGGAGACGTCGGCGTGGCCGTGCTTCTTGGCCTTGGCGTCGGCCTTGGCGCGGTCGCGCTGCTCCTTCATGAGGCGGCGGAAGCCGTCCTCGTCCACCGAGAGGCCCTGCTCGGCGGCCATCTCCAGGGTCAGGTCGATCGGGAACCCGAAGGTGTCGTGCAGCTGGAAGGCCTTGTCACCGGCCAGCACGGCGGAGCCGGACGACTTGGTCTCGGCGACGGCCGTGTCCAGGATCGTGGTGCCGCTGCGCAGCGTCTGGAGGAAGGAGGCCTCCTCCGCGACGATGACGGTCTCGATCCGCTTGCGCTCCTCGAAGAGCTCCGGGTACTGCGGGCCCATCGCCTCGATCGTCACGTCGGTGAGCGACTGGGCGACCGGCTCGGTGGCGCCGAGCAGGCGCATGTTGCGGATGGCGCGGCGCAGGATGCGGCGCAGCACGTAGCCGCGGCCCTCGTTGCCCGGGGTCACGCCGTCGGCGACCAGCATCACCGAGGTGCGGATGTGGTCGGAGACCACGCGCAGCGAGACGTCGGACTTCTGGCCGGCGCCGTAGCGGTGACCGGTCAGCTCGGCGGCGCGGCCCAGGATCATCCGGGTGGTGTCGATCTCGAAGAGGTTGTCGACGCCCTGCAGGATCGAGGCGAGACGCTCCAGGCCGAGGCCGGTGTCGATGTTCTGGTTCGGCAGGTCTCCCAGGATCGGGAAGTCGTCCTTGCCCTCGCCGGCGCCGCGCTCGTACTGCATGAAGACCAGGTTCCAGATCTCCAGGTAGCGCTCGCCGTTGACGGCCGGCCCGCCCTCCTCGCCGTAGGCGGGGCCGCGGTCGTAGTTGATCTCCGAACACGGGCCGCACGGGCCGGGGACGCCCATCGACCAGAAGTTGTCGGCCTTGCCCAGGCGCTGGATGCGCTCGGCCGGGACGCCGATCTTGTCCCGCCAGATCTTCTCGGCCTCGTCGTCGTCCTGGTAGACGGTGATCCACAGCTTCTCGGGGTCGAGGCCGTAGCCGCCCGCCTCGACGGAGGAGGTCAGCAGCTCCCACGCGTAGGAGATGGCCCCTTCCTTGAAGTAGTCCCCGAAGGAGAAGTTGCCGCACATCTGGAAGAACGTGCCGTGCCGGGTGGTCTTGCCGACCTCTTCGATGTCCGGCGTCCGCACGCACTTCTGCACGCTCACCGCGCGGCTGAAGGTGGGCTTGACCTCACCGAGGAAGTACGGCTTGAACGGCACCATGCCCGCGTTGACCAGCAGCAGGGTGGGGTCGTCGGCGACCACGGACGCCGACGGGACGACGGTGTGCCCGCGCTCCTCGAAGAAGCGCAGCCAGCGGCGGCGAATCTCTGCCGACTCCATCACAGGTCCTTCCGGTTGGGGATGCCGCCGGGCAGCTCGTCGAGCTGACGGGGCGTGGGTTCAAGAGCTTTACGCGTCGGGGGCAGGGCGACAGCCGGGCCCACTTGAATTTCCAAGGGGGCGGGTGCCGCCGAGATAGCTCGGTACCCGGCGTCGCGGCGCAGCGCTCGTCGCGGCTGCGGGTCGACGACGGCCGTCCCGTCGAGCCCGAGGTCGGCGCGGAGCTGCTCCTCGCGCTCGGCCATCCCGGCGCGTACGTCGGCGGCGAACCGCTTGGCCGTGTCGCCGAGTTGCAGGGCGCCGCGCGCGGCGGTACCGGACAGGCTGTCGGGGGTGAGCCGGTGGACGGCCTCGTTGGCCTTGTTCATGGCCCAGACGGTGGCGCCGGCGCCGACCGCCATCCAGAAGATGCGTCGCACCATGGTCAGCCCCTCACGGCTCGGCGTACGCGGCCGACCAGACCGCCGCGCGGCGCGGTGGCCGCCCGGACCTCGGCCCGGATCAGCCGCGCCAGCTCCTCACGCTCGCCCGGCTGCTGCGGGAGCGTCAGACCGGCCTGCTGCCTGCTGACGGCCTTGCGGACGCCGTAGCTGAAGGCCGCGACCTTGACCAGCGGGCCGCCGATCGTGGCGGCGACGGTGGAGGAGAGCGCGTTGGCGTTGGCGGCGGCGTCCTGCACGTTGGCGGTGATCTCGTCCACCCGCTCCAACTGCTCGTTGGCGCTGCGGACAGCGGCGCCCGCATCCACCAACAACGGCACAGCCTGCTCGGTGACGGCGGAGACCAGGACGGTCGCCTCCTTCAGCACCCGCGACAGGCGCACCAGCACCACGGCGAGCAGGGTGACCAGGACCGCCCAGAACACGGCCACCAGCAGGCCGGCCAGCTCTCCCACGGACACCTTGCGCGCTCCCTCGCCTTGCCACTTCCCAGCACGTCCTCAGAGGGGAACCCTACCGTGACCTCGTCGGCTTTCCCGACCGGTATACCGCCCGGGGCCTTCGGTCCGACGGCGGGCAGCGACGGCGAGCGCCGGTTCGGCGGAAAACGGGACGAGCCCCCGCAGCCACGAGGGCTGCGAGGGCTCGAACGGTTGCCCAGTGGAGTGCTGGGCTGCGGGTCAGCGCGAGTAGTACTCGACGACCAGCTGCTCGTCGCAGATCACGGGGATCTCGCGACGCAGCGGGGTGCGGTCCAGGCGGAACGCCAGGGCCTTGAGGTTGACCTCGAGGTACTTCGGGGTCGCGCCCTCGCCGGCGTAGCCACCCTCGCGGGCGACCTCGAACGGGACCTTGGCCTTGCTGCGCTCACGCACGGTGACGACGAAGCCGGGCTTCAGCTGGAACGACGGCTTGTTGACCTTGCCACCGTTGACCTCGATGTGGCCGTGAACGACCATCTGACGAGCCTGGTAGATGGTGCGGGCGATGCCCGAACGCAGAACCAGGGAGTCCAGACGGGTCTCGAGCTCGGCGATGAGTGCCTCACCCGTCTTGCCCTCGACCTTCTTGGCACGGTCGAAGGCGCGAGCCATCTGCTTCTCGGACAGGTCGTACTGGGCGCGCAGACGCTGCTTCTCGGTCAGACGGACCTTGTAGTCAGAGTTCTGCTTGCGGCCACGGCCGTGCTGGCCGGGCGGGTACGGGCGCGCCTCGAAGTACTTGACGGACTTCGGGGTCAGCGGAATGCCCAGGGCACGGGCAATCTTGACCTTTGGGCGCTTCTGGTTCGCCATGAACCAAACCTCTCTTGCGTGTGAATACGGCTTCACCAGGTGTTGACGGAGGTCGCTCCTCGCGACCCGGAGAAAAACCACCCCAGGGGGTGATCAGCCGCTCTCCGAGCCGGGCACGGATGTGCTTGCACACGCGCGGCCCACTGCCCGCGAAGGTGGTGGACTGCCCGCGACACCGAAAACGGTGCGCAACGCTCCTGGAAGCTCCCTGACTCACGAGGGAACTTCGGGCCGGTGTCCCGCTGGTGCGGACGGTCAGTGGGTTCGCACCCGCTGCCGTGCCCGGGACAGGGCACTCCGACCGAGTATACCCGCCGCTCAGTCGCCCTCGCCCCGGCCCCTCAGCCGACCCCTCGTCCAGTCGACGATGTCGGCGTACCGGGCCTCACCGCCGTGCCTGGTCGGCTGGTAGTACTCCTTGCCGTGCACCTCGTCGGGCGCGTACTGCTGCGCGGCGATGCCGCCCGGCAGGTCGTGCGGGTACTGGTACCCCTTGCCGTGGCCGAGCTTGGCCGCGCCGCCGTAGTGCCCGTCCCGCAGGTGCGGCGGGACGGCGCCCGCCAGGCCCTGCCGGACATCGGCGAGGGCGGCGTCGATCGCGAGGTACGCGGCGTTGGACTTCGGGGCCAGGGCCAGCGCGATGGCGGCCTGCGACAGGATGATCCGCGCCTCCGGGAAGCCGATCAGCGCCACCGCCTGGGCCGCCGCGACGGCGGTGGAGAGCGCTGTCGGGTCGGCGAGGCCGATGTCCTCGCTGGCGGAGATCATCAGGCGACGGGCGATGAAGCGCGGGTCCTCGCCCGCCTCGATCATCCGGGCCAGGTAGTGCAGCGTGGCGTCCACATCGCTGCCCCGGATCGACTTGATCAAGGCACTGGCGACGTCGTAGTGCTGGTCGCCGTCCTTGTCGTAGCGGACGGCGGCCTGGTTGACGGCCGTCTCGGTGGTGGCGAGCGTGATGACGCTCTCACCCTTCTCCAGCGCCGCCCCGGCCGCCGCCTCCAGCGTGGTCAGCGACCGGCGGGCATCCCCGCCGGCCAGCCGGACGAGGTGGTCCTCGGCCTCCGGCGAGAGCTCCAGCGCGCCCCCGAGACCGCGCTCGTCGGCGACCGCGCGGCGCAGCAGGGTACGGACGTCCTCGTCGGTCAGCGACTCCAGGGTGAGCAGCAGCGAGCGGGAGAGCAGCGGGGAGATCACCGAGAAGTACGGGTTCTCGGTGGTGGCGGCGATCAGCGTGACCCAGCGGTTCTCCACGGCGGGCAGCAGCGAGTCCTGCTGGGCCTTGGAGAAGCGGTGGATCTCGTCCAGGAAGAGCACGGTCTCCCGGCCGCTCATCCCGACGGCGCGGCGCGCGCCGTCGATGACGGCCCGGACCTCCTTGACCCCGGCGGTGATCGCGGAGAGCTCGACGAACCGGCCCTCGACGGCCTGGCTGATCACGTGCGCGAGCGTGGTCTTCCCGGTGCCGGGCGGCCCCCAGAGGATCACCGAGCTGGTCGCGGCGGGCCCGCTCGAACCGGCCACCAGGCGGCGCAGCGGCGACCCGTCCTTGAGCAGCTGCCGCTGCCCCGCGACCTCGTCCAGGGTGCGCGGACGCATCCGGACGGCCAGCGGGGCCCGCCCGGGCTCCCTGGCCTGGCGTTCCTCGGCTGCGGCGGTGAAGAGGTCGGGTTCCACGGTTGAAGCGTATGCGAGCGCACCGACAACCCCGCCCAGGCAGTCCCAACCTCAGGCAGTCCCACCCTCGGGCAGTCTCACCTCAGGCAGTCCACCTCAGGCCAGTTGTTCAAATTCGAACTGTTCTGTCGTACGCTGGTACCCGCCCACTCGACGAACCACCGGGAGCGCTCGCCCATGTCTGTCCGCCGTCTGAACCACGCCGTGCTCTGGATCCGCGACGTCGACCGCTCGGTCGCCTTCTACACCGACGTCTTCGGTTTCCAGGTCGACCACCTGATCCCCGGCCGCGCCGCCTTCCTGAGCGCACCCGGCAGCAACAACGACCACGACCTCGGCCTGTTCGCGATCGGCGCCGACGCCCCCGGTCCCGAGCAGGGCCGGGTCGGCCTCTACCACCTGGCCTGGGAGGTCGGCACCCTCGGCGAACTGGCCGAACTCGGCCGCAAGCTCACCGGACTCGGCGCCCTGGTCGGCTCCACCAACCACGTGGTCTCCAAGTCCTTCTACGCCAAGGACCCCGACGGCAACGAGTTCGAGCTGATGTGGCGCGTCCCCCGCGAGGACTGGCCCGCCGCCGACTCCGACGCCCGGCCCGGCCCCCTCGACCTCGCCGAGTCCATCGAGCGCTGGGGCCCGGACCTGGCCACGGGCGCGGCGGCCGGCTCGGCGACGTAACGGCTCCGCTCGCCCCTGGTACCCCTGTCGAGCAGAAGATGGGACACCTGCCCCTGTCGGCCGGCCGACCGGTGCTGGAGCATGGCGGGTAAGAGCCTGGACCCCCGACCCGACGAAGGGGGCGCTGAGATGGTCGGCCGGAGCAGGACGTCGACCGGGCGGGCCGAACCGTTCCTGGCACTGCTCCTCGGGCTCCTGCTCTCGGTGGCGTTCGCCGTCATCACGCCCGCCGCCGGTGCCCAGGGCGGCCGAGTCTCACGCTCGACAACCACGACGGCCCCGCCGGGACCGGTGTGAATGCCACGGGCAGCGGATTCTCCTTCTGCGCCCAAGCCACCATCACCTGGGTGGAGGGCAACAACCGGACGCCGGCCGGCAACGTGACCGTCACCGACGGCACGTTTCCAGGCCGTGCCGACGCGGGGCCTCTAGCTCCGCAGACCCGCCGCGTGGTCCGGCACGTACTTCTGGAGGTCCCGGGGCGGTCGCTGATAGCCCTTGGACGGTGGGCGGGCCGGGAGTTCGACCGGCGGCTTGTCGATCTCCCGGTAGGGGACGGTGGAGAGCAGGTGGGCGATCATGTTGATCCGGGCACGGCGCTTGTCGTCGCTCTCCACCACGTTCCACGGCGCCTCGGGAATGTCGGTGTGGACGAACATCTCGTCCTTGGCACGGGAGTAGTCCTCCCAGCGGCTGAGCGACTCCGCGTCCATCGGCGAGAGCTTCCACCGCCGCATCGGGTCCTCCTGCCGGGAGCGGAAGCGCCGCTCCTGCTCGTCCAGGCTCACCGAGAACCAGTACTTGCGCAGCTCGATGCCGGCCTCGATCAGCATCCGTTCGAAGGTCGGGCACTGGTGCAGGAACTGCCAGTACTCCTCCTGGGTGCAGAAGCCCATCACCTTCTCGACCCCGGCCCGGTTGTACCAGCTGCGGTCGAAGAGCACGATCTCCCCGGCGGCGGGCAGCTGCTCCACGTACCGCTGGAAGTACCACTGCCCGCGCTGGCGCTCGGTCGGCGCGGGGAGCGCGGCGATCCTGGCGACGCGCGGGTTCAGGTACTCCGTCACCCGCTTGATGGCGCCGCCCTTGCCCGCCGCGTCCCGGCCCTCGAAGACCACCACCAGCCGCACGCCCTCGGCGCGCACCCACTCCTGCAGCTTGACCAGCTCACTCTGCAGCTGGAGCAGCTCCTTCTCGTACGCCTTCTTCGGGACCCGTCCCGGACCCGCCACTGTGCCCTCCGCCCACCGGATGCTGATGACCACTCACGCTAAGGCCGATCCGCCCCGCGCGCAGGTCCGCGCGCCCTGTGCAACTACCTCAGAGCGCGCCGAAGGGTTCCGGGTAGCGGCAGAGCCCCTGCGGGCCGCCGTCGTACGCCGGGAGCGGGAGGGCCTGGAAGTACTCGGCCGGGACGGGGAAGGGCCCGCTGACGCCGTGTTCCCAGGCTGGGGTGAAGCCGAAACGGCCGTAGTAACCCGGGTCTCCGAACACCACCACCAGCCGCTCCCCCGCGTCCTCGGCGGCGGCCAGTGCGGCGCGTACCAGCTGTCGGCCCACGCCCTTGCGCTGCCACTCGGGCGCGACCGCCACCGGGGCCAGCGCCAGTGCCTGCCCCTCGCCGACCCGGAGCCGGGTCAGCAGCGCGTGACCGACGACGAGTTGCCGCTCGTCCACGGCGACCACGGAGAGTCCCGCCAGCCAGGACGGGTCGCGGCGCAGCGCGTCCACCAGGTCGGCCTCGTCGGGGCCCGGGAAGGCCGCCATGTGTACGCGTCTGGTCGCCGGTGCGTCCGAGGGGAGTTCGGCTCTGGTGGAGACGTTCATGGTTGGTCCTTCTGTGTCGCACGCCGTTGTGGGACAGGCTCCGTGGTGGAGAGGCTCCGTTTCGGACAGACTCTGCTTCGGACAGACTCCGTTGCGGACAGGAGCGGTTGCGGACGGGCTCCGGCCCGGTGCGGACTCGCACCGGGCCGGAGCCACGAAGGTGATGCTGTTGAGCAGGCGTCAGGCCTGGTCGGCGGACTCCGACTTGGCCTCTTCCCGCGCCTTGGCCTCTTCGCGAATCTTGGGCTGCGCGTCCACGCCCGCCTCGCGACGCTGCGCGGGGGTGATCGGGGTCGGGGCGCCGGTCAGCGGGTCGCCACCGGTGGACGTCTTCGGGAAGGCGATCACGTCCCGGATGGTGTCGTACCCGCCCAGCAGGGTGACGATCCGGTCCAGGCCGAAGGCGACCCCGCCGTGCGGCGGCGGGCCGTAGTTGAAGGCGTCCAGCAGGAAGCCGAACTGCGACTGCGCCTCCTCCTCGCTGAGGCCGATCGCGTCGAACGCCCGCTTCTGCACCTCGCGCTGGTGGATACGGATCGAACCGCCGCCCAGCTCCGAGCCGTTGAGCACCAGGTCGTACGCGTTGGAGAGCGCGCTGCCCGGGTCGGTGTCGAAGGTGGCCAGCGACTCGGCGGTCGGCGCGGTGAAGGGGTGGTGCACCGCGTGCCAGCCCTGGAACTCGCCCTTGTCGTCCTCGATCGGCTCGAACATCGGGAAGTCCACGACCCACAGGAAGGCCCAGGCCGACTCGTCGATCAGCTCGCAGCGCTTGCCGATCTCCAGTCGGGCGGCGCCGAGCAGCTCCTGCGAGGCGGTCTTCTTGCCCGCCGCGAAGAAGATCGCGTCACCGTTCTTGGCGCCGGCGGCGGCCGCGAGGCCCGCCAGGTGCTCGGCGTTCAGGTTCTTGGCGACCGGGCCGCGCAGCTCGCCGGTCTCGGCGTCGATGACGACGTACGCCAGGCCACGGGCGCCGCGCGCCTTGGCCCAGTCCTGCCAGGCGTCGAGCTGCTTGCGCGGCTGCGAGGCGCCGCCGGGCATCACGACCGCGCCGACGTACGGCGCCTGGAACACCCGGAACTCGGTGCCCTTGAAGTACTCGGTGAGGTCCGTCAACTCCTGGCCGAAGCGGACGTCCGGCTTGTCGGAGCCGTAGCGGTTCATCGCGTCCGCGTACGTCATGCGCGGCAGCGGGCTGGGCAGCTCGTAGCCGTGCACCTCGGACCAGATCCGGGAGACGACCTTCTCGCCGAGGGCGAGGATGTCCTCCTGGTCGACGAACGAGGCCTCGATGTCCAGCTGGGTGAACTCCGGCTGGCGGTCGGCGCGGAAGTCCTCGTCGCGGAAGCAGCGGGCGATCTGGTAGTACCGCTCCATGCCCGCGACCATCAGCAGCTGCTTGAACAGCTGCGGCGACTGCGGCAGGGCGTACCAGTGGCCGGGCTGCAGGCGGACCGGGACGAGGAAGTCGCGGGCGCCCTCGGGGGTGGAGCGGGTGAGGTACGGCGTCTCGATGTCGAGGTAGTCGTTCTCCTCCATCACCGTGCGGATGATGTGGTTGACCTTGGAGCGCAGGCGCAGCGCGCGGGCCGGGCCCTCGCGGCGGAGGTCCAGGTAGCGGTAGCGCAGCCGGACCTCCTCGTTGACCGTGCCGGGCTCGTACTCGGCGACCTGGAACGGCAGCGCGGCGGCCTCGGAGAGCACCTCCAGCTCGGCGACGACGAGCTCGACGGCGCCGGTGGCGATGTCGGGGTTCTCGTTGCCCTCGGGGCGGACCCGGACCTCGCCGGTGACCTTGACGCAGTACTCGGAGCGCAGGTCCCCGATCGCCTCCAGGTCGCGGGCCACGATCTGCACGGTGCCGGAGGCGTCGCGCAGGTCGATGAAGGCCACGCCGCCGTGGTCGCGGCGGCGGGCGACCCAGCCGGCCAGGGTGACGGTGGTGCCGGCGTGCTCCGCGCGGAGCGTGCCCGCGTCGTGCGTGCGGATCACAGCTGCTTCTCCTTCAGGGTGGTGACAAGTGCTTCGAGTGCGACGGGGGTCTGCTCGCCGGTGGTCAGGTCCTTGAGCTGGACGACACCGGCGGCGAGATCTCGGTCCCCGGCGACGAGGGCGAAGCGGGCGCCGGACCGGTCGGCGGACTTCATGGCGTTCTTGATGCCCTTGACGCCGAAGGCGAGGTCGGTGGCGACGCCGGCCCGGCGCAGCTCGACGACCTTGGCGAACAGGACGTTCTTGGCCTCCTCGCCGAGCGCGACGGCGTAGACCGAGGTGGTGGCGGGCAGGTCGAGGACGATGCCCTCGGCCTCCATCGCGAGGTAGGTGCGGTCCACGCCGAGGCCCCAGCCGACGGACGGCAGCGCGGGGCCGCCGAGCATCTCGGAGAGGCCGTCGTAGCGCCCGCCGCCGCCGATCGCGGACTGCGCGCCGAGGCCGTTGTGCACGAACTCGAAGGTGGTGCGGGTGTAGTAGTCCAGCCCGCGCACCAGCTTGGGGTCGTCGACGAAGGCGATCCCGGCGGCCGTGAGCAGCTCGCGGACCTGCTCGTCGTACGCCTTGCACTCCTCGCACAGGTAGTCGCGCAGGCGCGGGGCGTCGGTCAGCTGGGCCTGCACGGACTCGCGCTTGTCGTCCAGCACGCGCAGCGGGTTGATCTCGGCGCGGCGGCGGGTGTCCTCGTCCAGGTCGAGACCGGCCAGGAACTCGACCAGCGCGGCGCGGTAGACCGGGCGGCACTGCTTGTCGCCGAGGCTGTTGATCAGCAGGCGGTAGTCGCGCAGGCCGAGCGAGCGGAAGGCGTCGTCGGCCAGGATGATCAGCTCGGCGTCCAGCGCCGGGTCCTCCGCGCCGATCGCCTCGGCGCCGATCTGGGCGAACTGGCGGTAACGGCCCTTCTGGGCGCGCTCGTAGCGGTAGAAGGAGCCCGAGTACCAGAGCTTGACCGGCAGGTTGCCGAGCTTGTGCAGGTTGGCCTGCAGCGTCGCCCGGACGACCGAGGCGGTGCCCTCGGGGCGCAGCGCGAGCTCGTCGCCGCCCTTGGTGGTGAGGTTGTACATCTCCTTGCTGACGATGTCGGTGGACTCACCGACACCGCGCGAGAAGAGCTTGACGTCCTCGAAGACCGGCGTCTCGATGTAGCCGTAGCCGGAGCGGCGCAGCGGGGCGCTGAGCCGCTCGCGGATCGCCAGGAAGGTGGCGGAGCTCGGCGGCAGCAGGTCGTAGGTGCCCTTGGGGGCGTTGAAGGTGCTCAACTTCTCTTCCGTCACATTCCTCGTCGCGGGAAAGCCGGGGCGCCGAGCGCTCCCGCCGCCTGCTGGAGGTAGGGGTTGGTGGCGCGCTCACGGCCGATGGTGGTCTGGCCGCCGTGTCCGGAGAGGACCACGGTGGCGTCGTCGAGGGGCAGGCAGACCCGGGCCAGCGAGGCCATGATCGCGTCGCTGTCGCCGCCCGGGAGGTCCGTGCGCCCGATGGAGCCGGCGAAGAGCAGGTCGCCCGAGAAGAACACCGGTGGGATGTCGTTCGCGGCGGGCGTCCTGAAGGTCACCGACCCCTTCGTATGGCCGGGCGCGTGGTCCACGGTGAGCTGCAGGCCGGCCAGCTCCAGGACGCTGCCGTCGGTCAACTCCCGGACGTCGTCCGGCTCGCCGACCGTGAGGCTGCCCATCAGCTGCTGTCCGAGCGAGCGGCCGAGCGCCTTCTCCGGGTCGGCCAGCATGTAGCGGTCCTCGGGGTGGATCCAGGCCGGGACGCCGCGCGCGCCGCAGATCGGCATCACCGAGGCGACGTGGTCGATGTGGCCGTGGGTGAGGACCACCGCGACGGGCTTGAGCCGGTGCTCGCGGATCAGGTCCTCGACGCCCTGGGTCGCCTCGTGGCCCGGGTCGACGATCACGCACTCCTCGCCGGCGGCCGGCGCGACCAGGTAGCAGTTGGTGCCCCAGGCTCCGGCGGGAAATCCGGCGATGAACACGCGAGTCCTCAATCGGGTCGGGCGGGCAGGTGCGGGCGGGCGTAATGCTGATCTCAGGGCAGCCTACCGGCGGTACGGCACCGCTGACGAACCAGATACGGGTGATCCCCGGTAGCCCGGTCCGGTGAAATTGTGACCTACGACTTTCACCGCTGATCTCGTGCTTACACACGAGGTCCCTACACTTGGCCGCCAGTGGGTGCGATGATCCGCAACAAGATCCACCGGAAGCGGCAGCTCGCGAAGGCAGGATCTTCCGAAGCACCATCCTCAGACGTCCGGCAGATATGTAGGAGACACGGCCCTGTGGTCACCAGCGAACAGCGGCGGCGGCAGCTCGCCCGCGAGAAGTACGAGCGGCAGATGGAGCGCCGGGCCGAGGCCCAGCAGCGCGCGAAGCGCCGTAACGCCATCATCGGCGGCTCCCTGGCCGTGGTGATCGTCGCCGCGGGCGGCGCCTGGGCCGGCGGGGTCTTCGACTCCAAGGCCAAGGCCACCACGCCGCAGGCTGCGCCGACCCCGTCGGCGCCCGCCGTGAGCCCGTCCGCTCCGGCGGCCCCGGTCTCGGTGAAGGGCTGCAACCCGCCCGCCGCCGGCCAGCCGAACGGCAAGCAGTGGAAGACCGAGCCCGCCATGACGGTGGACACCAGCGCGACCTACACCTCGACGCTGGACACCAGCTGCGGCAAGGTGACGCTCACGCTGGACGCCGCCAAGGCGCCGCACACCGTCAACTCCTTCGCCTTCCTCTCGGGCCAGCAGTACTTCGACCACGTGAAGTGCCACCGCCTCACCACGCAGAGCATCTACGTCCTGCAGTGCGGTGACCCGACGGGCACCGGTTCGGGCGGCCCGGGCTACCAGTTCGCGGACGAGAACCTGACCGGCGCGACCTACCCGGCGGGCACCGTCGCGATGGCGAACGCGGGCCCGGGCACCAACGGCAGCCAGTTCTTCCTGGTCTACAAGGACACCCAGCTGCCCGCGAGCTACACCCCGTTCGGCAAGATCACCGGTGGCCTGGACGTGCTCCAGAACATCGCCGCCGGCGGCGTCCAGGGCGGCACCGGCGACGGTGCGCCGAACGCCAACGTCGTCCTCAACTCGGTCTCGACCGTCAAGAGTTGATCCCGCACGGCGGGGTGGGCCGGGCCCGTACCACGGGCCCGGCCCACCCCGCCGCGTGAAGTCGACCGGCCCGGATGCGGACAGCACCGGCGCTGGTCCCCTATGTTGCTGTTGTATAGGGTGCCCTGACCGTCGGCCGTCACCCTCGGCAGTAGAGACTCGACGGCTCGGACGGCGGACTCCATCGGTCCGCCGCACATCAACTGTGGACGACGTACGCGCACCACGGGTCCGTGGGCGCGACGTCATGTGGAGGAGGCGCTGTGACCAGCGATCCGTGGGGCCGTGTCGACGAGCAGGGGACCGTCTACGTCAGGACGGCCGAGGGCGAACGTGCCGTCGGCTCCTGGCAGGCAGGATCCCCCGAGGAGGCCCTCGCCTACTTCGAGCGCAAGTTCGAGGGGCTGGCAGCCGAGATCGGCCTGCTGGAACACCGCGTACGCAAGACCGACCTCGCCGCCAAGGAGGCCCTGGCCGCCCTGGAGCACCTGCGCGCGCAGGTCGTCGAGGCGCACGCGGTCGGCGACCTGGCGGCCCTCGCCAAGCGCCTGGACACCCTGACCTCCGAGATCGAGTCCAAGCAGGTCGAGCGCAAGGCCGCCAAGGCCAAGGCGCAGGACGAGACCCGGGTGGCCAAGGAGAAGCTGGTCGTCGAGGCCGAGCAGCTCGCCGAGTCCACCCAGTGGCGGGAGGCCGGAGACCGGCTGCGCGCACTGGTGGACATCTGGAAGGCCCTGCCCCGGCTGGACCGTAAGAGCGACGACGAGCTGTGGCACCGGTTCTCGCACGCCCGCTCGGTGTTCTCCAAGCACCGCAAGGCGCACTTCGCGACCCTGGACGCCGAGCGCGACGAGGCCCGCTCCGAGAAGGAGAAGCTGGTCGCCGAGGCCGAGGCGCTCTCCAGCTCCACCGAGTGGGGCGACACCGCCGCCCGCTACCGCGACCTGATGACGCAGTGGAAGTCCGCCGGGCGCGCCCAGCGGGACGCCGAGGAAGAGCTGTGGGCCCGGTTCCGGGGCGCGCAGGACGTCTTCTTCCAGGCCCGCTCCGCCGTCTTCAGCGAGCGCGACGCCGAGCAGGGTGAGAACCAGAAGCTCAAGGAGGCCCTGCTGATCGAGGCGGAGGCCATCCTGCCGATCACCGACCTCAAGGCCGCCAAGGCCGCGCTGCGCGAGGTCAGCGAGCGCTGGGAGGCCATCGGCCACGTCCCGCGCGACGCCCGGCCGCGCCTGGACGCCCGGCTGAACACCGTCGAGCGGGCCATCCGTGAGGCGGAGGACGCCGAGTGGAAGCGCTCCAACCCGGAGGCCAAGGCCCGCGCGGCCGGCATGACCGGGCTGTTGCAGTCCGCCATCGACAAGCTCCAGGCGGACCTGGACAAAGCCCGCGCGGCGGGCAACGCGAGCAAGGTCGCCAAGCTGGAGACCGAGCTGGCGGGCCGTCAGGCCCTGCTCGACCAGGCTCTGAAGAGCCTGGAGGAGTTCAGCGGCTGAGTTGCCTCAAGGGCGGCGGCCCCGGGCTCTCGGGCTCGGGGCCGCTGCCTTGCCCGCAGGTGCCCGATCGGGATCGGGTAACAGGGGCGCGAGGGCTGAACGCGATGGGTAAGGCTTCAGACCGCTGCCTTCCGAATTCGCGCAGTTCCCCGCGCCCCTCCTGGTTACCCCGGTGCGTTACACCTTGTCGGCGGCGATCATCAGGTACTGGAAGCTGCCCTCCTTGTAGGCGGTCAGGAAGGCCTCCTCGATACCGGTCGCCACGGACGACTGGGCGCGCAGCTCCCAGTACGGGATGGTCGCGGCGGTCAGGTCGACCACGCTGATCGGGAGCAGGTTGTTCGCCGCCATGGCGGCGAAGTACTCGCTGCGCGGGTGGATGTCACAGATGTAGTGCGCGTCGATCTGGCTGACCGCCCGGGACGGCTGACGGCCGTGGACGTCGTTGTAGCAGCCGGTGATGGTGACGTACCGGCCACCGGGCGTCAGAACGCGGGCGTGCTCGGCGAACAGCTTGTGCAGGTCGACGTACATGGTGCTCTCGTTGTTCCAGATGGACCGGAAGGTCGCGTCCGGGAAGCCGTTGTCGAGCATGTTCCGGAAGTGGAAGGCCACCTTGTCGGCCACGCCACGCTGCCGGACCTGCTCGTTGGCGAAGCCGACCTGCTTCTCCGATATGGAGATGCCGTCGACCTGGCAGCCGAACCGGAGGTTGGCCAGGAAGCTGGTGCCGCCCCGGCCGGAGCCGGCGTCGAGGATCCGGTCCGCCGGGCCGAGGTCGCCGAGCTGGTCGAGCAGGAAGTCGGCCTGGGCGCCCTCCAGCCGGTGCATCTCCCGGATGGTCCGCTCCTCGCGGGTGCCCTCGGGGCCTTCGAGCACGGACCAGTCCACGTCGCCGATGCCGTAGTGGTGGTGGAAGGTGCCGGAGACCTCGCCGAGCCGCAGGTTGACGGGGTCCTGCTCCTTGTTCCAGTAGTCGGCCACGGACTTCTGGTACCGGGTGGACAGCACTTCGGTGGTGGTGTCGAGCATGGTCATCGTGGTGTTCCTGTCTACTGGTTGTAGCGGGGGCTGCTGGCGTGCCACTCCTTGTTGCCACCGAGCCAGGCCCAGAGGCCGCCCAGGTAGCGGGTGAGGAGCGGGTCGCCGGTGAGGGTGAGCGCGGCTGCGGCGGCCTCGAAGGAGTGCATGAGTTCGTTGTGCAGGTCGGCGGAGCGCCGGACCGCGTCGTCGAGGGAGCAGCCCTGCTCCGCCGCGATCACGGTCGGCAGGTTGTACTCGACGCCGTCGGCGCCGCCCTCCTTGTGCATCGAGTACACGTCGTTGAGCAGGACGGACGCGAGGGCGGCCTGCAGGGTCGCCCGGCGGACGTCAGGGCGTCCGTAGACGTTGGCGGGCAGCTCGTACCCGCCGATGGCGTCGACCAGGGCCAGGCACGGCAGGAAGCTGTTCATCTGACGGTTCGCCAGGTACTCCCAGACGGGCGGCGGGCTGCCGCCGATCCGCCAGCCCGCCTCGCAGTCCATGCCGAGGAAGAGCCCGGCGATCTCCTGCCTGAGCCGGTTGACCTGCGACCCGGAGGCGTACCGGCCCAGGTCCTCCACCGAGCGCCGGAGCGCGTTCAGCACCGGCTGCTCGCGCATCGCCCGCTCGTAGGACTCGCGGGCGCCGCTCGGCAGCTGCGCCGGATCGATCGCCGACTGGGCGAGCATCAGCTGCGGCCCGAGGCGCTCGGGGTGCTGGCCGGCGGCGGCCTCGTCGCAGAAGTAGTCGTCGACGGCGAACTCCGCCGCCATGCACCGGGCTGCGGCCAGCAGCCGGTCCGGGTCGTCGGTGTCGGGGTGGGTCAGCATCAGCAGCCGCCCGTAGTTGGCCGCCCGGAACTTCTCGGCCTGCCCGGCGTAGATACCGACCTGCCCGGCCCAGCGGACCAGCCGCTCGTTGACCTCCTCGCCGAGGGCGGGATCGTCGCGCAGGTGCGGCGGGCAGTACAGGTCGGGCAGCGTACGGCCGCGCGCCGCCTGGGCGGGCGCTGCGGCGCGCGGCGGGACGGACGCCGGGACGGACGAGGGGGTGCGCGGTCGCAGCAGCTCGGTGAGCCGGGCGGCTGACGTACCGAGTCCGGTCGGGCTGGTCGGGATCGGGCGCGTGGCGCCGGCGGCGGTCTGCACGGGTGCCATCGGTCCTCCTGTGGGGACGGATCAGGACCGGGGGGCGGCCACGTGGACGTTCTCCAGGATGCCGACGGCGTCCCCGACGAGGATCGCCACCGAGGCGTAGGCCGTCACCAGGTACTTGATGAGCGCCTGGTCGTCGATGCCCATGAAGCGGACGTTCAGGCTCGGCTCGTACTCGTCCGGGATGCCGGTCTGCCGCAGGCCGATGACGCCCTGCCGGTCCTCGCCGGTCCGCATCGCGAGGATCGAGGACATCTGCCCGTCGGTGACCGGGATCTTGCTGCACGGGAAGATCGGCACGTTCCGCCAGGCGGGGATCCGGTGGCCGTCGACCTCGGTGCTGTCGGGGTAGATGCCACGCCGGTTGCACTCACGGAAGAAGGCCGCGATCGCCTTCGGGTGGGCCAGGAACATGTCGGTACCCCGGCGCATCGCCAGCAGGTCGTCCAGGTCGTCCGGGGTCGGCGGCCCCGACCAGGTGTTGATCCGCTGGTCGTAGTCGACGTTGTGGAGCAGGCCGAAGTCCCGGTTGTTCAGCAGCTCCCACTCCTGCCGCTCCCGGATCTCCTCGACCGTCAGCTTGAGCTGCTCCTCGACCTGGTTCATCGGGTCGTTGTAGAGGTCGGCGACCCGGGAGTGCACCCGCAGGATCGTCTGGGTGATCGAGAGCTCGTACTCGCGGGGCGCAAGGTCGTAGTCCACGAACGAGCCCGGAATATCGGCCTCGCCCTCGTGGCCCGCCGAGACGGCGACTTCCACCTCACCCTTGGAATTCACCTTCCTGGACGCATTGGCGAGGAATGCACTGATGTGCTGCCGCAGCTTTTCGGAGCGGTGGAACAGCTCGAGGAAAGAATCCCAGGGAAGCGCCAGGATGGTTCCGGCAGTGGTGGCCCGGACCGTCGCCATCCAGAGCGGATCGCTCTGCAGAAGGGCTTCGTCGCCGAGGTGGTCACCGTCGGACAGCACGCCGAGGGTTTCCTGGACACCGTATTTCCCGGTGGCCAGTCGCTCTATTCGGCCGTGCGCGACAATGAAGACCTCCTCGATGGGATGGCCTTCCTCGACGAGGACGTCACCGCTCCGGAACTCGCGGAGGGTGAACCGTCCGGCCAGCTCCGTCAGCAGGTCATCGTCGTCGAAACCCCGCAGGACCGGGATCTCGCGCAGCGTCTCGGGGATGATTCTCACATTGTCGGCCCCGGACTGGACAAAGCCGACCCGCCCCCGGCCGACCGCCAGCGAGAGCCGCCGGTTGACCCGGTAGGTACCACCGGAAACCTCTACCCACGGAAGCCGGCGAAGCAGCCAGCGCGAGCTGATTCCGCGCATCTGCGGAGCGGACTTCGTGGTCGTCGCCAGGTTCCGCGCGGCTGCGGTACTCAGGCTGAACTGGCTCTTTTCCTGGGCGGGTCCGGTATCCGCTTCGACCGTCATTCGCACTCTCCCATTGCCGACTCGGGCAGGGCATCGATCCGCCCTGTCGCTCGGCACCAATTAATACCGAGATCAGATGAACGCCAGCGATTTTTGGAGAAAGCTGAACAGAAGTTCGAAGCTAATCCGCCAATCCCGAACCGGCCGATTATGCGGGTAGCGCGCCCGCCCGGCCGGTCGGAGTCGGGCCAGAATCGGACATAAGCCCTCCGCTTAGCGCCCAGCAGACCTGACCGCAGGTGATCAAGGTGGCGGAAAACCGCCCGGTCGATCAACCTCGATGTTTCAAGATCGACCGCACTTTTTCGAACGGCCACCGCCCCGCCGAACAGGCGAGCAGGTGGGTGGCCCGGCAGGCGAACAGCAGGGCGCCCCGGCTCTCCGAGGAGAACCGGGGCGCCCTGGGCGGCCGTTCCGGCGCTACTTCCGGGCCGAAGTCACCCGGTAGACGTCGTACACGCCCTCCACGCCGCGCACGGCCTTGAGCACGTGCCCGAGGTGCTTCGGGTCGCCCATCTCGAAGGTGAAGCGGCTCATCGCCACCCGGTCGCGCGAGGTCTGCACCGCCGCCGAGAGGATGTTGACGTGCTGGTCCGAGAGCACCCGGGTGACGTCCGAGAGCAGCCGCGAGCGGTCCAGCGCCTCGACCTGGATGGCGACCAGGAAGACCGAGGACTGGGTGGCCGCCCACTCGACCTCGATCATGCGCTCGGGCTGCTGGGTCAGCGACTCCACGTTGACGCAGTCCGAGCGGTGCACCGAGACGCCGTTGCCCCTGGTCACGAAGCCGACGATCGGGTCACCCGGCACCGGGGTGCAGCAGCGTGAGAGCTTGACCCAGACGTCCTCGACACCCTTGACGATCACACCCGGATCGCCCTTGGCCCGGCGGCGGGCCGCCCGGCCGTCGTGCGTCGGGGTGGCCGTCTCGGCGAGGTCGTCGGTCGCGCCCTCCTCGCCGCCGAGCGCCTGAACCAGCTTCTGGACGATGTTCTGCGCGGCGACATGGCCCTCGCCGATCGCCGCGTACAGGGACGAGATGTCGGGGTAGCGCATCTCGTGCGCCAGGGTGACCAGCGAGTCGCCGGTGAGGATGCGCTGGATCGGCAGGCCCTGCTTGCGCATCGCCCGCGCGATGGACTCCTTGCCCTGCTCGATCGCCTCCTCGCGGCGCTCCTTGGAGAACCACGCCTTGATCTTGTTCCGGGCTCTGGGTGACTTGACGAAGCCCAGCCAGTCTCTGGACGGGCCCGCGTTCTCCGCCTTGGAGGTGAACACCTCGACGGCGTCACCGTTCTCGAGCGTCGACTCGAGCGGCACCAAACGCCCGTTGACCCGGGCTCCTATGCAGCGGTACCCGACCTCGGTGTGGACGGCGAACGCGAAGTCGACCGGCGTGGCGCCCGCCGGGAGCGCTATCACGTCGCCCTTCGGCGTGAAGACGAAGACCTCGTTGGTCGAGAGGTCGAAGCGCAGCGACTCCAGGAACTCGCTCGGGTCCTCGGTCTCCTTCTGCCAGTCCAGCAGCTGCCGCAGCCAGGCCATCTCGTTGACCGCGCCGGCCTTGTCCTCCTTGCGCACCTGCGAGGGCGTGTCGGAGCGGACCTTGGAGGCACCGGCCACCGCGCGCTGCTTGTACTTCCAGTGCGCGGCGATGCCGTACTCGGCGCGGCGGTGCATGTCGAAGGTACGGATCTGCAGCTCGACCGGCTTGCCGCCGGGGCCGATCACCGTGGTGTGCAGCGACTGGTACATGTTGAACTTGGGCATCGCGATGTAGTCCTTGAAACGCCCGGGTACGGGGTTCCAGCGCGCGTGGATCGTGCCCAGCGCCGCGTAGCAGTCGCGGACGGTGTCGACCAGGACCCGGATGCCCACCAGGTCGTAGATTTCGGCGAAGTCGCGGCCTCGCACGATCATCTTCTGGTAGACCGAGTAGTAGTGCTTCGGCCGCCCGGTCACCGAGGCGGTGATCCGCGCACCGCGCAGGTCGCCCTGGACCTGGTCGATCACGGTCGCCAGGTACTCGTCCCGCTTCGGCGCGCGCTCGGCCACCAGACGCACGATCTCGTCGTACATCTTGGGGTAGAGGATCGCGAAGGCGAGATCCTCCAGCTCCCACTTGATGGTGTTCATACCGAGGCGGTGCGCCAGCGGGGCGTAGATCTCCAGCGTCTCGCGGGCCTTCTTCTCCTGCTTCTCCCGCTTGAGGTAGCGCATCGTCCGCATGTTGTGCAGCCGGTCGGCGAGCTTGATCACCAGGACGCGCGGGTCCTTGGCCATCGCCACGACCATCTTGCGGACGGTCTCCGCCTGCGCGGCCTCGCCGAACTTCACCCGGTCCAGCTTGGTGACGCCGTCGACCAGCAGGGCGACCGAGTCGCCGAAGTCGCGGCGCAGCGTCTCCAGGCCGTAGTCGGTGTCCTCGACGGTGTCGTGCAGCAGGCCCGCCATCAGCGTCGCGGCGTCCATGCCCAGCTCGGCCAGGATCGTCGCGACGGCCAGCGGGTGGGTGATGTACGGGTCGCCGCTCTTGCGCTTCTGGCCCCGGTGCCACTTCTCGGCGACGGCGTACGCACGCTCGATGTCGCGCAGCAACGCCGGGTCGGCCTTCGGGTCCTGTGCGCGGATGGTCCGGAAGAGTGGCTCCAGCACCGGGTTGAGCAGCGAACTGCGCTGGCCGCCGAGCCGGGCCAGCCTGGCGCGCATACCGCCGGAGGAGGAGGGGCGAGGCGCGGAGGCCGGCGAGCCAGGACGTACCGGGGCCGCCCCCGAGGGCGCGGGCCGGTTGTCGGGGGTGGCGGCCTCCGCCGTGGGCACAACCTCGTCGGGCAAGGACACTCCTCGGGGCACGGTGCCTTCCCCTCGCACAACTGGGAAGGGATGAACCTTCATGGTACCGAGCCCGGAGCCCGCCCGTTCGGCCACCCGCCCCGGGGAACGCGAAGGGCGGCGGTCACCAGGTGACCGCCGCCCTTCGCACCGGACGGATCAGACCAGGACGAGCGTCTCCAGCGGGGCGCCGTCGAGGTGCCCGGTCAGCCGCTCGCGACCGGGCAGGAAGCTCAGCTCCATCAGGACGACCACACCCGCCAGCTCCGCGCCGGCCCGGCGGACCAGGTCCACCGAGGCGGTGATGGTGCCGCCGGTGGCCAGCACGTCGTCGACGACGAGGACGCGCTCACCCGGAGTGAAAGCGTCGCACTGGACCTCGAGCGTGGCGGAGCCGTACTCGAGGTCGTACGACTGCGCGAACACCGCACCGGGCAGCTTGCCGGCCTTGCGGATCGGCACGAAGCCGAGCCCGGCGGCGAACGCCGCCGGGGCCGCCAGCACGAACCCCCGTGCCTCCAGCCCGACCACCTTGGTCGCCCCGAGCGCCTTCGCACGGTCCGCCAGCGCCTGGGTGAGGGCCGCGAAGGCCTCGGCGTCGGCGAGCAGCGGGGCGATGTCCTTGAACAGCACGCCCGGCTTCGGGTAGTCCGGTACGTCCCGGATCCGGCTGTTGAGCAGCTCGGCCAGGACGGGGTCGGAAGGGGCCACGATTTTCCTTAAACGAGGGGAACGGGGGGGTCCTTACCAGCTGGGGATCAGTGCTTGCCGGACGGACGGCCCTTGGAACGCGACCGGCTGACCGGCTGCTTGCGCTGTCCGACCATACCCGCCTCGACCTCGTCGCCCTCGGTGTCGTCCTCGGCGGACGTGCCCTCGGGCGCCTCGGCAGCGGCCTTGGCGTCGGCGGCGCGGCGCTGGGCGACCTTCTTGGCCAGCGCACGCATCTCCGGCGAGGTCTCCTTGAGCTGCGCGTACAGCGGGGTGGCCACGCAGATCGAGGAGTACGCACCGGCCGCGAGGCCGATGAAGAGCGCGAGCGAGATGTCGTTCAGGGTGCCGGCACCCAGCAGACCGCCACCGATGAACAGCAGAGCGGCGACCGGGAGCAGCGCGACCACGGTGGTGTTGATGGAACGCACCAGGGTCTGGTTGAGACCGGCGTTGGCCGCCTCACTGAAGGTGATCCTGTTCTGCTTGGTGATCCCCTTGGCGTTCTCCTTCACGGTGTCGAAGACGACGACCGTGTCGTAGAGCGAGTACCCGAGGATGGTCAGGAAGCCGATCACCGTACCGGGGGTGACCTCGAAGCCGACCAGGGCGTAGACGCCGATGGTGATCAGGAGGTCGTGGATCAGCGCCACCAGGGCGGCGACCGCCATCCGCCACTCGAACGCGATGGCCAGGTAGATCGTCACCAGGACCATGAAGATGATCAGGCCGGTGAGGGCCTTCTGTGAGATCTCGTGACCCCAGCTCGGGCCGACCACCTGCGCGTTGATCTTGTCGCTCGTCACGCCGAGGTCGGTCGAGAGCTCCTTGATGAAGGTGACCGAGTCGACCTTCACGTCCGAGCTGACCTGGATCTTGATCGCCTTGTCGGTCGACTGCACCAGGCTGTTGGTGTTACCGGTGATCTTGCTCGCGACGTCTTCCGCCTGAGTCACCGTCAGACCCGGCTTGGTGACCGTGTAGACGGAGCCGCCCTTGAACTCGATGCCCAGGTGCAGGCCCATCGCCAGGCCGATCGCCGCGACCAGCACGATGACGCCGGAGATGCTGTACCAGACCTTGCGCCGACCGACGAAGTCGAAGCTGACCTCGCCCTGGTAGAGACGGTGGCCGAGATTACTGAAGCGTGACATGGCGTCAGACCTCCTTCGCGGCGGAAGCAGTGGCGGAGGTGCGACGACGGCCGCGCACCGGCACCCGGGCGCCCAGGCGCTTCGGGTCGAGACCGGACCACGGGTGACCGTCGGCGAAGAACTTCCGGCGGGCCAGCAGGGTGATCAGCGGCTTGGTGAAGAGGAAGATCACCACGACGTCGAGCAGGGTGGTCAGGCCGAGGGTGAAGGCGAAGCCCTGCACCTTGCCGACCGAGACCAGGTACAGCACGGCGGCACAGAGGAAGGACACGAAGTCCGAGACCAGGATGGTCCGTCGGGCCCGGGGCCAGGCGCGCTGGACGGCCGGGCGCAGCAGAGCGCCCTCGCGGACCTCGTCGCGGATACGCTCGAAGTACACGATGAACGAGTCCGCGGTGATACCGATCGCCACGATGGCGCCGCAGAGGGCCGGCAGGCTCAGCGCGAAGCCGATGCCCGCACCGAGCAGGCACATGATGGCGTAGGTGAGGACCGCCGAGACGACCAGACCGGCGATCGAGACCAGACCGAGGCCCCGGTAGTAGACCAGCGAGTAGAGCACCACCAGCAGGAGGCCGATCGCACCGGCGATCAGGCCGGCGTGCAGCTGGTCACCACCGAGCTGCGCGGAGACCGTGGTGACGTCGCTCTTGTCGAAGGTCAGCGGCAGGGCGCCGTAGCTCAGCACGTTGGCGAGGTTCTTCGCCTCGGTCTGGCCGAAGCTGCCGGAGATCGTGGCGGAACCGCCGGTGATCGACTGGCTTACGTACGGGTGGGAGACGACCTGGCCGTCCAGCACGATGGCGAACTGGTTGGCGGGCGACTGCTGGGTGGCGAGCTTGCCGGTGGTGGAGGCGAACGCCTTGGAACCCGCGTCGTTGAACGACAGGTCCACCTGCCAGCCGCTGGCGTGCTGGGTGTCGAAGCCGGCCTGCGCCTTGGACACGTCAGCGCCGTTCACGGCGACCGGACCGAGCGCGAACTTGTACCAGACCTTGCTCTCGGCGTCGTAGCTGCACGCCACGGTGTTCTTGTCCGGAGTGGTCTGATAGTCCTTGCGCTGCTCCTGCTTGGAGCAGTCGAGCGCGGTGTACTGCGCCTGGAGCTCCGGCGGGACGGTGCCCTGGGTCAGCGCCGCCGAGATGTCGGCCGGGTTGGTCGGCATGCTCGGAGCCGCCGAGGCGGGGGCGGCCGGGGCGCTCGGGGACGCGGCTGGGGCACTCGCCGAGGTCGAAGCCGAGGTCGTCGGGTCGGCCTCGAGGGCGTTCGAGACGGCGCGGCCCTGCTTGGTGCCGCTCGGGGACGGCGTGGAGGCCGCACCGCCGGAGGGGCTCGCGGAGGACCCACCGGCGGAGGCGCTCGTGGACGGCGCGGCGCCCGGGCTCTTGGAGGTGGCAGCGCTCGGGCTGGCCGACGGAGCGGGGATCGTCACACCGGTCGGCGCGAGAGCCATCACCGGACGGAAGTACAGCTTGGCGGTGGTACCGACCTGCTGGATCGCGTTCTCGCGGTCGCCGCCGTTGGGGATGCTGGCGATGATCGTGTTGCTGCCCTGGGTCTGCACCTCCGCTTCGGAGACGCCCATACCGTTGACGCGCTTCTGGATGATCCCGACCGCGATGTCCATGTTGGACTGGTTGATCGCTGACGGGTCGTCCGACTTGGCGGTCAGCGTGACGCTGGTACCACCGGCGAGGTCGATCCCGAGACGCGGCGTGGTGTGGCCCGTCCCGAACATGAGGGCGACCAGGCCGACGGTCACCGCCAGGACGAGGGCAAGCGCCCGTCCCGGGTGACCGTCGCGCGGGCGCGACTTGGGTGTTGCCACCTTGCTCGTTTCTCCCTGTCCATGCCGCCGCGGCCGGACCCCTGCCCGGCTCGTGGCTGGACAGGGGGAAGGGCGCGGCGGCCCTGAGGTCCTGTGGGGCTCGCGGCTGGGGTGCCGCAGGGCCGGGGTCTGCGCCCGACCGTACTACTTGGCGGCCGGAGCCTCGCCGTCAGTGCCGTCGCTGCCCGAGACGTCCTTCTTGTCGGAAACGCTCTTGTCGAGGCTCAGCGGCGTCTCGTCGGCGATCTCGTCCTCGGACTCGTCCAGCTCGGTCAGCTCCTCGTCCTCGGGCCGGCCGTTGATGATCGCGTCGTACTCCTGCGGGTCGAGGACCGCCGCGATGGCGCTCTTGGTGTAGTGCGCGACCACGCCCGGCGCGAGCTCGAGCTCGACGGTCTCCTCGTTGACGGCCTTCACCATCGCGTACATGCCGCCGATGGTGCGCACCCCGGAGCCGGGCTCCATCGCCGAGCGCATCTCCTTGGCCTGGTCCTGCCGCTTCTTGTTCGACCGGAACAGCATGAAGAGCGCGGCGATCATAATGACGGGAAGAAGGAGGTTAAACACAGCAGCCAGAGTCCTTTACGGGCCGCCCAGCGGGGCGTCCTGTGGTGGTCGTCGGCCCATCCAGGTGAGACGGGCGGTCCGGCGGAGTCTAGGCGACCCGCACTGATCGGACAACGCCAAGCATGTCATCCTGCTGCCAAAAGTGGCGACCCTCCGTCCGCACCGTTTCCTCAGGTGTCCGCGCCTCTGCCGAACGACCCATTGCCGGACGGCCCTTCGCCGAGCAGCCCTTTGCCGAACAGCTCGGACTGCGCGGGCACCGTGCCCCGGGCGGCGGGCTGCTGGGGCGGGGTCAGCCCGAGGTGCTGCCAGGCGGCGGCGGTGGCGATCCGCCCGCGCGGGGTCCGGGCCAGCAGTCCTTCGCGGACGAGGAACGGCTCGGCGACCTCCTCGACCGTCTCGGACTCCTCCCCCACCGCGACGGCCAGCGTGGACAGGCCTACCGGGCCGCCGCCGAACAGCTTCAGCAGCGCCGTCAGCACCGCGCGGTCCAATCGGTCCAGACCACGCTCGTCAACCTCGTACACCCGCAGGGCCTGGGCGGCGATCTCCCTGGTGATCACGCCGTCGTGCTTGACCTGGGCGTAGTCCCGGACCCGGCGCAGCAGCCGGTTGGCGATCCGGGGCGTGCCGCGCGAGCGCCCGGCGATCTCGGCGGCGCCGACCGGGTCGATCTCGACGTCCAACAGCGAGGCCGAGCGGTGCACCACGCGCTCCAGCTCGGCGGGGGCGTAGAACTCCATGTGGCCGGTGAAGCCGAAGCGGTCGCGCAGCGGCGGCGGCAGCAGGCCGGCCCGGGTGGTGGCGCCGACCAGGGTGAACGGGGGCAGCTCCAGCGGGATGGCGGTGGCGCCGGGGCCCTTGCCGACGATCACGTCGACCCGGAAGTCCTCCATCGCCATGTAGAGCATCTCCTCGGCGGGACGCGACATCCGGTGGATCTCGTCCAGGAAGAGCACCTCCCCCTCGGTGAGCGAGGAGAGAATCGCCGCGAGGTCGCCGGCGTGCTGGATCGCCGGGCCGGAGGTGATCCGGATCGGGGCGTTCAGCTCGGCTGCGATGATCATGGACAGGGTGGTCTTGCCCAGTCCGGGCGGGCCGCTGAGCAGCACGTGGTCCGGCGTGCTGCCGCGCTTGCGGGCGGCCTGCAGCACCAGCGAGAGCTGCTCGCGGACGCGCTCCTGCCCGATGAACTCGTCCAGCAGCTTCGGGCGCAGCGCCGCGTCGACCGCCTGGTCCTCGCCGTCGGCGGCCGCCGTGACAAGCCGGTCGGCGGGGTCGGGGTCGTACGGGCTCATCGGGGCCGGCTCCTGAACGTCGGATGGAAGTCTGGTCGAGTTGTCGATTTGTCGGGCGCGGGAACTGTCGGACGTGCGGGGCTACCGGGCGCGGGCGAGCGTGCGCAGCGCGGACTTGAGCAGCGCGCCGACGTCGGTGACGGACTGCGCCTCGGCGTCCGGGGTGACGGCGACGACGGCCTCGTCCGCCTCACGCGGGGCGTAGCCGAGACCGACCAGGGCCGCGTGCAGCTGTTCGCTCCACGGCGCCGGGCCGGCCGCGATCGGCTTCTGGGCGGGGACACTGCCGTGCGGCGCGCCGAGCTTGTCCTTGTACTCCAGCAGCAGCTTCTGAGCGAGCTTCGGACCGATCCGGGGCACGGCCGTCAGGGACTTGGCGTCCCCCTGGGCGACGATCCGGCGCAGCTCGTCCGGGGTGAAGACACCGAGCATGCCGAGGGCCATGGTCGCGGCGACACCGCTGGCGGAGAGCAGCACGTCGAAGGTGGCGCGCTCGTCCTCGTCGGCGAAGCCGTACAGGGTGAGCGAGTCCTCCTTGACGATCAGGGCGGTGGTGAGCCTGGCGGGCTGACCGATCCGCAGCTCGGCGAGCGTCCTCGGGGTGCACTTCACCAGCATGCCGACACCGCCGACCTCGATCACGGCGCTGCCCTGGGTGACGGCGGCCACCGGGCCCTGGACGAACGCGATCATCGGCGGTACTCCTGACGGACCGTGGGACGGGGGGTGTTGGCGTTGGCGAGCGCCGCGGCGATCTTGCCGGCCGCCGAGCCGCGCCAGATGTGACAGATCGCCAGCGCCAGCGCGTCGGCCGCGTCGGCCGGTTTGGGCGGGGCGTCGAGCCGGAGCAGCCGGGTGACCATCGCCGTGACCTGGGCCTTGTCGGCCCGGCCGGAGCCGGTGACGGCGGCCTTGACCTCGCTGGGGGTGTGCAGGGTGACGGGGATGCCGCGCCTGGTCGCGCAGAGCATCGCGACGGCGCTGGCCTGCGCGGTGCCCATCACGGTACGGACGTTGTGCTGGGCGAAGACCCGCTCGACGGCGACCAGGTCCGGCTTGTGCTCGTCCAGCCACAGTTCGAGGCCCTGCTCGATCAGCAGCAGCCGCTGCCCGATCTCCGCCTCCGCCGGGGTGCGCACCACGCCGACCCCGGCCATCCGCAGCGGACGCCCCGGCGCGCCGTCGACCACGCCGACGCCGCACCTGGTCAGCCCAGGGTCCACACCTAGTACCCGCACCTCGAAAGCCCCACCCTTCTCGTCCGACCAGCGAAGGCTACCCGCCTGCTCTGACAACGGGCAGAAACCACAACAGGGGCGCGGGGACTGCGCGCGCAACCATGCGACTCCGTAGAGCCCTGGTCGCACAGTTCCCCGCACCCCTGGAGGGTGCAACTGGCTGGCGGAGCCGGTTACTCGGCCTCGAGCTCCGCACCGACCTCGTCGCTGATGTCGAAGTTGGCGAAGACGTTCTGCACGTCGTCGCTGTCCTCGAGCGCGTCGATCAGCTTGAAGATCTTGCGGGCCCCGTCGACGTCCAGCGGGATCTGCAGGTCGGCCACGAAGTTGACGTCGGCGGAGTCGTAGTCGATCCCGCCGTCGACCAGCGCGGTGCGGACGGCGACCATGTCGGTGGCCTCGCTGATCACCTCGAAGCTGTCACCGAGGTCGTTGACCTCCTCGGCGCCGGCCTCCAGGACGACCTCGAACACCTTGTCCTCGTCGACCCCGTCGGCCTTCGGGACGATGATGACGCCCTTGCGGTTGAACAGGTACGACACCGAGTTCGGGTCCGCCATGTTGCCGCCGTTGCGGGTCATCGCGACCCGGACGTCGGAGGCGGCGCGGTTGCGGTTGTCGGTGAGGCACTCGATGAGCACCGCGACACCGTTCGGGCCGTAGCCCTCGTACATGATCGTCTGGTAGTCGGCGCCGCCGGCCTCCAGGCCCGCACCACGCTTGACCGCGCTGTCGATGTTCTTGTTGGGAACCGAGCTCTTCTTGGCCTTCTGAACGGCGTCGAGGAGCGTCGGGTTGCCCGCCATGTCGGCACCGCCGGTACGCGCGGCCACCTCGATGTTCTTGATCATCTTGGCGAAGAGCTTGCCGCGCTTGGCGTCGATCACGGCTTTCTTGTGCTTGGTGGTAGCCCACTTAGAGTGGCCGGACATCACCAGCTCCTTTACGTCGCCAAAAGGGAAATGAACAGGAGAGATCTTACCGGTGCGGCACAGGGGACCGAGTACCGCATCAGCGCGCGGCGTTCTCGACCATCGACACGAAGTACGCGTGCACCCGGTGGTCGCCGGTCAGCTCGGGGTGGAAGGAGGTCGCCAGCAGGTTGCCCTGACGGACCGCCACGATCCGGCTCTCCGGACCGTCCGCCGCCGGCAGCTCGGCCAGCACCTCGACGCCCGCGCCGACCGCCTCGACCCAGGGGGCGCGGATGAAGACGCCGTGCACGGGGTCGCCCGCCAGGCCCTTGAAGCCGATCGCGGACTCGAAGGACTCGTTCTGCCGCCCGAAGGCGTTCCGCCGGACGGTCATGTCTATGCCGCCGATGGTCTCCTGGTCGGACCGGCCGTCCAGGATCTTGTCCGCCAGCATGATCATGCCCGCACAGGACCCGTAGGCCGGCATCCCGGCGGCGACCCGCTCGCGCAGCGGCTCCATCAGCCCGAAGGCCAGCGCCAGCTTGGAGATGGTGGTGGACTCCCCGCCGGGGATCACCAGCCCGTCGACCTCGGCCAGCTCCTCGGCGCGCCGCACCGGACGGGCCAGCGCGTCGGCCTCGGCCAGCGCGACCAGGTGCTCACGGACATCGCCCTGGAGGGCCAGGACGCCGATGACGGGGGTGCTGCTGGACACGCTTCTTACCTCTTCAAGTCGGGACGGGTACGTGCGACGGCCCGCCGCGCCCGGAATGGACTGCGCGGCGGGCCGGGCAAGCGCAGTGACTACCAGCCGCGGTTGGCGTAGCGCTCGGACTCCGGCAGGGTGTCGCAGTTGATGCCGACCATGGCCTCGCCGAGACCGCGCGAGACGTCCGCGATGATCTTCGGGTCGTCGAAGAAGGTGGTGGCCTTCACGACGGCGGCGGCGCGCTTGGCCGGGTCGCCGGACTTGAAGATGCCGGAGCCGACGAAGACGCCCTCGGCGCCGAGCTGCATCATCAGGGCCGCGTCGGCCGGGGTGGCCACGCCACCGGCGGAGAACAGCACGACCGGGAGCTTGCCCAGCTGCGCGACCTCCTTGACCAGCTCGTACGGCGCCTGCAGGTTCTTCGCGGCGACGAACAGCTCGGTCTCGTCGAGCGTCGTCAGGCGCTTGATGTCGGCGCGGATCTGCCGCATGTGGCGGACGGCCTCGACCACGTTGCCGGTGCCGGCCTCACCCTTGGAGCGGATCATGGCCGCGCCCTCGGCGATGCGGCGCAGGGCCTCACCGAGGTTGGTGGCGCCACAGACGAAGGGGGTGGTGAACGCCCACTTGTCGGAGTGGTTGACCTCGTCGGCCGGGGTCAGCACCTCGGACTCGTCGATGTAGTCGACGCCGAGCGCCTGGAGGACCTGGGCCTCGACGAAGTGGCCGATGCGGGACTTGGCCATCACCGGGATGGAGACGGCGTTGATGATGCCGTCGATCATGTCGGGGTCGGACATCCGCGCGACGCCGCCGTCCTTGCGGATGTCGGCCGGGACCCGCTCCAGCGCCATGACGGCGACCGCACCGGCGTCCTCAGCGATCTTCGCCTGCTCGGCGTTGACCACATCCATGATCACACCGCCCTTGAGCTGCTCGGCCATGCCGCGCTTGACCCGGGCGGTGCCGATCTGCGGCTGGTCTGCGGTGATGGGGGTGGTGGACACGTGAGACCTCACTCGAAGATGAACCAGCTGATGAACCAGAGCTGATGAACCAGTGCTATCGCCCTATCGTAGGCCCGAAACACTCTTCACCCATGCGCCACCCGGTCCAGACCGGCGTTCTGGATACGACAAACAGGCTGGAAGAACCCTACGCCGAGGCACCGTGCGGGGTCAGGGCAGGTGGCGGCTCGTCATCCATCTCGAACGCCAAGGGGAACGGCGCCCGCCCGGCGAGGCGCAGGTAACGCACCAACCGGTGCTCGCGCACGGCCCGGGCCCCCCGCACCGCGTCGTTGTGGAACCGCCGCGCCATCGGCACCCGCCGGACCGCCGCCGTGAGTTCCTTCACGGCCGCCTCACCGCCCGGTGCGGCGATCAGCGCGGCCACCTGCTCGGGCTCGGCGAACACCGCCCGCAGCGCGAGGCTCAACTCGCTCTCGGCCACCTCGCGGTGCTCGTCCTCGGCCTGCCGGGCGGCGTGCGAGGCCTCGTACAGCAGGATCGAGGCGGCCGGGTCCAGCGTCGAGGAGGTGGCCAGTTCGAGCGCGACGGAGGCCCGCCGGACGAGTTGCGCGTCCAGCGAGGCCTTCGCCGTGTCGATCCGGGCGTGCAGTCTGTCGAGCCGCCCCGCCGTCCAGCTCAGGTACACGGCGCACAGCACGACCGCGATCGCGGCCCAGATCCAGGTAGTCACGAGCCGCTACGCTACCGCGCCCCGGGCCTGCACTTCGCTACGCGGACACGCTCTTGCGGTAAGCCGCGCGGTCGATGTCCACCACCTCGACGGCGAGGTGCAGCTCGTCGCCGGGCTCCGGGACGACGTGCTTCTGAAGCAGCGTCAGGACGCGCTCCGCGAGTTCGGTCTTCAGCTCGGGGCTGCGGCCCGACAGCAGCCGGATCTCGAGCAGGACCATGGCCCGCTCGGGCGCGCCGTCACCGATGAAGGACTCCTCGATCCGGCGGAACCGGGTCTTGCAGTCCGCCACCGGGCTGTCGATCACCGAGGCGATCAGCGGGTGCAGCTCGGCGGCGAAGGGCCGCCGGTCGAGGCGCAGGGTCGGGGAGCGGTCGACGGTGATCTGCGGCACGGGAACCTCCGGCGAGTAGGACCGAGTAGGCGGGGCAACCGTCAGATCCTATGACCATCATGCTCGTCGGCAAGCGCTGAACCATGGACAGGGGAACCTACTGGCGGAGTCCGAGCCGCTCGCGCCAGCCCACCCGCTCGTCCTCGGCGACCGGCGGCATGCCGTCCGTGACGGTCTCGTACACCGAGAGGATCTCCGCCCCGACGGTCTCCCAGTCGAACCGGCGGACGTGCCGCGACGCGGCCTCGCGGAGCTTGACCAGCCGGTCCGGGTCGGCCAGCAGGCGGACGGCCGCGTCGGCCAGCGCCGCCGCGTCCTCCACCGGGAACAGCTCTCCGGCCGCGCCGCCGTCCAGCACCTGCTTGAAGGCGTCCAGGTCGCTCGCCAGCACCGGGGCGCCCGCCGACATCGCCTCGACCAGGATGATGCCGAAGCTCTCACCGCCGGTGTTCGGCGCCACGTACAGGTCCACGCTGCGCAGCAGCCGGGCCTTCTCCTGGTCGCTGACCATGCCGAGGAACTCGATCTGGCCCCGGACCTCGGGCGACAGGCCGGCCACCGCCTCCTCCTCGTCGCCCTTGCCCGCGACCAGCAGCCGGACGCCGGGGCGTTCCGCGAGGATCCTGGGCATCGCGGCGAGCAGCGTCGGCAGGCCCTTGCGCGGTTCGTTGATCCGGCCGATGAAGCCGATCGTGCCGGGCCGGCCGTCCAACGCGGCGCCCTGCCAGCGCGGTTCGGGCTCGGCGGCGGCGAAGAAGCCGACGTCCACCCCGTTCGGGATCACCACGGCATCCCCGCCCAGGTGCTCGACCAGGGTGCGCCGCGCGTACTCGCTGACCGCGATCCGGGCGCTCATCTTCTCCAGGCTCGGCTGGAGGATCGGCGAGGCGGCGATCATCGCCCGCGAGCGCGGGTTGGACGTGTGGAACGTCCCGACCATCGGGCCGGACGCCGCCCAGGCCGCCAGCATCGACAGGCTCGGCGAGGCCGGCTCGTGGACGTGCAGGATGTCGAAGCGCCCGTCGTTCAGCCAGCGCCGCACCCGGGCCGCCGACAGGATGCCGAAGCTCAACCGCGCCACCGAGCCGTTGTACGGCACCGCCACCGCCCGCCCGGCCGAGACCACGTACGCCGGCAGCGCCGACTCGTCCTCGGCGGGCGCCAGCACCGAGACCTCGTGCCCGAGCTTGATCAGGTGCTCGGCCAGGTCCCGGATGTGGAACTGCACGCCACCGGGAACGTCCCAGTCGTACGGACAGACGATGCCGATCTTCACGTGCTCCCCCTCAGCCCTGCACGGTCGTGGTGCCGTCACGGACCGGGAGGTCGGACAGCCAGAGCTTCTGGAGCATGTGCCAGTCCTCGGGGTGTTCCCGGATCCCGTCGGCCCACACGTCCGCCATCGCCTGCGTCATCGCGGCGGTCTTCTGGCGCTGGTCGCCCTCCTCGGGCGGCAGCACCTCGGGGTGGATGACCCCGCGCATCACCGGGCCGTCGTACCAGAGCGTGGCCGGAAGCAGCGCCGCGCCGGTGCGCAGCGCGAGGGCGGCGGGTCCGGCGGGCATCCGGGTCTGCTCGCCGAAGAAGTCCACCGGCAGCCCGGCCTCCGACAGGTCGCGGTCGCCCACCAGGCAGATCAGCCGGCCGGCCCGCAACCGCCGGGCCAGCGTGCCGGTCACCGACACGTCCGAACCCGTCAGCGGCAGCACCTCCATGCCCAGGCTCTCGCGGTACGCCACGAACCGGTCGAACAGCGACTCCGGCTTCAGCCGCTCGGCGACGGTGGTGAACGGGTGCCCTATGACGGCCGCGACCCAGGCCCCGGCCAGGTCCCAGTTGGCCATGTGCGGAAGCGCGGCCACCACACCCCGGCCGGACTCCAGGATCGCCGTCAGCTCCTCGATGCCCTTGATGTCGACGGCGGCGGCGAGCTGCTCGGTGGTCCAGGTCTGCAGCCGGAACGACTCCTTCCAGTACCGCAGGTAGGAGCGCATCCCGGCCCGCGACAGCTCGCGCAGCCGGGCCTCGTCCGCCTCCGGGAAGACCCGCCGGAGGTTCTTCTCCAGCTGGAGCACCCGCTTGCCGCGCTTGCGCCAGGCGGAGTCCGCGATCCTGTCGAACAGGCCCGCCGCCACGGGCTCGGGCAGGTGCTTCAGCGCAGCCCAGCCCAGTGCGTACGCCGCGTCCACCAGTCGTTCCTTCACGCCGCCACCTCCCCCGCCTCGGCGGCCTGCGCCTCGAAAGCCTCGCGGCGCACCGTCAGCATCCGCTGCAGCACCGTCACCAGACTGCCCGCCGCCACCACCCACAGTGCCACCGGCAGCAGCCACTCGACGTACTGCACCCCGAAGGTGTGCAGCCCCGCGACCCCGGCCGCGACCAGCGTGATCACCAGCCGCTCGGCCCGCTCCACCAGCCCGTTGACCTTGCAGGGCAGGCCCAGGCTCTCCGCCCGCGCCTTGGTGTACGAGACCACCTGGCCGCTCGCCAGGCAGAACAGCGCGACCGCGCAGAGCAGGTCGTTGGCGTCCTTCCCGGCGTACCACATGGCCAGACCGCCGAAGATCGCCGAGTCGGCGACCCGGTCCAGCGTGGAGTCCAGGAAGGCACCCCACTTGCTGGACGTCCCGGCCTGGCGGGCCATGTTGCCGTCGACCAGGTCGGAGAAGATGAACAGGGTGATCGTGATGGTGCCCCAGAAGAACTCCCCGCGAGGGAAGAACACCAGCGCGCCGGCGACCGATCCGGCCGTCCCGACCAGAGTGACCGCATCCGGACTGACGCCCCAACGCAGCAGCAGAGCGGCGAAGGGAGTCAGGACACGTGTGAAGAAGGCACGTGCGTACTTGTTGAGCATGGCCTTCCGGACCGCCCCGATCTTGCCGGCGTCCGCCCTCGGCCCCAGCGGGCGACAGGCGACCGAGCGGATCGGCCCGCCCGGCTGGACAATGGTATCCACGCCGCTCGTGCGCTCTGCCGCCCCACGCCAGCGAGCGCGCATTCGGGCCCAACCGGCCATCACCGAAAGCACTTGGGCAACCACCGGACGTGACGGCAGGAGACAGCCATGGCGGATCGGGGAACAGCACGCGCACCGGAGCCCGTCATCGGGGACTCCGCGCAGTTGCGCAACGTCGTACTCGTCGGCGCCGGCGGCGCGGGCAAGACCACCCTCGTCGAGTCCCTCGCACTGGCCGCCGGGGCACTCACCCGGGCCGGCAACGTGCCGGACGGCACCACCGTCTCCGACTACGAGGAGATCGAGCACCACCAGCAGCGCTCCGTCCAGCTCGCGGTGATCCCCGTCCACTGGCGCGGCACCAGGATCAACCTGCTGGACACCCCCGGCTACGCCGACTTCGCGGGCGAGCTGGCGGCCGGTCTGCGCGCCGCCGAGGCGGCCGTCCTGGTGGTCTCCGCCGCCGACCCGATCGGCCTGCCCACCATCGCCCTCTGGCGCGCGTGCCGGGCCGCCGGGCTCCCCACCGCCATCGCCCTCACCCACCTGAACGCCGCCCACGTCCGCCTGGACGACACCCTCGCGGCCTGCCAGGACGCCTTCGGCGAGGGCCACCCCGACACCGTGCTCCCGCTGCACCTCCCCGTCCTGCGGGACGGCCGCCCGGTCGGCTCGCTGGAACTCCTCACCGGCCGCCGGTACGGGGAACCCGGCGACCCGCCCGGCGCCGAGCAGGCCCGGGGGCACCTGGTCGAGGCCATCGCGGGCGAGGACGACACCCTGCTGGAACGCTATGTCGCGGGCGAGGAGCTCGACCCCGGCTCGCTGGCCGAAGCCCTCCGCCGCGAGTTCCTGCAGGGCACCCTGCACCCCGTCCTCACCACCGCTCCCCCGTCCGACCCGGCCGGGGGCCCGGCGGGCGCCGCCGAACTCCTCGACCTGATCACCGAGACCTTCCCGACCCCCCTCGAACGCGCCGACGAGCTCCCGCCCTGCGACCCCGAGGCCCCGGCCGCCGTCCAGGTCGTCCACACCGGCGAGGACCCGTACGTCGGCCGGCTGAGCCTGGTCCGGGTCTTCTCCGGCACGCTGCGCCCCGACACCGCCCTCCAGCTGGCCGGACACCCCGACGAGCGCGTCACCACCCTCGGCACCCCGTTCGGCAAGCAGCAGCACCCCGTCCCGCTGGGCCTGCCCGGCGACCTGGTCTGCCTCGCCAGACTCGGCGCCGCCCGCACCGGCGACGCCCTCTACGCGGACGGGTACGCGGACGCGGCGATCGAACCCTGGCCACAGCCCGAAGCACTGCTGCCCACCGCCGTCGAGGCGCACAGCAAGGCCGACGAGGACCGGCTCGCCCAGAGCCTCGCCAAGCTGACCGCCCAGGACCCGGCCCTGCGGGTCGAGCAGAACCCCGACACCCACCAACTCGTCCTCTGGTGCACCGGAGAGGCCCACCAGGCCGTCGTCCTGGACCGGCTGGTGACCCGCTTCGGCGTCCACGTCGACACCGTGCCGTACCAGGTCGCGCTGCGCGAGACCTTCGCCGGTACCGCCAGCGGGCACGGACGGCACGTCAAACAGTCCGGCGGCCACGGGCAGTTCGCCATCTGCGACCTCACCGTCGAACCGCTGCCCGGCGGCGGTTTCGAGTTCGTCGACAAGGTCGTCGGCGGCGCCGTACCGCGCAACTTCGTGCCCTCCGTCGAGAAGGGCGTCCGCGCCCAACTCGCCCACGGCGTCCTCGCGGGCTACCCGCTGGTCGACGTCCGGGTGACCCTGACCGACGGCAAGGCGCACTCGGTCGACTCCTCCGACGCCGCCTTCCAGACCGCCGGGTCGCTCGCCCTGCGGGAAGCCGCCGCCCACGGCTCCATCCGGCTGCTGGAGCCCGTCGACGAGGTCCGGGTACTGCTGCCCGACGAGTACCAGGGCGCGATCCTCAGCGACCTCTCCGCCCGGCGCGGCCACGTCCTCGGCACCGAACCCGGCGGCCCCGGCCTCAGCCTGGTCCGCGCCGAGGTACCCGAACTCGAACTCACCCGCTACCCGGTCGAACTCCGCTCCCTCTCGCACGGCACCGGCCACTTCACCCGCAGCTACGTACGGCACGAGCTGATGCCCGCAGCACTCGCGGCGGAGTACGCCCACGCGTCCTGAGCCGTTCGGCAGCCGGGCAACCACAGCAGGGGCGCGGGGCCCCTTTGATTGACTGCGCGCGCGACCAGCCACGACGTAGGTGCACGGTTGCGCGCGCAGTTCCCGCGCCCCTGCCCCGGTTGCTCTAGCGGGGCAAGGCGCAGGCCGGGGTCCCGCCCGGCAGGCGGTGCCGGTTCCGGGCGACGAGGCGGTAGCACGCCGCCGCGAGCGGCCGGACCGGCGGCAGGGTCAGCAGCGCGCCGAGGTAGGCCCACGCGCCGCCCGCCCGCATCAGCACCCGGGCCGCCGCCTGGGCGCCCTCGTACACCTTGCCGTCCGGCGTCACCCAGAGGATCTGCTGCTCGGCACGCTCCCACGTCACCAGGCCCCGGCCGCCGGCCCGGGCGTCCAGCGCCGCCAGGTCGGCGAACTGGAACGGGACGGCCTCCCACCCGCCGGACGCCAGGCTCGCCCGCAGGTAGCGCTCCGCGGTGATGACGCTGGTCGTACAGAAGCCGCAGTCCCCGTCGAAGATCAGGACCGGATCGCGCGTGATGTCTTCAGCCATACCCCGATCCTCCCACCGACCGCAGCGTGATCCGGGCAGCCCCCGAGGATCAAACCGGCCCCGAAGTGGGCACCCTGGAGAAAAGGCCGATACCCGGCCGGATGTGACCGATGTTCAGCCGATGGTCCGCGCGGCAGGGCGGCCTCACGGTAGCCTGCCGCTGACAAGGGGAGGAGGGGAGACCACCGTGACCAAGTTGGACATGACCCCGGGTGCGCAGATACCCCGCACGGATGTCGGGCCACAGACCGCGGTGACGCAGCTGCTCTCCTCCGTCGCGTACCGCGACATCCCGGTGGAGGACCTCGCCGGGGTCAGCGAGATCACCATCAAAAAAGGCAGGTTCTACAGCCTTTTCCGGCCGAGCGTCGGCGAGGCGTTCAGCCGTGCGGTGATCGACCGGACCCTGCGCCCCGGGCGCAACGCGCTGGTGCCGTCCTTCGGGACGGACACCCGCATGGTGGTCGAACACTGCCTCGCCGCCGAGGAACTGCGCCGCCTGCGGGACCGGCGGCTCACTCTCGTGACCCTGCTCAGCGGGCTGCTCTTCCTGCCCGGGACACTGATCTGGCTCGTCCTCTTCCAGGCGCGCGCCTACTTCAAGCGGACCGGCTCCTCCCGCGAGGGGTTCTACGACGCCCTGGCACTGCTGGTGGTCGGCGGACTGGCCGTGCTGCTCGCCCTGCGGCCGCCGTTCACCGGGCTGCTCGCGGACTACTGCCGCGTGACGATGCTCGCGCCGGTGGTCGGCTGGTTCGTCGCCAAGCGGATCTGCCTGCGCAGCGTCGAGGGCCTCCGGGGCCGCTGGGGCGCGCTGGTGGAGGGCAGCGCGCTGGCGGCGACGGTGCCGAAGGCCGTGCCGCGTGACGACATGGACAAGAAGGCCGGCGAACTGAAGGCCCAGCTCGACCGGTTGACGTCCGAGCAGGAGACCAACATCCAGCACTACGCCGGCTCGAAGGGCATCCTCGGGGCCGGTATGCGCTGGGGTGTCTGGGAGGTCGCCGAGGATCTGCGGCCCGCCGAGGGGCACCCGGACTTCCGGGCCTTCCACCCCTGGGACCTGGCCCGGAAGATCACCTCCCGGCTCGGCGGCCTCGGGCAGAGCGAGGTGGCCGGATCCGGCATGCCGCACGTCTCCGTCCAGCAGTGGGTCGTGGTGGACATCCCGGAGGGCGCGGACGAGATCGGCCGCCCCGGCGGCGCGGAGATGGACGGCTACCGGATGCGCGACTTCGGCATCCAGCAGATCGCCAACCGGCAGTCCCTCGGCACCGACACCCGCCACCGGCTGGCGACCCAACTGGTACTGCACAACGGGCAGTTGGTCTCCACCCTGCTGATCAGTGTGACCGTGCTCAGCAACACCCTCCGGGTCTCCGTCGCCGGGTACGCCCTCGGACCGCTGAACGCGTTCTTCGGGGCCAAACCCAAGCCCAAGGAGAAGAACATCCCCAAGACGGGCAAGTTCTGGGAGGAACGGACGATCCAGCTGCCCCTGGTCGACAACGACGAGGTGGTCCGCCAGGCCGTCCGCGCTCCCTTCATGGGACTGCCCACCCTGCTGACCTGGCTCGGCGGTTCGATCAAGCTCCCGGAGCCGTTCTCGCTCCGGGCGTCCTGGGCCGTGCCGACCTGGAAGAGCCGGTTCAAGGCGGACGACGTCATCTACGGTGCGACGCCCGTGGTGAACGCGGTGCTCGCCGCCACCGTCGAGTTCCTGGAGGAGCACGACGTCAACGTCGAGCGCTTCACCACCCGGGGCAGCATCCTCAAGGCCGAGATGCAGGGCGTCCGGGCCTTCCGCGCCGACAACTACGACGCGGGCTGACACCTGCCACACCGTCAGTACGTACGCAGGGCCCGTGCCGGGGGTGGCACGGGCCCTGCGTACTGTGCGGTCTCAACCTCGCTGCGGCCAGGCCTCGGCGAGCATCTTCCGGGTGTCGGCGAGCAGCTGCGGCAGCACCTTGGTGTGGCCGACCACCGGCATGAAGTTGGTGTCACCGCCCCAGCGCGGCACCACGTGCTGGTGCAGGTGGGCGGCGATGCCGGCACCCGCCGCCGCGCCCTGGTTCATCCCGATGTTGAAGCCGTGCGCACCGGAGGCGGCGCGCAGCGCCGTCATCGCGTTCTTGGTGTAGACCGCGAGTTCGGCCGTCTCGACGTCGTCCAGATCGGTGTAGTCGGCCACGTGCCGGTACGGGACGACCATCAAGTGGCCGCCGTTGTACGGGTACAGGTTGAGCACCGCGAAGACGGCGCTGCCCCGGGCCACGATCAGCCCGTCCTCGTCGCTGAGCGAGGGGATCGAGCAGAACGGGCAACCGTCGTCCGGAGCCGGTCCGGTGGGCTTGTTCTCGCCCTGGATGTACGCCATCCGATGGGGGGTCCACAGACGCCTGAAGCCATCCGGCTCCCCCACGCCCTGCTGCACTTCCGGCTCACTCGTCATGCTGATCAGCATATTCGCCGAAGGCCGGTTGCAAAGCAGTGCGGGGCAGACTCATCACGAGCCCGCCCCGCACCGCCTCACATCATCAGACCTGGATCCGGCGCTCCACAGCGTCGACGATCTCCGCGATCGCGTCTTCCAGCGCGACTCCGTTCTTCTGCTCACCACTGCGGTAGCGGAACGACACGGCGTTCGCCGCGATATCCTCCGCACCCGCGATCAGCATGAACGGAACCTTGCTCTTCTGAGCGTTCCTGATCTTTTTCTGCATCCGGTCGTCCGAAGCATCGACCTCGACCCGGATGCCACGCTTCTTCAGCTCGGCCGCGACCTCCTGGAGGTACGGCACGTGCTCGTCGGTGATCGGGATGCCGACCACGGTGACGGGGGCGAGCCACGGCGGCATGGCGCCGGCGTAGTGCTCCAGCAGCACCGCGAAGAACCGCTCGATCGAGCCGAACAGCGCACGGTGGATCATGACCGGACGCTGGCGGTTGCCGTCCGCGCCCTGGAACTCCAGCTCGAAACGCTGCGGCAGCTGGAAGTCGACCTGGATGGTCGACATCTGCCAGGTGCGGCCGATCGCGTCCCGCGCCTGCACCGAGATCTTCGGGCCGTAGAAGGCCGCGCCCTCGGGGTCGAGAACGAGCTCCAGGCCCTGCTTCTCGGCCGCGTCGGCCAGCGTGCGGGTGGCCTCCTCCCAGTCCTCGTCCGAGCCCACCGACTTGTTGGGGTCGCGGGTGGAGAGCTCCAGGTAGAAGTCGTTCAGGCCGTAGTCGCGCAGCAGCTCCAGCACGAAGGTGAGCAGCGAGTCGAGCTCGCCCGCCATCTGGTCCTTGGTGCAGTAGATGTGCGCGTCGTCCTGGGTGAAGCCGCGCGCGCGGGTCAGGCCGTGCACCACGCCGGACTTCTCGTAGCGGTAGACCGTGCCGAACTCGAAGAGCCGCAGCGGGAGTTCGCGGTAGGACCGACCGCGCGAGCGGTAGATCAGGTTGTGCATCGGGCAGTTCATCGGCTTGAGGTAGTAGTCGTTCTCGCCGTCGAGCTGCATGGGCGGGTACATCCCGTCGGCGTACCAGTCGAGGTGACCGGAGAGCTCGAACAGGGTGCCCTTGGTGGCGTGCGGGGTGTAGACGAACTCGTAGCCCGCCTCCTCGTGCCGCTTGCGCGAGTAGTCCTCCATCGCGCGGCGCATGACGCCGCCCTTGGGATGGAAGACGGCGAGGCCGGAGCCGATCTCCTCCGGGATGGAGAAGAGGTCCAGCTCGCTGCCGAGCTTGCGGTGGTCGCGCTTCGCGGCCTCGACCAGGAAGTCGAGGTGGGCCTTCAGCTCGTCCTTGGTCGGCCACGCGGTGCCGTAGAGGCGCTGCAGCTGCGGGTTCTTCTCGCTGCCACGCCAGTACGCGGCGGCCGAGCGCATGATCTTGAACGCCGGGATCATCCGGGTGCTCGGCAGGTGCGGGCCACGGCAGAGGTCGCCCCAGCACAGCTCGCCGGTCTTGGCGTCCACGTTGTCGTAGATGGTCAGCTCGGCGCCGCCCACCTCGACGTCGGCGCCCTCGCCGGCGGTGGCGGCCGAGCCCTTGAGGCCGATCAGCTCCAGCTTGTACGGCTCACCGGCCAGCTCCTCGCGGGCGGCCTCGTCGGTGACCACCCGGCGGGCGAACTTCTGGCCCTTCTTGATGATCTCCTGCATCTTCTTCTCGACGGCCTTGAGGTCGTCGGGGTGGAACGGCTTCTCGACGTCGAAGTCGTAGTAGAAGCCGTCCTTGATCGGCGGGCCGATGCCGAGCTTCGCCTCGGGGAAGAGCTCCTGCACGGCCTGCGCCATCACGTGCGCGGTCGAGTGCCGCAGGATGTCGAGGCCGTCCTTGCTGCTGATCCCGACCGGCTCGACCTCGTCGCCCTCCTGCACCTGGTACGCGAGGTCCTTGAGCGCGCCCGCGACCCGCGCGGCGATGATCGAGCGGTCGTCCGCGAACAGATCGGCGGCCGTGGTGCCCGTCGTCACCACGCGCTCTTCCCGATCGGGTTCGCGGTTGATGATTACCCGGACGTCCGTCACCGGTCTCTCCTGACGTGTGGATCAGTGTGATGCAGCACAGCGCTGCGCTGACGATGGTACCGAGACCAGCGCCCCGGCCGCGCACCGCCGCCGCCGGACCCTCCAAGGGGTCGGGTGATCACTCGGTCACCCTGGGCGATATTCCCTTCGGGAGCCCGCCCGTGATGGATTGAGGGAGCGTCAACTGCGGTATCACCAAGGCAGAACGCCGCCGTACGCGGCGCACCGCTGGTCCTCGGTGGTACGCCGCGCACTGCCGCCGCCCAGTGGGTTCAGGGACTGAGGGACAGTCATGCACGATTCCCGGCACTGGTACGAAGGCCCGCTCGCCTCTTTCGACACCGAGACCACCGGCGTGGACGTCGAGACCGACCGCATCGTCTCGGCCGCGCTGGTCCTCCAGCCCGCCCCCGGGGCCACCGCCCAGGCCGCGACCTGGCTGGCCGACCCGGGCGTCCCGATCCCGGACGGCGCCCGCGCGGTGCACGGGATCACCGACGAGCAGGCCCGCGCGCACGGCCGCCCGCCCCGTACCGTGGTCGCCGAGATCGCCCGCGCGCTGGGCGAGCAGGCCCGCGCGGGCATCCCGCTGGTGGTGATGAACGCCCCGTACGACCTGACGCTGCTCGACCGCGAGCTGCGCCGGCACCGCGAGCAGTCGCTCGCGGACTTCCTGGACGGCACGGAACTGCTGGTGCTCGACCCCCGGGTGCTGGACAAGCACGTGGACCGCTACCGCAAGGGCCGCCGCACGCTCACCGACCTCTGCGCACACTACGGCGTACTGCTGACGGGCGCCCACGACGCCGCTGCAGACGCGCTCGCCGCGATGGAGCTGGTCCGTACCCTCGGCGCCCGGCACCCCGGCCCGCTGGGGCGGCTGACGCCCACCGAGCTCCAGCTGCGGCAGACCATCTGGCACGCGGCGCAGGCACGTGGCCTGCAGAACTGGTTCGACCGCTCGGGCACCCCGGAGCGGGTGGACTTCTCCTGGCCGCTGCGCCCGGCCCGCTGCGAGTGCGGTCGGCGGCTGTCGGCGGAGCACCGCTGCGAGGCGGCGGCCTGAATCCGTCCGCTGCCCGGACATGCCCGGAGCCTGGACGCGTGGAGCCTGAAAACGTTCTGGCCCTGACCGAACTACCGGTCAGGGCCAGAACGTTGCTTCCAGGTGGGCGATACTGGGATCGAACCAGTGACCCCTTCGGTGTGAACGAAGTGCTCTCCCGCTGAGCTAATCGCCCTGGGCAACGAGATGAACATTAGCACTACTTGGCGGGTGGTCCGCAACTTCCCTGCTCCCGCCCCCGGCCGACGGCGGGACGGGATCCGTTACGGAGCACGGCCGGTGATTGCGAATCAGCTTCTCGGCTCGCGGCCGGACGGAGTCACGGGACGACTCGGAAAACACATCGGGCCCCGGCCAGTAATGGCCGGGGCCCGACATATCACAATGCATTCCGGTGGGCGATACTGGGATCGAACCAGTGACCCCTTCGGTGTGAACGAAGTGCTCTCCCGCTGAGCTAATCGCCCGGGTGCAGAGAAAACATTACCGCATCCGGGTGGGTGCTCCGAACACCCGGTCAGCCGCCTCCGGCGGGCCGCACCCATCACCTGCGATCACTGACAGTCCGGCCATGGTCACCCTGGGGGCCGGGCTCGCCGGGCCGTCCGGCGCGACCCTCCGGGGCGAAGGTTTGTCGCTTCGTACAGTCCTGCGCAGTTCATCCACGGTCATCCGGCGAAAGGCGCTGAGTTGCTGGCTCGACCAGGGCCCCGGAGGCCGCCGGGTCCATTCCGCAATGCGCCGGAAGGGGTACGACTCGCGCCTGAATCGGGACAGACGGGTTTACACCGGGCTTTCAGGTGGGATGGTCCGTTCGCCGACGTGCGATTCCCCGAGCGCACACTGAGCGAAAGGCCCTGGCGCTTATGAACACCACGGTCAGCTGCGAGCTGCACCTGCGCCTCATCGTGTCCAGCGAGTCGTCACTGCCCGTCCCCGCGGGCCTGCGCTACGACACCGCCGACCCCTATGCCGTGCATGCGACGTTCCACACCGGTGCCGACGAGACCGTGGAGTGGGTGTTCGCCCGCGACCTCCTCGCGGAGGGGCTGCACCGACCCACCGGTACCGGCGACGTCCGGGTGTGGCCCTCGCGCAGCCACGGACAGGGGGTGGTCTGCATCGCCCTGAGTTCTCCGGAAGGAGAAGCCCTGCTGGAGGCCCCGGCCCGAGCGCTCGAGTCATTTCTCAAGCGCACCGACGCCGCGGTGCCGCCCGGCACCGAACACCGTCACTTCGACCTCGACCGGGAGCTGTCGCACATCCTCGCCGAAAACTGACCACACCGGCGGTGGGGCCGATTCTCGAACCGCGTCCGTCCTACTCGGGGGCACGGTCGCACTCCCAGCCGCGCACCACGCGGCCTCGGGGCGCTGTCCCGGCGACTCCCACCGGAGCCGTCGGCCAACCTCACAGGCAGCCCGATCAGCACCGGCAGCCCGGCCACCCGGGTGGTCCGCCTGAGCCGGGCATCGCCTCAAAGGCACCAGGGCGAAGGCGCCCGATGTCGGGCTCCCGGCCAGCAGCCGGGGCCCGACATCGGGCGCCTTCGCCTTTCCCGCGCCGGGCTCCCGGCTACGGCCGCCGTTCCCGGTAGAGTCACCGGTGATGACGGATCCGGGAGGCCGAGTCCCCCACCGCGCGAGGAGCCCTCACGTGCTGATCACCCATGACGCCGAGTGCGCGCTGAGCATTCTGGTCGAGCTGCTCAACACCGCGCCCGAGGCGTGCGGCAGCGAACAGCTCCCCGATGTCGCCGCGCTCGGGTCGTTCGTCGTCCGGCAGGAGATCAGCGAGGTCGGCTCACTCACGCCCGCCGACCTGGCGGCCGTGCACGCGCTCCGCACCCAGTTGCGGGACATCTTCTCGGCCGAGTCCACCCCGCAGGCCGCCGAGCTGGTGAACTCCGTGGTCGCGGCGGCGGGCACCACGCCCCGGCTGACCAACCACGACCAGCACGGCTGGCACATCCACTACTTCGCGCCGCACGCCGCGCTGGGCGACCACCTGGCGGCGGAACTCGGCATGTCGCTGGCCTTCATCGTGATGGCCGGGGAGCGCGAGCGGCTGCGCCGCTGCGACGCGCCGGACTGCGCCCGGGTCTTCGTCGACCTGTCCCGCAACCGCTCCCGCCGCTACTGCGACAGCCGCACCTGCGGGAACCGGCTGCACGTGGCCGCGTACCGGGCCCGGCAGCGCTCGGCGGAGGCCGTCGTCGAGGCCGTGGTCAAGGCCGTGGGTGCCGTACCGGCGGGCTGACCGTGCGCGCGGCCGGCAGGTGCGAGACTGGCCGCATGATCGAAGGTTCTCTCCCCCGACTCGAGTTCTGGTGCGAACTCCAGTGCCCGGACTGCCGCACCGCCCTGGACGACGTACGGGCGCTGCGCGCGCGGTACGGCGACGCGCTGCCCATCGAGCTGCGGCACTTCCCGCTGGAGAAGCACAAGCACGCCTACGCGGCCGCCGAGGCGGCCGAGGAGGCATTCGCCCAGGGCAAGGGCTGGGAGTACGTGGAGGCGCTGCTCGCCCGGGTGGACGAGCTGGATCGTGGCGGGCACAAGCTGCTCATCGAGGTGGCCGGGGAGATCGGGTTGGACGCCGAGGAGGTCGAACTCGCGCTGGTCGACGGCCGCCACATGCTCATCGTGGACGCGGACCAGGCCGAGGGCTCGGCGATCGGGGTCAGCGGCACGCCGACGTACGTGATCGCCGGGAAGCGCCTCGACGGTGGCAAGAGCCAGGACGGGCTGCGCGAGCAGATCATCGAGATTCTGGAGCAGCACAGCTCGGCGCGGTGACCCGTGGTCGGCGGCAGGTCAGAGCAGTGATTTGCCGAGGATGCGGTTGGTGACGCGGTAGCCGAGCGAGTCGTAGAGACCGATGGCCACCGCGTTGCCGCTGAAGACGTTCAGGCCCAGTTCCCGGACGCCGGCGGCGAGGCACTCGCGTTCGGCGAGCAGCATCAGGGCGCGGCCGTAGCCGTGCCCGCGCTGCGCCGGTTCGACCTCGACCGTCATCACCCACGCGAGCCGCTCCCCGCTCGGGCGGATGTCCTGGTGCAGGTTGACCCAGAGACTCCCGAGCGGGGTGCCGCGCGGGCCGTACAGGGCGCGCAGCGCGACGCCCCGGGTGCCGGGGCCCTGCGGGAGCTGCTGACGGTGGTCGGCCTCGGCCTTCGCGCGGGCCTGCGGCTCGCTCAGCCCGGAGGCCAGCAGGTCGCGCAGGTACGCCTGCTGGGCCGCCTCCAGCCATTCCGGGTACTCCTCCGCACCAATCGGACGGACCGTCAGTTCCGCTGGCAGCTCGGGTGGTTGGGTGAGGTGCTTGGCCAGGTTCCGCATCCGCTCGGTGTAGCCGAGGGCTTCGGCCAGGCCCAGGGCGGCGGTGGCCTCGGCGGGGATGTTGACGTCCACCCGGGAGCAGCCCCAGCTGCGCAGCACCTCCTCGGCCGCCAGTACGCCCACCGTGGCGCGGCCGCGTCTGCGGCCGGCGGTGACCCCCAGTTCGGAGATCTCGCCCCAGCTCTGCGACCCGCGCGGGAAGGCCGTCGTCCGCAGGCCGCCGACCGGGCGGCCGTTGACGCAGATCTGCCAGCGGCGGCTGCGGCCCCCGCCGGGGAAGGGGGCCTCTGGGTACTCGGGGCGCAGGGTGGTGGTCATGGGGGCTCCCTTCCCTCCGCGCGGGGCTTCTACCCAGTCACGGGCCCGGGCCCCGCGTCACGGTCACAGGTCCGGGTCACCCTCTCACGGTCACGGGTCCAGGTCGTCGGCGCTGCGCTCGGCGAACTGGGCCATCGCCTTGAGGGTGACGGGCCCGGGTGCCGTCGTCAGCTCACGGTCGTCGACCCGGGCGACGGCCTGGACGTCGCGCAGGGTGGACGTGAGGAAGATCTCGTCAGCCCGGTCCAGTACGTCGAAGGGCAGGTCGGCCTCCTCGGCCCCGCTCCAGTCGATGACGAGTTGGCGGGTGATGCCGGCCAGGCAGCCGGAGCTGAGCCTCGGGGTGAGCAGGGCTCCGTCCAGGACGACGAAGACGTTGGAGCCGGTGCCCTCGCAGAGCTGTCCGGCGGTGTTGGCGAACAGGGCCTCCGAGGCGCCCGCCCGGTTGGCGGCGGCCAGGGCGACCACGTTCTCGGCGTAGGAGGTGGTCTTCAGGCCCACCACCGCGCTGTGTTCGTTGCGCCGCCAGGGCACCGTCCGGACGGCGGTGGTGTCGGGGCGCCGGGTAGCGGTGCCGATCGCGACGACCAGGGTGGTGGGGTCGGTGCCGCGTTCGGAGCCGAGCGGGGAGACGCCGCCGGTGTAGGTGACCCGGATCCGGCCGAGCGGCAACGGGTTGGCGCGCAGGACCTGCTCCACGCCCTCGCGCACCTGGTCGTGGTCGGGGTCGGCGAGGCCGAGGCCGCGTGCGGAGCGGGTGAGGCGGTCCAGGTGGCGGGTGAGCGCGAAGGTGCGGCCGTCCACCGCCTTGACGGTCTCGAAAACACCGTCGCCGACGGTGAGTCCGTGGTCGAGCACCGAGACGGTGGCAGCCGTGCTGTCCACCAGGGAGTCGTTGACCCAGATCATGGCTGTCCTCGGGTGTCCGTGCTCAGTGAGCGTGGAGGGCGGAACCCGACGCTATCGCGACCAGGCGGGCGGCCTTGAGTTCGGTCTCGTCCCACTCGCGCTCGGGGTCGGAGCCCCAGGTGATCCCGGCGCCGGTGCCGAACCGGAGGACGGGCTGCCCGCCGCCGTGATCGGCACCGCTCCGGTCGATCCAGAACGTGCGGATGCCGACGGCGAGTTCGGCCTCACCCCGGTCCGCGTCGACCCAGCCGATCGCGCCGCAGTACGGGCCTCGGGGGGCGGTCTCCAGCGCCTCGATGATCCGCAGGGCGCTCGACTTGGGCGCTCCGGTGACGGACCCGGGCGGGAAGGTCGCTTCGAGGAGTTCGGGCCAGCCGGCTCCGTCGCGCAGGGTGCCCTGGACGGTGGAGACGAGGTGGACCAGGCCGGGGTGCTTCTCGACCGCGCAGAGGTCCGGGACAGTGACGGTGCCGGTCGCGCAGACCCGGCCCAGGTCGTTGCGGACCAGGTCCACGATCATCACGTTCTCGGCGTGGTCCTTCTCCAGCAGGTCGTGCTCGGTACGGCCGGTGCCCTTGATCGGACCGGACGAGACGACCCGGCCGTCACGGCGGAGGTAGAGCTCCGGGGAGGCGGTGGCGATCTCGACACCGTGCTCGGGCAGCCGGATCGTCCCCGCGTACGGAGCGGGGTTGCCGTGCGCGAGCAGGCCGGTGAGGGCGTCGATGTCGGTGCGGTCCCGGTCGGGGAGCGGCGCGGAGAGCACCCGGCAGAGGTTGGCCTGGTAGACCTCGCCGGTCGCGATGTGGTCGCGGATGCGGCGGACCCCGGCCGTGTAGGCGTCCCGGTCGAGCGAGCTGTGCCAGCTGCCCGGGTACGGGCCGAGCCAGCCCTCGGTGCGCGGCGGCGCCGGGTCGGGGCGGACCTCGTCGAATCGGGCGCAGGTGAGGCGCCCCTCGAAGTCGTACGCCACGGCCCAGAAGCCGGCCGAGTCGAGCGCGGCCGGATCCGAGGTGACCTCGCGGAGCCCGGTCGCCAGGCGGCCGCCGAAGCGGGCCATCGGAGCGGTGGGGGTGAGGGCGGGTCTACGGCCGGACACGGTTCTCCTGCACGGATTCGGTGCTGCCCCACGCGGACAGCGGCGCGGGAAGGGGGATCCTCGAGGGATCACGACGGGATCGCCGAAGGATCACAGCGGGGATCACTGCGGTGGCTGAAGTGTAGGTCGGGGACGGTCGGCGGTGCGGAGCGGCGGGCTGCCGCGAGCTGCACGGGGATCTCCGCAGCTCGCTCCGCCGACCCCTCCGGTGAACCCTCCCCGCGCCACGCTGCGGGAACGGAATTTGAGCTGGTCCAGGAATCCGCTAGAGTTCAACACGTCGCCGGGAAACGGAGCCGCAAACAAGCGGTGAAGTGACCGGGAGACAGGCGGACGTGGCTCAGTTGGTAGAGCATCACCTTGCCAAGGTGAGGGTCGCGAGTTCGAATCTCGTCGTCCGCTCGATGGAGAACGTGTAAGATCGTTCTTCGAAGTTGCCTGGTGGAGTGGCCGAGAGGCGAGGCAACGGCCTGCAAAGCCGTGTACACGGGTTCAAATCCCGTCTCCACCTCCAAGAGGTGTCCCTGGTTCGCCAGGGACCCTCCCCGCGCGATTAGCTCAGCGGGAGAGCACTACCTTGACACGGTAGGGGTCACTGGTTCAATCCCAGTATCGCGCACTCGACCCTCTCAGGGTCCATCAGTAGGTCCCGGCGCGATTAGCTCAGCGGGAGAGCACTACCTTGACACGGTAGGGGTCACTGGTTCAATCCCAGTATCGCGCACTCGATCCCCTCAGGATCCGTCTGCAGCTCGCTCAGTGCAGGTCAGTAGATGCAGTTCAGTAGGTCCCGGCGCGATTAGCTCAGCGGGAGAGCACTACCTTGACACGGTAGGGGTCACTGGTTCAATCCCAGTATCGCGCACTCGGTCCCTCCAGGGTCCGTTTGCATTTCAGCATGTCCCGGCGCGATTAGCTCAGCGGGAGAGCACTACCTTGACACGGTAGGGGTCACTGGTTCAATCCCAGTATCGCGCACCGCAGGAACGAAGGCCGCGATCCGATCAGGGTCGCGGCCTTCGGCGTGTCAGGAGTGTTACCGGGCGCGGGCGGGCCGCATGCGGACGCGAAGGTGCCGGGTGCGGAGGCCCTCACCGGCTCTCCGTACCCGGCACCTTCGGTCTGCCGAAGCGCACGGTGCACACCGCGCTCGCCCGTCCACGTCCGTCCACGGTGGCGGGCCGTCCCTGGCGGTGTGCGGGACGCTCGGCCGGCGCCGACCCTTCCCCAAGGGTCAGCGCCCGATCAGATCGGCGACCGCCTTCGTCTGCGTCGCCAGTTGGTCCCAGCCGCCGAAGAGCGCGAGCAGCAGGACCGCGCACGGCAGCACCATCGCCAGTGCGATCACTGGGTGCCTGGTGCCCGCCGGCGCCCCGAAGGGCTGCCGGGAGGCGAGCCAGTGGGGGCGACGGCGTCGTGCGGCTCCGGTGAGCTGCGTGGCCATGGTCGTCTCCTGCCGGTGCTGCTGCTGACGGTGTTGCTGACGGTTCTTCGGTTTTCGGGTTTTCGGGTCTTTGGAGCGGTGGACGGGTTACCTCGGGGGACGAGTTGAGCCGCCCACCGCTGGAATCAACGCTACGGGTCCGTCTCTCCCCGGTCGTCATGCCCGCGTACCGTTCTCTGGGCCATCCCTGGGATGACGCCGGGCCCCCCGGTGTACTACCCCAGGGGGAGGCGGTATCGCGCAGATCCCCGAGGGAACCCTGAGACCGACCCCGAGAGGGTGCTCCGTGCCTGGTCGGAGGGGCCACGAATGGGAATCCGACAATCCCACCGGTGCGGCAGGTGTTGCGTATCAGCACACCGCAGCGCGCAGTCCGTAAGCTGTCCCGGACAGGATTCTGACGATGCCCCATCCGACGGGGCCTCACCCCACGGGCTGACGGGAAGCGGACATGGCGATGATGCGGCTGAGGCGTGAGGACCCCCGCATCGTCGGCCCGTACCGGCTGCACCGGCGGCTCGGCGCCGGCGGGATGGGCGTGGTCTACCTCGGCTCGGACCGGCGGGGCCAGCGCGTCGCGCTCAAGCTGATCCGGGCCGAGCTGGCCGAGGACTCGGAGTTCCGTACCCGGTTCGCCCGCGAGATCGCAGCCGCCTCGAAGATCCGCGGCGGCTGCACCGCGCGCGTGGTCGGCTCGGACATCGAGACCGAACGGCCGTGGCTCGCCACCGCCTACGTCCCGGGCCCCTCGCTCTACAAGCGGGTCGGGGAGGAGGGCCCGCTGCCATGGACGGAGACCGCCCGGATCGGGGCGGCGCTCGCGGACGGGCTGGTCAAGGTGCACGAAGCCGGGGTCGTCCACCGCGACCTCAAGCCCTCCAACATCCTGCTCTCCCCCAAGGGCCCCCGGATCATCGACTTCGGCATCGCCTGGTCGCGCGGTGCCAGCACCCTCACGCACGTCGGCACGGCGGTCGGCTCGCCGGGCTTCCTCGCACCCGAGCAGGTCCGGGGCGCGGCCGTCACCCCCGCCACGGACGTCTTCGCCTTCGGTGCGACGCTCGCGTACGCGCTGACCGGCGACTCGCCGTTCGGCTCGGGGGCCTCCTCCGAGGTGATGCTCTACCGGGTGGTCCACGAGGAGCCCGACCTGTCGGCCGTACCTCCGCCGCTGGCCCCGCTGGTACGGGCCTGCCTCGCGAAGGAGCCGACCGAGCGGCCCGGAGCGGCGGCGCTGCACGAGCGGCTGAGCGAGCTGGCCGCGCGTGGTGCGGCGCTCGGCGGCACTCGCGCGCGGGGTGCGGCCGTGCCGCCGCCCGTGCCTTCGAGGCCGGCCGTGCCGCCGCCGCCCCCACGACGGCCGCACGGGCAGTCGGCGACGGCGCCGATGCCCCGCCCGGAGCTCGGCGACCAGCCGCGCGAGTCGGTACGTGACCGGCCGGCCGGGTCGGCCGGAGTGCGGGACCGTCAGCACACGCCGACGCCCGGACGGCCCTCCCCCGGGCGGCCGACCGGTTCGCGGCAGCGGCTGGCGCGGCAGCGGGCCGTCGTCTTCGTCACCGTCACCGTCGGTGTCGCGCTCGCGATCGCCGCAGCCCAGGGGTGCGAGAACCGCAGCAAGCAGGGGATGTCCCCCGGGCCGGGCAGGTCGTCCGTCCCGTCGGTGTCGGCTCCGGCGTCGGCGGCGGGGTCGGCTGCGGCTGCGTCACCGCCGTCGGCCGGGCTCTCCATCGACGGCGTGCAGTCGCCCGGCGCCCAGTTCGCCGCCGCCGCGCGCGGCACCGGCGACCCGGCGCTCGGACCCGCCGTGGTCGCGTCCCCGAACGTCGACTGGCCGAACCGCAGCTACTCCGACCCGGCGGGCGGGGCGGCGATCCGGCTGCGGGACGGGCACTCCACGGCCGACGGCGCGCAGATCGCGCTCAGCACCGTACTGCCGGCCCGCTACCGGGACGCCCCGGCCGCGCTGGTGGTGTTGCGGCGGGCGGAGGGCGCGGTGCCGGTGGATCTGGTGGAGCTCTTCGGTTTCAGCGGCGACACGCCCGTCCTGCTGGCCGCCCGGGCCTCCGCCGCCGACGCCCAGGCGGTGGCGACCTGGCGGATCGACAGCGGTGCCCTGATCCGCGACGAGCGCGTCTCCCAGACCGGCGCGGGCTCCTCCACCCGCTACACCGTGCGAGGTGACGGCAGCCTGGACGAGTCCTGGCCCGGCGCGGCCGTCTCGGGCGGCACGGGCAGCACGGGCAGCACGGGCAGCACGGGCAGCAGCACCGGGGGCACCGGGAGTACGACCGGCGGCTGAGCCGCCCCCGGCGCGACCCGGCAACGGGCCGCCGCCAGATCGGTCAGCTGTGGTGAGCCACCGCGTAAAAACTGATCGCCGCCGCTGCCGCGATGTTCAGTGAGTCGATGTCGTGCGACATCGGGATCCGTACCTTGAGGTCGGCGGCCTCGAGCGCCTTCGCGGTGAGACCGTTCCCCTCCGACCCGAGCATGACGGCGCAGCGCCGGAGCGTCGCGGCCGGCACCTCGTCGAGCGGTACGGCGTCCGGCGCCGGGGTGAGCGCCAGGATCGTGTAGCCGGCCTCGCGGAGGGCGGCGAGCGATCCCGGCCAGGGTTCGAGGCGGGCGTACGGGACGGTGAACACCGCGCCCATCGAGACCTTGACGGCCCGCCGGTAGAGCGGGTCGGCGCAGTCCGGGGAGAGCAGTACGGCATCCATCCCGAGGGCCGCGGCGCTGCGGTAGACCGCGCCGAGGTTCGCATGGTCGACGATGCCTTCGAGCACCACCACGCGGCTCGGGGCGCTGTCCGGGCTGCCTGCGCCGGGGAGGATGTCGGCCACGGCGGGGAGGGGTTGGCGTTCCATCGAGGCGAGCGCGCCCCGGTGGACGTGGTAGCCGGTGACGGCCTCGGCGAGGGCGGGTTCGACCACGTGGACGGGGGCGTCGGTCTCGGCGATGACGTCCGCCATGACGTCCAGCCACTTCGCGGTGAGCAGCATCGAGCGCATCCGGTAGCCGGCGGCCACCGCGCGGCGGATGACCTTCTCGCCCTCGGCGATGAACAGGCCCTCGGCGGGCTCACGACGGCGGCGCAGCTCGACGTCGGTCAGGTCGGTGTAGTCGGCGAGCCGGGGGTCGGCGGGGTCGATGACGGTGCTTGGTTCGGACACGCCCTCGATCTTAGGGGCGGGAGATTCTGCGGGGCTCTGTCGGGTTGCTTCGACAGAGCCCCCTGGCGTTAACGCGCCAGTACGTTGACCACGTCGCCGATGACGATGACGGCCGGGGGCTTGATCTGCTCGGCGGTCACCGTGGCGGCCACGGTGGCGAGGGTGGCGTCGATGCGGCGCTGGGCGGCGGTGGTGCCCTCCTGGACGACCGCGACCGGGGTGTCGGCGGAGCGGCCGCACTCGATGAGCTTGGCGGCGATCGCGCCGATCTTGTCGACGGCCATCAGCAGGACCAGGGTGCCGCTCATCCGTGCGGCGGCGTCCCAGTTGGTCAGCGAGCGGTCGTCGCCGGGGCCGACGTGGCCGGAGATGACGGTGAACTCGTGGGTCATGCCCCGGTGGGTGACGGGGATGCCGACGGCCGCCGGGACGCTGATCGAGCTGGAGATGCCCGGGACGACGGTGACCGGGATCCCGGCCTCGGCGCAGGCGAGCAGCTCCTCGCCGCCACGGCCGAAGACGTACGGGTCGCCGCCCTTGAGGCGGACCACGAACTTGCCCGCCTTGGCGTGGTCGATCAGCGTCCGGTTGATCGCCTCCTGGGCCATGAAGCGCCCGTACGGGATCTTGGAGGCGTCGATCACCTCGACGTGCGGCGGCAGTTCGGCGAGCAGCTCGCGCGGGGCGAGGCGGTCGGCGACCACCACGTCGGCGTCCGCGAGCAGGCGGCGGCCGCGCACGGTGATCAGGTCCGGGTCGCCGGGGCCGCCGCCGACCAGGGCGACGCCGCCGCCGTGTGCCCGGTACTGACGGGCGGCCAGCGAGCCGTCGCGCAGGCCGTCGACGATGGCGTTGCGCAGGGCGGCGGAGTGGCGCGGGTCGCCGGTGAGGACGGCGACGGTCGCGCCGCCGTCGTGGCCGCTGGCCGGGGTCCAGGCGGTGGCGGCGGAGGCGTCGTCGCTGCGTGCGCAGAACACCCGCAGGCTCTCGGCCTCGGCGCTGACCTCGATGTTCACGGCGGGGTCGTCGGTGGCGACCAGGGCGTACCAGGTGTCGGCGAGGTCGCCGGGGGCGTAGCCGCGCTGGTGCCAGTGGATCTCACCGGCGTCGGCCATCGCCTGGACGGCGGGGGTGGTGCCCGGGGATATCAGGTGGACGTCCGCACCGGCCGCGATCAGCGCGGGCAGCCGTCGCTGGGCGACCTGGCCGCCGCCGACCACGACCACGCGTCGGCCGGCCAGCAGCAGACCGACGGGGTACGGGGTGAGGCCCTCGGTGCTGGGGTGGGGGTGGGGCGCGTTCATGGTCGGGGCTCCTGGGGGACGGAGGGTTCTACGGGTACAGCGAAACACTCCCCCGCACCGGCGCGCCCTCGGGCCGGTGCGGGGGACTGCGGACGGGACTCAGGCCTTCTCGGTGACCCCGGCGGAGTCGAAGGTGGCTACATCGTGCATCGCGCGGGCCGCACTCTGCACCAGCGGGAGCGCCAGCAGCGCGCCGGTGCCCTCGCCGAGGCGCAGGTCGAGGTCGATCAGCGGACGCAGGCCGAGCTTGGCCAGCGCCGCCTGGTGGCCGGGCTCCGCCGAGCGGTGGCCGGCGATGCAGGCGGCGAGGACCTCGGGCGCGATGGCCTTGGCGGCCAGTGCGGCCGAGCCGGCGATCACGCCGTCCAGGATGACCGGCGTGCGCAGCGAGGCCGCGCCGAGCAGGAAGCCGGCGATGGCCGCGTGCTCCAGGCCGCCGACGGCGGACAGTACGCCGATCGGGTCGGCCGGATCGGGCTGGTGCAGGGCCAGGGCGCGGCGGACGACCTCGACCTTGCGGGCGTGCGTCTCGTCGTCGATGCCGGTACCGCGTCCGGTCACCTCGGCCGGGTCGACGCCCGCGAAGACCGAGATCAGGGCGGCGGAGGCGGTGGTGTTGGCGATGCCCATGTCGCCGGTGATCAGGATCTTGTTGCCCGCCGCGACCAGGTCGCGGGCGGTCTCGATGCCGACGCCGATCGCCTTGAGCACCTCCTCCCGGCTCATCGCCGGGCCCTGGGTCATGTCGTCGGTGCCCGGCTTGACCTTGCGGGGCAGCAGGCCGGTGGTGCGGCCCTGCTGGATGGCGTCCGGCAGCTCGCTCTTGACGCCCACGTCCACCACGCAGACCTCGGCGCCGACCTGGGCGGCGAAGGCGTTGACCACCGCTCCCCCGGCCAGGAAGTTGGCCACCATCTGCGCGGTGACCTCCTGCGGCCACGGGGTGACGCCCTGGGCGTGCACGCCGTGGTCGCCCGCGAAGATCGCCACGCAGGCGGGCTCGGGGATCGGCGGCGGGCACTTGCGGCTGAGGCCGCTGAGCTGGGCCGCGATGATCTCCAGCATGCCGAGCGAACCGGCCGGCTTGGTCATCCGCTTCTGCCGGTCCCACGCGTGGCCGAGCGCCTTGGCGTCCAGCGGGCGGATGCCGCGCAGGGTCTCCGAGAGCAGGTCGTGCGGCTCCTCGCCGGGCAGCGCGCGGTTGCCGTACTGCTCCTCGTGGACGACCCAGGAGAGCGGGCGCTTCTTGGCCCAGCCCTGCTGCTGCAGCTCGGGCTCGTCGGGGAAGGAGTCCACGTACCCGACGCAGAGGTACGCCACCACGTCGAGGTGCTCGGGCAGGCCCAGCTCGCGGACCATCTCCTCCTCGTCGAAGAAGCTCACCCAGCCGACGCCCAGGCCCTCGGCGCGGGCGGCCAGCCAGAGGTTCTCGACCGCGAGGGCGGCCGAGTACGGCGCCATCTGCGGCTGGGTGTGGCGGCCCAGGGTGTGCCGGCCGCCACGGGTGCGGTCAGCGGTGACCACGATGTTCACCGGGGTCTCGAGGATGGCCTCGATCTTGATTTCCTTGAACTGCTTCGCCCGGCCCTTGGGCAGCGAGTCCGCGTACGCGTCGCGCTGACGCTCTGCCAGCTCGTGCATCTTGCGGCGGGTCTTGGCCGAGCGGATGACCACGAAGTCCCAGGGCTGGGAGTAGCCCACGCTGGGCGCGGTGTGGGCCGCCTCCAGGACGCGGATCAGCACCTCGTGCGGGATCGGGTCCGGGCGGAAGCCGTTGCGGATGTCGCGGCGCTCGCGGATCACCTGGTGGACGGCGTCGCGGCCGGCCTCGTCGTAACCGGGGGCGGCGGGCGGGCGCTCGGTCTCCGCCTCGACCGGCTGCGGCTCGGGAGCGGCCTCGGCCTCGGTAGCGGGAGCGGTCTCGGGCTGGGCCTCGACCTCGGGCACGGCGACAGTCTCGGCGGCGGGCTCCGGCTCGGGGTCGGCTGCGACCTCGGGCTCGGGCGCGACCTCGGGCTCCGCGACGACCACGGCGGCCGGGGGCTCGGGGGCCTCGGGTGCGGCCTCCGCCTCGACCGGCTGCGGCGCGGGCTCGACCGGGACGGCCTGCGACGGCTGCTCGGGCATGGCCATGTCGCCGCTGCCCGCCGCCGTCTGCGGCTCGGCGAGCGCGACGGCGCCCGCGAGCGGCTCGGCACCGACGGGCGGGAGGTCGTGTGGGGCGGGCGCGGCCAGGAAGGCGGAGATCCGGCGCGGCGGGCTCGATGCGGTCTGCGCGGCCGGCACGGTCTGTGCGGTCTGCGCGGTCGCCTGGGCCGGGATGGCCGCGTGCGGGGCTTCGACAGCCTGCTCGACCTGGGCGGCCTGCTCGACCTCCTGAGGAGCAGCCACCGGCACGGCCACGGCCTCGACCTCCGGTGCTGCCACTGCCTCGGGGAGGTCGACGGCTACGGGTGCGGCGACGGCCGAAGCCTCCGGCACCTCCACGGGGGCGGGCTCGACTGCCACCGGCTCCGGTGCGGGCTCGGGCGTCGGCTGGGCGGCCACCGGCTCCACCGGTACCTCGACCGGCGCCTCGACCGCCACGGGCGGCGCCTCGACCGGCGGCGGCACCGGTACGGGATCCGGTACCGGCACCTGGACGGGTGCCTGCGGCTGGACCGCCCGCGCTGCGAACGCCTGCGGGTCCACCTGAGCGGACGGGCCACGGTCGGCGAGCGAGCGTACGGGGACCTGACCGGTCATCAGCGAAGGGTCCGGAATGGGCGGGCCCGCGTGCAGCGGACGGCGCGGCGGCTGAGGGGCCGTCACCGGCGGCTGGGCCGCGACGGGCGTGGCAACCGAGGGCGACGGCGGCATCGGAGGCACCGGCGCGGCGGCGGGCGCCGGAACGGCCTCGGCGACCGGCTCGGCCGCGACCAGCGGCGGGGCCAGCGGCGGCCAGGACGGCTCGACCGGCGTGCCCTCGGCGGACTCCACGGAATTGGCGGGCTCGGTGGACTCGACCATTTCGACCGTCCCGGCAGTGTCAGCGACGCCGGCGACCGGCGCCGACGGGTCCTCGACCGTACGCAGCGTCATGGTGTCCGCCACCTGCGGGTGGGTGACGACGGGCAGTTCGGTGACCATGACCGTCTCGACCGGCCCGAGCGGCTCGCCCCACGAAGTCTGCGGACCGGGCATCAGGAGAAGGTCGTCCTCGTCGTCGAGCTGGTCCGGCTGGTCGAGGAAGGTGAAGGCCGGACGCGACTCGGTCGGCCAGCCCTCGGCACCCTGCGCGGGCAGCGGTGCGCCCGGCCCGGCAGCGGGTACGCCGTACAGCGCCGAGTCCGGCAACGCCGTCCCGGGTGCCGGAGTCACCGAAGCCTCGGGCAGCGCGACACCGGGCATACCGGTACCGGGTACGGAAGCACCGGGTACGGAGACGCCCTCCGGTCGGCCGAGCGGGCCGGACCCGCCGAGCAGGTGCTCCGGCAGTCCCTCGCTGGGGACGTGGCCGCCATCGGTCATGTCAAAGCTCCTTCCAGGCCGCTTACGCGCCCTTGGCGACGCGATCACCGACCGCAGCGCCCAACTCCGCTCGGGGCGGACCGTGCTCCGGCCCGTCCGTCCACCTACTGGCGTCCGCCGCGCGCACGCGCGGCAGCCATCCCCACCGGCGCACTGCGCCACCCCGGCCGGTGCCACCCACCGGGGTGGCACACCATCAGAAACAACGACCACCCGGGGCAACCGGCACGACCGCACCGGACCCTACGGCATTCTTCCGGGCCGACCCGGGTCGCGTCGAATGCCCGCACTCCGAATCGGTGTGGGTTGCGCCACGTCAAAAGGTGGTAAACGTACCGGATGGGGCACGGTCCACAGCTCGCCGAGCGCAACCAGGACGCCACCCTACCGGCCAGCACCGACACCCTCTCGAATCGGTGTCCGGATGGGACGGGGATCACCGGAGGCCGGCGAGACGCCCACCCCTCGGATTGGGTACGAACCGTCAGGAGCCCTGCTCGCCCCAGAGCACGAGGGTCTGCTCCCCCGGTCCGAACGAGAGCCCGGCGCCGGACATCAGCGGTGTCGACTGGAGCAGCGTGCCGTCCACCCGGTAGCCGGCTCCGGCGATGGCCTCGCGGATCTCCTCCGCCTCGGCGAGGGTGTGGGCCACGGCGACCAGCCGCTCGGGGCGGCGGGCCAGGACGGCGCGCACCACCTCGGCGCCGCCGGACTCCACCACGACCGCGTCAGGTTCGGGCAGGCCACCCAGCACCTCGGGGCCGACGCCGTGGACGGGCTCCACCTCGACGCCGTACCGGCGGGCGTTCACCGCGATCTGCGCGCAGGCCGAGCGGTCCGCCTCGACCGCGACCACGGCCGCGCCGAACCTGGCCGTCTCGACCGCCAGCGCGCCGGTGCCCGCGCCGACCGCCCAGACCAGGTCCCCGGGCACCGGCCCGAGCCGGGCCACCGCCAGCGCACGGACGTGCGCGGGCAGCGCGTGCGGAGCGCTCTCCGCCGTCGGCGCGCCGCGCTCCGCGCCCGCGTACGCCTCGTCCGGCAGCGCCCACCCCCGGTCGGTGCCGGGGAAACCGATGGGCCGTCCGGCCAGCCAGCCCGCCGCCTCGCCCGCGACATGGCTCGAACTGCCGCCGCCGATCACCAGGACGACCGCCGGGTCCCGCCAGACCCGGTCCGGCACCCGCTCGGAGGTCAGGACGGTGACGTCCTCCTCCGGGGTGCCGAGCGCCTCGCAGACCACGAAGGTGCGGTGGACTCCGCGCAGCATCAGCGCCAGCTCGCTCGGGCCGGCGTCGGCGCTGGTGAGCACGGCGACCTTCGGGTAGGCGCGGCAGACGTTGGCGGCGCGGCGCAGCCGGCCGCCGTGCGTGCTGACCACCTGGGCGTCCTCCCAGGGCATCCCGGCCCGGGCGAAGGCGGCGGCCACCGAGGAGACGGCGGGCAGCACTTCGAGTTCGAGCCCGTACTCGGGCCGGCGCAGCGTCCGGACGACGCCGAAGAACCCCGGGTCCCCCTCGGCCACCACGACGGCCGCGCCGCGCTGCTCGGCGATCCGACGGGCCGCCAGCTGGATGTTGCCCAGCGCGATCCGCTCGGCGCCCGGCGGGACGGGCAGGGCCGCCAGTTGGTACGGCGCTCCCGCCACCAGGGTGGCTCCTGCCAGCGCTGAGCTGGCCGCCTCGGTCAACGGCGTACCGTCCCACCCGATAACCGTGATCCGGTCAGCCATCTGCGGCTGTTCTCCCTCGGCTCTGCACCCCACGGAACCCCACGACAGGTCCGGACCATTCCTCGGCCCGTCCAGGAGCAGAGGCTACCCGGTGCGGTCGGCCGCCCGTCGCACCCCGGTCGGAGGGCGCACTCAGTCGTGCAGGACGTAGTGCTGCTCGGCCCAGCCGTCGTCCTGCGGGATTTCGAGGTCCTCGGGGAGCAGGCTCCAGAGCAGCAGGTCGCTGCGGCTCTCCAGCTCCGCCGGGCCCCACTCGCCACCGCGCACTATCCAGGCGCTGCGCAGCACGCCCTCGCTGATCGAGCCGACCTTCTGAGCGACCTGCTGGCCGGCGGTGTTGCCGGCGGCCGTGCGCATCTCCAGCCGGAGGAAGCCCCGGTCCTCGAACAGCCACTGGGCGACGCCGAGGACGGCCTCGGGCGCGTAGCCCTCGCCGCGGGCCCAGGGGGCGGTGATGAAGCTGACCTCGGTGGAGAGCAGCCGCCAGTCGGTGCCGCGCAGCTCGACCACGCCGACCACCCGCTGCGTGAGGTGCTCGGTGACGGCGAAAACGATTCCGCGCCCCTGCGCCCGGCGGGCGGGGGCGAGGGCCCGGGCCCATTCGAGGGCGTGCGCCTCGGTGAAGGGCTGCGGGATCGCCGTCCAGGTGTGCACCAGCTCGTCGGCCATCATGGCGACCAGACTGGGGGCGTCGTCGTCCTCAAGGGGTCGCAGCAGCAGTCTCTCGGTGCTGATGGCGGTCTCGGGGAAGCTCGCTGGCATGCCGTCTCTCCTCGCCGGGTCGTGGACACACCGTACGCCCCACCCGTTCTCGGACGTGTCAGGGTACCGGCAAAGAGTACGACGGCACGTCAGATGTCCGTCCGCCGTGCCGCGCACACCCGGACATGGCGCTACCGGGCCCCGCCGTGGCACGGCGGGGCCCGGATACGGGTTCAGAGCGGCCGGCCTCAGTAGGCCGCGATGACCGAGCCCTTGAAGGTGTCGTCGATGTACTTCTTGACCTCGTCGGAGTGCAGCAGCTGGGCGAGCTTCTGGACGCGCGGGTCGTTCTCCTTGCCCTTCTTGACGGCGAGGATGTTGGCGTACGGGTTGCCGGCCGCCTTCTCCAGCAGGATCGCGTCGGTGGCCGGGTGCAGACCGGAGTCGAGCGCGTAGTTGCCGTTGATGACGGCGGCGTCGAGGTCGGCGACGGAACGCGGCAGCTGGGCGGCGTCCAGTTCCTTCCACTTGAGGTGCTTCGGGTTGCTCGCCACATCGGCCGGGGTGGCGGAGGTGCCGGCGCCGGGCTTCAGGGTGATGACGTTGTTGTCGGCGAGCAGCTTGAGCGCACGGCCCTCGTTGGTGGCGTCGTTGGGCAGGCCGACGGTGGCGCCGTCCGCGAGCTCGGTGACGGCCTTGACCTTCTTCGAGTACAGGCCGAGCGGCTCGAGGTGGACGGCCTCGACCGAGACGATGTCGGTGCCGTGCTTCTTGTTGAAGTCGTCGAGGTACGGAACGTGCTGGAAGTAGTTGGCGTCCGCCGAGCCGTCCTGGACGGCCGTGTTGGGGGTCACGTAGTCGGTGACGACCTTCACGTCGAGCTTCAGGCCCGCCTTGGCGGCCAGGTTCTTCTGGATGTACTCCAGGATCTGGGCGTGCGGGGTCGGGCTCGCGATGACGGTGAGCGCCTGGTCGGTGCTGGAGCCGGACGAGGATCCGGAGCTGGAGCAGGCGGCGACGGACAGGGCGAGACCTGCGGTGGCGAGGACGCTGGTGAACTTCAGGACGTTACGCACGAAAAGTGCCTTTCTTCATGGAGCGGGCGGTTGCTGGCGCCCGCCGGCCAGTTCTCGCTGCCCGCCCCGGTCGGGCGGCAGCGTGGTCGGGCGGTCAGGAGGCCGGGGGTCGGGGTCAGGAGACCGGGGGCCGGGGGCCGGGGGTCGGTCAGGAGGCCGGGGTGAGTTCCTCGGCGGGGGTGCTCACGGCCTCGGGGGTGCTCACGGCCGAGCGGCGGCGGCGCAGGCGGACGGTGCCGCCGGAGTGACCTCGGTTGTTCAGTCGGCGGACGAAGAAGTCACCGATCGCCTGGATGATCATCACGATCACCACCAGCTCCGCGATGATGACCCACATGAAGCCGGTCTCGAAGCGCTGGTAGCCGTAGTTGACGGCGAGGGTGCCGAGTCCGCCGCCGCCGACCGTGCCGGCCATCGCGGAGAAGCCGATCAGGGCGATCACGGTGGTGGTGACGGAGGAGACCAGCGCGGGCAGCGACTCGGGCAGCAGCACCTTGCGGACGGTGGTCCAGGTGGAGCCGCCCATCGCGTGGACGGCCTCCAGCAGCCCGCCGTCCACCTCGCGGACGGAGGTCTCGACCAGCCGCGCGAAGAACGGGATGGCGCCGATGGCGAGCGGCACGGTGGCGGCCTGCCAGCCGAGGGTGGTGCCCACCACGCCCCGGGTGAAGGTCTGCAGAGCGACCATCAGGATGATGAACGGCAGCGAGCGGCCGACGTTCACGATCACCCCGAGCACCCGGTTGACCACCACGTTCTGCAGCGCGCCGCCCTTGTCGGTCAGCACCAGCAGCAGTCCCAGCGGCAGCCCGATCAGCACGGTGACGACGGTGGCGACCCCGACCATCTGGAGCGTCTCCAGGGTGGCGGGCTGCATCAGCTGCTGCATGTCGTCCCAGGTCATGCCACGACTCCGTTCGGCTCGTTCAGGCCCGCGTGCTTCAGACCCGCCTCGTTCAGTACGTCGACCTGCAGGCCCTGCTCGCGCAGGAAACCGATCGGCACCACGTTGTCCTGGTGGGAGCCGGGCAGTTCGACCCGCATCCGGCCGACCAGCCGGCCGGCGATGGTCTCGACCGCCGCGCCCAGGATGTTGATGTCGATCTGGTAAGTACGGGCCAGCTGGGAGACGAACGGCTGGGCGGAGGTGTCGCCCTGGAAGGTGATCTCCAGGACGGTGTGCCCGGGGTGTCCGGCGCCGAACTCGCCGAGCGGGAACAGCTCGCGGGCGAGCACCGAGTCCGGGCGGGCCAGCAGGTCGGTCAGCGCACCGGCCTCGACCACCTTGCCGCCGCGCATCAGGGCGGCGGAATCGCAGACGCTCTTGATGACGTCCATCTCATGGGTGATCAGCAGGACGGTGAGACCGAGCTGCCGGTTGAGGTCGCGCAGCAGGCCGAGGATCGAGCGGGTGGTCTCCGGGTCGAGGGCGGAGGTCGCCTCGTCGGAGAGCAGCACCTTGGGATCGCCGGCCAGCGCGCGGGCGATGCCGACGCGCTGCTTCTGGCCGCCCGAGAGCTGGCTCGGGTAGCTACGGGCCTTGTCGGCGAGGCCGACCAGGTCGAGCAGTTCGGCGGCCTTGCGGCGGCGCTGGGTGCGGTCCAGCCCGATGATCTCCAGCGGGAGTTCGACGTTCTCCTGGACGGTGCGCGAGGAGAGCAGGTTGAAGTGCTGGAACACCATGCCGATCCGGCGGCGGGCGGCCCGCAGGTCGCGGCCGGCCCGGTGCTCCTGGCCGGAGAGGGCGGTGAGTTCGATCCCGTCCACGGTGACGCTGCCGGAGCTCGGGCGCTCCAGCATGTTCACGCAGCGGATGAGGGTGCTCTTACCGGCGCCGCTGGTGCCGACGACTCCGTAGACCTCGCCCTCGCGGACGTGCAGGTCGACTCCGGCGAGGGCGGTGACCTCGCGGCCTCGGGAGCGATAGACCTTGGTCAGGTCCTTGGTGGTGATCACAGCTGCTTCCGTTGCTCGGGGGCTGGGGGGTGGTGCGGCCGCCGCACCGGCAAGCGGTCAGCGGCGTGCGGAGGCACGCCGGAGAAGGGGTGCCTTAAAAGTTGATCTTGGGTGCTGCACAGCCAGGGCGCGCGGGGGCGTGACTCCGACGAGTCAGCGATGGGAACGGCGCGTCAGGCGGCAGGAATGCTCGCTTCGGGGCGCGAGGAGGGGACGAGGGCCCTCAGCAGTGACACATTCGACAACAACCCATGCAGAGCCCACCTGCCGGCGTGGTGCCGGTCGGGGTGCAGGTCGTCGTCGCAGTCATGCCTGCAAGTAAATCAGACGTACCGGCTCGGTCCCAGTTATCAGGACTCAGCGTCCGAAATACGGACGCGACGTAGGCGTACCAACGGTTGGTAAGGGTCAACAAAGCGGAACAGCGCCCGACCCGGACGGGTCGGGCGCTGCGCGGCCGGGTCAGGCCGTGGCGGCCAGCGGGGCGTGGACGGGCTTCTCCAGGGTGACCATGCTCAGCCGGCGGCTGACCTCGCGGACCGCCGCCTGGCGGTAGCCGTGGCGGGCGTACAGGCGCAGGTTGCCGAGGCTGCGGTGCCCGGTGAACAGCTCGAAGGCGCCGACGGAGTACTCCTCCTGCAACAGGCGCTCCACCGCGTCCAGCAGGCGGCCACCCAGGCCGTGGCGCTGCATCCGGGGGTGGACGACCAGGCGGGACAGCCGGGCGGTGCCGTCCTCGTCGACGTGGCCACGGACGGTGCCGACCACCTCGTCGCCCAGCCTGGCCACCAGGACGTGCCGTTCGGCCAGCTCTGCTTGCAGGCTCTCCAGGGTCTGGGTGAGCGGTTCGATCGCCCAGTCGCCGTAGAGTTCGGCCTCGGTCTGGTAGCCGAGGTACTGGAGCTTGAGGATCTGCTCCGCGTCCTGCTCGTTCGCCACCGAGATGATCACGCTCATGCCCATGCGGGGCCTCCCCATCGTTTAGTGCCCGGTGCGCGAATTCGAGGGTCCGCACCGGGTGCCCTGCCGAAGGTGTGCCCGGGCGGGGATCTGCCCTGACCGGGAGTGACACAGCCACGCGCCCCCGGCGGTCGCCGAGGTCGGACCTGTGCTCACGCTCAGTATCCGGCCGGTCGAGCCACCGTCAAGGGGACGTTAGCCACCGCTCTACCCCGACGCCCCCTGCTCTCAACCTTCCGGCCGTCTTAGGTGGTGAGCGTCACTCGGGATCACTTCAGTCCCGGTGGCCACTCAGGAGGGCGCGCAGGCAGGCCAGGCAGCGCGAACGCGTCGGCCCGATGCTGCCCTGCGGCATGCCGAGCAGCCGGGCGATCTGGCGGTATGTCAGGTCGGGACGGGCCGCGAGAGCGGTCAGCAGCTCCGGACAGCGGCCCGGCAGCCGGGCCAGCGCGAGCCGTACGGCACGTCGGCGCTCGGCGGCGAGCGCCTCCTCCTCGGCCGACGGGACGATCGCGGGCGGCTCCAGGGCCGTACGGGTGACGGGCCGGCACTCCTGCAGGGTGAGCGCGCGAAGCCAGGAGGTCAGATCGCGCGGCAGCCCGCCCTCGGCCCGCGCGTGTTCGAACACCCGGAGCCAGACGTCCTGCTCCAGGTCCTGCGGGTCCAGCCGGTGCCGGCGAGCGAGGGCCGCTGCGAGCGGGGCGAAGGCGGGGCGCAGCTCGGTGAGGCGGTGGTTCATATGGCTACGAACGAGCAAGGCTTGACGTAGGCAACTGCGTACCCAAGGAGGCGCGGGGAACTGTGCGATCAGGGCACGACGAAGTGCATGGTTGATCGCGCAGTTCCCCGCGCCCCTGTTGTGGTTGCTCTGAGCTGTTACGTGCGCGTCCCGTTGTGGTTGCTGTGGGCCGTCAGCCCTGGACCCAGTCCTGCTGGACCGCGAGGTCGGCCTTCAGCTCCGCCAGCTGGACGGCGACGGCCGACGCCGCGGTGCCGCCGCGGCCGTTGCGCGAGGCGATCGAGCCGTGGACGGTGAGGACCGTGCGGACCTCGGGGGTGAGGTGTTCGGAGATGTCGGCGAACTGCTGGTCCGTCAGGTCGGACAGCTCGATGCCCTGGCTCTCGCAGACCTTGACGCAGGCGCCCGCGACCTCGTGTGCGACCCGGAACGGGACGTTCTGCCGGACCAGCCACTCGGCGATGTCGGTGGCCAGCGAGAACCCGGCCGGGGCCAGCTCCTCGAGCCGCTCGCGGTGCACGGTGAGGGTGGCCATCATGCCGGTGAAGGCGGGCAGCAGGACCTCGAGGGTGTCGCAGGAGTCGAAGACCGGCTCCTTGTCCTCCTGGAGGTCGCGGTTGTACGCGAGCGGCAGCGCCTTGAGGGTGGCGAGCAGCCCGGTGAGGTTGCCGATGAGCCGTCCGGACTTACCACGCGCCAGCTCCGCGATGTCCGGGTTCTTCTTCTGCGGCATGATCGAGGAGCCCGTGGAGAAGGCGTCGTGCAGCGTGATGAAGCCGAACTCCTTGGTGTTCCAGATGATCACCTCTTCGGCGATCCGGGAGAGGTTGATCCCGATCATCGCGGTGACGAAGGCGAACTCTGCGACGAAGTCGCGCGAGGCCGTGCCGTCGATCGAGTTGCCGACCGAGCCCCGTTCGAACCCCAGCTCGGCGGCGACCGCCTCCGGGTCCAGCCCGAGCGAGGAGCCGGCGAGCGCGCCGGAGCCGTACGGGGAGACGGCCGTACGGGTGTCCCACTGGCGCAGCCGCTCGGCGTCCCGGCCGAGGGCCTGGACGTGCGCGAGGACGTGGTGGGCGAAGAGGACGGGCTGCGCGTGCTGGAGATGGGTGCGGCCCGGCATCGCGGTGTCGGGGTGTGCCTCGGCGAGGCCGACCAGGGCGTGCTGGAGGTCGAGGAGCAGTCCGCCGATGATCTTCCCGTGGTCCCGCAGGTACATCCGGAAGAGGGTGGCGATCTGGTCGTTGCGCGACCGGCCGGCCCGCAGCTTGCCGCCCAGGTCCGCGCCGAGCCGCTCCAGCAGCCCGCGCTCCAGGGCGGTGTGCACGTCCTCGTCGGCGACGGTACCGGTGAAGGCCCCGGACCGGACGTCGGCGAGCAGCCGGTCCAGGCCGCCGAGCATGCCCGCGAGCTCGTCGTCCGTCAGCAGCCCGGCCTTGTGCAGCACGCGGGCGTGCGCCTTGGAGCCGGCGATGTCGTACGGCGCGAGGCGCCAGTCGAAGTGCACCGAGGCGGAGAGCTTGGCCAGCGCCTCTGAGGGGCCGTCGGCGAAGCGCGCGCCCCAGAGACGGACGTCGGTGTTCTGGTCGGCGGGCATCGCGTGGGCTCCTTCACGAGGTGGGTGGGGGCGAGCCCCGGCCGTCAGGGGGTACGGCCGGGGCTCTGTGAGGGGTGGCTCAGGCCAGGTCTCGGCGGGCGGCGATCTTCGAGGAGAGGCCGAAGATCTCGATGAAGCCCTTGGACATCGACTGGTCGAAGGTGTCGCCGGTGTCGTAGGTCGCCAGGTTGAAGTCGTACAGCGACTGGTCCGACTTACGGCCGTCGACGACGGCCCGGCCGCCGTGCAGGACCATCCGGATCTCGCCGGAGACCGACTGGTTGGCCTCGTTGATGAAGCCGTCCAGGGCGCGCTTGAGCGGCGAGAACCAGAGGCCGTCGTAGACCAGCTCGGCCCAGCGCTGCTCGACCTGCCGCTTGTAGCGGGCCAGCTCGCGCTCGACCGTGACGTTCTCCAGGGCCTGGTGGGCGGTGATCAGGGCGATCGCGCCGGGGGCCTCGTAGATCTCGCGGGACTTGATGCCGACGAGCCGGTCCTCGACCATGTCCAGGCGGCCGATGCCCTGGGCGCCGGCCCGCTTGTTCAGCTCCTCGATGGCCTGGAGGACCGTCACCTTCCTGCCGTCGACGGCGACCGGGACGCCGGCCTCGAAGGTGATGACGACGGTGTCGGCCTCGCGCGGGGTGGCCGGGTTCTGGGTGTACTCGTAGACGTCCTCGATCGGGGCGTTCCAGATGTCCTCCAGGAAGCCGGTCTCGACGGCCCGCCCGAAGACGTTCTGGTCGATCGAGTACGGGTTCTTCTTGGTGGTGACGATCGGGAGGTTCTTCGCCTCGGCGAAGGCGATCGCCTTGTCCCGGGTCATCGCGTAGTCGCGGACCGGGGCGATGCACTTCAGCTCGGGGGCCAGCGACTGGATGCCGACCTCGAAGCGGACCTGGTCGTTGCCCTTGCCGGTGCAGCCGTGGGCGACGGTGGTCGCGCCGTGCTTCTTCGCGGCGGCGACCAAGTGCTTGACGATCGCCGGGCGGGAGAGCGCCGAGACCAGCGGGTACTGGCCCTGGTAGAGGGCGTTGGCCTTGAGCGCCGGGAGGCAGTACTCGTCGGCGAACTCGGCGCGGGCGTCCGCGACCTCGGCCTCGACCGCTCCGCAGTCGAGCGCACGCTGGCGGATCGCGTCCAGGTCCTCGCCGCCCTGGCCGACGTCGACCGCGACGGCGATGACCTCGGCGCCGGTCTCCTCGGCGATCCAGCCGATGCAGACGGACGTGTCCAGACCGCCCGAGTAGGCGAGTACGACGCGCTCGGTCACGGCTTTCTCCTTCACAGCAGGGCTTCAACAGGGCTTCGAACGGGACTTGCGACTGCAGTCCCATACGGCGTTAGGCATAAGTATGCACCAGACCGCATGAAACTCAAAACGACTGTGCGTACGGATTCACCGGCGGTCTACTGGGCCTTCGCCTGGGCCAGTTGCATCAGGTGGTCGGCCAGCGCCTGGCCGCCGGACGGGTCCCGGCTGATCAGCAGGACGGTGTCGTCGCCCGCGATGGTGCCGATGATCTCGAACACCTCCGCCTGGTCGATCGCCGACGCCAGGAACTGGGCCGCACCAGGCGGCGTACGGAGCACGACGAGGTTGCCGGAGGCCGTCGCCGACACCATCAGCTCGCCCGCCAGCCGGGCCATCCGGCCCTCGCTGGCGGACTCCCCCATCGGCGCGCGCGGCGTACGGTCGCCGCCCTCGGCCGGGACGGCGTAGATGAGCGCGCCGTCCCGGTTGCGGATCTTCACCGCTCCCAGCTCGTCCAGGTCCCGCGAAAGGGTGGCCTGGGTGACCACCAGTCCGTCCTCGACGAGCAGCTTGGCCAGCTGGCTCTGCGAACGGACGGGCTGACGGGTCAGCAGATCCACGATCCGGCGGTGGCGCGCGGTGCGGGTCTGCGGGACCTGCGAGGTCGGCCCGGCGGCGGGCTGGTCGGGGTGGGATGCGGTCATATTGTCAATTCTCCCGGACTACGCTCGGGGCTTCGCGTCGGGGGCGGTCTCGCGCACCTCGCGCAGGATGCCCGGCAGCGCGGCGAGCAGCCGGTCGACCTCCTGTTCGGTGATCACCAGCGGCGGCACCAGCCGGACGGCGCCCGGAACGGCCGCGTTCAACAGGAAGCCGGCCTCCTGCGCCACCGCCTGGATCCGCGCCGACACGGGCTCCGTCAGCACGATGCCCAGCAGCAGACCCGCACCCCGGACGTGCGAGACCAGCGGGTCGCCGATCGCCTCGATGCCGCTGCGCAGCCGCTCGCCGGTCTTCCGGACGTGGTCGAGCAGGCCCTCGGACTCGATGGTGTCGAGCACCGCCAGCGCGGCCGCCGCGACCACCGGGTTCCCACCGAAGGTGGTGCCGTGCTGGCCCGGCTGGAGCAGCTTCGCGGCCTCGCCGTACGCGACCACCGCACCGATCGGCAGCCCGCCGCCGAGGCCCTTGGCGAGCGTGATCACGTCCGGCTCGACGCCCTCGTACGCCTGGTGGGCGAACCAGTGTCCGGTCCGGCCGATCCCGGTCTGCACCTCGTCCAGGACCAGCAGCGTGCCGGTCGCCCGGGTGATCTCGCGGGCCGCCTTCAGATAGCCGTCGGGCAGCGGGATCGCGCCGTTCTCACCCTGGATCGGCTCCAGGAAGACGGCGGCCGTGTCGGTGGTGACGGCGGCGCGCAGCGCCTCGAGGTCGCCGAACGGCACGTGCGTGACGTCGCCGGGCAGCGGGCGGAACGGGTCCTGCTTGGCCGGCTGGGCGGTGAGCGAGAGCGCGCCCATCGTCCGGCCGTGGAAGGCGCCCTGCAGCGAGACCAGGTGGGTACGGCCGGTCAGCCGGCTGATCTTGAACGCGGCCTCGTTGGCCTCGGTGCCGGAGTTGCAGAAGAACACCTGGCCGTCGCGGCCCTCGGGGCCGGAGATCTCGATCAGCCGCTCGGCCAGCCGGACGGTCGGCTCGGCCAGGAACAGGTTGGAGATGTGGCCCAGCTGCCCGATCTGCCGGGTGACCGCCTCGACCACCGCCGGGTGGGCGGTGCCGAGCGCGTTGACAGCGATGCCGCCGACGAAGTCGACGTACTCCTTGCCGTCGGCGTCCCAGAGCCTCGCTCCGGCGCCGCGCACCAGCGGGATCCGGGGCGTGCCGTAGTTGTTCATCAGCGCGTGCTGCCACCGCTGGGTGAGTTCCTTGTTCCCGCTGGTCATGCCAGCCCCCCGATCACGGTCGTCTCGTCGTCCGGCACGACCATCGTGCCGATGCCCTCGTCGGTGAAGATCTCCAGCAGCAGCGAGTGCTGCACCCGCCCGTCCAGCACGCGGGCGGTGCCCACCCCCGAGCGGACGGCGTTCAGGCAGCCCTCCATCTTGGGGAGCATCCCGGACGCGAGCGTCGGCAGCAGCTCCTCCAGCTCGCTCGCGCCGAGCTGGCTGATCACGTCGTCGGACTTCGGCCAGTCGGCGTAGAGCCCCTCGACGTCGGTCAGCACCACCAGCATCTCCGCGCCGAGCGCCACCGCGAGGGCGGCGGCGGCGGTGTCCGCGTTGATGTTGTAGACGTGCCCGTCGGTGGAGCGCGCGATGCTGGAGATGACCGGGATCCGGCCGTCCGCGATCAGCGCCTTCACCGCGCCGGCCTCGATGTTGACGATGTCGCCGACCAGCCCGATGTCCACCTGCTCGCCGTCCACCACCGCGTACCGCTTCACGGCCGTCATGGTGTGCGCGTCCTCGCCCGTCATGCCGACCGCGAACGGCCCGTGCTCGTTCAGCAGACCGACCAGCTCACGCTGGACCTGGCCCGCCAGCACCATCCGGACCACGTCCATGGTCTCCGGGGTCGTCACCCGCAGGCCGTTGGTGAAGGAGGACTCCAGGCCGAGCTTGGCCAGCTGCGCGCTGATCTGCGGGCCGCCGCCGTGCACCACGACCGGGTGCAGGCCCGCGTAGCGCAGGAACACCACGTCCTGGGCGAACGCCGCCTTCAGCGACTCGTCCACCATGGCGTTGCCGCCGAACTTGATCACGACGGTCTTGCCGTGGAAGCGCTCCAGCCACGGGAGCGCCTCGATCAGGGTGAGGGCCTTGGGCAACGCGGTGTTGTTGCGGGCCTGTTCGCCCTTGGGTGCGATCTGCACTGCTCTGTCCCCCGGGGATCAGCTGGAGTAGGCGCTGTTCTCGTGCACGTAGTCGGCGGTGAGGTCGTTGGTCCACACCGAGGCGCTCGCCTGCCCGGCCTTGAGGTCGGCGGTGATGACGATGTCGCGGCCCGTCATGTCGACCAGGTCGCGGTCCTCGCCGACGGAGCCGTTCCGGCAGACCCAGACGCCGTTGATGGCGACGTCCAGCTGGTCCGGGTCGAAGGCCGCCTCGGTGGTGCCGATGGCGGCCAGCACCCGGCCCCAGTTCGGGTCCTCGCCGTGCAGGGCGCACTTGAGCAGGTTGTTGCGGGCGATCGTCCGGGCGACGTCCACCGCCTCGTCCTCGGTCGCGGCGCCGGTCACGTCGATCCGGATGTCCTTGCTCGCGCCCTCGGCGTCGCCGACCAGCTGACGGGCCAGATCGGCACAGACCGCACCGACGGCCTCGGCGAACTCGCCCTGGTCGGGCGCGACTTGGGAGGCGCCGGAGGCGAGCAGCAGCACGGTGTCGTTGGTCGACATGCAGCCGTCGGAGTCGACCCGGTCGAAGGTGGTCCGGGTCGCGGCGCGCAGCGCGGCGTCCAGGCTCGCGCTGTCGGTGTCGGCGTCGGTGGTGAGCACGACCAGCATGGTGGCCAGGCCGGGCGCCAGCATGCCCGCGCCCTTCGCCATGCCGCCGACCGTCCAACCCGCCGGGCTGGTGACCTGGGCGGTCTTGTGCACGGTGTCGGTGGTCTTGATCGCGATCGCGGCGGCCTCGCCGCCGTCCGCGCTGAGCGCCTTCGCGGCCTGCTCGACGCCGGGCAGCAGGAGGTCCATCGGCAGCCGGACACCGATCAGACCGGTGGACGCGACCGCGACCTCACCGGCGTTCAGGCCCAGCTCCCCGGCGGCCCTCTCGGCCGTCGCGTGGGTGTCCTGGAAGCCCCCCGCGCCCGTACAGGCGTTGGCGCCACCGGAGTTGAGCACGACCGCCGAGATCTGCCCGCCCTTGACGACCTGCTCGGACCAGAGCACGGGGGCCGCCTTCACCCGGTTCGAGGTGAAGACACCGGCGGCGGCGAGCGACGGACCGTCGTTGACGACCAGGGCGAGGTCCGGCGTACCGGACGCCTTGATGCCGGCGGTGATGCCGGAGGCCCGGAAGCCCTTGGCCGCCGTGACGCCGATGTTGGGGTGCTGCGTGGTCACGGTGCGACTCCGTTCAGGGGGAGGCCGAGCTCTTCGGGCAGGCCGAGGGCGATGTTCATGCTCTGCACCGCGCCGCCGGCGGTGCCCTTCACCAGGTTGTCGATCGCGCTGATCGCGATCACCCGCCCGGCGTGCTCGTCCAGGGCGACCTGGACCAGCGCGGCGTTCGAGCCGTAGACCGAACTGGTCTGCGGCCACTGCCCCTCGGGCAGCAGCCGGACGAAGGTCTCGCCCGCGAAGGCCGCCTCGTACGCCTCGCGGACGGCCGCGTACGTCACGCCCGGCTTCGCCTTCGCGCTGCAGGTGGCGAGGATCCCGCGCGGCATCGGCGCGAGCGTCGGCGTGAACGAGACGGTCACCGGCTCGCCCGCGACCGGGCCCAGGTTCTGCGCCATCTCGGGGGTGTGCCGGTGTCCGCCGCCGACGCCGTACGGGCTCATCGAGCCCATCACCTCGCTGCCGAGCAGGTGCGCCTTGACGGCCTTGCCCGCGCCGGAGGTACCGGAGGCCGCGACGACCACCGCCTCGGGGTCGACCAGCTTCGCCGCGTACGCCGGGAAGAGCGCGAGCGAGACGGCCGTCGGGTAGCAGCCGGGCACGGCGATCCGCTTGGCGCCCTTCAGCGCGGCCCGGTGACCGGGCAGCTCGGGCAGCCCGTACGGCCAGGTCCCGGCGTGCGGCGAGCCGTAGAACCTCTCCCACGTCCCGGCGTCCTTCAGCCGGAAGTCCGCGCCGCAGTCCACCACCAGCACGTCCTCGCCGAGCGCCTCGGCGACGGCGGCGGACTGGCCGTGCGGCAGCCCCAGAAATACGATGTCGTGCCCGGCCAGCACCTCCGGAGTGGTCGCCTCCAGCACCCGGTCCGCCAACGGCAGCAGATGCGGCTGCAACCCCCCGAACCGCGCCCCGGCATTCGACCCCCCGGTCAGCGCCCCGATCTCGACCCCCGGATGACCGAGCAGCAGGCGCAGGACCTCACCACCCGCATACCCACTGGCGCCGGCGACGGCGACTCGCAATGCCATGGCGTTTCCCTCTCCTACGACTTGGCATGAATATACGCATCACGGAACATTCATGCAAGGAGGTCGAGGTGCGACCGGGCGGCGCACGGTCCGCACGGGACGCTGTGACGCAGCTCACGGCCGATGCAGAACCTGCGGGCCGCCGCAGCCGTCTGGCTGGTGTGAGATCACGCAGGAGAGCACCGGACGAGCTGGACGAGGAACGCCTCCTCCGGCTGGTGGCCAAGGGTGACCGGGGGGCGTTCGACGAGTTGTACCGGCGTACGTCGCCGTGGTTGGCGGTGCGGTTGCGCCGGCGCTGTGCCGACGAGCAGATCGTCGCCGAGGTCATGCAGGAGACGTATCTGGCGGTGTGGCGCGCGGCCGGTGCGTTCGCCGGCAGCGCGGTCGGCGGGACGGCCGTCGGGTGGCTGTGGACGATCGCGGCGCGGCGCCTCATCGACGCGTTCCGGCGCCGGGCCCACCACGCCGAACCGCCGGTCGCCGCCGCCGAGCGGGCGGTGGTGCCCGCAGCGGAGGAAGAGGCACTCGCCAAGGCCGTCGGCGGCGACGTCGGCGACGCGCTGCGGCAGCTGGCGCCGGAACTCCGCCAGGTACTGCAGGCCATGGTGCTGGACGGACTCTCCGTCCGGGAGACCGCCGTCCTGCTCAGACTGCCCGAAGGCACGGTCAAGACCCGCGCCCGCCGGGCCCGGATCGCGATGCGGGAGGCGCTGGCATGAGCGCGGAACATGCGTCACATTCGTCACATGCGTCGATGCGGTTGATCGACGACTATGCACGTGGTGAGGCGGCGATGGCCGCTGACACGGTATGGGCGCTGGAGGCCCATCTGGAGACGTGCGCGCTGTGCCGGAGCCGTCTGGCAACCTCCGTGGCCACCGAGGCGCCCGGCCTCGCCGCGCTCGTCGACACCGTCCGGGCCGGTCTGGAACCGCAGTTGGACGCGGCCGTCACGATGCCCTCGCGGCGGTACCGCCCGAGGTGGGTATCGGCCTGGCTGACTCCGGTCATGGCCCCGTGGCTGGTCATGACCGTCGCTGTCACCCTGCTGGCGCTGCTGCTGGACGCGGCCGGGCCGCCGGTGGTCTTCGGCACCGCCTCGCCCATGGTGCTGATCGCGCCCGTGCTGCCGCTGTGCGCTGTCGCGGCATCGTGGTCGCGCGGCCTGGACCCGGCGCACGAACTGACGGCCTCGACCGCCCGGGCCGGTCTGCCCCTGCTGCTGCGACGCAGCACCTCGGTACTCGCCGTGGTGCTGCCCGCGCTGCTGGTGGAGGGCTGGCTGACCGGCGCCATGACGGCCGCGCAGTGGTTGCTGCCCTCGCTGGCCTTCACCTCCATGGCCCTGGCGCTGGGCAGCGTGGTCGGCGTGACCCGTGCCGCCGCCGCACTGGCGATCGCCTGGGGCGCCGTCATCGCGGCACCCGCCTGGGGCACCGGCCGCGTCCCCGTCGTCCTGCGGCCGGACCAACTACCCGTGTGGGCAGCTCTCTTCGCGCTCGGCATCGGCGCCGTGATCGCCCGCAGGCGCGCCTACTCAGTGTTGTGAAACCATCCTCGACCCTTGGAAAGGGCCACTGCATGACACCCGCGATGAGCGCGGCCGACACCGCGCCGAAGACCTACGCCTGGGAGATCCAGGCCACCGGCCTGAAAGTACGGGCCGGACGCAAGAAGATGGCCGTCGACGGGCTCGATCTGTCCCTGGGCACCGGCACCCACGGCCTCCTGGGGCCGAACGGAGCGGGAAAGACCACCCTGATCCGGTCCCTGGCCACCGTGCTGCGCCCCGCCGAGGGCGAACTGCGGCTGTGCGGCACCTCCATGAGCGGGCTGGGCGACCTGCGGGCCCTGCGCCGCCGGATCGGCTACCTGCCGCAGGAGTTCGGCTACTACAAGCGGTTCACGGTACGCGAGTTCGTCGAGTACATGGCCTGGCTGAAGGAGGTTCCCAGAGCGGACATCCCGGCGGCCGTCCAACGCGCCGTGGAACGGGTGGGCCTGGCCGACCGCGCCGACCACCGGATGAAAACCCTGTCCGGAGGCATGGTGCGACGCGCCGGCATCGCCCAGGCCATCGTGAACGATCCCACCCTGCTGCTGCTGGACGAACCGACCGCCGGCCTGGACCCGGCGCAGCGACTGCGCTTCCGGGAGCTGCTGCAGGAACTGGGCCGCGACGCCTGCGTGGTCGTCTCCACCCACCTGGTCGAGGACGTCGCGGCCGCCTGCTCCGACGTGGTGCTCTTCGCCGACGGCCGCCTCGTCTTCCAGGGCACACCGGAGGACCTGGCCGCGTCCGGCGGCCCCGAGTACCCGGGCGACAGCCCCCTGGAGCGCGGCTACTCGGCGCTGCTCCACACCTCCGAGTCGCAGGGTGGTACCTGGTGAACGGGCGCGTGTTGGGGATCGAGCTGAAGCGCTCCGCCGCCCCGTGGGCCGGCCTCGTGATCCTGGGCGGCAGCCTGGCGTTCCTCTATCTGATCAACGGACTGTGGTGGTACGGCACTGCGGCGTGGACGGCCCAGTGGACGTCGATGGCGCTGACCACCCGTTGCATGCTGGCCTTCGGCTGGCCGATCGCGGTGGGCCTCGGGGCGCTGCACGGGCTGCGCGACTCCCGCTCGCGGATGACCGAACTGCTGACGACCACGCCACGGCCGGCCTGGCGTCGGGCGGCGCTGCCGGCCGGGGCGACGGCGATCTCGTTGGCGGCGGCCTTCGGCCTGCTCGTCGTCTGGGGCGCGGTCCAGGTGGCGCTCGGTAGCGCCACCTACCTGCCCCTCGGTTGGCTGCCGATCTCGCTGGTGGCGGCGCTGGCCCTGGTCGCGGGGGCCGTATTCGGCATGGGCGTCGCACGGGCCCTGCCCTCCGTGCTCACCCCGCCGCTCCTGGTGGTGGTCTTCCTGATGCTGAACGTCCTGCTGCGGCAGACCACGGACGGGGTACTGCCGTCGGGCTTCGCGCCGAACCGGCTCGCCCTGCTGTCCCCCGTGACCGAGATGCCGCGCGAGATGCTGCTGACCCTGTCCGGTGCCGTGCACCTCGGCCAGACGCTCTGGCTGCTCGGCCTGCTCGCCACCGGCTTCGCACTGCTGGTGGCTGCGACCCGCCGGGCCCGGCTGCTCGCGGTGGCCCCCGTCCTGGCCGGCACGGCCCTGGCCCTGCTGATCCTCCCGGCCGCTGCGCGCGACACCTACGTCGTCGACCGGGCCGCCGCCGCCCTGGTCTGCGACGGCCCGGTGTGCGTGACGCAGGCGAACCGTTCACACCTGCCCGAACTAGCGCCGCGCGGGAAGGAGGCGCTGCGCCTGCTGCACGACACCTTGGGCGACCAGGCGCCGACCTGGGTGCGCGAGGAGACCGCGCTGCGCGCGATCGCCGACGAACGCCAACTCTCCGGCGCCGTGGTGCTGATCGACCTCGACGACCCGCTGATCGCCCATGCGGCGGGGGCGGAACTGACCCGCCTGCTGGTCGCCCAGGGCCTGACGCCGAACTGCGAGCCGCACACCACTCGGGAGGGCGGGGGAACGGTCGACATCCCCGCACAGAGCATCGCCGCGAGCTGGGCCCTCGGCGATCACCGACTCGAACCGCTGCAGAAGCCCGACACCGACGTGTACTCGCAGCGTACTTGGGCGAAAGCCGAAGCCGCCTGGGAGAAGCTGACGGAGCTGTCGCCGGGCGAGCAGCGCTCGCGGATCGCTCAGGTGCGCACCGCCGCGCTCTCCTGCAAGAACGAGCTCGCGGCGCTGACGGGGGAGACATCCCCATGAGATGGCTGATGCTGTACGCGCGTTCACGCCAGGTGCCCACCTCGGCCACCGCGATCACGCTGATCGCGCTGGCGGTGTGGGCCCTCGACCAGGGCGCCGGCCGGGGCCCGGGCGACCTGGAGATCGCGGTCCTGGTCCTCACCACGAACGTGGCTGCCGCCTCCATCGGACTCGGCGGGCGGGATGACGCGCTGGAGAGGACGGCCGCGATCCGGTGGATGCCCCGCCGGGCAGCGCACGTGCTGCTGATCGGCGCGGTCGCCGGGGCGGTGCTGTTGGCGGTCCAGGCGGCGGGGCCGAGCCTCGCCCCGGCCGCGCTCGTCGTCCGGGACAGCGCGGGCCTGGTCGGCCTGGCCGCGCTCGGGGCGGTGCTGTGCGGGGCACCGTTCGGATGGACCCTGCCGACCGGCTGGCTCGCGTTCACCCTCCTCGTCCCGCCTCCGGGCGGCATCGTGGGAGAGGTGGCCAGCTGGATGATCTTTCCCCCCGGCACGGCGGCGTCCACCGGGACCGCGTGGGCCCTGCTGGCGACCGGTACCGTCCTGTACGCGACAGCAGGACCGAGACGGTGACGGTGACGGACACGCCCCGCGCCGCGCCGCGCCGCCCCTGTATAAGGAGATCGCCCCCGGCCGGCCAGGTTTCGAACCGTTCTGAGCGGAGCGACCTCGGGCAGGTAGCCGGGCGGCGCTGAGCGCTTCGGTTGGCGCAGCTCGCCAACCGAAGCGCTCAGTCACACGCATTGGTGTGATGGTGTGTGACATGCCGCTTCCGGCGTAATCGGGTGCGTTGGGCTGTTCGGCCGTCACGCTGGGCCTGTTGATCACGGTCCAGGTCAGGAGGCGGCTGGGGCACAGGCCGCGCGAGACTGCCTGGCCGGGGCCACAACTCCCCCTGCCGGCCAGCCCGAAGGACCACCCATGAACAGCGCCGTCGCCGACCTGATGCGCCGCAACCTCCTCGACGTCTTCAACGAGCCGGACCCCGGGCGCCGCAACGCGGCCATCGCGCAGACCTACGCCCAGGATGTCGTGTGGCACGAACCCGACCGCGTCGTCCGAGGCCGCGAGGCGCTCGTCCAGCGCGCCACAGAGCTGCGTGCGCAGACCCCGGACTGGGTGTTCGAGCCCGACGGCCCCGTCTCCGTCAACGACGACCTCGGCCACCTCGGCTTCCGGTTCGGCCCGGCCGGTCAGCCGCCGGTCGCGACCGGAATGGACATCGCCCACTGCAAGGACGGCGTCATCGTCGAGCTCTACACCTTCGTCGGCGGGAGCATCCGACCGTCCTAGGACGACCGGTCAACCGCAACGGCACCCGCTCAGCCGGCGGCAGCGCCGAACCACCTGGGCAGCCGGCTGAGCAGTTCCTGCTGATCGTCACCGACCCACGCCACGTGGCCGTCCGGCCGCAACAGCACGGCGGGCACGTCCAGTTCCTCGGTGACGTCGACGACGTGGTCGACCCGGTCGGCCCACCCGGCGACGGAGAGTCGGCCGGTCTGGTCGAGCAGCAGCCCCCGGCCGCCGTGCATCAGCTCGTAGAGGCGCCCCTGCTTCAGCCCCACGTCCCGCATCCGCCGACCGAGCAGTTCGTGGCCCTCGCCGAAGTCGTAGCGGACCCCGACGGCGGTGATCATCCCGGTCACGTACCGGTTCACCTCCTCGAAGTCCATCAACTTCGAGAACAGCTCCCGCAGCGCGGTCGCACCCGGGTCGGTCCCCAGCAGCGTGATCTGCGCGCGGCTGTTGTCCAGCACGTGGGCGCCCACCGGGTGCCGTTCGACGTGGTAGCTGTCCAGCAGCCCGTCCGGTGCCCAGCCGTTGACTGCGGCGGCCAGCTTCCAGCCGAGGTTGAACGCGTCCTGCACGCCGAGGTTGAGCCCCTGCCCGCCGGTCGGCGGGTGGATGTGCGCCGCGTCGCCGGCCAGCAGCACCCGCCCGACCCGGTAGCGCTCGGCCTGCCGGGTGGCGTCGCCGAACCGGGACAGCCAGCGCGCTGAGTGCACGCCGAAGTCGGTGCCCGCGGTCGCCCGCAGCTGCTGCTTGAACTCCTCGAGGGTCGGCGGGGTCGTACGGTCCTCGGCCACGCCGTCGGCGGGCACGACGACGCGGTACGTCCCGTCCCCGTTGGGGATGGTGCCGAACCGCAGTTGGGTCTTGCGGACCTCCGCGACGACGGCGGCGACCGTCGCCGGATCCTCGGTCATCTCCATATCGCCCAGCAGCGTCTCGGACTTGGCGGGCTCGCCGGGGAAACCGACGCCGAGCCCCTTGCGCACCATGCTGCGGCCGCCGTCGCACCCGACGAGGTAGCGCGAACGCAGCTGCGTGCCGTCCGCCAGCTCGACGGCCACCCCGTCCTCGTCCTGGCTCAGCCCGACCACCTCGCAGCCGCGCCGGATCTCGGTACCGAGCTCGAGGGCCCGCTCGCCCAGCAGCCGCTCGGTGACCGGCTGCAGAATTGAGAGGCCGTACGGGTGCGCCGTATCCAACTTGTCCGGCCACGCCTTGTGGATGCCACCGAAGAAACCGCCGACCTGGAACTTCTCACTGACCGCGAGGAACCGGTCGAGCAGGCCGCGCTGGTCCAGCAGCTCGACGCTGCGCGCGTGCATGCCGCGCCCCCGGGACTCCTCGGTCGGCTCGGTCAGCTTCTCCAGCACGACCACGTGCACGCCGGCCAGCCGCAACTCGCTCGCCAGCATCAAGCCGGTCGGTCCGCCGCCGACCACGATCACGTCAATCATCAGAACGCCCATTCAACGAGATTGGCCTATTCAAGGAAATTGGTGGCCAGCCGCTCTGCGCAGCCCGGCGGCACGCACACCCGCGCACCCGCGCACCCGCACATCGCACCTCCGCGCCGAGTCCTCGCAACCGCACCGCGAGTCCCCCCGGCGGTTCGACGTTCACGTGCAAACCCATACATCGATAAAAGCGCACGATCTTCGTGAATCCGTCTTTTCGGCAGGTTCTGGCCTCGGCCGACCATTCTGGGGTACTACCCGGGCCTTGCCGCAAGGCCCCCGGTGCGCTATATATTGAGAGTGGCAAGGAGTGGGTGACCTCCTTGCCTTTGTCTTTTGTCGTCCGCTGTGGACGGACCGGCGCCTCCCGTAGCGGTGACGCGGCGCGTACGGCGATGCCGACGGCCCTCGTGGACCTCCCCTGGGCCTGCGGATGCAGCCGCGGAACGAAGTTCTGCACTCTCTTCAGCAAGGCGACTCGAGCGTCGTCGAGGGCGCGGCCGTGCATCGCTGCTCCGCACGAGCCCATTGACGGACCGTCATAACTGCTCAGCTTCCGGGGCCCGGCGGAGAGCTGCCGAGCGGTCGGCACGAGAGCGGGGCAGCACGGACGCGGCCGGACCAGTGGGCGATGACGACGAGTTGGGCGTGCGCCATCCCGGGCATCCAGTTCGGGCGGGCCCTGTGGAGGGAGCTCCCAATGTCAACGTGATTCATTTCAGCCTGTGTCTAATTGGCTAAATTCATTCTGGCTAACGTCCTGGATGCCTGCGAATGTTGCTCACGCACGGTCAAGTGAACGGTGTGGGACAGAGCCCCGCACCCGACAGGAATGAGGTGCTCATGATCAGCTTCCGCAAGCGCGTTGCAGCGATCGCCGTAGTCGTCGCGATGGGTCTGGGCGGTGTCGCGGCGGGCACGGCGCAGGCCGCACCTGAGTCTGCCCGGGTGTCCGCCGCCGCTGCGCTCGGCGGCCCAGCGACGGTGATCGGCCCGAACAGCGTCCTCGAGGTCGGCCACGCCTGGCGCTCGCCCAGCGGCCGGACCGCTCTGTGGATGCAGAACGACGGCAACGTCGTGCTCTACCACGACGGCGTGGCGATCTGGGCGACCGGAACCATCCCGAATGCCCTCCACCTCATCATGCAGGGCGACGGCAACCTGGTGGCGTACAGCTGGAACTACGTACCCCTGTGGTGGAGCGGCACGGACGGCCACCCCGGCGCCTACCTCGCCATCCAGGAAGACGCCGACATGACGATCTACTCCACCAACCGGCCCCTGTGGTGGTCCAACTACAACCCCGGGTTCTAAAGACCGACCGGCAATCGGGGTCAGCAGACCTGAGGTGGAGTTCCTGAGTGCCGGCCCCGTCGCGTGAGCGGCGGGGCCGGTCGCGCGTTCGCACGGGGGCGCGTCACCGTCAACGACGTCGGCTCACCTCCACCAGGTCACAGGCCCAACTCCGCCCGCACCCGCCGCCGTACGTCCGCCACTGCCGCCGACCCGGTGAAAGCCTCGGTCACGAGGACCAGCCAGCCGGCCTCCGCCTCGAGATCGGCCCCTACCTCGGGCACCCGGTGCTCGTTGCCGGAGAACCGGTGGTCAACCACGGCCGCCTCCAGCGCAGCAGCGATAGCCGCAGCCTCGGCGGCCGCCGAGCACTGGCGCCCGTCGGAGTCGCCGCAGCTCGCACCGGCCCACTCCGCTGCCCGGGGATGGACGTACGGGCGCAGGGCGAGCTGTCCGTCCCGGATCTCGATCACGCGTCGGTAGAGCGCGAACTCCGCGTTCCGCCCCACCCCGCCCAGGCCCCACCAGGCCGCCGAGGACTGCAGGGCGATCTCGGGGCGCACGGCGTACAGGGCGGACCACAGCGGGCCGATGCGCCGGTAGCTGCGCCAGGCGCGCAGCCAGCGGACGGGCGCCGTCGCGTACCGTCCCCACGCCGTCAGCGTTGCACCGCCGATCCCCAACGTCATGGTCAGCACGGCCGCCGGCGCCGAGAAGACGTCCTCCGCGCTGTACTGACGGCCCGTCGCCAGACCCTCCCCGATCGGGACGAAGCTCAGCGCCGTCCAGACGAGACCGGCCACCCCGCCGGCCACCACCAGCCGCAGGCCCACCCGTAGCAGTCCGGCTCCCACGTGCCGGACCGAGCGGTGGATCACCACGGTGAACAGGCCCACACACCAGAAGCTGTGCGCGACGAAGACGGTGTCGAACACCGCGAGCGCCACCCGCCCACCGACCCCGACCGCCAGCACATCTCCCGTCGGACTCACCGTCATGGCGAAGTACAGCGCCACGTCGACGGCCATCACCAGCACCGACCAGACCGTCTGGCGGCGCATCCGCGCCGAGGCGTTGTCAGCGGCCTGCACCGCATACGCCATGAGCGCGAGGAAGCACTCGGCGGCGAGCCTGCACTCCATGCCGAGCAGCGGAAAAACCCGCCACAACGGTATCCACGGCTCGCCGGCACTGGCGGAGACGGGCGCCAGAAACACCGCCGACGCGCCGATGCAGACGGCGAAGCCCACCAGGAACTCGGCGCCCCTGCCAGTCCGGACGCCCCGGCCGAGCCACAGGCGGCAGAGCGCTCCCGCCACCGCGACGGCACAGGTCAGCAACCCGGCGGCGTCGATCACGCGCCGGCCTGTTCCGTGCCGCACTCCCGCGACGGCACATCGAACATCGAGCCCAGCCGGGCCACCGTCTCCGCCGCCCCCGCCTGCTCGGCGGCGCTCGGTGCTGCCGCCCTCTCGCGGGCGGCGCGGTGCAGCACCAGCGAGGCGAACAGCTCGGCCTCCCGCTCCTCCACCTCGCTGTAGACATCACGGCCCAGCACCCGGCGGACCAGCTCCCCCGGCAGATTCGGCAGCAGGGCCTTCGCCGTACCCGGGCCGAGAGAACTCTCACCACGGTGCCCGCACAGCAGATGGCCGACCTCGTGCAGCACGATGTGCCGCTGGTGGAGCGGCGTGGTGTCACCCGGGTACCCGATGTACTCCGCACGGTCGGTGGTCACCAGCAGCCCGCAGGGGCCGAACTCCCCGCGCCGCAGCGGCACGAACTCGACCGGGCGCCCCACCCGCCGCGACAGCGTCACCGCCAGCGTCGTCAGGTCGAACGGCTCCGGCAGCAGCACCGAACCCGCGATCCGCCGACATCGCCGCCATAACGCCCGACGACGCCAGTTCACGTCCACCATCGCTGCTCCCACCCACCGCCGAGCCGTCGATCGGCCCGCCACCGACCCATCGTAGAGAAGGCAGCCGACACTCCGGGGGATCAGGACGGGCGCCGGGTTCCCGCCCCGCGCTCGCGCCGGGCGATCGCCTCGATCATGTCGCTGATCGTGCCCAGCCCCTCCGGGGAGAGCGTCACGGCACGCAGCGCGACCTCCCGCACTCCCGCGTCCCATAGGGCGGCCCCCGCGTGGCCATGTCTGCCGGTCAGGGGAAGGCCCAGCTGCTACCGACCGGGCCTGGCCGACGGCGTAACGAGGCAGGTCAGGCTGTGTCAACCAGTCAGGACGCTTACCGCACAAGGGCTTTGCCCACGGGCTCGCCAGTACGTCGGGCGTACGTCATCCGCTCGCGCACCTCGCGCAGAGTGCGGGGCCGGCACCCCGGGCCGCCACAGCAGCTCTTGTGGAAACCCACGCCTGCGTTCAACAGGACCGAGAGAGTCCGCCAGGCCGCAGTGTCCCGTCGCCGGGGCGCGGCGAAAGCCGACCCCACGTGGGTCAACGGCTCGGAGCAGCGCGGGCAGATCCGCTGTCGTTCCCTGTCGTAGGGCTGCTTGTACGAGGCCCGGCAGGGCAGGCAGACGTACGAGGTCTTCGCGTGGGCCATGCCACCAGGGTAGGCATGGCCCCGCTACGAATTCGACGAATTTTCAGGGATGGCGAGAGGGCTGTCACAGGTCAGCCCAGCTGGTCAACCGTCGTGCTCGACTACGGCTCCCGCCTGCTCTCGCCGTTCGTCAGCCCTGTCAGTCCTGTCAGCCCTGTCGCCGTCCACGGGCCAGCCGTGCCGGTCTCGAAGCCGGGGTTGCCGAGGAGCTGGCCCGGGTAGCAGCCGCCCGGGGTGGTCACCCGCCAGAAGAACGACATCCCGGCGTAGGTGTCCGCGACGAGATCCTGGGCGACGACGGTCGTCGTCCAGCTGCCCCAGCGTGTCGGTCTGCCAGGAGGGCTTGGGCTCCAGCGTGGAGCAGCCCGAACCGGTGCCCGGGTTCTGGCCGGTGGCGTCACCCCATGCGGCCTCGGACCAGCCGCGTGCCGGGTCGGCGCTGTTCCTGGTGAGCGTGGTGCCGCCGACCGCCGTCACGTACGGCGAGGCCGCCGGGTACGAGGTGCCGTAGCCATCGTCGCCGGCAGCGGCGGTGATCACGACGCCCGGGTGGTCGTACTACTTGCCGTCGTAGGCGAGTTGGGACTTGTCCTCGGGTGCGCCGTAGCCCGTGGAGACGTACCGCGCGCCCGTGGCGACGGCGGTGTTCAGGTGGGCCTGTGCTTCACCCCGAGGTGGGATCCCGGTACGCCGCCGGCCCGGAATCGGGTAAAGTGACGCCCGTCTTCAGTGCGTGACCAACCGAGGAGGTGGGACCCATTACCGCTGTATCAGGCTGGGTGCTCTCATCTCACGGCCCTGCGGTCCGCCACACCTAGGTGACCGGGAGAGCGCCCTTCGGCATTCCGAAAGGCTCTCGTGTCCACTTCCCCGTCAGCTGTCTCCGAGTCCGCCATCGTCACCAGGCTGCGCGCCGCCGGCTGTGTATTCGCCGAGGACGAGGCGCAGTTGCTCATCTCCGCCGCTCCCGATCCGGCTGAACTCGACGCCATGGTCGAGCGGCGGGTCGTCGGCCTGCCACTCGAACACGTCCTCGGCTGGGCCGAGTTCTGCGGTCTGCGGGTCGCCGTGGACCACCTGGTGTTCGTACCCCGGATCCGTACCGAGTTCCTCGTCGGCCAGGCCGCCGCGCTCGCCCGGGCGCTCGGCGCCGAGCGGCGGTCGCGGACCGTAGTCGTCGATCTGTGCTGCGGCTCGGGCGCGTTGGGCGCGGCGCTGGCGGCGACCATCGGCCGGGTGGAGCTGCACGCCGCCGACATCGACCCCGCTGCGGTGAGCTGCGCCCGGCGCAACCTCGGCACCGCCGGCGGCGAGGTGTACGAGGGCGACCTCTACGAACCGTTGCCCGCCACGCTGCGCGGCCGCGTCGACATCCTGCTCGCCAACGCTCCGTACGTCCCCACCGAGGCGATCGGGCTGCTGCCTCCGGAGGCCCGGATGTACGAGGCCCGGGTGGCGCTCGACGGCGGGGCGGACGGGCTGGACATCCAGCGGCGGGTGGCCGCCGAGGCGGCGGAGTGGCTGGCCCCCGGGGGTCACCTGCTGGTCGAGACGAGCGAGCGGCAGGCACCGCTGACGGTCGGGGTGTTCACCCGCCACGGGCTGATGCCCCGGCTGGTGACCTGCGACGAGCTGGACGCCACCGTGGTGATCGGCACCAGACCCGAGCGGTAACGGGCCCGAGCGATGACGGGACCACCCGGCGGGAGCGGCCGTCCAGGCGGCCGCTCCCGCCCGCAGCAGGTCAGTTCTTCACGGCCCGCAGGATGACGAACTTCGGGTCGCTCGTGACCACTTCGCAGTTGCCGAAGAGCCGGCGCAGCTTGACGTGGTACCCGAGGTGCCGGTTGCCGATGACCCAGAGCTCGCCGCCGGGGCGCAGCGCGTCGCACGCGCCCGCGAACATGCGCCAGGCGGTCGCGTCGGTGGTCGCCTGGTGGGTGTGGAAGGGCGGGTTGTTCAGGACCAGGTCCACCGTCTGGGCCGGTACGGCGGAGAGACCGTCGCCCACCAGGAACCGGGCCCGGGCGTCGGGGCCCGCGTTCGACCGGAAGGTGGCTTCGGCCGAGGCCACCGCCTGGTGGGACTCGTCGACGAAGAGCACCTCGGCCTCGGGGTTGCCCACGGCCACGGCCGTGCCGAGCACGCCGTTTCCGCAGCCCAGGTCCACGATGCGCTCGGGGCCACGGCTGTGCGGGAGGTTGCGCAGCAGGAACCTGGTGCCGATGTCAAGCCGCTCGGCGCAGAAGATCCCGGCGTGGTTGGTGACGCTCAGGCCGGTGCCCGCGCCGCTGCCGGTCGGCAGTTCGTAGCTGCGCGGCCACGGGCTGCCCGTGCGGGCGAGCTTCGGGTCCGGCGTGCAGAAGATCAGCCGGGCCTTCTTCGCCGCGAGCGAGGTCCGGGTCGGTCCGACGATCCGCTCGAACAGCTTGAGCGTGGAGGTGTGGATCTCGGTGACCATGCCCGTGCCGACCACGACGGTGCCCGCGTGCAGGCGCGGCGCGAGCCGGTGCAGCTGGTCCTCCAGGAGCGCGAGGCTCTTGGGTACCCGGATCAGCAGGACGTCGATCCGGTCCGGCGGGGTGTCGAGGGTGGAGAGCAGTCGTACCGCGTCCGGCGCGGCCCCGCTGCGCCGCAGGTTGGCCCGGGTCGCCTCCTGGGCCAGGAAGGAGTCGGTGATCTGCACGGGCCGGTGGCTCGCGAGGGCCGTGGCGAGGGCGCCCCAGCGGTCGCCGACCACGGCGACGGTGCCCGACAGGTCGACCGCCGGGTCGCCGTCGGTGCCCGCGAGGTGGCGCAGCAGGTACTCGTCGGCGGCGTCCCAGGCGCGGAGCAGGTCGCGGGGGTCTTCGGGGAAGCGGGTGAGCGCGAACTCGCCCCATGACGTCGTCAAACTGTTCATCGTCCCCTCAGGCTAGCCGAGTCCGGGGAGCGCCACGGACCTCCGCCGCCTTGGTGGACCTGGTGGGCCGAGCGGCGACGGAGGATTCTTCCGGGTGACGAGTGACAGGCGGCGGGTGGCGGGTGGTGGGCGGCGGGTGGCGGGCGGTCCGTGGTGTGTGCCGGTGCTGTGCCGGTCGAGAGTGCGAGGAGACTGACCGGATGACCGAAGCGAGCCCTTCCCGGCGGACCGTCCTGCGAGCGGCCGCGCTGGCGGCGATCACGGCGGGGGGCGTCGCCGCGTGCTCCGACGACCGGAGGCCCGGGCAGCCGCCGGCCTCCGGTGCCTCGCCGACGGGCGCGGCACCCGCGACGTCCGCCGCCACGCCGGGCGCCACCGGCACGTCCGCCTCCCCCACCGCCACCGCTGGGCCCGCCGACTGGGCGGCGCTCGCGAAGGACCTCGGCGGGCTGCTGATCCGGCCCGGCGACAGCCGGTACGACACCGCGAGCCAGCTGTTCCAGCCGCAGTTCGACTCGCTCCGGCCCAGCGCGGTGGCCTATGTCGGCGGCGCCGACGACGTGGCCACCTGTCTGGCCTTCGCCCAGCGGTACGGCGTGCCCGTGACCGCCCGCAGCGGGGGGCACAGCTACGCGGGCTGGTCCTCGGGCGGCGGGCTGGTGCTGGACGTGGGGAAGCTCGACTCGGTGACGGGCGACTCGGGCGGGGCCGTGGTGGGCGCGGGCGCGCGGCTGATCGACGTGTACGCGGGGCTCGCCGGACGGGGCGCCACCATCCCGGCCGGGTCGTGCCCGACCGTGGGGGTGACCGGGCTCGCGCTCGGCGGCGGCATCGGCGTCACCGGGCGGGCGTACGGGCTGACCTGCGACAGTCTCACCGGGGCGGAGATCGTCACCGCCGACGGGAAGATCCGCCAGGTCGGTCCCGGCAGCGACGACGACCTGTTCTGGGCGCTGCGCGGCGGTGGCGGCGGCAACTTCGGCGTCGTCACCTCGCTCTCCTTCCGGACCCACCCGGCGGCCGACTGCTCTTACGCCTTCCTGTCCTGGCCGTGGTCCCGCGCGGCCGAGGTGGTGCGGGCCTGGCAGGCCTGGGCGCCCGGTGCCCCGGACGGCATGTGGGCCGACCTGCACCTGCTGACCTGGGCGGACGGCCGGCTGCAGCTCGGCAGCACCGTCAACTACCTCGGCCCGCAGGGTGAACTCGGCAATCTCATCGACCGGTTGGGCGCCGCCCCGGCCTCGACCTCGCTGCACAGCCGCTCGTACCTGGAGACGATGCAGGTGATGGGCGGCGTCTCGGGCTGGGCGCAGTCGGCGGCCCATCTGCCGGGCAGCCTGCCCGGCCGGACCCCGGACGGCCGGGTCACCCGCGAGTCGTACGGCGCGCGCTCGGACATCTTCACCCGCCCGCTGACCGATGCCGGGATCGCGGCCCTGGTCGCGGCGGTGGAACGCTACCCGCGTACGGGCCCGCAGGGTGGCAGCGCGGGGGTGGCCTTCGACGCGCTCGGCGGCGCGATCAACCGCGTCGGGGCGGCCGACACGGCCTTCGTCCACCGCGACGGCCTGTTCACGGCCCAGTACACCGCCAACTACCCGTCAGGCGTGGTCGGCGGCACGGGCGCGGACCGCTCCTGGACCTGGCTGAACTCGGTCTGGGACGCCATGCGCCCCTGGGCGAGCGGCCAGGCGTACCAGAACTACCTCGACCCGACGCTGAGCGGCTGGGAGCAGGCGTACTACGGCGCGAACGCGGCCCGGCTCCGGACGGTGAAGCGGACCTACGACCCGACGGGACTGTTCCGCTTCCCGCAGGGCGTCCCGCTGAGCTGACGCTTTTAACGACCGCCCCGACGCACCCCGTACACGGCGGCGCCGACCGCGAGGACGGCCGCGCCGGAGAACACCGAGCCGAGCGGCAGGGCGAAGGCCAGGACGGCGCAGCCGGCCAGGCCCGCGACCGGCACCACGCGGGGCGGGCGGCGCTCGGCGGCGGTGAGGGTGAGGGCGGCGGCGTTGGCGACCGCGTAGTAGGCGAGGACGCCGAAGGAGGAGAAGCCGATCGCCCCCCGCAGGTCGGTGGTGGCGGCGAGCAGCGCGACGACCGCGCCGACGGCGAGTTCGGCGTGGTGCGGTGTGTGGAAGCGCGGGTGGACGGCGGCCAGGGCGGGCGGCAGGTGGCGGTCGCGGGCCATCGCGAGGGTGGTCCGGGAGACGCCGAGGATCAGCGCGAGCAGCGAGCCGAGCGCGGCGGCGGCCGCGCCGACCCGTACCAGCGGGGCCAGGGCGGGGGCGCCGGCGGCGCGTACGGCGTCCGCCAGCGGGGCGGAGGCGTGGGCGAGCCGGTCCGGGCCGAGTACGGCCAGGACCGCGACGGCGACGGCCGCGTAGACGGCCAGCGTGATCCCCAGGGCGAGCGGGATCGCCCTGGGGATGGTGCGCTCGGGGTCCTTGACCTCCTCGCCGAGGGTGGCGATCCGGGCGTACCCGGCGAACGCGAAGAACAGCAGCCCGGCGGCCTGCAGCACCCCGCCCGGCCCGGCGTCGGCACCGATGCCGAGCCGGGCGGTCTCGGCGGTGCCGCCGGTCAGGCAGGCGGTGACCACGGCCGCCAGCACCGCCAGCACGCCCGCGACGATCGACCTGGTCAGCCAGGCCGCCTTCTGCACGCCCGCGTAGTTCACCGCCGTCAGCGCCACCACGGCGGCGACCGCGACCGGCCGGGCGTGGTGCGGCCAGACGTAGAACCCGACCGTCAGCGCCATCGCCGCGCACGAAGCGGTCTTCCCGACCACGAAACCCCAGCCCGCGAGGTAGCCCCAGAACTCACCGAGCCGCTCGCGGCCGTACACGTACGTGCCGCCGGAGGCCGGGTAGCGGGCGGCGAGCCGGGCCGAGGAGGTCGCGTTGCAGTACGCCACCACCGCCGCCAGCCCCAGCCCGATCAACAGCCCGGATCCGGCGGTACCGGCGGCGGGCGCGAGCGCGGCGAAGATCCCCGCCCCCACCATCGAGCCCAGGCCGATCACCACGGCGTCGAGGACACCCAACCGCCGCTCGAGCCCCGGGCCCGGGCTGTCCGTCGGCCGCGCGGCGGGGGTACTCATCACTCGCTCCTCGTACATCGGTTTCGGGCAATCGGGGCACCCTATCCGGCCGAGATGTCGGCAACGCTTCCGCTCGGGCGCGACGTCGCGCTGATAGCGTCCGGCCATGCAGACCCCGCTGTGCGGCAGGAGTGTCGCGCTGCGCCCGGCGACCGCCGCCGACGTCCCGGTGCTGGCGGCGATCCGGGCCACGCCCGAGGTTTACGCGCGCTGGCGCGGCGGTGCGGACCTGGCGGCGGAGGTCGCCGAGGACCTCGCCGACACCGATACGCCCGTCCTGGCGATCGAGTACGGCGGACGGGTGGTCGGCGCGATCCAGTGGCACGCCGAGAACACACCGGACTACCGCCACGCGGGCCTGGACATCTTCCTCGACCCGGCGGTGCACGGCCGGGGGCTCGGCACGGACGCCGTCCGCACCCTCGCCCGGCAGCTGATCACCGAGTACGGGTTCCACCGGCTGGTGATCGATCCCGCCGCCGACAACGCCGCCGCGATCCGCTGCTACGCCAAGGTCGGCTTCCGGCCGGTCGGCGTCATGCGGGCGTACGAGCGTGGCAGCGACGGCAGTTGGCACGACGGCCTGCTGATGGATCTGCTGGCCGACGAGCTGACCTGACGATCCGTCAGGCGGGTGTGCTCTCCGCCAGGAGGACGCCGAGGTCCAGCTCACGGAGCCGGTCGAAGGCGGTCGGCACGGTCCGGTCCCGGCGGGCGAGGAAGTCCCTGACCAGTCGGGCGCAGTCCTCGGTGCTGGTGGTGCCGGTGTCGCACTCGACGTCGTAGACGCCGTGCGAGTGCACCCGGTCGTACTGGTACTCGGCCGTGCCGGGCGAGCGGTCGCCCCGGGCGAGTTCACGGCGGCGCAGCTCGTCGAGGGAGCAGCGCACGCCGACCAGCACCACGTCGTACCCGGCCAGCACGTCCAGGCAGTCGAGCAGCCGCCAGCGCTCGCTGAAGACGTGGTCGACCACGACGTTGTTGCCGCCCGCCGCCATCCCGGCGATCGCGCGGTGGAACCCCTGCCGCATCCGGGTGAGGGCCGTGGCCAGCTCGTCGGGGGTGCGGAACAGGTCGGCGCGGCGGGCGCCCATCGCGTTGAACGCGTCCACGGAGAGGTGGAAGTAGTTCGAGTCGAGAGTACGGAGCAGCTCGGCGGCCAGACTCGACTTGCCCGAACTCGACGTACCGTTCAGGAAGATGATCTGCCCGGGCTCGGTCTTCCGGTGATCTGCATCCCGGTGACCTCCGTGCCTGTGACCTACGTGCCGGTGACCCGTGTTCCGGTGCTCTGTCACTCCGCCGCCCCCTCATTCGATCTTCAGGGCAGCATAACTTCCCCGGGCCACCGGACCCCGGGATTCCCGAATCGCACAGGCATACCGCAGTGTCTAGGCTGTCCAACGATGACCGTCGACCGACGTACCGTGCTGCGATCCACCGCCCGCCTGGCCGCACTCACCGCCACCGGGGCGCTGATCGCCGCCTGTGACGACTCCGCCTCCGAGACCTCCCACGGGCCGGCCTCGTACGCCGCCCCCGGGCAGCCCCCGCACCTGAACACAGCGGGCCCGGCGGCCACCGGGCTGCCCGCCGCGCCGTCCAGGACGCCGACCGCGCCCGCGACGGCCGGTGCGACCGCCGCGCCGCCGCTCGCCGTCAACACCCCGGACGAGGTGGTGAACGGGCCGCGCGACCGGCGCGAGGTCGCCCTCACCTTCCACGGCCAGGGTGATCCCGCGCTGGCCACCGCCTTACTCGCGGCCGCCGAAAAGCACGGCGCCCGGCTGACGGTACTGGCCGTCGGCAGCTGGCTCGACCAGCAGCCGCAGATGGCCCGGCGGATCCTGGACGGCGGCCACGAACTCGGCAACCACACCCAGAACCACCTGGACATCTCCACGATGACCGCCGCCCAGGCGCAGGCCGAGATCACCCAGTGCGCCGAACGGCTGCAGAAGCTCACCGGCTCGATCGGACGCTGGTTCCGCCCGTCCGCCGCCCAGTACGCCACCCCGATGGTGCGTGAGCAGGCCAAGCTGGTCGGCTACCAGCACTGCCTGTCCTACGACGTCGACCCGCGCGACTACACCGACCCGGGGGCGGACGTCCTCCAGCGCCGACTGCTCAAGGCCGTCAGCGGCGGCTCGGTGGTGGCCCTGCACATGGGGCACCGGGGCACCGTTGAGGCGCTGCCCGGCATCCTGGACGGGCTGGCGAAGCTCGGGCTCAGCGCGGTGACAGCCAGTCAGCTCTGCGCGTAAGGGCTTGCCGCCCCAGCGCCGCCACATGCGATGCTCGGGCCATGCGATACATCATCATCGGCGCGGGGGCGGTCGGCGGCTCGATCGGCGGTCGGCTGTTCGAGAGTGGGCACGAGGTGGTCCTCGTCGCACGCGGGGCGCACCTCGCGGCCCTGCGGTCGGACGGCCTGCGGCTCAGCACCCCCGACGGCACCCGGACGCTGCCGATCCCGGCGGTGGACGGGCCGCAGGCGCTGGAACTGCGCACCGACGACGTACTGATCCTCGCGGTCAAGACGCAGCACGCCGAAGCCCTGCTCACCGAGTGGGCCGCCCGGCCGGTCGGGACGGGTGCTGGCGGGACGGGTGCTGGCGGGGCGGGTGCTGGCGGGGCGGATGACGGCGGGGTGTCGCTGGGCACGGCGGGCGAGCTGCTGCCGATGGTCTGCGCGCAGAACGGGGTGGAGAGCGAGCGGCTGGCGCTGCGCCGCTTCCGCCGGGTCTACGGGATGTGCGTCTGGCTGCCCTCGAGCAATCCGGAGCCCGGCCGGGTGAGTGCCCACGGCGCTCCGCTGACCGGCTTCCTGCACGTGGGTCGGTACCCGGACGGCGTCGACGGGACCGTCCGGCAGATCTCCGCCGACCTGGAGAAGTCGAAGTTCCTGGCACCCGTCCGGCCCGACGTGATGGCCTGGAAGTACGGCAAGCTGCTGGGCAACGTCGCCAACGCGCTGGAGGCCGTCGGCGGCCCGGTCGAGGGCGAGCCACGGATGGCGCTGTACCACCGGGTGACGGCGGAGTACGTCGCGGTGCTGGCGGCGGCGGGCATCGCCTACCCCGGCGTCGAGGAGCAGCACGCGGTACGTGGCGACCTCATCACCGTCCAGCCGCTGGAGGGCGAGGAACGGGCCGGCGGCTCGTCCTGGCAGAGCCTCAGCCGGGGCACGGGCACGATCGAGGCCGACTACCTGAACGGCGAGGCCGTCCTGCTGGGCCGGCTGCACGGTGTACCGACGCCGCTCAACGAGGCCCTGCAACGGCTCGCCAACGAGTTCGCCCGGACGGGACGGGCGGCGGGGAGCCTGTCGGACGCGGAGCTGGACACGCTGCTGGCGCTCTGATCGGACCTCGGGCGGTCAGGTCAGCGGGTCGTCCGGCCCGTACGGCCGAAGGCGCAGCGTCCTCGCGTCGGCGTCGCGGATCGCGTCGGCCTGGGACACCAGCTGCTCCAGGTTGTCCCGGCCGGCGTGGATGAAACGCCCGTGCAGGCAGTCGAACCGGCCGCGCGCGGCGTCCACGGTGACGGCGACCATGTACGGGATGCTGCCCCACTCCTTCATCCCGGCGAACATCGGCATCCCGGCGGTCATGTCGGTGGCGACCGCGCCCGGGCTGATGTCGAGCACCACCACGTGGTGGGCGGCGAGCGAGTCGGCGACGTTGTCGGAGAGCTGGAGCAGCGCGCCCTTGGAGGTCGCGTACGCGGTGTAGTTTCCGTCCGGGCGGAACGCGAAGCCCGAGTTCAGGTTGAGGACCCGGCCGCGACGGCGCTGCACCATGCCCGGCAGCACGCTGCGCATCAGGTTGAACGGCCCCCGGAGGTTGGTCTCCACCACCTGCCACCACTGGTTGGCGTCCGCCTCCCAGATCGGGGCCTCCGTCTGGTCGACCTGGCCGGCGTTGTTGACCAGGAAGTCCACCGGTCCGAGGTCGCGCTCCACCGCGCGGACCGCCTCCCGGACGGCACCAGGACGGGTGACGTCGGCGGTCACCGCCACTCCCCTGGCGCCGCGCCGGGCGCACTCCCGGAGGGTCTCGGTGAGGGTGCCGTGGTTGCGGCCGAGCAGGCCGACCGCCATGCCCTCGGCGGCCAAACCGATGGCGATCTCCCGGCCGATCCCCCGCCCGGCGCCGGTGATCAGCCCGACCTGTCCTACCAGCGACTCCGTCGGCATCCGCGCTCCCTGTCCTGACTGCCGGTCTCGGCTGCTCCCGGTCTCGACTGCTCCGCGTTGACGGCCTTGTCCGCGCTTTCCGCGCTGCCCGCGTTGACGGCGTTGCCCGCGTTCCGGATTGTCCGCGTTCCGGCGCGGGCTCTCCGGGACCGCACGGAGCGGACGTGACTCATCTCATCCGATCGGCCTATCCGTGGTCCGAGTGAACCAGCGTTCGCCTCGGAGTAGTACGGTCGTGCAGGCGGCACGCACAGGCACGACCGGTGCCTTCCGCCCGCCGCAGAGCACCCTGCTGGGTCACCGCCCAGCACCACCGTGAAGGGCAACCGAGTGATTGACATCGAGCGCGTCGGAGTAGTCGGCTGCGGCCTCATGGGTTCGGGCATCGCCGAGGTCTTCGCCCGCTCCGGGCTGGACGTCCTGGTCTCCGAGGCCAGCGGCGAAGCCCTGGAGCTCGGCCGGACCAGGCTGACCAACTCCCTTGAGACGGCGGTCAGGCGGGGCAAGCTGACGGAGGAGCAGCGCGACGAGGCGCTCGGCCGGATCTCGTTCACCACCGACCTCGCCGACTTCGCCGACCGTGACCTGGTGGTCGAGGCGGTGGCCGAGCGCGAGGACATCAAGATCAAGATCTTCCAGACGCTCGACCAGGTGGTCAAGCGCCGGGACGCCATCCTCGCCTCCAACACCTCCTCCATCCCGATCGTGAAGCTGGCCGCCGCCACCTCGCGCCCGGAGCAGATCATCGGCCTGCACTTCTTCAACCCGGCGCCGGTCCAGAAGCTGGTCGAGGTCGTTCCGACCCTGACCACCTCCGCCGAGACCACCGCCCGCACCGAGACCTTCGCCGTCCAGGTACTCGGCAAGGAGCCCATCCGGGCCCGCGACCGGGCCGGCTTCGTGGTCAACGCCCTGCTGGTGCCGTACCTGCTCTCGGCGGTCCGGATGTTCGAGTCGGGCGTCGCCACCGCCGCCGACATCGACAAGGGCATGGAGGCGGGCTGCGCCCACCCGATGGGCCCGCTGCGCCTGTGCGACCTGATCGGCCTGGACACCATCGTCTCGATCGCCGAGTCGATGTACGACGAATACAAGGAGCCGCTCTTCGCCGCTCCCCCGCTGCTCTCCCGGATGGTCGACGCGGGCCTGCTCGGCCGCAAGTCCGGCCGTGGCTTCTACGACTACACCGCGAGCGCCTGAGCAGCGCAGCGCAGGTCTCAGCTCGCAATCTGACGCCACGTCAGAATGGGAGCGGGCCCGGATCCAGACCGCGAGGTCTGGGCCGGGCCGCTGCCATTCGCCCGCCGCCCCGCGACTACTCCAAAAGTTCGTCAACACCCTTATAAGCCACGATAGTTGACAGAGCATGGCCACTTTCTCCCTTAGCCGCGACGCTCATGGTCACACAAACTGGGACAGCACGATGCAGGCGCACCGAACGAACTCTCGCTCATCAACAGCCGCAGACCGCGCGCTGCACCCCTGAGCCACCCGAACAGGGTCGAACGGAGAGCATCATGAAGCTACGCCGGTCAATCGTCCTCAGCTGCCTCGCCATCCTCGCGACAGCCACCCCCTTCACGATCCCCGCAGCCGACGCCCAGCCGTCCGCCGCCCACTCCACAGGCGCCCCGCGCGCCGCCGCAGCCACCCACGCCGGGATGACGTGGAGCACTGCCGAGCAGCGCCCCAACGGCGAGGTCCACGTCAGCTACGACAGTCAGACCAACGGCTACCAGGGCGACACACCCGCCACCGCCTCCTTGCCCGTCCTGTGCCTGGACATCACGGGCAGTGCGGCACCCTCCGACATCACCCCCGGCTTCTACGCCGGCTGGTCGAAAGGCTGGGTGGGGCTGACCCCGTCGGTCAGCGGCACTTCACTGACCAGCCGCGCGGCGGCGGACGCACTGTGCGCGAGGAGCTTCGGCACCGGCTGGCGAATGGGAGAGCACCACGACGGCTGGTACGGCCCAGGCCTGGCCTACTCCGGCGGCTGGTCGTTCTGGGCCAACGGCGCGATCCCGTTCGGCACACGATTCTGGGTGGCGATCAACGACCAGCCGGCCAACCCCTGGAACTGAACCGACCTCAGCCCACCCGGAGTTGGCCCGCGACTCCCCCGCACACCTCCGGGCGGGGTCCATTGAAGCCGGGCCAACCGCCGACACCCTGCGGGCCTTGACGAGGTGAACTCCGTTCCGGTCGGCTCCGCTCTCGTCACCGGCGTCGCCGACGGCACTGAGGACGCGAGGGCCTGCGGGTGGCGCGCCTTGACCCGCAGGCCCTGGTTCAGCGCACCTCAACTGTTGATGCTGTAGCCGTCGCCGTATGTCTTCCACTGCTCACCGCGCTGATCCGCTCTGGCCAGTGGGGGTGGATTCAGCAGCACGACCCGGCCGCCCACGAGTTGGCGACGTTTCGGATCGACCTTCTCGCCGAGTTGCTGGATCTACCGGGTATCGCCACGTCTCCGGAGTGGGTGTCGCCAACCCAGCTGTCGGCTTCTTCGAGCGGGTCGCCCATTGGAGCCCGGAGGCGACTACTCCAGGGCGCCGACGCGCTCTGCCAGCCCCAGCAGCTCGGGTGACGCACTGCGGCCGGCAAGGAGTGCGAGCTCGCGGATGACCGCTCGGGCCGCCACGTGAGTACGGACCGTCTCGGGTGCCAACTCTTCTGCTCTCAGCAGGAACTCCAGAGCTTCCCCCGGATGCCGACGCTGAGCGTGGGCCCTGCCCAGGTCCATCAGCAGTCGTGACCTGCGCTCCGGCGAGAGTCGCCCGGCGTCGATGCGTTGGCCAAGGTCCAGCGCCTCACCGGCGTCGCCCAGATCAACCGCAGTTGAGACTGCCTGAATCTCAACGTTGGTCGGCCCAAACTCCAGGTTGAAGTCATTTCGGTCCGTGCCGAGCTGTGCCGCCACCGTGCGCGCCTTGCTCAGTTCGTCCCGCGCCCGGTCCCGTTGTCCGCCGCGAGCCGCAACGAACGCCAGTATGAGGTGCAGCGAGCCGAGAACCGAGATTGCTTCCGGCTCAGGTTCCCCCGTGGAGGTGTACTTCTTCAGGACGGCTACGGCGCTGCTGGCAACGTGGTCGGCCTGGTCGAGATGCTTGAGGCGCAGGAACGCCTGCGCCAGGCGGTAGATGCCTGCGAAGACGAGCAGCGGTCGGGCGGACTGTTCGGCAGCCCGGATGGCCCGGTCGGCTGCGACCCACGCTGCATCGGCTTCGTCCTGGCGTACGAACGCAGCGGCCAGCGCCTGGTAGGTCTGGCTGAGCAGGACCTGAACCGCCGGCCGGCTGCCTAGGGCTGCGGTCCGTGCTGCCCGCTCAAGTCGGGGCAGGAGACGGCCGAGAGCAGTGTTGAGCTCGGAGAACCGAGCAGCGTGCGTCAGCGCCCAGACTTCATCAACGGCGATGCTGAACTCTGCCAAAGAAGGCGCCTCGGATGCCGATTGCTCAATGAGCAGCACGTCCAAGGCCGGATGCCCCGAGATCAGCAGCCGAGTTCCGTCCAGATCGTTCGGTTCTTCCGCTGCCGGAGGGGCAGGCGGCGCGGGCTGCGGAGCGTCGGGATGGAGTACTTGTACCGAGACGCCGAGTCCGTCAGCCAGGAGCTGGAGTACGTCGAGCCGCACGACAGGTTGAACACCGCGCTCCACCTGCGAGACCCAGCTCGCCGTACGGTTGATGGCTACGGCCAGCTCGTCCTGCTTCATCCCGCGCTGCTTCCGGAGCTGTGCGACCCGGGCTCCGAAGGCACGCCGCTCCTCCGAGGTCATCGGGACCCTTCGTCAGCGGAAGTGCCTTTACCTGCCAGCTCGTTGAGGAAGGTGACCTCGAACGACTCGAGGTACTGCGCGCGCTCCGCCAGGAAGCGGCGCACGTGCGCCTGCTGCTCGTGCACCTCGAAGGCGTCACGGTCTGCATAGAGCTCGTAGAAGACCCGGACGGTCGGCTCATCAACCACCGCGTGGTTGACGTACAAGAGGGTTCCGGGCTCCAGCGCCCGGATGCCCTCCAATACCTCCTCCGCGAGCTCGTCGAAGGCGCGCGCCGACGCCACGTCGTGAGCAGTGAAGCGCACTACAAGGCCAAATCCCATGAGAAAGCTCCTCTACCAGGCTGGGACCCAGTGTCGCACGACTCGCTGAAAAGCTGCGACTAGCAGAACTTCTTGACCCGCAGAAACACTGCGAGTAGCTTCATGGCTACCGAAAGCGGCGGAAGGTCGCAGAGATGGAGGGCTCCCCTTCGTGGTGTCTCCGACCAGCGAAATCTCGTGGAGTGGCGGTCAAACCGCCAAGTCCGAACGCCGTTCCAAGCCCCTGAAGGGCGATCGTGCGAGGCGGAGGCCGTGTAGTGGAGTACAGGAAGCTGACGAAGGAACAGGTCCACGCCCGGGCCTGCTGGTGCTGCGGGCCGAAGGAGCCACCATCGCACCTTGGCGGGCTCTGGAGCACCCCGTACCCGGCGGCCTTGGCCGCTGCGCTCGCCGAGGGGGTGTCGGCATGACCAGCGGAGTCGTCGTGGAGATCGAAGGCGTCATGGCCCCGGCGGAGTTCAGGAATCTGGGGGACGCCGTCGCGGCCCTGTGGGAGTCGCTGCGGGTGCTGCCGCTCGGGTGGACGCAGTTCGAGGCGTACCGGTACTTCTTCGACACGGCCGGTGCCGAGGAACGGGTGAGGACGTTCCTGGAGCGGGACAGGTGCCTGGTGCTGTCGTTCGCGATGGCGGGACGGTCGCACGCTGTCCGGGTGGAGATTCCTCGGTGAGCGGCGGGTGGGAGCCCCGGCCGGGGCAGACCGCGTACCTGCGGTCCACCGGGGACCCCGTCACGGTGATGGACTTTCGCGAGGGTCATGTGTACGTCCGGCCGCTTCGCGGCGGGCGGGAGCAGGCCCTGCGGGTCGGCGAGCTGATTCCGCCGGACGACGCTCCGGGCGGGCTCCACGACTGGCAGGCGTCGCGCGGATGAGGCGGCCACCGGCCAAGGTCCGGCGGATCGCCACCGCACTGGAGTGGCTGACCGGGAACCAGGCCCTGATCACACGTGCAGCCGGCCACGGTCACCGGGTGACGGTCGCGATCGGGCCCGTGAACGACAGCGCACTCACCATCGCGATCCTGAACGTGCTCAACCATGGCGACCGGTACGGACATCGGAAGACCTACAGGAGCGAGTCGGTCTGGACCGAGATCCCCCACCAGCCGGCCACCGGCAACAGCGGCGCCAAGCCCGACGGGGCCCCCGGCGAGCCGGGGACCCCGTCGGCAGATCATGACGACGACTCAGCTGTTGATGCTGTAACTGTCGCCGTAGGTCTTCCACTTGAGCGGCGGGTTGAGGTCGAGGTTCCCGGCCTTCACGAAGAGGCGCTGCTCGGTGTCGACGCGGCTGGTGTCGTCATGGGCGGCCTCGGTGAGCATGGCAGCCTTGCGAGCGTCCAGGAAGGCGTTCAGGTAGGTGGTCTCGTTGCCGCCCTGGGCGGGGGTCTTGGCGTGCTTCATCGCCGTCTTGCGGATGCCGCCGAAGCTGGTCGGGTCGTTGCCCGGGCCGTGCATCACGATGGCGTCGTAGTAGATGAACTGGCCGAGCGTGCGCAGGCCGTCGGCCTTGGCCTGGTTGACGGACGGGTTGAAGTAGACGCGGTCGCGCTCGTCGTTCTGCGCCGCCTGGAAGACGGTGTCCTTGGCGGCGGTCGCCCAGTCCTTGACGAACGGGGTGCCGAGGCCGGCGTGCGAGGCGCTGCCGTTGACCTTCTGCAGCGCCGGCAGGTACTTGGCGAGGATGTTGCCGGGCTTGAGGTCCGTGTAGTGCTGGACGAGGTCGAGCATGTCGCCGGTGCCGGAGCAGAAGCCGATGATGCCGGCGGTGTAGCCCCGGCCGTCACCGATGTCCTCGATGTACTTGTACTGCGCCTTCCAGTCGAGCGAGGAGTTCTCGGCGCTGGAGACGAGCTCCATCGCGATCTCCTTCTTGTGGGCGTCGTCGAGTCCGACGCCCGCCCGGATGCCGGCGGCGATGGGGGTCGCGGCGTGGCCGATACCGGCCGTCGCGAGGGAGGCGGGAATCGCGGCGAGCACGACTGCGAGAGCGAGGCGTGCGGTACGGGTCTGCGAGTACATATGGCGCTCCATCTGCCGTCATGGGCACGGGGGGTGCCCTTGAAAGGAGTTAGGAAACCTTCCTAACTGATTGAAGCGCCCATGCCCTCCCGCCGCAAGAGCCTTGACCCGTGCATGTTGAGCGTTACGAGCGAGCCTTACGGGGTAGCGAGTTGGCCCCACCGCTCGGCGAGCAGGCCGAACAGTAGATCATCGGTCCACTCGCCCTTGATCCAGGTGTTCGCTGGCCGGTGCCCCTCCTGCTGGAAACCCACCCGCTTCAGGAGCCGTACGGAGTCCACGTTGCGGGCGTCGCACTCGGCGGACACCCGGTGCAGGCCGCGCAGCTCGAACAGGTCCCGCAGCACGGCGCGCGCCGCCTCGGTGGCATACCCGCACCCCTGCCGCCCCGCAGCCAGCGTGAACCCCAACTCGGCCTGCATCCGGTTCTCATCGAGATTCACGCCCAGATCACCCACCAGGCAGCCGTCGGCCTTCAGCTCGATCGCGTACTGGAACCACCCGGGCTGCCCTGGATCACCATCGGCGAACTCCCGGACGAGAGCGGCGGCGGACTCCGGCGGCACCGGCGCCGTCCAGCCCTGGTAGCGGGCGACCGCCGGATCCGAGCGGTATGCGGCAAGAACGGGCGCGTCCTCCGGCTGGAAGCGGCGCAAGCGGAGTCGGGCGGTCTCTAGCAGCATCGGGCGAGCATCCCACCGCTGCCATGCCACGTCGATCGGATTGTTCACCAGGCCCTGCCCCGTCGATCACCGAGGGAGGCCGGGCGAACCCCAGGCGGCTTGGGTGGGACATTGGTTCCATGGCAATTGTCGATTTCGCCGGGCGCTGTTCGTGTAGAGGGTGAGCCGGGCCGCGGAAGAGCGGTCCGCACAGGCAAGGAGCAGATCATGCGGTCGATCACGGCGACGATGTCGGTCACCCTCGATGGAGTTGTCCAGGGCCTCGGCCGCCCGGACGAGGACACCCGAGGTGGATTCACCCATGGAGGCTGGGGCGGGCAGTACAACGACCAGGTCATGGGCCAGGAGATGGGCAAGAGCATGTCCAAGCCCAGCGACATGCTCTTCGGCCACCGGACCTGGCAGGACTTCATCGGCGCGTGGGCGGGAGCGACCGACGGCAACCCGTTCACCACGCACATGAACGCGGCCACGAAGTACGTCGTGTCCAGGACCCTCAAGGACACCGACGCCTGGCAGAACTCGATCCTGCTGAGTGGGGAGGCCGCCGAGACGGTGGCCGACCTCAAGGGCACCCCCGGCAACGACCTGTCGATCATCGGCAGTGCCTCGCTGATCCATGCCCTGCACGCCGCCGGCCTGATCGACCACTACCAGCTGCTGATCCACCCGCTGACCCTGGGCAGCGGCACGCGCCTCTTCGAGGGTCCCGCGCCGCTGACCGAGTTCGAGCTCACCGACTCCGTCACCACCCCCAAGGGCGTGATCATCGCCCGCTACACCCGCCGATGAGCTACACCCGCCGATGAGGGAGAGACCCGTGCCGCAGTACCTGCTCTCGATCTACCAGCCGGACGGCACGCCGCCCGACACCGAGACCCTGGCCCGGATCACGGCCGACCTGCACCGGCTGAACGAGGAACTGCGCGAGAGCGGCTCGTGGGTATTCACCGGCGGCCTGCACGCGCCCGGCACCGCCACCGTGGTACGGGCCGACGGCCTGATCACCGACGGTCCGTACGTCGAGGGCAAGGAGTGCATCGGCGGTATCTGGGTGATCACCGCGCCCGACCTGGACGCGGCGCTCTCCTGGGGCCGCAAGGCGGCAGCCGCCACGACGCTGCCGATCGAGGTCCGCCCGTTCCAGGACGTCGAACCCTTTTGAGACCCACCCCGATGACGCCGCAGGAGATCGCAGCCGTCTTCCGCGCCGAGTACGGCAGAGCCGTCGCCGTACTCGTGCGCGGGCTCGGCGACATCGACCTGGCCGAAGACGCGGTCGCCGACGCCTTCGCGACCGCGCTGGTCAAGTGGCCGGTCGACGGCCCCCCGCCCAGCCCGGCCGGCTGGATCATCACCGCTGCCCGCAACCGCGCCATCGACCACCTGCGCCGCGAAGCCGTCCGCGCGCACAAGCACGCCGAGGCCGCACTCATCAGCACACCGGCCGAATCCGTCGACGAGGGTGCCGTGCCGGACGACCGTCTGCGGCTCGTGTTCACCTGCTGCCACCCGGCCTTGGCCCGCCCCGCTCAAGTGGCGCTCACCCTGCGCCTGCTCGGCGGGCTCACCACACCCGAGATCGCCCACGCCTTCCTCGTGCCCGAAGCCACGATGGCCCAGCGGCTCGTGCGGGCGAAGGCGAAGATCCGCGACGCACGCATCCCCTACCGGGTGCCGTACGAGGCCGAGCTGCCCGAACGCCTCGACGCGGTCCTCGCGGTGCTCTACCTGATCTTCAACGAGGGCTACGTCGCCACCTTCGGCGCAGAACTCGTCCGGGGCGAACTGTGCATCGAAGCGATCCGACTGGCCCGCCTGCTGGTCGAGCTGATGCCCGACGAGCCGGAGGCGGCGGGACTGCTCGGGCTGATGCTGCTGACCGAGGCGCGCCGCCCCGCGCGCACCGACGCCGACGGCGCTCTGGTGCGGCTCGCCGACCAGGACCGCTCCCGGTGGGACGCCGACTTGATCGCCCAGGGGAGAGCGATCGTCCGCACCTGCCTGCGCCGAAACCAGCCCGGCCGCTACCAGTTGCTCGCCGCGATAAACGCCGTGCACACCGACCCGGTCACCGACTGGACGCAGATCCTCGCGCTCTACGACCAACTCGCGCGACTCGACCCCAGCCCGATGGTCACACTCAACCGCGCGGTCGCCGTCGCCGAGATCGATGGCCCCGCAGCGGCACTTCGGCTGGTGGACGACCTGGACCTCGGAACCTTCCACCTCTTCCACGCAATCCGCGGCGACCTCCTCGCCCGCCTCGGGCGAACCGGCGAGGCCCAGCAAGCCTTCGACGCCGCAGCCCGGCTCACCGACAACCGGACAGAACACGCCTACCTGATCGCCCGGCGCAACCAGCTCGGCGAAACCCGTTCCGACGAAACCAGCTCCGACGAAACACCTGGGTGACCGCCCAGGGGGAGACTGGTCCAATACTCGGAGCTGTCTACCGAAGCCGAAGGGCCCCGCCCCGGACGAATCCGGAACAGGGCCCCACAGACAGGTACTTCAGCAGAACAGCGCGCCTCAGGCGCCGCGCAGCACCGCGCCCGTACGGGCAGTGGCGGCGGCCACCGCCGTCTCGCGGGCGGCCGAGGCCTCGTCGGCCGTCAGCGTGCGGTCCGTCGCGCGGAAGCGCAGGGTGTACGCCAGCGACTTCTTGCCCTCGCCCGCCTGCTCGCCGGTGAAGACGTCGAACAGCCGGATGGCCTCCAGGAGTTCGCCCGCGCCGTCACGCAGCGCGGCCTCCACCTCGGCGGCCGGGACGGCGGAGTCGACGATCAGCGCGACGTCCTGGGTGGCCACCGGGTAGGAGGACACGGCCGGGCCGCTGACCCGCTGCGTACCGTCGGCGACCAGCAGGTCGAGGTCGAGCTCCATCGCGCTGGTGCGCTCCGGCAGGTGCAGCGCCTTGATGACGCGCGGGTGCAGCTCACCGGCGTACCCGACGACCCGCTCGCCGACCAGCAGTTCGGCGCAGCGGCCCGGGTGCCAAGGGGCACGCTGGACCTGACGGACCGTCAGCTCGACGCCCGCCGCGCGGGCGACCGTACGGGCCGCCTCGACGGCGTCCGCCCAACCCGCGCCCGCGCCCTTGCCCCACCAGCCGGACGGCAGCCGCTCGCCCGCCAGGGCGACGGCCACACGACGCGGCTGGTCCGGCAGCGCGGCGTCCAGCGAAGCCAGCTGCTCCGCCGTCGGACGGCGGTCGACGGGCAGGCGCGGGGCGACCTTCAGCTCCTCCTTGGGGAGGAAGACCGTGCCGGTCTCGAAGATCGCCAGGTCGGTGTTGCCCCGGCCGATGTTGCGCCGCAGCGCGCCGAGCAGGCCCGGCAGCAGCGTGGTGCGCAGCGCGGGCTCCTCGTCGCTCAGCGGGTTGACGAGCTTGACCGTGCGGCGGCGCTCGTCGTCCTTCTCGAAGCCGAGCGCGTCGAGCGCGGCCTCGCCGACGAACGGGTAGTTGTTCACCTCGACGTAGCCGGCACCGGCCAGCGCGACGCCCGTCCGGCGGTGGAAGCGCTGGGCCTCCGTCAGGCCACGGCCCGGCGGCACGGTGGGCATCCGGGCGGGGACGTTGTCGTACCCCTCCAGGCGGATGACCTCCTCCGCGAGGTCGTACGGGTCGGTGAGGTCGGGCCGCCAGGTCGGCGGGGTGACCTGGAGGATGTCCGCGCCGGCGATGTCGGCGCCCGCGACGGTGCAGCCGACCTCCTGCAGGCGCCGGGTGACGGTCTCGCGGCCGTACTCGGTGCCCGCGACGCGGTCGGGGAGGTCCGCGTCGATCGCGATGGTCCGCAGCGGGTGCGGGGCCGCGATGTCGGTGACCCCGGCCTCGGCGGTGCCGCCCGCGATGAGGACCAGCAGGTCCACCGCGCGCTGGGCGGCGGCGCGGGCCGCCTCCGGGTCGACGCCGCGCTCGAAGCGCTTGGACGCCTCGGAGGGCAGCTTGTGGCGCTTGGCGGCGCGGGCGACGGTGACGGCTTCGAAGTGCGCGGCCTCGATGATCACCTCGGTGGTGCCGGGACCGGCCGCCGCGTCGAGGATCTCGGTCGAGGCACCGCCCATCACACCGGCGATGCCGATCGGGCCGGTGTTGTCGCAGATCACCAGGTCCTCGGCGGCCAGCTTGCGCTGCACGCCGTCCAGGGTGGTGATGGTCTCGCCGTCCTGCGCGCGGCGGACCTGGATCGGGCCGTCGACCCGGTTCCGGTCGTACGCGTGCAGCGGCTGGCCGACCTCGAGCATCACGTAGTTGGTGATGTCGACGGTCAGCGAGATCGGGCGGATGCCCGACTTCTGCAGCCGGCGCTGCAGCCAGATCGGCGACTGCGCGGCCGGGTTCACACCGGTGACCGTACGGGCGACGAAGCGGTCGCAACCGACCGGATCGGCGACCTTGACCGGGTAGCCGTACGAGTTGGCCGGGGGCACGTCCAGCAGCGCCGGGTCGGCCAGCGGCAGCCCGTACGCGGCGGCGGCCTCACGCGCGACGCCGCGCATCGAGAGGCAGTAACCACGGTCGGGGGTGACCGCGATGTCGAGCACCTCGTCGACCAGCTGGAGCAGCTCGATCGCGTCGGTGCCGGGCTCGTGGTGCGACTCCAGCACGATGATGCCGTTGTGATCGTCGCCCATGCCCAGTTCGCGGGCGGAGCAGATCATGCCGGCCGAGGTCTGGCCGTAGGTCTGCCGCGCGGCGATCGGGAACGGGCCGGGCAGGACGGCGCCCGGGAGGACCACGACGACCTTGTCACCGACGGCGAAGTTGGTCGCGCCGCAGACGATCTCCTGCGGCTCGCCGGTGCCGTTGGCGTCGCCGACGTTGACGAAGCAGTGCCGGATCGGCTTCTTGAAGCCGGACAGCTCCTCGATCGACAGCACCTGGCCGACGACCAGCGGGCCCTTGAGGTCGGCGTTCAGCTGCTCGACGGTCTCGACCTCGAGACCGGCGCGGACCAGCCGGGCCGCCACGTCGCGACCGGTCTCGCCGGCCGGCAGGTCGACGTACTCACGCAGCCAGGAAAGCGGGACGCGCATCAGATCTCCATCCCGAACGGGAGGGTGAAGCGGACGTCACCCTCGACCATGTCGCGCATGTCGGCGACGTTGTGGCGGTTCATCAGAATTCGCTCCAGGCCCAGGCCGAAGGCGAACCCGCTGTAGCGGCTCGGGTCGACGCCGCAGGCGACCAGCACGCGCGGGTTGACCACGCCGCAGCCACCGAGCTCGATCCAGCCCTCGGAGGAGCAGGTGCGGCAGGGGCGGTCCGGGTTGCCGACGCTCTCGCCACGGCAGACGAAGCACTGCAGGTCGATCTCGGCGCTCGGCTCGGTGAACGGGAAGTACGAGGGCCGCCAGCGCAGCTCCAAGCCGTCACCGATCAGCTTCGAGACCAGCAGCTCGATGGTGCCCTTGAGGTCGGCGAAGGTGATGCCCTCGTCCACCGCCAGGCCCTCGACCTGCCGGAAGACCGGGGTGTGCGTCGCGTCCAGCTCGTCGGTGCGGTAGACCCGGCCGGGGCAGACCACGTACACGGGGGGCTCGCGGTCGAGCAGCGTACGGGCCTGGACCGGGGAGGTCTGGGTGCGCAGCACCACGCCGGAGTCGGCCGAGCCGTCCGGGGCCTGCACGAAGAAGGTGTCCTGCATCGAGCGGGCCGGGTGGTCCTCGCCCAGGTTGAGGGCGTCGAAGTTCAGCCACTCCGCCTCGACCTCGGGCCCCTCGGCGACCTCGTAGCCCATGGCCACGAAGGTGTCCTCGATCCGCTCGGCGAGCGTGGTCAGCGGGTGCCGGGCGCCGCGCGGGGTGCGGTCGTACGGCAGCGTGACGTCCACCGCCTCCTCGACCAGCACGCGGGCGTCGCGCTCCGCCTCCAACTCCACCTGGCGCTTGGCCAGCGCCTTGTTGACGGCTCCACGGGCCTGCCCGATCAGCTTGCCCGCCGCCGCCTTGGCCTGCGGGGGCAGCGCGCCGATCTCGCGGTTGGCCAGCGACAGTGCCGAGCGGTCGCCGGTGTGGGCAACCTTGGCCTGCTTGAGCTCGTCCAGCGTGCCGGCGGCGGCGAAGGCCGCGACGGCCTCGTCCCGGGCTCGCTCGACCTCTTCGGGCTTCAATGCCTCGACCTCCACCGGGTCGTAAGACTTATTAGGTGCCGACATCTCTATCTTTCCCGTGCTCCTGCTCGTGTGACTCAGGTAAGGGGTTCGCTCGCCTCTGCGTTACGCACTGCGTGGCGAGGGCACGGACCACCGATCTCCGTACCTGGAGGAAGGGCGTCCGCGGCATCGCCGCGCAGGGCGTCGCACAACGCCAAAGGTCGAGTGTAGTCGCAGCCTGCAGAACGCCCGTGCTCGTGGACTCAGAGCATGCTGTGCTTGTCGTTCATGCCCGTTTCACAGCATGAAGTCAGGGACGCCCGCAGGCAGGATAAATCGGAACCTCGCGCCGCCGCTCTGGGCGCGGCTGATCCTGATGGTGCCGCCGTGGGCCTCGACGATGCCCTTGACGATGTAGAGGCCCAGGCCCGTGCCGCCGCGCTTGGAGCCGCGCCAGAAGCGGGTGAAGACGCGCGGCATCGACTCCTCGGGGATGCCGGTGCCTTCGTCGCTCACGGTGACCGCGGTGCCTTCCAGGACTCGGGGCGGGGTGTGGGTGTGCTCCCAGGGGGCCGGTTCGACGACCTCCTTGGCGGGTGCCACCTCGATGGTGACAGTTCCCTCACCGTGCCGCACCGCGTTTTCCAGCAGGTTGGCAAGCACCTGGTCGATCTTGTCCGGATCGCCCCAGAGCTGGGTGAGCGGCTCGGAGACCCGGATGTCGAAGCGCTCGGCGGGGATGCCCGCCGCGACCTTGCCGTCCACGTGCCGACGTACGGCGGCGGCCAGGTCAACAACCTGCCTGCGGATCTCCAGCCGGCCGGCGTCGATCCGGGAGATGTCCAGCAGCTCGGCGATCAGCCGGGTGACGCGGTCCGCGTCGGCGTCGACGCTCTCCAGCATCCAGCGCTTCTGGCCGTCGGTGAACCGCTCCCACTTGGCCAGCAGGGTCGCGGTGAAGCCCTTGACGCTGGTGAGCGGCGAGCGCAGCTCGTGCGCGACGGTGGCGATCAGTTCGGCGTGGCTGCGCTCGGTGCGGCGCCGGGCCTCGGTGCCGCGCAGGGCGATCACCACCCGGCTCACCGGGCCCTGCGCGTGCGCACGCACGTACTTGGCGGAGACCAGCACCTCACGCCCCCCCGGCAGCAGCAGGTTCCGCTCGGGTTGGCCGGTCCTGGTCGCGAGGCCGCCGTACGGGTCGGTCAGCTGCCACCAGCGCCGCCCGTCCAGGTCCTCCAGCGGTAGCGCGTGCTCCAGCCGGCTGCCGAGCGCCGTGCCGGAGCGGATGCCGGTGAGCCGGCAGGCGGCCGTGTTGAAGCAGACCACCTGGCCGGACTGGTCGGCGATCACCAGACCGTCCGGGAGGTCGTCCGGATTCAACCCGGGCTCCGCACCCCCGTCACCGCCGGACCCGCTGTCAGACCCGCTGCCGGACCCATCACCGGACCCACTGCCGGACCCGCTGCCGAGCATGGGCGTCCTCCCCTGTTACCCACCGTCTGACCGGCTACCCACCGTGCACGTACCCCCACCGTCCGACCCTAGCGCCCCTACCCCTGTACGCGACACCCTCCGGGCGACCGCTGGGCGCGGGCGGAGGCGTAGAGGCAGACGGCGGCGGCCGTGGCGAGGTTGAGGCTCTCGGCGTGGCCGTGGATGGGCACCCGCACCACCTCGTCGGCGAGTGCGCGGGTCTCCTCCGGCAGCCCCCACGCCTCGTTGCCGAAGACCCAGGCCCCGGGCGCGCCCAGGGTGCCCTCGTCCAGCTCCTGGTCCAGATCCCGCTCCCCCGCGCCGTCGGCCGCCAGCACCCGTACGCCGGCCTCGCGGAGCCGTCCGACGGCCTCCTCGACCGGGACGCCGACCGCGAACGGCAGGTGGAACAGGCTGCCGACGGAGGCCCGGACGGCCTTCGGGTTGTACGGGTCCACCGAGGCGTCGGTGAGGATCACCGCGTCGGCACCGGCCGCGTCGGCCGTACGCAGCACCGTCCCGGCGTTGCCGGGGTCGCGGACGGCCGCCAGCACGGCGACCAGCTGCGGGCGGGCGGCCAGGATCTCCTCGAACGGGGTGTCCAGGAAGCGGCAGAGCGCGACGATGCCCTGCGGGGTGACGGTGTCGCAGATCTCGGCGATCACCTCGTCGGTGGCGGTGAGCACCGGCAGCCCGGCCGCGTACGCCGCGTCGACAAGGTCCGCGTGCCGCTCGGCGGCCTCGACGGTCAGGTAGATCTCGACCACCACATGCTCGTCCGACCCCGTAGGCCGCCCGTACGCGACGGCCTCCCGGACCGCCTGCGGACCCTCGGCCAGGAAGCGGCGGTCCTTGCTGCGCTGATTACGCCGGGCCAGCTTGCGGGCGGCGATGACGCGGGGCGAGCGCAGGGAGGTGAGCAGGGGGGTGTCGGTGCTCTGCATGCTCTCGTTCTCTGTGGGAAACGGCTGTGGAGGTGGCTCGGCTGTGGAGGTGGCTCCGCTGGAGGTGGCCCCGGAAAACACTCGGACCCGCAGACGCGAGTGCCTGCGGGTCCGAGTACAGCTCAACTACGGGTGCCTGGGCACCTGTTCTCCAGGGAGAATCAGGCGGCGACGGCGGCCTTCGGCGCGTTGACGTCGGCCGGCAGCGCCTTCTGGGCAACCTCGACGAGCGACGCGAAGACGCCCGGGTCGTTGACGGCGAGGTCGGCCAGCATCTTGCGGTCGATCTCGACGTTCGCGATCTTCAGGCCCTGCACGAAGCGGTTGTACGTGATGCCGTTGGCACGGGCCGCAGCGTTGATGCGCTGGATCCAGAGCTGACGGAAGTCGCCCTTGCGCTTCTTGCGGTCGTTGTAGTTGTAAACGAGCGAGTGGGTGACCTGCTCCTTGGCCTTGCGGTACAGGCGCGACCGCTGGCCGCGGTAACCCTTCGCTCGCTCGAGGATGACCCGGCGCTTCTTGTGGGCGTTTACTGCCCGCTTGACGCGTGCCACTTCATTACTCCTTGGATTGGACCACGGACTACTTCACGTGGTCCGTCATTCGAATGGGTCGGGAAGGATCAACTGTCCCGCCGCCGTGGGCGGCGGGAGGGCGATCACTTGCCGAGAAGCTTCTTGATCCGCTTCGCGTCAGCCGGGGCCACCACGACGGTGCCGGCAAGCTTGCGGGTCAGCGTCGAGGGCTTGTGCTCGAGCAGGTGGCGACGGCCGGCCCGCTCGCGCAGCACCTTGCCGGAACCGCTGATCTTGAAGCGCTTGCTGGCGCCGCTGTGAGTCTTCTGCTTCGGCATATCGCCGTATCTCCTCGTCGGTCCGCTCCTGCCCGCGCGTTGCCGCGTGGGCGGGAGCTGGAATGGATCTCCGGTGTCCGGGGCAGGACGCCCCGGCACCGTGGTGGCCGATCCACTCGGACTGCGCGAGCCTTGCGGGCTCAGGCGTCCTGAGTGGCCTCGGCCGGCTTCTCGACCTCGGCGGCGGCCTCGGCGGCAGGGGTCTCGACCTCGGCGGCCTCGACCTCGTCCGCCTCGTCGACCTCATCGGTCTCGTCGGCGTCGGCCTCTGCCTCGGCAGCGGCGTTCTCGGCCTCGAGCGCGGCGTCGTCGTCCGCGTCCAGAGCGTCGTCCGGACCGACGTTACGGCCCTGACGCTCGGCCTTGCGGGCGTCGGCGATCGCACGGGCCTCGGCCATGGCCTCGGTCTTCTTCTTGTGCGGGCCAAGCACCATGATCATGTTACGGCCGTCCTGCTTGGCCGAGCTCTCCACGAAGCCCAGGTCCTGGACGTCGTTCGCGAGCCGCTGCAGCAGTCGGAAACCCAGCTCGGGGCGGGACTGCTCGCGACCACGGAACATGATCGTGATCTTGACCTTGTCACCCTGCTTGAGGAACCGGACGACGTGACCCTTCTTGGTGTCATAGTCGTGCGGGTCGATCTTCGGCCGGAGCTTCATCTCCTTGATGACCGTGTGCGCCTGGTTCTTGCGCGCCTCACGGGCCTTCATGGCCGACTCGTACTTGAACTTGCCGTAGTCCATGAGCTTGCACACCGGCGGCCGGGCGGTCGCCGCGACCTCGACCAGGTCGAGGTCGTACTCCTGCGCAAGCTCCAGCGCCTTGGCAAGCGGCACAATGCCGACCTGCTCGCCGCTGGGACCGACGAGTCGCACCTCGGGGACGCGAATCCGGTCGTTGATGCGGGGCTCGGTGCTGATGGGGCCTCCTTGGTTGCACCTTCTGCGCCACGGCCGTTCGGCGGCCGTGGGTACTGGACGCGACCACTGGGCGGGGCTTCATTCGTGCTGCGCTGCCTCGGCTACCTGCACCGCGACACGAAAAAAGCCCCGCTCGGTACAAGCGGGGCTCCACACAACCGGGGGCGGCACCCTGCGAGGGGCGCTGCTGGCGATCGGCAGCCTGAGCTGCTCTCGCGGACCGGGACCCGTCGACCGTGAGGCACGATCGGGTGGGAGACTTTCGCGGTTGCCCTCTCGGGCCTCCATGAGTGGAGCCTCCACTTGCTGGCCGGGGACTCGTACGAGTACCTGGCCGGTCAGTTCTGAAGCATACCAGTCTTGTCATCCGACAGTGGACAGCTCGTCTCCCGGCAGGAGACAAGCGGGGAGACAGGACAGTGGACAGCCGGTCTCCCGGCAGGAGGCCGGACAGCTCACTCCGGGCCCCTTGTACGCTCCCTGTGTACGTACACCGGCACGACGGAGTGAGCCATCTTGAGCACCCAGCCCACCGACCCCAGCGACGACGGCCAGCTCGGCTTCGACGACTTCACCCGTGACATCGCGGAGGTCCCGGCCGTCGAGGTGATCACCACCGTCGCGGTGCACCTGATGAGCGCGGCCGCCGTCAAGTGCGGCCTCGCCGAGGGCGGCGATGCCGACAAGGACCTCGATGAGGCCCGCAAGCTGATCACCGCCCTGGCCGGCCTGGTCACCGCCGGGGCTCCCGAGATCAGCAACTTCCACGCGGCGCCCCTGCGGGACGGCCTGAAGTCGCTGCAGCTCGCCTTCCGCGAGGCCTCCCTCATCCCGGACGCGGTCGGCTCCGGGCCGGGCGAGAAGTTCACCGGGCCCGTCTACAGCTGACGACCGACCAAGAGGGGCGCGGGGGTCCACCCCGCGCCCCTCTTGGGTTTCGCCTTCAGCCTCGGGTCACCCCTTCATCAAGGCCAGGTCGAGGCCGTTGGTGAGGCGGATCCGGAGGAGTGGGTCGGTCGCCAGGGCGGTGGCGAGGCGTTGGGCGAGGGCTCGGACGGTGTCCTCCGGGAGGCCGTCCGTCAGGGTGAGGGCCAGGACGCCGTCGGTCTCGGCGGACGGGCGGAACTCGGCGCGGAGTACGGCCGGTTCGGCGGCCAGCAGCGCGCCCACCGCGGCCTGGACCTCGGGGTCCTCGGCCGGCGGGAGGTACGGGCGGTTCTCGCCGACGGCCCGCATCCGGGCGCCCGTCAGCTCGTACGTGACCGGGCCCGCCGGGTCGATCAGCAGCGAGCCGGCCTGCTCGGCGTAGGCGGCCAGCACCGCCTGCGGGGCGGCGACCGGGGCGGGGCGGGCGTCGGCGCGCCAGCGGGCCAGCGATTCGAGCGACGTGAAGGCGGGCAGCGCGCGGCGACCGTCGGGCGCCTCGATGACGGGGACCGCCATGTCACTGGTCTTCTCGTGCTTGAGCCCCTTCGCGTCGGTCTCCACCTCGCCCAGCAGGGCGACGATCGGGACCATCAGCCGACTGGGCGTCAGGGCGGCGAGTAGCTCGGGCTCGGCCGTGCGGTCCTTGGACCAGGCGTCCAGGGCCAGCGCCAGGCGCGGGTCTGCGGTGCCGTCGTCGGCGGCGAATCCGGGGTTCGGGATGTTCTTGCGGTCCACCTGGCGAGCCTATGCCACCTGGCGTACAGCGGGCGGCGCCGTACCCCTACCCACGAGTACGGCGGTGTGGCATCGTGCGCGCATGGCCAACCTCGTAGCCTCCCCCGGTACCGCCTCCGACCGCGCCCGCTACGACCGGGCCACCGCGCATCTCGACGCGCCGCTGGCCGTCGTCGATCTGGCCGCCTTCGACGCCAACGCGGCCGATCTGGTGCGCCGGGCGGCCGGCAAGCCGGTCCGGGTGGCGAGCAAGTCGGTGCGCTGCCGGGCGCTGCTGGAGCGTGTGCTGGCGGTCGATGGCTTTTCAGGGCTGATGAGTTTCACTCTCGCCGAGTCGATCTGGTTGGCCCGCTCGGGCTTCGACGACATCCTGCTCGCCTACCCCTCGGCCGACCGCGCCGGCTTCGCCGAGCTGACCGCCGACCCGAAGCTGGCGGCGGCCGTCACCGTGCTGCTCGACGACCCGGCGCAGCTGGACCTGGTCGACGCGGCCCGGGAGGGCGACGAGGAGGTCCGGGTCTGCCTGGAACTGGACACCGCGCTGCACCTGCTCGGCGGGCGCGTACGGGTCGGCGCGCGCCGCTCGCCGCTGCGCACGCCGGAGGCGCTCGGCGCGTTCGCCGAGCTGGTCCAGTGCCGCCCGGGCTTCCGGGTGGTCGGGCTGATGGCGTACGAGGGGCATGTCGCCGGTGTCGGGGACCGGATCGCCGGCCGTCCGGTGCGCTCGCGCATGATCCAGCTGATGCAGGCCAGGGCGCGTACCGAACTGGCCGAGCGCCGGGCCGCGGTGGTGCGGCGGCTGCGGCAGGTGGCGGACCTGGAGTTCGTCAACGGCGGCGGGACGGGCAGCGTGGAGTCGACCGTCGCCGAGCGCGCGGTGACGGAGGTGGCGGCCGGGTCCGGGCTGTACGTCCCGCGCCTGTTCGACAACTACCGCTCGTTCCAGGGCCGTCCGGCCGCGCTGTTCGCCCAGCCGGTGGTCCGCCGGCCGGGGGTCGGGGTGGTCACGGTGCTCGGCGGCGGGTACCCGGCGTCGGGCGCGGCGGGGGCGGACCGTTCGCCGGTGCCGTACCTGCCGGCCGGGCTCAGGTACGACCCGCAGGAGGGCGCGGGCGAGGTACAGACCCCCCTGCTGGGCTCGGCCGCCGACGACCTGCTGATCGGCGACCGGGTCTGGTTCCGGCACGCCAAGGCGGGCGAGCTGTGCGAACGCTTCGCCGAGCTGCACCTGATCGAGGGCGACCAGGTGGTGCAGACCGTCCCGACGTACCGGGGTGAGGGGAAGACGTTCTTGTGACACGGCGTCGGCGGCTGTCCTAGGCTGACGGCCACTTGGGTACGTCGGACACGAAGGGGGACGCCATGGACGCGGAGCTGGTGGAGCTGGCGACATCTGGGGCGACGACGCTGGTCGGGCTGATGGTGACGGAGGCCTGGGGGCAGGCCAGGGGCCGGTTCGCCGCCCTGTTCGGGCACGCGCGGGCGGAGGACACGGCGGCGGAACTGGAGATCGTACGCGGGGAGGTGCTCGCGGGCGGCGCCCCGGAGGAGGCCGCCTCCGAGTGGGCGCCCCGGCTGCGGCGACTGCTGGCTGACCCGGATACGGCGGCCGAACTGCGTTCGCTGCTGGCGGAGTTCGCGCCGAAGGCGACAGCGCCGGGCTCGTCCCCGGTCACCATCAACGGCGGGAATTTCCACGGGACGGTAGTGGCGACGGGGTCCGTCCGGGATCTGACGATCAATCCGGGCTCCTGAGGTGCCGGACGGGCTGACGCTCGCAGCCGCACCGACGGAGGGGTGGCTGCGGGTGCCGGTCGGGCGGGAGGCGAGCCGTTGGGCGACCAGGGGGCGCTGCCGACGGGTGCTGCTGGTGGTGCACAACGTCACCTCCGCCACCCGGCTGCTCGACGTACTGCCGCTGCTGACCGGCGACTTCCGGGTCCAGGTGGTCGTCAGCTCGACCGGTTCGTCACCGTTCGCCGGCGGGATACCCGAACTGTTCGGCGCACTGGGGCTGCCGGTGCTGCCCTGGGCGCAGGCCCGGGCGGAGCACTTCGACCTGGCGGTCTCGGCCAGCTACGGCGGTGAACTCGCGCTGCTGGAGGCGCCGTTGGTGGTGTTGTCGCACGGGGCCGGATACAATAAGAGGCTCGCAACACCGGACACCGGACACCGGACACCGGACACCGGACACCGGACACCGGACACCGGACACCGGACACCGTGGCGGCAGTGGCAGCGGTGCTGCGCCGGCGGGGGCTCCGGTCTTCGGGCTGTCGGAGGAGTGGCTGCTGCACGAAGGCCGGCCGATCGCCGATGCCACCGTGCTCTCCCACCCCGAGCAGCTCGACCGCCTGCGCGACGGCTGCCCGCCGGCCGCCGGGACGGCCGTCCTGGCGGGTGACCCGTGCTACGACCGGGTGCTCGACGCGGAACGGCGGCGGGCCGCCCACCGGCGCGCCTTCGGCCTGAATGAGCGTCAGCGCCTCGTCCTGCTGTCCTCCACCTGGGGCCCGCGCTCGCTGGCGGGCGACGAGCGGGACGACCTGTTCCCCCAGCTGCTCAGCGCCCTGCTGCGGGAGCTCCCGATCGACGAGTACCGGGTCGCGGCCGCCCTCCACCCGAACGTCTGGCACGGCCACGGCCCCGGCCAGGTGCGCGGCTGGCTGAACCGGGCCCGGCGGGCCGGTCTGCTGGTGCTGCCGCCGCTGGACGGCTGGCGCCAGGCCGTGGTCGCCGCCGACTGCGTGATCGGCGACCACGGCTCGGTGACGTACTACGCCGGGGCGCTCGGGCGGCCCGTGCTGCTGGCTGCCGCCCCACTTGCGGACCTCGATCCGCGCTCCCCCGTCGGCCGGTTCTGCGCCGCCGCCCCCGGGCTCGACCCGGCCCGACCGCTGCGCCCGCAGCTGACCGCCGCCCTCGCCGACCCGGGCCCGCCCCCGTACGCCTCGGCGGTGGCCGAGGTGACCTCCGACCCCGGCCGTTCGGCCGCCCTGCTGCGGTCGCTGTTCTACCGCTACCTGCGCCTACCGGAACCGCCGGAGCCAGCACTGCTGGAGCCGCTGGCGCACGGCCCGTTCGACGTCGACACCCTGGTAGTGCCCGGCCCGGTCCAGGTGGCCACCGGGGTCGGCGCCGATGAGGTCTCGGTGACCCGGCTGCCCGCCTCGGCGGCCTTCCCCGACGGGGAGGCGGGCCACCTGGTGGTGGACGTCCGCGAACCGGATCTGGGGAAGCTCGACCTCGCCGACGTACTGCTGCACCGCGAGCCCGAGCCGGACCCGCCCGCCGTACTGCTCGCCGAGACCCTCACGGCCCACCCGGGCTGCCGGCTGGCCGCCCTGCTCCACCCGGACGGCCGGGTCACCGCGCTGCCGTACGGCGGCAAGCCGCTCGAACTGACCCCGCTACCCGGCGAGGACGGCCGACGCGACCGGACCGACCCGGCGGTGTACGTCTCGGCCCTGTACGCGATGCTCGCCGACGGGCAGCCACCCGGACCGGAACTGACCGTCCGGACCGGGCACGCCCTGCACCGGGCCCGGATCGTCAGCCCAGCTCCGCCAGACGCTCGGTGATCAGGACCGCCGCCGGGGCGCCGGTCTCCGCGTAGACGGCGAGCGCCCGGCGCAGCCGGTCGGCCTCCGCCGTCCGGTCGCCCTCGGCCCGCGCCACGGCGGCCAACAGCTCGGCCACGTAAGCCTCCTGGGTCTTGGCACCGCGCTCGGTCATGATCGCCAGCGCGGCCGTCAGCGGCTCCCGGGCCTCGGCCGGGCGGCCGGCCGCGAGGTGCGCCTCCGCGATGCTGGTCAGCGCCCGCGCCTCGTTGTACGGGTCCGGCAGGGCGGCGAGGGCGGTCCGGGCGGCCGACAGCTGGGCCAGCGCCGCCGGGTAGTGGCCCTGGCCCGCCATCGCCCGGCCCAGGTGGTGGGCCAGCAGCGCGAGGGCTCGCGGGTCACCGGACCCGGTGAGTACCTCGGCGGCCTCGCGGAACGCCTCGGCGGCTTCGTCGTACTGCTGCTGACGCAGCATCATCAGTCCCAGCGACTCGATCGCGCTGGCCCGGCCGAGGACGTGGCCGGCCTCGGCGTCCAGCCGGGCGGCGGCCCGGTACTCCTGCTCCGCCTCACCGAACAGGCCGAGGCCGACCAGCGCGAAACCGCGCTGGTTGCGCATCCGGGCCTCCGCACTCACCTCCCCGCACTCGAGGGCCGCGCGGGCGCCGAGGCGGTGGGTCTCGGCCCACTCCTGGTGGTGGCCGCGCATGAAGTACAGGCTCCAGAGCGCCTCGCAGAGCTGCCAGACCAACTCGCTGAAGCCGTACTCCTCGGCGGCCCGGACGGCGGCGGCCAGGTTGGGCCGCTCGCGCTCGAGGAAGGCCAGCGCCTGTTCGGCGGACGCGGCAGCCTGTACCAGCGGCTCGGCGGCGAGCGAGCGGTAGACCGGGCCGAGGCGCCAGCGGAGCGGCATCACCACGAGATCGGCCGCTGCGGCCAGCCGGAGATAGCGGCTGATCATGCGCCGCACGGCCGCGCCGGAGCGGGCCGGACCCTCCTCGGCGGCGGCCAGCCGGGCGGCGTGGGCGCGGACCTGGTCGTGCTGGCGGTAGCGGCCGAGGGCGGTCTCCTCGACCAGGTGGAGCTCGGCGAGTTCGGCCAGCAGCCCCGCCGCGTCCGGGTGTTCACCGAGGGCGGCGGCCGCGACGGGGACGGAACAGTCGGGGCCGGGGTGCAGGGCCAGCAGGCGGTGGAGGCGCTGGGCGTCGGGACTCAGCTCACGGTAGGCGGCGTCCAGGTTCTGCCGGACCGGGTCCTCCGCGCCCTGCTGCTCCGCGTCCGCCGTGGCATCCGCCGCCGCGAACTCCGCAGCCACGGCGGCCAACGTGAGATGGCTCCGGACGGCGAGCCGGGAGCCGACGGTGCACAGTGCCAGCGGAGAGCCGCCGCAGCTCGCGGCCACCACTTCGGCGTCCTCGCGCTGCCCGGTCACCCGTTCCGGCCCGGCGAGGCGGGCGAGCAGGGCGAGCGAAGCCGCCTCGTCCAGCGGAGCCAGCGGGACGTGGGCGGCACCGCGCTCGCGGACCAGCTCGGGCAGCAGCCGACGGGCCGTCACCACCGTGAGCGAGTGCGGCGAGGCGGGCAGCAGGTGGTGCAGCTGGGCGTAGTTGAGGGCGTCGTCCAGCAGCAGCAGGATCCTTCGCTCGGCGGTCAGCGTGCGGAACAGCTCCGCCTTGCGTTCCAGCGTGGGCGGCACGTGCTCGGGGTGGACGCCGAGGTGGCCGAGCAGGGCGGCCAGAGCCTCGTCCGGCGTGGTCGCGGAAGCGGCTGAGCCACCGCGCAGGTAGACGAAGAGCTGGCCGTCCGGGAACTGCCCGACCAGGTCGGCCAGCCAGCGCAGCACGGTGGAGGTCTTGCCGATGCCGCCGATGCCGGTCAGCGCGATCACCTTGGGCGCCGGGGAGTCCGCCCGTTCCTCCCACGCCCGGGTGAGCGCGCCCAGCTCGCGGACCCGGTTGGTGAAGTGCGCGGCGACGGCGGGCAGCAGACGTGGCTTCGGGGTGCCCGGCACGATGGTCGGGGGTGTCTCGCGGCTCTGCACCATCAGCGAGGCGATGCTCTCGGCAAGGACGGCCGTGCCGTGGAAGTTACCGCCGCTCACGCTGGGCATCGGCTCAAGGTCTCCTCACGCTACCTGCCGGGAGAAGACCCCTGCTCCCCCTCGGCCGAGCCTACCGGCGGGCGATGACCCGGGAGGGGGAAGCGGGATATCGGCGCGTCAGCCCGCGGCACGTCAGGTCATGCTGCGTCAGGCCGTTCCGCTGTCAGGCCGTTCCGCTGTCAGGTCTTCGTGCCCCCCGAGCCGCCGGCGGAGGCGGCGCCGCCGGGCTGGCCGCTGAAGTCCGTGATGCTCTTCACGATGGCGTCCATCTGGTCCACGCCCGGCGCCTTCGGGGCGACGTCGAAGCCCAGGTGCACGGAGATCAGGGCGGAGCCGTCGGCGTTCGGGAAGACCACCGTCTCCACGTAGCCGTCGTTGCCCTTCGAGGCGGCGACCTTCCAGCGGACGAGGTAGCCGTTGCGGCCGTCCACGGTGACCGCTTCGTTCTTCAGCTCGGTGTGGGACTTGATGTCGCCGTACGAGTCCTTGGCGGCCGCCGCGATGTCCTGCTGGGCGGCTGCCTTCGGGTCGGTGCCCTTGAGGGCGGCCGTCACCACACCGCCGAGCGAGCACCCGCTGGAGCCGTCGGGGCAGGCGTAGTCGCCGGTGTCGAGCGAGGCGAAGCCGGTGGCGGTGGTGCCGCCCGTCCAACCGGCCGGGATCGGGATGCTGACCCCGTTCACGGCGTCCACAGCCTGGCCGTCGGTGGAGCTGCCGCCGCCCTGCGAACCTCCGCCACCCAGGCCGCCGCCCAAGCCACCGCCCAAGCCACCGCTGCTGCCGCCACTACCGCTTCCGCCGCTACCGAGGCCACCGCCCGGGCCGCCGAAGCCACCGCCGTTGCCCAGACCACCACCGTTGCCCAGACCGCCGCCGGCGCCGTTGCCGCTTCCGCCGCTGCCGCCGAAGTGGTAGCCGGGCTTACCGGCCGCGCGCGGGACGACCTTGACCGTGGACCTGCCGTCCATCGCCAGGTAGGTGATCCCGGAGCCGACCGCGAGACCGGCCAGCGCCGCGACCGTCGCCGCGATGATCACCGGGCGGGAGAGACTGCGGCGCTTGGTGACGGGCTGCTCGCTGCCGGGCATGCCCAGTTCGGGCAGCTCGGGGTAGCGGACGGTCGGCCCGTTCTCCAGGACCTCACCCTCCAGCGCGGCGCTGGGAGCGGGACGGGTGGTGGCCGTCCAGCCGGTACCGTCCCACCAGCGCTCCGGCCGGGGGTCGCTGTTGGTCTCCTGCGGATCCGGGTACCACCCGGCGGGAATCTCGCTCACGGCACTGAATGTAAACGTATTCGGGTAAGCGCGATATCAATGCGCCGGTGTATTTGCCCTTTTTCTGATGAGATTCAGGTGAGAAGCGTCCGCCAGGCTACCGGGACGTCACGTAGGCCCCCGAGATCCCCCCGTCCACCAGGAACTCGCTCGCCGTGATGAAGGAGGAGTCGTCGCTGGCCAGGAAGGCCACGGCGGCGGCGATCTCCTCCGGCCGGGCGAATCTGCCGACCGGAATATGCACCAGCCGGCGGGCTGCCCGAGCCGGGTCCTCGGCGAACAGCTCGCGGAGCAGCGCGGTGTCCACCGGCCCCGGGCAGAGCGCGTTGACCCGAATGCCCTCCCTGGCGAACTGGACGCCCAGTTCACGCGACATCGCCAGCACGCCGCCTTTGGACGCCGTGTACGAGATCCGCGAGGTCGCCGCGCCCATCCGCGCCACGAAACTCGCCGTGTTGATGATCGAGCCGCGCCCGTGCCGCCGCATGTACGGCAGCGCCGACCGGCAGCAGAGGTAGACCGAGGTGAGGTTGGCCTCCTGGACCCGGCGCCAGGTGTCCAGCCCGGTGGTGAGGATGGAGTCGTCCTCCGGCGGCGAGATGCCCGCGTTGTTGAACGCCACGTCGACACTGCCGTACGTCTCGTACGCCTCGTCGAAGAGCGCCTCGACCATGTACGGATCGGTGACGTCGGTGTGCACGAAGAGCCCGCCGACCTCGCGCGCGACCGCCCGGCCGGTGGCCTCGTCCAGGTCGGCGCAGACCACCTTGGCACCCTCGGCGGCGAGCCGCCGGGCCGAGGCCAGACCGATGCCGCTCCCGGCGCCGGTCACGACCGCGACCCGGCCGGTCAGACGCCGGCAGACCTGAGCTTCCGTCATAGGCTGGCCCTCCTCCATCACTCAACGCATCTGGACGACTACAGAACGACTACGGCGAACGGTACGTCCTGGCACTGACACTCCGACAGCCGACCGGCCGATCAGCCGTCGGCCGAGTGATGGGGAGGGCCGCTGACGGGAACGACAACGGTCACCAGTGCAGCCTTTGGATCTTCGTACGATCTGGGGTTCACTTCCGGTGCGGGGCGGCCCAGCCCTGGCCTCCGAGCATCCATGAGAGGGCGGCGATGTCCAGCCACGACTTCGAGCACGATCACGATCACGCAGGCCACAGCCACAACCACAACCACGGCGGCGGGCACGGCGGGCACTCGCACGGCGTGGCGGCGGACGCGGACCGGCGCTGGCTGGTCAGCGCGCTCACGCTGATCGTGGTCTTCATGGCGGGCGAGGTCATCGTCGGCTACGCCGCCCAGTCGCTGGCCCTGATCTCGGACGCCGCGCACATGCTGACCGACGCGGCGTCGATCGTGCTGGCGCTGATCGCGATGCGGCTGTCCGCCAGGCCGGCCCGGGGCGGTTACACCTACGGGCTCAAGCGGGCCGAGATCCTCTCCGCCCAGGCCAACGGCGTCACCCTGCTGATCCTCTCGGTCTGGCTCGCGTACGAGGCGATCCAGCGGCTGATCAGCCCGCCCGACGTACGGGGCTCGCTGGTGCTGATCACCGCACTGGTCGGCATCGTCGTCAACCTCGCCGCCGCCTGGTGCATGTCGAAGGCGAACCGGACGTCGCTCAACGTCGAGGGCGCCTTCCAGCACGTGGTGACGGACCTCTACGCGTTCATCGCGACCGCCGTCGCCGGTGCGATCATGCTGGCCACCGGCTTCCTGCGTGCCGACGCCATCGCCTCCCTGGTCGTGGTGGCGCTGATGCTGCGAGCGGGGATCGGCCTGGTCCGGGCCTCCGGGCGGATCTTCCTGGAGGCCGCACCGGCCGGGATCGACCCGGACGCCGTCGCCGACCAGCTGGTCTCCGCACCCGAGGTGGTCGAGATCCACGACCTGCACATCTGGGAGATCACCTCGGGCCAACCCGCCATCTCGGCGCACATCCTGGTCGCCCCCGGCGGCGACTGCCACGCCGTCCGCCGCGACCTGCAACGGCAGCTGCGTGACGACTACCGGATCACGCACGCCACCCTCCAGGTCGACCACCTCGGCGAGGACGAACCGCAGGAACTGCTGCAGATCACCACCCCCACCGCCGGAGCAGCCACCGCCGACCACTGCGCCGACTCGCACGGCCCGATCCACCGCAGCGGGCCGCACGAGCACTGAGCGCGAGTTCGAGCTGCCAGGGATCCACGACGCTGTCCGTCCCGTACGGCATGATCTGAGCGTGACCGCACCGCGACTGATGCTCCTCGACTCCGCCAGCCTCTACTTCCGGGCCTACTTCGGCGTGCCGGACTCCGTGAGGTCCCCCGACGGGCAGCCGGTGAACGCCGTGCGCGGCCTGCTCGACTTCATCTCCCGACTCGTCCAGGACCACCACCCCGACCAGTTGGTCGCCTGCATGGACGCGGACTGGCGCCCGCAGTGGCGGGTCGACCTGATCCCGACGTACAAGACCCACCGCGTCGCCGAGGCCGCCACCGAGGGCGAGGAGGAGATCCCGGACACCCTCTCCCCCCAGGTGCCGGTCATCGAGCAGGTGCTCGACGCCCTCGGCATCGCCCGGATCGGCGTGCCGGAGTACGAGGCGGACGACGTGATCGGGACTCTCGCCGCCCGGGCCAAGGGCCCGGTGCAGATCGTCACCGGCGACAGAGACCTCTTCCAGCTGGTCGACGACGTGCGCGGTGTCCAGGTGATCTACCCGATCAAGGGCGTCGGCGCCGCCCAGATCATCAACGAGGCCGCCCTGCGCGAGAAGTACGGCGTCACCGGCGCCGAGTACGCCGACATGGCGGCCCTGCGCGGCGACCCGAGCGACGGCCTGCCCGGCGTCAAGGGCATCGGCGAGAAGACCGCCGCCCAACTCATCCGCGAGTACGGCGACCTCGCCGGCATCCGCGCCGCAGCCACCGACCCCTTCTCCAAACTCACCCCGGCCCGTCGCAAGAACATCCTCGAAGCCGCCCCCTACCTCGACGTAGCCCCCACCGTCGTGCGCGTCGCCACCGACATCCCCCTCCCCGACTTCGACCCCACCCTCCCCCGCGAACCCCTCGACCCGATGACCCTCGAAGACCTCGCCACCCGCTGGGGCCTCGGCACCTCCCTCACCCGCCTCCTCGACACCCTCGCCCAGAACGGAACGAACACCTGAGGCTTCACCCCCGTCCTGCCCCGGTTCCCCTGAACCGCGAACGCATCGCCCAACTCGCCGACGTCCCCCCGTCCGGACCACCACTCCTGCGGGCCCGCACCCACTACGTCCTGCGCGCCATCACCCGCCGCCTCACCTGAACCACCACCCAAGCCCGCAGCGGTTCAATCGAAGTCCGCATCGCCGTACCCGGCCAGGTCCTCCAGTAGTTTCATCGCGCCACCACCGGTGTCGGGCCGAAAGCGTCGGCGAGGCTGGTCAGGATGGAGCCGGACCAGCGGCTCTCCCCGAACACGCCGACCGGCATGGCGAACAGGCCGAACTCGCGCTGGAGCGTCTCCGCCGGGATCTCGACCGGGAAGAAGTAGTTACCGGGACAAGTCCGGCTCGCCGTAGGAATCGCCCCGAGTACCTCGTCCGGCAACCGTTCGAACAACCGCTCAGCCCGTGCGGCCAGTTCGCCGACGACCTGCTGGGGCACGTCGCTGTGCTCGGTCAGCAGACGGTCGGCGAGCCTCAGCTGAGCCGGCGTCGGCGGATCCGCCCGGAACGCCTCGGCCAGTTCGGCTTGCGCCGGACCCAGCAGGACCACGCCGAACGTGCGTGGCCACAGCCAGCCCTTGGTGACCGAATGCAGCAGGACCGCACGGCCGGTGTCCAGCAACCGCCGTGTGCCGGCGGCGAACGGGGTGCCCAGGTCGTAGACGCTGTCGATCAGCAGGTGGCGGCGTGGTGATTCCTGCAACCACGAAATCACCGCAGCGCACTCGGCATCGGACAGGTACCGGCCGAGCGGCTTACTGGGGTTGGCGAGCAGCAGGTACTCGGGCCGCTCGTCCGCCGGCGAGCTCGGCAGCGCCGGTGCCGGCAGCGTCGGGTAGGACGCCGGCGCCAGGCCGGCAGCGCGGGCCAGCTCGAAGTAGACCGGGTACACGTCGCTGGGCAACCACAGCCGCGCCTGCACGGCGTGCAGCCAGTGGAACACCACACCGAGCCCGTGACGGACCCCTCGACAGACCATGGCACGCCCGGACCACTCTTCCGGCAGCTCGAACCGCCGCAGCCAGGCACGGGCGAGATCGCACCGGTGCACCGTGCTCAGATCGGCCGGCGGTTCCGGCCGCAGCGGAGCGAGCGCCCGGTACACGTTGGTCTCGGCGGCGTCCAGAAGCGACGAGGAAGCACCGAGTTGCCGCTGCCGGAATTCCTGGAACTCGTCGAACCTCATGCCGCTGCACCTTCCGGCACGATCTCGCTGGCCCGGTCCTCCAGGGAGGCGTAGCAGCGTCCGTCGGCCAGGACGTTCCAGCTGCGGGCGATCCCGCTGGTGCGTTCCCAGAGCAGGCTGGGCTCGGTGTAAGCCGCGATCCGGATCGGCTGGCCGTCCCAGGTGCCGTGGTAGACCGGCGCGCCCCAGGGCAGGCGGCTCGCGAGTTCGAAGCCGTGCTGCTCGGCGAACCGGGTGACGACGGAGAGCGAAACCTGGTGCTCCCGGCTCCAGACGTTGGCGGTGCGGTCGAAGTAGAGCGACTCGGTACTGGTGGAGACGTAGAGCTCCTTGAAGCAGACTTCCTCGACACCGAGAGCCGCAGCCCACGAAAGGTAGTCGGCGACGCCGGCCGCGTCGGCCACGCCGCCGTGCTGGAGCACGCAGATCAGTCTCATCCGCAGCCCCGGCCAGCGGTCACGTTCCACGCGCCAGGTGTCGGCGACAGAGCTCACCGGCGTGCGCAGCATCATCAGCCGCTCGCTGACGGCGTCGTCCTGGTGGTGGCGGGAGACCGCCAGCACGCCCAGGCCTGCTGCGCTCAGGGCTGCCAGTCGGTCGGCCCGGTCAGCGTGCTGACCCTTCGCCAGGGTGTGCGCGTTGGTGATCAGGACGACCTTCGGGAAGGCCGCCGAGCAGGCGGACACCAGCCGCAGCTGCTGGTCGAACGGTATGAGCGTGGGCTCCCCGCCACCGGTGATCACCGCGCGCTCGGCACCTGCCGCACGGGCGCGCTCCAGCCAGTGGGCGACCGCGTCCCACGGGACCCGGGCCGGCGCCTGGTCGGTGGAGATCGAAGCGGCGGAGAAGCAGAACGAACACCGGGCCTGGCAGGCGGAGGCGACCGGCAGAAGCGAAACCGAGCGCGGTCGCAGGTCGGCGTAGCGACGCTGTGCCGATCCGTGCAGGTGCAGGTGCAGGGAAGCCGCCATCGCATCCTCGACGGTTGTCGGGCGCAGCGTGAACTCGTCGCCTACCTGGTCGAGCTCGTGGACGGCTGACAACCGGATGCGAGCCTCGTGCAGTTCCATGCCGAGGCCGGTCGACACGTTCGGCACCAGCTTGTCGGGGTCCACCGTGGTTTCCAGCACCAACAGCCGGTCGCCCGGAATGGCCAGCCGGTCCAGCAGGCGTCGCGCCTTGCCGATGCCGATACCCAACTCCGCACGGGTCAGCAGGTGGAACCGGTCGGGATAGGTACTCTCCGGAATCCCCTCCTTACCGTAAGCGAACGCGTACTTGTCGAATCCCTTCGCGAAGTTCGACAGCACGATGACGTGGAAGCGCTGGTCGCTACGGTTCATCCGATCATCATGCATGAACGGGCTTCTTACCTGATCACTGCTACCCCGGGAACGGTGCTCCGGCATCGTGGGTGACCCAGCTCGCGGGAGCGGCTGCCGTCCGTGCCGGCCGGCAGGTGAACGCGGGCGAACCTGTACAGACACCTTGCAGCCACAAGATGGATCAATTTTGATCGGTTGCAGTTCTCCCCGAAGTACCGGCGAGTAGCTACTGTTCCGTTGTCATGCCCGGGGCCGCGACCAGCGGCGCCGGGCCACAGGGCTGACGCACCATCAGGAGAACGCCATGCTCGCTCGCCGCTCTGCCACCGCCCTCACCGCGATAGCCGCCACCACGATGCTGCTCGGTGGCACCGTGCAGGCCACCGCCGCCCAGGCCGCCGCCCCCTCGACCCTCTCCGTCTTCGCCTTCAACGTGGACCTCGGCACCTCGGTGGTCGACTGGTCGCAGAACGAGCAGGCCGCGCAGCGCACCCCGGTGGTCGAGTCGATCGTCCGCCAGCACAGCGCCGACGTGGTGGTCCTGGACGAGCTGTTCAACGACTCCTCGATCAGCGACATCAACAGCAACCTGGCCGACCTCTACCCCTACCGCACCCCGGTGGTCGGCGGGACCTGCTCGGGCGGCGGCTGGAACGGCATCAGCGGCAACTGCTCCAGCTCCCCGTTCGTGATCAACGGCGGCACGATGATCCTCTCCAAGTACCCGATCGCCGCCCAGTACGCGCACATCTTCAGCAACTCCACCTACGGCACCTGGGACTACCACTCCGACAAGGGTGCCGCGCTGGTCAAGGTCAACAAGAACGGCGTCAACACCTGGGTGGTCGGCACCCACCTGCAGGCCGACGAGTCCGACAAGTCGACCGACACCACCCAGGCCACCCGCCTCGGCCAGCTCGGCGAGATCAAGAACTGGGTCAACGGCATCGTCGGCTCCTCCGCCCCCGTACTGCTCGGCGGTGACCTCAACGTCGAGTACTACCACGGCCAGTCGCGCGGCGACTACGCCAACTCCCAGGCGGCGGTGAACGGCGTGCTGGGCACCCCGTCGACCAACCCGAACGAGACCCGCACCACCATGGACTGCTCGGTCTCCGCCTGGTGCCAGTACATGGCGGGCATCGAGACCTTCCCGACCGACTACCGGGACAACCTCGACTACATCGGCTACCTGAACGCCCCGGGCCGCCCGGTGCCGCTCGCCCTGCCGACCGTCAACATCGACTTCGACCCGCAGGCCGGTTGGACCCAGGGGCAGCTCGACACCAACGCCCCGAGCGACCACTACCCGGTCGAGGCCACATTCCAGTTCTAGGCAGCAGGTGAACGGGCAGGGACGCGGAGATCCGCACCCCTGCCCGTTTCCGTTTCCGTCGTTTTCGGGGACTACCCCACCGACGAGTACGCGATGATGCCGCGCCGCAGCGCGTCCACCGCCTTGCGCGCGGTGGAGCGGAGCTTGACGTCGTCGCCCGCCGCGTCCTGGATCTGGCCGAGTACGTCGATCAGCTGCTTGGTCCAGCGGACGAAGTCGCCGGCCGGCATGTCGGCGTCGCGCAGGACCGAGTCCAGGTTGTGGCCGAGCGCCCAGCGGTACGCGATCCAGGCGAAGCCGAGGTCCGGCTCGCGCTGGCCGACGCCCTCGGCGGTGTTGATCCGGTGCTGCTCCTCCAGGGCGTCCAGGTGGCCCCAGATCCGGACCATCTTGGCGAGCGCCTCCTGGGCGCCGCCCTCCGGCACCCGGGGGGCCGCCGCGTCGTCGGCCTGGCGGGCCTCGTACACCAACGCCGAGGCGCAGGCGGCGAGTTCGGCGGCGGCGAGGCCGTCCCAGACGCCCTCGCGGATGCACTCGGAGGCGAGCAGGTCGAGTTCGCCGTAGAGCCGGCCGAGGCGCTTGCCGTCCGGGGTGACGTTGTCACCCTGGAGGTAGCCGAGGTCGGTGAGCAGGCCGCAGACCCGGTCGAAGGTGCGGGCGATGGTGTGGGTACGGGACTTGACCTTGCGTTCGAGCAACTCGGTGTCGCGGGTGAGCCGGTGGTAGCGCTCGGACCAGCGGGCGTGGTCCTCGCGCTCGTCGCAGCCGTGGCACGGGTGCTGGCGCAGCGCAGCGCGGAGCCGGGTGATCTCCGGGTCGTCGGCGGCGGCCGCGCGGCCCTTGTGGAACCGCTCGGGCTCCAGGTGGCCGGCCTTGGTACGGAGCGCGGAGGCGAGGTCGCGGCGGGACTGCGGGCTGCGCGGGTTGAAGGACTTGGGGATCTTCACCCGCTCGACGGCCGTCACCGGGTGCGGGAAGTCGATCATCGCGAGCCGCTTGACCTGCCGCTCGGCGGTGAGCACCACCGGGCGCGGGCCGTCCTGGTAGTCCGGGTGGCGGTGGGTGCGCGGGGAGCGGCTGACCGGCGGCAGGCCCGGGTCGAGGACCAGGGCGAGGCCCGCGAACTTGCCGGTGGGCACGTGGATCACGTCCCCCGGCTTGAGCTGCTCGATCGCCTCGACGGCGGCGGCCCGGCGCTGGCCGCTGCCCTCGCGGGCGAGGTCGTTCTCCCGGTCCTTGAGGTCCCGGCGCAGGGTCATGTACTCCTGGAAGTCGCCGAGGTGACAGGTCATCGACTCGCGGTAGCCCTGGAGGCCCTCCTCGTTGCGCTGGACCTGCTTGGCGATCCCGACCACCGAACGGTCCGCCTGGAACTGCGCGAAGGAGGTCTCGAGGAGTTCGCGTGAGCGGTGCCGCCCGAACTGGGAGACCAGGTTGACCGCCATGTTGTAGGACGGGCGGAACGAGGACTTCAGCGGGTAGGTACGGGTGCCGGCCAGCCCGGCCAGCGCCTCCGGGTCGAGGGCGCGCTGCCAGAGCACGACGGCGTGGCCCTCGATGTCGATGCCGCGCCGCCCGGCGCGGCCGGTGAGCTGGGTGTACTCGCCGGGGGTGACGTCGGCGTGGGCCTCGCCGTTCCACTTGACCAGCTTCTCCATGACCACCGAGCGGGCGGGCATGTTGATGCCCAGCGCCAGCGTCTCGGTGGCGAAGACCGCCTTGACCAGGCCCTTGACGAAGAGTTCCTCGACGACCTCCTTGAACCTCGGCAGCATGCCGGCGTGGTGGGCGGCGATGCCACGCTCCAGGCCGTCCAGCCACTCGAAGTAGCCGAGGACGTGCAGGTCCTCGTCGGGGATGTCGGCGCAGCGCTCCTCGACGATCGAGCGGACCAGCGCCCGGTCGCTGTCGCGGTTGAGCCGCAGCCCGGAGCCGAGGCACTGCTGCACGGCGGCCTCGCAGCCGGCCCGGCTGAAGATGAAGGTGATCGCGGGCAGCAGGCCCTCGGCGTCCAGCCGCTCGATCACATCGACCCGGCCCGGGGTCCAGATCCGGCTGGGGCGGCCGGTGGGCATCGAGCGGCCCCGGCCCTTGCCGAAGCGGTCGCTGCCCGCACGCGGATTGGCGGCCTGCTCGGAGCGGGCGAGGCGGACCAGTTCGGGGTTGACGGCCTTGGCCGGGTTGCGCGGCGCGTCCTTGGGGCGGCCGTCGCGGTCCGGGTTGGCGAACAGGTCGTACATCCGGTTGCCGGCCATCACGTGCTGCCAGAGCGGCACCGGGCGGTGCTCGGAGACGATCACCTTGGTGCCGCCGCGCACGGTGTCCAGCCAGTCGCCGAACTCCTCGGCGTTGGAGACGGTCGCGGAGAGCGAGGCCAGCGTGACGGACTCGGGGAGGTGGATGATCACCTCTTCCCAGACGGCGCCCCGGAAGCGGTCGGCGAGGTAGTGCACCTCGTCCATCACCACGTACCCGAGGCCGTCGAGAGTCTGCGAGCCCGCGTAGAGCATGTTGCGCAGCACCTCGGTGGTCATCACCACGATCGGCGCGTCACCGTTGACGGTGTTGTCACCCGTCAGCAGGCCGACCTTGTCGGCGCCGTAACGCTTGACGAAGTCGCCGAACTTCTGGTTCGACAGCGCCTTGATCGGCGTGGTGTAGAAGCACTTACGGCCGCTCTGCAGGGCCAGGTGCACGGCGAACTCGCCGACGATGGTCTTGCCCGAGCCGGTCGGCGCGGCGACCAGAACTCCCGATCCGGCCTCCAGGGCCTGGCAGGCCTCGATCTGGAAGGCGTCGAGCGGGAAGTCGTACAGCTGCTGGAAGCCGTAGAGCGCGGTGGCCTGTTCTGCGGCACGGCGGCGGAAGGCCGCGTACGCCTCGGCAGGGCTGAGCTCCTCGGCGTCGCGTCCGGCGTCGCGTTCGGCATCGCGTTCTTCGGCGGGCATGGCGCTGTTCATCTGCGTCACCTCTTCTTCCCGTGGGGCTGTTGCTTCCCGTACGGCTGGTGCCCGTGCGGGCGGGACGGGGTTGCAGACGGCGACGCCTGCGGCTGCGGAGCCGGAGCGGCGAAGGCCGGGACCGGGACGCAGCGGACGTGTTTCGTGTGGTGATCGAGCATCTCAGCCTGAGGTTACCCGCCGGGGATGACATCGATAGCAACGTTTTTCGGGGCTCCCGGCCTACCCCGCGCCGACCTGCCTCCCCGGCCCCGCGCTCGGCCGGTGATCGGCCGGTGATCGGTGACTGGATCAGATCCGCAGTTGCAAATGTCTTCAAACGGTCGGCAAAAAGCCATGATTGGCGTAACTTACGGCCCCTGTCGGTCACTTGCGGTCATCCGGCCGCTCCGCACACCCCGCTCCCTACAGTCGGACCACCGAGCCCGCCACCTTGGCGTGGACTCGTCGACAGGAGGATCGCGATGCCGAATCTGGAGACCTCACTCAAGGAAGCCATGGCCATCGACGGCGCGATCGGCGTCGCGCTGGTCGACTACGGCAGCGGGATGGCCCTCGGAACGCTGGGCGACGGCGCCGAGATCGACCTCAACGTGGCGGCGGCGGGCAACACCGACCTGGTCCGGGCCAAGATGCGCACGATGGAGATGCTCAACCTCCACGACAACGACATCGAGGACATCCTGATCAGCCTCACCACCCAGTACCACCTGATCAGGCCGCTGACCACGCAGACCGGGCGGGGCCTCTTCCTCTACCTGGCGCTGGCCCGCGGCCGCGCCAACCTGGCGATGGCCAGGCACCAGCTCAAGCGGATCGAGACGACGCTTGAGATCTGACCCGTGGCGGGCGCCGACGGACGACCGGAAAGGGGCAGGGGGCGTGCCGGTACAGCTGTACCAGGCGAAGGCGGAGTTCTTCCGGATGCTCGGGCATCCGGTCCGGATCAGGGTGCTGGAACTGCTGCAGGCCGGGCCGACCCCGGTCCGCGAGCTGGTGGTGGCGCTGGGCGTGGAGCCGTCCAGCCTCTCCCAGCAGCTCGCGCTGCTCCGGCGGTACGGTCTGGTGACGGCCACCCGGGAGGGCTCGACGGTGGTGTACGCGCTCGCGGGCGGGGACGTCGCCGACCTCCTCCGGGCGGCCCGCCGGATCCTGACCGAGATGATCACCGACCAGGGGGCACTTCTCGCGGAGCTCCGCGAGCCGGGGTAACCCCTACGGGATTGGGGTCCTTCAGGGGCGCGGGCCGCCGCTTGATCAACTGCGTACGCGACCAGGGCACGACGTACGTTGACGGTTGATCGCGCACGCAGTTGATCCAACCGAGCCCCGCGCCCCTGCTGTGGTTACCCAGTTGCCAACGTCAACGCATGAGCAGTTCGCCGAGGCCGGCCGCGAGCTTCTGGTACTCCTCCGCCCGGTTGTAGATCTGCGCGCTGATCCGCAGGGCCCCGCCGCCCGCCCACGGCCGGACGGCGATCCGGGTGTTCAGCTTCCGGCGGACCTGCACCATCAGCGCCTTCGCCGCGTGCTCGCTCTCGGCGACGCCCGGGGGCAGCCGGACCGCGCGCATCGCCAGGCCCGGCATCGCGGGCAGTGCCCGCAGGCCCGTCCGCTCGACCAACTCCTGCTGGCCGTAGGCGGCGAGCGTCGCGTTGTGATCCCGGATGCGCTCGGTGCCGAGCTGTTCGAGCAGCGAGAAGCCGGCGGGGGCGGCGAGCCAGGGCGTGTAGTCGGCGGTGCCGCGCCACTCGACCCGGGCGGGGAAGCCCCGGTCGTGCTCCCAGGAGAGCGTCAGCGGGCGGACCCTCGAGCGCCAGGCGCCCCGGACGGCGAGCACCGCGCCCGCGCGTGGGGCGAAGGCCCACTTGTGCAGGTTGCCCACCCAGAAGTCGGCTCCGCCCGCCGCCTGTCCGAGGTCCACCGGCAGCATGCCGGGGGCGTGCGCGGCGTCCACCACGGTGGTCACACCGCGCTCGGTAAGGTCGGCGAGCAGCCGCTCGTCCGCGATCTCACGGGCGGTGGGCGAGGTGACCAGGTCGAGGATCGCGACCTTGGTCCGCTCCCCGACGGCGGCCAGCACCTGTTCGCGTACCGCGTCCAGGTCCGGGGTGTGCAGCGACAGCCGGACGGTACGCACCCGGGCGCCGCACTCCACGGCCCGGCGTTCGGCGGCCTGGTTCACCACGCCGTAGCCGTGGTCGGTGACCAGGATCTCGTCGCCCTCGGCGAGCGGGATCGAGCCGAGGGCCACCGCGATGCCCTCGGTGACGTTGGTGAGCAGCGCCAGCCGGTCCGGCCGTCCGCCGAGCGCGGTGGCGATCCGGGCCCGGGCCTGCGCGATCCGGTCGGGCAGGTCGGCGAAGAAGCCGTCCGGGTCCTGCTCCTGCTCGGCGCGGAGCCGGGCCTGGACGCGCTGGACGGGCAGCGGTACGGCGCCGTACGAGCCGTGGTTGAGGTGCGCCACGTTCGGGTCCAGGGCGAACAGTCCGTTGGCGCCCGGCACCGGGTGGGGCGATTCGACTGGCATGCCGACTCCTCAATCATGATGGTGTGTGACATTTCACACTGCATACTTCTAGCCGAGAACACCCGCACACGGCAACCATCGGGCCGTGACCTCCACCGACTCCTTCCTCGCGCTGAGCACCCGGACCGGCCGCTTCAGCTACGGCTCCCCACGCGCCGTCACCATCTCCGCCGACGGCTCCCGACTGCTGTTCCTGCGCTCGAACGGCCCCGAGGACCCGGTCGAACGGCTCTGGCTGCTCGACCTGGACACCCACCGCGAGCAGCTGGTCGCCGATCCCACCGCGCTCGTCCCGGGGCGTACCGGTGACCCGGCCGCGCTGCCCGTGCTGGAGCGGCGCCTGCGCGAGCGGGTCCGGCTGTGGGCGCCCGGCATCGGCTCGTACGCGGCCACCGCCGACTGCGCCACCGCCGTCTTCGCACTCGACGGGCGGCTCTTCCAGGCCGACACCGCCAGCGGCACGACCGCCGAACTCCCCGTCGCCGGGCCCGCGTTCGACCCCCGTCCGGCGCCGGACGGCAGCCGCGTCGGGTACGTCGCGGACGGCGCGCTGCACGTCACCGCCGCCGACGGGCCGCTCAGCCCAGCCGCCAGCGCAGCCGCCAGGCCGCTCAGCCCGCCCGACGGCGCCGTCTGGGGTGTCGCCGAGTTCGCCGCCGCCGAGGAGCTCGGCCGCTCCCGGGGCCACTGGTGGTCCCCGGACGGCACCGCGCTGCTCGCCACCAGGATCGATGAATCCGCCCTCCCGCTACGCCACTTCGCCGACCCGGCCCACCCCGAGCGGGCACCCGAGAGCTTCGCCTACCCACAGGCGGGCGGCCCCAACGCCGACGTCCAGCTCTGGGTGCTCGGCCTGGACGGACGGCGCGTACGGCTGCGCTGGGACGCCGTCGCCCTCCCGTACCTCTGCGCCGCCGGCTGGGAGGGCGACGGGGAGATCCTGCTGACCGTCGCCGACCGGCTGCAGCAGACCGTACTGCTGCTCAGCGCCGACCCGGCGACCGGCGAGACCCGTGAACTGAGCCGCACCGTCGACAAGTTCTGGGTGGACGACCTGCCCGGCACCCCGGCCCGACTGCCGGACGGACGGCTGCTCACCGCCGCCGACACCCCGGACGGCTCGGCACGCGGGATCGCCCTGGACGGCCGGATCCTCAGCGACGAGCGACTCCAGGTCCGCCGGGTGGTCGGCCGCCTGCGCGGCCGGCTGCTGGTCGAGGCGGGTGAGGGCGATCCGGCCGATCAGCACGTCTTCCTGCTGGACCCGGACGGCGGCGCGCCGCAGCGGCTGAGCGAGGGCCCCGGCGTGCACTCCGCGCTGGCGGGCGGCGAGACCCTGCTGCTGACCTCAGCCACACCCGAGGGCGTCAGCCGCCGACTGCACCACCAGGGCGGTGAGTTCACCCTCCCTGACCACAGCGTCCCGCTCCCCTACCGGGTGCGGCCGAAGCTCGCCCGGGTGACCGAACTCGGCCTGCCCACCGCCGTGGTGTACCCGCGCGGCCATGTCGCCGGCCGCCGGCTGCCGGTGCTGCTGGACGTGTACGGCGGGCCCGGTTTCCAGGCCGTCGCCAACGAGCCGCGCCGCTGGCAGCTCCGCCAGTGGTGGGCCGACCAGGGCTTCGCGGTGGTCACCACCGACAACCGGGGAACGCCCTTCGTGTCACCGGAGTTCACCCGGGCGATCTTCCGCCGGTTCTCCCGGGTCGCACTGGACGACCAGGTCGCCGCGCTGCACGCGGTCGCCGCCACCGACCCGGATCTCGACCTGTCCCGGGTCGGCGTACGCGGCTGGTCGTACGGCGGCTACTTCGCGGCGCTGGCCGTACTGCGCCGACCGGACGTCTTCCATGCGGCCTGCGCGGGCGCCGCGCCCACCGACTTCCGCCGCTACGACACCGCGTACACCGAGCGCTACCTCGGCCTGCCGCAGGACAACCCCGAGGGCTATCAGGCGGACTGCCTGATCCCCGACGCTCCGGCGCTCACCCGCCCGTTGCTGCTGATCCACGGCCTGGCGGACGACAACGTGCACCCCTCGCACACACTGCTGCTCTCCGAGGCCCTCACCCGGGCCGGCCGCCCGCACAGCGTGCTGCCACTGCCCGGCGTCAGCCACCTGACGGCGGGCGGGGTGAACGAGCAGATCACCCGGGCGGAGTCCGCCTTCCTGCGGACGGCGCTGTCCTGACTGTTCGTCAGATTATGACGGACAGTCAGTAGCCGTACTGCTCCGCCCCCGAGGCGAGCAGCGCGAACGCCGTCTCCGCGTCGGCGACGGCCTGCCGGTGCGCGTCGGGCATCGGCAGGCCGCCCGCGAGGCGGGCCCAGTTGTCGCGGGTGAGGACCTGCCGGACGGCGATGAACTGGGATGCCAGCAGCCGGTCCGTCAGCTCGGACGAGCCGTCGAGGGCTGCAGCCAGCGCGCCGAGGTCGGCGCCGATGTGGGCGAGCAGGTGGGCGGAGAGGCTCGGCGTCTCGAAGACCAGCCGGTAGAAGGCCAGCACCTGCGGATGGTCGTTCAGCCCGCTCACGGGGTCGTGCTCGGCCAACCGCTCCAGGAAGTGCTGCCGCAGCGCCGCCAGCGGCGAGACGCCCGCCGGGCGGTCGCGGACCACCCGCCCGGCCTCGCCCTGATGGTCGGCGATCCGGTGCAGCACCAGCTCCTCCTTGCTGGCGAAGTACCGGAAGAGCGTCGGCTTCGACACCTCCGCGCGGGCGGCGATCTCCGCCACCGACACCCGGTCGAAGCCCTCGGCCAGGAAGAGTTCGATGGCCGCGTCCGCGATGGCCTTGCGGGTGCGCTCCTTCTTGAGGGTCCGCAGACCTTCGGGCTCATTCATAGGGTAATCATAACTCGGATACTTTCGTTACTCGGTTGCACTACTTACCGAGTTGCTGTTCGATGGAACCCAACGACGACGAGGGGACTCGCCATGGCTGCAGTACTGATCGTGGGAGCCGGACCGACCGGGCTGACGCTGGCCTGCGGCCTCGCCCGACTGGGCGCGAAGGTCCGGATCATCGACAAGTCCCCCGAGTTCCAATCCAGTTCACGCGGCAAGGGGCTCAACACCCGCAGCCTGGAGGTGCTCGCCGACCTCGGCATCGGCGACCGGCTGCTCGCCGCCGGGCGGACTCGCCTGCCCTTCCGCAAGTACTTCGCCGGGGAGTTCGTCGCCGACGCCGACCTCTCCCTCGACTCCGCGCCCACCCCGGACGCCCCGTACCCCGGCGGGCTCTTCCTGCCGCAGTTCCGGGTCGAGGAGCTGCTGCGCGAACAGCTTGCCACCTACGGGGTCAAGGTCGAACTCGGCGTCGAACTGGCCGACTTCAGCCAGGACGAGCACCACGTCACCGTCACCCTCGCGGACGGCGGCCGGATCACCGCCGACTACCTGGTGGGCTGCGACGGCGGGCGCAGTCCCGTCCGCAAGCGGCTCGGCCTCGGCTTCGAGGGGTCGAGCGATCCGGAGCAGGCCATGGTCTGCGGCGATGTCGAGGTCGACGGGCTCGACCGGACGGTGTGGCACCAGTGGTTCGGGCCCGAGGGCGCAGTACTGCTCTGCCCGTTCGAGGGCAGTGAAAAGTGGCAGTTCCAGGCGTCCCCCGAGCGGGAGGCCTCGGGCGCCGAGGTCGAACCGTCGCTGGAGAGCTTCCAGCGGATCTTCGACCGCTGCGCGGGCCTGCCGGACGTCCGCCTGCGTAACGCGACCTGGCTCTCCACCTGGCGGGTCAACGTCCGGATGGCGGACCGCTACCGGGTCGGCCGGGTACTGATCGCGGGGGACGCCGCGCACGTCCACCCGATCGCGGGCGGGCTCGGTATGAACACCGGCATCCAGGACGCGTGGAACCTCGGCTGGAAGCTCGCGCATGTGGTCACCGGGCAGGCCGAGCCCGGCCTGCTGGACACCTACGAGGAGGAACGGCTGCCGATCGCCGCCTGGACGCTGAACCTGACGAGCGCCACCCTCAGCACCATGAACGAGAGCATTCGGACGCCCGGCGTCGGCATCGAGTCCGGGTTCACCCCCGACCTGACCGGGCTCGGCATCGGCTACCGCCGCAGCTCACTCTCCGACGACCGCCTCGGCGGCTCCCTCCGGGCCGGCGACCGCGCGCCGGACGCTCCGCTGCTCGGCCCGGACGCCACGCCCACCCGGCTGTTCGACCTGTACGCGGGCGGGCACTTCACCCTGCTCTCGTTCGGGCACCCGGCGCCGGAGCTCGAAACGGCGGTCCGCAGCGTCGCCATCGACGCCGGCCCGGGCTCGTTCGACGACGTGGACGGGCACGCCCGCCGCGCGTACGGCGTCGACGGGGCTGCGCTCGTCCTGGTCCGCCCCGACAACCACATCGCGCTGACCGCCCGGGCGGACGACGCAGCGGCCGTCCGCGCGTACCTGGCCGGGCTGGGGCGCTGATCCGCCGGTACCCTCCGGACACCGGATCAGCCCCTTCGAGCACGGCCCTCCGGCGTGCCTCACACGCCCATCGTCCATGACTGATAGTGATTGGTCGGCTACCCGAAGGGATCGGGCGGCGGGTCCGAGACGGAAGGCGCGCTGCGTGGCGATTCTGAACGGTGAGCGTGCATGGCGGTGACCTCGAAAAAGCTCGTCTGGGGACGGGAGACGCCGAGGGCGGAGGCGGCCGCAGTCGCGCTCGACGGGCGACTGCCACTGCTGGACGGCGCCAAGGGGCTGGTCCGTAAGGTGTTCCCGGACCACTGGTCGTTCCTGCTGGGCGAGTTGGCCCTCTACAGCCTGGTGGTCCTGGTCCTGACGGGCGTATACCTCACGATGTTCTTCAACCCGAGCATGGGTGAGATCGTCTACCAGGGCGCCTACCAGCCGCTGCACGGGGAGCGCATGACCGAGGCGTACGCCTCCGCCCTGCACATCAGCTTCGAGGTCCGTGGCGGCCTGCTGATCCGTCAGATCCACCACTGGGCAGCGCTGGTGTTCGTCGCCGCGATCGCGGTGCATATGCTCCGGGTCTTCCTCACCGGCGCATTCCGCCGGCCACGGGAGCTGAACTGGGTGCTGGGTGTGACCCTCTTCGTGCTCGCCATGCTGGAGGGCTTCAGCGGATACTCCCTCCCGGACGACCTGATCTCCGGCACCGGCCTGCGGATCGCCGAAGGCGTCATACTCTCCATCCCACTGGTGGGGACATACATCAGCTTCTTCGCCTTCGGCGGCGAGTACCCGGGCCACGACATCATCCCCCGGCTCTACTCGGTGCACATCCTGCTGGTGCCCGGCCTGCTGCTGGCGCTCGTCGGGGCCCACCTCACCCTCGTGTTCTCCCTCAAACACACGCACTGGGCCGGGCGGGGAAGGACCAACCGCAACGTCGTCGGCATGCCGATGTTCCCCCAGTTCCTGACCCGCACCCTCGGCCTGCTCTTCGCCCTGTTCGGCGTGCTGGCGCTGCTCGCCGGCCTCGGACAGATCAACCCGATCTGGGCTTACGGCCCCTACCGAACCGACAACGCCTCGACGGGCTCCCAACCCGACTGGTACATCGGCTTCCTGGAGGGCACACTGCGCCTGATGCCCGCCGTGGAGACCCGGGTCCTCGGCCACACCATCTCCTGGAACGTGCTCGTGCCGGCGGTGCTGCTGCCGGGCGCGATCTTCACGGCCCTCTACCTGTACCCGTTCCTGGAGCGGTGGCTCACCCCGGGCAAGGGCGAGCACCACCTATGCGACCGACCGCGCAACCAGCCCACCCGCACCGGGCTCGGCGTGGCCGGTGTCGCCTTCTACGCGGTGCTGCTGGTAGCCGGCGGCGATGACGTCATCGCCTACTCCTTCCGCATCTCCGTCAACGCGCTCGTCTGGACGCTGCGCGTCACGCTGTTCCTCCTGCCGCCCCTGTGCTTCATGGTGACCAAACGGGTCTGCCTGGCCTTGCAGGCGCGTGACCGCGAGCGACTGCTGGAAGGTGAGGAGACAGGAGATCTCGTGCAGTCGGTCGAAGGCGGGTACGGGGAGGACCACGGCTCCCTGACAGCTGATCAGCGCTCTGTCCTGCTGATCCGGGACGTGCCGGAGCCGCTTGAGGCCCCGCCGCCGCTCGACGCCGGGGAGGCCGGCTCGCGCGGCGCCAGATTGCTGCTGCGCGCGGCTCAGGTGCGCGCCACTCTCAGCAGGTGGTTCCACCAGGACCGGGTGGAGCTGCCCGCCACCGACACGCAGCGCCGCCGGATCACCGGGGCCGTCGCGCCCCCGGCCTACTCGGAGCAGCGTGACGACCAGCTGCTGACGGTCGCCGGTACCGAGCCCCGGGAGGAGCCCTCATGACGGCCGTGGACACCGCTCGGAGCGCTGTCGACAGGCGCATCGGACACGGCCGCACCGTCCTGCGCTGGCTGACGTCGACCGACCACAAAGTCATCGGAAACCTCTACCTGACGACCGCGTTCGGGTTCTTCCTGGTGGGCGGCACGCTGGCAATGATCATGCGGGCTGAGCTGATGCGCCCGGGCCTGCACTTCGTCAGCAACGAGCAGTACAACCAGCTGTTCACCATGCACGGCACGATCATGCTGCTGCTCTTCGCGACCCCCACCTTCGTCGGTTTCGCCAACGCCGTCATGCCGCTGCAGATCGGCTCACCCGACGTGGCCTTCCCTCGGCTGAACGCGTTCACCTACTGGCTCTTCCTGCTCGGCGGCCTGATGGTGCTGAGCAGCTTCCTCACGCCGCAGGGCGCTGCCTCCTTCGGCTGGTTCGCCTACGCGCCGCTCAACGGCCCGGTCTTCTCCCCCGGCTCCGGCGGGGACCTGTGGACGATGGGCCTGGTGGTGGCCGGCGTGGGCACGATCCTGGGCGCGGTCAACTTCATCACCACCATCACCTGCCTGCGCGCCCCCGGGATGACCCTGTTCCGGATGCCCATCTTCACCTGGAACGTGCTCTTCACCTCGATCATGGTGCTGATGGCCTTTCCGGTCCTGACGGCGGCGCTGCTCGCACTGGAGGCGGACCGGAAGTTCGGCGCGCACGTCTTCGATGCGGCCAACGGCGGCGCGATCCTGTGGCAGCACCTGTTCTGGTTCTTCGGCCACCCGGAGGTGTACATCGTCGCGCTGCCGTTCTTCGGCATCATCAGCGAGATCATCCCGGTCTTCAGCCGCAAACCGATCTTCGGCTACGCCAGTCTGATCGGCGCCACCATCGCGATCACCGCGCTGTCGATGACGGTCTGGGCACACCACATGTTCGCCACCGGCCAGGTCCTGCTGCCGTTCTTCTCGCTGCTGTCGTTCCTGATCGCCGTGCCCACCGGGGTGAAGATGTTCAACTGGGTCGGCACCATGTGGCGGGGCTCGCTCTCCTTCGAGACCCCGATGCTCTGGGCGACCGGATTCCTGGTGACCTTCCTGTTCGGCGGCCTGACGGGTGTCGTGCTCGCCGCGCCGCCGCTCGACTTCCATGTGACGGACAGCTACTTCGTCGTCGCCCACATGCACTACGTGCTGTTCGGTACGGTCGTCTTCGCCACCTTCGGCGGCTTCTACTTCTGGTGGCCCAAGATCACCGGGCGGATGCTGGACGAGCGACTGGGCCGGCTTCACTTCGGCCTGCTCTTCGTCGGCTTCCAGACCACCTTCCTGGTTCAGCACTGGCTCGGTGCGGAAGGCATGCCGCGCCGCATCGCCGACTATCTCCCTTCCGACGGCTTCACCACGTTGAACATCATCGCCTCGATCGGCGCCTTCGTGCTGGGTGCCTCGACGCTGGTCTTCCTCTACAACGTGTGGTGGACCGCGCGAAACGCCCCACTTGTGACCGAGGACGATCCGTGGGGGTACGGGCGGTCGCTGGAGTGGGCGACCTCGTGCCCGCCGCCGAGGCACAACTTCCTCGCGCTGCCCCGGATCCGCTCCGAGTCTCCCGCGATCGACCTGCACCACCCCGAGATCGAAGCACAGGACACCTTCGCCAACCCCGCGCCGCGCCCGGCCGGAGAGGACACTCCGTGAAGGTGGAAGGCAGGCTGTTCGCCGGGATCGCGCTGTACTTCGGCGTCACCGGCCTGGTCTACTGGATCTTCTCCTCCGAACCGGCCGGGACCACCGCGCTCGCGGTCGGCTTCCTGATGTCCTCACTGGTCGCGTTCTTCTTCTACGTTCAGTACCGAAAGCGCGGCCTGCGCCCCCAGGACCGGCGAGAGGCGGAGATCGCGGACACCGCCGGCCCCCTGGACTTCTTCCCCCCACGCAGCATCTGGCCGGCCACCGCCGCGCTCGGCCTCACCGTGCTGGCACTCGGCGTGGTGTTCGGGCTATGGCTGGCACTCATCGGCTTCGGCCTGCTGGCCGGAGCGGTCTTCGGCTTCGTCTTCCAGTACACCGCCCGCGGCGCCTGACCCTGCTTCATCGCCGCCGACGGCCGGAGCTCCGGCCGCCCCTCCTACCGGCGCAGTGTCAGCAACCCACCCAGCGGCACCCGCAGCGCGAGTTCCAGCCCGTCCACGGTCGGCGTTCCCTCCGTGACGGTGGCGCCGAGGCAGTCCTGCACCAGGACCGTCAGCGGGCCGGGCGCGGCGTCGAAGGTGAGCCGGACGAGGGTGTCCGGGTCCGCGTTGGCCAGCAGCAGGGTGTCCCAGTCGCCGGTGACCGGCGCGGGCAGCGGGGCGTAGCGGCCGAAGGCGAGGCTGCGCCCGTGGCGGGCCTCGATCAGCGGGTAGGCGAGTTCGGGGCGGTGCGGGCGGAGGTCGCCGCGCTGCAGGAGTGCGGTGTGCTCGCGCATGACAGTGAGCCAGAACCGCAACGCGGCCAGCTGCTCCGGACGTTGGACGCCCAGGTCGACCGAGACCTGCGGGGTCGAGAAGAGCACCGACAGCAGCAGCACCGCGATCTGCTCGGGGCTCTCCGACGGGTGCCAGGTGAGCGGGTCGGCGTGGACGGCGAGCGGCCCGGCGGTGAGCCGCAGGTCCGCCGTCCGGGTACGGTTCTCGGCGGCGTTGTGCGGGCAGTCGGTGGCGCGGACCATGGTCGCGTACGGCCACAGGCCCGGTCCCATGTAGTCCTGCCGGTGTTCGACCAGCAGCTCGGGGCAGGCGGCGCGCAGCCGTACGTCCAGCTCGGCGAGCAGCTTGCGGACGCCCTCGGCGACCGTCGCGCAGTCGGCCTCGGGCGAGGCGGTGGCGTCGGTGGCGGCCTCGGCGCGGACGAAGGTGTCGATGAAGTCGATCTTCAGGCCGTCCACGCCGTACTTCTCGACGGCACCGGCCAGCCGCTCGACCTGGTGGGCGCGGACGGTGGCGCTGCGCGGGTCCAGGACGTACGTCTCCAGCTGCGGCAGCCGGGTCAGCGCGTGCACGGCGAGGTCGGCGACGGCGGCGCTGCGGTCACCGGCGAACGGAAGGGCGTGCCAGAGCAGGTACTTGAGGCCGAGCTTCTGCACCCGCTCGACGTGTGCGGCGAAGTCCGGGAAGCCGACCGGTGCGGGCTGCCAGTCCCCGGTGGTGGCGTAGGAGCGGGAGCGCTCGTCGGTCTGCCAGCCGTCGTCGACGATCAGCGCGCCGAAGCCGAGCGGCGCGGCGAGGGCGGCGAGCCGCTCCACGTCGGCGGAGGTCATCGCCAGGTGCAGCGCGTACCAGGTGCAGAAGACCGGCTCGAAGGCGGCGGGCGGCACGGGCGCGGGCGTCAACAGGGTGGCCCACCAGCCGGCGCACTCCCGCACCGTATCGGCGAAATGACGTCCCGTCAGATCGAGCAGCAGGCGCAGCGACGGGCCCTCGTGCTCGACCCACCAGGTGAACTCGCCGGTCTCCTCGACCGCGCCCTCGCCGATGCTGACGGGCAGCACCAACTCGCCCACCGCGAAGGTGCACAGGGCCGCGTCGCCGCTGCCGACCAGGCTGCCGACCGGCGCGCCCTTGGGCAGCGAGGCCGTCCGGGGTTCGCGCCAGGACGGCGGCAGCCAGCGGGAGTCGGTGCTCGGGGTCCAGAGACCGGTGGCCCCGGTGCACGGCAACCGCCACTCCACCCGGGCCCGGACGGGCAGTTGGTCGTCCGGGCTGCCCGGGGTGACCTCCACGAGCACCACCCCGGGCACCCGCTGCGGAGTCACCGTGACGGTGACCGAGTCGGCGCCGACAGCCGTGGCCCGGGCCCGCAGGCCGGGGACGTCGAGCCCGGTCTCCACGATGCGGGTGGCCTCGGTCCGGCCGGACGAGGGGGCGCTGCCGTCCCAACTGAGGGGGGTCTGGGGCACGAGGTTGAGCCTTTCTTAGTGAGCCGGGTGCGGTACTGAAGAGGTACGGGGAAGCTGCGGGTCTGTGCCTTCCGGTTTTTGCGCACGCAGTTGATCAAACAGAGCCCCGCGCCCCTGGAGAGTGCAACTGGCTGAAGGAGAAAAAGTGGGGCCCGGTCGGGCGCAGCCCGCGAATGACGGTTCCCCGCCACGCCCGACCGGGGGTCGGATCACCGGCGGAGGGGGCCCTCGCAGGTGTAGTTGGTGGAGCCGGCCTGGCCGTTGGGCCAGACGTTGACGGCGCCGAAGTAGCAGTTCATGTCGTCGAAGTTGTTGGCGACGCCCTTCGTCCGCTGCAGGATGAAGTAGTCGACCGTGCTCGACATGTCCTTGAACACCTGGTCCGTGCTACCGGAGTTGGACAGGTTCGCGGTGATCTGGCCGGTGCAGATGAACCGCATCGGCTTGTTGCTCCAGTCGCCGTTGTCCACGCAGTTCGGCGTGTTGTAGGTCGCCTTGGCGAAGGCGGCCTGCACCTCGGACGGATAGGCGTACTGCAGCGCGGCGTTGGCGGTGTAACTGGTGTCCGGGACATACAGGTTGGCGACGTTCTTGATCTGCGCGTCCAGGAAGGCGTAGTACTGGGCCTGCAGGCCCGCGTCGTTGCTGACCCTGGTACGCCAGGCGTCGAAGCCGGCCGGGTCGTCGGCGCGCTGGTAGCCGTACATCTCGCGGATCATCGAGGGGTGGCTCTGCCACAGGAACTCGAAGAACGTACCGGCGTAGTTGTAGAAGTGGAACGCGGGGGTGTCGGCGTACCGCGAGTGCATGATCTCGCCGATGGTCATCCGGGGCAGGCCGCTCGCCTCGTCCTGGGCGAGCTTCTGGACCAGCGACTTGCGCACCAGGATGCCCTGGTCGCGGCTCGAGCCGTCGAAGAACTCGGCCGTCCCCTCGTCCATCGCGGTCACCAGGTCGTTGGCGTACCAGCGCGGGTCGCCGAAGTAACCCGGGATCGCCCAGCGGCCGTTGAGGTAGTGGGTGTACTCGTGGCGGAACAGCTCCTCCAGCGTCAGGGTGGAGTCCTGCGGCACCCGGCGCTGGTAGGTGTAGAAGGTGGCGCCCCGCTCGATGTAGATGCCACCGTTGTTGGTGTTCATCCCGGTGAGCAGCGGGTGGTAGACCTCGTAGTCGGAGCGCGAGGCGTAGAGGTGGATGTGCAGCGTGGTGTTGACGTCACCGGTCAGCGGGACATCGGTGCCGAGCACCCGGAAGTACTGGGTCTTGACCTGCTTGCTGGCGTAGTACATCTGGTCGACGGTGGCCTTGTCGAGGGCGGTGTGCACCTCGACCGCGCCGTTGTCGTACTTGTAGGTGTACGGGAAGAGCTTGGCCTCGATGTCCGAGGTGCAGACGTTGTACTGCTGGCAGAGGCCGTACGTGTTGAGCCAGCCGGCCAGCTTGACCCACGGGTCCGACCAGGCGCCGAAGACGCTGGTGACCTGGGTGAACACGTTGCCGAGGCCGGCCGTTACGGCGCTCTTGAGCGCGGGGACCTGGGCGAAGCGGCCGTACTCGCCCATCGTGTCGCGGGCGATCCAAGCGTTGTTGGTGCCCGTGAGGTGGCCGTAACCGGCGAAGGCCCGGAAGGCCGCGACGTACGAGGGGTCGGCCGTGACGGCGGCCTCGAACGCGGGGTCGTTGTTGTTGACGCCCAGGTAGTTGGTGTTCAGGGCGCCGAAGGCCGCGTTGCCCCAGCCGGCGTCGCCGGTGACGGCGCTGCCGGGGGCGAACATGCCCAGGACCTTCTTGATCAGCGGGAGCTGGTTCTGCCGCAGACCGGTGATGCCGCCCGCGATCATCAGCTCACGCATGGTGTTGCCCGCCAGCGTGGTCGGGTCGAAGGCGTGCGCGCTACCGCCGTACGCGGTGACGGCCTGCTGGATGGCCGCCTGGGTGGCCGGGGCGTCCACGCTGATCGCCGGATTGCCCCAGGCCAGGTAGGCGACGGCCTGGAGGTAGGTCCACATCTCGTACAGGTGCTGGCCGCCGCTGCCGTCGTCGGCCGCCGAGCGGGCGACGATCGCGTTCGCGACGGCCTGGATGTGCGCGGCGTCCATGGCGGGGGCGAGCCGGGCGTCCCAGTTCCAGATGACGTTGCGCAGGCAGCCGTCGACGGTGATCGCCGGGTCGCCGAGGAAGGTGACCAGCTGCTGGGGGTTGAGTGCGGAGAGGGCGTCGACGGTACAGGGCACGCCGGCGGCCGAGACGGCGACCGGGGCGTTCGGGGCCGCTGCGGAGGCGATCGGGCCGGGGGCGCCGATGCGCGAGGGCATCAGGCCGGGTATCCCGTTGACGTTGTTGTTGGACCCGCCGCCCGGGCCAGGGGCGACACCGCCCGGAGTGATCGCGGCGGAGCCGACGTCGGCGCTGTCGTCGTAGGTGGTCGGGTCGGGGATGGTCGGGGCGGGGGTCGCCGCCCGGGGAGTCACCGTGGAGGTGACGGCTGCGGCGGGCGCGAACGCCTGTGCGCTCTGGATGGCCGGCAGTGTGAGGGAGGCTGCCAGTGCGGTGGCCATGAGAACTCTGCGTGCGGTGCGGGGAGTTGACACTTTGGCTCCGGGTGGGGTGGAGGAGTGGGGGCAGTGCCAGGTGGTGCCGTGCGGTGCGCGGGCACGCCGGTCGGGCGCACTCGGGGCCGTACCGCCGAGCGGAACCCGCCCCGAGCCGAAGGGCGCGCCGATTCCGAGAGCGACGACCGATAAGCGAGCGGAGCAAGTGCCGGAGGGAGGAGCGTCGGGATCGGATCAGAGCGCCCGGAGGCGAGCGGGCGAGTCACAGCGCGGCGGTACGGCGGCGGGCGGGCCCGGGAAGCGCGGGTCAGGCCTCCGGGAAGTGGCAGGCGGCCTGCCGGCCACCGCCCGCCGTGGTGATCTGCAGCAGCGGTGGTTCGGTGCGGCAGATGTCCTGTGCCTTGGCGCACCTGGGATGGAAGGTGCAGCCGCCGGGCGGGTTGGCCGGGCTCGGCGGGTCGCCGAGCAGGACGATCCGCTCCCGCACGCGTTCGGCGGCCGGGTCCGGCAGCGGGACGGCGGAGAGCAGGGCCTTGGTGTACGGGTGCGCGGGATTGCCGTACACCTCGTGCTTGTCGCCGATCTCGACGATCCGGCCGAGATACATCACGGCGACGCGGTGGCTGATGTGCTTCACCACGGCCAGGTCGTGGGCGATGAAGACGTACGCGACGCCGAGTTCGCGTTGCAGCCGCTCCATCAGGCCGACGATCTGGGCCTGGATGGAGACGTCGAGGGCGGAGACCGGTTCGTCGGCGACGACCAGTTCGGGCCGGGTGGCCAACGCGCGGGCGATGCCGATGCGTTGGGCCTGGCCGCCGGAGAACTGGTGCGGGTAGCGCTCCAGGTGCTCGGGGGCGAGACCGACCAGCCCGACCAGGTCGCGCACCTCGCGGCGGATCGCGGCGGGGGCGGCGCCCTGGGCGCGCAGCGGCGCGGCGATGATCTGCTGGACGGTCTGCCGGGGGTTCAGCGAGGCGAACGGGTCCTGGAAGATCATCTGCAACTTGCTGCGCAGCGGGCGCAGTTCGCGCTGGCCGGTCCGGGTGATGTCCTTGCCCCGGAAGTCGACCCGCCCGGCGGTCGGGTCGAGCAGCCGGACCAGCATCCGCCCGGTGGTGGACTTCCCGCAGCCGGACTCGCCGACCAACCCGAGCGTCTCCCCCGGCCGGACGTCGAAGCTGACGCCGTCCACCGCCTTGATCCCGGCCTTGCGGCGCAGCGTCCCGCGCGGACCGGGGAAGGTCATCCCGAGATCCCTGACGGTCAGCAGGGCCGTCCCAGCAATCCCAGCAGTCCCGCCGTCAGCCACTGTCATACGGTCAACTCCGTTCATGACGCCACCTCCTGTCATACCGTCACCCCGTCCAGCAGGCAGGCGCTCTGGTGTCCGGCCGCGACCTGCCGCAGCAGCGGGCGTTCGCCGGTGCAGAGCGGGGAGGGCGTGGCCGCGTAGACCGGGCAGCGCGGGTGGAAGGCGCAGCCGGCCGGCGGGTTCAGCAGGGAGGGCGGGCTGCCGGGGATCGAGCGCAGGGCCTCGCCGTCCTCGGCGTCGAGCCTGGGCAGCGAGTCCAGCAGGCCGCGGGTGTAGGGGTGCCGTGGGGCGGTGAACAGCGTGTCGGCGGGGGCCTGTTCGGCGGCCGAGCCGCCGTACATCACCAGCACGTCGTCGGCGACCCGGGCGATCACCCCCAGGTCGTGGGTGATCATGATGATGCCGAGCCCCCGGTCCTGCTGGATCTTCATCAGCAGTTCCAGCACCTGCGCCTGCACGGTGACGTCCAGCGCGGTGGTCGGCTCGTCCGCGATGATCAGGTCCGGCTCGCAGGAGAGCGCGAGCGCGATCATGGCACGCTGGCGCATGCCGCCGGAGAACTGGTGCGGATGCTCCCGCGCCCGGCGGGCGGGCTCCGGGATGCCGACGTCGCCGAGTACCTCCACCGCGCGAGCGAGAGCGGCCTTGCGGGTGCCGCCGTGGTGCTCCCGGTACGCCTCGGCGATCTGGTCGCCGATGGTGAAGTACGGGTGCAGCGAGGTCAGCGCGTCCTGGAAGATCATGGCCATCCGGCGGCCGCGCAGCTTGCGTACGGTCTCCTCGGGCGCCCCGAGCAGTTCCGTCCCCTCGAAGCGGACCGAACCGGTCACCTCCGCGCCCCGGTGCAGGCCCATCACGGCCAGCGAGGTGACGGACTTGCCCGACCCGGACTCCCCGACGATCCCCAGCGTCCGGCCGCGTTCGACGGTGAAACCGATGCCCTTGACGGCCCGGACGAAACCCTCCGGGGTATTGAACTCGACTGCGAGGTCGTTGACTTCGAGCAGCGTCATGACAGCCTCGCCCTGGGGTCGATCCAGGCGTAGACGAGGTCCACGACCAGGTTGGAACTGACGATGAAGAAGGAGGCCAGCAGCGTGATGCCCATGACCACCGGCTGGTCGGACTTGCTGAGCGAGTCGGCGAACAGCTTGCCCACGCCCGGGAGTCCGAACAGCGACTCGGTGATCATCGCGCCGGCCAGCAGGCTGCCCAGGTCCATCCCGAGCATGGTCACGACCGGGGTGAGCGCCGGGCGCAGCCCGTGCTTGGCGACCACCCGCCGCTCGGGCAGGCCCTTGGCGCGGGCGGTCCGGACGTACGGTTCGGCGAGCGTCTCGATCACCGAACTGCGGGTCATCCGGGCGTAGATGGCGGCGGAGGCGAGCGCCAGCGTGATCCACGGGAGGATCAGGTTGCGCAGCCAGCCGACCGGGTCCTCGGAGAAGGCGATGTAGCGCGGGTACGGGATCAGGCCGAGCACGGTGACGACCACGTACAACAGGATCATCGCGGTGAAGTAGACCGGCAGCGCGGCGGCGCCGATCGTACCGACCATGACCGTCCGGTCGATCCAGGAGTTCTTCTTCAGCGCGGACAGCACACCGGCGCTGAGCCCGAAGAACACCCAGAGCAGGGCGGCGCCGACGGCCAGCGAGGCGCTGGTCGGGAACCGGTCCATCATCAGGTCCCAGACCGGGCGGCCGCTCTGGAAGGAGTACCCGAAGCACGGGAAGTTGCACTGCACGGCGTACTGGCCGGAGCCCATCGTGCGGCCGGCGAAGATGGCGAGCACGTAGTGGCCGAACTGCACGATCAGCGGCGCGTCCAGACCCATCTGCTTGCGGACCAGGGCGATCTGGTCCGGCGCGCAGTCCTTGCCGCAGAACTGGGTGGCCGGGTCGCTGGGCAGCAGGTAGAAGATGCAGAAGGTGACGGCGCAGATCACCAGCAGGGTCGCCGCGATGCCGAGCAGGCGGCGGATCAGAAAGCCCGTCATGCGCGGCTGCCCTTCGGGTCCAGGGCGTCTCGCAGCGCGTCGCCGAGCAGGGTGAAGCCCAGCACCACGAGGAAGAGGCAGGCGCTGGGGAGGACGAAGAACATCGGGTCGACCTTGTAGTAGAGCGCCGAGTCGGCGATCATCTGGCCCCAACTGGGTGTCGGCGGGCGGACCCCGACGCCCAGGTAGGTCAGGCCGGCTTCGGTGCCGATCAGGCCGGGGATGGCCAGCGTGACGTAGACGATGATCGTGCCGGTCAGGTTGGGCAGGATCTCGGTGAGCAGGATCCGCACGCTGGGGGTGCCGCTGACCCGGGCCGCCTCGACGTACTCACGGTGCTTGAGCGACATCGTCTGACCCCGGATCACCCGGGCGATGTAGGGCCAGCTGAACAGGCTCATCACGACGATCAGCAGCAGGACCCGGTTGACGTCCTTGACCACCGAGAGCAGCGCCATCATGAAGATCAGGCTGGGGAAGGACATCATGACGTCCATGAACCGGCTGATCACAGCGTCGACCCGGCCACCGAAGTACCCGGCCGTGATGCCCAGCACCACGCCGATCACGGTGATCATCAGGGCCGCGCTGAACGCGACCAGCAGGCTGATCTGGGCGCCGTAGAGCAGCCGGGCGAAGACGTCCCGGCCGAGCATCGGCTCGACGCCGAGCCAGTGGTTCGGGCTGACCCCGCCGAGCGTGCCGCGTGGCAGGCCGCCGAGGTACGGGTCGATGGCCTTCTTGTCGGTGTCGGTCGGGCCGTGGCCGCTGACGGCCGTGATGAGGGGCGCGAGCGCGGCGGTCAGCACGAAGAAGGCGATGATGCCGAGGCCGACCAGGGCGATCCGCCGACGGCGCAGCCGGTCCCAGGTCAGCCGCCAGGGGGAGGCGGGGGCCTGCGGGTCAGGGGCGGGAGCGGCGTCGCCAGGATCGCTGGCCGCCGCCCCCGCTCCCCCGGGCAGGCCCGTGGAGAGCGGGGCGGTCATAGTGTGAACTCCCGCTCTACTTGACGGACTTGAGGCCGATGACGGCGTAGTCGAGCTGACCGGACCAGACCGAGTTGGCGAACGCCCCGGCGATGTTGGAGCCGACCAGCAGCGGCTTCTTCTGCCAGCTCAGCGGCACGGCCGGCGACTCGTCCATGATCTTGCCGTCCAGCGCGAGGTAGGCGTCGTTGGCGGCCTTGACGTCCGTCAGCCCCGCGATCCGGTCGAACTCCGCGTTGACGGCAGGGTCGTTGAAGCGGGTCTTGTCACCCTGGTTCCCGGTGTCGGTGACCGTCCGGCCGTCGTAGATCATGGGCAGGAAGGTGGCGGCCGACGGGTAGTCGGGGCACCAGCCCGCGATGCCCAGGCCGGTCTGCTTGTTCTTGTCGCCCTGCACGGAGTTGACCGCGCTGGCGTCGATCGGGTCGATCACGACGTTGACGTTGACCCGCTTCAGCCCCGCCTGGATCGCCTCCGCCTGCTGCCTGTTGGCGCTGGCCACGGTGATCTCGGTGGAGAAGCCGTTCGGGTAACCTGCCTCGGCCATCAGCTGCTTGGCCTTGTCCGTATCACCGGCGGCCGGGATCTTGAAGTGGTCGACCGGGGTGCCGTCGGTCAGCGCCGGGGGCAGGTTGTCGGTGGCGATGTCACTGAGCGCCGGACCACCGACGGCGGACTGGAACTGCTCCTTGTCCACTGCGTACTGCATCGCCAGACGCAGCTTGGGGTTGTCGAACGGCGCCTTGCTGGTGTTCATCTCCAGGAATGCGGTGCAGCCCTCACTCTGGCTCACCAGGCGCGCCTTGACCGATGGATTGGTGATCACGTCGGAGACCTTGGCCGGCAGCAACTCGGTGTAGGCGATGGCACTCTGGTCAGCGGTCTGGTCGGCCACCAGGCGGTCGGCGATGCCCGCCCGGTCGAGGGTCTGGTCCACCACGATCTTGTCCGGGTACGCCTTGCGGACGGTGTCCGTGCTCGGGTCCCAGTTGGTGTTGCGGACCAGCACCAGGCGCTTGCCCCGGTCGTACGACTCGATCTTGTACGGGCCGGAGGAGAACGGATGGTTGCTGTAGTTGGCGCCGGTCTCCTTCGCGATCGGGACGGGCGCGAAGGTCGGCAGGGTGACGGTGTAGCCGAACTCGGCCACCGGGCGCTTGAGATGGAAGATGATCGTCTTGGCGTCCGGGACCTCGATGGCCTCCTTGCCCAGCCGCTCGCCCTTCAGCGGGCCGGCGTAGCCCTTCGGGGCGTTGAGGTACTGCTTGGCGTAGTCCGGGCCACCCGGCAGCTCGGGCGAGAAGGAGCGCTCGACGTTGTACTTGATGTCGTCGGCGACGATCGGCGAGCCGTCCTCGTACTTGAGGCCGTCCTTCAGGTGGAAGGTCCAGGTCTTCGCGTTGTCGCTCGGGGTGCCGAGGTCGGTGGCCAGGTCCGGCACGATCTGCAGGCCCTCGGCGCCAGGGGCGGCCTTGAAGGTGGTCAGCGTGCGGTAGAGGGTCCGCAGGCCGAAGTCCATCTCCGGCTCGACCCAGTTGCGGGTCGGGTCCAGCTGCGAGAAGTCCTGGTTGGAAAGGATGTTGAGGGTGCCGCCCTTGACCGGCGTACCGCCGATGATCCCGTTGCCCTCGGTGGTGATGCCCTTGCCGTCGCCGGCACCGGGGTCGCTGCTCGTGTTGCTGGAACACGCCCCGAGGCCGAGGGTGAGTGCTGCCGCGATCGCCGCCGCGAGGGCGGTGTGGGTACGCCTGGTCATGTGCAACTCCGCAGTGGGGGGCCATAGTTATGGCCTTGTTTCGGACCCCGGGGCTGATCCGGGGTCCACCTCGGGAGCGGCGACATGGGGTCTGGCCGCTGCTGGGGTGTGACCCGTAACATAGTAATGTGAAATTGCACTGGCAAGAGATGGGGCGGTCCGTTACCGAGCTGTGTCCGGGCACTACGTCAACTCGCTTCCACTGCAAGGAGTATCGGTGCAGCTCAGCCCGGCCGAGCTGGACATTCCGCCCACCCGCCACGACGGCAGAGGAGCCGCAGCAGTGACCACCGCCCCCAAGATCCCCGCCCTCAACATCGGCAGTCACGACCTGCCGGTCTCCCCCGCACTCGACGCCTTCATGGGCACCCGCTGGGCCGCCACCCCGCTCCCGGCGGACGACCGGGTCGCGGGGTACGAGGTGATGCCGGCCCGGCGCGCCAGGCTCGCCGCCGCCTTCCCCGGCGAGCGACTGATAGTCCCCGCAGGGCAGTTGAAGGTGCGCAGCAACGACTGCGACTACCGCTTCCGCCCGCACAGCGCGTACGCCTGGCTCACCGGGCTGACCGGCGAGGAGCAGGTGGGGCACGTCCTGGTGGTCGAGCCCAGCGGCGAGCCCGTCCTCTACCTCCGCCCGCGTTCACCGCGCGGCGGCGGCAGTCCGTACGGCTCCGAGTTCTACCGCGACCGCCGCTACGGCGAGTTCTGGGTCGGCCGCCGGGCCGACCTCGGCGAGGCCGCGCAGCTGACGGGCCTGCGCACCGAGCACCTGGACGACCTGGAGAAGCTCCTGACGGGCCATCAGCCCGCCACCCGCGTCCTGACCGGCGTCGACCCCGTCCTCGACGCCGCCACCGGACGCCCCCGCGCCGAGGACACGGACCGCGACACCCGGCTCGCCGCCGTCCTCGCCGAACTGCGCCTGGTCAAGGACGCCTGGGAGATCGAGCAGTTGCAGCACTCGGTCGACCTCACCGTGGCCGGCTTCGCCGACGTGGTCCGCGCGCTGCCCACCGCTCTGCGCCACGCACGCGGCGAACGCTGGCTGGAGGGCACCTTCAACCAGCGCGCCCGCGCCGAGGGCAACGGCACCGGCTACGAGACCATCGTCGCCTCCGGCGCGCACGCCTGCGTCCTGCACTGGATCCGCAACGACGGCGCGCTCGACCCGTCCAAGCTGCTGCTGCTCGACGCCGGCGTCGAGACCGACACCCTCTACACCGCCGACATCACCCGCACCCTGCCGCTCGGCGGCACCTTCTCCCCCGTCCAGCGCCAGGTGTACGAGCTGGTGCTGGCCGCCCAGGACGCGGGCATCGCCACCCTGCGGCCAGGCGCCAGCTTCCGCGACTTCCACCGCGCCGCGATGCGGGTGATCGCCGGGGGGCTGGCCGACTGGGGCGTGCTCAGGATCTCCGCCGAGGAGGCGCTGCACCAGGACAGCGGCCTGTTCCGCCGCTACACCCTCTGCAGCACCGGCCACATGCTCGGCCTCGACGTCCACGACTGCGCGAAGGCCCGCGCCGAGACCTACCTGGACGGCGTCCTGGAGGAGGGCCAGGTCCTCACCGTCGAACCCGGCCTCTACCTCCAGCCCGACGACGAGACCCTGCCCCTCGAACTGCGCGGCCTCGGCGTCCGCGTCGAGGACGACCTGGTGATCACCGCCGACGGCGCCCGCCTGATGTCCGGCGCCCTGCCGCGCAGCGTCGCCGCGATCGAGGAGTGGATGGGCACCCTGCTCGGCTGAACCGTCCCTGGGGGGTGGGCCCTCAGGGCCCACCCTCAGGCGACCTTGATCGTCCGATCGCCGCGCCGGACCGTCACATCGACCTCGCCGCCGATCGCGGCGGCATACGCCCGCAGATTGTCGAGGCTGTCCACCTGACCGTGCTCGATCTGCGACACCCGCGCCTGGCTGACCCCGAGCAGCTCGGCCACCTCACGCTGCGTCAGTCCGGCTACCCGCCGCAGCTCGGCCAGCTCGTGGCCCCGGATACGGGCCAGGGTCTCCTGGCGAATTCGAGCGCGGTCAGCCTCGGCCTCGGGCGTGGCCAGCGCCGGGAAGCGCCTCATCGCCTCCGCCCGCACCTCGGTCCAGCTCCGTCCCTTCATGCGCCATGCCCCTTCCGCTGCTCCTCGACGTAGTCCGCGAAACGCGCCTCCGCCAGAGGGATGGACTCCTCGTACCACTGCGACCAACGCCCGGACTTGTCACCGGCCACCAGGACGATCGCCTCACGCTCCGCGTCGAAGACGAAAAGCAGCCGCACCTCAGTACCCCCTCCGGAACCTGGTCGCAGTTCCTTCAGGTTGTGCAGTCGGCTTCGGTGGATCCGGTCGACGGTAGGACGGCCCAACGTCGGACCTTCCTCCGCGAGCAGGTCCAACGCTTCAAGAATGCCGTTGGCGGTCTTGGGATCCTCCTCGCAGATCCGCAAGTACCACTCCTCCACCGGCGCCAGCAGTGTGATCTCCCACATGCCCGCCACATTAAGTTGTCCCTTATACCGTAGCGGCTGGTTCCCGCCGTATCCACTCCCACGGGGGACGGAAGCGGCGGCTTCGCGCGCCCTCGGTCAGACCCGGGCCTCCCGCCAGAGGGCGCGGGTGATGTCCGCTGCCGGGCCGGTGCGGGTGAGGGGGTGGGCGGTGCCGGCCCAGAGGTGCATGGCGTCGGTGTCGGCGCGTTTGGCGGCGGCGGCGCGCAGCGGCTGGGTGAGGTGATGGACCTCGGGGTAGGCGGTCGGGGCGTACGGCTGGTAGCGGTCGATGAAGGCGTTGCGCAGGCCACGCGCCGGGCGGCCGGTGAAGACCTTGGTGACCACCGTCTCGGTGAACCGGCCGTCCACCAGGGCGGCCTGGTGGGTGGGCGAGGCGCCGGACTCGTCGGAGCGCAGGTAGGCGGTGCCGAGCTGCACGGCGACGGCCCCCGCGCGCAGCGCGGCGGCGATGGCCGGGCCGTCGCCGAGCCCGCCGGCGGCGATCAGCGGCAGGTCCGTGACGCGGCGGATCTCGGTGAGCAGGCCGAGCAGCGGCGTACTGCCGGGGGTGGCGTCGGCCCGGTGGGTGGCGCGGTGACCGCCCGCCTCCGGCCCCTGGACGCAGAGCGCGTCCATCCCGGCCGCGACCGCCGCCAGCGCCTCGGCGGCGCTGGTCACCGTACCGATCTGGGTGCTGCCCGCAGCGCGCAACGCGGCGGCCTCGGCGGGCGAGGGCAGGCCGAAGGTGTACGAGACCACCGGAACGGGGTCGGCCAGCAGGGCGGCGATCTTGGCGTCCCAGTCGTCGCGGTCCGGCGCGACGCTGACCGGCAGCTCGACGCCCCGGCGCTCCGCCTCCGGGAGCAGCCGGGCCCGGTAGGCGGACACCGCCGCCGGGTCGGCGGGGGCGGCCGGGACGAAGAGGTTCACCCCGAACGGCCGGTCCGTCAGGCTGCGCAGCACGGCGATCTGTTCGGCCGTCGCAGCGGCCGAGCGGTACCCGGCGGCCAGGAACCCGAGCCCGCCCGCGCTGTTCACCGCCGCCGCCAGCTGCGGGGTGGAGGACCCACCCGCCATCGGTGCAGCCACCACCGGCACTGCCAGTTGGGCGAGATCGACGGTCATGCGCACTCCCTTTCCACTCACTTCACCGAACGGCCCGCCCAGCCTAACGGCGGGCCCCCGCGAGACCCGAGCAGAAGCCCGAGACGAGGTCAAAACCGCCGATTCTTCGCGGATTTGGCATAGACACAGCAAAATCTTCGATTCACGACGACCGGACCGTAGACGCCCCCCTCCCGAGCTGATTGGGTAACTCGCGTTTCACTGCACGCAGTTCACCCCCACACCCTCACTCGGGAGGAAATCGTGCGTATACGCCCGCTCAAGGCCGCCGCCCACACCCTCACGGCGCTGGCCCTGGCCGCGTTCGCCACCACCTCGCTCGCCTCCGGCGCGCAGGCCCAGGCCGCACCGGCCGCCGCCCACTACGGTGCCAAGCCGATGGCCCACGCCGGGCAGTTGAAGCCTGCGGCGACCTCCACCAACACCCTCCGGGTGGGCTCCAGCGCCAGCCAGGGCGTGGTCTCCCCCACCCCCAAGGTCTACCTGGTGTTCTGGGGTTCGCAGTGGTCGTCCGATCCCGCCGGGGTGGCCGCCGACATGCAGAGCATGTTCAAGGGCCTCTACGGCACTGCGGACACCTGGGGCACCATCCTCAGCCAGTACTGCGAGGGCGTCGCCAAGGGCACCGTCACCTGCGGCACCAAGGGCATCCACGTCAAGCACCCGACCAGCACCCCCCTGGCCGGTGTCTGGTTCGACAACTCCACCGCCGCCCCGACCAACGCGGCCGCCGCCGACATCGCGACCGAGGCCACCAACGCCGCCGGGCACTTCGGCAACACCACCCAGACGTCGAACCTGAACTCCCAGTACGTGGTCGTCTCGCCCACCGGCACCCACCCGGACGGCTTCCCCAACTCGGGCTTCTGCGCCTGGCACGACTTCACCGCGTCCGCCTCCTACGGCAAGCTCGCCTACACCAACCTGCCGTACATCCCGGACAGCGGCGCCGGCGCCTGCACCACCTTCACCGACGGACGGATGCTCTCCGGCATCGAGTCCACCGAGACCCACGAGTACGCCGAGACCGTCACCGACACCTGGCCCAGCATCGGCTGGAACGGCGGCGGCGGCGAGATCGGCGACGCCTGCGTCCAGCTCGACGCCTACGTCAAGCTGACCACCGGCACCTTCGACCTGCAGGGCCTGTGGTCCAACGCCGCCAACAAGTGCGTCACCCACGGCTGATCAACGCCTGAACTGATCAACGTCCAAGCTGATCAACGCCTGAGCCGTACGGCGGGCCCGGTCCGGCAGCAGCCGACCGGGCCCGACCGGCATCCCCCTGGAACAACTGCACACTCACGCCGGTCTGATCATCCCGCTGGTCAGCCCGGAGGCGATCGCGGCGGTACGGCTGTCGACGCCGAGCTTGTCGTAGATGTGGACCAGGTGGGTCTTGACGGTGGCCTCGCTGATGAAGAGCCGCTTGGAGATCTGACGGTTCGCCAGGCCCTCCGCCAGCAACTGGAGGATCTCCGTCTCGCGCGGGGAGAGCGTCGGGCGGCCGGCCCGGACCCGCCCGAGCAGGCGGGCCGCGACGGGCGGCGCGAGTACGGTCTCACCGCGCGAGGCGGCCCGGACGGCGACGGCGACCTCCTCCGGCGGGGCGTCCTTGAGCAGGTACCCGGTCGCGCCGGCCTCCACGGCCGCGAGGATGTCCGCGTCGGTGGAGTAGGTGGTGAGGATCAGCACGGCGGGCGGGTCGGGCAGGGCGGTGATCCGCCGGGTGGCCTCGACACCGTGCATGCCGGTGCCCATCTGAAGGTCCATCAGCACCACGTCGGGCTTCACCGGCAGTTCGGCCAGCACCCGCAGCGCCTCGGCGCCGTCCGCCGCCTCGCCGACGGCCTCCAGCTCGGGCAGGTCGTCCACCATCGCGCGCAGCCCGCGCCGGACCACCGGGTGGTCGTCCACCAGCAGCACCCGGATCACCGCGCCACCGCCCCGGCTCCAGCTCCAGCTCCAGCTCCCACTGTGACCCCGACCCCGGCCCCGGTCGGCACCCGCAGCGGCAGCGAGACCGCCACCGCCGTGCCCTCACCGGGCGCCGACTCGACGGTGAGGCTGCCCCCGAGCGCGGCGATCCGCTCGCGCATCCCGTGCAGTCCGAAGGTCGGGCGATCACTGTCGGAGGGGGCGGACAGCGGGTCGAAACCAACGCCGTCGTCGAACACGTCCAAGGTCACCTCGTCGTCGAGATAGGTCAGGCTGACCGCGATCCGCCGGGCCCGCGCGTGCCGGACGGCGTTCGCCAACGCCTCCTGGGTCAGCCGCAGCAGCGCCACCTCCGCCTCGACCGGCAGCGGGTAGGGCTCGCCGTCGAGCAGGAAGACGGCGTCGGCGGCCGCCGCCAGGCGGCGCAGCGCCTCGGTGAGCGTGGTGTCGTCCAGCGCCGGCGGGGTGAGCGCCTGGACGAACCGGCGGGCCTCGGCCAGGTTGGCCGAGGCGGTCTGCCCGACCTCGCGGATCCGCTCGCTCGCGGCCGCCGGATCGGCCGGCAGCGCGGATTCGGCCGAGCGGGCGAGCAGCACGATGCTGGACAGCCCCTGCGCCAGGGTGTCGTGGATCTCCCGGGCCAGCCGCTGCCGCTCGGCGAGCACCCCGGCCTCGCGCTGGCTGGCGGCGAGCGCGTCCCGCGTACGGACCAGGTCGTCGATCAGCCGCTGCCGCTCCCGGCTCTCCCGGTACAGCGCGGCGTACCCGTACGCGGTGAGCAGCGCGACGGCCGCGCCCACGACCGGGCCGAGCACCTTGGGGGTGGTCAGCCCGCCGTCGGTGCCCGCCTGGGCGGCGACCACCACGGCGGTGAGCCCGACGACGGCCGGGACGGCCCAGCGCACGGGCATCAGGTGCAGGCAGACGAAGTACAGCGGGAAGGCCAGGTAGCAGTACTCGGGGTGGGACAGCGTCAGCCCGATCCAGAGCAGCACCACGGCGGCCAGCCAGACCCCGGCCCGGAGCCGGGTGCTCCGGACCCGCTCCACCACCCCGCCCGCCGCGTACACACCGGCCAGCACACCGGCCGTGACCAGCCCGGCCGCGCCGAGCGTGCCGTCGGCCAGCCCGCGCGCCACCAGGACGGCCAGCAGCGCGAAGAACAGCCCGTGCAGGGCGAGGTTCATCAGCCGCAGGGCGGGCGTGTTCGCGGCGTGCGCGGGTGGCTCGGGTTCGGTACTGGTCACGCCTACCGAGGGTACGGGCCCGGGGCGGCACGTCCGTCCGGTGCGGCATCAACCGTTCGATGGATTCTCGGGTCCATCGCCCGCACGGGTCACTTCCCGTTCCTCCTCCTGATGGAACGGGCGGTCCGCGCCGACAGAGTGAGGGAGTACCCAATAGCTCGCATCTCGCATCCCGCATCCCGCAACCTGCACCAGGAAGGCCGCCGTGTTCGTCGCACTGCGTGACATCCGCTTCGCCAAGGGGCGCTTCGCCCTGATGGGCGCGGTCGTCACCTTGATAACCACCCTGGTCGTGTTCCTGTACGGCCTGACGGGCGGCCTCGCCTCGGCCGCCTCGTCCACCGTCGCCGGTCTGCCGGCCGACCGGATCGTCTTCGGGGCCCCGGCGGGCGCCGCGCCGACGGTCTCGTTCAGCAGCAGCTCCGTCTCGCCCGCCCAGACCGCCGCCTTCGCCGCCGCGCCCGGCGTCCGGTCCGCGCAGCCGCTGGGGATCTCGATGACCCGGCTCACCGCCGACGACGCCGCCGCCTCGGTGAGCGTGGTCGGCTCGCCCGCCGGGCTGCTGCCACCACTGGGCTCCGGCAGCGCGCCGACGGACGGCCAGGTCGTCGTGGGCAGTGCCACCGCCGCGACCTACCACCTGTCGGCGGGCGACCGGGTGAAGGTCGGCCCGAGCACGCTCACCGTCTCCGGCATCACCGCCGAGCGCTCCCTCTCGCACGCCCCCACGGTGTGGACCACCATCCCCACCTGGGAGCAGCTGAGCGGCCAGAACCAGCCGACCGCGCTGGCCCTCACCACCGGCTCCGGCGCAGACCTCGGCGCGCTGGACAGCGCCCAGGGCACGGAGACGGTCACGCTCGACGACGCGCTCGCCGGGATCAACGGCTACTCGGCCGAGCAGGGCAGTCTGCAGATGATCCAGGGCTTCCTGTTCGCGGTGAGCGCGCTGGTGGTCGGGGCGTTCTTCACGGTCTGGACGGTGCAGCGCAGGCCCGACATCGCCGTGCTCAAGGCGGTCGGCGCGAGCAGCTCGTACCTGGTCCGGGACGCGCTCGCGCAGGCGGCCGCCGTGCTGCTCGGCGGAGCGGTGCTGGGCGGTGTGATCGGCGCGGTCGGCGGGCTGATCGCCTCCTCCTCGGTGCCCTTCGACGTGAGCGTGCTCAGCGTGGCCGTCCCGGTGACGGCCATGGTGCTGCTCGGCCTCGTCGGGGCGGCGCTGGCCGTCCGCCGTATCACCTCTGTCGACCCGCTGGCCGCCCTGGGAGGCAACCGATGACCACCGCCCTGAAGACCCTGCAGACCCGGACCGGACTCACCCTGCGGGACGTCACCCTCACCTACCCGGACGGCGAGCACCGGCTCACCGCCCTCGACCGGGTGACGCTGGAGGTCGCGCCGGGCGAGTTCACCGCCGTCGCCGGGCCGTCCGGCTCCGGCAAGTCCAGCCTGCTGGCGGTGGCCGCGACGCTGCTGCGGCCGGACAGCGGTGAGGTGCTGATAGACGGTCAGGACGCGGGCACCCTCGGCGACGCGGCCCGGGCGGCACTGCGGCGCGACCGGCTCGGCATCGTCTTCCAGCAGTCCAACCTGCTGGCCTCGCTCACGGCGGTCGAACAGCTGCTGGTCCTGGAGTCCGTCCGGGGCGGCAAGGTACGGGCGGCCCGGGAGCGCGCCGAGCAGCTGCTCGACTCGGTCGGCCTGGACGGCTCCAAGCAGCGCCGCCGCCCGCACCAGCTCTCCGGCGGCGAACGCCAGCGGGTGAACATCGCCCGGGCACTCTTCGGGAACCCGTCGGTGCTGCTGGTGGACGAGCCGACCTCGGCCCTCGACCACGAACGCGGCACCCAGATCGTCGACCTGCTGGCCGGCATCACCCGCACCCACCGGACCGCGACCGTCATGGTCACCCACGACCGCGACCTCCTCACCCGGGTCGACCGGGTGCTGGAGATGCACGACGGGCGGCTGGCCTGACTCGGCCTTACTTCTCGGAGCCGAGGACGGTATCCACGTCGAGAGCCACCGACGCGCCGATCGACTCGGGCAGGGTGAACGACTGACCGGGGTGGTGGATCGCGTGAACGCGGTACTCGCCGTCGCTCGGCTCCGTGAGCACCATGATCTTGCGGTTCCGCCGGTCCACGATCACGTAGACCGGCACACCGGCGCTCGCATAGACGGCGGGCTTCCGCTTCACGTCGTCGCTGTGGTTGGAGGAGGTGACCTCCAGGACCAGCCGGAAGGCCGAAGGGGCGTAGCAGTTGAACTCGACATGGTGATCCTTGTAATCCCCGTCAACCAGGACCAGGTCAGGGATCGCGTAGTCCGACGGTCCGGTCGGCAACCAGAGGCCGATCGCCTGGAGGACCCTCGACGTCTTGCCATGGAGGCCGGCCGCGAGAAGCGCGACCATGACATCCGTCAGCGACTCGCTGTGCGGGCCGTTGGCAGGTGGCGTCACTGTGATCTGACTCCCAATGATCTCGACCCGGTGACCAACCAGCTGACTGGAGATGATGTCAGCGGCTTCGAGCAGCGTCGGCTGCTCGTGAGGCTGCTCCACTACTGCGGCGGACATGGAATTCCTCCTGGCTGCCTGTGTCGAGGCCGTCATGGTAGAACGAGCGCCCCCGGTGTGGTCCAGCTACCACGATTCACCCGAACGGGAACCCGGTCAGCGCGCCCCGAGGCGCAGGGCCGAGGGCTCCGCGGCCGCGCTGTCCGCGCCGGCGGCCCAGAGGGAGCGGACGTGGCCGAGGTGTTCGGCCATGCACTGCTCGGCGGCCTCCGCGTCACCGGAGATCATCAGGTCGAGGAGCTGCAGGTGCTCCTCCGCGGAGGAGGCCAGCTCGCCGCGCTGGTCGAGGCGGTTCAGGCCGTAGAGGCGGGAACGCTTGCGCAGGTCGCCGACGGTCTCGACCAGGCGGGAGTTCCCGGCCAGGCTGAGCAGGTCGAGGTGGAACTTGCGGTCCGCCTCCAGGTAGCCGATCAGGTCGTGCTTGCGGGCCGCCGCGACGATGGCCTCCGCCTGCGGGCGGAGCGCCTCCAGCCGCTCCGGGACGGCCATCCGGGTGACCCGGCCGACGGTCGGAACCTCGATCAGGGCGCGGATCTCGGTGTAGTCGTCGAGGTCGCGCTCGGTCAGCTCGGTGACCCGGAAACCCTTGTTGCGGACGGCCTCGACCAGGCCCTCACGGGCCAGGTCGAGCATGGCCTCCCGGACGGGGGTGGCCGAGACGCCGAAGTCGGCGGCCAGCGCCGGGGCGGAGTAGACGACACCCGGCCGCAGCTCACCGGAGATCAGCGCGGCTCGCAACGCGTGGGCGACCTGGTCGCGCAGCCGCTCCTGTACCGAGATGAGGGCGCGGGGCTTGAGGTCGGCCATGGTGTTCCTCCGTGGGTCTACAGGACACCATTGTACAATGTCACGTTACGTTGATTATGAGACATTTCACTGCATTGTGTAAAGCTCGGAATGCCCGGAGGGCCCGGAATGCCCGTACCTCTCGTACTGAGCCGCCGCCACCGCGAGATCCTGCCAGGCCATCCCGACGCTCTTGAAGCACCTCGGCCGGTCCGTCGGCACAACTACCCTGCCGTTGACCAGTTCTGACAGGTTAGCAAGCGGGGTGGATTCGGCAATGCTTTCATCCGCAAGGGCGATCAGCAGATCACCGGCCTCCCGCAGCGCCGCCGACCGCGCCTCGACGTAGAGCGCCGACCGGGCGACCAGCGCGCTGTCCACCTCCCGGGCCGCCGGCTCGTGCGAGCCCACGGCCGCGACCGCCGCGTGCGCGGGCACGGCCCGCCCGTCGAAGAGCGGGGTACGGGCGGTGGTGCAGCACACCACCAGGTCCGCTCCGGCCACGGCCTCGGGCGTACCGGCGACCGCGTCCAGGCCCAGCTTGCGGGCGTACTCGACCAGCGCGGCAGCGGGCTCCGCGCGCCGGGCGACCACCGTGAGCCGGGTCAGCGGGCGGACGGCGAGCAGCGCGTCCAGGTGCCCGTACGCCTGCGGACCCGCACCGAACAGCACCAGGTGCGCGGCCTCGGGCACCGCGAGCCGGCGCAGCGCGACGGCGGTCACCGCCGGGGTGCGCAGCGAGGTCAGCGCGATGCCGTCGAACAGGGCGAGCGGCTGCAGCGTCGGCCCGTCCAGCAGCAGGTAGCTGCCGGTGATCCGGGGCAGTCCGCGCGCCGGGTTGGCCGGGGCGACTCCGGCGATCTTCACGCCCGCGTACGCCGTCGTGGCGGCCGGCATCAGCAGCAGCTCCCCCGCCGGCACGGCCAGGTTCGATCGTGGCGGGCCCGCCTCGGGGTCGAGCCCGTCGAGCAGGACGCGCTCCAGCGCCTCGACCGCCTGGGCGGGGGTGAGGTCGATTGCGGACTGGGCAAGGATCTGGGCAGGCATTTGATCGTGCATCAGAGCAGAAATCCCGTTCCGAGCGAGTCGTGCGGGTCCAGCACGAAGCGGTGCTCGCCCGTGCGGTGGGCGGCGCCGGTGACCTCGGTGACGATGCCGTCCCGGTGCTGCCCGGCGAGCCGCCCGGTGAACACCGTACCGATCACCGACTCGTGGCGGAGTTCGTCACCGGGGCCGAGCCGCCCGTCGGCGGCCAGCAGGGCGAGGCGGGCGGAGGTGCCGGAGCCGCAGGGCGAGCGGTCGAGCTGGCCGTCGGCGAAGACGGTGACGTTGCGCTGGCTCGGGCCTGACGGGGTGTCGGGCAGTTCCTCGTACAGGATCACGCCGTAGACGCCCGAGAGCCGGGGGTCCGACGGGTGCCGGGTGGCGGGCTCGTCGGCCAGCGCGGCACGGATCTCGCGGCCGACGGCCGTCAGCTCGGGCAGGTTCCCGGGAGTGACGGTGAGGCCGAGCGAGGCGGCGGACACCGAGGCGTAGCAGGCGCCCGAGTGCGCGAGATCGACGGCCACCGTGCCGCGCGAGGTGCGGACGGCCAGCTTGCGGGCGCTGACCAGGGTCGGGACGTTTCGGAACGTCACGGCGGTGGTGCGGCCCGCGCTGCGGTGCACGGCGGCGGTCACCCGACCGGACGGCACGTCGATCCGCACCCGCGCCACGCCGTCCTCGGGGGCCGGGACGAGGCCGGAGTCCACGGCCCAGGCGCCGAGCGCGATGGTGCCGTGGCCGCAGGCGGTCGAGTAGCCGTCCTTGTGCCAGAACAGCACGCCGAGGTGCGCCTCGCTGTCGTCCGGCGGCACCACGAAACCACCGTACATCCCGGCGTGGCCGCGCGGCTCGCGGGTGAGCAGCCGCCGGACGTCGTCCAGGGCGCTCGGGCGCGGGTCGGTGGCCGTGCCGCCGGCGCCCGGGCCCAGCAGGACAGCCCGGCGCTCGGCGACGGTGTCGCCCGGGACGGGCGGCAGGCCGACGGTGACGATCCGGAAGGGCTCGCCCGCCGTGTGGTAGTCGACCGTCTCGATCACCTTCACCACGCCCGCGCCCATCAACGGGGGCCCGCCGGCAGCAGGGTGACGGTCCGGCTCGCGGTGTAGAAGTCCAGCGCCGCCTGGCCCTGCTCGCGCGGGCCGTGGCTGGCCGCCTTCGCGCCGCCGAACGGCAGGTGGAAGTCGACGCCGCTGGACGGGGCGTTGACGCGGATCATGCCCGCGTCGAGCCGGTCGGCGGCGGCCAGCGCGGAGTCCAGGTCACGGGTGTGCACGGAGGCGGCGAGGGTGTGGCGGGTGCTGTTGGCGAGGGCCACCGCCTCGTCGAGGTCCGCGGCGCGCAGCAGCACGGCGACCGGGCCGAAGAACTCCTCGGAGAGCAGCGGGTGCCCGGCGGGGACGTCCGCCACCAGGGTCGGTTCGATGAACCAGCCGGAGCGGGCGGGCCTGCCGCCACCGGTCAGGACGGTCGCCCCGGCGGCACGCGCCGACTCGATCGCGCCGGTCAGCCGCTCGCGCGCCGCCTCGCTGATGACCGGGCCGCAGACGGTGTCGTCGGTGGCGGCCAGCGCCTTGGCGAGCGCCTCCGCGAACGGCTCGTACGCGGCTCCGACCGCGATCACCTGGCCGGTGGCGGTGCACTTCTGGCCGGCGAACCCGGCGATGGCGGCGGCGACCTGGGCGGCCGCCTGGGCGAGGTCGGCGTCGGGGAGGACGATGGCCGCGTTCAGGCCGCCCATCTCCGCCTGCACCGGGATGCCGCGCGCGGTGGTGGTGGCGATCACGGCCTGGCCGACGGCGGTGGAGCCGGTGAAGGAGACCACGTCGGCCGCCGAGACCAGCGCGTTCCCCTCCTCCGCACCACCCGGCAGGACGGTGAGGACGCCCTCGGGCAGACCGACGATCTCGGCCAGCCGCAGCGCACAGGCGGTGGCCTCCAGCGCGGGCTTGAGCACCACCGTGTTGCCGACCGCCAGCGCCGGGGCGGCCTTCCAGGTCGGGATCGCCACCGGGAAGTTCCACGGGGTGATCAACCCGGCCACCCCGTACGGGCGCCGCCTGGTCAACAGCAGACCCTCGCCGGCGGCCGGCTCGTGCACGGCCCCCACCGGCGCGTACGACGCCTGCGCGTAGTAACGCCAGATCGCGACGGTACGGGCGACCTCGCCGCGAGCCTCCGCGAGCGGCTTGCCCACCTCACGGACCGCCAGCTCGGCGAGCTCCTCGGCATGGGCCTCCACGGCGGCGGCGGCGCGGGTGAGCGCGGCGGAACGGAAGGCCGCACCCGCCGCCTGCCAGCCCGCCTGGGCGGCGCGGGCCCGCTCGACGGCGGCGGTGACGCCTGCCGCGCCCGGGCTCTCGACGGAGACCACGAGGTCGGACGGGTCGGCGGGGTTGTACGAGGCGATGGTCACTGGGACTCTCCGGGAGATCGAATACGCGGGGCACCGGGAAGCTGTGTGCGCTCGGAGCAACCACAGCAGGGGCCATGGCTGCTGTGTTGCCTAAAGCAGGAAACCGGACGGGAACGGGTCGGTCGGGTCGAGGAAGTACTGGGCGGTGCCGGTGATCCAGGCGCGGCCGGTGACGGTCGGGACGACGGCCGGGTGGCCCGCGACGGTGGTCTCCTCGACCAGGCGTCCGGTGAAGCTGGTGCCGATGAACGACTCGTTGACGAAGTCCTGACCGATCGCCAGTTCGCCCCGGGCGTGCAGCTGGGCCATCCGGGCCGAGGTGCCGGTGCCGCACGGGGAGCGGTCGAACCAGCCGGGGTGGATCGCCATCGCGTGCCGGGAGTGCTCGGCGGTCGAACCGGGGGCGAGCAGCTGGACGTGGTGGCAGCTGTGGAAGGACGGGTCCTCCGGGTGCACCGGGCGGTCAGTAGCGTTGATCGCGTCCATCAGGGCCAGGCCGGCCTCCAGGATCTCCTGCTTGCGCTCGCGCTCGAACGGGAGGCCGAGGTCCGCCAGCGGGAGGATCGCGTAGAAGTTGCCACCGTAGGCCAGGTCGTAGGTGACCGTGCCGTGGCCGGGGACGTCGATCTTGCGGTCCAGGGCGACGGAGTACGAGGGCACGTTGCGGATCGTCACCGCCTTCGCGGCGCCGCCCTCGACGTGCACCTCGGCGGTCACCAGCCCGGCCGGGGTGTCCAGGCGGACGGTGGTGACCGGTTCGACCACCTCCACCATGCCCGTCTCGACCAGCACGGTCGCGACCCCGATGGTGCCGTGGCCGCACATCGGCAGCAGCCCGGAGACCTCGATGAAGAGCACGCCGAAGTCGGCGTCCGGCCTGGTGGGCGGCTGCAGGATCGCGCCGCTCATCGCGGCGTGGCCGCGCGGCTCGTACATCAGCAGGGTGCGGAAGTGGTCCAGGTGCTGCTGGAAGTGCACCCGGCGCTCGGCCATGGTGGCGCCGGGAATGACGCCGAACCCACCGGTGATCACCCGGGTGGGCATGCCCTCGGTGTGCGAGTCGACGGCATGGAAGACGTGACGGCTGCGCATATCTTCTCCTTGTCGGGGGCCGGCCGGCTGCCCCCGCAGCCGGCCTCGGACGGAACGTCAGACGAGCCCGTCGGCAATCGCCTTCTCGGTGGCGGCGCGGACGGCCGCCTCGATCTCCGGCGAGAGCGGACCGCGCGGTGCGCGGACCGGGCCGCCGGGGCGTCCGGCGATGTCCATCGAGAGCTTGATGGCCTGGACGAACTCGGTCTTGGAGTCCCAGCGCAGCAGCGAGTGCAGGGCCCGGTAGAGCGGCAGGGCGGTCTCCAGGTCGCCGGAGACGGCGGCCCGGTAGAGCCTGACGGTCGCCTCCGGCAGGGCGTTCGGGTACCCGGCGACCCAGCCGACCGCGCCGGCCAGGGCCAGCTCCAGCAGTACGTCGTCGGCGCCGATCAGCAGGTCCAGGCCGGGGGCCAGTTCGGCGATCTCGTACGCCCGGCGGACGTCGCCGCTGAACTCCTTGACGGCCACGATCGAGCCGTCGCGGTGCAGCTGGGCAAGCAGGCCGGGGACGAGGTCGGTCCTGGTGTCGAACGGGTTGTTGTAGGCGACGATCGGCAGCCCGGCCTTGGCCACCTCGGCGTAGTGGGCCCGGACCGACTCGTGGTCGGCGCGGAAGGCGTTCGGCGGGAGCAGCAGGACCGAACCGGCCCCGGCCTCGGCGGCCTGCTCCGTCCAGCGGCGGGACTCCGCGCTGCCGTACGCGGCGACGCCGGGCATCACCCGCGAGCCGTCCCCGGCCGCCTCGACGGCGGTGGTGACGACCCGGGCGCGCTCCTCGGCGGTGAGCGTCTGGTACTCGCCGAGCGAGCCGTTGGGCACCACGCCGTCGCAGCCGGAGTCGATCAGCCAGCGGACGTGCTCGGCGTAGGCGTCGTAGTCCACCGAGAGGTCGGCGCGCAGCGGCAGAGTGGTGGCGACCATGATGCCGCGCCAGGGGCGGGTGGGCTCGTGCGAAGCGAGAGACACGGGGACAACTCCCTAGTTGTGAGGTGTGACATTTTATTAGACGGAAAGGGTAGTCACAAGGGCTACCCCGCAAGTAACGGAACGGGACGGTCAGTCGGTCAGGTCCGCCCGCGCCAGCTGCGAGAGCGGGACCGGACAGGCCAGCGGCCGGCTGTCGGCGCGGGGGACGGCGTCCTTGGCCAGACAGGCCACCGCCGGACCGCACATCCGGCCCTGGCACCACCCCATCCCGGCCCGGGTGAGCAACTTGACGGTACGGGCGTCACCCGCGCCGAGAACCTCCACCGCCTCCCGGATCCGCCCGGCGGGGACCTCCTCGCAGCGGCACACGTCGGTGTCCGCCCGCAGCCAGTCCGTCCAGCCGGGGCCGGGCCGGTGCGCCGCCGCCATCAGCTCGGCGAAGGCCCGGCGCCGGTCGCGCCGAGCCCGCAGGGCGGCCGGCACGGGCTTCCCGGCGATCGTCCGGGCCGCCAGCTCGCCCTCCGCGATCGCCAGGTCGGCGCCGCCGACCCCACAGGTCTCGCCGGCCGCCCAGAGACCGGGCAGGCTGGTCCGCAGCCCGCCGTCCACCCGCAGCGCGACCGTGCCGTCCGGGGTCTCCCTGGTCTCGGCGCCGAGTTCGGTGGCCAACTCGATCTGCGGCAGCAGCCCGTGGCCGATCGCGACGGCATCGCAGGCGATCCGGCGCTCGGTGCCCGGGACGGGACGCCAGTCGCGGTCCAGCCGGGCGACCGTCACACCGGTAACCCGGTCGGTGCCGTGCGCCTCCACGACCGCGCTGCCGCGCCGCAGCCGCACGCCGTACCGCAGCAGCTTCGCGCCGTGCTGCGCGCCCTCGACCAGCTTCGCCGGGTTGGCGGCCAGCGTGCCCAGGCCCTTGGCGTACCCGAGGTAGCTGGTCGCCTCGACCACCACCGGGACCTCGGCACCGGCACTGACCAGCGAGGACGCGGCGGCGAGCAGCAACGGACCACTGCCCGCGACCACGATCCGGCGACCCGGCAGCACCAGGCCCGCCTTGAGCATCGCCTGCGCACCACCCGCCGTGACCACCCCCGGCAGCGTCCACCCCGGGAAGGGCAGCTGCCGCTCGTACGCGCCGGTGGCGAGCAGGACGGCGCGCGCCCGGACCACCGCGCGGTCGTCCGCCGCCGGGCCGAGGGTGGCGTGCAGGGTCCAGACCTCGCCGCGCTCCGCCGTCCAGACCTGATGATCCGTCAGATAGCGGATCCGGCCCGCGCGGGTGTGCGCATCGAGGCGGCGGGAGAGCGCGGCGAACGCGGACCAGCCGTGATGCAGCCGCTCGGGGTGGGCGGCGCCGAGGCCGGGAGCGGGGTGGCGGTAGTACTGGCCGCCCGGCCGGGGGCCGGCGTCCAGCAGGGCGCAGCTCAGCCCGAGGTCGGCGGCGGTGACGGCGGCAGCGAGCCCGGCGGGGCCGGCGCCGATGACCGCGAGGTCGTACGGATCGGACGGTTCAGACGGCGAGGTCGGCACGGCCGTGTCCCTCCTGGGTGCTGACGGTGTCGCCGGGCCGGGCGGGCAGCAGACAGGTCCGCTGGTTGGGCCGCCCGTTGACGGTGGCGAGGCAGTCGAAGCAGACGCCGATCCCGCAGAACGCGCCGCGCGGACGGCCCTCGACCCGGGTGGTGCGCCAGGCCAGGACGCCTTCGGCCCAGAGGGCTGCGGCGATGCTCTGGCCGGACAGGGCCGGGATCTCACGGCCGTCGAACTCGATGGTGTGCGCGGGGCCGGGCTGCGCATCGACCAGACTCGCGGGAGTGCGGCGCACGGAGGTCCTCCTCGTGTTCATGATGTCGCTGCTCATGACGCCGCGAAGCGGTCGGCGCGGAAGGGGGTCAGGTCCAGCTCGGGCTGCTTGCCGGTGAGCTGTCGGCTGATCAGCAACCCGGTGGCCGGGGCCAGGCCGATGCCCGCCCCCTCGTGGCCGCAGGCGTGGTAGAGCCCGGGCACCCGGGGGTCGGCGCCGATGGCGGGCAGGTGGTCCGGCAGGTACGGGCGGAAACCCCGGTAGGCGCGCTGGACGGAGACGTCGGCAAGCACCGGGAAGAGCTGGGCCGCCTGGGCGGCGAGGCGGCGCAGCACTTCGACCGAGAGGGTGCGGTCGAAGCCGACCCGCTCCCGGCTGGCGCCGATCAGCACCGGCCCGGCGGGCGTGCCCTCGACCACAGCGGAGGTCTGCAGGGCGGCCGAGCCGCTGGCCACGTCGGCGACGTAGTCGGCGGCGTAGACCTTGTGCCGGACGATACGCGGCAGCGGCTCGGTGACCAGCACGAAGCCGCGCCTGGGCAGCACCGGCAGCGGGACGCCCGCCAGCCCGGCGACCTCGCCGCCCCAGGTACCGGCGGCGTTGACCACCGCCGGGGTGTCGATCCGGCGCCGGTCGGTGGTGACACCGAGGATCGCGCCGTCCGGCCCGGTCCGTACGGCGGTGACGGCCTCACCGAGGTACACCTCGGCTCCGGCCACGCGGGCCGCGCGCAGCAGGTGGGCGGCGGCCAGTGCGGGTTGGACCTGGGCGTCCTGCGGGTAGTGGAACCCGCCGGCCAGGCCGGGGGCGAGGTGGGGCTCCAGCTCGTGCAGCCGCGCGCCGGGGATCTCGACCGACTCCACCCCCGCCGTGCCCTGGTGGGCGGCGAAGGCCCGCAGGGCGTCCAGCCCGGCCTCGTCGGAGGCGACCACCAGGCCGCCCTTGGGTTCGTACTCCGTCTGCTCGCCCAGTTCCCCGGCCAGCTCGCGCCAGAGGCCGGCCGAGAGCAGTGCGAGGTCCAGCTCGGGGCCCGGCTCCTTGTCGGAGACCAGCAGGTTGCCCTCACCGGCGCCGGTGGTGCCGCCCGCGACCGGTCCTCGGTCGACGACGGCGACCGAGAGGCCGGCCAGGCTCGCGTAGTAGGCGCAGGCGGCGCCGACGACTCCGGCGCCGATCACCACGACATCGTGGGGAGATCTCTGGGACACGGCAGTAATATGTCACACTGCAGTCAGCTTGCCAAGGGCATGCAAAGAGCCGAGCAGCGAAAAGGCCCCGACCCGCCGGGGAACGGCGGATCGGGGCCTCTGCGCAGGCGCGGCGGCTCAGGTGATGTCGTCCATCTGCTCGTGCCGGGCGGCCGGTACGGGAGCGGGAGCGGCGGGGGCCGTCGAGGCACCGACCGGCTCGGCGGAGGCGACCTGCTCGACCGAGAGGTCCAGGTGCGAGGCCTCCTCGTCGTCGAGACCGGCGTCGGGGTTGCGGCGCGCCCTGCGGCGGTCGTTCAGCAGCGAGATGCCGACCGCGACGAAGTACAGCACCCAGATCGGCGCCGCGAGCGCGAGCATGCTGACCGGGTCGGCGCTCGGGCTGGCGAACGCCGCGAAGACGGTGATCCCCATGATCATGCCGCGCCACCAGCCGAGCAGCCGCTTGCCGCTGAGCACCCCGCCGAAGTTCAGCATCACCAGCAGCAGCGGGAACTCGAAGGCCGCGCCGAAGAGCAGCACCAGCCGGGTGGCGATGCTGATGTAGTTCTCCGGCGGCAGGATCGGGGTCGTGTTGTCCGGCGCGAAGGAGATCAGCACCTGCACGGTCGTCGGCAGCAGCAGGTAGGCGCAGGCGACACCGGCGAGGAAGAGCGGCACACCGGCGGTCAGGAAGCCGAGCGCGTACCGGCGCTCGTGCTTGTGCAGCCCGGGGGTGATGAACGCCCACAGCTGGTACAGCCAGACCGGCACGGTCGCGACCAGGGCGGCCGTGAGCGCGACCTTCAGGGTCAGGGTGAAGGGGGTGGTCAGACCGATCGTCGAGACCTGCGCGCACTTGCCCTTGAACGAGGCGATCTCGGCCGGGGTGTTGCACTTCGGCAGCGGCTGCATCAGGAACGTCTCGATCTGCCGGTGGTAGAACACCGCCACGATCATCATCAGCACGATGGCCAGGACCGACTTGACCAAGCGGCTCCGCAGCTCACGGAGATGCTCGGTGAGGGCCATCCGGCCCTCGGGGTCCTTGGGCGGTTTCGAAGACTTGCTCAACCCCGGTCCTCAACTCGTGCGATGGAACCCGCCGGGCGGCGGGCTCCGCTACTTGCGGTTCGGAGCGCTCGGTCGCGCCGGCCGCTCTCGGGCTACTGGACCGGCCGGGCGGCCGCTGCGGGGTCGCCGGGCGCGGCCTTGACCGCCTTCGGCGCCTCGGCCACCGGCCCGGCGCTCTCCTGGCCGTCCTCACGGAGCGCCTTGGCCTCACTCCTGAGGATCCGCGCCGACTTGCCCAGCGAGCGAGCCAGCTCGGGCAGCTTCTTGGCACCGAAGAGCACGATGGCGAAGACCACGAGCACCAGGATCGCGGTGGGAGACCTCATGTGCGACGTCCTTCCTCGCAGGGGACGCGCTCCCCCACCTCCCGCGATGGTAGCCCGTGGGGGTGTCGCCGGGACAAACCCCCGGCTACTTGTAGAGCTGGCCGGCCGCCTCGGCCAGCGCCCGGGACGCCGAGTCGACCTCACGGGCGAGCCGGTGCACGTCCAGCCACAGCCGGCTCGCCAGTACTCCGAGCACCAGCAGCCCGGCGGTGGAGAGCAGTACGGCGGCGATGACGGTCCAGGACATGACGCTCACCCCTCGACCGGCAGCAGGCGCATGGTGCTGACCCCGGCCCCGGTCAGCGCCGCCACGATCTTCTCACCGGCCGGCTTGCGGACCGCCGCACCGCACGACGGGCAGGTGAAGCTGTAGAAGGTGCGCTCCTGGGTGGCGCCGAGCGCCAGCCGGAACGCCGCCGCCGCCAGCTCGACCTTCTCCCGGCACTGGGAGCAGTAGACCTTGAATCTGGTGCTGTCCCCCACCGTCAGGCCCGCCCGTCCTGGTAACCCTGGAGCTGGTAGCCCTGGAGCGCGGCCACCGCCGCCGCCCTGGCCTGGTCGGCCAGCTCGGCGGGCGCGACGATCCGCCCGTCCCGGCCCAGCCGGAGTGCCAGCGGGCGCAGACCCGCCGGGTCGGCGCTGCGCAGGGTGATCCGCAGACCCCCGTCGGGCAGCTCCTCGGCCGAGTCGTGGGTGTAGTACTCGGCGACCCAGCGCCCGCCGGGGCCGACCTCGACGACCACCTCGGGGTCGTCGGCGGCCGGGCTGACCAGCCCGGCGGAGAGGTCGCGCGGCTCCAGCCGGGGCGGGTCGGCGGGCTCGTCCAGCACCTTGATCTCGGCAACCCGGTCGAGGCGGAAGAGCCGGCGGTCCTCGGAGACCCGGCACCACCCCTCCAGGTAGGTGTGACCCTCGGTGACCAGGCGGATCGGGTCGACCTCGCGCTCGGTCATGCCGCCGCGCCCGTGCGAGTAGTAGCGCAGCCAGATCAGCCGGCCCTCGCTGAGCGCGCGGTCTATGTCGGCGAAGACCTGGCCCTCGGCCTCGAAGGTGACGCCGACCCGGGCACTGCCCTCGGCGTTCTCGCCCGCCGCGTCCTCGATCTTGGTGACGGCCCGGGTGAGCGCCTGCCGGTCCCGCTCGCGCAGGCCGGGCAGCCCGGCCACCGCGCGGGCCGCGACCAGCAGCGCCGTCGCCTCGTCGGCGGCCAGCCGCAGCGGCTCGGCGACGTCGTCGACGTTGTGCCACCAGATCCGGTCGCCGTCGGTGTCGATGTCCAGCAGGTCGCCGCCACGGAAGCTGGTGCCGCACATCGGCAGCACGTTCAGGTCGTTGATCAGCTCGCGCTCGGTGATCCCGAAGGCGCGGGCCACCTCGGCGACCTCGGCCCCGGGGCGCTCCCTCAGGTACGTGACCAGGGAGAGCATCCGGCGGGTCTGGTCGATGGCGTTGCTCATGCCGGCTGCCCCTCAGGTGCGAGACCGGCCACCGCGCGCAGCCGGTCGATGACGTCCGCCCGCAGGTCGTCCGGTCCCAGGACGACCAGGTCGGGCCCGAACTCGGCGAGCTGGGCGCCGAGGCCGTGGCCGTACGGGATCTCCAGCTCGTCCCAGGCCTCGTCCACCCGACGCGTGTTCAGTGCCTTGGTGCGCAGCGGGAATCCGGCGTCCCGGCGGACCCGTACGGTCGCCACCGCCGTCGCTCCCTCGCCCGCGAAGGCGGCGACCACGGCGCGGACGTCGACGTGCTCGGGCACCGTGCCGGTGAACCGGCCGGCCCGGGAGCGGACCTTGCCGGTGATCCGGCCGAGCCGGAAGACCCGGGCGGCCTCGCGGTCGCGGTCCCAGCCGGCCAGGTACCAGTGGCCGCGCCAGCACTCCAGCGCCCAGGGCTCGACCGAGCGCTGCTCGGGGACGGCGGCGCCGGCCTTGCGGTACTCGAAGCTGACGGGCCGTCGGTCGCGGGCGGCGACCAGCAGCGGTTCGAAGGCGACCTCGCGGGCCGGGATCCGGGGCTGCAGCGCGCTGTGCTCGGCGTCCTCGCTGAACGGGACACCGGCCGCGCGGAGCTTCTGCAGCGCACCGCTGGCCGCGCCGGACATCTTCGCCTGCTGCCAGACCCGGGCGGCCAGCGTGAGCGCGGCCGCCTCCTCGGCGTCGAGCGCGATCTCGGGCAGCCGGTTGCGGTCGCGGCGGGCGAGGTAGCCGATCTCACCGTCCAGGGCGTTCTCGTCGACGTCGATGACCAGGCCGAGTTCGCGCAGGTCGTCCTTGTCCCGTTCGAACATCCGGTTGAAGGCGTCCTCGCTGCCCTGCTGCCAGGCTTCCCGGTAGGCCTCGACGGACTCCCGCAGCTCCTTCTTGGAGAGCGGACGTCTGGTGTTCATCAGGCACAGGGCGAGGTTCATCAGCCGCTCTGCCTTGGCGATCGCCATCGCTGACCCTTCTGGTACGGTGCGCCGCGCGCGAGGTACGTCGCCGGGCATCCTGGACCCGGCGACCCGACCGTACCGGTACGGGCCACATGGGGGAAAGCCGAGGGCCGCACCCCGCCTGAGCGGGGCACGGCCCTCCGAACTTGGAACGACCGACCGGTCGTCAGACGCTGACCAGGTCCACGACGAAGATCAGGGTCTCGCCGGCCTTGATGAGCGGGGTCGGCGACTGGTTCCCGTACGCGAGGCGCGCGGGGATGATCAGCTCACGACGGCCGCCGACCTTCATGCCCTGGACGCCCTGGTCCCAGCCCTTGATGACCCGGCCGCCGCCCAGCGGGAAGCGGAAGGTCTGGCCACGGTTCCAGGAGGCGTCGAACTCCTCGCCGGTGCTGAACGCGACGCCCACGTAGTGGACCTCGACGACCGCGCCGGACTTGGCCTCGGCGCCGTCGCCGACGGTGATGTCACGGATCTGGAGCTCGGTCGGCGCCTCGCCGCCCGGGAAGTCGATCTCAGGCTTCTCGATGCTCACAACAGACTCTTCTCGTTCGGTGGTACGTACATGACGGAGCGGCGGACACCCGTCCCGCAGCCTGTCCGAGCACTACGGTACGGGCGTCCGCCGCACGTCTGGGTAAGGCTACTGGTCCGGTGCGCCGACACCCGCGTCAAGAATGTCGATCACGAACACAAGTGTCGCATTCGGCGGGATCGCGGCGGACGGTGGCTGGTCCTTGTAGGCCAGCGAGGCCGGGATCACCAGTTCGACCCGGCTGCCGACGTTCTGGCCGACGACGCCCTTGTCCCAGCCCGGGATGACGGTGCCGCCACCGGTGACGAAGCTGAACGCCTGCCCGTGGTCCAGCGAGGAGTCGAACTTCTTGCCGTCCTTGTACAGCACGCCGGTGTACTGGACGACGACCTTCTCGCCCGACTCGACCTTGGGCCCCTTGCCCTGGATCAGCACGGCCGACTTCAGGTCGGTCGGGTCCGCGACGCCCGGTACGGGGGTGATGTCGGCGGCCTTCTTGCCGTTGTCCTTCACCGTCGGCATGCCGGCCGGCGGGGCGGTCATGTCGCCGCTGAGCGTGGCGTCCGGCGCGGTGGCCTGCTTGATGTCGACCACGAAGACCAGGTTGTCGGTCGCCCCGACGCTCATCTGCGGGTTGCCCTGCGCACCGAACCCGGCGGCCGGCGGAGCCACCACCAGGAGGCGGCTGCCCGCCTTGTGCCCGGCCACGGCCGCGTCCAGGGCCGGGATGAGCTTGCCCGCACCGGCCTGGTAGAGCTGCGGCTTGCCGCTGTCGTACGAACCGGCGATGTCCTTGCCGGTCGCCCAGTCCTTGGCCGCGAAGTCGACCGTGACCCAGTTGCCCTTGTCGACCTTCGGGCCGTCGCCCTCACTGATCTGCTTGACCACGAAGGAGCCGTCCGGCTTCTCCGTGGGCAGCGCGATGACCGGCTTCTTGCCGAAGTCGCCGGTCACCGTCGGCAGCACCTTGGCGCTGTCCTTGATCGGCGGCACCGGGTCGGCGGTCGGCGTGGGCGGGGCGGTGGTCGGCGCCGCGTCCGCCGCCTTGGACTTCGAGGAGTCCGGCCGGTTCACCATGTACAGCGTGATGCCACTGCCGACCAGCAGCAGGGCGAGCACGGTACCGAGGATCACGCCGAGCTTGCCCGCTCCGGGCGGGTTCTCGTTGTAACCCGCCTCGGACAGGTCCTTCCGGCGCACGGTGGACGCGAACACCTGCGGTTCGGCGTCCTTCGCGGTGTCCGTACGCGGCTGCGCCGGGGTCTGGCCCCAGCCCGCCTGCTGCTTCAGGATCGACGGCGGTACGACGATCGACTCACCCTCGCCCGGCAGCGGACCGCCGGGCCGCGAGGCGGCCGGGTCACCGGCAGCGGCGCCGTTCGCGGTGCCGGCCTCGCCCGGGCTCGACGCTTTCTCAGACATGACTCCCCATCCATCCAGCCGTGCGGGCCCTCACCGGGGGCCTGACGACGCATACCACAGTGCGGACGGGCAGCAGTATGTCAGGTGATGATGAGGGTGGACGCTTCCGGTGCGCCACGGCACGCGGCTACACAGCCTCCAGGATGTCGATGACAAAGACCAGAGTGGAGTTCGCGGGCACCGAGGCCTGCGCCTGACCGCCGTACCCGAGCGCGGGCGGCACCACCAGCTCGACCCGGCTGCCGACGGTCTGACCGACCAGCCCCTGGTCCCAGCCCTTGATCAGCGAACCCGTCCCCACCTGCAGCGCCTGCGCGCCGCCGTGGCTCCAGGAGGAGTCGAACTGCTGACCGTTGCTCCACAGCACGCCGGTGTACTGGACCACCAGGGTCTGGCCCGACTGGACCTGCTTGCCGTCCCCCTTGACCAGCACGAACTTCTGCAGGTCGGTGGGCGGCGCGGGCGGACCCGGCGGGACGGTGATCGTCGGCGCGGCCTTGCCGTTGTCCTTGACCTGCGGCGAACCGGCCGGCGGCTGGGTGAGCGTGCCCGCGATGGTGGAGTCCTGCGGCACGGCCTCCATGATGTCCAGCACGAAGACCACGGTGTCCGCCGCGCCGACCCCCAGCGCGGTGTTGCCCTGGCTGCCGAAGGCCGCCGCCGGGGGCGCCACCACCAGCTGCCGGCTGCCGACCTTCTTGCCCACCACACCCTGGTCGAAGGCGGGCACCAGCTGGCCGCTGCCCGCCTGGTAGAGCTGCGGCTTCTGCCCGGAGTCGTACGAGCTGGAGAGATCCTTGCCGCTCGTCCAGTCCTTCGCGGTGAAGTTGACCGTCACCCAGTCGTTCTTGGCGACCGTCGCGCCGTCGCCCTCGCTCACCGTGTGCACCACGAACTGCCCGCCCGGCTTCTGCCCGGCGGGGATGGTGATGGTGGCCTTGGTGCCGAAGTCCCCCGCCACCGTCGGCATCGGCGAGGCCGAGGCGACCGGCGTCGGCACGGCGGGTGCCGAGGCCAGCGCGGACGCCGAGGGCCCGGCCGAGGAGGGCGACCCGCTGCTGCACGCGGCGAGCAGGGCAACAGGCAGCGCTACGAGCAGCCCGGCGAGACGACGCACGGCGTTCCTAACTGTCGGTCGGTCTTGACCGTCAGCGTATGACCCGATTCGTCCCCCGCCGGGTAGGCACAACCACACGCAAAGGGGTGGTGACCGGACAATTCATCCGATCACCACCCCTGTCCGGCAGGATCACCTCCCTGCCCGGCGGTGTCACACCCAGCTGCGTCACATCCCTGCGATGAGCTTCTCCACCCGCTCGTCCACCGACCGGAACGGGTCCTTGCAGAGCACCGTCCGCTGTGCCTGGTCGTTCAGCTTCAGGTGCACCCAGTCGACCGTGAAGTCCCGGCGCTGCTCCTGGGCCCGGCGGATGAAGTCGCCGCGCAGCCGGGCCCGGGTGGTCTGCGGGGGCACCGACTTGGCCTCGAAGGTCTTCAGGTCGGTGGTGACCCGCTTGGCCTGCCCCTTGTTCTGCAGCAGGTAGAACAACCCGCGCCGACGGTGGATGTCGTGGTACGCGAGGTCGATCTGCGCCACCCGGGGGTTGGACATGCTCATCTCGTGCTTGGCGCGGTACCGCTCGATCAACCGGTACTTCATGATCCAGTCGATCTCGGTGTCGACCTTGGCCAGGTCCTCCGTACGGACCGCCTCCAGGGTGCGCCCCCAGAGGTCGAGCACCTGGCCGATGGTGCCCTCATTGATGCCCTTGCGGTCCGCGAACTCCAGGGCCTTGGAGTAGTACTCCTCCTGGATGTCCAGCGCGCTGGCCTCCCGGCCGTTGGCCAGGCGGACCTGGTGGGTGCCGGTCAGGTCGTGGCTGACCTCGCGGATCGCCCGGATCGGGTTCTCCAGGGTGAGGTCACGCATCACCACGCCGGCCTCGATCAGGCGCAGCACCAGGTCGGTGGCGCCGACCTTGAGCAGGGTGGTGGTCTCCGACATGTTGGAGTCGCCGACGATGACGTGCAGCCTGCGGTAGCGCTCGGCGTCGGCGTGCGGCTCGTCGCGGGTGTTGATGATCGGACGGGAGCGGGTGGTCGCGGAGCTGACGCCCTCCCAGATGTGCTCGGCCCGCTGGCTGACGCAGAAGACCGCACCGCGCGGGGTCTGCAGCACCTTGCCCGCGCCGCAGATCAGCTGACGCGTCACCAGGAAGGGGATCAGCACGTCGGCGAGCCGGGAGAACTCCCCGTGCCGGGCCACCAGATAGTTCTCGTGGCAGCCGTAGGAGTTGCCGGCCGAGTCGGTGTTGTTCTTGAACAGGTAGACGTCCCCGGCGATGCCCTCCTCGTGCAGGCGCCGTTCGGCGTCCACCAGGAGGCCCTCGAGGATGCGTTCGCCCGCCTTGTCGTGCGTCACGAGTTCCGTGACGTCATCGCACTCGGGCGTGGCGTACTCGGGGTGCGATCCGACGTCGAGGTACAGCCGGGCACCGTTCTTCAGGAAGACGTTGCTGCTCCGGCCCCAGGAAACTACGCGGCGGAAGAGGTACCTGGCCACCTCGTCAGGAGACAGACGTCGTTGTCCCCGAAACGTACACGTGACACCGTACTCGTTCTCCAGCCCGAAAATTCGGCGGTCCATGAGGCATCTTTTCTCTTTTCGGGGACGGATGAAACCCCTTTGCGAGATGCCGATCCCATCACGTTATGCCGCCAACTCCCGCAGACGCACGGAAATCCCGTACGGCGGCCGGTGGCCGTCGTACGGGATTCACGCGCGCGGGCTACTCCGCGGGCGGGGGCAGCTCGCCGACGTCCGGGTCGGTGTCGTCGGTCGCGCCGTTCGCATCGGTCGCGCCGTTCGCGTCGCCGGGAGCCGCAGCCGCCGTCTCCACGGCCGCAGGCTCGTCGGCGGCCGTCTCGTCGCCCGCCAGCAGGCGGGCGAGCTCGGTGCCCAGGATGCGCTTGAACTTGCGCTTCTGCGGGCGCCTGCGGTCCAGGACGGCGACTTCCAGCTGCTCGGTGGTGAGGGTGCGCGGGGTGCCGCCGTTGGGGTCCCTGGCGAGGGCGTCCACGGCGACCTTGAGGGCCTCGGCGAGGGACTGGCCCACGCGGTGGCGCTCGCCCACGTGGTTGCCGATGGAGTCGGCGTTGCCGCCGACCACGACGGAGTTCTTCTCGTCGACCACGGAACCGTCCGGCGTCAGCCGGTAGATCTGGTCGTCCTCGGGCGCCTTGCCGACCTCGGCCACCACGAGCTCGACCTCGTACGGCTTCTCGCCGACCGAGGAGAAGATCGTGCCGAGCGTCTGGGCGTAGACGTTGGCGAGGCCACGGGCCGTCACGTCGGCCCGGTCGTAGGAGTACCCGCGCAGGTCGGCGTAGCGCACGCCGCCGATCCGCAGGTTCTCGAACTCGTTGTAGCGGCCGACCGCCGCGAAGGCGATCTTGTCGTAGATCTCGGAGACCTTGTGCAGCGCGCGGGAGGTGTTCTCCGCGACGAAGACGATGCCGTCGGCGTAGGTGAGTACGACCACGCTTCGGCCGCGCGCGATGCCCTTGCGGGCGTACTCCGCGCGGTCCGCCATGGCCTGCTGAGGCGAGACGTAGAAGGGTGTGGACACCGGCGGTCATCCCCTTTTCTGAAGGTATCGGCGGACGGAGGGTCCGGTAGATGGTGGGCGGGTGAAGGAGCGGCGTTGGGGTGCGTGCATCGCCAGGCGGAGGAAGGAGCAGCAGCGGAGCTGCGGTGACTGACGACAACATAGCGAGGTGCGTGCCCCGGCGTCGCGACGCCGTCCACCATCTGCCGGACCCTCCATTAGATGAGCGGGGCCTGCGGACCGTTGGGGTGGCCTCGGCGGGCTTCGGTGACGGAGACGGCGATCTCGGAGACCTCGTCGTCGGTGAGCCTGCGGAAGCCGTCCTCGGTGATCACCGAAACGATCGGGAAGATCTTGCGGGCGAGGTCCGGGCCACCGGTCGCCGAGTCGTCGTCGGCGGCGTCGTACAGCGCCTGGACGACCAGCATCGCGGCCTGCTCCGGCGTCAGGCCCTCGCGGAAGAGCTTCTTCATCGAACCCCGGGCGAAGACCGAGCCCGAGCCGGTGGCGGCGAAGCCGCGCTCCTCGGAGCGCCCGCCCGTCACGTCGTAGGTGAAGATCCGGCCCCGGCTCAGGTCCAGGTCGTACCCGGCGAACATCGGGACCACGGCCAGCCCCTGCATCGCCATGCCGAGGTTGTTCCGGATCATGGTGGTGAGGCGGTTGGCCTTGCCCTCCAGGGAGAGCACCGTGCCCTCGATCTTCTCGTAGTGCTCCAGCTCCAGCTGGAACAGGCGCACCATCTCGACCGCCAGGCCCGCCGTGCCGGCGATGCCGACCGCGCTGTACTCGTCGGCCGGGAAGACCTTCTCGATGTCGCGCTGGGCGATCACGTTCCCCATGGTCGCCCGGCGGTCACCGGCGATCACCACGCCGCCGTCGAAGACCGCCGAGACGATGGTGGTGCCGTGCGGCGCCTCGATCGTCAGGCCCTCGGGGAGGGCTCGGCCGCCGGGGATCAGCTGTGGCGAGTGCTGGGCCAGGAAGTCGATGAACGACGAGGACCCGGGGGTCAGGAAGGCGGCCGGTAGACGCCCGGTGCCACCAGTGTTGGCTTCCACTCGATTCCTTCCAGGTAGATCATCAAGGATGCCCGGACCCTACCCGGTTCCAGGGCGTGATCCACCTGCCGGGCCCGTCCGATTCCGCGCGAGCCGCTCACCCGCGACCCGAACACTGCGCGTTCGTACTCTGCGCGTTCGTACTCTGCACGTTCGTACCGCTGCGCGTTCGTATCACTGCGCGTTCGCGCGCAACAAGTCCCCAGGACCCATTGCGCGCGAACGAAACCTGCTGGCTGCCCGATATATTTTCCTATCGGGCATTCAGGCTACTGTCCACCCTTCTGGACAAACTGCCGCACGAAGTCCTCGGCATTCGACTCCAGCACGTCGTCGATTTCGTCCAGTACCGCGTCGACGTCATCGCTCAGCTTTTCCTGGCGCTCCTTGAGGTCGTCGGAGTTCTGCGCTTCCGCAGTCTCCTCCTCGGCCTTCTCGGAGGAGCGGTTCGCCCGCTGCTGGCCGCCGTCGGTGTCCTTGCTCGCCATTTTCCTCACCCCGCTCGACTCGTCTGGCACGGTACGGTCTGCGCTGCTCCTCAGACCCTATACACCGGAGGCGGAATTCGCCGCCGGTTCGTACGGGCGCTGATACTTCAACGCTCCGCGCTCCCCCGAATGATTCCCATCCGGGGAGCGTTCACCCATAGTGATCGAAAAGTTACCGGAGGTCTCACTGTCCGGACAGCACCCGGACGAGGTCCTCTGCCGTGCGACACCTGTCCAGCAGCTCCTTGACGTGCTTCCGGGTGCCCCGCAGCGGCTCCAGGGTGGGGACGCGCTGCAGCGAGTCCCGGCCGGGGAGGTCGAAGATCACCGAGTCCCAGGAGGCCGCCGCGACATGCTCGGCGTACTGCTCCAGGCAGCGGCCCCGGAAGTACGCCCGGGTGTCCTCCGGGGGCTTGCGGACGGCCCTGGTGACCTCGTCCTCGGTCAGCAGCCGCTCGAAGCGCCCACGGGCCACCAGCCGGTTGTAGAGCCCCTTGTCGGGCCGTACGTCGCTGTACTGGAGGTCGACCAGGTGCAGCCGGGGGTTGTCCCAGTCCAGGCCGTCGCGCTGGCGGTAGCCCTCCAGCAGCTCCTTCTTGGCGACCCAGTCGAGCTGCTTGGACAGGCTCATCGGGTCCCGTTCCAGGCGGCCCAGGACGTCCTCCCAGCGGGTCAGGATGTCCACCGTCTGCTCGTCGGCGTCCTGCCCGTAGCGGTCCTCGACGTACTTGCGGGCCAGCTCGCAGTACTCCATCTGCAACTGGACGGCGGTGAGTTTACGGCCGCTGCGCAGCGTGATCAGGTGTTGCAGCGACGGGTCGTGGGAGACCCGGTGCAGGGTGCGGACGGGCTGGTCGACGGCCAGGTCGACCGCGATGAAGGACTCCTCGATCATCGCCAGCACCAGCGAGGTGGTGCCCAGCTTGAGGTAGGTGGAGATCTCGGAGAGGTTGGCGTCACCGATGATCACGTGCAGCCGGCGGTACTTCTCGGCGTCGGCGTGCGGTTCGTCGCGGGTGTTGATGATCGGGCGTTTGAGGGTGGTTTCGAGCCCGACCTCGACCTCGAAGTAGTCGGCGCGCTGGCTCAGTTGGAAGCCGTCGGCGGAACCGTCCTGGCCGAGCCCGACCCGGCCCGCGCCGGTGACGACCTGCCGGGAGACGAAGAACGGGGTGAGGTGGCGGACGATGTCGGCGAACGGTGTCGCCCGCTTCATCAGGTAGTTCTCGTGGGTGCCGTAGGAGGCGCCCTTGTTGTCCGTGTTGTTCTTGTACAGGTTGATCTTCTGCCCGTTCGGCAGCTCGAACGCGCGGGCGGCGGCCTCCGCCATGACGCGCTCGCCGGCCTTGTCCCAGAGCACGGCGTCGCGCGGGTTGGTGACCTCGGGCGAGCTGTACTCGGGGTGCGCGTGGTCCACGTAGAAGCGGGCGCCGTTGGTGAGGATGATGTTGGCCAGGCCGATGTCCTCGTCGGTGAGCTGGCTGGCGTCCGCCACGTCCCGCGCGAGGTCGAAGCCCCGGGCGTCGCGCAGCGGGTTCTCCTCCTCGAAGTCCCAACGAGCCCGCCGCGCCCGGTGCATCGCCGCCGCGTAGGCGTTGACGATCTGGGACGAGGTGAGCATGGCGTTGGCGTTCGGGTGCCCTGGCACGGAGATCCCGTACTCGGTCTCGATCCCCATCACGCGCCGTACGGTCATGCGGCCCTCCTTGCCCTGCGCTCCGCCCCCACCGGGCCGAGCACTGACGTACCGCTCACAGCTCCGCCGCCGGGCGGCGGTACCGCCGGACGTCGGGTCGAGCCTAGATCTCCGGGCGCCGCCCCGGAGCCGAGACGCACCGTCCGGCTGCGGGGCCCGTGGGCGCCGCAGCCGGACGGTTACGTACGGACTGGGTTACAGGTACTGCCCCGTGTTGGCGACGGTGTCGATGGAGCGGCCGGACTCGGCGCCCTGCTTGCCGGTGACGAGCGTGCGGATGAAGACGATCCGCTCGCCCTTCTTGCCGGAGATGCGGGCCCAGTCGTCCGGGTTGGTGGTGTTGGGCAGGTCCTCGTTCTCCTTGAACTCGTCCACACAGGCGGCGAGCAGGTGGGAGACGCGCAGACCGCGCTGACCGTGGTCGAGGAAGTCCTTGATGGCCATCTTCTTCGCGCGGTCGACGATGTTCTGGATCATCGCGCCGGAGTTGAAGTCCTTGAAGTACAGGACCTCCTTGTCACCGTTGGCGTAGGTGACCTCCAGGAAGCGGTTCTCCTCGGTCTCGGTGTACATCCGCTCGACGACCGCCTGGATCATGGCGTCCACGGTGGTGTCCACCGAGCCGTCGTGCTCCTTGAGGTCGTCCGGGTGGAAGGGCAGCGAGTTCTTCAGGTACTTGGAGAAGATGTCCTTGGCCGCCTCGGCGTCCGGGCGCTCGATCTTGATCTTCACGTCGAGGCGGCCGGGCCGCAGGATCGCCGGGTCGATCATGTCCTCACGGTTCGAGGCACCGATGACGATGACGTTCTCCAGCCCCTCCACGCCGTCGATCTCGGCGAGCAGCTGCGGGACGATGGTGTTCTCCACGTCCGAGCTGACACCGGAACCACGGGTGCGGAAGAGCGACTCCATCTCGTCGAAGAAGACGATGACGGGGGTGCCCTCGCTGGCCTTCTCACGCGCACGCTGGAAGACCAGGCGGATCTGCCGCTCGGTCTCGCCGACGTACTTGTTGAGCAGCTCGGGGCCCTTGATGTTCAGGAAGTAGCTCTTCCCCTGCGGACGCCCGGTGACCTCGGCCACCTTCTTCGCCAGGGAGTTGGCGACCGCCTTGGCGATCAGCGTCTTGCCGCAGCCGGGAGGGCCGTAGAGCAGGACGCCCTTGGGCGGGCGCAGCTCGTACTCCTTGAACAGGTCGGCGTGCAGGTACGGGAGCTCGACGGCGTCGCGGATCTGCTCGATCTGGTTCGCCAGACCGCCGATCTGCCGGTAGTCGATGTCCGGTACCTCCTCGAGGACCAGGTCCTCGACCTCCGACTTGGGCACCACCTCGTACACGTAGCCTGAACGCGGCTCCAGCAGGAGCGCGTCGCCGACCCGAAGGGCGATGTCGCGGAGAGGCTCGGCGAGCCGGACCACCCGCTCCTCGTCGGTGTGCCCGGTGACCAGGGCGCGTTCGCCGTCCTCGAGGACTTCCTTGAGGGTGACGATGTCGCCGATGCTCTCGAAGGCCATCGCGTCCACGATGTTGAGGGCCTCGTTGAGCATCACTTCCTGGCCGCGGCGCAGCTCGTCGAGTTCGACGGCGGGGCTGACGTTGACGCGGAGCTTGCGGCCACCGGTGAAGATGTCGGCGGTACCGTCCTCGTTCTGGCTGAGGAAGGTACCGAATCCGGCCGGCGGCTGGGCGAGCCGGTCCACTTCCTCCTTGAGGGCCACGATCTGGTCGCGGGCCTCTCGAAGAGTGGAGACGAGCCGTTCGTTCTGTGCCGTCACGCCGGCCAGACTGGTCTGGAGCTCGACTACTCGCTCCTCGAGAACCCTCGAGGAGCGCGGTGAGTCGGCGAGCTTGCGGCGCAGGACGGCGATCTCCTGCTCGAGGTACGAGAGCTGTGCTGCCTCGTCGGAACCACGAGCGGGCTTACCGGTGCTGCGGGTGTAGTCGTCATCGTGGGCTGCCACGGTCCTCACCTCCTCCGGGGGGAGCTGGACGCTTCCAGACCCTACCTGGACCCAGGGGTCTGTAAACCCCTAGATCAGAAAGATGGAACGGGCGTGTCCGATCTTCGCCCTCGCATGCTTCCCCTCTGCCAAGGAGATACCCACCGGACAACGCCCAAAGCGGACCAGCTGTATTGTCGGTCGGGTAAATACCTGATCGTGACCGTGGATACCGGTCGGATCGTTGTACGAATGGCAGGAATACCCCCAATCCGGGGCATCCTGGGACAGAAACGGCAGGGGACATGTCGGTAACCGGCGAGACCGTGACGGGCGAAGAGCTCGAAGTCTGGATCGACCAGGACCTCTGCACGGGCGACGGCATCTGTGTGCAGTACGCGCCGGAGGTCTTCGAGCTGGACATCGACGGGCTGGCGTACGTGAAGGAGTCCGGCTCGGACGAGCTGCGCCAGCAGCCGGGCGAGACCGCGCCGGTACCGCTGACGCTGCTTCAGGACGTGGTGGACTCCGCGAAGGAGTGCCCCGGCGACTGCATCCACGTCCGGCGGGTTCGCGACCAGGTCGAGGTGTTCGGGCCCGACGCGGACTGACCTGCGGTCGGCTTCTTGTGTTCCGCGGGGTGCGAGGGTGCGGCGCCGTACCTTCCGGTTTCGCGCAGTTCCTCGCGCCCCTGGGGTAACCCCGTCACCTTGGGGAGTTGCTGCCCGTCAGGTGGTGGCGGTGGGGGTTTTGGTTTCGGTGCGGGTCCACTGGCCGGCGTGTCGGGTCCAGGTCAGGGTGACCGTCAGGTCGGGGCAGCAGTGCGGGATGTCGGGGGTGGAGTAACCCTTGGCGCGGCCGGTTATCGTGCCGTCGCTGCGCAGCCGTATCTCGGTGACGGTGAGGCCCTCCTCGGGGCGGACCAGCACCCCCTGGATCACCGGCCTGCCGTCGGGGCCCGCGCCCAGCAGGTACGCGCCGTCGGGCGGGGTGCCGTTGTCGGCGGCGCAGTGGGCGGCGGCCACGGTGAACGGGCGGCCGTCGAAGCTCGCGCTGACGCGCAGTGCGAGCTTGACCGGGAACGGTCCGCAGTCGAGCGGAAGTCGGATCTTGGCCGGATCGGGTGCATCGGTGTCACCGACGGCCCGTACGACCGGCCCTGACGGCCCGGCGGGGCCGGTGCTGCCCGCTGCCGGGCTCGCGGCCAGTGCGCCGGCGATCACCGTGCCACATCCGGCGGCCACCAGGGCCCAGTGCCGGAGCGCGGGACGGGCGTGTGCGGGAGGCCGCGCGCCCTCGGGCGTCTCAACCGCTGCTTCCACCAGGCAGTCCCCTCCACGGTGGGTGGTGTGAGGCAGCATCTTCCCACATCACGACGGGTGCTGAAGCACGGGGGTAGCACTGAGAGGGGCGCGGGGAACTGCGCGAAGCCTTACCGCTTCGCGCACTCCCCCGCGCCCCTGTTCGGTGGCTGACCGAGTGCCTAGTCGAGCTCCGGCGCGTCCTCACGCGCCGATGCGCGAGCCGCCGCACGCTCCGCCAGGCTGCGCTCGGGCGAGTTCTCGTAGTCCTCGCCGTACGAGCCCTTCGCCGGGCGGCGACGCCGCAGCGGCGGCTCGACGCCGTCCGCGAGCCGGCGGGAGGTGAGCAGGAAGCCGGTGTGGCCGATCATGCGGTGGTCCGGGCGGACGGCGAGGCCCTCGACGTGCCAGGTGCGGACCATGGTCTCCCAGGACTGCGGCTCGGTGAAGGTGCCGTGCTCGCGCAGGGCCTCCACGGTGCGCGACAGCTGCGTGGTGGTCGCCACGTAGCAGCAGATCAGGCCGCCGGGGACGAGCGCCTTGGAGGCGATGTCCAGGCACTCCCAGGGGGCGAGCATGTCGAGGATGACGCGGTCGACGTCGGTCTCCACCAGGTTGTCCTGGAGGTCACCGACGGTGAGCTTCCAGGCCGGGTGCGGGCCGCCGAAGTAGCGCTCGACATTGCCCTGGGCGATATCGGCGAAGTCCTGGCGGCGCTCGTACGAGGCGAGCATGCCGGTGTCACCGACAGCGCGCAGCAGGTACGTGCTCAGGGCGCCGGAGCCGACTCCGGCCTCGACCACGCGGGCGCCGGCGAAGATGTCGGCCATCGCCAGGATCTGCCCCGCGTCCTTGGGGTAGATGACGGCAGCACCGCGCGGCATGGACAGGACGTAGTCGGGGAGCAGGGGGCGCAGCGCGAGATACGGGACGTTACCCGTGGTGCGCACGACAGTGCCCTCAGGAGCGCCGATCAGCTCGTCGTGGGGGAAGGCACCCTTGTGGGTGTGAAAGGCCTTCCCGGCCTCGAGAGTGAACGTGTAGTGGCGGCCCTTGGGGTCGGTCAGCTGGACCTGGTCCCCGACCTGGAAGGGCCCGCGTCGGCGGGTGGCACCGGTCGGTTCGGACATGCGATCAATCCTAAGGGAACCGGAACGTCCCGCCGACCAGTTGATCGTTCCGCCGGTCGTGCTGCCGGTCGTTCCGCCGCTCTGCCGGCCGTGGTCAGCGCCCGTTGACGGCCGTGCTGAGTCGCCGCTCGATGTCCATCAGGGCCAGCACCCCGTACACCGACCCGTCCGGCCGCTGCACCAGGTACTCGGTCGCGGGGGCGCGGCGCAGGGCGGTGAGCAGCTCCTCGCCGGTCAGGTCGAGGCTCAGCCGCAGGCCCGGTTCGAGATCGCGGGCGAGCGCGCCGACCGCGACCCACGGGCGGCGGTGCTCGGGCACGGCGGTGACCGCCGCCTCCTTGACCAGCCCGGTGGGATCGCCCCGGCCGTCGACGACCACCATGGCCCCCGCCTCGGCCTCCCGGGCCCGCCGCAGCGCCTCGCCGAGGGGCGTGTCGGCGGTGACCTGCACCGCGCGGCGGCACAGCTCACGGATGTTCAGCATGGGCAGCGCCTCGCGCATCCGGGCGTTGCGGACGCTGCCGGTCGCGCCGTTCCAGATGATCACCGCGAGGACGGCCGAGAGCACTCCGTCGATCAGGCTGTCGGTGCTGCTGCGGCTCGCACCGCCCCGGGCCGCCGAGAGCATCGGCAGGCCGAAGAGCACCACGATGGCCAGCGCCTTGCCCGCCCAGGCGGCGGCGACGGTGCCGGACATCGGGCGGCCGGTGACGCCCCAGACGACGGCGCGCAGCATCCGTCCGCCGTCCAGCGGCAGGCCCGGCAGCAGGTTGAACGCGGCGACCACCAGGTTGGAGATCATCAGCCCGGCCAGCAGCACGCCCGGGACGGTGTCGGGCCGGACCGCGAGCAGGGCGAGGTAGAACACCCCGCCGAGCACCAGCGAGAGCAGCGGGCCGACGAAGGCCAGCCAGAACTCGCGGCCGGGGGTCTCGGCCTCCTTGTCGATCTCCGAGACCCCGCCGAAGAACTGCAGCTGGATCCGGCGCACCCCGAGCTTGTAGCGGAGCGCGACCAGGGTGTGGGCGAGCTCGTGGACCAGTACGGAGCCGTAGAAGGCGATCGCGAACGAGAGCGAGACCAGGTAGCGGGTGCCGCCCAGCTCGGGCAGGACGTCGGCGAGCTGGCCGCCGAAGATCCAGGTGATCAAGGCCGCGATGACGAACCAGGACGGGGTGACGTAGATCGGCACGCCGAACGGGCGGCCCATCAGGATCCCGCCGGGCCGCTCCGGGCGCTCGGGACCACCGGGCGTCGCCGCACCGCCCGCAGGTGGTTGCTCGGAGGTCTGCTGCCCCCTGGTGTCACTCACCGTGGCCCCTTCGCTCGTTCCGTCCCCGTGAGCCGCCCACGCTACGTGATCTCCAGCTGAAATCCGCGTGCGGCCCTCCTGGTCTCATACCCGCTCAACGCCCGCACCAGCTCTGAAGGGGCGCGGGGAACTGCGCGAAAACCGGCAGGCACCCACCTACGCCGTACCACCTCGCGCACCCCCGCAACGCCCCTGGACAGCGAGCCTGACCCAGTAGGGTCAGGCTATGCACCAGACCGACAACGGCCCGACCATCGCCGTGCCCCGGCCGGCCTCGGCGCCGACGGGGCTGTCCCCCTCGCGGGCGGGGGATTTCATGACGTGCCCGTTGCTCTACCGCCTGCGGGTGATCGACCGGCTGCCCGAGCCGCCCAGCGCGGCGGCGACCCGCGGCACGGTGGTCCACGCCGTGCTGGAGCGGCTCTTCGACAGCCCGGCCGCCGAGCGCACCCCCGAGCGCGCGCTGAGCCTGCTCCGCCCGCAGTGGGAGCGGCTGCTCGGCGAGCGCCCCGAGCTCGGCGGGCTCTTCCCGGCCGACGACGACGGCAGCGCGCTGGCCGGCTGGCTGGCGGACGCGGAGAAGCTGCTCGACCAGTGGTTCAGGCTGGAGGACCCGACCCGGCTGCACCCCGTGGAGCGCGAGCTCTACGTGGAGACGGTGGTGGAACCCGGCCTGCTGCTGCGCGGGTACATCGACCGGGTCGACGTCGCGCCGACGGGCGACGTCCGGCTGGTCGACTACAAGACCGGCCGGGCGCCCAGGCGGGACTTCGAGGGCAAGGCCATGTTCCAGATGAAGTTCTACGCCCTGGTGGTGTGGCGCTGGAAGGGCGTGATCCCCAAGCGGCTCCAGCTGGTCTACCTCGGCGGGGGCGGCGACGTGGTCGCCTACGACCCCGACGAGGCCGACCTGCTCGCCACCGAGCGTAAGCTTCGGGCCCTCTGGGAGACGATCTCCGAGGCCGTCGCCACCGGGGACTTCCCCGCCACCCGGAACCGGCTCTGCGACTGGTGCGACCATCAGGCGAGCTGCCCGGAGTTCGGCGGCACTCCCCCGCCGTACCCGTTGCCGGTCCAGTCCGGCCCGGTAGACGTCGAGATGCTGACGAACAACGTGCTGACGCTGACGAACGAGGAGTCGTAGGTGACGATCCGAGTGCTGCTGGTCGATGACCAGCCACTGCTGCGCACCGGTTTCCGGATGATCCTGGAGGCCGAGCACGACCTGGTGGTGGTCGGCGAGGCCGGGGACGGGCAACAGGCGCTGGAGCAGGTCCGGGCGCTGCAGCCGGACGTGGTCCTGATGGACATCCGGATGCCCCGGATGGACGGCGTCGAGGCCACCCGCCGGATCGCCGGCCCCGGGCGGGACGGCCCGGCCAAGGTGCTGGTGCTCACCACCTTCGACCTGGACGAGTACGTGGTCGAGGCGCTGCGGGCCGGGGCCAGTGGCTTCCTGCTCAAGGACGTCCCGGCCGAGGAGCTGGTGCAGGCGATCCGGGTGGTCGCGGACGGCGCCGCGATGCTGGCCCCGAGCATCACCCGCCGCCTGCTGGACATGTACGCCACCAAGCTCCCCTCGGGCGACGAGACACCGCCGGCGGCGCTGGCCTCGCTGACCGAACGCGAGCTGGAGGTGCTGAAGCTGGTCGCCCGCGGCCTCTCCAACGCGGAGATCGCCGGCGAACTGTTCGTCAGCGAGACGACGGTGAAGACCCACGTCGGCCATGTGCTGACCAAACTTCAGCTGCGCGACCGCGTCCAGGCCGCGGTGTACGCCTACGAGAGCGGCCTGGTCCGCCCCGGGGCGCTCTAAGACCGACCGGCAAGAACCCGACGGATGACCGAACGACGGACGGCCCGCGTCCTCCCCGGCGAGGGGAGAGCGCGGGCCGTCCGTCGTCGGGTCACTTCTGGAGGCGGCCGATCTCCCAGAAGCGGAAGACGCCGGAGTTGTCCACGGTGGAGTCCACGCCGGTGATGTTGCTGCGCGAGGCGTAGAACGCCTTGCTCTGGTAGATCGGCAGCAGCGGCACCTGGTCCGCGACTATGTCCTGCATCTGCCCGTAGGCGCCGCCGGCCGTGCGGTCGGTCTCCTTGATGCTCTGAGGCACCAGCTGCTGGCTGATCCGGGGGTCGTCCCAGCCGTTGTGGTAGACGCCGCCGCCGGCCACCAGCGGGGTGATGTAGTCGTCGGCGTCGACGTAGTCCGGGATCCAGCGGGCCACGTACGCCTGGTAGATGCCGTCCGCCCAGCCCTTCTGGAAGGCCTGCTTGTCCGTCTGCTCCTGGACCGTCACCTGGAACAGGCCGCTGGCCTCCAGCTGCTTCTTCAGCTCGGCCGTCTCGGCCGCGCCGGCGCGCGCGTGGGACCAGGTCAGCGTCATCTTGACCGGCAGGGAGACCTTGGCGTCGGTCAGCGTCTTCTTCGCCTTTGCGACGTCCGGCTCGCCGTACTTGTCGAAGAAGGCGGTGTTGTGACCGGCGATCCCGGCCGGGACGACCGAGTAGAGCGGCTGGACGGTGCGGTCGAACGCGTTCCGGATGAGCACCTGACGGTCCACCACCTCGGCCGCCGCCTTGCGGACGGCCGGGTTGCCGGTGACGGGGTCGTTGGTGTTGAAGACGACGAAGCTGACCTCGGCGCTCTCACCCTCGGAGACCTTGAGGTCGGTCTTGCCCGCGATCTGGTCGTCCTTGAGCTGGGTGGTGACGGCGGGATCCAGGCTGTTGTTGTCCGCGAGGTCGATGTCGCCCTTGTCCAGAGCGGCCTTCACGTCTGCGGGAGTGTTGTAGTACCGCACGACGTACTTGCTGTTCTGCAGCTTGTCGTCGCCCTGGTAGTGGCTGTTGGCGGAGAGCGAGATCTTGCCGGGGACGCGGGCCGTGCCGCCGCCCGCCATGTAGTCGATCGAGTCGATCTTGTACGGACCCGAGCCGACCAGCTTGTCGTTGGCGAGCAGCTTGTCCGCCGGGAAGACCTGGTGGTCCACGATCGAGCCGGCGGCGGAGGCCAGCTTCGCCGGGAGCACCGCGTCCGGGGTGTTGAGGTGGAAGACCACCTCGAGGTCGCTCTTGGCCTCGACCGACTTGATGGTCGACAGCAGCGCGGCGGGGCCGCTGGGGTCGTTGATCTTCTGCATCCGCTGCACCGAGAACACCACGTCGGCGGCGGTGAGCGGGTGCCCGTTGGAGAACTTCAGCCCGCTGCGCAGCGTGCAGTCGTACGTGGTCGTGTCGGCGCCGGTGAAGCTGCAGGACTGCGCGGCGTCCGGCTGCGGCACGGTCGCCCCCGAGGGGATCTGCAGCAGCGACTGGAACGTGTTGTTGAGGATCAGCCAGGAGCCCGCGTCGTACGCGCCCGCCGGATCCAGCACGCTGGTCACGTTGACCGTTCCCATGGTGATCGCGCTGCTGGAGCCACCGCCGGTGACGGCCTTGGTGGCGGAGGCGCAGCCCGCTGCCGTGCTGGCGACCATGGCGGCACATCCGAGGACGGCCAGTCTCTTGGCTGAAGTCATGCGGAATACGTTCCTTCTCCATGCGGGCCGGCGGTGGGGCCGGTGGCTGCCGAGACGCCGCCGGGGTACGGCGGGCGCCTGCGGGGTCCGTACGACCGCATCGCCGGGGCGCACCGGAGGAATCACCCTGCGGTGAGCGGCGGTGCGAGGGGCCGAATGCAGCCGTGGGGGACTGATCGGATGTAGCGTGCCACATCGGACACGGACGAAAATCATCCATTCGTACCCGTCGGGAGAGCCTGACGAGCCGTCGGGCCGACCTGGTCGACGACTTGTCAGCCGATGCCCTATTTCTCCCCTATGCCATGCACAACCCGTGGTCGTCAGGCCGCAGTACGGATTCGGCGACCCGGGAGAAGGAGACCAATCTCACACGTGGGCGGCGACCACCGCGTGCAGCAGGTCGAGATCCAGTTGCTCCAGCGAGGCCAGCACGGTGCGTCCCGGGCCCGGCTCGATCGCGGCGACGGAGGGCACCACGATGACCGGGCAGCCGGCCGCCTCGGCGGCGAGCACCCCGGTCGGGGCGTCCTCGACCACCACGCAGCGGCCCGGCTCGGCGCCCAGCCGGGCGGCGGCGTACAGGTACGGGTCCGGGTGCGGCTTGGTCCGGGGCACCTCGTCGCCGGCCACCGTGAAGGCGAAGTGGTGGGCGCCGAGGCTCTGCAGCACGATCTCGATGATGTGCCGGTGCGAGGCCGAGACCAGGGCCGCCGGGATGCCGTGCGCGTTGAGGGTGTTGAGCAGCCGCTCGGCACCGGGCATCAGCGGCACGCCGCCCGCCAGTAGGTCGACGAAGCGCTGGTTGATCAGGACGGTCAGCTCGGCCGGGCTGAGGGTGACCCCGGTGGTGGCGATCAGGTAGTCCAGGACCCGGCTCATCGGGCCGCCGACCACATGGGTGCGGTCGGCCTCGGTGAGTTGGTGGCCCAGTTCGGCGAAGAGCGTCACCTCCGCCTGCCACCAGAAGTTCTCGGTGTCGACCAGCGTGCCGTCCATGTCGAGCAGCACCGCCTGCAGGCCGTCGCCCCCGGAACGGTCGAGGCTGCCGGAGGGAGTCGAGATGGTGGTCATACTGGTGGGTCCTTCCCGTTCGAGCGCACCCCGGGATGGCACGGGCCGACCCGCTGGTCAGCGGACCGGCCCGTTAGGGATCATCCAGAATACGCCCAGTCCGTCCGAATGAGACGAACGCGGCGCGGCGCTCCGGTTACCTGGCGTTGAAGTACTTCGCTTCGGGGTGGTGGATGACGATGGCGTCGGTGGACTGCTCGGGGTGCAGCTGGAACTCCTCGGACAGCACCACGCCGATCCGCTCCGGCCGCAG
>NZ_JARXZC010000004.1 GCF_029894335.1 Kitasatospora sp. MAP5-34 | reverse complement strand
GCCCCGTCGGAGACGATCCCGAGTGGGACACCGCACGCATCGGACGCGACCGAGCGTTTCAGTCCCTGCTTGCCCCGGTCGACCGGCGACCGCCCGGCCTTCTCGCCGCCGGACGGGGCCTTGGTGATGCAGCCGTCGACCGAGATCTCGTCCAGCCCGAGGCCGATCATCCGGTCGTAGGCCTCGAGCGCGATGGCGTGCACCTTCTCAGATATCCCCAGCACGGCCCACTCGTTGACACGGCGTCTGATCGTGCGGTCGGAACACCCGGAAGTAGAGATGCGCTCGTAGCCGGAGCCGTGCACCAACGCGAGAACGATGTGCTCGAAGACCGTCCGGTCGGCGATCCGGCGGCGGTGGCAGCCCAGCGGGTGGTCAGCAGCGAACTCTCCCCGGGCGGGCAGCAGAGCGGCGAACTGGTCCCAGAGAGGTTCGAGCAGGCAAGATGGCAGCGCGGGCACGGCCGTCCTTCGTGATCACTGAGCGTAGAGAACTCCATGATCACGCGGACCCGTGCCCGCACTGCATCCACCCCACCCCATCGCTCAGCGGCAGCCGCCTATTGCCGGTCGGTCTAAGTAACCATTAGCCCCGGCCGCCCTCTCTGGACCGCTGGGGCTGTTTCATGTCCACAGACAGGGAGGGAGCATGTCCGAAGGCGTTCACACGATCCACCAGCAGGGCTCGCGCTACTACAGCCACCCCGAGTCGGGTGACCTGGACCCGTCGGTGACGTCCATCCTGAAGAGCAAGCTGCTCCTCCAGCATTGAGATTGATCACGGCCCCTCCGGGGGCGTACGAACGGCTCGGGATAGCTTATTGTCCCTCAAAAGTCCCCGGCCCAGCCACAGACAGTGCCATCAGCGACGAAACCGCCGGTCAGAACCTGATCGCCGTAGATCTCCTTGCAGGTCAAGTACAAGGAGACCTCGGGCGGCGGGCTGGCGATCAACGTCATCGAGCGCTGACGGACCAGGCTCGGCGCTGTCAACGACCACTTCGCTGACACTCTGACCCACCATGCCGGCGACCAGAACCAGATCATCACCCGCTTCTCCGCTCTGGGCCTGGACATCTCCCCCGAAAGCCCGTTGACCCGGAAGTACACCAAGGCGTGGGCGCAGCGCATGGTCCCCTACCGGGATGTGTCATACCGCTGCGAGTGGCACGGTAAGCGGCTGTGGGGACGCGACCGCGTCCACTTCTCCCTCCCCATCCCCGAACATGACGGGCGCATCCTGGTCGGCATCTTCGTCGACCACATGGACACCTGAACAGCCCTGCGGCCACCGTGCCGTGCACCGCCGAGAGGACGATGGCGCGGCAGCTGTACGTGCCCACGACCCTGCCCGCCCCCGAACGCCGTAGTGCCGCCGTCACCGCTCAGCCACCAGTGATGGTCAGCTCGCACCAGACGGTTTTGCCGATGCCGCATTCCCGGGGGTGCGCGCCCCACACGTCCGCGAGGGCGGCGACGAGTGCGAGGCCCCGGCCTGACTCGTCGTCGGGGGAGGCCGAGCGTGGTTGGGGCAGGTCGTCGCTCGCGTCGGAGACCTCGATGCGCAGCACGCGGTCGAGCAGGACGCAGCGGGTGCCGATCAGACGGCCTGGTGGGACTCGTGCGTGGCGGCAGGCGTTGGTCATCAGCTCGCTGAGCAGAAGCACGGCGGTCTCCGTCGTCTCGTCCGGGACCCCCCACGAACGGGCCTGAAGCCGCAGCAGTGTGCGGGACCGGCCGACGCTGCGAGCGTGACGCGCCAACAGCCACTCGATGTACGAGGGCAGGACGCCGGATTCGGGGCCCTGCCTCGGAGTTGGCAGCTCGGGGCCGGATGCGGGCACGGTGCGGCGGGGCGTAGGTCGCACTGTCATCGCTGTCCTTGTTGCTCAAGACGGGCACGGGAAGTCAGGCGTCACCCACAGGTGGGGAGTTCCGCCGATTGACGTTCCAACGGTGCTGGTCGGGGCATAGCCTCGGGAGTGACTGCACAGGTACAGAAGGTGGCTGTACCCGTGCCGTACCTGGAGGGGACAGGGGTCCGGTGATGAGCGAGGCTTCCCAGCCACCGATGGCGTGGCGGTACTGCGGGAACCAGATCAAGCTCTGGCGCACTCAAGCAGGCGTCACGCGTGAGGAGTTGGGCAAGGCCGCCAACTACGAGCCCGAGAGCGTCAAATCGATGGAGCAAGGGCGCCGGCGGCCGACACTGCGGCTGCTCGAGGTCGCGGACGAGATGTGCGACGCGCGGGGGCTGCTGGTGGCGGCGGCGGAGTTCCTACGGCCGGAGAGGTTTCCGTCCTACTCTCAGGACTTCACGGACGCTGAGAGCAAAGCGATCGCGCTGCATTGGTACGAGACATTGCTCATTCCCGGTCTGCTGCAGACCGAGGAGTACGCGCGCACTTTGATCAGCAGCAGCTGCCCGCCACTGGACGACGAGACCGTCGCGGAGCGCGTGGCAGGCCGGTTGCAGCGACAAGAGAGACTGAAGCGTTGCCCGACTGCGCTGTTCGGGTTCGTGATCTACGAGGCCGCCCTGCACAGCCTGGTCGGCGGCGCCAGCGCTATGAAGCGTCAGCTGCATCATCTACTGGAGATCGGCAAGCTTCGCAATGTCGCCATCCAGGTGCTGCCTGTAGGCCGCGAAGCCTATCCGGGACTCAGCGGCTCCTTGGTCCTGCTGGAAACCGTCGACCATGACCAATTCGCCTACGTGGAAGGGCAGGAGACAGGGGTCCTGTACGCCGACCCGGTCAAGGTGAGCGCTCTCACCCAACGCCATGGAATGATCCGCATGCAGGCCCTCAGCGTCCAGGAGTCAGCACAGTTCATCAGGAAGGTGGCGGAGGAACTATGAGCACGCAGCTCACCTGGTTTAAGTCTAGCTACAGCAATGATCAGGGCGGCGCTTGCATCGAAGTCGCCATCTCCTGGGTCAAGTCCAGCCACAGCGGCACCGAGGGCGGTAACTGCGTCGAGGTCGCCACCTGCCCCGACACCGTCCATGTCCGGGACTCGAAGGACAAGGCCGGCCCGCAGCTCGCCTTCACCCCCGCCGCCTGGGCCGAGTTCGTCTCGTACGCCGCCCGCCAGCCCGTCGGGTAGCGCCGGAGTCCTGGTGACGGCCGACGAAGAAAAGAACGAGTCTGAACATGCCCACCGCACCCACGATCCTGTCCAATACCCCCGGGTCGTTCGCCTGGAGTGTCTTCCACGAGCGGCACCCGAAGCTCATCGGGCAGGTGCTCGACGCCCTGCCGTACGGGCCGACTGAGCGGGCAGCGGTCGAGCAGCTGCTCACCGAGAGCACCAGCGGCGTGCTGGAGCCGCTCGGCAAGGGCGCCCACGATCACCAGCAGTGGCTGGAGTGGGGCGAGGGCTTGTTCGGGCGGCCATGGGGCGAGGCGCCGTTCTTGTGGGCCGAGAGCTACTTCTACCGCAGGCTGCTCGAAGCCGTCGGCTACTTCCGGCCCGGGACTTGGCAGGGCATCGACCCGTTCGCACCGTTCAAGAACGCCGAACTGGCCAGCCCGGCGGTGGACGACGAGCTGGCGGCTCTTCGCGACCTGCCGTCGCTGTCTGCCGAGAAGCGGGCCGAGGTGCTGCTCTCGTCCGCGCTCTGGGGCAACCGGGCGGACCTCAGCTTCCAGATCACCGCCTCGCCGGGGGACGCCAAGTCGCCCGCCCTGATCGCGGACGACAGCCCGCTCCTGTGGTCCACGCTCGCCGCCGCGAGCGACTCAACAGTCTGCGTCATCGCGGACAACGCCGGGCGGGAGCTGCTGCCCGACCTCGTGCTGGTCGACCACCTCCTCACGAGCGGGTTGGCCGCCGAGGTCGTCCTGTACGTCAAGCCCTCCCCCTACTACGTGTCGGACGCGACCACCGCCGACGTCCTCGTGACCATCGAGCGCCTTCGCGCCGCACCCGAGCAGGAGGCGGAAGGGATCGGCCGTCGGCTCTGGCAGGCGATGAACAGCGGCACCCTCATGGTCCGCACGCACCAGTTCTTCTGCGCGCCACTGCCGTTCCACGACATGCCCACCGACCTCAGGGCCGAACTCGCCGATGCCACGATGACGATCCTCAAGGGCGACCTCAACTATCGCCGCCTCGTCGGGGACCAGCTCTGGGACGCCACGGACCCCTTCGCCGAAAGGGCCGGCCACTTCCCGTCCCCGGTAGCAGCCCTGCGTACGTTGAAGTCGGATGTCGTCGTCGGCCTCGACGCACAGATGGTCGCCGGGCTCGACGCCACCGGGGAGCCATGGCGCACCAGCGGCAAGTACGGCCTCATCCAGGCCCACGCGCAGGTGTAGCGCCGGAGCTCGGGGGGCGGAATTCGGGTGGCGGGAGCCGAGCGTCCTGTATGTCGAATGGGTGGGTCACTTGACCCACCCACCCTCCCAACACCCGTACCAGCCTGGGAGTATGACTTTTCGTTACCGACTCGCCACGGTGTGCATTCGCCGTGTAGCGTGCGCAGCAACAGACAGCCCCCACCGGTGCTTGCGACACCAGAGGGGGCTTGACCAGCACGATCGATTAGGAGTCGATCCCGTGGCTACTGACAACTTTAGCGCTGCCCCGCGCCCGTACGCCCCTCCGATGGCCGCGTCGGGCTACGGAAAGCGATCCGCTCCGGGCCAAAGGCCCCGCCGCAAGGGCGACTTCGCACACCTGCCCGTACGCGAGGCGGGCATCGCGGCGTTCATCGACCGGTTGCCGGACGGCGCCGCGATCGACACCAAGACCCTCGCCAAGGAGCAGCCGCTCTACGGCCAGCAGGCCGTGCGGTCGGCGCTCAACGCGCTCTCCTTGGCCGGGCACCTGCGCCGGGTCAGGGAGAACGCGGGGGCCGGTCAGACCCGTTGGGTCTACCGGACGTACTTCTCCCGTACCGCGCGCGATGACGCCTGGTGGGCGCACTTCCTCGCGACCGGCCTCTCCGACGACGGCGCCTCAGCTGACGTGACCGTGAGCCAGCCACGGGACATTCACCCGGAAGAGCGTCCCCGCCCGAGGCCCACACCGCCACCACAGCACCCGAATCCCCCGGCCCGCCAGCGGCAGGCGACCGCCGTGCTGTCCCGGCCCGCCCGCTCCGACGCGTACGAGGCGCTGGCATCGCTCGGTCGCGCCGACGCCCGGATGACGCTTTCGGCCTCCGAATGCGCCGAGTTGGAGGGTTTGGCCGCCGAGTGGCTGGCCTGCGGGGTGACGGCGGCTCAGTTCAAGGCGACCCTCACCGCTGGTCTGCCCGAAACGGTCCACAGCGCAGGTGCGTTGACCCGCAAGCGGCTCATCGCCAAGATGCCGCCCGCACCCCTCCGGATCGCCGAGACCACGGCCCGCCGGATCATGGAGTGCACGGACTGCGGTGCGCCGGGCCGCCCCGAGGCACTGCCCGGCGGCCTGTGCCGCACCTGCCGACCGGGCGTCCCGTCCCCCGAGCCGAGCCGTCCGATCCGTCCGAGCAGCACCGACGTCCACTCCCGCGTCGAGCAGCTCCGCGCTGCGGCCCGCCGGGGACGTAGCCGCACTCCGTGACGGAGACCGGTAGGGTGCGTCGACACATTTGTTGATCATCCGAACGGGGAACCGATGACGGTACGTCTTTTGCGCGGCACCACAGGTCGAATAGCGGCCGTCGGCGCCGGGCTGCTACTGGCGTTCAGCAGCGCGCTGGTGCCGGGTCACTGGGGCGGGGCAACCGCTCAGGCCGCCACCACACCGCCGCCGCTGAAGGTGGTGACCTTCAACACCTGCGGGCAGTCGCTGTGCCATTCGCGCTACGGCCTCACACTTGCGCAGTGGACGGCCACGCTGAAGAGCGCGGTCACGAGCTACGACGCGGACGTGGTCGACCTGCAGGAACTCTGCATGGGGCAGGGCCAGTCGCTGGCGGCCGCGCTGCCGGGCTACACCTTCCACTACCTGAAGGCCGAGACGCTCGCGGCCGGCCAGACCGGGTGCCAGAAGTGGGTGTACGACTCCACCCCGACTGACCCCCAATTCACTGACACCACGGCCTTCGGGGCCGGGATGCTGGTCAAGAACACCGAATCCCCGACCTTCAACGACCAGGTGCTGAAGCCCGCGGATCCCGCGGTCGAGCCCCGACCGCTGATCTGCGCCGAGGCCACGGACAGCGGCCAGCCCTATCAGACCTGCACCGCACACCTGGACGGCGGCGTCGGCGGGCTCAAGGCCCAGGGGCTGCCGCAGGCCATCAACCGCATGCAGTACTGGGGCGGCGTGAGCCGGCCGACCGTGTTCGCGGGTGACTTCAACGCCGACCCGACCGACCCCAACCTCGGCCTGCTCTACTCGGCGCAGGACGGCAACGGCACCTTCACCGAGGCAGAGCAGGGGAACCGGGCCTACTTCTCCCCGGCCTGCCGCCAGCTCGCCAACTGCCGTTCCGGTGAGATGACCACGCTGAACCAGACCGACCAGACCGGCACGGTGACCGACCCGGCGCGGAAGTTCGACTACATCTTCAGCAGCAGCGCCGACTTCACCACGGCGCAGGCGGACACCACCATGCTGACGTACAGCGGCCAGGACATCACCTACCAGGACCACCTGATGTACCGCGCCACGCTGAACTGGAACCCCAACACCCAGGCCCCGTCCGCGCCGCAGGTCTTCAACAATCCCGCCACCATCGGCACCGGCAACGACTGGGCCAACGCCGTCGACCGCACCGCCGGCGACTTCACCGGCAGCGGCACCGCGGACATGGTGCTGCGCTACGCCGACGGCAGTGTCATGCGCTACCCAGGCCTGGGCGACGGGACGTTCGGCACCGGGCAACAGCTGGTCTCGCGGGCCAACGGCTGGTACGACGCCGCCGGCGTCACCGCCGGCTACTTCAACGGCGACGGCCACAACGACCACAAGGCCGACCTGCTGGTCCGCTGGAACAACGGCCGGGTCTACCTGTACCCGAACGACGGCACCGGCAAGCTCGGAGGCTCCGTCCCGCTGCTGCCTCCGGGGTCCTGGCCAAGCACCCTGGACACCACGTCCTCGCTCAAAGCTCTGGACGTCACCACCGGCAACGTGTTCGGCGGCCCGAACTCCGATGTGGTGATCCGCTGGAGTGATGGCAGCATCACCGCCAGCCAGGTCAGCCGGGCCGCAGATGGCAGCTACTCGGTCGGCACGCCCTCGACGCTTGAGCGGCCCGGGTTCGCCATGCCGAACACCGTGGTCGATCTCACCACGGGCGACTTCAACGGCGACGGCATCGCCGATCTGCTGCTGCGCGGCGCCGACGGCTCGATCACGTTCTACCTGGGTATCCCCGGCGGGATCTACCAGTCGCAGGGCACCCAGGTGACCGACGGCCGCAACTGGAGCGGGTTCGCCCACCAGAGCACGTTCAGCTGGAAGGCCGTCGAGGACATCACCGCCGGCGACTTCAACCGGGACGGCAAGGACGACGTCGTCCTGCACTGGATGAGCCAGTACGACGACAAGGCCCCGGGAGCCGGTCAGACCGAGTTCCTACCCTCCACGCCGGGCACCGCCCCGGTCTTGTTCGGCGCGCCCAGCGTGCTGAAGTCGGCCTCTCCGGGTGTCTGGACCAACACCGCCGACGTGCTGGCCGCCGATGTCAACAAGGACGGCAAGACTGATCTGATCACCCGCCAGTCTCCGGGCGCGACCGTTCTCAAGTACGGCAGCGGCAACGGCCAGTTCGGCTCCGGCCAGGAGCTCGGGGGTCCGCCCCAGAACATCGGGGGCGTCGACCACCACGCCTTCGACTGGGCGAGCACCCTGACGGTCGGCAACTTCGCCTCCGACGGTTCGCTGGGCCTGCTGGCGCGCGACAAGACGAGCGGCAGCGCCGGCATCTACCCGATCAGCACCCAACCGCTCGCCGCCCCCGCAGGCGTCCCGGGCCTGTCCAGCAGCAACTGGCAGAACGCCCTCGATGTGGTGGCCGGCCACTTCTTCGGCGGCCCGCTCTCCGACCTGGTCATCCGCTACGGTGACGGCTCGGTCGTCCTCTACCAGAACACCGGTGGCGCCTTCGGGAACCCGGTCACTGTCAGGTCGGCCGGGGGCTGGAGCGATGCGCGGACCATCACGGCCGGCGACTTCAACGGCGACGGCAAGGACGACCTACTGGTCCGCTGGAACGCGGGCAGCGCCTTCCTCTACCCCGGCACCGGCAACCCCCTCGACCCCAATGCCCACGGCTTTGGCCCCTCGATCCCGGTGAAGGCAGCCGGCGACCTGTCGGACGTGATGGACGTCGCCCAGGGGACCATCTACGGCCCGGCCCAGGGCGCGAAGATGTTCTACCACTGGGCCGACGGCAGCCTGCTGGTCGACGGCAACGGCACCGCGAACCTGGCCAACCCCGCTCCGGCCACCGTCAGCGGCCCCGACGCGCGGTTCACACTGCGCTCCTCGGACAACCGCGGCCGGGTGGCGTCCTTCGAGTACACGTTGGACGGAGCGGGCGCGCCGGTCAGCCTGGACGCCTGGCACAACAGCCTGGACATCCAGCTGCACGGCCTGACGGCGGGGACGCACACCCTGTCGGTGGTGGCCGTCGACCCCTCGGGCAACCGCTCGGCGGCAACCTCCTACGGGTTCACGGACTCCTGACGGAAGCTCAGTTCCGACCCGGCGCCGATGCTGCGGCCGGGCCGGACGCTGCTGGTCGGGTTTCGCCCCGCCGGGTCTGCGGACCTGGCGGGGCGGAGCCCAGGCTGCGTAGCCCGCAGCGGATCAGGACGATCCTCAGAGCGGTAAGGCCCGTTCGCGGACCTTGAGTTCGAACCAGACGCCCTTGCCCCGGGGCAGCAGGTCGGCGCCCCAGCGTTCGGAGAGGGCGTCGACGAGGGCCATGCCGTAGCCGGTCTCGTTGCCCGGTTCGGCGACGATGCGGCAGGGGAGGGCGCGGGAGGAGTCGCGGACCTCGATGCGGAGGCGGCCGGGTCGGCGGGCCAGGCGGAGGCCGGCGGTGCGGCCGCCGGTGTGGCGGACGGCGTTGCCCATGAGTTCGCCGGTGAGGAGTTCACCGGCTTCCAGTTGCTGGTGGAGGCCGAGGTTCTGCAGGACGGCGAGGATCAGTCTGCGGGCCACGCCGACGAACTCGGCGCGGGAGGGCAGGAACACCTCGTGCTCGGCTGCCAGTTCCTCGCAGAACCGGGCGAAGTACTGTTCTTCGAGTTCTGTTGGAGTCAGCCGCTCCAGCGACTCCAGTACCAGCGAGCATCCCCTGCGCGAGCCGTCGGACACCGGCCCGGCCCCAGGAAGTGCCGCCCATTCCGCCTCGCCCCATCCCGCCATGGGCCAATCATTGCGGAACGCATGCGGCCGCGTACGGACAATGACCAAACGATCACTATTCACCTGGCATATGACAACTGCAAGTCGGGTTCGCCAGGCGCACCACACCTGCACCACACGCGGCCCCCCGGTGGCCCGCCGACCGCCGCACGCGGCAGTCAGCAGGCCGGGCCGGTCTACCAGTTGGCCCAGTTGATGTTCCAGCCGCTGAGGCCGTTGTCCGGGCTGACCTGCTCGCCGACGGAGTTCTTGATCGTCACGACGTCACCAACCATCGCGTCTGCGTAGTACTTGCCGGCCGAGGAGCTCTCGCTGCCCGCGTCGCCGGGGGCGTCCTCCAGGCCGACGCAGCCGTGGCTGACGTTGGTGTTCCCGAAGACGCTGTGCGACGACCAGTTGTTGCCGTGCACGTACGTGCCGCTGTCGGTGAGCCGGAGCGAGTGCGGCACCTTCTCCTTGTACGCGGCGCCCTGCAGGCCGGGGACGGTGGAGGAGTCCATCGTCGCCGTGCCCTCCTTGGCCTCGATCACCATCGTGCCGTTGTAGGCGTTCCAGGACTTGGGCTGGGAGGCGCCGGTGCTGATCGGGATGGTCTCGTACGGCTGGCCGTTCCGGACCACCGACATCTCGTGCGTCGAGGCGTCGACGGTGCTGATCTGCGAGCGGCCGATGGTGAACTGCCGGTCCGCGTCCACCCCGCCGTAGATGCCGGGGGCGACCTCGACGCTCTTCAGCCGGTAGTGCACGGTGACCTTGGAGTTGGCCGGCCAGTACTGCTCCGGACGGAAGTCCACCCGGCGGCTGCCGAACCAGTGGCCCTTGACCGGGATGTTGCCGGGGGTGTCGAAGGTGACGCCCTGCAGCACGGCGGCCTTGTCCTTGACGTCGTGGTCGAAGGACAGCGACACGATCATCCCGACGCCGACCGTCTCACCGTCCGTCACGTTGCCGTGCGGGTTGGCGTCCTTGGTGGGCGTGAGGGTGGTGAAGGTGCTGGTGGAGGCGGCGACCACACCGTTGGCGTCGGCGGCCTGGGCGCTCACCTGGTACTGCATGCCGACCGACAGGTTCCCCGTCGGCAGCCAGCTCGCGCCGTCGGCGGATATCGACCCGGCGACCGGCTTGCCGTCCTTGTCCGTCACCGTGACGGTGCTGAGCTTCCCGCTCGCCACCGAAACCTTCAGCGCGCCGCTCGGCTTCACGTCCGTCGCGCCGTTGGCCGGCGCGATGCTCACCACTGCCGCCGAGACGGCCGACTTGGAGGCACTCGGGGACTTCGCACCCCCGCTGCCCGACCCTCCGCCGGTCCCGCCGCTCCCGCTGCCACCGCTGCACGCGGTGGTGAGTGCCAGTGCTCCGCCGAGCACACCGGCTGCCAGGGCCCTGCCCATGGACTTCATCCGTACTCCCCCATCCCTGGTTCCAGCCGTATACACGCCTACACCTACCAATAAGTTGCGTCCGGCCCCCGACGATTCCGTCACGAACCGACAACGGCCCGGCCACCCCTGCGGGGAGCGGTCGGGCAGGGCCAGGTCCGAAGTCCCCGGCCAGGAACGTTTCGTCACCCAGGGACAGTCGCACCGGGGCCGGAGACTGCTTCCGCGCGGGCTCACCGGACTCGGAATCTCACTGGCGAATCTCACTGGCGGCGCGGGTCGCCAGGATAACCGGGCCGTATGAGTGAATCCTCGGCGGGAGGTCGGTGAAAGGTGAGTGGAAGCTGGGTGACCACGGTGGGTAGCACATACAGCGGCTCAGCGGGCGGCGAGGGCACTGCCGTGCACCCACTGGGACCAGCTCAGGTTCCAGCCGTTCAGGCCGTTGTCGGGCGGCACGGCGTCGCCGTCCTCGCCCCGGACGTCGACCACGTCGCCGATGATCGAGTTGTCGAAGAACCAGCCCGCCGGGCTGTCCGGGGCGCCGCCCTTGTCGTCCGCCAGGCCGATGCAGCCGTGGCTGGTGTTGGCGGTGCCGAAGATGGCGCGGTCGGCCCAGTAGTTGCCGTGCACGAAGGTGCCGGAGCTGGTCAGCCGCATCGCGTGCGGGACGTCCTTGATGTCGTACTCGTCGCCCATCCCGACCGTCTGCGAGTTCATCCGGGTCACCTCGTACTTCTCCGAGATGACCATCGCGCCGAGGTAGGTGCTGTGGTCGGGGCTGCCGCCCGAGATCCGCAGGGTGCGGATGTTCCGCCCGTCCTGCCGTACGGACATGGTGTGGGCGTCGAGGTCCACCACGCTGATCTGGGACCGGCCCACGGTGAAGTGGACGTCCTTCTCCTGGGTGCCGTAGTCGCCGGGTGCGCCCTGGACGTCCTTGAGGCGCAGCACCAGCGAGACCTTGGTGCCCGCCGCCCAGTACTTCTCCGGGCGGAGGTCGAGGCGCTGGTTGCCGAACCAGTGGCCGACGACGGGGACGGGCGGGTCGGCGGTGACGGTGACGCCCTTCTCCACGGCGGCCCGGTCGGCGATCGGGCGGGTGAAGCGCAGCGAGACGGGCATGCCGACGCCGACCGTGCTGCCGTCCTCGGGGGTGAAGAAGGCGGCGAAGGTGTGGGCGGGGGTCAGGGTCGCGAACGCCGAGTGCTGGGCGGCCCGGAGGCCGGCCGCGTCCACGGCGACGGTGTCCAGGGTGTACGGGGTGGCGAGCTGCAGCTTGCCGTCCGGGGCCCAGGAGGTGCCGTCAGGGCTGATCTTCCCGGTGAGCACGCCGCCCTTGTCGTCGGCGAGCCGGACGGAGACCAGCTTGCCCTGGGCCACGGCCACCTTGACCGGGTCCTCGGCGGCGACCTCCTGGGTGCCGTCCTTCGGGGTCGCGGTGATCACGGCGGCGGAGACTGGCGGGCTCGCCACGACGTCACCGCTGGGCGCAGCCGACCGTGCGGCCGAGCAGGCGGTGAGCAGGCACAACCCGAGGACCGTCACCCGCCGAGCCCAGACTCCTGCTCCTGGGTACATTCCGGCCCTCCGCCTCAGTTGTCCGTCCCGGGCATAACGACCACGCCCGCCGCCGGACACGGACGAGCAAGTTCACACAGAAGCCGTCGGAAAGGCGCTCCGACGCAGAGAATCGTTCACAGTCCGTCACAAGATGATCGATCACGTGACAGCGGCATCCGATCAGGGAACAAGAGGGAAGCGGGGAAAGGGACTCCCCGCGCTGGGAGGATGCGGTCGATGACGGCGTGGCAGGAGCTGCAGCAGAACATGAGCCGAGGCGCGCCGGTCAGAGCCCGTCCGAACCCCGTCACGCCCTGGCCGGGCAGCTGGCAGCCGCTCGGCGCCCGCTACCGGACCGACCCGGACGGCACCCGGGGCACCAACTTCGCACTCTGGGCCCCCGACGCCGAGGCGGTCGAGCTCTGCGTGTTCGACGACGCGGGTCAGGAGAGCAGGCACCCGCTCACCGAGCGGACCTTCCAGACCTGGCACGGCTTCCTGCCCGGCGTCCTGCCCGGCACCCGGTACGGCTACCGGGTGCACGGCCGCTGGGACCCGTGGACGGGCGCCCGCTGGAACCCGGCCAAGCTGCTGCTCGACCCGTACGCCCGCGCGGTGGACGGCGACTACACGGCGGACGACGCGGTCTGCTCCTCCGTCCGCAACTGGCCCGAGCGCGACGTCGCCGACACCGTCCGGGACAACCGGGACTCGGCGCCGTACGTGCCCAAGGCCGTGGTCGTCCACGACGACGACGACTGGTACGACGACCAGCGGCCGAAGACCCCGTGGGCCGAGACGGTGATCTACGAGTTGCACGTCAAGGGCTTCACCATGCGCCACCCCGGCATCCCGCCCGAACTGCGCGGCACGTACGCCGGGCTGGCCCACCCGGCGGCGATCGAGTACCTGACCGGCCTCGGGGTGACGGCCGTCGAGCTGCTGCCCGTCCACCAGTACGTCAGCGAGGACCACCTCCAGCAGCGCGGGCTCACCAACTACTGGGGGTACAACACCCTCGGTTTCTTCGCCCCGCACGGCGGGTACTCGGCCTCCGGCACCCGGGGGCAGCAGGTCGGCGAGTTCAAGCGGATGGTCCGGGCGCTGCACGCGGCGGGCATCGAGGTGATCCTCGACGTGGTCTACAACCACACCGCCGAGGGCGGCGTGGCCGGGCCGGCCCTGAGTCTGCGCGGCATCGACAACGGCGGCTACTACCGCCTCGACCGCAGCCGTCGCTGGTACGCCGACTACACCGGCTGCGGCAACACCCTGGACACCCGCCAACCGCACACCGTCCGGCTGATCACCGACTCGCTGCGCTACTGGGTCACCGAGATGGGCGTGGACGGCTTCCGCTTCGACCTCGCGGCCGCGCTCGCCCGGGGCAGCGACGGCGTCGAGATGCACCACCCCTTCCTCGGCGCCGTCTCGCAGGACCCGGTGCTCAGCCGGGTCAAACTGATCGCCGAACCCTGGGACATCGGCGCCGGCGGGTACCAGGTCGGCGGCTTCCCGCCGCTCTGGGCCGAGTGGAACGACAAGTACCGGGACGCCGTCCGGGACTTCTGGCGCGGCGCCCGCCCGGACGTCCGCGAGCTGGGCTACCGGCTCTCCGGCTCCTCCGACCTCTACCAGCGCGGCGGGCGGCGCCCGTACGCGTCCGTCAACTTCGTCACCGCGCACGACGGCTTCACGCTGCGCGACCTGGTCTCGTACAACGACAAGCACAACGAGGCGAACGGCGAGGACAACCGGGACGGGACGGGCGACAACCGCTCCTGGAACTGCGGCGCGGAGGGCGAGACCGCCGACCCGGCCGTCCGCGAACTGAGACACCGTCAGCTGCGCAATCTGATGACCACCCTGCTGCTCTCCACCGGCGTCCCGATGCTCACCGCCGGTGACGAACTCGGCCGCACCCAGGGCGGCAACAACAACGCGTACTGCCAGGACGACGAGACCAGCTGGCTCGACTGGTCGCTGCTCGACCAGCCCGAGTGGCGCGAGCTGTCCGAGCTGACGGCCCGGCTGATCCGGCTCCGCCGCGAGCACCCGGTGCTGCGGCAGCGGGCCTTCTTCTCCGGGCGCGCCGCCGTGCCGGGCGGCGAGCGCGACCTGGCCTGGTTCACCACGCGGGGGCGGGAGATGACGGAGTCGGACTGGTTCACCCCGACCGGCGTGCTCGGGATGCTGCTCTCCGGCACCGCGATGTCCGAGCGGGACCAGCACGGCCACGCGCTCACCGACGACAGCTTCCTGCTGCTGCTCAACGCCGGTGACCAGCCGACTCCCTTCGTGCTGCCCGGCGAGCCGTGGGCCTCCGACTACGAGAGCGTGGTCGACACCGGCCAGGCCAGGACCCCGCCGACCTGGCATCCCGCGCTGACCTCCGTGACGGTCCGCGGCAGGTCGGCCCGGCTGCTGCGGGTCACCGGCGACCATGGCCGGTTCTCGCCGACAGGCCCGTAAAACCGGATGAGAAATGACCGGCTCCCGGCCTACGCTCTCCGCGATGGACGAGAACCCGATGACCACCGCACCGCCCACCCCGGCGGACCCACAGGATCCGTCCACCGACAGATCCGACAGATCCGACGCGCCCGACACGCCGGACGAACCCGGCACATCTGACGCACCTGACGCACCGTCACCATCTCCCCGACGGTCCACGGTGCGCTCACTGCTGCGCCTGGGGCCGTACGCGCGCGCGGTGCGCTGGCGGCTCGCGGCCTCGACGCTGTGCGCCGCGATCGCCTCGGGCAGTGTGCTGCTCGTTCCGCTGGTGCTGCGCTCGATCGTGGACGGGCCGATCGCCCACCACGACTACGCCGGGCTCTGGCCGCTCGCCGGGCTGCTCCTGCTGCTCGGACTGATCGAGGCGGGCCTGTTCGCGGCCCGCCGGATGCTGGTGGCCCGCCCGCTCGCCGGGGTCGAGAGCCGGATGCGCGGTGACCTCTTCGCCAAGCTGCAACGGCTGCCGGTCTCGTTCCACGACCGCTGGCCGTCCGGTCAGCTGCTCTCCCGGGCCACCTCCGACATGTTCACCATGCGGCTCTTCCTGGCCTTCCCGCTGGTCTTCCTGATCGTCAACTCGCTGGTCTTCGCGACCGGCTCGGTGATGATGTTCGTACTGGACTGGCGGCTCGGCCTGATCACCCTGACGCCCGCCGTCCCGCTGGTGCTGATCACCCGGCACTTCGAGAGCGGCTACTCGAAGGCCGCCCGCCGAGCCCAGGACCAGACCGGCGACCTCGCCACCGTGATCGAGGAGTCCATCCTCGGCATCCGCGTCCTCAAGGCCTTCGGCCGGCACCGGACGATGGCCGAGCGCTACCGGCAGCAGACCCGCGAACTGCGCGAGACCGAACTCGGCAAGGCCCGGCTGCTCGCCAACCTCTGGGCGGTGATCGTCGGCCTGCCCGAGATCGCGCTCGGCTGCGCGCTCGCCGTCGGCGCCGTCCTGGTCGCCCACGACCAGCTGACCACCGGCACCCTGGTCGCCTTCCTCTCCACCGCGCTCGCCCTGCGCTGGCCGGTCGAGTCGCTCGGCTGGCTGCTCGCGTACGCCAACGAGGCCGCCACCGCGACGGACCGGTTCTTCGAGGTGATGGACGAACCCGAGGACGTCGAGCGCCCGACCGGCCGGGCCGTGCTCGCGGACGAGGGCATCCGGTTCAGCGGCGTCAGGTTCCGCTACCCGGACGCCCCCACCGACACGCCCGACATGCTGCGCGGCATCGACCTGCACATCCGGCGCGGCGAGACGATGGCCCTGGTCGGCGCCACGGGCAGCGGCAAGACCACGCTGACGGCGCTGCTGCCCCGGCTGTACGAGGCCACCGGCGGCTCGATCACCCTGGACGGCCGCGATCTGCGGGACATCCCCCGGCAGCGGCTGCGCGAACTCGTCGCGACCGCCTTCGAGGAACCCACCCTGTTCTCCGCCTCCATCCGGGAGAACGTCCTGATGGGCGCCCCTGACGCCACCCCGGAGCAGCTCTCGGCCGCGCTGCGCACCGCGCAGGCCGGCTTCGTCGAGAAGCTGCCCGCCGGCGTCGACACCGAGGTCGGCGAGCAGGGCCTCAGCCTCTCCGGCGGCCAGCGGCAGCGCCTCGCGCTGGCCCGCGCGGTGGTCGGCGAGCCCGGCTTCCTGGTGCTGGACGACCCGCTCTCCGCCCTCGACGTACACACCGAGGCGCTGGTCGAGCAGGCGCTGCGTCAGGTCCTCGGCTCCACCACCGCCCTGGTGGTCGCCCACCGCCCGAGCACCGTACTGCTCGCGGACCGGGTCGCCGTCCTCGACGACGGCCGGATCACGGCCGTCGGCACCCACCACGAGCTGCTGAAGACCTCCCCGGTCTACCGCGAGCTGATGACGGGCGAGGCCGCTGATCCCGTGCTCGACGCCCCCGCGCTCGAAGGGAGCCCCGCGCGATGACCACCACTACGCTCGAACCGTCTGTTGACACCGAGGAGCCGACCCTCACGACGGCGGAGGACGAGGACATACCCGTCCCACCCGGCGCCGCCCGGGCCCTGCTCGGCCAGCTGCTCGGCCCGCACAAGCGCCGGATCGCCTTCGCCATGCTGGTGATCATGATCCAGCAGGCGGCGCTGCAGTCCGGCCCGCTGCTGGTCGCCATCGCGATGGACCGGGGCATCCCGGCGCTGCGCGACCACGACAGCGGCCCGCTGATCGCGGTGACGGCGGCGTACCTCGGCTGCGCCGCGCTCAGCACGGTGCTGCAACGCGCGTTCATCCGGCTCAGCGCGCTGATCAACCAGGACATCCTGGTCGACCTGCGCGGCCGGATCTTCCAGCACGCCCAGCGGCTCAGCCTGGACTTCCACGAGCGCTACACCTCGGGCCGGATCATCTCGCGGGCCACCAGCGACGTGGACGCGCTGCGCGAGCTGCTCAACGAGGGCCTGCAGGAACTCCTCACGGTGATCCTGTCGGTCTGTTACATCTCCGTCCTGCTGCTGGTGATGGACTGGCGGCTCGGGCTCGTCGCGCTGGTCTCCTTCCTGCCGATGTACCTGGTCATCCGCTCCTTCCGGCGCCGCTCGCTGCGGGTCTACCGGCGCTCGCGGACGGCCGTCGCCTCGGTGATCGTCAAGTTCACCGAGACCATGAACGGCATCCGCCCGGTACAGGCGTTCCGCCGCGAGGCCGCCAACGACGCCACCTTCGACGCCTCGAACCGGCGGTCGGCCACCGCCACCGCCGACGGCCTGCTGGAGATGGCCCGGTACGTCGGCCTCTCCCGGGCCACCGCCAACATCTGGATCACCGGCGTGGTGCTGCTGGGCGCCGTCCTGGTCACCGAGGGCAGCCTGCAACTCGGCGTGCTCACCGCCTTCGTGCTCTACCTCCGGCGGCTCTACGACCCGATCGACCAGCTGGCGATGTTCCTGAACAGCTACCAGTCGGCCGCCGCCGCCCTGGAGAAGATGGCCGGCCTGCTCGCCCACGAGCCGACCGTCGCCGAACCGGCCGCGCCGGTCTCGTTGCCCGCTCTTGGTAGCAAGGGCCGCGAGGTCGCGTTCATCGGTACGCGGTTCGCGTACCGGACGGGCAAGGAGGTGCTGCCCGCCTTCGACCTGGTGCTGCCCGCCGGACGGACCACCGCCGTGGTCGGCGCGACCGGCGCGGGCAAGTCCACGCTGGCCAAACTGCTGGCCCGGTTCTACGACCCGACCAGCGGCCGGGTCACCCTCGACGGCGTCGACCTGCGGGAACTCTCCAACGCCGAGCTGCGGCGCTCGGTGGTGATGGTCACCCAGGAGTCGTTCCTCTTCTCCGGGACGGTCGCCGAGAACATCGGCATCGGCCGGCCGGACGCCTCCCGCGCGGACATCGAACGGGCGGCCCGCGAGATCGGCGCGTACGACTTCATCATGGCGCTGCCGGACGGCTTCGACACCGACGTCCGCAAGCGCGGCGGCCGGATCTCGGCCGGCCAGCGCCAACTGGTGGCCTTCGCCCGCGCCCTGCTCGCCGACCCGGCGGTGCTGATCCTGGACGAGGCGACCTCCTCACTGGACGTCCCCGGCGAGCAGGCGGTGCAGCGCGCCATGCGTACCGTGCTGGCCGGACGGACGGCCGTGATCATCGCCCACCGGCTCTCCACCGTGGAGATCGCCGACCGCGTCCTGGTGATGGAAGAGGGCCTGATCGTCGAGGACGGCACCCCCGCCGACCTGATCAGCGGCCAGGGCCGCTTCGCCGACCTCCACCGGACCTGGCGGGACAGCCTAGTCTGAGCACCGCGCCTCATCTGAGCACCACAGAACGGGAATCACCAGTGACCACCGACAACCGCATCGACCCGCCCCGCACCGGAGACGAGCGCGAGACCCTGCGCGGCTACCTCGAAGTCCACCGCGCCACGCTCGCCATGAAGTGCGAGGGCCTCTCCGACGAGGACCTGCGGCGCAAGTCGATGCCGCCCTCGACCCTCTCCCTGCTCGGCCTGGTCCGGCACATGGCCGAGGTCGAGCGCACCTGGTTCCGCCGGGTGATCAACCAGGAGGACATCCCGCTCGTCTGGTCCGACAAGTTCGACTTCCAGGAGGCGTACGACGCGACCACCTCCACCCGCCCGGAGGCGTTCGCCGCCTGGCAGGCCGAGGTCGACCACTCCCGCCGGATCGAGGCAGCGGCGGACTCCCTCGACCTCACCGGCCACTTCGCCAGGTGGGGCGAGGACGTCTCCCTCCGGATGGTCATGCTCCACGTGATCACCGAGTACGCCCGCCACAACGGCCACGCGGACTTCCTGCGCGAGGGCATCGACGGAGTCGTCGGCGCGTAGCGGCTCCACCAGGGCCCGGGGCGAGGAACTTGCGCTAGGCGGGAGGCTGCAGACCGCTGCCTTCCGAGTTCGCGCAGTTCCTCACACCCCTGTTGGTCACCCCGTCCTGTCCAACGGGCTACCGCAGCAGTCCCGTTTCCATCCCCGCCGACTCCACCGGGAGGGCCACCAGACCCAGCTCTGCCGGGGAGGCCAGCAGGTGGTGGGTGGGGAGGACGCGGACGGTGTAGCCGAACGGGCCGGTGCGGGAGAGTTCCAGGGAGCCCTCGTAGCGGTGGCGGCCGTCCAGGTCGGGGCCGCCGACCGGCTTGAGGGCGAGGGCTACGGCGTCGGAGAGGCCGTCGGTCTCGTCCACCCGGCCGGAGACCACCTGGACCTCCACGTCACCCGGTCGGAGCAGGCCGAGTGAGACCTGGGCCCGCAGGGTCAGCGTCGAGCCCAACTCCTGGGCCTCCGCCGGGCCTTCGGCCTCGACGTGCTCGACCCGGACGGCGGGCCAGCCCTGCCGGACCCGGGACTTCCACTCCGCCAGCACCCGCGCACCCGCGTGCGAGGCCCCCGCCGAGGCGGCGGACAGCTCGCGCTGCGCGGCGGCGGCCGGCGCGTACAGCCGCTCGACGTACTCCCGGACCATCCGGCCGGCCAGCACCTTCGGGCCGAGCGTGACCAGGGTGTGCCGGACCATGGCGATCCAGCGGTGCGGCAGCCCGTCCGAGGCGCGGTCGTAGAACCGGGCCGCGACCTGGTGCTCGATCAGGTCGTAGAGCGCGGCTGACTCGATGTCGTCCCGCCGCTCCGCCTCGGTGCTCTCCGGGTCGAGGTCGGAGCTGATGCCGTCGGCGGTGGGGATCGCCCAGCCGTTCTGGCCGTCGTACCACTCGTCCCACCAGCCGTCCAGGACGGAGAGGTTGAGACACCCGTTCAGCGCAGCCTTCATCCCTGAGGTGCCGCAGGCCTCGAGCGGGCGGAGGGGGTTGTTCAGCCAGACGTCGCAGCCCGGGTAGAGGTGCTGGGCCATCGCCATGTCGTAGTCGGGCAGGAAGACGATCCGGTGCCGCACCGCCGGGTCGTCGGCGAACGCGACCATCTGCTGGATCAGGCGCTTGCCGCCGTCGTCGGCGGGGTGCGCCTTGCCGGCCACCACGATCTGGATCGGGTTGGTCGGGTGCAGCAGCAGGGCCCGCAGCCGGGCCGGGTCCCGCAGCATCAGGGTGAGCCGCTTGTACGAGGGGACCCGGCGGGCGAAGCCGATGGTGAGCACGTCCGGGTCGAGCACCGAGCCGACCCAGCCGAGCTCGGCGTCGCCCGCGCCGCGCTGGCGCCAGGAGGCGCGGACCCGGCGGCGGGCCTCGTCCACCAGCTGTGCGCGCAGGGTGCGGCGCAGCTCCCAGATCTCGGCGTTGGGGATCTTCTCCAGGCCCGTCCAGCGCTTGGTGTCGCCCGTCATCATGGCGTTCTCGGCGCGCTCCAGGCCGAGTTCGGCCACGCCGAGGCGGACCACCGCCGGGTCGATCCAGGTGGGGGCGTGAACGCCGTTGGTGACGGAGGTGATCGGCACCTCCGCCGCGTCGAAGCCCGGCCAGAGGCCGTTGAACATGCCCCGGCTGACCTCGCCGTGCAGCGTCGAGACCCCGTTGGCGCGCTGGGCCAGGCGCAGGCCCATCGCGGCCATGTTGAAGAGCTTCGGGTCGCCGCCCTCCCAGTGCTCCGCGCCGAGCGCAAGCACCTGGTCGACCGGGACGCCGGGCAGCGCGGTGTCGCCGCTGAAGTGCCGGGCGACCAGGTCGCGGTCGAAGCGGTCGATCCCGGCGGGGACCGGGGTGTGGGTGGTGAACAGCGTGCCGGCCCGGACAGCCTCCAGCGCGGCGGCGAAGTCGAGGCCGCTCGCGTCGACCAGCTCGCGGATCCGCTCCACGCCGAGGAAGCCGGCGTGGCCCTCGTTGGTGTGGAAGACCTCGGGCGCGGCGTGGTCGGTGAGGCGGCAGTACGTACGGACGGCGCGGACGCCGCCGATGCCGAGCAGCATCTCCTGGAGCAGGCGGTGCTCGCTGCCGCCGCCGTACAGCCGGTCCGTCACGTTCCGGTCGGCAGCGGTGTTCGGTTCGATGTCGGAGTCGAGCAGCAGCAGAGGGACGCGCCCGACCTGGGCCTTCCAGATGTGGGCGGCGAGAGTCCGGCCGCCCGGTAGCGCGAGTTCGACCCGGCAGGGCGTGCCGTCGCTCTCCCGGAGCAGGCTGACGGCCAGCTCGTCCGGGTCGAGCAGCGGGTACCGCTCCTGCTGCCAGCCGTCCCGGGAGAGCGACTGGCGGAAGTAGCCGTGCCGGTAGAAGAGCCCGACCCCGATGATCGGCACGCCGAGGTCGCTGGCGGCCTTGAGGTGGTCCCCGGCGAGGATGCCGAGGCCGCCGGAGTACTGGGGCAGGGTGGCGGCGATGCCGTACTCGGGCGAGAAGTAGGCGATGCCGGCGGGCAGCGGACTGCTGCCGTCGCCCGGTGGGAGCGCGGATGGGAGCGCGGACTGGTACCAGCGCGGGCCGGTCAGGTAGTCGCGCAGGTCGTCGGAGAGGTCGCCCAGTCGGCGGAGGAAACGGCGGTCGGCCGCCAGGGCGGCGAGCCTGCCTGCCGGTACCTCGCCGAGCAGCCGCACCGGGTCCTCGCCGACCGCCGCCCAGACCTCCGGGTCGACGGAGCGGAAGAGCTCCCGCGTCTCGGGGTGCCAGGACCAGCGGAGGTTGAGCGCGAGTTCGTGCAGCGGCTTGAGTTGCTCGGGCAGGACGGTGCGGACGGTGAATCTGCGGATTGCCTTCACGACCTGAAGCCTAGACCCGAGACATCACATGATGGGTCGTCAACTGTCGTCTTACACACCCGTTCGGACCATTGGTGAGATCACATTCGGCGCACTCGGGTGCACGGGGGGCGCGAGGGGGCGCAATCGGTGCGGCACACGCGCTCCCAGCGTGTGAACAGTCTGGAACGGCTACGTTTCCACTGGTCGATATGCCCCCGCCTACCGTCCGAAATCGCGCGCTTACCCACCCGTAGGTCTTGCCGGTGGTGCGAGGATGCACAAAGGTCGTTGGAGCCGTGGGGAGTGCGATCCGGTTGGTGCCCCCTGCTGCCCCACGTCCGGAACCTTCCCCCCTGGCGAACCATCATCTTCGTTAGCCCGTTTGGCCTCTGCGGTGCTCATCAGGCGTGTCCTCTTCCTGCTCCCGATCGTTTTCGGGTGGGTTGGGTCGCTCCGGGGCGCGCCCGGAGGGCCGCGCGCCGGGACGCGCGCGGTCCCTTCGGGATCAGGCCGGAGACGGGCAGGTTGACGGCTGCTGCGGCGGGGGTCAGGTCTCCGGTCGCACGTCCTCTCTCACCCCAGCAGTCCTCCCGGTACTCCCCTGGCCCTGCACCGGCCGGCGGGAGCTGCCGCCGATCTCGGGCAGGAGCTTGGCATGCACGGCGACACGCGGGACCAGTCCACCTCGGCGACCAGCCAACCCGACACACCGTCAGGGGCGGAGCCCCCGCTCCCGGCCCCGCGCGCCCCCCGGAAGACCGCCGCACCCAGGAGCACCGCACCCCAGGGCACCTCACCACAGAGCCCCGCTCCCAAGGCCGCCGAAGCGAAGACGACAGCCCCCCGGGCCACCGTGGCGAAGACGACGCCTCCCGCCCGCAAGGCCGCCCCGCGCAAGACCTCCGCCCGCAAGACGACAGAGAGCGACACCGTGATCGGCCGCATCCCCGTCCTGGACGTGTCCCCCCTCATCGACGCCGGGCGGCGCCCGGCCAAAGCCGTGGTGGGCGAGCGGTTCCTCGTCACCGCCACGGTCTTCCGTGAGGGGCACGACGCGGTCAACGCCAACCTGGTGCTGCGCGACCCGCGCGGCCGCAGCGGCCCGTGGACGCCGATGCGCGAGCTGGCCCCGGGCACCGACCGCTGGGGCGCGTACGTCACCCCGACGGCGGCCGGCCGCTGGTCCTACCTGATCGAGGCGTGGGGCGACCCGTTCGCGACCTGGCGTAAGACCGCCGCCGTCAAGCTGCCCGCCGGGATCGACACGGCGCTGGTGCTGGAAGAGGGCGCGCAGCTGCTGGACCGCGCCGCCACGGGCGTGCCGAAGAAGGAGGGCCGGGCGCACGTCCTGGCCGCCGTGGACGCGCTGCGCGACACCACCCTGCCGCCGCTCAGCCGGTTCGCCTCCGCGCTCGTCCCGGAAGTGCTGGAGCTGCTGGCGCGCTACCCGCTGCGGGAGCTGGTGAGCAGCTCGCGCCCGCTGCCGCTGCAGGTGGACCGGCAGCGGGCGCTGTACGGCGCCTGGTACGAGTTCTTCCCGCGCTCGGAGGGCGCGGTCGTCGACCCGGACGGCAACACCCCGCCCGTCTCCGGCACCTTCCGCACCGCTGCCGAACGGCTGCCCGCCGTCGCGGCGATGGGCTTCGACGTGCTCTACCTCCCGCCGATCCACCCGATCGGACGCGCCTGGCGCAAGGGCCCGGACAACACCCTCAGCGCCGGGCCGCACGACGTCGGCTCCCCGTGGGCGATCGGCTCGCCGGAGGGCGGCCACGACGCGGTCCATCCGGACCTCGGCACCATCGAGGACTTCGACCACTTCGTCGCCGAGGCCACCGCGCTCGGCCTGGAGATCGCCCTCGACTTCGCCCTCCAGTGCTCCCCCGACCATCCGTGGGTCAACAAGCACCCCGAGTGGTTCACCCACCGGGCCGACGGCACCATCGCGTACGCCGAGAACCCCCCGAAGAAGTACCAGGACATCCACCCGCTCAACTTCGACCAGGACCTGGACGGCCTGGTCAAGGAGACGCTGCGCCTGCTGCGGCACTGGATGGCGCACGGCGTCCGGATCTTCCGGGTCGACAACCCGCACACCAAGCCGGTGGTCTTCTGGGAGAAGGTGCTCGGCGACATCGCCCGTACCGACCCGGACGTGGTCTTCCTCGCCGAGGCGTTCACCCGCCCGGCGATGATGCACACCCTGGGCAAGGTCGGCTTCCACCAGTCCTACACGTACTTCACCTGGCGCACCACCAAGGCCGAACTCACCGAGTACCTCACCGAGCTGACCGGTGACGCCGCCGCCTACATGCGCCCCAACTTCTTCGCCAACACCCCCGACATCCTGCCCGAACACCTCCAGACCGGAGGCCGGGCCGCATTCGCGCTACGCGCCGTGCTCGCCGCCACCCTTGCCCCGAGCTACGGCGTCTACGCCGGATACGAGCACTACGAGAACGAACCCGCCGCACCCGGCAGCGAGGAGTACGCGCACTCGGAGAAGTACGAGCTCCGCCCGCGCGACTGGACCCGCACCGACACCCTCGCCCCGCTGCTGACCACCCTCAACCGCCTGCGCCGCCGCCATCCGGCCCTGCAACAGCTGCGCGACCTGCGGTTCCATCCCACCGACAACGAGCACGTCATCGCGTACAGCAAGACCGCGACCACCGAGGACGGCCTGCCGGACCGGGTGATCGTGGTGGTCAATCTCGACCCGCACCACCCTCAGGAAGCCACCGTCACCCTCGACGGCGAAGGCCCGCTCACGGTGCACGACGAGCTGACCGGCGCGAGCTACACCTGGGGCCGGCACAACTATGTCCGGCTCGACCCATCCGCCGAGCCGGCCCACCTCCTCACGGTTCGGAGGAACCCTCAGTGACAGTGAACGAGCCCGTCCCCGACACCTTCGCCGACACCTCTCCGAAGAACCTGGACCCGGAGTGGTTCAAACGCGCGGTCTTCTACGAAGTCCTCGTGCGGTCCTTCCAGGACAGCAACGGTGACGGCATCGGTGACCTCAAGGGGCTCACCTCCAAACTGGACTACCTGCAGTGGCTCGGCGTGGACTGCCTCTGGATCCCGCCGTTCTTCGCCTCGCCGCTGCGCGACGGCGGCTACGACGTGGCCGACTACAAGTCGGTGCTGCCCGAGTTCGGCGACCTGGCCGACTTCGTGGAGTTCACCGACGCCGCGCACGCGCGCGGCATGCGGGTGATCATCGACTTCGTGATGAACCACACGAGTGACCAGCACCCGTGGTTCCAGGAGTCCCGCAAGGACCCGGACGGCCCGTACGGCGACTTCTACATGTGGGCCGACGACGACAAGCAGTACCCGGACGCCCGGATCATCTTCGTCGACAGCGAGTCCTCCAACTGGACGTACGACCCCGTCCGCAAGCAGTACTTCTGGCACCGGTTCTTCTCGCACCAGCCGGACCTGAACTACGACAACCCGCGCGTGCAGGAGGAGATGATCGGGGGCCTGCGGTTCTGGCTGGACCTCGGGATCGACGGCTTCCGGCTGGACGCGGTGCCGTACCTGTTCGCCCGCGAGGGGACCAACTGCGAGAACCTCCCCGAGACGCACGAGTTCCTGCGCCGGGTCCGCAAGGAGATCGACGCGGACTACCCGGACACCGTGCTGCTCGCCGAGGCCAACCAGTGGCCCGAGGACGTGGTCGACTACTTCGGCGACTTCGCCTCCGGCGGCGACGAGTGCCACATGGCGTTCCACTTCCCGGTGATGCCGCGGATCTTCATGGCCGTCCGCCGGGAGAGCCGTTATCCGGTCTCCGAGATCCTCGCGAAAACGCCCACCATTCCGGGCAATTGCCAGTGGGGTATCTTCCTGCGCAACCACGACGAGCTGACCCTGGAAATGGTCACCGACGAGGAACGCGACTACATGTACGCGGAGTACGCCAAAGATCCGCGAATGCGCGCCAACGTGGGCATCCGGCGCCGGCTCGCCCCGCTGCTGGAGAACGACCGGAACCAGATCGAGCTGTTCACAGCCCTGCTGCTCGCCCTCCCCGGCTCTCCCGTCCTGTACTACGGGGACGAGATCGGGATGGGCGACAACATCTGGCTCGGCGACCGGGACGGGGTCCGGACGCCGATGCAGTGGACGCCCGACCGGAACGCGGGTTTCTCCTCCGCCGACCCGGGCAGGCTCAGTCTGCCGCCCATCATGGATCCGGTGTACGGCTTCCAGGTGACCAACGTCGAAGCGCAGCAGAGCAGTTCGAGTTCGCTGCTGCACTGGACGCGTCGCATGATCGAGATCCGCAAGCTCAACCCGGCGTTCGGTCTCGGCAGCTACACCGAGCTGCCCTCCAGCAACCCCGCCGTCCTGGCCTTCGTGCGCGAGCACGAGGGCGACCTGGTCATGTGCGTGAACAACTTCTCGCGGTTCGCGCAACCGACCGAGTTGGACCTGCGGCGGTACAGCGGGCGGTATCCGGTGGAGTTGATCGGCGGCGTGCGCTTCCCGTCCATCGGCGAGTGGCCCTATCTGCTCACCCTGGCCGGGCACGGCTTCTACTGGTTCCAGCTGCGCAACCCCGCGCGGAACAACGATCCGCGCGCGAAGTGACAACCGCGAAGTAACGATCCATCAGGCTCGTCACCTCCGGGGGCGCGAGAGACAGAACTCGCGCCCCCGGAGATCTCTGCACCGCCGCGTACGGAGAACAGCCCAACGGCCACCCACACTAAGGCGTGACACCCGAGCCCTGCTCGCGTGCCGTCGCCGTCGCGCCGCCGAAATCCGGAAGACTGACGGACCCGGCCAGACCCGTCGGGCAGTCAGCCCGCTTCCGGGGAAAGGGAGTCATGTCCGAAACCTCCCGTTCTCAAGCCCGTGTGCACCACGAGCCGTCCGAGGGCACTCCCGTGCCCGTCGCGACGCGTGGTGCCGGGCTTCGGAGAACCGCCCCCGGGGTCAGCGAGCTGGTGCAGGCCGCGCTGCCGCTGATCTCCGCCTGGCTGCCCGGCCAGCGCTGGTACGCCGGCAAGGGGCGCGCGATCACCGGCCTCACGCCGGTGCTCGGCACTCCGCTGCAGGTCGGCGACCCGGCGCTGCTGCACCTGCTGCTGAGGGTCGAACACGCCGGCGGCGGCGACATCTACCAGCTGCTGCTCGGCACCCGTTCGCAGCAGCCCTCGGGCCTCGCCCCGTCCACCGTGCTCGGGCGGCTGACCGGCGGCCCGTACGACGGCGCGGTGCTCTACGACGCGCTGCACGACCCGGAACTGACGGGCCGGCTGCTGGAGCACCTGGCGACGGGAGACCGGTTCGGCGCACTCGCCTTCCGCCGCACCCCGGGCCCCGGCCTGCCCGGCAACCTCCCGGGGCGCGCCAGCACCGCCGAGCAGAGCAACAGCTCGGTGATCTACGGCACCTCCTTCATCCTCAAGCTCTTCCGCCGCATCAGCCCCGGCACCAACCCGGACCTGGAGCTCTCGCTCGCCCTGTCCCGGGCCGGTTCCACCCGGATCCCCCGGGTCGCCGCGTGGTTCGAGAGCCGGATGGAGCGGTCGGAACCAGCCACTCTGGGGCTGCTCCAGCGCTACCTGCCCGACGCGGAGGACGGCTGGGAGCTCGCGCTCGACCAGGTCGCCCGGCTCAAGGGCGACCCCTCGCCGGGCAACTTCGCCATCGAGGCGCACCGGCTCGGCCGCGCCACCGCCGAGGTGCACCGGGTGCTGGCCCGCTCGATGCCGGTCGACCGGCTGGACCGGGCCCAGCTGGGCCTGCTCGCCGGAGCGATGGCGGACCGGCTGGACAACGCGGTGTCCGCCGTCCCCGGCCTGCTGCGTTACCGGCCCGCACTGCGCACCGCCTTCCGCCAGCTGACGGCGGACCACCTGGACGGCGTACCCGTCCAACGGATCCACGGGGACCTGCACCTGGGGCAGGCGATGCGCACCCCGCACGGCTGGGTCCTGCTGGACTTCGAGGGGGAACCCGCGAAGCCGCTGGCCGAACGCAGGCTCCCGCAGCCGGCCCTGCGCGACGTCGCGGCCATGCTGCGCTCCTTCGACTACGCGGCCGCCCACCTGCTGGCCGGCGCCCCGCCGGACCCGGAGCTGGCCCACCTCGCGGCGGCCTGGGCGGCGCGCAACCGTACGGCGTACTGCGCGGGGTACAGCGCCGGCGGGGGCAGCGATCCGAGCGCCTCACCCGAGCTGATGCGGGCGCTGGAGATCGACAAGGCGGTGTACGAGGTGGTCTACGAGGCCAGGCACCGGCCCAGCTGGCTGCCCATCCCGCTGGCCGCCATCAACCGCCTGGCCCTCACCGTCTGACGCCGCCCCCGACGCTCCACCAACCCCGCAGGAGGACCCCGCCGTGACTCCGCTCGGCCCGAAGCACGACCGCAGCACGCCCGCCGTGCCCGCCACCTTCCTCCCCGGCCGGCCGGGGACACCCGGGACCGGGACTCCCGGGGGGGCTGGCAGGCCCGCGGTGCCCGCGCCGGTGGTACGGACCGCCCCGGCGGGGGGCGCGCAGGAACGGCCTGCGCCGACGGAGCAGGGAGCGCACGCCCGCTCGCGAAGCAGCACTTCGCGCACCGGCGCGTTCACCAGCGCGTCCGCCGGCCCGTCCACCGGCCCGCACGCCGCACTGCGGCTGCCGGAGGCTCCGCTGCCGCCGGCCGAGATCGACCGCCTGCTCGCCGGAGTGCACCACGACCCGCACGCCCTGCTAGGGGCGCACGCCGCCACCGAGGGCGTGACGATCCGGGTGCTGCGCCCCTTCGCCGAGCGGGTGGTGATCGAGACCGAGCACGGCCCGGCCGAGCTGACGCATCTCCAGTCGGGCCTGTTCACCGGCCTGCTGGCGGGCCAGGAGATCCCCGACTACCACCTCCAGGTGACGTACCCGGGCAGCGGGCCGATCCGCCAGGAGGACGGCTACCGGACGCCGCCCACCCTCGGCGAACTCGACCTGCACCTGATCTCCGAGGGCCGCCACGAGCAGCTCTGGCAGGCGCTCGGCTCGCACGTCCGGACGGTCGGCGGGGTGCAGGGCACCGCCTTCGCGGTCTGGGCCCCGAACGCGGCCGGGGTCCGCCTGGTCGGCGACTTCAACCACTGGGACGGCACCGGGCACCCGATGCGCTCGCTCGGTTCGTCCGGCGTCTGGGAGCTCTTCGTCCCGGGCCTGGGCGACGGCACCCAGTACAAGTACGAGATCCACACCCGCCAGGGCTGGGTGCTGCAGAAGGCCGACCCGCTGGCCCGGGCCACCCAGCGCCCCCCGGAGACGGCCTCCGTCGTTCACACCTCCACGTACGAGTGGAACGACAGCGACTGGCTCGCACGCCGGGCGCGCACCGTGCACCACCGCGCCCCCATGTCGGTCTACGAGCTGCACCTCGCCTCCTGGCGCCCCGATCTCACCAGCTACCGCGAGATCGCCGAAGAACTGCCCTCCTACCTACAGGACTTGAACTTCACCCACGTGGAGTTCATGCCAGTGATGGAGCACCCGTTCGGTGGTTCCTGGGGCTACCAGGTCTCCGGCTTCTACGCCCCGACCGCCCGGCTCGGCGGCCCGGACGACTTCAAGTACCTGATCGACACCCTGCACCGGCACGGCATCGGCGTGATCGTCGACTGGGTCCCCGCGCACTTCCCCAAGGACGACTTCGCCCTCGCCCGCTTCGACGGCGAACCGCTCTACGAGCCGGCCGACCCGCTGCGCGCCGAGCACCCCGACTGGGGGACGCTGGAGTTCGACTACGGCCGCACCGAGGTCCGCAACTTCCTGGTCGCCAACGCCGTCTACTGGTGCGAGGAGTTCCACATCGACGGCCTCCGGGTCGACGCCGTCGCCTCGATGCTCTACCTCGACTACTCGCGCGAGGGCGGCTCCTGGACGCCGAACCAGTTCGGCGGGCGGGAGAACCTGGACGCCGCGTCCTTCCTCCAGGAGATGAACGCGACGGTCTACCGCCGCTGCCCCGGCGTGGTCACCATCGCCGAGGAGTCGACGGCCTGGGACGGCGTCACCCGGCCCACCGACAGCGGGGGCCTGGGCTTCGGCCTGAAGTGGAACATGGGCTGGATGCACGACTCCCTGGTCTACATCTCCAAGGAGCCGGTGCACCGCAAGTACCACCACAACGAGATCACCTTCTCGATGGTGTACGCCTACTCGGAGAACTACGTCCTGCCGATCTCGCACGACGAGGTCGTCCACGGCAAGCAGTCGCTGGTCTCCAAGATGCCCGGTGACTGGTGGCAGCAGCGCGCCAACCACCGCGCCTACCTCGGCTTCATGTGGGCCCACCCGGGCAAACAACTCCTCTTCATGGGACAGGAGTTCGCCCAGGGCGCGGAGTGGGACCACGAGCAGGGACCGCAGTGGTGGGTACTCGCCGACGACTGGCCCGGCTCGGCGGACCACCAGGGCGTCCAGCGGCTGGTCGGTGACCTCAACGCGGCCTACCTCGACGCCCCGGCCCTCTGGGAGCAGGACACCACCCCGGACGGCTTCCGCTGGCTCGACGGCGGCGCGGCCGAGGACAACGTCCTCTCCTTCGTCCGCTACGCCGCCGACGGCACCCCGCTCGTCGCCGTCAGCAACTTCTCCCCCGTCGTCCGCCACTGCTACCACGTCGGCCTCCCCCCGCTGGACGGCCCGGAGCAGCTCTGGGAGGAAGCCCTCAACACCGACGCCACCCGCTACGGCGGCAGCGGCACCGCCAACTCCCAGCCGGTCAAGGCCGAACCCACCCCCTGGAACGACCAGCCCCGCAGCGCCGAACTGATCCTCCCCCCACTCGCCACCATCTGGCTCCGCCCGGCCGGCTAGCCGACCAGGAGTGCGGGGCTCTGTCAGATCAACTGCGCGCGCGACCAACCGTGCACCTACGTCGTGCCCTGGTCGCGCCGCTCCCCGTGCCCCCGTGGGCGCTCAGTCGCAAACGTTCGCAGGACCTTCGCCCCTTGCCTCCTTCGGCTTGATCCGAGTGCGAATGGATGATCAAAATGCGAAGGTATGGTCGAAGTGGCTCATGTCGGACCACGACGACCGAAACGGAGAAACCCAGGTGGCGCGCAGCGTGTACGTGACCGGGATCGACCGGGGGGACGGCAGGCAGGCCGTCGAACTCGGGGTCATGGAACTGCTCACCCGCCAGGTGGACCGGGTCGGCGTCTTCCGGCCGCTGGTGCACGCCGCCGCGCCCGGCGAGCCCGGCACCGACCACGTGGTCGAGCTGCTGCGGGCCCGTTACCGGCTCGACCTGACCTCCGCCGAGCTCTACGGCCTCACCTACGAGGAGGCCGCCGCACTGCAGGCCGCGCAGGGGCAGGACGAGCTGGTCTCCACACTGGTGGATCGTTTCCGCGCGATCGAGCGCAAGTGCCAGGCCGTGCTGGTACTGGGCACCGACTTCGCCGACACCAACATCCCGGACGAGCTGGCCTTCAACGCCCGGCTCGCCAACGAGTTCGGCGCCTGGGTGCTCCCGGTGGTCGGCGGCCACGACGAGGACGCGCAGGCCGTCGTCGCCGAGGTGCGTAACGCGCACCGCGCCTACCGCGACCTGGGCTGCTCCATTCTCGCGATGATCGCCAACCGGGTCACCCCCGGCGCCAAACAGCAGATCCAGCGGGTGCTGACCGAGAAGCTGCCGATCCCGGCCTACGTGATCCCCGAGGAACTCGCGCTCGCCGCGCCGACGGTGGCGCAGCTGGTCGAGGCGACCGGCGCGGAGGTGCTGCTCGGCGACGCGGCGGGCCTGGCCCGGGACGTGCGGAGTTTCGTCTTCGGCGGCGCGATGCTGCCGACCTTCCTGACCGCGCTGACCGAAGGCGCGCTGGTGGTGACGCCCGGCGACCGGGCCGACCTGGTGATCGGCTCGCTCGCCGCCCACGCGGCCGGCGCCCCGCCGATCGCCGGCGTACTACTGACACTCGGTCAGCACCCGGGCTCGAACGTGCTGGCGCTGGCCGCCCGGCTGGCCCCCGGCACCCCGGTCGCGGTGGTCCCGGAAGGCAGCTGGCTCACCGCCGCCGCACTCACCCACCTGGAGGGCAAGCTCACCTCGACCAGCCCCCGGAAGGCCGAGATCGCCCTCGGACTCTTCGAACTACACGTCGACACCGCCGAGTTGACCAGCCGGATCGAGCTGAGCCGGTCCGAACGGGTCACCCCGATGATGTTCGAGCACGCCCTGCTGGAGCGCGCCCGGGCCGACCGCCGACGCGTGGTACTGCCCGAGGGCACCGAGGAGCGGGTGCTGCGCGCGGCCGAGATCCTGCTGCGCCGCAACATCTGCGACCTCACCCTGCTGGGCGACCCGGAGCTGGTCCGCCGCAAGGCGGCCGGCCTCGGCATCGACCTCCCGCACGCCGACCCGGCCGCCGACCGCGCCCAGTTGCAGATCGTCGACCCGGCGACCAGCCCGCTGCGCCTGCAGTTCGCCGAGCTGTACGCCAAGCTCCGCGCCCACAAGGGCATGACTGTCGAACTGGCGCTGGACGTCGTGACGGATGTGAGCTACTTCGGCACCCTGATGGTCCAGGAGGGCATCGCCGACGGCATGGTCTCCGGCGCCGTGCACTCCACCGCCGCCACCATCCGCCCCGCCTTCGAGGTGATCAAGACCTCGCCGGACGCCGCGATCGTCTCCTCGGTCTTCTTCATGTGCCTGGCGGACAAGGTCCTGGTCTACGGCGACTGCGCGGTCAACCCAGACCCGGATGCCCAGCAGCTCGCCGACATCGCCATCCAGTCGGCCGAGACGGCGGCCCAGTTCGGCGTGGAGCCCCGGGTGGCGATGCTCTCGTACTCGACCGGCACCTCGGGCTCGGGCGCGGACGTGGACAAGGTCCGCAAGGCCACCGAACTCGTCCGCGCACTCCGCCCGGGCCTGCTGGTCGAGGGTCCGATCCAGTACGACGCGGCCGTGGACGCCCATGTCGCGGCGACCAAGCTGCCCGGCTCCCCGGTCGCCGGGCGGGCCACGGTGTTGATCTTCCCGGACCTCAACACCGGCAACAACACCTACAAGGCCGTCCAGCGCTCGGCCGGCGCGGTGGCGGTCGGACCCGTCCTGCAGGGGCTGCGCAAGCCCGTCAACGACCTGTCGCGCGGTGCGCTGGTGGAGGACATCGTCAACACCGTCGCGATCACCGCCATCCAGTCCCAGAGCGGACAGTCCCAGAACCCCCTAGGAACCACCCAGTGAGCGCAGGCACCCGCGTCCTCGTCCTCAACGCCGGCTCCTCGTCGGTCAAGTACCAGCTGATCGAGATGCTGGACGGCTCGCGGCTGGCGTCGGGCCTGGTCGAGCGGATCGGCGAGACCAACGGCCGCCTGGTCCACACCCAGCGCGGCGGGCTCCAGCGGGAGTCGCTGCAGGCCTTCCCGGACCACGACGCGGCGCTGAAGTCCGTCGCCGAGGAGCTGGCCGCCGACGGGGTCGGCCTGGACTCCCCCGAGCTGGCCGCGATCGGCCACCGGGTGGTGCACGGCGGGCTGCGGTTCACCGCGCCGACGATGGTGACGGACGAGGTGCTGGCGGAGATCCGCCGCCTGATCCCGGTCGCCCCGCTGCACAACCCCGCCAACATCACCGGCCTCGAGGTCGCCCGCGCGCTGCGCCCGGACCTCCCGCAGGTCGCGGTCTTCGACACCGCCTTCCACGCGACCATGCCGGAGCACGCCGCCCGGTACGCGATCGACAAGGCGGTCGCGGACGAGCACCGGGTCCGCCGGTACGGGTTCCACGGCACCTCGCACCAGTACGTCTCCCGGGCGACGGCCGCCCTGCTCGGCAAGGACCCGGCCGAGCTGAACGTGATCGTGCTGCACCTGGGCAACGGCGCCTCCGTGTCGGCGGTGGCAGGCGGCGTCTGCGTGGAGACCTCGATGGGCCTGACGCCGCTGGAGGGCCTGGTGATGGGCACCCGTTCGGGTGACGTCGACCCCGGCGTGGTCTTCCACCTGCACCGGGTCGGCGGGTTGACGATCGATCAGATCGACGATCTGCTGAACCGCCGCAGCGGCCTGCTCGGGCTCTGCGGGGACAACGACATGCGCGAGATCATGCGGCGGTCCGACGAAGGGGACGCGGACGCCAGGCTCGCGTTCGACACGTACATCCACCGGCTGCGCAAGTACATCGGCGGGTACTACGCCGTGCTCGGCCGGGTGGACGCGATCGCGTTCACGGCCGGGGTCGGCGAGAACGCCGCGCCGGTGCGCGCGGCGGCGACGGCGGGGCTGGAGCAGCTCGGCATCTCGGTGGACGCCGAGCTGAATTCGGTCCGTTCCGGCGAGGCGCGGGTGATCTCACCTGAATACTCGCGGGTAACCGTGGCGGTCGTACCGACCGACGAGGAGTTGGAGATCGCGCAGCAGACCTTCGCCCTGGTACACGCGGCCGGCTGACCGCATGTCAGCCGCCTGTCTCACTCCTCGGAATGCTTCGTTGGCGATTCCTCACCACTCGGGCGGAATGCACCTATAACACGAACGGATAGACTGACGGATATGCGCCGAGCGAAAATTGTCTGCACCCTGGGTCCGGCCACGGACTCCTACGAACAGCTCAAGGCCATCGTCGAAGCGGGCATGAACGTCGCCCGACTCAACATGAGCCACGGCTCCCACGCGGAGCACGAGGAGCGGTACCAGAAGGTCCGCCAGGTGGCCGGGGACACCGGCCGCACCATCGGTATCCTGGCCGACCTTCAGGGCCCCAAGATCCGGCTGGCGACCTTCGCCAACGGACCGGTGACCGTCGACAACGGCGACGAGTTCACCATCACCACCGAGGATGTGCCCGGGGACCAGCACATCTGCGGCACCACCTACAAGGGCCTGCCCGGCGACGTGAAGCCCGGCGACCCGATCCTGATCAACGACGGCGTCATCGCCCTGGAGGTCGTCAGCGTCGACGGCCCCCGCGTGAAGACCGTCGTTGTCGAGGGCGGCGTGCTCTCGAACAACAAGGGGATCAACCTCCCCGGCGCGGCCGTCAACGTGCCGGCCCTGTCCGAGAAGGACAAGGACGACCTGCGGTTCGCGCTGGCGTTGGGCGTCGACATGATCGCGCTCTCCTTCGTCCGCAACGCCGGTGACATCGACGACGTCCACAAGGTGATGGACGAGGTCGGCATCCGCGTCCCGGTCATCGCCAAGATCGAGAAGCCGCAGGCCGTCGAGGCGATGGAGGAGATCGTCCTCGCCTTCGACGCCATCATGGTCGCCCGTGGCGACCTGGCCGTGGAGTACCCGCTGGAGCGGGTGCCGCTGGTCCAGAAGCAGCTGATCACCCTGGCCCGCCGCAACGCCAAGCCGGTCATCGTCGCCACCCAGATGATGGAGTCGATGATCCACGCCTCGCGGCCGACCCGCGCCGAGGCCTCCGACGTCGCCAACGCCATCCTCGACGGCGCGGACGCGGTCATGCTCTCCGCCGAGTCCAGCGTCGGCAAGTTCCCGATCGAGACCGTCAAGACCATGAGCCGGATCTGCGAGACGGCCGAGGAGGAACTGGTCCGCCAGGGCCTCCAGCCGCTCAACCCGGGCCGCAAGCCGCGCACCCAGGGCGGCTCGATCGCCCGCGCGGCCTGCGAGCTGGGCGACTTCCTGAACGCCGAGTCGCTGGTCGCCTTCACCAAGTCCGGCGACACCGCCCGCCGGCTGTCCCGCTACCGCTCGCCGATCCCGGTGATCGCCTTCACCCCGGACGCCGCCACCCGCAACCAGCTCTCGCTGAGCTGGGGCGTCGAGGCGTACGTGACGGAGCAGGTCGAGACCACCGACGAGATGGTGCTCCAGGTCGACCGTGAGCTGCTGGCGATGAACCGTCTCAGCGCGGGCGACACCGTCATCGTCACCGCCGGCTCGCCCCCCGGCATCCCCGGCAACACCAACATGGTCCAGGTCCACCACCTGGGCGCGCGCGGCGGCGTCTGACCGCTGCGCTCCTGCATACGCCTGTGGGGCGCCCTCTCCGGTCGGAGGGGGCGCCCCACGGGCGTGTCTGCTCTTCAGGATCGGGTAACCCAAGGGGCGCGAGGAACTGCGCGAAACGGAAGGCAACGGTCCGCAGCCTTCCGCTTCGCGCAGTTCCTCGCGCCCCTGTCTGTAGCCGGCGCCCTCAGTTGGCGTATGGGGCGTTGTCGTTGAACATGTGCATGCCCGGGATGGTCAGGGCACCGCCGAACTGGCCTGCCTGTACGGCCGTGACCTGCGTGAACTCCAGGTCCAGCGGGATCGGGATCGCGCCGATCAGGTCGTACAGCCACTGCGGCAACGTGGTCGGGGTGAGCGTGATCTCGCCGAGGTCGATCGGGATCGGCAGGCCGAGCACCTTGCTGAGGTGGCCCGAGAGTCGCTCCACGTACATGGTGACCGGGCCGTTGCGCATGGTGGAGGTCGAGCCGGGACGGCTCTGCACGTGGAACGTCACGCCGTTACCCTCCAGAGTCGACATGTCGAGATTCTCGATGTCGACGTTCTGGACCACGAACTTCAGCACCCGCTTGGTGGTCGTGGCGGTCTTCACGTCGACCAGCCCGAAGAACTGGGCGTGGTTCAGGCCCAGCCGGGTCGAGAGCAGCGTCCAGTTCTGCTCGGGAACGACCCGGTCCGACTCCTCACTGTGGGCGGTGAGCGCGTTGGTGCTCACCTGGCAGTTCGGGTTCTTGGACGGCGACGCGGACGGCGAGGCAGCGGGCTTGGGCTGCTTGCTCACGGGCGCCGAGGGCGAAGCCGGGGCAGTGGCCGGGGCCGACGCGGGCGTGGAGGCAGAGGCGGACGCGACGGCGCCGGCCTCGCCCGCCGGAGGCGCGGCGGGCGCGGACGACGGAGCCCCCGGCGCGGGCGTGGTACCCGGGTCGGGCGTCGACGGCGGCTGCACGGGCACGGGCGGGGTGGACGGGTCGGTGGTCGGCGGCGGGGTGGGCGGCTGGCTGGGGTGCAGGCCGCCGTGGCTACCGGGGTGCAGGAGGCCGTCCAGGATGTCGCCGATGATCCCGTGCGACTGCACCCCGGCGGCGGACGCGCTCGGCGACGCCGAGGCGGTGGGCGACGCCGACGCGGTGGGTGATCCCGAGGTGCTCGGTGATCCCGAAGCGGTGGGCGCGATGGCGGTGGGCGCGATGGCTGCGGCTTGCGCGGCGGTCACGGCGTGCTGGGTCACCGCGTGGTCGGTGATGGCGGGCGGCGAGACCAACGAGTGCGGCGTGCTCGGACCGGGCGCGGGGGTACCCGGCTGCTGGGTGGGTGCCTGCGTCGGCTTGGCCGGCTGCGAGGGCAGCGCCGTGGGCACCTGGACGGTCGACCCGGACGGGTTCGGCACCGGGGTGATCGCGCTCTTCGGGACCGGCGTCTCCTGGAGCACGGTGTCCGCGGCGCTCGCGCAGGTCTGGCTCTTCTGGGTGTCGGCCATCGCAAGCGTGGGGATCGTCCCCATCAGCAGCGCGGTCGGCACGGCGGCGATCGCGATCGCCCGGCCACGCAGACGGTTGCGCGTGCTGATCCTGGGGGCCGCGTGCCGGGGCCCCGGCACGGCCGCGCGCTCGGCGGCCCGGTCGCCTCTGTCGGTCACCGCTGCTCCCCGGGGTCCACGGCCTCCGACTGGGCGTGCTGCTCGGGGGCGTACTGCTCAGCGACGTACTGCCGCTCCGGCCCCTGGGCCACGGTCTCGGCGACGCCTTCAGTCCCTGGCTGCAACTTCAGCGGGGCCCAGGCGCAGAGCAGACCGCCCGCGAGCAGACCGGTGATCAGCCCCATGCCGAAGCCGCCCAGGTTCGAGACCGGGACGGATATCAGGGCCAGGATGGTGACGGCCACTCCGCAGAAGATCCGGACGAGCGGCTGGAACCAGGCGGTCAGCCCCAGGGTCATCATCAGCAGTCCGATGATCAGCGAACCGGCCCCGGCCGTGGTCGCCATCGTCATCGTGAGCCCGGCCAGGTGCAGCTTGGCGTAGGGGAAGTACATGATCGGAAGGCCCGCGATCATGGCCAGCAGGCCGCCCCAGAACGGGCGGGTACGCCGCCACGTGCGGAACTTCAGCCTCAGACGGCCGAAGCCGCCCGTCTCTTCGGGCCACTCGGCGGCAATTGCGCTGGACATGGTGCGAGCTCCTCGATGATGGGTACGAGGGGATATCTGGTGGTGCGGCCGGGAGCGACCGACCTGGGAGGCTCCCGACCGCAGGCTCTGAGGCCAACGGCACCCGCCGTCGGCCGTCAGAGGCCTAGTAGCACTCGGTGCCGCCGTCGCCGGGGTCGCCGGCCTTGGTCACCGAGAGCTTGAGACCGGGCAGCTTGAACGTGCCGGCCGAGGTGGACCAGGCCGTCTGCTGGACGTTGGTCAGGTGCGCGTGCGGCGCGGCCTGGCCGAACATGCCGGATGTGCCCTGCGCGTGGCCCGGGAGGGTCGCCGCGTCCTGGCCGATGTTGATGCCGCCCTTGCCGCCCGGGGTGGTGGTGTCGCCCGGGTTGTCGAACGTGGCGTCGGCGTTGAGCGAGTCGAGACCGATCATCAGGTTGGTGGCCTTGACCGGGTTCGAGACGTCGTCGCCCGCGTGCAGCTTCAGGATGTACGTGCCCAGCCCCGGGACGGGGATCGGCACGGACTGGCAGAGGTGCTGGATGGTGGCGGAGTCGAACGCCGAGACGGCGACGGGGTGAGCCGCACCCGAGCCCTGGTCGACCGAGCCGTACTGGGCGAAGTTCGTACCGTCCAGGTCGGCGGCGGTGACCTTGAACTTCATACCCGAAACGCTGAACGAGGCGGCGAGCGCGCTGCTCGCCAGGCCGACGCCGATCGCGGCGGTCGCGGCGATGCTGGGCACCATCACCAGGGCGAAGCGCTTCCAGCTGGTCTTGCCGTAAGTCTGGGACATGCGAGTCCTCCTTCTAGGACGTACATCTCCGGCCGTATCCGGTGCTTCCCGCACGGGAGTTGGCCTGGGATGGGAGAGAGCTACGTCCTCGGTAGCGGAGAGCGCCTCGGGAATCGGCGGAACGGGGAGCTGCCGTCACTTGCTGGCACTCCCTTCCTGGCACCGGCTGCCTCACGGCAGCGGGTACGACCGACGACACCGGCGATCACCCCCGAGCGACAACCAGCGACCGCGCGGGATGCGCGACCGCTTGAAGGACAGGAACCGCGCGTGGGATCCGCGGATACCCCCCTGCCCTGAGTGCCTCCGACCGGAGCCGGGGGCCGCCCGGTGGGGATCCCCAAACAGAGGGGACCGGGCGTCGCCGATCGTGCTTGAATCCCGGGCGAAGCACAAGGGGTTCGTTACTGACGGGTAATCCAACAGCAGATGTCATTGATCATGGAATCCAAGGCGTGGACACTCAGCGTGACGCCATGGAGGATTCGTGTCGCCGAAACTCCGTCGAAACAAGGGCGAAACACCCCTCGGCGGCCACCATTGGTGACCGCCGAGGGGTATTGTCAAGATTTGATAAAGCTCTGATGTTCTGGCCGTTTTGTCGTCAAATCACCACGGACACCGCAGGTCACCGACCGTGCCACCCGGCCCGACTTCAGCAGGTCGGCGCCAGCGTCGTACCACCGTCAGAACAGCACCCGGGCCAGCGCGCTGCGCGCCGCCGTCACCCTCGGGTCCTCCGGGCCGATGACCTCGAACAGCTCCAGCAGCCGCAGCCGCGTGGTGTCGCGATCCGCACCGAACGTCCGTCCGACCGTGTCGACCAGCCGACCGAAGGCGTCCTCGACATGGCCGCCCACCAGGTCCAGATCGGCGGCGTCCAGCTGGGCCGCGACGTCCTTCGGGTTCTCGGCGGCGGCCGTACGGACGGCCTGCGGCTCCAGCGCCTCGACCCGGCGCAGCAGTTGGGCCTGCGCCAGTCCGAGCTTCGCCTCGGTGTTGCCGGGCTGATCGGCCAGCACGTTCTGGTACGCCTGGACGGCGCCGCCCAGGTCACCCCGGTCGAGCGCGTCGTGCGCGGCCGAGAGCGCCGGGTCCACCGGTGCGTACGAGGCCGCCGCGCCCTCGCCGGCGGGACCGCCGGGGGTGCCGGTGCCGCCGACGATCCCGAAGCGCTGCTCGGCGACGGCGATCAGCTGGTCCAGGATCTTGCGGACGTTGGCCTCGTTCTCGGCGCCCTGGAAGAGCGGTACGAGCTGGCCGGCGACGACCGCCATCACGGCCGGGATGCCCTGGATGCCGAACTGCTCGGCGATCAGCTGGTTGGAGTCCACGTCGATCTTGGCGAGCACGATCCGGCCGGAGTACTCCTCGGCCAGCCGCTCCAGGATCGGGCTGAGCTGCTTGCACGGGCCGCACCACTCGGCCCAGAAGTCGACGACCACCGGGACCTCGGCCGAGCGCTGCACGACCTCGGCCTCGAAGGTGTCCTCGGTGACATCGATGACCAGCGGGTAGAGGGGGCCCTCGGGGGCGGTTCCGGCCGCTTCCGCAGCGGCTGCCTGGCGGGCCCGCTCGGCCCTGGCCTGCTCGGCCTTCTGAGCGGCCTCACCGGCCGCCTTCACTGCGGCGAGGTCGACCGCACCGCGCAGGGCGGAGCTGTTGAGATGCGAATTCCGTGGCTGCATGGCACTATCCTCCCCCGTTCGCCCGACTGACGGGCACCAACCGCCGGGAAAGCCCGTCCCGGATTTCCCGCACTCCCCGGACCGTCCGTACTCGGCCGCCCCCTCGTAGCCGCCGAACCTGCAGCCACCGAACCTGTAGCCGCCGAAGCGCTCCTGTGGGGTCTCCTCCCCCACGGAGCCGACCCGGAGCCGACGCGGATCCCCACCCGCGCCCCGCGTCCGCCCGATCCCTGGGTCCGGACGCGTGGTTGTCGCTCTTTCGCTACAGGTCGTAGCGTATCTCTACCCCGGTCCCCCGTCGCAAGCCCCCCTGGCCATCCCGGGACGTGAGCTGTCCCACTTTCCCGGCATGTCCGACTGCCGCAGGGGTCCACATGTCGCTACCGTTACGCATCTCAGAGAAGTTACTGGCAAGTAAATCGCAAGGAGGCTCGGTGGCCCCCACCACCCGGCAGCCCGTCTCCCCGGGCCCCGCCGCGCCGCCACGGGGCAAGGGCCGCCCGCGCAGCGCCACCGCCGACCGGGCGATCCTGGACGCCACCCGGGCCGCCCTCGCCGAGCTGGGCTGGGGCGGGCTCACCATGGGCCACGTCGCCACCCGGGCCGGCGTCGCCAAGACCACGCTGTACCGCCGCTGGCCGTCCAAGAACGAGCTGGTCGTGGACGCCGTGGCGTCGCTCTTCGACGACCTCGAGATCGCCGACCTGGGCAGCCTGCGGGCGGACATCGAATCCGTGGTCGCCCAGTTCGCCGACCTGCTCTCCCGCCCGGAGACCCAGGCGGCCCTGCTCGCCCTCTTCGCCGAGGGCTCCCGCGACCCGCTGCTCCGGCGCCGCATCCGCGAACGGATCGTCGACCCCCAGAAGCACCTGGTCCAGCAGGGCCGCGCCCTCGCCCAGGAACGCGGCGAACTGAGCCTCGACCAGGACGAGGCCACCGCCTGCGAGGAGATCGACATCATCTTCGACACCATCGCCGGCGCCGTCGAACACCGCATGCTCGTGATCGGCGAACCCGCCACCCCCCAGTGGATCCACCGCTTCACCACCCTCCTCCTCAGCCCCCTCCCGGGCCTGACCGCAGCCGCCGCCGAGCCGCCCCCCGCCGAATAGCGGGGATACCCCCACCGAAAGTCGGTGTCGCCGGGCGACCGCAGTGTGTGACGATTCGCCTTGCTACCGGGGGGTGGCATCCGTTCACGCACAGGCGACCCATGAGGTCGCGCACTGCGAAGAGGGCAAATTCTGACGATATCTCTGCATCTCGACTGATCGCGTCGCAGGACGACGCGGCCTCCTCCCTGGACACAGCTGTCTACCGAGGAGAACGGCGAAAGTATGCAGAAAAAAGTCCCCAGGCGCGCGAGTGCAGCGCGTCACGCTCTGACACGGGTGTTGGGGGTGACCGCCCTTACGACGGCGGCATCGCTGGTCGTGTCGGTGGCGCCGGCTACCGCCCACGCCGCTTCCCGGGTCGCAGCTGATGCGGCGTCGGCTACGGAGCTGGCTTACTACCCCCTGAGCGATGCTTCCGGCGCCACGGCACACAACTACGTGCCGGGCTCGGACGGCACACTCAGTGATTCCGGGACCTGGCAGGGCGCGCTGACCGACGCGGACATAGCCCGCGTCGTGGCCGCACCGTCGGCCCCGGACTACCTGGCGCAGGCGGCCAAGGTCCGGGAGGCCGTCTGCCGCCTCGGCTACGCCTTCCAGGAGGGCGGCCCGGCCGTGAAAGCGGCGGCTCAGGCGGGCCTGTCCGGCAGCGACACCCAGAAGATCACCGCTTCGACCTCGTTCATCTACCCCAACTCGCAGGACCGTGCTGCGGCACTGGCCAAGACCGACGAGCTGAACAAGCGGCACGATGCCTGGAACAGCCAGCTCGCCGGCCTCACCGGGCCGCCCGCGAAGTCCGACTGGGATTTCCAGCACTCGCCCGACTTCGGCAAGGAGATCGGCGGGTTCTACGGCAACCGGATCTTCCTGGACGACTTGTCGTTCACCAACACCGAGCTGTCCCCGCGCGCCTCGCAGGCCTCGGTGGACGCAGCAGTGAAGGTCTACAACGCCCGTTACGGCCAGGATGTCCCCGCGAACGCCGGGGACCGCCAGACCTGGGAGAACGTCCTCCACCCGAAGGACCCCACGAGCCCGCTGTGGGCGGACGACTACCGCATGTTCCTGCAGTACGGCGGGTTCCCCACCGCCGCTCCGGCGCCCGGCTCGGTGGACTTCCGGATGGACGCCGAGGCACTGAAGGTCCGCTTCGCGGGCTGCACCAGCACCAACCCGCTCGACCCCCACCACGTGCTGGGGGCGGAATCGGTGACGGCGGCTGCGGAGTGGAAGGCCGAGCTCGACGCGCAGGCCGGGCCCCGAGCCGACATCCTCGCCGCCGAGTCCGTCGCGTCCGCCGACCTGGCCACGGCCTCGGAGGCGATGGTCGAGGCGGTCGGACGGTCCTGGACCGCCGGTCAGCTCACCAAGTGGCAGGCATACTGGCTGAGTTACAAGAAGAAGGACGACCTCTCCTACCCCAAGCCGGCCACTTTCGACCAGGTCAAGCGAGCGATCGCGGACGACCAGAACCGGGCGAAGGCCCAGCTCGACATCGCCAACAAGGCCGCTGCCGACGCGCAGACCCAGACGGCGAAGGTGACGGCCGCCCAGGCCAAGGCGGGCGGCATCGCCGCCGCCAACGGCACCCCGTACGGCCGGGGTCTCGCCTACGCCCAGCAGTCGGCGCAGGTCGCCAAGGCGTCTGCCGCCGCCGCGCAGGCTGCGGCCAAGGCCACCGAGACGGCCTACAACGCCACCAAGGCGATCAGCGCGGACAGTGCCGCACTGATCGCACTGGCACAGACCCAGGCGCACGGGCAGCAGGCCGAGTTCCAGCGTGCCGCCGCCCAGGAGGCCGCCGACCAGGCCCACACGGCGGCGGTCGCCGCCAAGACGCAGGCCGCCCAGGCTGCGCAGCAGGCGGCCCGGGCGCACACCGACCGGGCGACCGCCGAGAAGGCGGAACAGAACGCCCGCGACGCGGCCGGCCGGGCCGCCCAGCAGCAGGCGGTCGCAGAGCAGGAACGGGGCAACGCCGCCCACTTCCGGACCACCGCCGATACCGAGCGGGCCAAGGCCGGCACGGCCGAGGCCACCGCGAAGTCCCAGGACGACGCCGTCCAGGCCGCCCGCGACAAGGCCCAGGCCGACGCAGGTACCGCTGCGACCAAGCGCTCCGACGCCGACGCCGCCGAGGCCAAGGCCGCCACCGCCCGTAACACGGCGTTGGACGCCGAAACGCGGCGCGACGCGCTGGCCGCCAAGGCCGCCGCCAGCGAGGCCGCCGCAGCGGCTGCGGACGGTACCCAGGCCGCAGCCGACGCACGGGCAGCGGCAACGCAGGCACGTGCCGAGGCGGATGACGCCGGTACGGCCGCTACGGCGGCTCGCGCTGCGGCAGGCGACGCCACCACGGCAGCGGTGGCCGCCCGGCAGGCCGCGACCGAGGCCACCGGCGCCGCAGACCGCTCCCAGGCCGCCGCGAGCGCGGCCGCCGCTGACGCCGCCACCACCAAGGCCCAGGCAGCGACGGCGCATTCGGCCGCTGCCGACGCCATCAACGCGACCGACCAGGCAAACGGCAACGCCAACATCGCCCAGGCAATGGCAGCCAAGGCCAAGGCCGAGGCGGACGCGGCGAAGGCCGACGCCACGGCGGCCCGTACCGAGGCCGACCAGGCACAGGCGGACAGCGCTGTGACGGCCGGTCAGGCGTACGCCGCCGCACTCGCCGCGAGCGCGGCCGGTGACTCAGCCGCAGCCGTGACCAGGCCCGCCAACGACGCGATCGCCCTGGGCACCCCGTTCCGCGAGACCGACTCCTCCGCCGGCCTGGCCGTCCTGGTCGGACAGGACGCCAAGACCTTCGCCCAGCAGCAGGACGCGCTGGCCAAGGCCAAGGCAGCCCAGGCGACCCAGGCCGCCAAGGACGCGGCAGCCGCTGCGGCCAAGGCCGACAAGGACGCCAAGGCAGCGGCCCAGTCCGCCGCCCAGGCGGCGAGCGAAGCCGCGAACGCACTGCAGTCAGCCGCCGACGCGCACACCTCAGCAGCGGCAGCAGCGACCGACGCGGCAGCCGCCGCCAAGGCCGACGCGGACACTGCCCAGCTCAACGCCCAGGCCCAGCAAGCCGCTGCTGCGGCCGCCACTGCCGCCGCAGCAGCGGCAGGCGACGCGGAGGCAGCCCGTAACTCCGCCACCGCCGCCGAGACGGACGCCGCGAGCGCCCGTCAGGCAGCCGCCTCGGCAACCGCCGCAGCCGACCAGGCCCGGACCGCCGCAACCCAGGCCGACAAAGACGCCACCGCAGCCGAACAGGCGGCAGCAAACGCCCGAAAGAGCGCCGAACAGGCACAGCAGGCCGCGCAGCAGGCCGAAAACCAGCAGGCCCAGACCACGCTGAGCAACGGCGGGGCGACTGGTGTCCCGCACATGTTCACCCAGCAGAAGGTCACCCCACTGGGTGATCCGACACCCGACAACGAGTGCGTCCTCGGGCTCGGCAACAGCGGCTGCGACGTCACCTTCACGCTCCGTTTCAGCCTGACGGTCGACTTCTACCTCTGCGACGACCAGACCGCCCCTGCCGACGTCACCGCCGCGACCTGCCCGGCCGCCGACATCATCTGGCTCGGCAGCCAGACCACACCCGAGCAGACCGCGAAGGTCACCCACCATTTCAGCAACTGGGACATCGTCTCGACAGTCGACAAGGCCCTCCTCAAGAGCTTGTGGGCAGGCATTGCCAAGGACTTCGTCGACTGCTCCAAGGGCAGCGTCAGCGGCTGCGCCTGGGCCGCCACCTGGTTCGTCCCAACGTCCAAGATCCTCGAGGCATCCAAGCTGCTGCTGGCCGTGGAGGAGGCCATCCGCACGGGTGTTGGACTGGACAAGGCAGTTGACGCCCTCAACGTCACGGGCAAGGCGGGCGTCGGCGCGACGGTGATCGCGCGGCTGCAGATGGTCACCGGGATCACAGCGAGCGGTACGACAGCCGAGCAACTCGCCCGGCTGGTGCACGTGTACCGGCTCGGCTGGGACTCCACCAAGGTGAAGTTCCTCGCCGACGAGGCACAGACAGCAATCCTGTTCGAGAAGCAAGCCGGGACCGACTTGATCAGGTACGAGCCCCCGGCGCCGGTTCCTGGCCAGTCGACTCCGCCATCACCGGATTGGGTCGACGCGGCGGGGAAGACTTATGACGCCATGGGTCGGAATCTCACCGCTGACCTCTTCAAACAGATGTGGGCCAAGACGGGGAAGAGCGGCCTCATGGCGACGATCACCAAGCATGTCGCGAAGTGCGATGTGACAGTGTTCGATGTAACGAACATCGGCGCCGACAACATCGCCACGCTCAGGACCTATCTCACGGACAACAACCTGCTCTCGAAGGTGGTACTGGTCGGAGAGCACAGTTGACCAGGCGGCGGTACAACAGCGGGGCTACGAGCATGGTGGCGGGAGGGCAATGAGCAAGGAGATCAGTGTCTCCGACGAGTACATCTGGACCACGAGCACAGGGTTGTACCAGTGGGTCCTCGAGTACTTGGAGAGCCGGATTCCGGATCGGGAACTGTGGGACTTCGTTGAAGCCGAGGGCTATGCGGCCGTCGACAACTTCTTCGTCAGCGACCTGCCTGAGCCTCACCGCCACCGGGTCCTGCGGGTGCTGGCCGAGGGGGCGCCAGAAGCGTACGCCACGTGGCGCTTTCCGTCGCCACAGGAACGGGCCGAAATCCGCCGCCTCATCAGCAGTCTGGAGATTCTCTCGATGATGGCTGCCGAGGTCCTGCGGGAGCTGAACGGCGGGGAGGCGCAGTGAAGTACTACAGCGTCTCCGTCTCCGACGACTACGGCTGGATTATGTACTACGGGCAGGCTCCGATGTTCGACTGGCTCGTGGATTTCCTTCGGGATCGCGTGCCCGGAATGAGCGACCACAGCGTGCGGGAGTCCGCCGACGCCGTGCACCTGTATCTGCCTGAGCTGCCCGCGCCCCTTTACCGGCAGGTGCTGGAGGTGCTGGCGCATCAAGCTGCTCCGGCAGCGCAGGAAGCCGTGCGGACCACGCTCAACGGCGTCTACCCCGTATCCGATGGTTGGGACAGAGCGGTTCCCGCAGTCGGCGACGTGAAGACCATCGCTCTGATCTCCCGCAGGGTCCTCACCCGAGGTCGTTGAACCCGAAAGCAGGGTCGTGCCCTACTGCGGCCCTCACGACTGCGACGCCCCCGACCAGACCGGTTGCCCGGCAGGTCGGGGGCGTTCGACTACCTCCTGAGATAGCATCACGGGCTATGTCTAGGCGGCGACCTGGCTCAGCTCCCAGGTCCAAACCACTAATACCGTCCAGGAGTGATCGGCCCCAGGTGCTGCAAGGACCTCCACTGATGGATCACCAGCAGTTGCTGGCTGCCCTTCAGCAGGCCGGGGTGAACGACCAGTCGTTCTGTATCCGGGGCCACAGGCTGCCCGGCTGGTTCGATGAGGGCGGGGTGCTCGATCAGGCGGAGGACGGCCGCTGGTTCGTGGGCGGAGTGGAACGCGGTCGCCTCAACGTCGACCGCTACTTCGAGTCCGAGGAAGCAGCATGTCAGCACGTCTATGACCTGCTGACCCGCACCCGCCCCGCACCCAGACAACGCACTCCCGAGGAGCGGGCCGCAGATCGGGAACACTCCCGGCAGCGCCAGGCCGAACTACGCCAGGAGATGGCGGACTGGAAGGCCCAACAGCAGAGCGACGACGTGTAGCACCAACCAGTACGAAGCCTCAGGCCTCACACCTGGTACCGGTCCGGCGCAAAAGCCTGGAGGTTGGCGGCGATCCAGGCGGAGGTGCGGCGCAGGCCCTCGTCCAGTGGGATCCGGGGCTGCCAGCCGGTCAGGTCACGGGCCTTGGTGTTGTCGGCGAGCAGGCGTTCGACCTCGCTGCCGTTCGGGCGGAGGCGGGAGGGGTCGACGACCACGCGGGCGTCGGCACCCGAGGCGGTGATCAGGGCCTGGGCGAGGTCGCCGATGGAGATCTCGCTGCCGGTGCCCAGGTTGAGCACCTCGCCGTACGCGCGCTCCGAGCGGGCCGCCGCGAGGAAGCCCTCGGCGGTGTCGGTGACGTAGCTGAAGTCGCGGGTCGGGGTGAGCGAGCCGAGCCTGATCTCCCGTGCACCCGAGTGGAGTTGGGCCAGGATGGTGGGGATCACCGCGCGGGCGGACTGCCTCGGCCCGAAGGTGTTGAACGGGCGGACGACCGAGACGGGCAGCTCGAAGGAGTGCCAGTACGAGAGGGCCATCATGTCCGCGCCGATCTTCGACGCGGAGTACGGCGACTGCGGCTGCAACGGGTGCTGCTCGCTGATCGGTGCGGTGATCGCCGTCCCGTACACCTCACTGGTGGAGGTGTGCACCAGCGAGGCCCCGTGCCGCAGGCAGGCCGCCGCGACGTTCTGGGTGCCGCTCACGTTGGTCTGCACGTACGCCTCGGGCGACTGGTAGCTGTACGGGATGCCGATCAGTGCCGCGAGGTGGAAGACGGTGTCGCAGCCCTGCACGGCGTCCAGCACCCGGCCCGCATCGCGGACGTCGCCGGCCAGCATCTCGACCTCTCCGCCCGCCAAGTAGCGGGCCAGGTAACCGCGTTCGGCGTACGGCTTGTAGTGCACCAGCGCTCGGACGTCCGCACCGCGCTCGACCAGCAGGTCCACCAGTGTGCTGCCGATGAAGCCCTCGGCGCCGGTGACCAGTACTCGCTTGCCGTTCCAGTCGCTCATGCGACCCTCCTTGATTCGATTTCGACAACGGGTCGGGCGGTCCGCCCGATGACGCTCAGCACCTTGGCCGCCAGCAGGTCCGCCGCCCGCGCGTGGGTGCCCGGGTCGGCCGCGCGGCCCATCGTGGCCAGCCGCAGCGGGTCGGCCAGCAGCGGTTCGACGAGGCTCGCGAGCCGGTCGGCCGTGCACTCGCCGTCGGGCAGCAGCAGCCCGGCACCGGCGTCCGAGAGAACGCGCGCGTTGTGCGTCTGGTGGTCGTGCGGGGCGTGCGGGTACGGCACCAGGACGGACGGCAGGCCGACGCTCGCCAGCTCGGCGACCGTCGCCGAACCGGCCCGGCAGACCACCAGGTCGGCGGCGGCGTACGCGAGGTCCATCCGGTCCAGGTACGGGACGGCCGAGGCGATCGGCGAGCCCGCCAGCCGGGCCCGGACCTCGTCCAGGGCGGCCGGCCCGGTCTTGATCAGCAGCCGGACGTCCCGGCGCCCCCGCCAGCGCTCGGCGAGTCCCACCGCCGCCTCGGTCAGCCGGGCCGCGCCCAGGCTGCCGCCGTTGAAGAGCACCAGCCGCTCGCCGGGCGCGACGCCGAGCCGGATCCGCGCGGCGGGCCGGAGCGCCGCCCGGTCAAGCCCGGCGACCGCGCCGACCATCGGCATCCCGACCGTCTCGGCCGACGCACCCGCTCCCGCCGGGAGGTGCTCCCTGGTCCGGTCGAAGGCGAGCGCCAGGTGCGGGGTGAGCCGGGCGGCGAAGCGGTTGGCCCGCCCCGGCACGGCATTGGACTCGTGCACCACACTGGGCAGCCCGGCCAGCCGCGCCCCGACGATCACCGGCGCGCTCGGATAACCGCCCATCCCGACCGCGACCTGCGCGCCCTGCTCGCGCAGAATCTCCCGGCACTGGGCGCCCGAGCGCAGCAGATCGGCGGGCAGCAGGTACCGGCGCAGCCCGAGCGAGGCGTCGAACGGGATCATGTCGACGGTGTGCAGGCGGTAACCGGCCTGCGGGATCAGCCGGGTCTCCAGGCCGCGTTCGGTCCCGACGAAGGAGATCACCGCCGCCGGGTCGGCCCGGCGCAGCGCCTCGGCCAGCGCGAGGCCCGGGTAGATGTGCCCGCCCGTACCACCCGCCCCGATCACCACGGACAGCCTGGACGGTCCGGAATCGCTGTGTTCTGTCATGACACCGGAGCCTGTCGAGCGGAGGTAAGAGAGTTCTAATAGCCCGGTTTGAGAGGGTTGTCCCCATGAGCAGCCCGGCAAGAGCACTGAAGGTCCTGGTGGTGGACGACGACCCGGAGGTACGGGCCGCCGTCGAGGACGGCCTCGCCGTCGAGGGGTACGCCGTGCGCGGTGCGCCCGACGGGCTGGCCGGGCTGTCGGAGTTGTCGGCCTGGCAGCCCGACGCCGTCGTCCTGGACGTGATGATGCCCGTACTGGACGGTCTGGCGGTCTGCCGCCGGGTGCGGGCGCTCGGCGACCGGGTGCCGATCCTGGTGCTGACCGCCCGCGACTCGGTCAGCGACCGGGTGGACGGACTGGACGCGGGCGCCGACGACTACCTGGTGAAGCCGTTCGCGCTGGACGAGTTGACCGCCCGACTGCGTGCACTGCTGCGCCGAGCGGCCCCCGCCGAGCCCGAACACGCCTACAGCTTCGCCGACTTGACGGTCGACCCGGTCAGCCGGACGGGCAACCGGGCCGGGCGGGCACTGGAGTTCTCCCGCACCGAGTTCGCCCTGCTTGAGCTGCTCCTGCAGAACCCGGGCCAGGTACTGCCACGCGAGTTGATCATGGAGCGGGTCTGGGGATCCGACTTCGGGCCCGACTCCAACTCCCTTGCGGTGTACGTCGGCTACCTCCGCCGCAAGCTCGAAGCCGGCGGCGCGCCACGGCTGGTGCACACCGTGCACGGGGTCGGCTACCGACTGGACGAGGAGTGAGGGCGCACGCCCGCTGGCGCTCCCGGCGCCCGCTGCGCACCCGGCTGGCACTGGTCACCTCGGCGGCGGCGGCACTGGTCACGCTGGGCGTGTGCGCGGCCGGATTCACCATCATCCGCTACGAGTTGGTGCATCAGCTCGACCTGACGCTGACCCAGCACGCGACCCTCGTCCAGCAGCAGTACCGGGGTCAGGGCCCGCAGGTGGTCTACGGCGAGTGCGGGTACCTGGCGGCGCCCGCGTGCACCCAGATCGTGCCCGCCAGCCCGGCCGCCGACCCGCCGAGGCCGTACCTCCTGCCGGTCACCCCGGCGACCCGCCAGGTCGCCGCCGGGCAGCGCGGGGCGTACTTCGACGGCATCACCGTCAGCGGACACCCGGCCCGGATGCTCACCACGCCGTTCGGGACGGGCCAGGCAGTGCAGGTCGCCCTGCGCTCGGACGCCGTCCAGAAGGGGATCACCCAGGCCGGGGAGCTGATGGCGGTGGTGGCGGGCGCGGGCATCCTGCTCGCGGGCGGGCTCGGCTACGCGGTGGCCCGCACCGGACTGGCCCCCGTCGCCCGACTGACGGCGACCGCCGAACGGATCGCGGCGACCCGGGACGCCGGCGTACGGATCGACCTGCCGGCCGGGCGCGGCGAGGACGAAGTGACGCGGCTGGCAAGGACGTTCAACACCATGCTCGGCGCCCTGGAAGAGTCCGTCACGGCCCAGCGCCGCCTGGTCGCGGACGCCTCGCACGAACTGCGCACACCACTCACGGCACTTCGCACCAATGCCGAACTGCTGGCCAAGTCCGATCGCCTGACGGACAGTCAGCGATCCAGGGCGACCGCCGGGTTGCAGCGCCAGCTGCGCGAGGTGACGGGACTGGTCAACGACCTGATCGAACTGGCCCGGGACGAGGAACCGCAGGCGCTGGTCGAGTCGGTCCGGCTGGGCGGGCTGCTGGAGCACTCGGTGGACACCGCCCGGGGCCACTGGCCGGAGATCGAGTTCCTCAGCGTCATGACGGGCGACCCGACCGTCCGGGGCGTACCGGCCCGGCTCTCCCGGCTGTTCGCCAACCTGCTGGACAACGCGGCGAAGTTCAGCCCGCCCGGCGGCCCGGTCGAGATCACCCTGCACGACGGCCCCGAACTGACCGTCCGCGACCACGGCCCCGGCATCGCCCCCGAGGACCTCCCGTACGTCTTCGACCGCTTCTACCGGGCCTCCGCCGCCCGGGCCCTACCGGGCTCGGGCCTCGGCCTCGCCATGGCCCGCCAGATCGCCCGCGCCCACCATGCCGAACTCACGGCGGAGGCGGCCCCCGGCGGCGGGGCGCTGTTCCGCCTCCGCTTCACCTGACCTCTCAGAACAAACCACAGGGGTTCACGCCTTGGAACCAAGGCGTGAACCCCTGCACCCCCGGAGGGAACCTCAGAAAGACGGAATCTCCCGGTAGATGCCCCACTCCGCCCGCAGCGTGTTGCAGATCTCGCCGAGGGTGACCTCCGCGCGGATGGCGTCCAGCATCGGCGGGATCATGTTCTCCCCGGAGCGGGCGGCAGCCAGCATCGCGTCCAGACCGGCCCGGACGGCATTCTCGTCGCGGGCGGCCTTGCGGGCGGCCAGCACGCGGACCTGCTCGCGCTCGACCTCGTGGCTGACCCGGAGGATCTCCAACTCGGGGGTGACACTGCGGGGGTGGCAGTTGACGCCGACGACCCGCTTGTCGCCCTTCTCCAGCGACTGCTGGTACTGGAAGGCCGCCTCGGCGATCTCGCCGGTGAAGTAGCCCTCCTCGATACCGCGCAGGATGCCCGCCGTCATCGGCCCGATCGGGTGGTCCTCGCGGCCCTTGTCGAGAATGCGCTGGAAGATCGCCTCGGCCTGCGCCTCGATCCGGTCGGTCAGCGCCTCGACGTACCAGGAACCGCCCAGCGGGTCGGCGACGTTCGCGACGCCGGTCTCCTCCATCAGCACCTGCTGCGTACGCAGTGCGATCTCGGCGGCCTGCTCGGACGGGAGCGCGAGCGTCTCGTCCAGGGCGTTGGTGTGCAGCGAGTTGGTGCCGCCGAGGACGGCCGACAGGGCCTCCACCGCAGTACGCACGACGTTGTTGTACGGCTGCTGCGCGGTCAGCGAGACGCCGGCCGTCTGGGTGTGGAAGCGCAGCCACTGCGCCTTGTCGGTCTTCGCGCCGTAGCGCTCCTTCATCCAGCGGGCCCAGATCCGGCGGGCGGCGCGGAACTTGGCGATCTCCTCGAAGAAGTCCAGGTGCGCGTCGAAGAAGAACGAGAGACCGGGTGCGAAGACGTCCACGTCCAGACCGCGCGAGAGGCCCAGCTCGACGTAGGCGAAGCCGTCCGCCAGGGTGTACGCCAGCTCCTGCGCGGCCGTCGCGCCGGCCTCACGGATGTGGTAGCCGGAGACCGAGAGCGGCTTGTACGCCGGGATGCCCTCGGCGCAGTACGCCATCAGGTCGCCGATCAGGCGCAGGTGCGGCTCGGGTGCGAAGAGCCACTCCTTCTGCGCGATGTACTCCTTGAAGATGTCGGTCTGCAGCGTGCCGTTGAGCACCGCCGGATCGACGCCCTGGCGCTCCGCCGCGACGATGTACATGCAGAAGATCGGGACGGCCGGGCCGCTGATCGTCATCGAGGTGGTGACACCGCCGAGCGGGATGTCGTTGAACAGCACCTCCATGTCGGCGGCCGAGTCGATGGCGACGCCGCAGTGACCGACCTCACCGAGCGACTTGGGGTCGTCGGAGTCGTAGCCCATCAGCGTCGGCATGTCGAAGGCGACCGAGAGGCCGCCGCCGCCGGAGTCCAGGATCATCCGGTACCGCTCGTTGGTCTGCTCGGCGTTGCCGAAGCCGGCGAACTGGCGGATGGTCCAGGTCCGGCCCCGGTAGCCGGTGGCGTGCAGGCCACGGGTGTACGGGTACTCGCCCGGCCAGCCGATCCGCTCGAAGCCCTCGACCGGCTGCCCGGGCGGCGGGCCGTAGACCGGGTCGACCTCGTCGCCGCTCAGGGTGCTGAAGTCCGCGTCACGCTTGCGGGCCTTGTCGTACCGCTGCTGCCAGCGCTGCCGGCCGGCCTCGATCTCGTCGGCGTCCATCGACTCCGTACTCCACTCCGTACGGCCGCCACGACATCGGGACGGCACAGCTAGTAGGACGTCCTACCAATTTACTCGGACGTCCTAGTATCTGTCGATGGCAGCTGGGTAGTGGAAAGAGCACCCTGCGGAAAGGGCACCGTGCCGAAAGGGCACAGAAAAGCGCCCTCCCCGCGAACGGGAGAGGGCGCCGGAAGACTCTGTGCTCAGGCGTTGACGGGCTCAGGGGCGACAACCAGCCCGGAGACCTCGCGGGTGACCTTGCGCTCGACGAAGAAGACGGCGGTCGGGACCGTCCCGGCCAGCAGCACCCAGGCCAGCTTGCCCATCGGCCACTTCGCCTTGGTACCGAGGTCGAAGGCGAAGACCAGGTAGATCACGTACAGCCAGCCGTGCGCGATGCCGACGGCGGTGGTGAAGCCGGCCGCACCCGAGATACCCAGCACGTACTTGGCGATCACGCCCAGGGTCAGCAGGATCAGGAGGACACCCGTGACATACGCCATGGCCCGGTAGCGGGTCAGCACACTCTGCTTCATGCCATCGAGGGTAACCGTCCGCTTCGGGTGCTTTTGCCGCGCCCCTACACCTGCGGGGGCGTGAAGTCCCCGGCGTCCACCCGCAGCGGGCGGAGCAGCTCGAAGACCTCGTGGCACTGCGCCTCGGTGTAGCCCTCCAGGCCGAAGTCCATCGCCATCAGCTCCCGGGTCGCCTGCTCGACCACCTCGCGCCCGCGTGCGGTGATGCTGGCGAGCACGCCCCGGCCGTCCAGCGGGTTGGGCCGCCGGGAGACCAGGCCGGCCCGCTCCAGGCGGTCGACGGTGTTGGTGACGCTGGTCGGGTGGACCATCAGCCGCTCGCCGATCTTCGAGAGCGGCAGCTCCCCGCTCCGGCTGAAGGTGAGCAGCACCAGCGCCTCGTAGCGGGCGAAGGTCAACCCGTACGGCTTGACCACCGCGTCCACCCGGGACAGCAGGATCTGGTGGGCTCGCATCACCGAGGTGATCGCCGACATGGCGGGGACGCCGCCCCACCGGCGGGTCCAGAGTTCGTCGGCGCGGGCGATCGGGTCGAAGTCGAGAGCGAGGGGCTTGGACACGCCCCCACCGTACCGGCGGGCCCGCGAGCGGGAAGCAGGCGTCCACGATGGTGGACGCCTGCCACCCGCTACGCGCGGATGCCGGGCGCTCCGAAGGGGAGGCCCGGCATCCGCGCTCTGCGCGTCCGGATCAGGCGGCGGCCGGCTCGGCCTTCGCCGGGTACTCGCCGCGCTCCTCCTTGGCGAGCATCCGCTCGGCGAAGAACCCGCCGGTCGGCAGGCACGCGAGGAGGAACAGCAGCGCCGCGCGCTTGTTGTCCCAGCGGCGCTCCTGCCAGGCGACGTAGAGGAAGACCACGTACAGGATGAACAGGACGCCGTGGATCCAGCCCATCGGATAAACAGCGTCGAAGCTGGTCGTGCGCTTGAGGACCGAGCACGTGATCAGCAGGAGGAACGACAGGCCCTCGGGTGCGGACACAAGGCGCAGGCGGTGGACGGCGCTGCTCTTCACAGGGATTACCTCATAGACGGGTCGGCAGGCTTGTGAACCGGCGCACAAGCGTTCGTCCATTATCACCGACCTGACGTACGCCCTCCGGCCGGGGTGCCCATATTCTTCTGCCGCACGGTTCTGACCGACAGACCCGCGCCGAAGTCCTGCTCACGGGGGAGTCACCTATGTTCAAGATCGACTGGAATCGCCGGACCTGCTCGAAGCGCGGCCACGTCACGTACGCGCCCACCGAACCCGCGCTGCGCGCCCGACTGGAGGCCCACACCGAGCTCGGCGAGGTCTGGCGCTGCCTGCGCTGCGGGGACTTCGCACTCGGCGCACCGCACGGTTCCGGCCCCGCCGGGCAGGCGCCGCTGGTGCCGCGCGGCAAGGCGCTGCGGGACCTGTTCATCCTCCGCTTCCTCGCGATCGAGCGGCTCTTCCGTGGTGTGCTGATCATCCTGATCGCCTGGGCGGTCTGGAAGTTCTCCAACAGCCAGGACGCGGTCCGGGAGTTCTTCGACCAGAACCTGACCGTCCTCAAGCCCGTCACCGACCACTTCCACTACGACCTCGAGCACTCCCCCATCGCCGACACCATCCGCAAGAGCTTCGACTACAAGCACAGCACCCTGCTGATCGTGGCGGGCGCCCTGCTGGCGTACGCGCTGATCGAGCTGGTCGAGGCGGTCGGGCTCTGGCTGGGCCGACGCTGGGCGGAGTACCTCACGGTGGTGGCGACCGCCGCCTTCCTCCCGCTCGAGGGGTACGAACTCACCCACCACGTCAGCGCGGTGAAGGTCTGTACGCTGCTGCTGAACGTCGCTGCAGTGGTCTGGATCCTGGTCTCCAAGCGACTGTTCGGGCTGCGCGGCGGCGTGGTGGCTTTCGAGGCCGAGCGGCACTCGGCCTCACTGCTGGAGGTCGAGCAGGCAGCCGGCACACCGCGCGCGGCCGTGAAGAGCGCCTGACGTCCTGTCCCCGCTGGCCTTCCAGGACAAAGTCATATTGTACAACATTTAACAATCGCGGCTATACTTGTCGGTATGGACACGCACACCACCGACCCCGCAGCGGCCTCCTCCCCTCCCCCCGTGGCAGCGGAGGAGGCCCCCTGGCTCACCGCCAAGGAGCAGCAGTTCTGGCGTGCCCATCTGGAGATCAGCAAACTCCTGGACTACCAGCTGGGCCGTGAACTGCAGCCGCACAACCTGGCGAGCAACGACTACGAGATCCTCGTCGTGCTCTCCGAGGCCCCCGACCGCCGGATGCGGATGACCGACCTCGCCACCGCGACCCTGCAGTCCAAGAGCCGGCTCTCACACCAGATCACCCGGATGGAGAACGCCGGGCTGGTGCTCCGCCAGGACTGTCCCGGCGACCGGCGCGGCCTCTACGCCCACCTGACCGAACTCGGCTGGGAGACCATGCAGAAGGTCGCCCCCCACCATGTCCGCAGCGTCCGGGCGCACTTCATCGACCGCTTCACCCCTGAGCAGATCGACACCCTCTACGCGGCCCTGGCCCCCGTCGCCGAGCACCTGCGCAACCTGCGCGGCCGCGCGTAGGGCCGACCGGCAGACGGTGCCGGCCGGTACCGTAGGACCCAGCCGGCCGCAGGCCGGGCCGGACACGAGAGGGTGAGCAATGAGTGCGCAGCCCATCGCATACGCGGACGTGGATCACGAGGCGGCGCTGAAGTACGCCGTGCAGCTCATCGACCACCGGTGGGCCCAGGTCATCGAGGGGCGGATCGTTCTGGTGTCGCCGATGTGGGATCACGAGAAGGTGGCCGCCCGGATCCGCCGCCAGCTCGATGCCAAGGTCGACGAGCTGGGGTGCATCAGCGGCTCGGGCAACCTGGACCTGCCGGGCTCACCGAACTGGTACCTGCCCGACCTCGCGGTCATCCCCGAAGACCTGGCCGAGGGGGCCGCTGCCCTGCTTCCCGACCAGACCCTCCTGGTGGTCGAGTTGATTTCGGAGTCCAACGGCGACACCGACCGGATCACCAAGCGCAAGCGTTACGCCCAGTACGGCGCGCCGCTCTACCTGCTGGCAGACCGTCAGCGCCGCGAGTGCACCCTGTTCTCCGAACCGCACGACCTCGGCTACGCGGTCGTGGACGGCCCGCACCCGTTCGGCACGTCGCTCCACCTGCCGGGGCCGTTCGACCTCACCCTGGACACCACGGGTTTCTGACCGGCAGTCCCCTACACCAGCCCGGTGAGCCCCGCGATCAGCTGGTCGGCCGCGCCGTACGGGTCGAGCTCGCCCACCGCGACGCGCTCCGCCAGGGCGGAGAGGTGGCGGTCGCCGTGCAGGTCGCCGATCCGGGACCGCAGGGCAGCCAGCGCGATGGCCTCGATCTCGGCGGCGGCCCGGCGGCGGCGGCGGACGGCCAGCTCACCGGTCTCGGCCAGCCAGGCGCGGTGCTTCTCCAGGGCCTCGACCAGTTCGTCGATGCCCTCCTCACGGGCCGCGACGGTCTTGACGATCGGCTGCCGCCAGTCGCCGGGCTCGCGGGCCTCGCCGAGGCCGAGCATGTGGTTCAGCTCGCGGGCGGTGGCGTCGGCGCCGTCCCGGTCCGCCTTGTTGACCACGAACAGGTCGCCGATCTCCAGGATGCCCGCCTTGGCCGCCTGGATGCCGTCGCCCATGCCGGGCGCCAGCAGGACGACGGTGGTGTCCGCCTGCGCGGCGACCTCCACCTCGGACTGGCCGACCCCGACGGTCTCCACCAGGATCACCTCGCACCCGGCGGCGTCCAGCACCCGCAGGGCCTGCGGGGCCGCCCAGGAGAGCCCGCCCAGGTGCCCCCGGGTCGCCATCGAGCGGATGAACACGTCCGGGTCGGTCGCGTGGTCCTGCATCCGTACCCGGTCACCCAGCAGCGCCCCGCCGGAGAACGGCGAGGACGGGTCGACGGCGAGCACCGCGACCCGCTTGCCGAGCCGCCGGTACGCCGACACCAGCGCGGAGGTCGAGGTCGACTTCCCGACCCCGGGCGAGCCGGTGAGCCCGACCGTGTAGGCCTGCCCGGTGTACGGCGCGAGCGCGGCCATCACCTCGCGCAGCTGCGGAGAGGCGTTCTCGACCAGCGAGATCAGCCGCGCGACGGCCCGCGGCCTGCCCTCGCGCGCCTGCTCGACCAGGGTCGGCACATCGACCATCACAGAGTGCTCCTCGATCCCGAGCAAGGCCGTGAACCGCTGGTGACGGTTCACGGCCTCGAAGTTACGTCAGGAAGGTACGTCGGACGGTCAGGCCTTGGGCACGCGGACGATCAGGGCGTCGCCCTGGCCGCCGCCGCCGCACAGGGCCGCCGCGCCGACGCCGCCGCCACGACGCTGCAGCTCCAGCGCCAGGTGCAGCACCAGGCGGGCGCCGGACATGCCGATCGGGTGGCCGAGCGCGATCGCGCCGCCGTTGACGTTGACGATCTCGTCGCTGACGCCCAGGTCCTTCATGGACTGGTGGGCGACGGCCGCGAACGCCTCGTTGATCTCGATCAGGTCGAGGTCCTCGACGCCGATGCCCTCCTTGGAGAGCGCGTGCTCGATGGCGTTCGACGGCTGCGACTGCAGCGAGTTGTCCGGGCCGGCCACGTTGCCGTGGGCGCCGATCTCGGCGATCCAGCTCAGGCCCAGCTCCTCGGCCTTGGCCTTGCTCATCACGACCACGGCGGCGGCGCCGTCCGAGATCTGCGAGGAGGTACCGGCGGTGATGGTGCCGTCGCGAGTGAACGCGGGCCGCAGCTTGCCGAGGGTCTCGACCGTGGTGTCGGCGCGGATGCCCTCGTCCTGGCTGAAGACGACCGGCTCGCCCTTGCGCTGCGGGATCGAGACCGGCACGATCTCGGCGTCGAAGACGCCGTTCTGCTGCGCCTTGGCGGCCCGCTGGTGCGAGGCGGCGGCGATGGCGTCCTGCACGTCGCGCTGGATGCCCAGGCGGGTGTTGTGCTTCTCGGTGGACTCGCCCATCGGGATGTTCTCGTACGCGTCGGTGAGACCGTCGTACGCCATCGCGTCGAGCATCTCGATCGCGCCGTACTTGAAGCCCTCGCGGGACTTCGGCAGCAGGTGCGGGGCGTTGGTCATCGACTCCTGGCCACCGGCGACCACGATCTCGAACTCACCGGCCCGGATCAGCTGGTCGGCGAGCGCGATGGCGTCCAGGCCCGAGAGGCAGACCTTGTTGATGGTCAGCGCGGGGACGCTCATCGGGATGCCGGCCTTGACGGCGGCCTGGCGGGCCGGGATCTGGCCGGCGCCGGCCTGCAGCACCTGACCCATGATCACGTAGTCGATCTGGTCGCCGGTGACACCGGCCCGCTCCATGGCGGCCTTGATGGCGAATCCGCCGAGGTCGGCTCCGGAGAAGCCCTTGAGCGAGCCGAGCAGCCGGCCCATCGGGGTTCGGGCACCAGCGACGATCACTGAAGTAGTCATGAGACGAGCCCCTTCGCGCGTCAAGGCCAGGAAGTGTGGGGATGCGGCTCAATGTACTGACCCGTAACCCCTGCGTCACCGGAGCCAAGGTGTGATCAGCAGCACTGGCACCGTCCAGTCAACACCGTGTCAGCGCGCGCTGGGTGAATTCCGGCTGCTCGCAGCGGCGAGAATTGTGAGCAGGCTCGCACTCCGCGTGCTGGCGCGGCCCGATCCGGATGCGCTCCACTGTTGCCACCCTTAACTTCACTGGAGGTCCCGCCGTGCTGACCCGCATCGACCACATCGGCATTGCCTGCTTCGACCTCGACAAGACGGTCGAGTTCTACCGCGCCACCTACGGCTTCGAGGTCTTCCACAGCGAGGTCAACGAGGAGCAGGGCGTGCGCGAGGCGATGCTGAAGATCAACGACACCGGTGACGGCGGCGCCTCGTACCTCCAGCTGCTGGAGCCCACCCGCGAGGACTCGACCGTTGCCAAGTGGCTCGCGAAGAACGGCGAGGGCGTCCACCACATCGCCTTCGGCACCGCCGATGTCGACGGCGACGCCGCCGACATCAAGTCCAAGGGCGTCCGGGTCCTCTACGACGAGCCCCGGATCGGCTCGATGGGCTCGCGGATCACCTTCCTGCACCCGAAGGACTGCGGCGGCGTCCTCACCGAGCTCGTCACCTCGGCGACCACCACCGAACACTGAGGGTCAACCACAACCAGGGGCGCGGGGCTCAACTGCGTGCGCGAAACCGGAAGGCACCGGCCCGCACTCTTCCGCAGCGCACAGCCCCCGCGCCCCTGAGAAGCCGTACAACTCGCCAGTAACGTCCGAAAACCCCCAGTCGCCCGTTCCCCCGGGCGCGCCGCACACTACAATGCCCAGGTGCGCCACGGCTCCGCCTGAAACGCACCAAGGGGAGTCCACTGAGCGGGCACGGCTGAGCAGCCGCAGTTCGGATCTGTCACCATTCTCCACGAGGCAAGAGTTCGCCCAGGAGTCCACCCGGACGGCGGAGCGCGGCAGCACCGCGCGCCACCGGCCCAGGCTCCGACCGTGGCACCCGCTGCGGATGCAAGGACCAGCCGGTCCGGCCCAGAGCAGTAGGGGGTTCCGGGGCGGCCCGGTCGAGGACGCGACCAGGAGATGGATGGGACCGCGGAGTGCGGGGCAACGACGGCTACGAGGGTGAAGACCACCTCTCCAAGTTCGAGGCCGAGATGGATCGGGCTCGCAAGGAGCGGGACAAGTCCATCCAGCATGCCGAGGACCTCGCCTACCAGGTGGAGGTGCTCCGGGCCAAGCTGCACGAGTCCCGTCGGCAGCTCGCCCAGCCGCGCGCTTTCGACTCCGTCTCCGGCCAGGCCGAGCAGCTGCTCCGCAACGCCGAGATGCAGGCCCAGCAGCTGCGCGCGGACGCCGAACGCCAGCTCCGCGAGTCGCAGGCGGCCACCCAGCGCCTGATGGCCGAGGCCGCCGACCGCACCGCGCGGCTGGAGGCCGAGCTCACCGCCCGCCGCCGCCAGCTGGACGACGAGCTGGCCGAGCTGCGCCGCAGCGCCGAACGGCACGTCAACGAGAACGTCTCCTGGGCCGAGCAGACCCGGGTCGGCACCGAGCAGGAGGCCCAGCGCCTGCTGCAGGAGTCCCGTGCCGAGGCCGACCGGCTGATCGCCGCCGCCCGCGCCGAGGCCGCCGCTCTCGCGGACCAGGCCCGGGCCCAGACCGCCGCCGACGTGGACGCCGCGCGCGGCGAGGCGCACGCCGCCGCCGAGGCCGCCCTGCAGCGCGCCCAGAACGACGCCGAGCGCCTGCTCCGGGCCGCCTCCGAGCAGGCCCAGCAGGCTGTCGGCCAGGCCGAGGAGCTGCGCGGCACGGCCGCCAACGAGGCCCAGCAGCAGCTGGCGGGCGCCCAGGCCGCCGCCGAACAGCAGCTGGCCGCCGCCCAGGCCGAGATCGACCGGCTCAAGCAGCAGGCCGTCCAGGATCAGGAGCGCGCCGCCGAGGCGCTCGACCGGGCCCAGGCCGAGATAGACCGTCTGCGCGCCGAGGCCCTGGCCGAGGCCGATCGCGCCCGCCGGGAGGCCGCCGAGCTGCGCGCCCGGGCCGAGGCCGCCGCCGAACAGCTGCAGGCCGACGCGGAGGCCGCCGTCGAGCGGCTGGTCGCGGACGGCGAGGCGGCCAGCGACCAGCGCTCGCAGACCGCCCGCGCCGAGATCGCGCGGATGGTCGCCACCGCGACCAAGGAGGCCGACCGGATCAAGGCCGAGGCCGCGAGCGCCAAGGCCGACGCCGCCAACGCCAAGGCCGAGGCGGACGCCGCCCGGGCCGCCGCCGCCGAGGAGAGCGAGCGCCTGCGCGGTGCCGCCGAGAGCGTCACGGCCCAGCTCCGCAAGGAGGCCGACGCCGCCGTCGCCGAGCTGCGCGCGGAGGCCGACCGGGAGATCGCGGAGCTGCGCGCGCAGGCCGAGGCCGCCGCCCACGCCCTGCGCGCCGAGGCCCAGGAACAGGGCCGCACGGACGGCGCCAAGGAAGCCACCGTGCACCTCGCCAAGGCCGCCAAGCAGGCCGAGGAAGTGCTCACCCGCGCCGATCAGGACGCCGCCGCGGCCGTCGCCGCCGCAGCCGCCGAGGCGGAACGGATCCGCACCCAGGCGACCGTCGAGGTCGAACGGCTGCGCGAGCAGGCGCAGGCCTCCGTCGAGCAGGCGCAGAACGCGGCGCTGGACGACGCGGCGGGCATCCGCGAGCAGATGGAGCGGATGCACGACGAGGCCGCCCAGCTGCGCGCCGAGGCCGAGGAACTGCGGGCCCAGGCCGCCGCCGAGGCCGAGAAGGTCCGCAGCGAGGCCCGCCGGCAAGCCGTGGTGCAGATCGAGGAGTCCGCGCGGGACGCCGAGGAGCTGCTCACCAAGGCCAAGGCCGACGCGGACGAGCTGCGCGCGGGTGCGGCCACCGAGGTCGAGCGGGTGCGTCAGCAGGCCAAGGCCCAGGCCGTCGAGGTCCAGGGCCGCGCCGAGCAGACCCTCACCCGGGCCCGTACCGAGGCCGAGAAGCTCACCGCCGTCGCCACCCAGCAGGGCCAGGAGGCCCTGGCCGCGGCCAAGGCCGCCGCCGCCGAGAACCGCGCCGCCGCCGAGCGCGAGACCGCCGAACTCCGGCGCGAGGCAACCGAGTTCGACCAGCACACCCGAGCCGGGGCACAGGCCGCCGCCGAACAACTGCAGACCGAGGCCCAGGCCGCCGCCGAGGCACTGCGAGTCGAGGCCGAACAGGCGCTGGAGGCCGCCCGGCAGGGCGCCACCGAGCGCCTCGCCGAGGCCGAGACCGCCGCCGAGGCCGTCCGCGCGGAGGCCGGAAGCAACGCCGAGGCCCTGCGCGCGGAGGCCGGAAGCAACGCCGAAGCCGTCCTGGCCGAGGCCCGGGCCGCCGCCGACGCACTGCGCGAGGAGAGCCGCCGCGAGCACGAGGAGGCCGCCGCCGGCCTGCTGCGCGAGCGCACCGAGACGGCCGAGCAGCTCGCCGCCGCCCAGGCCGCCCGGGAGACCGCCGAGGCCCAGGCCGCCGAACTGACCGAACGTACGGCCGCCGAGACCGCCGCCCTGCGCGAGAGCGCCGAGGCGGAGGCCGAGCGCCTGCGCGCCGAGGCCGGGCAGACCCTGGAGACCGCCCGGACGGACGCCGCCGAGCGCCTCACCGAGGCCCAGGCCGCCGCCGAGGCCCTCCGCGCGGAGGCGGAGACCGCCGCCGAAGCCCTCCGCGCCGAGGCCGGGAGCAACGCCGAAGCCGTCCGGGCCGAGGCCCAGGCCGCCGCCGACGCACTGCGGGCCGAGGGCGCGCAGGAACTGGCCCAGGCCCAGGAGCAGGCCGCCGAGACCCAGCGGGAGGCCGAGGAGCTGCGCACGCTGGCCGCCACCGAGGCCGCCGAGCTGACCGCCGCCGCCGAGCAGCGGGCCGCCGGGCTGGTCGCCGCCGCCGAGGAGGAGGCCGCCGAGACCCGCCAGTCCGTGGCCGGGATGTACGAGGCCGCCTCCCAGCAGATCGCCGACCTCCGGGCCACCGCCGACCGCGAGACGGCAGAGCTGCGCGAGTTGGCCGACCAGGAGACCGCCGAGCAGCGGGCCGAGGCCGAGCACGAGACGGCAGAGCTGCGGGCGAAGGCCGAGCAGGACACCACCGACCTGCGCGCCCTCGCCGACCGCGAGACCGCCGAGCTGCGCGCCGAGGCCGACCGCGAGACCGCCGAGCTGCGCGAGCGGGCGCAGGCGTACGACAGTGAGCTGCGGAGCACCGCCGAACGCGAGACCGGCGAGCTGCGTGTGTGGGCCGAGTCGGAGGTGGCGACGCTGCGGGAGCGGACGGCCGCCGAGCTGACCGCCGACCGCGAGGCCGCCGCCGCCGAGATCGCGCAGCAGCACGCCGAGGCGCAGGCGTACGACGAGCAGGTGCGCGCCGAGGCCGAGGCCGAGCTGCGGGGGGCCCGGGAGGCCGCCGAGGAGCTGCGCGCCGAGGCGCACGACCAGGCGCGCCAGACCGTCCACGAGGCGAACGAGCGGGCGGCGGCCACCATCGCGGAGGCCGAGGAGTTCGCGGCGGCGCTGCGGGCCGAGGCCGAGGAGTACGCGCTCGCCACCCGGCAGCTGGCCGAGAGCTACGAGGCCGACAGCCGCACCCGGGCCGACACCTACGACACCGAGACCCGCGAGGCGGCCGAGCAGTTCGACAAGGCCACCCGCGAGCAGGCCAAGTCGGTGCTGGAGAAGGCGTTCGCGGACGCCGAGTCGCTGGGCGAGGACGCCCAGACGACGGCGCTCGCCACCACCGCCGCCGCCGAGGAGCAGGCCGACGCGATGGTCGCGGCCGCCCGCAAGGAGGCCGAGCGGCTGGTCGCGGCGGGCGAGGCGGCCGGTCAGGCCGAGGTCGAGCGGGCCCGCGCCGACGCGGACGCGCTGCTCTCCGAGGCCCGCCGGGACGCCACCGCGATCCGCGAGCGCGCCGAGGAGCTGCGGGAGCGGACGGACGCCGAGATCGAGGCGCTGCACGAGCGGGCCCGCAAGGAGAACGCGCAGGCCATGAAGTCGGCCGGCGAGCGGGTGGACGCGCTGGTGACGGCGGCTCAGGAGCAGCTCACCGAGGCCGAGGAGCAGGCCGTCGCGGCTGTCGCCGAGGCCGAGGAGCGAGCGGCCGCGCTGGTCGCGGCGGCGGAGGAGCGGGCCAACGAGCTCACCTCAGAGGCGTCGGCGGAGGCCAGCAAGGTCCGGATCTCGGCGGTCCGCAAAGCCGAGTCCCTGATCAAGGGCGCGGAGCAGAAGCTCGCGGACTCGACCGCCAAGGCCGAGCAGCTGCGCGGCGAGGCGGAGACCACGCTCAAGACCGCGCAGGACGAGGCGGAGACCACGCTCAAGGCCGCCCAGGACGAGGCCGAGGAGCAGATCGAGGCCGCGTCCGAGGAGGCGTCGAAGCGCCTTCGCCGGGCCGGCGAGGGCGCGGACGAGCAGCTGCGGCTGGCCAAGGAGGAGGCCGAGCGGTTGCTCGCCGAGTCCAAGAGCGAGGCGCAGCGCGTGACCGACGAGGGTCGTCGGGAGTTGGACGAGCTGGTCCGTCGGCGCAAGGACATCAACACGGAGATCTCCAGGGTGCAGGACGTGCTGTCCGCCCTGGAAGCCTTCGAGGCACCGTCACCGGCCGCACCGGCCAACGGGGGAAACAGCAGGAGCAGCGGCTCCGGAGGCCGCGAAGGAGCGCCGAAGGCAGGTGCCGGAGTGGGTGCTCCCCGTTCGGGTGGCAATCGCTCCGGTGGCGCACCACCCGATTGAGCGGACATTGTCCGCGAAGCATCGACATTTCGACGATGACACTCCGGTAACGTGTCAGGATTCCCTCAACCACCTCAGCGGTTTGACGACAGGAAGCCCAGAACCCCATGAGCGACAGTCACTCCCCTCACGGCTTCGACCTGGTGCGCCGTGGGTACGAGCGTGCCCAGGTCGACGAGCGGATCACCAAGCTGGTGGCCGACCGTGACAGCGCGTTGTCCCGGATCGGTGCGCTGGAGAAGCGCATCGAGGAGCTCCACCTGGAGACCCAGAGCGCGCAGGCGCAGGTCAGCGACGCCGAGCCCTCGTACGCCGGCCTCGGTGCCCGGGTCGAGAAGATCCTCCGGCTCGCCGAGGAGGAGGCGAAGGACCTGCGCGACGAGGCCCACCGCGCCGCCGAGCAGCACCGCGAGCTCGCCGAGGCGGCCGCCCAGCAGGTCCGCAGCGAGGCGGAGAACTACGCCAAGGACCGCAAGGCCAAGGCTGAGGACGAGGGTCTGCGGATCGTCGACAAGGCGAAGAGCGACAGCGCCCAGCTGCGCGCCGAGGCCAACAAGGACGCCCAGAACAAGCGCGAGGAGGCGGACGCCCTCTTCGAGGAGACCCGCACCAAGGCCGCCCAGGCCGCGCTGGAGTTCGAGACCAACCTCGCCAAGCGCCGCGAGCAGTCCGAGCGCGACCTCGCGGCCCGTCAGGCCAAGGCCGAGAAGCGTCTCGCCGAGATCGAGCACCGCGCCGAGCAGCTCCGCCTGGAGGCCGAGAAGCTCCGCACCGACGCCGAGCGCCGCGCCCGCCAGACGGTCGAGACGGCCCAGCGCCAGTCCGAGGACATCGTCGCCGACGCGAACGCCAAGGCCGACCGGATCCGCAGCGAGTCCGAGCGCGAGCTCGCGGCCCTCACCAACCGCCGCGACTCCATCAACGCCCAGCTGACCAACGTGCGCGAGATGCTCGCCACGCTGACCGGCGCAGCGGTGGCCGCCGCCACCATCCCGACGGACGACGCCCTCGGCGTCCCCGCCCAGCAGTCCCGCTGACCCCTCACCGGGGCAGCTCAGAACAACCACAGCAGGGGCGCGGGGAACTGCGCGATCAACCGAGCACGCACCTCGTGCCCTGGTCGCGCAGTTCCCCGCGCCCCTGCGGGTTACCCATACGCGTACGGCAAACCTCAGGGGGCGCGGGAACCCCCGTAGGCAGCTACACCCGCGCAACCCTGCGGAGCAACGCCCGGACCGCCCCGTTGAACGTCTCCGGGGCCTCCAGGGAGCTCAGGTGCCCCACGCTGGGGATGACGGTGAGTTCGGCGTCGGGGAGGGCGTCGGCCATCAGCTGGGCCTCGGCGAGCGGGGTCATGGTGTCCATCTCGCCGACGATCACCGCGGCGGGGACGTCCAGGCCGGCCAGTACGTCGAGCGAGTCCGGGCGGGCGGCCATCGCGCGCTGGGCCCAGGCGACGGCCTGCGGCGGCGCCTCGGCGATCAGCTCCCGGACGTAGGCGGTCAGTTCGGGCATGGGGGCCGGGCCGAGCAGGGTCTCCTCCAGCTTCTCCTCCGCCAGGATCCGTACGCTGTCGCGGGCCAGCACCGCCTGGGCGATCCGCTCGCGGTTGGTCCGGGCCCGGTCGTCGTCGGCGGTGGCCCTGGTGTCGGCGAGCAGCAGACCGGCCAGCCGCTCGGGGTGGCGGCGGGCGAAGGCCATCGCCACGTACCCGCCCATCGACAGACCGCCGACCACCGCCCGCTCGATGCCCTCGTCGTCCAGCAGCCGGAGCAGGTCGTCGGCGACCAGGTCGAGTGAGGGCTCGGCGGTTCCGAGCGCCGCCGATCCGAAGCCGCGCTGGTCGGGGGTGATCACCCTGGCCTCCTGGCCGGACGGGCCGGGGATCAACTCCCGCTGGTGGTCCCACATCCGGGCGGACAGCGGGAAGGCGTGCAGCAGGACGAGCGGGAAGCCGGTGCCGCTCTCACGGACGGCCGGCGCGGTGGGGAGGGTCATACCCCCAACCGTAGAGCCGCGCGGCGGCCGACCGTCGCCAGCGCCGCCGGTGCCCGGCGATCCACCCGTCACCCCCACCTCCCCTTCACTCACAGCATTCGCCGTTATGTCCGGTTTACCCTAATCTGACGGAGAGTGAGGGAGTACTACCTATGATCGAGCTGCACGAACTGACCAAGCGTTACGGCGAGACGCTGGCCGTCGACGGCCTCAGCTTCCAGGTGCCGCAGGGCGTGGTCACCGGGTTCCTCGGCCCGAACGGGGCCGGCAAGTCCACCACCATGCGCATGATCCTCGATCTCGACCGGCCCACCGCCGGCCGCGTCACCATCGACGGCAAGCGGTACGGGCAGCTCAGCGAGCCGCTCAAGTACATCGGCGCCCTGCTGGAGGCCAAGGCCGTCCATCCCGGACGCACCGCCTACGACCACCTGCTCTGGCTCGCCCAGAGCAACCGCATCCCCCGGCGGAGAGTGGACGAGGTGCTCAGCCTGGTCGGCCTCGGCTCCGTCGCCAGGAAGCGCTCACGCGGCTTCTCGCTCGGCATGAGCCAGCGGCTCGGCATCGCCTCCGCGCTGCTCGGCGACCCCGAGATCCTGATGTTCGACGAGCCGGTCAACGGGCTCGACCCCGAGGGCATCCTGTGGATCCGCAACCTGATGAAGCGCCTGGCCGCCGAGGGCCGGACGGTCTTCGTCTCCTCCCACCTGATGAGCGAGATGGCGCTGACCGCCGACCACCTGGTGGTGATCGGCAAGGGCCGGCTGCTCTCCGACCTCTCGATGGCCGAGTTCATCAAGCAGAACTCCCGCTCCGCCGTCCGGGTCCGCACCCCGCACGTCGAGCAGCTGCTCACCGCACTGTCCGGCACCGGCCTGCGGGCGGAGGCACGCCCGGACGGCTCGTACGAGATCGAGGACGGCGACCTCGCCCACGTCGGCGACCTGGCGGCGGCCCACGGCATCACGCTGCACGAGCTGAGCCCCCAGCAGGCCTCGCTGGAGGAGGCGTTCATGCAGATGACGGCCGACTCGGTCGAGTACCACGCGGGCGACGGTGACGGCGAGGGCCGCGACGCGGCGGGCGCCTGGGGCGCCGCCTGGCACCCCGAGAAGGAGAAGAACTGACATGGCGTCCTTCCCCGCCGTCCTGCAGTCCGAGTGGACGAAGATCCGCACCGTCCGGTCGACCATCTGGACGCTGGTCCTGACCTTCCTGGTCACGCTCGGCCTCGGCGCACTGCTCTCACTGCTCACCAACAACAACTTCGAGAGCTTCCGCCGCAACGACACCACCCCGTTCGACGCCACCGGTACGTCCTTCGCCGGTATCCGGCTCGGCGAGCTGGCGATCATCGTCTTCGGCGTGCTGGCGATCGGCAACGAGTACAGCACCGGCATGATCCGGGTCTCGCTCGCCGCCGTTCCGCAGCGCGGCACCCTGCTGGCCGCGAAGTCGGTCGTGCTCGGAGCGCTGTCGCTGGCGGTCGCGGTGGTCACCGCCTTCGTCACGTTCTTCGTCGGCCAGTCCCTGCTGGGCGTCCACCGCACCACCATCGACTCGCCGCACGTGCTGCGCGCGGTCCTCGGTGCGGCGCTGTACCTGACGATGCTCTGCCTGTTCGCCGCCGGGGTGACGGCCATGCTGCACAACCAGACCCTCGCGCTGGGCGTCCTGGTGCCGTTCTTCTTCCTGCTCTCGCCGATCCTCTCCGCCGTCCCCAAGGTCAAGACCCTGGCGCACTACTTCCCCGACTACGCGGGCTCCCGGATGCTGCTGGTCTACGAGGAGGCCAACCAGCCGTACGGCCCCTGGGCGGGCTTCGCGATCTGCCTCGCCTGGACGGCGGCCGCCCTGCTCGGCGGGGCGCTGGTACTGAAGAACCGCGACGCCTGACGTTCCGCGCGCCGCCGGGACGCGCTGTCGCCGGAGTCTCGCCGGTCGGTCTCAGAGCCTGTGTCTCAGTACCTGGGTGCGCCGCGACCGCGCTGGATGTTGGAGCCGCGCCGTTCGCGGGCGCCCCAGCAGGCGCGGTGCCAGTGCCGCCGGTCGTCCACGCCGCCGCCGTGGCTCGGCCAGGCGACGACGTGGCCGACGCCCGGGGGGATCTCCTGGTCGCAGCCCGGGCAGCGGTAGTGGCGGCCTGCGGTGCCGGCCACCGTCTGGACCACCCACTCCTCGCCCTGGTAGTCCTCGGTACGCCGCAGCGAACCGCCCATCGGCGCTGCCGACGGCTCACTCTCGGCGGCACTCTTGCTCCAGCTCCGGGTCTGGTTACGGCGGGGCGACACGTCGACTACCTCTCGGCCGGGCTCGATCTGGTTATCCAGAGTACGGGTCGGCCCGTACTCGTAGCAGTCCCTACCACGACCGGGCCCGGCACCCGGCGATTTCCCCCGAGATCCACCCGATCTTCAGCGAATTTCGGCGATCGGCGTGCCATTGGCACATGACATCGGTTACTCACGAGGTGACAAGGCGGGGCTCGCAGACCCTGCGGCACCCGAGGAGGCCACCCGATGACCAAGACCAGCCCGCGACCCGACACCCACCCCCCGGTCGAAGCTGCCCGCAGCACCGCACCCGGCACCACCCGGACCACCGCCCCCGAGCACTTCGACGGCCGGCCCGCAGCCACCGACTCGATCCTGGTCGGCGCGTTCCTGCTGTCCGCCCAGTTCCCCGGACAGAGCCACGCAGAGGCCCTAGAACGCACCGTCAGCTCGGCCGACGCCGCCGAACGGGCCGGCCTGGACAGCGTCTGGCTGGCGGAGCATCACTTCGTCCCGTACGGCGTCTGCCCCAACGCGGCGACGCTGGCGGCCCTGCTGCTCGGGCGCACCAGGCGGATCGGGGTCGGCACGGCCGTCAGCGTGCTGTCCACCGCGCACCCCGTCGCGCTGGGCGAGCAGGCCGCGCTGCTCCACCTGACCTCGGGCGGGCGGTTCACCCTCGGGGTCGGCCGTGGCGGGCCGTGGATCGACCTGGGCGTCTTCGGTACCGGGCTGGCCGCCTACGAGGAGGGCTACCCGGAGCGGCTGGACCTGCTGCTGCGCTGGCTGCGCGGCTCCCGGGCCGGGGCGGACGGCCCGCAGTTCAACTTCCCCGAGGTGGCGGTGGTGCCACGGGCGAGCGAGCCGGCCAAGCGGGGCGATCTGGCGGGCTGGCTCGGGCTGGAGCGCGACTCGGGGGCCATCCAGCACTTCCCCCGGCAGCGGCGGGACGGCGAGGTCGGACCGAACCGGAACGGCCCACCGGTGATCTCCGCCTGCACCTCCCCCGGCGGGATCCGGCTGGCGGCCGAGCGCGGCCTGCCGATGCTGCTGGGCATGGACACCAGCGACGAGACGAAAGAGCAGATGGTGGCCGCGTACCGGACGGCCTGGCGGGCCTGCGGGCGCGGCGAGGAGCAGCTGGCCCGGGTCGAGCGGGAGCATGTGGCCGCCGGGGTGGCCCAGGTGGACGACCGTACCTCGGACGCCCGGGCCAGCCTGCTGCGGGCGATGCCCGGCTGGTTCGAGTACGGGCTCGGCGCGCACCGCACGGTGGACGGCCGGGAGCGCCGGATGCGCGACCCGCGCGCGTACACCGAGCTGCTCTGCGACCTGCACGCCGTTGGCACGCCGAGGCAGTGCGCGGACCGGCTGCTGGCCACCGCCGAGCGCACCGGCATCCGTCGCTTCGCACTGCTCAGCGAGGGCTCCGGCGACCGCGCGGCGACCCTGCGGAACATCGCCCGGCTCGGCGCCGAGGTACTGCCGCAGCTCGGCTGACCCGGCCGGGATCCGTTCCGGGTCGGATCCACTCCGGCCCGGATCTGCTCTGACACCGACTCGATCAGCCACAGAGTCGATCGAGCACGGAGTCGGGCGGGCACAGAGTCACTCCGGCACAGACGTGCGGGCCGTCCCGGGACACCCGGGACGGCCCGCACGCTCACCGGCTGCGTCAGCAGTCCCGCAGCGTCTCGGACTGGTTCAGCAGCTGGGCCCGGACGGAGGTGAAGCGGTTGTAGTGCTCCACGGTGTCCTCGGACGGCGTGAACACCGCGACCCGGTGACAGTTCTGGAACGCCAGGCGGACGCCGAAGTGCCGTTGCAGGGCCCCCCGGATCGCGTCGCTGGCCATCGCGCGCAGCAGCTGGCCACGGGCCTGCTCGCTGGGCGGCGGTACCTGGTTGTCGGCGAAATCGGTGCCGTCGACCTTCAGCTGGGCGACCAGGGAGCTGACCAGCTCCCAGGCGTACGGCAGGGAGATGCGGACGCAGTCGACGAACTCCCTCTCGTCGACCTCTCCTCTCTCGGCCTTCTCCAGCAGGGCCGGTGAGACGTCGAGCGACATGGGTTCTCCTCTCGCGGTCCACCACGGCGCGGCCCGCCGGGGTGGTCGTGCGGTTGGTTCGGATGGTGCCGTGCCGTGCTCAAGCGGTGCTCATGTGGTGCTGGGTGGTGGTGCGCGGACGGGCCCGGGCGGGACCCGCGAGGCACAACCCCCGGAAAGCGCGAAAAGTGCGGGGGCCTGCCGAACGGCAGGCGGGTTCGCGGCAGCACGGCGTGCCGGTGCCACGGCGGTAGTCACCGAGTGGAGCGACGACCGCTCACCACAGCGTGACAGGCGATCCTCAGCACGGCTGGCGAATCCCCCGCTTTACCCCGGAATCGCCGGTCGAACCGCCAGATTGGCCGGATCCCGTCGGATCGTTCATCTCGGATCTCCATCCCCGTTGGGTGGATACCCCTGGCCCGTCCGGCCGGTGCCGTACTGGCGGTAGCACGGGGTGTCCGCCATCCATGGTTCGCCGCGTCCCCGGTTTCTTCACCCGGCTGTCGCGGAATCGCATCAACTGGCCCCGGTGGGTTAGCGTGGTCGACCGTGCGTCTCGTAATTGCCCGTTGCTCAGTCGACTATGCCGGTCGACTCTCCGCCCATCTCCCGTCCGCCACTCGCCTGATCCTGGTGAAGGCCGACGGGAGCGTCAGCATTCATGCGGACGACCGTGCCTACAAGCCGCTCAACTGGATGTCCCCGCCCTGCACGCTCAAGCAGGCCGACGGCTCCTGGACGGTCACCAACAAGGCCGGCGAAAAGCTGATCATCACGCTCGAGGAGGTGCTGCACGACTCCTCGCACGAGCTCGGGGTCGACCCCGGGCTGGTGAAGGACGGTGTCGAGGCCCACCTCCAGGAGCTGCTGGCCGACCGGATGGAGGTGCTCGGAGCCGGCTGGTCGCTGATCAGACGCGAGTACCCCACCGCGATCGGCCCCGTCGACATCCTCTGCCGCGACTCGGACGGCGCGACCGTCGCCATCGAGATCAAGCGGCGCGGCGAGATCGACGGCGTCGAGCAGCTCACCCGCTACCTGGAGCTGCTCAACCGCGACCCGCTGCTCGCCCCGGTCAAGGGCGTCTTCGCCGCCCAGGAGATCAAGCCCCAGGCCAGGGTGCTCGCCACCGACCGGGGCATCGGCTGCGTGGTGCTCGACTACGACGAGCTGCGCGGAATCGACGACGACAAGCTCAAGCTGTTCTGAGGCTGCCCGCTACACCGCCGGGGGCTTGACGGAACTGGACGACGGTGACGGAGTGCCCGGGGTAGTCGTCGGGCTGCTCGGCGACGACGACGCCGACGTGGAACCCGACTTGCTGGTCGACGGCACCGGGTCCGGACTCACCGGCGGCGACGAAGGTGACGGCGGCGGTATCTCGGTCGGCGTGTCGGACGGGGTGTCACTCGTCGTCGCGGACCTGCTCGGGGTGGGCTTGTGGCTCGCGTGGGCGGCGCTCGCGCTCGTGGCTGCGCTGGACGAGGTGCTCGGCGAGGCGGCCGGGCTGTGGCCGGAGCTCAGGCTCGCCCCTGGGCTGGCGGAGGTGCTGCCGAGGCCGGCCGTGCCGCCGATCGAGCTGTCGTCCGCCGCGCCGCCGGGCTGCACCGGGCCGGCACCGGCCGGCTTGGGCCCGGCCAGGCTCAGCCCGACCGCCGTCCCCAGCACACCGAGCGCCAGCACCGCCGCCGAGGCGGCTATCAGCGTGCGCCGCCTGCCACCGGGCAGTCCGGGCATCGTCCGGAAGCGGAACGGGACCTGCGCGATCGCCCGGATGACGGGCCGTCGGCCCGGCGCGGGCACGTCGGCGGGGGCCGGCAGCAGCTCCTTGGCGTCGGCCAGCAGCAGGTTCAGCATCCGCCGGGCGGCCGCACTGCCGCGCGGCTCGCCGAGCGCCGCCCGCAGCGCGACGGCCGCCGCCAGCTCGGTGGAGGCCCGCTCGGAGTCCCGCAGACAGAGCGCCAGCACCCCGGACTCGTGGTGGAACCAGGCCTCGTCGACACTGGATCCGAGCGACCGGGCGGCCTCCAGCCCCAGCTGCAGGGTCCGCTCCCAGGCCCCCCAGCGCAGCGACAGCGCCAGCGCGGGGGCCGCCGCCCGGGCCAGCCGGAGCACCGCCTCCGGACGACCCGCAGCACGGTCGGCGAGCAGCGCGCCGACCACCACCTCGGCCTCGGCGGCGACCTGTTCGAGGCTGACCGAGGCGTGCCCGACCCACCAGGAGAAGTGCTGGGCCGCGCCGTACGCGATCTCACCGGGCTCCCAGTGGGGTGCCAGCAGCGCCGGTACGCCCGCCGTCAACCGGTGGTGACCACCGATCGAGACGGCGAGCCCGCAGTCGGAGAGCTCCTGCAGGGCGCTCTCGCCGTGGCCCACGTCGATCAGCGCGGGCAGGTGCGGCGCCGTCGGGCACTCGCCGCCCAGGGCCAGCGCCAGCCGCAGCACGGCCTGCGCGGGCTCGCTGAGCCCCTCCGCGAGCTGTACGGCGGGTGCGGCGCTCTCCGCCACCGACGGCAGCGGTACGGAGCCGCGCAGCTCCGCCTCCAGGACGGCCGGGTCGTCCGGCAGCTCGATCTCCTCGACCAGCCCGAAGACGCTGTTGCGGTCCTCCTGCGCGGCGACCAGGGCGTCCACCGCGACGTCGCGCTGCCGGAGCAGCGCCGCCGCCTGGACGAACCGCAGCGGCAGCCCCTCCGACTCGAACCAGAGGTCCACCGCCCAGGCGCGCTCGGCGGGATCCAGCTGACGGCCCGCCAGGCGGCCGGCCAGTGTGAGGCAGGCCGGGCGGGAGAGACCGGCGACCGGATGGTCCGTCAGCCGCGAACCGAGCGCCGGCGGCGGGCTGCCGGGCGCGACGGAGAGCAGGAAGACGCAGTCGGGCGCGGCGGCGAGCAGCTCGTCCAGCTCCGCTCCGGTCGGCTCGACGTCGTCGATCGCCACCACGGCGTGCAGGCCCGCGAGCAGGTCCGGGAGCGCGCGGTACTCCGGGCGGAAGCCGGGCGCGTGGTGGGTGGCCGCGAAGAGGTCCTGCAACAGGTCCTGGGCCGTCCTGCGGTGGCCGCTCAGCCGGACCACCCCGTCCGGGGCCAACTCGGTGGCGCCCTCGGCGACGGCGGCGAGCAGGGTGCTGCGGCCCGATCCGGCCTGTCCGACGAGCCGGACGGACCGGCGTTCGGCGAGCAGCCCGAGCACCTGGGCGATGTCGGCCTCGCGGTCCAGCAACGGCAGGTCGGCGGGCGCACTGCCGAGGGCCAGCGGGCCGACTGCGGGGTTGGGGCCGAGCCCGGGCGCCGTACGGCCGGTGTGGCGGCTGCCGGTGCGGCGCGGCTCGGGCCGCCACTCGTCGGGGCAGGGGCGGGCCTCGGACCCGTCCGGGCCGCCGACGGTGAGCAGCAGCTCACCCGCGACGATCTCGCCGCCACGGGGGCGCAGCCCGTCCTGCCGGAAGTCACCGGATGGCTGTCCCACGTTCCGCTCCGCCCGTGCTCGGCCGCACCTGTCGGCCTGGTCCTGCGACCCTGTGTCTGAGCGCAGACTCTCGCACACTCGGTGCGTCGATCGCAGACCGGTCCCCGTTCCCGGCCCGTCAACACCGCACCCGCACACGACCCGCACGAAATTCCCGCAGGTAGGCGGCCGGCCGTGCTTCAATGCACGGTCAGAGGGAGGGGGCGACCATCGGCAGCGTGGTGCCGTATGGGTCCGGGACGGTGCCCTCGACCGCGAGGATGCGGTGCAGGCGGGTGGCGACCAGCAGGCGCTGCAGCTGGGCCGGTACGGCGCGTAGGACGAGGCGGCGGCCCAGTCGGCCGGCCCGGCGGTGGGTTCCCATGATCACGCCGAGGCCGGTGGCGTCCCAGGACTCCAGGGCGGACAGGTCGAGCACCAGGTCGCCGTGGCCGCCGTCGACCGCCAGGTGCAGCCTGGTGCGGGCGTCGGCGGCGGTGCGGACGTCGAGGCGGCCTTGGATGGCCAGGCCGCTGTGGTCGCCGGTGATACGCACACTCTCCTCCTCCGCTTGCCGGTGGGTGGGCGCCGGGGCTCCGTCCCGGGCGGGCGTCAGGCGCCGCGCTCCGGGGGCCACGCCGACGTCTCCCCCTGAGTCTTGACGGTGAACCGGCTGCGCAGGTTGCTGTTACCCCGGTAGTTCCGGCCCAACTTCACTCGTCCGAGGGAATATACGCAGTCAGGCCCCATACCCACGCTCGATTACCGCCCAAATCACCCGTCTGCGGGCAGCCGCGTGAGCAAACTCACCAGGCTGCCCGCAGCGGTCGAACAGCTGAGACCGACCGGCACTTGGGGGGCGGCGTCGCGGCACCCAAGTGCCGGGCGGTCTTACTTCTCGTACGGGTAGAAGCCCCGGCCGCTCTTGCGGCCCAGGTCGCCGGCCGTGACCATGCGGGCCATGATCTCGGGGGCGGCGAACTTCTCGTCCTTGGTCTCCGAGTAGATGTTGTGCGCGGCGTGCAGCAGGATGTCGACGCCGGTCAGGTCGGCGGTCTGCAGCGGGCCCATCGCGTGCCCGAAGCCGAGCCGGCAGGCGGTGTCGATGTCCTCGGCGGAGGCGACGCCCGACTCGTAGAGCTTGGCGGCCTCTACGACCAGGGCGGTGATCAGGCGGGTGGTGACGAATCCGGCCACGTCACGGTTGACCACGACCACCTCCTTGCCCACCCCCTCGGCGAACTGCCGGGCCACCGCGAGCGCGTGGTCGCTGGTCTTGTAGCCGCGCACCAGCTCGACGAGCTTCATCATCGGCACCGGCGAGAAGAAGTGCACGCCGACCACGAACTCCGGCCGCTCCGTCACGGCGGCGATCCGGGTGATCGGGATGGCGGAGGTGTTGGAGGCCAGCACCGCACCGTCCTTGGCGAGCTTGTCGAGCTCGCGGAAGACGGACTCCTTCACCTCCAGCTGCTCGAACACCGCCTCGACCACGATGTCGGCCTCGGCGACCGCGCCGAGGTCGGTGGTGGTGGTGATCCGGCCGAGCGCCGCCTCGGCCTCCTCGGCCGTCAGCTTGCCCTTGGACACGAACTTCGCGTACGAGGCGCGGATACCGTCCAGACCACGCTGGAGCGCGGCGTCGGTCACATCCCGCAGCACCACCGGGTGGCCGGCCTGGGCCGAGACCTGGGCGATACCTGCGCCCATCAGGCCGGCACCGATCACGGCGATCTGCTGGGTGGTTGCGTTGGTCATGGCTGGGTCTCCCGGGTGCTGTGTCGTCGCCCTGAGCGAGAGGGGGCTCAGTGCGAAACCTGAAGGCGGCTCAGGGCAGGGATCACCCCCCGAAGCCGCGCCGCTCACGCGCCGGACTCTATTACCCGGGGACGCTCCGTGGTGTGATTGTGCGGTGTGATCTGCGCCCGACCGGAGACCGACCGGGAGGTGAACCGTGCGCGCCCTGGTGCTGATGCTGGTCGGCTTCGCGGTGGTGGGCCTGCTGATGCTGCTGCTGCGCTGGGCGTACGGCAGCGGCAAGTCGCTGGTCGCCCGCGAGCCACGCATCGGCGGGCCGGACGAGTACGGACTGCTCGTCCCGGTCGCCGCCCCCGCCGACGCGGCCGAAGCCGAGCAGCTGGCCTCCAGACTCGCGGCGGCCGGCCTGCACTACACCCTGGCCCCCACCAGCGAGGGCCTGCGGCTGATGGTCTGGCCCGCCGACGAACAGGCCGCCCGCAGGGCGCTGGGCCGCTGAGACGCGCCTCTGGGGATGCCCGGCCCCTGCGAAGCGGGCCTGCTGGTCAGTCCGGGGCCACCAGGCCCAGGTCCTGGGCGAGGATCGCCGCCTGGACGCGGCTGCGCAGTTCCAGTTTGGCCAGGATGCGGCTGACGTGGGTCTTGGTGGTGGCCTCGGCCATCTCCAGGCGTTGGGCGATCCGGCTGTTGGAGAGGCCCGCGCCGAGGCAGGCCAGTACTTCCCGTTCACGGGGTGTCAGGCCGTCCACCGCCGCCCGGGCCCGGGGCTGGTCCGGGCGGTCGGGGCGGGCGAAGGTGCTGATCAGCCGTCGGGTGACGGAGGGCGCGAGCATGCCCTCGCCGCGTGCCACCGTGCGGATGGCCTCGATCAGGGTGTCTGCCTCGACGTCCTTGAGCAGGAAGCCGGCAGCGCCCGCCCGCAGCGCTCCGTAGACGTACTCGTCGTGGTCGAAGGTGGTCAGCACCAGCACCTGGGCCGACCCGGCGGCGACCACCTGACGGGTCGCCGAAACTCCGTCCAGTCGGGGCATCTGAACGTCCATCAGCACCACGTCGGGCCGCAGCTCGGCCGCCAGCCGGACGGCCTGCTCCCCGTCGCCCGCCTCGCCGACCACCTCGAAGCCCGGTTCGGAGCGCAGGATCATCACCAGCGCGGCCCGCACCGCGCCCTGATCCTCGGCCACCAGCACTCTGATCGTCATGACGCCTCCCTCATCTTCGCGACACCCGCCACGCCCACCACCTCCGCCCCGCCCGGCTCGCGCGGCAGCACCGCCCGGACGTGCCAGCACCCGCCGTCGGGCCCGGCCTCGAAGCTCCCGCCCAACAGCCCGGCCCGCTCCCCCATGCCGACCAGCCCGGCCCGTGCCCCGGGCAGCGCCGCCCCGGCCGATGCGCGGTACGGGCTGTCGACAGCGATCTCGATCCGTTCCGGACGGTATGTCAGCCCCAGCCGGACGATACCGGGCGCGGCGTGCTTGAGTGCGTTGGTGAGCGACTCCTGGACGATCCGGTAGGCCGCCAGCTCGACGGGGGCGGGCAGCTCACCGCGCACGCCGTCCTCCGCCGCCTCGAAGGCCAGCCCCGCCGCCTCGCCCGCCGCACCGGCCTGCGCCAGCAGGGTGTCGAGCGCGTCCAGCTTGGGGGCCTCGTACGAAGTCTCGTCCCGGGCCCGGAGCAGGTCGATCATGCGGCGCATCTCGGCCAGCCCCTGCACGCTGTTCTCCCGGATCACCGCCATCGCCGCGAGCAGCGGGTCGTCGGTGTCGCGCCGCTGACGCCGGGCCAGCGACTGGGCGCCGGTGGCGTGGATGGCGATGGCGGAGAGGTGGTTGGCGACCACGTCGTGCAGCTCCCGGGCCATCCTGGCGCGCTCGGCGACCACCGCCTCCCGGCGGTCCAGCTCGGCCAGCAGCGCGGTCTGTTCGGCGCGCAGCCGCTCGGTGTCGGCCCGTTCCCGGTGCTCGCGCAGCAGGTCGGCCGTCCAGACCGGCGCGAGGAAGACCAGCGCGGCGAACCCCGCCACCAGCAGCGCCTGGGCGACCGTGGCGTACAGCAGCGTCAGGGTGCTGAGCACCAGCGTGGAGGCGCCACCGGTGAGGTGCAGGATTTTCGACATCCGACGGGAGCCGTAGAGCACACCGGCGTAGAGCAGGTCGGTGTACATCACCACGGTCGCCAGGTTCGATCCCACGAAGACGTTGGCGGCGAAGAGCAGCCCGCCGACGCTGACCGTCCAGACCGTCCGGGTGCGGCGCAGCAGCTCCAACCCCGCCATCCCGGCGAATGGCAGCACCATCACCCAGGCCGGGACGGCGGCGGCGCGGTCGTACGCGCCGACGACGGTCAGCAGCAGGCCGCCGACCAGCCCGGCGAGGGCGATGGTCCGGTCCTCCTGGCGGGGGCTGAGGCAGAACTTGGGCACCGGACCATCACATCACCCGCCGGCCGACACCGCGTGCACCCGCCGGAGGACGGGCCATACATCTAAAGACCGACCGGCACATGGTGAGCGGATGAAGGAGCGGCGGTCGGGCCGAGCCTGGGCGGTGCCGACGATGGAGTCCATGCGGAGCATCGGCTACTGAGGAGAAGCCGTCCGTGGGGGTCCCCCCGGCCGGAGGCTGGGGGGGAGCGTCGCGACGCTCCCCCATGTGCCGGTCGGTCCGAGGTCGCACCCGTATCAGTGCGCGACCGGGCCGTGGCTACGGCGTTCCGTGCCACCTGCGACCCATCCGGCCAGCGCGACCAGCGTGGCGGCCCACACCGCGCTGAAGATGCCGAGTGCGAGCAGTGGCACCGGCTGGACCGCGATCATCATGAGCCCGACCGACGCCGCCAGCAGCGTCACCACCACCGATCCCGGCACGTCGAGCAGTCCCGTCAGCAGTCCGCGCGCGGTCGGCCTCTTGTCCTGAAGCTCCATCTGGATCGCCTCCTGGGGTATCCACCGGAAGATCCCGGTGTCCCCAATTCTCCGGCCGGGAGCGCGGGAGCGCCGCTTCAGACCGACCGGTCTCAGCCGCTCAGCGGTTCTCGCCCGGCACCCAGAGCACGTCGCCGCGCTCCTTGTTCGCCGCCCGGGCCAGGATGAAGAGCAGGTCGGAGAGCCGGTTCAGGTACTTGGCGGTCAGCGGGTTGACGCTGTCCCCGTGCACGTCGATCGCGGCCCAGGTGGACCGTTCGGCCCGGCGGACCACCGTGCAGGCGAGGTGCAGGTACGCGGCGCCCGGGGTGCCGCCGGGGAGGATGAAGCTGCGCAGCTTCTCCAACTGCTCCAGGTAGTGGTCGCAGTCGGTCTCCAGCCGGTCGATGTAGCTCTGGAGCACGCGCAGCGGCGGGTACTTCGGGTCCTCCACCACGGGGGTGGCGAGGTCCGCGCCCACGTCGAACAGGTCGTTCTGCACCCGGGTCAGTACGGCCGAGACGTCCTCGGGCAGCGCGCCGGCGGCGATCGCCACGCCGATCGCCGCGTTCGCCTCGTTGGTATCGGCGTAGGCCATCAGCCGGGGGTCGGTCTTGGTCGTGCGGCTCATGTCACCGAGCGCGGTGGTGCCGTCATCGCCGGTACGGGTGTAGATGCGCGTGAGGTTGACCATGTGCGGCAGCCTAGCGGGTGCGGTTAGGCACTGTTAACCCGCGAACTGGACCATCCCGATCGTGTTGCCCTCGCAGTCCTTGAACCACGCGGCGCGGCGGCCACCGGACAGCTCGGCGATGCCGTCGACGGTCTTGAGGCCGGGGAAGTCGTACTCCTCGAAGGCCACGCCCCGGGCCCGCAGGCCGGCCACCTCGGCGACGACGTCCGCGACCACGAAGGCCATCTGCGTGTGGCCGCCACGGTTGGTGTTGGGCGTCGGGTAGAGCCCGAACCGGGTGCCCTCGGCGACCTGGTAGAAGTACGCGCCCTCGGTCTCCTCGACCGGGGCCAGACCCAGTTTCTCCTGGTACCAGCCCCTGGCCTGACCCAGGTCGGCGGCCGGGAGCATCGTCATCACTCTGGCCTGTGTCAGCATCTGTGGCCTCCTCGACCGAGACCCCCTGTACCCAGCCTCGACCTGGGCGGTGACCCCGGCAACCACAGCATCAGGCGCCGCTACGGGACGTTGACCCTCCCCCACCCTCCGGGCGGGGGAGGGTCAACCCGAGGGTCCGTCGCTACGCGACGTTGACCCTCTGCCCGGGGGGCGCCGCCTCCAGCCAGGCGAGGAAGCCGGTGAGGGCGTCGTCGCTCATGGCCAGCTCCAGGGGGGCGCCTCGGTGGAGGCAGCGGAGCACCACCGAGCCGGAGAGCAGGGCGAGCTCCTCCTGGCCCTCGGGGTAGCGGCGGCCGAGTACCTCGATCTCCCGACGTGGGAGGACCTTCCGGGGGCGCGGGGCGTAGGAGAAGACCCGGAACCACTCGATCGAGTCACCGCTGTAGCGGCCGATACCAAAAACCCACCCCTTGCCGTCGGTCACGGGGACCGGGGCTGAGGTGGGTTTGCCGTTCTCGTCGAGGTCTGGCTCGGTGGAGGCGTCGGCCGGCATTTTGAGCCGGTAGCTGCAGTCGAACGTACCGCCGACCCGCTGGATCACGCGCCGGCGTACCGCGAAGGCCACCAGGCCCGCCACTCCGAGCGCCACGACCGCCGCGCACACCACAAGGGCGAGGACCATGCTCACCGACCTCCTCGCTACCTGCGTTCCCCGTAGCGGTCGTATCAACGACCGCGCTGTCCTACCAACTGATACGACAGTCCCGGGGTCACGCTCTCGCGCCCCGGGACCGTCGGTCGTTCTGTGCTCAGGCGGCCTTGAGGCCACGTGCCGCGAAGAGGCGGACCTCGGCGCGGCGCTCGGCGTGCGCGTCGAGCTCGGCCTGCGCCCGCTCGAGCGCGCGCTCCGCGCGGGTGATGTCGATCTCGTCCGCCAGCTCGGCGATCTCCGCGAGCAGAGACAGCTTGTTGTCGGCGAAGGAGATGAAGCCGCCGTGCACGGCCGCGAGAACGGTCTTGCCATCGGTGGTGCGGATGGTGACCGGGCCGGACTCCAGCACGCTCAGCACCGGGGTGTGACCCGGCATGATGCCGGTGTCCCCGGAGGCCGTACGGGCGACAACGATGGTGGCCGCACCGGACCACACCTTGCGGTCGGCTGCGACCAGCTCGACGTGCAGCTCAGCCAACGTGGGCTCCTAGGCTCTTGCAACCGCCGGATGACTCGGCAGTTGCGGTAAGAATAACGGGCTCGCGCCCCTGGGATGAAACCAAGGACCCGGAGATGACCGGGATCACAGCCCGGTCTAGCCGTGAGGGGCGGTCCCCAGGGTCGGGGACCGCCCCTCACGGTCAGTCGGCTAGCAGCCGGCTGGACTACTTCTTCGCCAGGTCGGCGGCGTTCTTCTCGAGGTCCTCGATGCCACCACACATGAAGAAGGCCTGCTCCGGGACGGAGTCGTACTTGCCGTCCGCGATGCGGTTGAAGGCCTCGATGGTCTCCGACAGCGGCACGGTCGAACCCTCGACACCGGTGAACTGCTTCGCCACGTAGGTGTTCTGCGAGAGGAAGCGCTCGATCCGACGGGCACGGTGAACCGTGACCTTGTCGTCCTCGGACAGCTCGTCGATACCGAGGATCGCGATGATGTCCTGGAGGTCCTTGTACTTCTGCAGGATGCCCTTGACGCGGATGGCCGTGTCGTAGTGGTCCTGCGCGATGTACCGGGGGTCGAGGATGCGGGACGTGGAGTCCAGCGGGTCGACGGCCGGGTAGATGCCCTTCTCGGAGATCGGACGGGAGAGCACCGTCGTCGCGTCGAGGTGGGCGAAGGTGGTCGCCGGGGCCGGGTCGGTCAGGTCGTCCGCGGGGACGTAGATCGCCTGCATCGAGGTGATCGAGTGACCGCGGGTCGAGGTGATGCGCTCCTGGAGGAGGCCCATCTCGTCGGCCAGGTTCGGCTGGTAACCCACCGCGGAGGGCATCCGGCCGAGCAGGGTCGACACCTCGGAACCGGCCTGGGTGAACCGGAAGATGTTGTCGATGAAGAGCAGAACGTCCTGCTGCTCGACGTCACGGAAGTACTCCGCCATCGTCAGAGCGGACAGGGCGACGCGCAGGCGGGTGCCCGGCGGCTCGTCCATCTGGCCGAAGACCAGCGCGGTCTTGTCCAGAACGCCCGAGTCGACCATCTCGTGGATGAGGTCGTTACCCTCACGGGTGCGCTCACCGACACCGGCGAAGACCGACACACCACCGAAGTTCTCGGCGACGCGGTAGATCATCTCCTGGATGAGGACGGTCTTACCGACACCGGCACCACCGAACAGACCGATCTTGCCACCGGTCACGTACGGGGTGAGCAGGTCGATGACCTTGATGCCGGTCTCGAACATCTCGGTCTTCGACTCAAGGTCCTTGAACTCAGGAGCCTTGCGGTGGATCGGCCAGCGGACCTCGACCTGCTTCTCGAACTCGACCGGGTCGGAGTTCAGCACCTCGCCGAGGGCGTTGAAGACCTTGCCCTTGGTGATCTGGCCGACCGGGACCTCGATGGCCTTGCCGGTGTCGCGCACCGGGGTGCCACGGACGACGCCGTCGGTCTGCTGCATCGAGATACCGCGGATCAGACCGTCGCCGAGGTGCTGGGCAACCTCGAGGGTGATGGTCTTGGTGCCCTCGCTGCCGTCGGTCTTGGTGACCTCCAGCTTGAGCGCGTTGTACATGTGCGGGATCGCGTCGACGGGGAACTCCACGTCGACGACCGGGCCGATGACCCGCGCGACGCGGCCCGTCGCCGTCTCAACAGTGGTGGTCATGTCTTATTCACTCCCCGCGTTAGCGTCGGCGAGCGCGTTGGCGCCACCGATGATCTCGCTGATTTCCTGGGTGATCTCGGCCTGTCGGGCCGAGTTGGCAAGCCGCGTGAGCGACTTGATGAGTTCCTGCGCGTTGTCGGTCGCGCTCTTCATCGCGCGCCGGCGGGCGGCGTGCTCCGAAGCGGCGGACTGCAGCAGCGCGTTGTAGATCCGGCTCTCGACGTACCGGGGCAGGAGCGCGTCCAGGACGCCCTCCGCCGACGGCTCGAAGTCGTACAGCGGGAAGATCTCGTGCTTGGCCTGCGACTCGTCGCTGAGCTGGACCTCGTCCAGCTTGAGCGGCAGCAGCCGGGCTTCCACGGCGGTCTGAGTCAGCATGGACTCGAACTTGGTGGAGACCAGGTGCAGCTCGTCGACCGCCTGCGTCGTGAACGCCTCGATCAGCGTGCTCGCGACGAGCTTGGCGTCACCGTACGTCGGCTTGTCGGAGAAGCCCGTCCACGACTCCGCAACGGTGAGGTTGCGGAAGCCGTAGTACTGGACGCCCTTGCGACCGATGATGTACGTCACCACGTCCTTGCCCTCGGCACGCAGCCGTGCGGAGAGCACGGTCGCCTGCTTGATGGCGTTGGTCGAGTAGCCGCCGGCCAGGCCGCGGTCCGCCGTGATCAGCAGGACCGCAGCCGTCTTGGCCTGCGGGTTCTCGGTGGTGAGCGGGTGCTTGGCGTTGGACCGGGTGGCCACCGCCGTCACCGCGCGGGTGAGCTCGTCGGCGTACGGAGTGGAGGCTGCCACCGCGCGCTGCGCCTTGACGATGCGCGACGCGGAGATCATCTCCATCGCCTTGGTGATCTTCTTCGTCGCGGTGACAGAGCGGATCCGGCGCTTGTAGACCCGAAGCTGTGCTCCCATGGGTCGTTACGTCCTTTCCCTCGCTACCGGACTCAGGCCTGCTCGCCGAGCAGCTTGCCGTCGGCGGTGGTGAAGCCCAGCTTGAAGGCCTTGATCGCCTCGGTCAGCGCGTCGATCGTGCCGTCCTCGAGCTTCGAGGTCTCCACGATCGCGGCCAGCAGGTTCTTGTGCTCGATGCGCAGGTTGTCGAGGAACTCGCGCTCGAAGCGACGGATGTCCGCGACCGGGACGTCGTCCAGCTTGCCGGTGGTGCCGGCCCAGATGGAGACGACCTGCTCCTCGACGGGGAACGGCTGGTACTGGCCCTGCTTCAGCAGCTCGACCATGCGCGCACCGCGCTCCAGCTGGGCCTTCGAGGCCGCGTCCAGGTCGGAACCGAAGGCGGCGAACGCCTCCAGCTCGCGGTACTGGGCGAGGTCCAGACGCAGACGGCCGGCAACGGACTTCATCGCCTTGATCTGGGCCGAGCCACCGACGCGGGAGACCGAGATACCGACGTTCACGGCCGGGCGGATGCCGGCGTTGAACAGGTCGGACTCCAGGAAGCACTGGCCGTCGGTGATCGAGATGACGTTGGTCGGGATGTACGCCGAGACGTCGTTCGCCTTGGTCTCGATGATCGGCAGACCGGTCATCGAGCCCGCGCCCAGCTCGTCGGAGAGCTTCGCGCAGCGCTCCAGCAGGCGGGAGTGCAGGTAGAAGACGTCACCCGGGTAGGCCTCGCGGCCCGGCGGACGGCGCAGCAGCAGCGAGACGGAACGGTACGCCTCGGCCTGCTTCGACAGGTCGTCGAAGATGATGAGGACGTGCTTGCCGTCGTACATCCACTCCTGGCCGATGGCCGAACCGGTGTACGGGGCGAGGTACTTGAAGCCTGCGGGGTCCGAGGCGGGAGCAGCCACGATCGTGGTGTACTCCAGCGCGCCGGCCTCCTCCAGGGCGCCACGCACCGAGGCGATGGTGGAGCCCTTCTGGCCGATGGCGACGTAGATGCAGCGAACCTGCTTCTTCGGGTCGCCGGAGCGCCAGTTGTCACGCTGGTTGATGATCGTGTCGACAGCCACCGCGGTCTTGCCGGTCTGGCGGTCGCCGATGATCAGCTGACGCTGGCCACGGCCGATCGGGGTCATCGCGTCGATGGCCTTGATACCGGTCTGCATGGGCTCGTGGACCGACTTGCGGACCATGACGCCCGGGGCCTGCAGCTCCAGCGCGCGACGGGCGTGCGAGGCGATGTCGCCCAGACCGTCGATCGGGTTGCCCAGCGGGTCCACGACACGGCCGAGGTAGCCCTCGCCGACCGGGACGGAGAGGACCTCGCCGGTGCGGTGCACCGTCTGGCCCTCTTCGATCCCGGAGAACTCACCGAGGATGACGACACCGATCTCGCGGGTGTCGAGGTTCAGCGCGAGGCCGAGGGTGCCGTCCTCGAACCTCAGCAGCTCGTTGGCCATGACCGAGGGCAGGCCCTCGACCTTGGCGATACCGTCCATCGCCTCAGTGACCGTGCCGACCTCTTCACGCGAGGCGGCGTCCGGCTGGTACGACTGGACAAAGTCGGCCAGCGCGTCCCGGATCTCCTCCGGACGGATCGTAAGCTCCGCCATCAGGCTTCCCTGCTCTCCTAGTTTGCGATCCTCGGCCCGCCATTGAGGGCCGCAAGTATTCGACTCTCGGCCGGGTCGTTGCCGAACCGGCCGTACGATTTACCGGCTCCGAGAGGAACCGGCGCCCGACCGAGGGTCGGATGTTTCCGAGATGTTCAGCCTTCGAGGGCCTGGCGAGCGCCTTCCAGGCGGCTCGACACGGTGCCGTCGATGATCTCGTCACCGATCTGCACCCGGAGACCGCCAACGACCTCGGGGTCGATGTCGATGTTCAGGTGCACGTGGCGGCCGTAGAGCCGGCCCAGAGCACCGGTGAGGCGCTCCTTCTGGCTGTCCGACAGCGGCACAGCGGTGGTGACCAGGGCCACCACGCGGTCCCGCCGGGCGGCGGCGAGCTTGGAGTAGGACTCCAGGCCCTGTTCCAGGCTACGACCACGCGGCTTGGTGACCAGCGAGCTGACCAGGCGCACGGTGCCGTCGCCCGCGCGGCCGCCGAGCAGCTTGGCGACCAGCGCGGCCTTGCCGGCCGCACCCGCCTTGGGCTCGGTCAGCGCGGCGCGCAGCTCGTGCGAGCCGCTGACGATCCGGCCGAAGCGGAACAGCTCGTCCTCGACGTCGTCCAGAACACCGGCCTTGTCGGCGGCGATGATCTCGGCGTACGCGGCGAGCTCCTCGACCGAGTCCACCAGGTCACGGGCGCCCGACCAGCGGGAACGCACCAGACCGGAGACCAGGTCGACCGTCTCACCGGAGACCTGGCCGGCCAGCAGCGAGGCGGCCAGCTGGGCCTTGTCCTGACCGGACCGCGAGGGGTCGGTCAGCACGCGGCGCAGCGAGACCTCGCGGTCCAGCAGGTCGGTCACGGCAGTGAGCTCCTGGGCGAGCTTGGCCGAGTCCACCGAGGTGTTGTCGGTCAGGCTGTCGAGGTTCTCCCGGCCGGCGGCCAGTGCCTCACGGCTGGCGCCGATCACTTCGACGCACCCTGGGCAACGGCGGCCTTGGCCTCCAGGTCGTCCAGGAAGCGGTCGATCACACCGCTCTGCCGGGCGTGGTCCTCAAGGGACTCACCCACGATGCGGGAGGCCAGCTGCGAAGCGAGCGACCCGACATCCTGGCGCAGGGCGGCAGTCGCCTGCTTCTTGTCGGCCTCGATCTGGGCGTGACCTGCGGTGACGATGGCCTCGCGCTGACGCTGGCCCTCCTCGCGCATCTCACCGATCAGGGCAGCGCCCTGCTCACGAGCGTGCTCGGTGATCCGAGCGGCCTCGTGACGCGCCTCGGCGAGCTCGGCACGGTACTGCTCAAGCAGGGCCTGGGCCTCGGCCTGAGCGGTCTCGGCCCGCTCCATGCCGCCTTCGATGGCGTCCCGGCGCTCCGACAGCACCTTCTCGATGCTGGGCAGGAGCTTCTTGCCGAGGATGCCGAAGACGATGAAGAAGCAGAGCAGGCCGATGATGACCTCGGGCCATGCGGGGAGAAGCGGGTTCATCTGCGCTTCTGCCGCAAGGGCGACCACGGGGTTCATATCTGAACCTTTCGTCGAAAAGGGCTACCGGTGTGCCGGACTTACTTGCCGTACACAAACGGCATGACGATGCCGATCAGCGCGAGCGCCTCGGTCAGCGCGAAGCCGATGAACATGTTGGAGCGGATCAGGCCGGCAGCCTCGGGCTGACGGGCCATGGCCTGGACACCGTTACCGAAGATCAGACCAACACCGATGCCGGGGCCGATCGCGGCGAGGCCGTAACCGATGGAAGCGACGGAACCGGTGACGCCAGCGGCGAGGATGCTCATATCAGCTGTCCTTTGCGGGGTGTAGAACCGGTGGTGGTTGGCCACCGGGAGTTCAGGGGGTGCGCAGCCGGGAGGCTACGGGGCTCAGTGCGCCTCTTCGAGGGCACCGGCGATGTAGCTGCTGGCGAGCATCACGAAGATGTACGCCTGCAGGAACTGGACCAGCAGCTCGAACGCGGTCAGAGCGACGGCCACCACGAAAGAGACCGAGCCGTACAGCGCGCCGATGCTCGGGCTGAGCAGGTACCAGGAAGCCACGGAGAAGACCACGATCAGCAGGTGGCCGGCGAACATGTTCGCGAAGGCTCGGACCGCGAGCGTGAACGGGCGCACGAAGATGTTCGAGAAGAACTCGATCGGCACCAGGATGAACATGACCCAGCCGGGGATGCCCGACGGCCAGCAGAGGTTCTTCAGCCCGCCCACGAAGCCGTGCTTCTTGAACGTCAGCGTCATGTAGGTGATCCACACGATCGCCGCAAGGCCCACCGGGAACGCGATCCGCGACATCACCGGGAACTGGGCGAACGGGATGATGGACATGATGTTCATGATCCACACGAAGAAGAACATCGAGACCAGCATCGGGACGTACTTCTCGCCCTTTTTGCCGATGGTCTCCAGCACGATGCTTCGCTTGACGAAGTCGTAGCCGATCTCGCCGACCAGCTGGAGCTTGCCCGGGAGCAGCTTCGGCTTGGCGAACGCCGCCCAGAAGAACCCGACCACGAGCAGCGCGCAGATCACCGACAGCAGCATCGGCTTGGTGAAGTCGACACCGCCGACCGTGAACATCGGCTTGAAATCGAACTCGTTCAGGCCGGGGGCCGGGAAGCCGCAGCCGGAGTTCAGGTGGCACCCGGCCTCGGCGACGCGCGTTACGTCAGCACCCACCACAGACTCCTTCGTCATGACGCATGGTTACGGCAACCTCGGTGTGTCGGCGTGGCCTGCGGCCACGGTGCGGCACTGGAACTAGTTGGGGATCTCGCTGACCCTGCGCGGCGTCACTTGCTGCCGCGGGATCTTCGAAGACTGCACGAGTCCGGGGGGCGATCTGTCCGGGCGGTATGTGTGCACCGCTCGGCGAGACCTGGCCTCTTCCCGTACTTCGTTGTTGCGACGGACGATAGCAGTCCGTCAGGACGGCATAAACACCGCCCCCCTCGCGCGGGGGACAGCCAGGAGGCGTCACGGTTGACGCCCCGGCTTGGAGTCCTTGTCGTCGGAGGAGTCCGTCTGCACGTAGTAGATCTTCGCCTTCATGGCGGAGCGTACCTGGAATCCGGTCCAGATCAGGGCGCAGCCGAGCAGCGTGAAGCCGAAGACCTTGGTGTCGAAGAGCGTGGTGTGTTTGAAGACCGCGAGCACGACGCCGACCAGCAGGATCTGCGTGGTGTACACCAGCAGTCCGGCCGTCATCATCATCTGCGGGTTGTTCCTGGTCAGCCGGTCGAGAGCGACCTGGCCGAACGCGAAGAAGCCGAGCACCAGCAGGGTTGCGAACAGTGCGCCGATCAGACCCTTGCTCCCCACCAGTGCAGTGGAGAGCGCAACGGCGACAACTCCGGCGACCGCAGTGGGGATTGCGGCGCCACGGAGGGGGATCCGGGCGTCGTGGGACGGCATGTCGGCAGCTCCGGCGGCATGTCGAGAGACGGGGGACGGCAAAGGGGGTGCGGCAGGTGCACCGCACCGAGAACAACGGCCGCAGGCCGGCCGTTCGACGGCGAGCCCGTCGAGGGACCGATCAGGGACGGAGTTCCTTCACCTGTCAGGTCTTTCGGCGTGTTCTCGGTACTCGTGAACGGTATCACAAACTATTTGATTAGAGCTTTACCATGCAGGTGTGGTGCCCATCACACTGATGGCCCAACCGTCTCGCCTCTGGCGTAGGCCAGTTGACGGATCGTCAGCCGTTTCCGTCGCGTCGGCTGCCGACCGCAGTGGCCCCCGTGCCGAGCCGTCCGAGCAGCTCCTGGTCCTCGGCGGAGAGCTCCGCCATGGCCGGCTCCTGCCGCGACTGCGGGGTGCCGGGCGTCGCCTTGCGGTAGCGCGGCGGGACGAACGCCTGGACGGCGCGCGGCGCGTGCGGACGGAAGCGCGGCATCAGCAGGACCACGATGCCGACCATGCAGAGCCCGGCGAAGGTCAGCACCACGTAGCGGGCGGTGTTGGTGATCGAGACCGCGACGGTGCCGAAGGCGATCAGGGCGGCCCAGAAGTACATGATCAGCACCGCGCGGCTGTGCGAGTGCCCGACCTCCAGCAGCCGGTGGTGCAGGTGCTGCTTGTCGGCGGCGAAGGGCGACTTCCCGGCCCAGGTCCGGCGCACCACGGCCAGCAACAGGTCGGCCAGCGGTAGTGCGATCACCGTCAGCGGGAGCAGCAGCGGGATGTAGATCGGCACCAGGGCGTGCACGGTGGCGGTCTTCGAGCCCGTCTCGGCCGTGATCAGGTCGGGGTCGACGCGGCCGGTGATGGAGATCGCCGCCACCGCGAGCATCAGGCCGAGCATCATCGAGCCGGAGTCGCCCATGAAGATCCGGGCCGGGTGCAGGTTGTGCGGCAGGAAGCCCAGGCACATCCCGATCAGCACCGCGCTGAACAGCACGGCGGGCGCGGCGTCGTTGATCCCGTAGCGGAACCAGAGGCGGTACGAATAAAGGAAGAACGCCATCGCGGCGATGCAGACCATGCCGGCCGCCAGGCCGTCCAGGCCGTCGATGAAGTTCACCGCGTTGACCATCACGACCACCAGCGTGACCGAGATGATCATGCCCTGGGTCGGGGTGACGGCGACCGGGCCGAAGCCGGGGACGGGGATCGAGATCACCGTGACGCCCTGCCAGACCATCACACCGGCGGCGATCATCTGGCCGCCGAGCTTCACCAGGGCGTCCACGCCCCACTTGTCGTCCAGCACCCCGAGCACGAACATGATCCCGGCACCCGAGAGCAGCGCCTTGACGTCCGCACTCTGGATGAACAGACGTCCGAGGTTGGTGAGTTGGGAGGCCACCAGCAGGCCGGCGCAGAGACCGCCGAACATCGCGATGCCGCCCAGCCGGGGCGTCGGCTCACGGTGCACGTCGCGGGCTCGCACCGGGGGCATCGCGCCCGCCAGGATGGCGAACTTCCGGACGGGGCCGGTAAGCAGGTAGGTCACAGCCGCCGTGACGACGAGGACCAGCAGATACTCACGCACCACTGGCCTCCTGCGTCACGGTCCGACGGGTGAGTACCGAAGGTACTCCCGTGATTGTCCGGGGTTCGAGGTGCGTCGCCACGGTGCACACCTTATTGAGTTGGACGCGCGGGATGTGCACCGCGGTTCTCCCTACGGGCCGACCGGTGGCCCGCCGAGGTCCGACCGGGGTCCCGTCGGGGTCCGACCGGGTGCGGTCAGCCCCCGGCGAAAGCCCGGGCCAGCTCGCGCACCCGGGCCCCGATCCGGGCCCCGACCTGGCTCTCGGCACCCCCGCTGAGCAGGGAGGTGACCAGTTCGCCGACCTCCGTGAGTTCGCTCTCCCCCATCCCCTGCGCCGCCACCGCGCCGGTGCCGAGCCGGATGCCGGAGGTCTCGGCGGCGGGCGCCGGATCGTACGGGAGTGCGCATTTGCCGAGCATCAGTCCGGCCGCCGCGCAGCGGCGCTCGGCCTCGACGCCGGTGACCCCGAGCGGGCTGACGTCCACCGTGACCAGATGGGTGTCCGTCCCGCCGGTCAGCGGGCGGGCTCCGCCGCGCTCCATCGCGGCGGCCAGCGAGCGTGCGCCGTCGACCGCACGCCGGATGTACGCGCCGAACTCCGGCGTACCCGCCTGCGCGAGGGCAACCGCCTTGCCCGCCACCTCGTTCATCGCCGCGCCACCCTGGGTGAACGGGAACACCGCCCGGTCCACCCGGTCCGCCAGCTCCGCCGTGCAGAGCAGCAGCCCGCCGCGCGGCCCGCGCAGCAACTTGTGGGTGGCGGCCACCGTCACGTCCGCGTACGGCACCGGCGAGGGCGCCGCTCCGGCCGCCACCAGGCCGGTCACCTGTGCGGCCGAGGCGATCAGGTAGGCGTCCACCTCGTCGGCGATCTTCCGGAAGCCGGCCCAGTCGATGTGCCGGGGGTAGGAGATCCCGCCCGCGATGATCGCCTTCGGCCGGTGCAGCTTGGCGAGCTCGCGCACCTGGTCCAGGTCGATCAGGTTGTCCTGCTCGTGCACGCCGTACCCGATGAAGTCGAACCAACGGCCGGAGAAGTTGGCCCGCGACCCGCAGCTGAGGTGGCCGCCGTGCTCCAGCGACATCGCGAGCACCACGTCACCCGGCTTGAGCAGCGCCGCGTACGCCGCCAGCATCGCCGAAGTCGCCGACCGGGGCTGGACGTTGGCGTGGTCGGCGGCGAACAGCCGCTCGGCCCGGTCGACCGCGAGCAGCTCGGCCGCGTCCGCCAGCGAGCAGCCCGTGTGGTGCCGGCGCCCCGGGTAACCCTCGGCGTACTTGTCGATCAGCGGGCCGCCGAGCGCGGCGAGCACCGCCGCGCTGGTGACGTTCTCCCCAGCCAGCAGCTGCAGACTCTCGCCCCGGCGCGCGGCCTCCCCGGTGAGCAGGTCGGCCAGCTCCGGATCGGCCCGCAGCAGCGCCTCGGGGGCCTCCCAGCCGACGGCCTGTGCGGCTTGCGAGGCGTTGGTGACAGTCATGGCGGGGCTCCCGGGCAGCGGCGGGCAGGGTGATTCCAGCGTATGACCGCCCGGATCCCCCGGCCCGTCAGCACACCGCCCCCGTACGCCGTCAGAGCGGCAGCGCCGGAGCGTGGAAGGGCCCCACGACAACCCGGTCGGTACGGTCAGCCGAACTCGCGCGTCACGCCGGTCAGGGCCGTCACCACCGGGTCCAGCGCGTCGAAGATCTCCTCGCCGCAGTTGCGGAACATCCCGATCGGCGCGCCGTACGGGTCGTCGACCTCGTCCGACTCGGGGGTCGCCGCGAGCAGCCAGCCGCGCCGGGCGGCGGCCGCGCGGACGAGGGCGCGGGCGCGTTCGGTGACGTGCACGCCGTCGCGCGGGTCCGGCAGGGTGCTCGGGTCGATCCGGCGGACGAGCCGGGTGAACTCCTTGAGCGTGAAGGTCCGCAGGCCCGCCGCGTGTCCCATCGAGATGACCTGGGCCCGGTGGTCGAGCGTCGCGGTGAGCACCAGGTCGGCGTCGACCACGTGTTCGTCCAGCAGCTCGCGCCCGGCGAAGTCGCCGCTGTCCACGCCGTACTCACCGAGCACGGTCGCGGCGTGCGCCTCCATCGGCGCGCCCTCGTGCCCCCAGGTACCGGCGCTCTCGACCACGATCCGGCCCGCCGCCGCGCCGCTGAGGCGGGCGTGCAGCTCGTGCCTGGTCAGCCGTTCGGCGATCGGGCCCCGGCAGACGTTGCCGGTGCAGACGAAGAGGATCCGGAAGGTATCGAGCGGCCGGGGCGAGACCGTGATGTAGCTGGGTATGCCGGTGCCCGGGCCAGAGCCCGGACCGTGCAGCGAGACCGCTCTCAACTGCCGGCCTCCAGGTCCGGTACGACCTCCCTCAGCTGCTCGACGCTGACCGCGCCGGCCCGCAGCAGGACCGGGACCTTGCCCGTGACGTCGACGATGGTCGAGGCCTGGGAGAAGTTGGCCACCCCGCCGTCGAGGTAGACCGAGACCGACTCGCCGAGCTGGGCGAACGCGTCGTCACAGGTGGCCGGCGACGGCCCGCCGGTCTTGTTGGCGCTGGAGACCGCCAGCGGACCGGTGGTGTTGAGCAGCTCGATGGCGACGGGGTGCAGCGGCATCCGGACGGCGACCGTGCCCCGGGTCTCGCCGAGGTCCCAGCGCAGCGAGGGCTGGTGCTTGGCGACCAACGTCAGCCCGCCCGGCCAGAACGCGTCGACCAGCTCCCAGGCCAGCTCGGAGAAGTCGGTGACCAGCCCGTGCAGCGTGGTCGGCGAGCCGACCAGCACCGGCGAGGGCATGTTCCGGCCCCGGCCCTTGGCGGCCAGCAGCCCGGCTACGCCCTCGGCGTTGAAGGCGTCCGCGCCGATCCCGTACAGGGTGTCGGTGGGCAGCACCACCAGTTCACCCCGGCGGATCGCCGAAGCGGCCTCACGCAGCCCCGTGGCGCGGTCCCCTGCGTCTGCACAGTCGTAGCGGCGGCTCATCGGTGCGGTCCCCTTCCGAGATGGCTCATGACAGTCACAACAACGCTCACAACGACGCCTTACGGGCCGTCGTACTGCGCTCGATGTTCACAACGACGCCTTACGGGCCGTTGTGAAGCGCGGCCGGTTGTTCAGGTCGCGGTGGTCGGCGGCGTCCGTCCAGCCGCCCTCCTCGTTGAAGATCCACGGCACCTGGCCGCCCTGGGTGTCGGCGTGCTCGATCACGACCGCACCCCCCGGGCGCAGCAGGCGGGCGGCGACCCGCTCGATGCCGCGGATGGTGTCGAGACCGTCCTCGCCGGAGAACAACGACATCTGCGGGTCGTGGTCGCGGGCCTCGGGCGCGACGTACTCCCACTCGGTGAGCGGGATGTACGGCGGGTTGGAGATCACCAGGTCGAAGCGGCCGTCCCAGGAGCGGTCGTCCTCGAACGCGCGGGTGGCGTCCCCGGCGTGCAGGGTGACCCGGGCCCGGTCGCCGCTGTTGGCGATGTTGCGACGGGTGTACTTCATCGCGCCCTCGTCCAGCTCGAACGCGTGCACCTCGCTGCGCGGCAGCTCCTGGGCCAGTGCCAGCGCGATCGCGCCGGAACCGGTACAGAGGTCGACCACCAGCGGCTCGGCGACGTCCATGTCCCGGACGGCGTCTATCGCCCATTCGACGACCGACTCGGTCTCCGGCCGGGGCACGAACACGCCCGGGCCGACCTCCAGCTCCAGGTACCGGAAGAACGCCCGCCCGGTGATGTGCTGGAGCGGCTCGCGCGCCTCACGGCGCGAGATCGCCTCCCAGTACCGGGCGTCGAAGTCGGCGTCCTTCACGGTGTGCAGCTGGCTGCGCTTGACGTTGTGGATGTGTGCGGCGAGCTCCTCCGCGTCGAAGCGCGGCGACGGCACGCCGGCCGCGGCCAACCGCTGGGTGGCCTGGGCCACCTCGGCGAGCAGCAGGTTCATCGAGAAGTCCCCTTGTCGCTCGGGTCAGTTCTCCTGAGCAGCGGCCAGCTTGGCCGCCGCATCGGTATCCACACAAGACTGGATCAGCGCGTTGAGCTCGCCGTCCAACACCTGGTCCAGGTTGTACGACTTGAAGCCCGTGCGGTGGTCCGAGATGCGGTTCTCCGGGTAGTTGTACGTCCGGATCCGCTCCGAGCGGTCCACGGTACGGACCTGGCTGCGACGCGCGTCCGAGGCTTCCAGATCGGCAGCCTCCTGCGCGGCGGCCAGCAACCGCGAACGCAGAATGCGCATCGCCTGCTCCTTGTTCTGGAGCTGGCTCTTCTCGTTCTGGCAGGACGCCACGATACCGGTCGGCAGGTGGGTGATCCGGACCGCCGAGTCGGTCGTGTTGACGGACTGCCCGCCGGGGCCCGAGGAGCGGTAGACGTCGATCCGCAGCTCGTTCGCGATGATCTCGACCTCGACGTCCTCCGCCTCGGGGGTGACCAGCACGCCGGCCGCCGAAGTGTGGATCCGGCCCTGCGACTCGGTGGCCGGCACGCGCTGCACGCGGTGCACGCCGCCCTCGTACTTCAGGCGGGCCCAGACGCCCTGGCCGGGCTCGGGGGTGCCCTTGGTCTTCACGGCGACCGAGACGTCCTTGTAGCCGCCGAGATCCGACTCGTTGGCGTCGATGATCTCGGTCTTCCAGCCCACCCGCTCGGCGAAGCGCAGGTACATCCGCAGCAGGTCACCGGCGAACAGCGCGGACTCCTCGCCGCCCTCACCCGCCTTGACCTCCAGGATGACGTCCTTGTCGTCGTTGGGGTCACGCGGGACGAGCAGCAGGCGCAGCTCCTCCGTCAGCTCGTCGCGGCGGGCCTCGCCCGCCTTCACCTCGGCGATGAAGTCAGGGTCCTCGGCGGCGAACTCACGGGCGGCCTCGATGTCCTCGACGGCCTGCTTCCAGGCGCGGAACGTGGAGGTGATCGGGCTCAGCTCGGCGTAGCGCTTGGCGAGCTTGCGCGCGTTGTTCTGGTCCGCGTGGACCGACGGGTCGGCCAGCCTCGTCTCGAGGTCGGCGTGCTCGGTGAGGAGCTCTTCGACTGCCTCGAACATGGGATGGGCCTACTTCCGTACGAAGTGAGTTGTGAGGGGTGCGGACCGCACTGCGAGGAGCGTGCTGCGGCGAGTGTGCTGCGAGGAGCGTGCTGCGGGGAGACGCGAACGGCGCCGGCCCGGACGCCCCCGTCGTGAAACGGGAACGCCAGAGACCGGCGCCGTACGAGCGCTAGGCCTGCTTCGCGCTGAGGTTCTTGCCGAAGCGCTGCTCGAAGCGGGCGACGCGGCCACCGGTGTCGAGGATCTTCTGCTTGCCGGTGTAGAAGGGGTGGCACTGCGAGCAGACCTCGGCGCGCATGACGCCACTGGTCTCGGTCGAGCGGGTGGTGAACTCGGCGCCGCAGGTGCAGGTCACCTGGGTGACCACGTACTCGGGGTGAACGTTGGGCTTCAAGGGATGCTCCTAGTGATCGGGAGGGTACCGGGTCGGCGCCAGGAAGGCGCACGTGAACCGGGACCGACGTACCAGTCTGCCAGGACTGGCCGCATCTTCCCAAACCGGGTGGGTTCGCCGGATATTCCGGGGCCGACCTTCGAGGCACTGAGCGAGGCAGGAGGGCACAGGAAGTCGCCTTCCGGTTTTCGCGCACGCAGTTCAGCAAGCAGGGCCCCGCGCCCCCAGTGGTTACCCAGTTGCCTTCGAATCCGCCGGGTTGTCGGGCTGGGAGCTGACGATCGCCTGCGGCACCGGCTTGTCCCCCTTCAGCGCCGTCCAGAGCTGGGCCGCCTGGGGCTGGAGCTGGACCACCCGGTTCGGGTCCGTAGGGGCCGTCCCCACCGGGAGCGTGACCATCGTCAGCTCGTCCGGGCCGATGCCCTTGAGAGTGCCCGAGAGGCCCATCAGTGCGGAGACCGAGCCCAGCTGCGAGTCGGTGGTGATGCTCTTGGTGAGCTTGTCGGCGACCGAGAAGAGTCTGGTCGGATCGGAGGTCAGCCCGCTGCCACCGACCTGGGACATGATCGACTTCACCATCTGCTTCTGCAGCTCGATCCGGCCGAGGTCGCTGCCGTCGCCGACCCCGTGCCTGGTCCGGACGAAGGCGAGCGCGTCGGTGCCGTTCAGGTGGTGGGTGCCGGCCTGCAGGTGAAGACCGCTGTCCTGGTCGTCGATGTTCACGGTGGTGGTCACGGTGACCCCGCCGATCGCGTCGATGAACCCGGCGAAGCCCGAGAAGTCGATCTCCACGAAGTGGTCCATCCGCAGCCCGGTGAGCGCCTCGGCGGTCTTCACCGCGCAGGCCGGGCCGCCGACCTCGAACGCGGCGTTGAACATCGCGCTCTTCGCCCCCGCCACGGGCTTGCCGTCGGTGCCGACGCAGTCGGGGCGCGGGACCAGGGTGTCGCGCGGGATGCTCACCACGTCCGCGTGCGTGTGCGCCTGGTTGACGTGCACCACCATCGCGGTGTCCGAGCGCGCGGTGCCGTCGGTGGCGCCGCCCGCGAGGTTGCCATTGGCACCGCTGCGCGAGTCGGACCCCAGCACCAGGACGTTGAACGACCCGTCGGTGGAGGCCGGCGGACGGCTCGAACCGAGCTGCGCGTTGATGTCGACGCTCTTGATGTTGCGGTTGAGCCTCCAGTACGCGTACCCGGCCGCCCCCGCGCCCACCACCAGCAGCCCGGCGAGGGTGAACACGACAGCGCGTACCAGCCGGCCCCGCCGGCTCCGGACCTTCTTGTGATCGGCCATGTCGTCTCGCCCTCACACCCTGCGACTTATGTCACGTCTGCCGGTTTTGGTCGGAATGACCGTCTTATTGAGGATAGCGAAGCAGAAACGCATAAGTCCGATTCTTATGACCACCTTGAAACGCCATGAGGAACCGCCATGAGGAACGGCGTCGGAACAGCGAGAAGCCCCGGACCGCAGTGCAGTCCGGGGCTTCGTCACTGGATGCTTCGTCAGTCGCCGGAGCCCGGCGTGGTCTTGGCGATCTGCATCAGGAACTCGGCGTTGCTCTTGGTCTGCTTCATCTTGTCCAGCAGCAGCTCGAGCGCCTGCTGCGAGTCGAGCGCGTGCAGCACCCGGCGGAGCTTCCAGGCGACGGCCAACTCCTCCTTGCCCAGCAGGATCTCCTCCTTACGGGTGGAGGACGCGTCGACGTCGACGGCCGGGAAGATGCGCTTGTCCGAGAGCTTGCGGTCGAGCTTGAGCTCCATGTTGCCGGTGCCCTTGAACTCCTCGAAGACGACCTCGTCGGCCCGGGAGCCGGTCTCCACCAGCGCGGTGGCGAGGATGGTCAGCGAGCCGCCGTTCTCGATGTTGCGCGCGGCACCGAAGAACTTCTTCGGCGGGTAGAGCGCGGTCGAGTCGACACCACCGGACAGGATGCGGCCGGAGGCCGGCGCCGCCAGGTTGTAGGCACGGCCCAGGCGGGTGATCGAGTCGAGCAGGATCACCACGTCGTGGCCCAGCTCCACCAGGCGCTTGGCACGCTCGATGGCCAGCTCGGCGACCACGGTGTGGTCCTCGGCCGGGCGGTCGAAGGTCGAGGAGATGACCTCGCCCTTCACCGACCGCTGCATGTCGGTGACCTCTTCCGGACGCTCGTCGACCAGGACGACCATCAGGTGGCACTCGGGGTTGTTGTGGGTGATCGCGTTGGCGATCGCCTGCATGATCATCGTCTTGCCGGTCTTCGGCGGGGCGACGATCAGACCACGCTGGCCCTTACCGATCGGCGACACGAGGTCGATGATGCGGGTGGTCAGGATGCCCGGGTCGGTCTCCAGCCGCAGGCGCTCCTGCGGGTAGAGCGGGGTGAGCTTGCCGAACTCGGGGCGGTTACGGCCGCTCTCCGGGTCCATGCCGTTGACGGAGTCCAGCCGCACCATGGCGTTGAACTTCTCGCGGCGCTCGCCGTCCTTGGGCTGGCGGACGGCACCGGTGATGGCGTCACCCTTGCGCAGGCCGTTCTTGCGGACCTGGGCGAGCGAGACGTAGACGTCGTTCGAACCGGGCAGGTAGCCGGAGGTCCGGACGAACGCGTAGTTGTCGAGGATGTCCAGGATGCCCGCGACGGGGATCAGCACGTCGTCGTCGTTGACCTGCACCTCGGGCACGTTGCCCTCGAAGCGGTCACCGCGGGTGCCACGGCCCCGGCGGTCACGGTAACGGCCACGACGGCCGCGACGACCGTCGCCGAACTCGTCGTCGTCGTAGCCGCCGCCACCCTGCTGCTGCTGGGAGACCGGCTGGCGGTTCTGCTGGCTGTTGTCCTGCCTGCTGTCCTGGCGACTCTCCTGCGCGACCGGCTGGGTCTGCTGACCCTGCTGGCCACCCTGCCGCTCGCTGCGCTCCGTACGCTCCGGACGGTCCGTCCGGTCGCGGCGGTTGCGGCGGTCCCGGCGCGACTCGCGGGAGTCACCGTCCTGGGCCGGCTGACCGTCGCCGGCCTCCGGGCCCTCACGACGGTCGCGGCGGTCCCGGCGGTCACGGCGGGTCTCGGTCCGGGCGTCACCCTCGAAGGCGCGGGTCTCGGTGCCACGCGTCTCGGTGCCGCGCGTCTCCGTGCTGCGGGAGTCGGCGGTCCGGGTCTGCGTCTCGGACTTGGCCTCCGCGAGCACGGCGGTGTTCTGCTCGGCCACGGCGTCGGCGGTGGGGGTGCCACCCGCCGAGGTGGCGCGGCGGCGGGCCCGCCCGGCCTGGGCCGGAGCGGCCTCGGCGGCGGCCTGCACCGGGATGTCGATCTGCGCGGCCGGCTCGGCGGCCACGGCGGCGGCGCGCGAACGGCGGGCCGGCTTCTCCGTCGCGGCGGCGGCCGGGGCGGCGGCGGGCGCGGCCTCGGCTGCCGGTGCCGGAGCAGCGGCGGCGGCCTTGGCGGCGCGCTTGGCGGGCGCGGCCGAGGCCGCGGCGCCGGCGAGCAGCGGGTCTCCGCCGCTCTTGTCCTTGATGGCATCGATCAGCTGGCTCTTGCGCAGCCGTCCGGTACCGCTGATGCCGAGGGTCGAGGCGAGCTTCTGAAGCTCGGCCAGGACCAGGCCGTCGAGGCCCGCGGCAGCGGCGCGACGGCGCTTGGCCGGGGCCGCGGGGGCGGCGGCTGCGTCCGACGCTTCAGCGTCCGGGCGCGCGCCCATCAGATCGGTGGTGTCGCTCACTAAGGGTCCTTCCCTGGAGCGGACGTCGGCCTGTCTGGCTCGGCGACCGGTTGTGCTGTCCTGACCAACGCTCGTCTGCGTCGGTCCGAGGCTGTGGACCCCTCGAATGGCGGAGCCAGTCGGGGGGAAGCTGCGATGTGCGGTGCACTGTGGTGCGAAACGGCGCGGTGGGCCGGTCTCGTGCCAACCCTGCTGCCTGCGATACCCGGGCCCCCGTCGCGTGGCGGTACCCCGCGCTCCGCCCGGCTGTGCCTCAGGCTGGAGGCGGCGGGAGGGAGTCAGGTGCCGTCACGGCTTCGGGATGCGGCCGCAATCGCGCAGGCAGGCTGCGTACGCGCTGTGGAGGGCTCCCGGAGAATCGTCGTCCCGTACTTCCACATCTCGCTCCGGGCGGGCTTGCCGTACGGGCGGGAGGTCGGGATCGGGACGCGTCGCACCGGGCCCCGGAGGGCATCTGGTGCAGCAATGAGGTTAACACTACCGACCCCCTGACACATTCCCCAGCCCTGTTCCTGTCAATCGTTCCGGCCCGGCCCAAATCGCGGGCCGCATTCCCCCTGCTCACCACGGTGTGCGCTATGCGTCATGCGTCATGCGTTGAGCGGGAGAACGGTTGCTCCGGTCCGGTCCAGCTGCAGCCGGTGCGCGTCGAACGACGCCCCCGCGAACTGAAGCAACTTGTCGGCGTTTTCGGCATCGGAGAACGCCAGCACGGTCGGCCCGGCGCCGGAGATGACCGCCGGGATGCCCTCCGCGCGCAGCGCCCCCACCAGCGCGGCGCTGTCGGGCATCGCGGAGGCGCGGTAGTCCTGGTGCAGGCGGTCCTCGGTGGCGGCGAGCAGCAGCTCGGGCCGCCGGGTGAGGGCCTCGACCAGCAGGGCCGAGCGCCCGGCGTTGACGGCGGCGTCGGCGAGCGGCACGGTCTTGGGCAGCAGACCCCGGGCGGCCTCGGTGAGCACCTCGGTGGCCGGGATGAAAACAACCGGAACGACCTGCTCGGACGGCTCCAGTGTGACCGCCCGGGCGGCGTCCTCGTCCGTCCAGGCGATGGTGAACCCGCCGCGCAGACAGGCGGCGACGTTGTCCGGGTGGCCCTCCAGCTCGGAGGCGAGGGCCAGCAGCGCCTCGTCGTCGAGGGCGGCGGGGCCGCCGATGGTGACGGCACGGGCCGCGACGAGGCCCGCGCAGATCGCGGCGGAGGAGGAACCCAGGCCACGGCCGTGCGGTATCCGGTTGGCGCAGACGATTTCGAGACCGCGCGGCTGGCCGCCGAGCCGGTCGAAGGCGGCCCGCATCGAGCGGACCAGCAGGTGGCGCTCATCCCTGGGCAGCGTGTCCGCGCCCTGACCTGCGATGTCGACCGAGAGGCCGGACTCGGCGACCCGGACCACCACGTCGTCGTAGAGACCCAGGGCGAGTCCGAAGGCGTCGAAGCCAGGGCCGAGGTTGGCGCTGGTCGCGGGGACCCGGACCCGGACGGCGGCGGCACGGAACGCAGGACCAGCCATGTGGGGGGACTCTCCTGGGGGTTGATTGCTCGGGGCGGCCCGGTACGAGGGCCTGCGATGGTGCGTGGGCGGGGTCTTCACGACAAGCCCCGGCGAGGCGGGCGCTCATCGGTCACGGCGCGGCCCGTCGGGGCCAGACTATCGAAGAGAGGTTCCACAGCGGTACACCTCGCCCCCTTTCGATCGGCCGTGTTGCCCTTTCTGGCCGGAAAGTGTGTGAAATCAGCGCTGTTCAGTGCCGGGTAAATGACACAAAGGTGTCATCCGAAACCCGCAGTGGGCCGACCCCCGAAAGAGTCGGCCCAACTGTTGACGTACTGTCAGTCCCGTACGGTCACCGCGCAGCCACTCGCGGACCCGTACCGTCACTCGCGGACTTCGCCGGAACTTCGCCGGAGCCTCGGCGGGGCTTCGGCGGAACGTCAGTCGAGCAGTCCGAGCCGCTGCGCGGCCGCCTCGGCGTCGATCGGGACGACGTGCGGCTGCGGGGCGCCGGCCACCGCCCAGTCCGGGTCCTTCAGACCGTTTCCGGTCACGGTGCAGACGATCCGCTGCCCCGGGTCCACCAGGCCCCGCTCGGCGGCCTGCAGCAGACCCGCCACGCTCGCGGCCGAGGCGGGCTCCACGAAGACGCCCTCCTGGGCGGCCAACAGGCGGTAGGCGGACAGGATCTGACGGTCCGTCACCTTGTCGATGAGGCCGCCCGACTCGTCCCGCGCGGCGATCGCGAAGTCCCAGGAGGCCGGGTTGCCGATCCGGATCGCGGTCGCGATGGTCTGCGGCTTGAGCACCGGGTGCCCGTCCACGATCGGCGCCGAACCGGACGCCTGGAAGCCCCACATGCGCGGCTTGTGGGTGGCCAGGCCGTCGGCGGCGTACTCGCGGTAGCCCTTCCAGTACGCGGTGATGTTGCCCGCGTTGCCGACCGGCAGGACGTGGATGTCCGGGGCATCGCCCAGCATGTCCACGATCTCGAAGGCGGCCGTCTTCTGGCCCTCGATCCGGACCGGGTTCACCGAGTTGACCAGCGCCACCGGGTACTTCTCGGACAGTTCACGCGCAAGAGTGAGGCAGTCGTCGAAGTTCCCGTCCACCTGAAGGATCTTCGCGCCGTGCACCAGGGCCTGGCCCATCTTGCCGAGCGCGATCTTGCCCTGCGGGACGAGGACGGCACAGACCATGCCGGCCCGCACCGCGTACGCGGCGGCCGAGGCCGAGGTGTTGCCCGTCGAGGCGCAGATGACGGCCTGCGCGCCGTCCTCCTTGGCCTTCGAGATCGCCATCGTCATGCCCCGGTCCTTGAAGGACCCGGTCGGGTTGGCGCCCTCGACCTTGAGGTAGACCTCGCAGCCGGTGCGCTCGGAGAGCACCTGCGCGGGGACGAGGGGCGTGCCACCCTCCAGCAGGGTGACCACGGGGGTGGAGTCGCTGACCGGCAGCCGGTCGCGGTACTCCTCGATGAGGCCGCGCCACTGGTGGGTGTGCGCTCTGTCGATGACGGCGTTCATGGTGCTCCTACTCCCCTTCAACCCGCATGATGCTGGCCACGTCACGCACGCTGTCCAGCGCGCGGATCTTCTCCACCGTCGCCGACAGCGCGGCGTCGGTGGCGCGGTGGGTGACCACGACGAGCGAGGCGTCGCCGTCGCGGCCCTGCTGGCGCACGGTGTCGATGGAGACGCCGTGCTCGGCGAAGACGGACGCCACCTGGGCGAGCACGCCCGCGCGGTCGTCGACGTCCAGGCTGACGTGGTACCGGGTGATGACCTGGTCCATCGGCTTCGCGGGCAGCTGGGTGTAGACCGAGTCGCGCGGTCCGGTGGTGCCGTTCACCTTGTTGCGGCAGACCGCGACCAGGTCGCCCAGCACGGCGGAGGCGGTCGGCGCGCCACCGGCGCCCGGGCCGTAGAACATCAGCCGGCCGGCCGCCTCCGCCTCCACGAACACCGCGTTGTACGCCTCCCGGACGGAGGCCAGCGGGTGGCTCAGCGGCAGCATCGCGGGGTGCACGCGGGCGGTCACGGACTCGCCGTCGGCCGCGCGCTCGCAGATCGCCAGCAGCTTGACCACGCAGCCCATCGCCTTCGCGGAGGCGATGTCGGCGGCCGTGACCTCGGTGAGGCCCTCGCGGTAGACGTCGGCGGCGGTGACCTTGGTGTGGAAGGCGATGCCGGCCAGGATCGCGGCCTTCGCGGCGGCGTCGAAGCCCTCGACGTCGGCCGTCGGGTCGGCCTCGGCGTAGCCGAGCGCGGTGGCCTCCTCCAGCGCCTCGGAGTACCCGGCGCCGGTGGTGTCCATCTTGTCGAGGATGAAGTTGGTGGTGCCGTTGACGATGCCGAGCACCCGGTTGACCTTGTCACCGGCGAGCGACTCGCGCAGCGGGCGGATCAGCGGGATGGCACCCGCGACGGCCGCCTCGTAGTACAGGTCCACCCCGGCGTCGACGGCCGCCTGGTGCAGCTCGGCGCCGTCCCTGGCGAGCAGCGCCTTGTTGGCGCTGACCACCGAGGCACCCTGCTTGAACGCCGAGAGGATGAGCTGTTTGGACGGCTCGATCCCGCCGACCACCTCGATCACCACGTCGATGTCACCCCGGCCGACCAGCGCCTGGGCGTCCGTGGTGAGCAGGTGCTCGGGCACGCCGGGCCTGGCCCGCCCGGAGCGGCGGACGGCAATGCCCGCCAGCTCGACCGGCGCGCCGATCCGCGCGGCGAGGTCGGCGGCGTCCGTCGTCATGATGCGCGCCACCTCGGAGCCCACCACACCACAGCCCAGCAACGCCACCTTCAGCGGGCGCGTACGCATCATCCGACTCCGCTCTGCATTCTTCGTTCCTGGCGGGCGGTTTCCCGACTCTTCGCGAGTACCCGCAGGGATTCGGTTGGTACGTGGAACGTTGATCGCGGTACGTGGATCGCGGTACGTGATCGGCACCTCGGTCGACACCGTGGTGGACACCTCGGCCGGTACCTCGATCGCCACCTCGGTCTGTACCAGTCTCCGGGACTTCCCGCGTGAATCTACGGGCGTTCCAGAATCTGAGACAAGGATTTCGTCATCCGATATCGAGCCGCAGGAGATCCTCCTCCGTCTCGCGCCGCACGATCACCCGGGCGCCGTCGGCGTCCACCGCGACCACCGGCGGGCGCAGCGCGTGGTTGTAGTTGCTCGCCATCGACCGGCAGTACGCCCCGGTGGCGGGCACCGCGATCAGGTCACCGGCCGCGAGGTCGGCGGGCAGGAAGGCGTCCCGGACGACGATGTCACCGGACTCGCAGTGCTTGCCGACCACCCTGACCAGCATCGGAGCCGCCTCGCTGGTACGCGAGACCAGCGCGACCGAGTACTCGGCGTCGTAGAGCGCGGTACGGATGTTGTCCGACATGCCGCCGTCCACGCTGACGTACGTCCGCAGCCCTTCGAGCGGCTTGATCGTCCCGACCTCGTACAGCGTGAAGGCCGTCGGGCCGACGATCGCCCGGCCCGGCTCGACCGAGATCCGGGGGGCCTTGAGCTGGGCCGAGGCGCACTCGCGGCGGACGATCTCGGCCAGCGAGGCGGCGATCTCGGCGGGCTGCTTGGGGTCGTCCTCGCTGGTGTACGCGATGCCGAGGCCGCCGCCGAGGTCGATCTCGGGCAGCTCGACGCCGTGCTCGTCCCGCACCTCGGCCAGCAGACCGACCAGGCGGCGGGCCGAGACCTCGAAACCGGCGGTGTCGAAGATCTGCGAACCGATGTGCGAGTGGATGCCGCGCAGCTCCAGGCTGTCCTTCGCGAGCACCCTGCGTACGGCCTCGGCCGCCGCGCCGCCGCTGAGCGACAGGCCGAACTTCTGGTCCTCGTGCGCCGTCGCGATGAACTCGTGGGTGTGCGCCTCGACGCCGACCGTCACCCGGATCAGGATCGGCTGACGCACGCCCTGGCTCTCGGCGATCGCGGCGAGCAGCTCGATCTCCTGGTACGAGTCGACCACGATGTGCCCGACCCCGGCCTTGACGGCGTGCTCCAGCTCCTGGGCCGTCTTGTTGTTGCCGTGCAGCGCGATCCGCTCCCCCGGCATCCCGGCGGCCAGCGCCACCGCCAACTCGCCCGCGCTGCACACATCCAGGTTGAGACCCTCCTCGCGCAGCCAGCGGACGATCGCCTTGGAGAGGAACGCCTTGCCCGCGTAGTACACGTCCGCGCCGTCGCCGAACGCATCGCGCCAGGCGCGGGCCCGGGTCCGGAAGTCCTGCTCGTCGAGGATGTACGCCGGGGTGCCGAACTCCGCCGCCAGCGCCTTCACGTCCAGCCCGCCGACACCGTCCCGCCCGCCGACCGTGGCCACGCCCTCGGCGTCGCGGGTCACCGTCCGGGCCCAGACCTTGGGGTCGAGCGCGTTGAGGTCGCTCGGCGGGGCCAGGTAGTGCCCCTCCGGCAGCACGTCTCCGTGGCGGGGGCCGGCGGGGTGTGCGGAGCGGCTCATCTGCTGGTCTCTTCCTGACTGGACGGGCGGGGTTCAAGGGCTGGGACGGGCGGGGTTCAAGGGCTGAGACCGGCGGGGCCTATGGCAAGGGGCGGTGACGGTTCCCGATGGACCGTCACCGCCCCTGTGTGCGCAGGGGGTGCGGCTACATCCGCTCGGGCGCGGATACGCCGAGCAGGGCGAGGCCGTTGGCGATCACCGTGCGCGTCGCGTCGGCGAGCCAGAGACGGGCGTGCGTGAGGTCGGTGACCTCCTCGTCGCCCTTCGGCAGGATCTGGCAGTGGTCGTAGAACCGGTGGTAGTCCCGGGCGACCTCCTCCAGGTACCGCGCGACCCGGTGCGGCTCGCGCAGCTCGCCGGCCGCCGCGATCACCCGGGGGAACTCGCCGAGCTGGCCGAGCAGGTCGGACTCCCACTCGGTGGCGAGCAGCTCCGGTTTGAAGTCCTCGGACTTCGTGATGCCCAGGTCGTTCGCCTTGCGCTGGACGCCGCACATCCGGGTGTGCGCGTACTGGACGTAGTAGACCGGGTTCTCGTTGCTGTTGCTGGTCAGCACGTTGATGTCGAGCGTGATGGTCGAGTCGGTGGGCGAGCGCACCAGCATGTACCGGGCCGCGTCCACGCCGATCCACTCGACGACGTCGTCGATCGTGATGATGTTGCCGGCCCGCTTGGACAGCCGGACCTCTTCGCCGTCGCGGACCATCTTCACGAACTGGCCGATCTTCACCTCGATGTTGCGGTCCATGTCGTCGCCCGCGCAGGCGGCGATGGCCTTGAGGCGGTTCACGTACCCGTGGTGGTCGGCACCGAGCATGTAGACCGAGACCTCGCTGCCCCGGTCCCGCTTGCTCAGGTAGTACGCGGCGTCGGCGGCGAAGTACGTCGTCTCACCGTCGGCCTTGATCAGGACGCGGTCCTTGTCGTCGCCGAAGTCGGTGGTGCGCAGCCAGATCGCGCCGTCCTGGTCGAAGACGTGACCCTGCTCGCGCAGCCGCTCCATCGCCTTCTCCACGGCGCCGGACTCGTGCAGCGTCTTCTCGGAGAACCAGGTGTCGAAGTGGACCCCGAACTCCTCCATCGAGCGCTGGATCTCGGACACCATGAGCTTCAGGCCCTCGGTGCGGAAGACCTCCAGCTGCTCGGCCTCGGGCAGGTCGAGCACACCGGGGACGCCGTCGGTCAGCGCCTTGGCGATGTCGACGATGTACTCGCCGACGTAGCCGCCCTCGGGGGCGGGCCGGCCGTTGGCGACGGCCTGGAGCGAGGCGGCGAACTTGCCGATCTGCACACCGGCGTCGTTCAGGTAGTACTCGGTGGAGACGTCGGCGCCGGTGGCCTTGAGGACCCGGGCCAGCGAGTCGCCGACGGCTGCCCAGCGGACGCCGCCGATGTGGATCGGGCCGGTCGGGTTGGCCGACACGAACTCCAGGTTGATCTTCAGGCCCTTGAGCGCCTCGTTCCGGCCGTACCCGGCGCCGGCCTCGACGATGGTCCGGGCCAGCTCGCCCTGGGTCGCGGCGTCGAAGGTGACGTTCAGGAAGCCCGGTCCGGCGATGTCGACCTTCGCGACGCCGGGCAGTTCTCGCAGACGTGCGGCGACCAGTTCGGCCACGGCTCGCGGCGGCTTACCTGCCGCCTTCGCGAGCTGGAGGGCCACATTGGTGGCGTAGTCGCCGTGGTCCCTGTTCTTGGGCCGCTCTACCGTCACGTGCTCGGGCACGGCGACGGTCAGCTCGCCCGCCTCGACGGCGGTGCGGACTGCGGCCTGGACTGCCTGGGAAAGCTCTGCGGGTGTCACGACGCCAAGCCTAGGCGAGAGGGGGGACGGGCCCGCCACCCGGTTTACCCGTTGAGACGCCCGTACTGGTCCGGCTGGGGGGGTTGAACCCGCATTGGGTCCGATTCGTTCGCTCAGGGCTGAATTCTGCCGGAGCCCGCCGGAACCGTCCCCGAATCCGTACGCGAAACCCCCGGCCCCACCTGATCCGCCCGCCTCACGCAGCGCCATCAGCCGCCACACCAGCGCCACCAGATCCGCCGGATCGAACGGCTTGCCGAGATAACCGTCCACCCCGACCGACTCCCCACGATCCAGATCGGCGGGGGTGCACGCGCTGACTATCGCGATCGGCAGCCTGCTCGTGGCCGGCGCGGCCCGCAGCCGGGCCGCCGTCCGGAGCCCGTCCAGCCGGGGCATCAACACATCGAGCGTCACCACGTCCGGGTTCACCCGGCGGACCACCTCGAGGCACTCCGCCCCGTCGGCAGCCGTCACCACCTGGAAGCCCTCCAGCTCCAGGTTGACCCTGATCAGTTGACGGATCACCTCGCTGTCGTCCACCACGAGGACCCGCCCGGACACACCTGACACATCACCGAGGGTAGCCGCGCACCGACCCACCCGTCCGGCCTTTCCACACTTCCCCCCGCCCCCGCCGACCCCGCCGAGGAGCAGCCTCACCGAAACCGTGCTTGGACAGCAGCCACAGCCTGGTAATGTTCTCCACGTCGCCAGCAACACGAGGCGACACCAAGTAGGCCCCCGTAGCTCAGGGGATAGAGCACCGCCCTCCGGAGGCGGGTGCGCAGGTTCGAATCCTGCCGGGGGCACTTCGCAAGAAGTGCCGAAAAGGCCCAGCCAAGCGGGTAGTTACCGCGAAGCTGGGCCTTCTTCATATCCGGATTCATGTCCGGAACCGCCTGGCCGACGTGATCGATCCGGGCGAACTGGGCTTCGACTGCTCCCACTTCGGCCAGCCGGCGGCTTTGCGGCGTTGACAAGACAGGCCGACACGTCCATACCCGCACGCTCGGCATGATCCCGGATGCGCTCGGCATGGTCCTGGTCGAGGCTGATGCTGATCCTGGCCGTGCCACGAGGGCGCGACTCCCATGACGACCTGCCGAGCAGGGCAGTCCCGCCGTGGACGCGGCCAGCCGCCCGAGGTCCGCGGCGAGGCGGCCCGCCCGTCGGGGCACAGGCCGACGAAAGCTGCCGGAGAGTCAACTGTGGTGCGCTCCAGCGGTTCTGTCGCACCCCATGAGACTGGCGTTCGAGGGACGTCGGTAGCATCGACGCATGGGACCTTTGAAGCCGGACATCGGCGAACTCATCCTCGGGCTGGTCTGTTTCTTCCTGATCTTCGGCATTCTGGGGAAGGTCCTGCTCCCCCGGATCGAGCGGAACTTCGCGGCGCGCGCGGACGTGATCGAGGGCGGCCTCGAGCGGGCCGAGACGGTCGGGGCGGAGGCCGAGCGGGTCTACGCCGAGTACCAGGCCGAGCTCAGTACGGCGCGGCACGATGCTGCGGCGATACGGCAGCAGGCTGCGGAGCAGGGGGCCGAGCTGCTGGCGGAGGTGCGGGCCGAGGGGCAGCGGCAGCGGGACTCGCTGGTGGCCGCCGCGCAGGTGCAGTTGGCGGCGGACCTCGTGATCGCGGAGGCTTCGCTGCGGGAGGATGTCGTGACGCTGGCAACCGAGTTGGCGAGCCGGGTGGTCGGTGAGCCGCTGGGCGGGCTGCCGGGACACCAGGACATCGTGGACCGGTTCTTCGCCGAGCTGGAGACCACCGACGCGAGCACCGGCACGAGTACTGGCACCGGCACCGGGACGGGCCCGCACGCCTGAGGCGCGCGGCAGGCGGGCAGCGGCCGGGCGCAGGCGGGCAGCAGGCGGGTGGCAGCCGCTCAGCCCGAGCCGGTCACGGCCTGCTGGTAGAGGTCGTCGATGGTGTGGTCGAAGTACGCGCTGTACGAGGTGTCGTCGGTGTCGCCGCCCTGCTGGTAGCCACCGATGACACCGACGACCTGGTTGGTGTCGGTGTCGATCCACGGGCCGCCGCTGGTGCCGCTCGCGTAGGAGGGGCAGTCGATGCGGCGCTGGTAGGTGTCCTGGCGGCTGGTGGAGTTGGTGCACAGGAGCGGCACCTCGCTGGTGTCCGGGTAGCCGTAGAGGCGGACCACGGTGGAGAAACCCGCCTGGAGGCCCAGTACGTTGCCGCCGACCACGTCCTCTATGTCGCGCCCGCCGTTCTGGCCGACCTGGAGGATCGCGAAGTCCTCGTCCGGGTCGCCGCCCTGGCTCCAGCCGGTGGTGGTGTACACCTTGGTGACCGGCCAACTGCCGTACGGCGTCTGACCGTCGTGGTAGGCCGGGGCGAACGAGAGGCCGTCCGGGGTGACGATGCAGTGCGCGGCGGTCAGGATGAGGTTCTTGGTGCTGCTGTGCAGCACGCTGGCCGTGCAGGAGTGGTTGCCGGCGGCGACGGCACCGGCGAAGAGCGCGCCGACCCGGGACGACTCGGCGGTGACCGCAGCGGTGGCGGTGCTGCCGAGCGCGGTCGGCGCGACGGCCTGAGCACTGTCGGAGGCGGTGCTGCCCACGGAGTTGCCACCCGGCCGAGCCACGTCGGACCCGCTTCCGGAGGAGTCGGTGGGGGCTGCGGAGGCGGCGGCCGAGGGCGCGGGCGCAGCGGACGCGGCGGAAGGGATGGCAGCAGACGGCGAGGTCGAAGGCGCGGCGGTCCGGGGGGCGGGAGCAACGGTCTTGGCGGCTGGGGCGTGGGCCGTGAAGGCGGTGGCTTCGCCGGCCAGCGTGCCTATGCCGATCACGCCGCCGACGACGGCGAGCGCGAGGACCGAGGTCAACACCACAGGTCGTCGATGCATCTCCGGGCGCGCCTTTCGATGACGGGTCATCAGGTACGTCACTCCTGCCCAGCTGCTGGTCCCCGTACGCACATGCTTGCTACGTGTGCGTGAAGACTATGAGCTGATCAACTGGAAATCCCGTGATCCTATGCTGGGAGTGGGATGAGAATCGCCTGCTCGGCGTTGTGCATTTCCTCTCACTACGAATCGCTACGAACTTCGTCAGAAGGCGGTTGAACTGCCGGGCGGCGGAAAGCCCCCTACGGGACGCCCCACAGGGGGCTGCCGAAGACAGAGTCCCCAGGTCAGGCCAGGACCTGGGCGGCGGACTCGTCGGTGTCGGCCGCACCGCCGGTGGCTTCGCCCGGCGCGGGTCTGTGGTTGATCAGCAGGAAGGCGATCACTGCGGCACACAACAGGATGCCCATCGCGACGCCGGTCGCCACCGCGTAGCCGTGCACCGCACCGGTGGCCCGGACGAGCTGGTCGGCGGTGTTCCGGCCCACCAGGTAGGTGGCGGTGACGCTGGCCGCGATGGTGTTGAGCAGCGCGGTGCCGATCGAGCCGCCGACCTGCTGGGCACTGTTGATGGTCGCGGCCGCCGCACCGGCCTCGTCGGGTGCGACACCGAGGGTCGCCAGGCTCATCGACGGCATGAAGACCAGGCCCATGCCGAAGCCGAGCAGGAGTTCGGCCGGCAGCACCATGGCCGCGTACGGGCTGTCGACCTTCATCTGGGTCAGCCAGGCCATGCCCGAGGCGGCCAGCAGCAGCCCGGGGACGATCAGGTTCCGGGACGGCACCCGGGTCATCAGCCGGGCCGCGATGCCCGTCGAGCTGAAGATGATCGCGGCGACCATCGGGAGGTAGGCGACACCCGCCATCACCGGCGAGAAGTGCTTCACGACCTGCAGGTAGTAGGTGAGGAACAGGAAGAGGCCGAACATGCCGATCACGGCCAGGCCCACCGCCAGAGCGGCTCCACCACGGTTGCGGTCGCCGACGATGTGGGTGGGCAGCAGCGCGTGCGGCGTCCGGCGCTCGACCAGGGCGAAGACCGCGAGCAGCAGCGCGCCCAGGCCCAGGAAGCTGAGCACCAGCGGGTCACTCCACCCTCGCGACGAGGCCTCCGAGGTGCCGTACACGATGGCGAGCAGGCCGCCGCAGCCGAGGAACGCTCCGGGCAGGTCGAGTCTGACCCGGTGGTCCTTGTCGATGTGGTCCCGCTTGAGCAGGTAGTACGCGCCGAGGGCCGCGCCGATCGCGATCGGGACGTTGACGAACAGGCACCAACGCCAGCTGAGGTACTCCGTCAGCAGGCCGCCGGCGATGAAGCCGATACCCGCGCCACCACCCGCGATGGCACCGAAGATGCCGAACGCGGTGGCGCGTTCCTTCGGGACGGTGAAGGTGTTCGAGAGCAGCGAGAGCGCCGAGGGGGCGAGGACCGCGCCGAAGGCGCCCTGGAGGGCGCGGGCGCCGAAGAGCATCGCCGGATCGACGGCGAACCCGCCGATGGCGGAGGCCAGCGCGAAGCCGATCAGTCCGGTGATGAAGGTCCGCTTACGGCCGAAGAGGTCGCCGATCCGGCCGCCGAGCAGCAGCAGGCCGCCGAAGGCGAGCGTGTAGGCCGTGACCACCCACTGGCGGTTTCCGTCGGAGATGCCCAGCGCGTGCTGGGCGGAGGGTAGTGCGATGTTCACGATGGTCGCGTCGAGGACGATCATCAGCTGAGCGATGGCGATGACCGCCAGGGCCCACCAGCGGCGCGGATCAGCCGTCTGGTCGTCGGGAGCGTGCTGGGGAGACACCGTGGGCCGCCTTCCGGAGGGAGCTGGGCTTGGCGTACGCAGCGCTCTCTCAAGGGAAGCTCGCGGGGCGGCGATGGGCAAGGCAATTTGCTGGAAAATGTCATGACTTGGGACAAAAGTCCGACCCTGTCCTACTGCCCCGGACCGAGCCGGAACCGGGAGGAAACGGCAGGAACCGATGGGAAACAGAACGGGAAGGGCACCGGACGGACCCAGCCGGCCCGGTAGCGCTGGGGGCGCGCCGGGCCGGCCGGAGGGACGGGCGGGTCAGCGCGCTCAGAGCGCGCTGAGCTCCGCGACCAGGTCGTCCAGGCCGAGCGACCCCTGCGAGAGCGCCGCCATGTGCCAGGCCTTCAGGTCGAAGGTCTCACCACGCGCCTCGGCAGCGGCCTTGGCCCCCTCGCGGCCCTGCAGCCAGGCACGCTCGCCGAGCTTGTAGCCGATCGCCTGCCCGGGCATGCCGAGGTAGCGGATCAGCTCGCTGTCCAGGAAGTCGGTGGAGAGCCCGCAGTACCGGCCGAAGAACGCGCGGGCGTCGTCCGGGAGCATCAGCTCGCCGGGCAGGTACGGCGAGTCGGCCGGGAACCGCAGGCCGACGTGCATGCCGATGTCGACGATCACCCGCAGCGCCCGCATCATCTGGGCGTTCAGGTAGCCGAGGCGGTGGCCGGGGTCGGTGAGGTAGCCGAGCTCGTCCATCAGGCGCTCGGCGTACAGCGCCCAGCCCTCCAGGTTGGCGCTGACGCCGCCCAGGGTGACCTGGTAGGTGGAGAGCTGGTCGGCGACGTACGTCCACTGGGCCAGCTGGAGGTGGTGGCCGGGAACGCCCTCGTGGTACCAGGTGGAGACCAGGTCCCAGACCGGGAAGCTCTCCCGGCCCAGTGTCGGCAGCCAGGTGCGGCCGGGGCGGGAGAAGTCGAGCGACGGAGCGGTGTAGTACGGCGCGGCGGCGCTGCCCGCCGGGGCGAGCCGCGACTCGACCTTGAGCAGCGGGTCGGCGAGGTCGAAGTGGACGCCCTGGAGGTCGTCGATGGCCTGGCTCATCAGGCCCTGCAGGTACTCGCGGGCGTTCTCCTCGCCCTTGATCACCGGGCCGTCCGTCTCCAGCCACTTCATGGCCTGCATCGGCGTGCTGCCCGGCAGCACCTTCTCGGCCTCGGCGCGCATCTGCGCGTCCAGGTCGTAGAACTGCTCCCAGGCCCAGCTGTACGCCTCGTCGAGGTCGAGGTCGGCGCCGGTCCAGTAGCGGACCCAACGGGCGTAGCGCTCCCGGCCGGTGGTGTCCGACGCGTCCGACGCGGCGGGGCCGTACACGTCGCGCAGCCAGTCGCGCAGCTGGGCCAGCGCGGCGGAGGCCGCCACGGCGGTGTCGGTCAGGCCGTCCCGCAGCGCCTCGGGCGCGGCCTGCACGAAGGAGCCGAACCACCCGCCGGGGGTGTCGCCCGCCAGCCACTCGGCGATCTGCCCGATCACGGTGGTGACCTGCCGGGGGCCGGACAGCAGCCCTCGCTCGATGCCCTCGGTGAGCAGCTCGCGGTACTGCTCCATCGCGAACGGCACGCGGGCCAGCCGGCGGCCGACGACCCCCCACTCCGCGTCCGTCTCGGTGCTCATCAGGTTGAACACCTCGCGGACACCGTGCACCGGCGAGCCGAGGTTACGGACGGCGCGGAAGTTCTCACCCGCGTCGTGGACGGCGAGTTCGGCGGTGAGCCGCTCGCGCAGCAGGCGGGCGCAACGGCGTTCGGCCTCGTCACTCGCGGCACTGGCGGCCTCTGCGGCGTCGAGCTGGGCGAGGGTGGCGCGGGAGAGCTCGGCCAGGGCCTCCTGACCGGCCGGTGAGAGATCCGGGAGACGGTCGTCCTCCGGGTTGAACCCGAGGTAGACCGCAGTCAGCGGGTCGAGGTCGGCAAGGGCGTGGACGTAGGCGTCGGCGATACGGCGAGGGGTGGTGCCGTCAGCGGGTGAGTTGATCAGTTCTTCAACCATCCGGCCATCTTTTCGCAGCCGAGCCGGTTTGCAAGCCCCTTGGAACAGTTTCGCCCCGCCAACCCCTCCCATTCCCTTTCGCACGTGAGCCGGTCGCACTGTTCAAGGCCGCACTTCAAGGCAGCAGTTCAAGGCCGCAGTTCAACGGCGCCGGGAACGCCAGGCCGTGACGGGGTCCCAGGTCGGCCGGCCCCGGGTGACGGGGTAGCAGCCGAGACCGATCAGCACCGCGCAGAAGTGGCCGAGGTCGGCGAAGGTGCGTGAGGTGAGCAGCGGGTACAGGTAGAAGAGGAGCAGCCCGCCCCCGTACAGCCACCGCCAGCGGCCCGCGAAGCGGTAGGTGAGCACGCCCTCGACTCCCGCCAGCGCGTAGGAGACGCCGACGTCCACCGTGCCGGTCAGGCTGGTGGGCAGGCGTCCGGCGTCCACGTCCCAGGCGACGATGCCCTGGCTGACGAGGGTGGCCAGCACGTGGGCGGTGACGGCGACGGTGAGCCAGCGGCGGGTGCCGAGCCAGCGTTCGGCGGGCGCGTGGAAGATGTTGAAGATCACGAAGTAGAACAGGAAGTCCGCCTGCTCGGTCCAGATCGCACTGGCGAGGAGCACGTGCACCGGACGGGAGCGCAGCTGGTCGATGTTGGTACTGCGCTTGGCCAGGAACCAGTGCAGGTTGGCCGGGTCGATCTGGGCCACCACGAAGCTGGTGGCGGCGAGGATCAGCAGCCAGACGTAGGTGCCGGGGGCGGAGCGAATCCAGCTCCACGCGCCGCGCATACCGCGCGCACCCCAGCTCGCGAGCCGGCCTGCGCGCCCGCGCCCGCCATGCCCGTCGCCATGCCCGTCGCCACGCCCACCCGAGCGCCCGTCCTCGCCCGGCTGACGCAGCCCGTCCTCGGCCGGCTGGTGCATCCTCGATCCTCTCCACAGCGGTCGGGCGGTGACGCGTGGCACGACTGAGGCAACGTCAGGTTCCGGGCCTCGGGGCTGCTGCCGCTGAGCCAATGATGGAGCGGTACCTGACGTTCCGCCGGGAGGACCCACCGGGCCTTCAGCCGTCAAGAACGTCTCCACGACAGGGGTCGTACGCCGCTACGGCCATTACGCTGGCGGCCATGGCAGCCAGCTCAGCGCTATCCCCCGACCCCTCGGCCCCACCGGTCACGCCGGTCACGTCGGTCCCCCCGACTCCGGCGGCCCCCGGCTCGACCCCGCCTGCGGTCCCGGCCGGGCCGCGTGCCCGCAGGTCCGGCTACCGGCGGCTGCCGGTGCAGCAGCGGCGCGACCAGCTGATCGCCGTCGCGCTGGAGCTGTTCAGCTCCCGTCCGCCGGAGGAGGTCACCCTGGACGATGTCGCCGAGGCGGCCGGTGCCTCCCGACCGCTGGTCTACCGGTACTTCGCCGGCGGGAAGCAGCAGTTGTACGAGGCCGCGCTGCGCAGCGCGGCGGAGGAGCTGGCGAGCCGGTTCTCGGTCCCCGCCGAGGGCACGCCGACGGCGCAGCTGGCCGCCGTGCTGGACCGGTACTTCGCGTTCGTCGCCGAGCACGGGACGGGGTACGGCGCGCTGCTGCGCGGGGGCTCGGTGGTGGAGACCGCGCGGACCTCGGCGATCGTGGACGAGGTACGGCGGGCCGCGCTGCGCCGCACCCTGCGGCACCTGGGGGTGCGGGAGGCCGGGCCCCGGCTGACGCTGTTGGTGCGCTCGTGGATCTCGGTGGTCGAGGCGTCCGCGCTGACCTGGCTGGACGAGGGCCGCCAGATCCCGCCCTCGGAACTCCGGGACTGGCTGGTGGACGAGTTCGTGGCGATGACGGCGGCGACCGCCGGTCATGACCCGCAGACCGCCGCGATGCTGGCCGGCCTGCTCACGCTGGAGACGCCGGACGGACCTGCTGCGGCGCTGGTCGAGCGGCTGCGGCGGCTGCTCCGCAGTTAGCCAATGCACTACCAGGGGCGCGGGGCGCCCCTGGTGTGGCTGACCAGCTGCCTCGGCTACCCCCGGAGGGTTACGCCTTGCCGAGTACCACCCGCTGCCGGCCGAGGCCCTCGACCTCTGCCTCGACCACGTCGGCCGGGCGCAGGAAGGCCGCGCCGGGGTGCCCGAGGGTGACTCCGGCGGGCGTCCCGGTGATGATCACGTCACCCGGCTCCAGCACCATGAACTGGCTGACGTAGCGGACCAGTTCCAGCACCGGGAAGATCATCTCCGAGGTGTTGCCGTGCTGCCGCAGCTCACCGTTGACCCGGAGTGTCAGAGCGAGCCGCTGCGGGTCGGCGACCTCGTCCGCCGTGACCAGCCAGGGGCCGAGCGGGGTGAAGGTCTCCGCCGACTTGCCCTTGTCCCACTGGCCGCCACGGTCCCACTGGAAGGCGCGCTCGGTGACGTCGTTGACCGTCGCGTAACCCGCGATGACCGCTGCCGCCTGCTGCTCGTTCTCCAGGTAGCGGGCGGTGCGCCCGATCACGATGGCGAGCTCGATCTCGTAGTCGGTCTTCTCGGACCCGCGCGGTACCAGCACCTCGTCGTACGCGCCGACCACGGTGCAGCTCGGCTTGATGAAGATCACCGGCTCGTCGGGGATCTGGGCACCGGCCTCGGCGGCGTGGTCCCGGTAGTTCAGGCCGATCCCGACCACCTTCCCCGGCCGGACCACCGGGGCACCGACCCGCAGCCCTTCGATGTCGGTGGCCGGCAGTTCACCGTCGACCACCGCCCGGGTCAGCTCGGCCGGGTCGAGGGAGGCGAGAAAGGCCCCGTCGATGTCGGAGGTCCGGCCCGAGAGGTCGTACGCGGCACCGTCCTGGCCCAGTACCACCGGGCGCTCGGCGCCCTGAGGGCCTACACGGAGGAGCTTCACTGCCCATCACCACCTGGTTCGTCGCAAGTCAGCGGGGCGGTCGCACACCCGTCCCGCCTTATGCATCCGAGGTATATCAACCCTGGCAACCTTCGAACCAGGGGTTCCCGGTCGGCCAGTTCCTATCAATTCATCCAGGCCACCGGGGTGCCGAATCAGCTGCCCACACTCTTGACAGAGCCGCCCGGCTGACCATCACCACCCACCGGACGCACTACCGAACGGTAGCTGGGCACTGGGTGCCGACCAGGGCACCAAGTGCCCGGCCCGAAGCGGTGGCTCGGGTGGGCGATCGGCCACGAACAGCGGCGCTCGAGCACCTACCCGAAAGCAGTCGCCGCCACCTGATCTACCGTCAGATGATCAGGTGCGGAGAGGACCCGGTCCGCCAGGTCCCGCCGGCCCGTCCGGCGCTCCAGCTCGGCCAGGCAGGCCACGGCCTCCTTGTCGGAGTCGAAGCCCCAGACCATCAGCCGGTACACGATGGCCACGATCTCGACCCAGCTGATCTGGACGTCGGCGTCCTTCGCCCAGCGCTGCGAGTAGCGGGCGAGGTCCAGCCGGGCCTCGGCGAGCAGCGGGTGCTGCTCGCCGAGCGCCTGCTGGACCTGCGGGACGAGCTGCTGCAGCTGGTACACGCAGCCCGCGAGGTCCCCGCCGTTCGCGGTGTGCAGCGCCAGGTCGTACCGGGCGCTGAGCACCCGGGGGTCGCCCGGTCCGGCGGCGGCGGTCAGCGCGGGCAGGATCTCGTGGAACTGGCGCAGCGCCACCGCCGGCCGGCCGGCGTTGGCGGTGCCGGTGGCGAGGTCGAGCCGGGCGCGCAGGGTGTCCGGGTCGTTGGCGCCGAAGCTCTGGGCCATGTCGACGACGAGTTGCTCGAGCAGGTGGACGGACCCGGCGGCGTCCCCCGCCGCGTCCCGGAAGTGGGCCAGCTCGCGCCAGGCACCGAGGGCGTCCCGGTCGAACCGCCCGAAGGCAGCCACCAGCTCCCGGGCCACCGCTTCGAGCAGGCAGATCGCCGCCTCGGGCGTCGGCGCCGCCGCCCCGGCCCGGCGCAGCCGGTTCAACGCCGCCCGCAGCTCGGCCGGCTCCCCCACGGGTTCGGGCGGCCCGAACTCACCCTTCGGCTCCGCGACGCCTTCACTTTCACTGGACGACGACATGATCTGGGTCCCCTCTCCCGCTGTCCGGTCCGCTGCATTGTGCCGTGCGGGCGAGCGGGCGCACCCGGCCGGGGTGAACGGAGGTGACAGGATTGGTGGTGGGTCGGCAACGGCGCACGGCCCCCGAAGCAGGAGGTGGGCGGTCATGGCCAAGCAGGCCCCGCAGAGTGACCCGGCGCAGGACGCGCCCCAGGTGGGGGCGCCCCACCATGCGGCGGCCGGGCTGCCCGCCGTCGGGCACAGCCTGCGGATGGCCGGGGAGCAGATGGGGGCCCGCCGGGCGCTGTCCACCCTGCTCAAGGTCAACCAGCAGGACGGCTTCGACTGCCCCGGCTGCGCCTGGCCCGAGCCGGACAAGCCGCACCTGGCCGAGTTCTGCGAGAACGGCGCCAAGGCCGTCGCCGAGGAGGCCACCGAGCGCCGGATCAACCGGGAGTTCTTCGCGGCGCACCCGGTCGCCGAGCTGGCCGAGCGCTCCGGCTACTGGCTGGGCCAGCAGGGCCGGCTGACCGAACCGATGCTGCTGGACGAGGGCGCGACGCACTACGTGCCGGTGTCCTGGGACCGCGCCTTCGCGATCGTCGCCGAGGAGCTCAAGGCGCTGGACACCCCGGACGGCGCGGCCTTCTACACCTCCGGCCGGACCAGCAACGAGGCCGCCTTCGCGTACCAGCTGTTCGCGCGGCAGCTCGGCACCAACAACCTCCCCGACTGCTCGAACATGTGCCACGAGTCCTCCGGCTCGGCGCTCACCGAGACGCTGGGCGTCGGCAAGGGCAGCGTCAGCCTCCAGGACCTCTACCAGGCCGACCTGATCATCGTGGCCGGGCAGAACCCGGGCACCAACCACCCCCGGATGCTCTCGGCCCTGGAGCGCGCCAAGCGGGCCGGCGCGAAGATCGTCAGCGTCAACCCGCTGCCGGAGGCCGGTCTCGAGCGCTTCAAGAACCCGCAGAACGCGCGCGGGCTGGTCGGCCACGGCACCAAGCTGACCGACCTCTTCCTGCAGATCCGGCTCGGCGGCGACCTGGCGCTGTTCCGGGCGCTGAACCAGATCCTGCTGAAGGCCGACGGCGCGATCGACCGCGGGTTCATCGCCGAACACTGCCTGGGCTTCGAGGAGTTCGCCGCCGAGGCGGCCTCCACCGACACCGCCGAGGTGCTGGCGGCCACCGGTCTGCCGTACGAGCAGATCGAGGAGCTGGCCCGGCTGGTGCTGACCTCCGAGAAGATCATCGTCTGCTGGGCGATGGGCCTGACCCAGCACAAGCACGCCGTGCCGACCATCCGCGAGGTGGTCAACTTCCTGCTGCTGCGCGGCAACGTGGGCCGCCCGGGCGCCGGGGTCTGCCCGGTACGCGGGCACAGCAACGTGCAGGGAGACAGGACGATGGGCATCTTCGAGCGCCCGAGCAAGGCGTTCCTGGACGCGCTGGGCAAGGAGTTCGCCTTCGAGCCGCCGCGCGAGCACGGCCACGACGCGGTGGACACCATCCGGGCGATGCGCGACGGCAAGGTCAAGGTCTTCTTCGCGATGGGCGGCAACTTCGTCGCCGCCTCGCCCGACACCGAGGTCACCGAGGCGGCGATGCGCCGCTGCCGCCTGACCGTGCACGTCTCCACCAAGCTGAACCGCTCGCACGTGATCACCGGCTCCCGCGCGCTGATCCTGCCGACGCTCGGCCGCACCGACAAGGACCGCACCTCCACGGGCGACCAGTTCGTCACCGTCGAGGACTCGATGGGCAAGGTCCACTCCTCACGCGGCGGCCTGCGCCCGCCGAGCCCTGAGCTGCTCTCCGAGGTGGCGATCGTCTGCCGTCTGGCCCGCGCGGCGCTCGGCCCCGGCAACAGCGTGCCCTGGGAGGACTTCGCCGAGTCCTACGACACCGTCCGCGACCGGATCGCCCGCGTGGTGCCCGGCTTCGAGGACTTCAACACCAAGGTGCGCGCCCCCGGCGGCTTCACCCTCCCGCACGGCCCGCGCGACAGCCGGACCTTCCCGACCCACACCGGGAAGGCCAACTTCACCGTCAACCCGCTGACCGCCCCCGAGGTCCCCGAAGGGCGCCTGCTGCTGCAGACCCTGCGCTCGCACGACCAGTACAACACCACCATCTACGGCCTGGACGACCGCTACCGGGGCATCACCGGCGGCCGCCGGGTGGTCCTGGTGAACCCGGCCGACGCCGCCGAACTCGGGCTCGCCGAGGGCGGGTACGTCGACCTGGTGAGCGAGTGGAAGGACGGCGTGGAGCGCCGGGCACCGCACTTCAAGGTGGTGCACTACCCCGTCGCGCGCGGCGGGGCGGCCGCGTACTACCCGGAGACCAACGTGCTGGTGCCGCTGGACTCCACCGCCGACATCAGCAACACCCCGACCTCCAAGGCCGTCGTGGTCCGCTTCGAGGCGTCCACCGGCTGAGGCGGGATCGGGTGTCCCGGGGGCTGCCCCCTGGGACACCCGGCCCGGGTCAGCCCCGGCCGAGGCGGTCGGCGCTCGGCAGCGGAGCCGTGGGCGACACGGGTGCGGACGCCGACGTGGAGGCCGAAGCCGACGTGGAGGCCGAGGCCGAGGCGGACGGGCTCGCCGAGCTCGGCATGCCGGGGCCGGGGACGGCCGTGCCCGGGCTGCCGGTCGGCGTGGGCGGGGTGGGCTTGCCACTCGTCGGGGTGGGCGTGGTGGGCTTGCCACTGGTCGGGGTGCCGGTCGGCGGGTTGCTCGTCGGCGGGCCCGTGACCGGCGGGGTGGCGGGCGCCGGGGGCTGCGGCAGGGTGGTCGGGTTGGTGGGCTGGATCGGCGTCACGCCGTCCGCGCCCTTCGGGATCGCGGGCACCGTCCACTGGCCGCCCTGGTCGTCCGACGGGGAGTCGGGGTCGGGGCGGACGGCACCCAGGATCACGCTCATGCCGATCGGCGAGACCTTGATCTGCGCGCCGGTGTGCGGTGCCTGGACGACCAGGCCACCGCCGATGTACATCGCGACGTGCGAGGCGTCCTCGTGGTAGATCACCAGGTCACCGGGGCGCAGCTGGTTCAGCGGGATGTGCGTGAGCTCCGACCACTGGTCCTGGCTGACCCGTGGGATCGGGTGCCCGGCGGCCAGCCACGCCTGCGAGGTCAGGCCGGAGCAGTCGAAGTTGACCGGCCCGGTACCGCCCCAGAGGTAGTCGTTGCCGAGCTTGGACATCGCGTACGCGACCGCCTTGCGCCCGGCCTGGGAGGGCGTGCGCTCGCCCTTGCCGAGCGCGCCCGAGGCGAGGAAGGCCAGCTGGGCCTGGTCGGCCTGCTGCTTCTCCAGCTGCTCCAGTTCGCTGCGCTGGGCGCCGGTGAGCGAGCCGACCATCTGCTCGACGGCAGCCAGCTTGTTCGCGACGTCCCCCTTGACCTGCGCCTGCTGGGTGGCCAGCGTCTGGGCCTGGGCGAGGGCGGTCTCGGCCTGGGCCTGGAGTGCCGTCAGCGCGTCGCGGTCGGTCTTCAGCCGGTCCAGGAAGGCCGACTGCGAGCGGCCGGCGGCGGCCAGCAACTCGGCGATGCTGACGGCCTCGTACGGGTCCTTGGCCAGCAGCAGGTCGGCGTACTCGGAGGCGTTGCCGTTGCGGTACTGCGCGCCGGCCAGCTGGGAGGCGAGGTCGGTGCCATCACCGACGGCGACCTCCTGGCGGGCCACCCGGTCGTGCAGGTCGGCGACCAGTGCCTTCGCCTGGGCGAGCTTGGTGACCGCCGAGTCGTACTGCTCGGTGGCGGCCTCGGCGTCCTGGTAGAGCTGGTGCAGGCGGTCCAGCATCGGCGCGAGCGTCGCCTTGGCACTGGCCAGCGGGTCGGTGCCGGGGGCGACGGTGAACCCGGGCTGCGGGGGCGCGGTGGTGGCGGCGTACGCGGCGCCGGCCAGCGGGAACGAGAGCGCGGCCACCGCCAGCACCGCTCCGCAGCGCAGCGCGGCCCGCACCCACGGCCGCACGCCAGTCGCCTCAACGCGCTGTCCAGCCCCCATTGACCCGTCCTCCCCCTGCTCCGGCACAACCGGACGCCGTGCCCTGCCTGGCGTCACGGACACGATCCTGTCACGGCCCGCTGTCGTCGAGACAGGGGGCGTGCCTCCCGCAGGACGATTCTCACGCGCTTCTGAGAGAGGCCGCCAGGGCGACTGTGAGAGAGATCTCAACATATCGACATCAAAGCTGACTATCAGCCATAAACACCCGTACTTTGTGCCAGCCCGCCACCTCCCGGCAGCCTCCGAGCCATCCGTACGACACTGTCGGAACCACGATTCCCGGTCCAGTTCACCTTCCGTTCACCAACCGTCCCTACCGTCGCCCGTGACACCAGCGTCAGTCCGACAACTACGACGATTGTTTGGGTATGGAACACATCTCGTTCCTGGTGGCCGTTGTGATCATCACGGCCCTCGCCTTCGACTTCACGAACGGCTTCCACGACACCGCCAACGCGATGGCCACCTCCATCGCCACCGGCGCCCTCAAGCCCAAGGTCGCAGTCGCCATCTCGGCAGTCCTGAACTTCGCGGGCGCCTTCCTCTCGGTGAAGGTCGCCACGACCATCTCGGGCGGCATCGTCAACGAGAAGACCGGCCTCCAGCCCTCGATCATCTTCGCGGCACTGGCCGGGGCCATCCTCTGGAACCTGGTCACCTGGCTCCGGGGACTGCCCTCCAGCTCCTCGCACGCCCTGTACGGCGGGCTGATCGGCGCGACCGTCGTCGGCGTCGGACTGCACGGCGTGAACTTCGGCGTCGTGGTCTCCAAGATCCTGATCCCCGCCGTCGCCTCGCCGATCGTCGCCGGTCTGGCCGCCTGGGGCGCCACCAAGCTGGCGTACCGGATCACCCGCAAGAACAGCACGGAGGCCACCAACAAGGGCTTCCGCAAGGGCCAGATCTTCTCCGCCTCGCTGATCTCGCTCGCCCACGGCACCAACGACGCCCAGAAGACGATGGGCATCATCACCCTCGCCCTGGTCTCGGTCGGCGCACTGCCCAAGCACGCGCTGCCCCCCACCTGGGTCATCGTCGCCGCCGGTGGCGCGATCGCGGCCGGCACCTACATGGGTGGCTGGCGGATCATCCGCTCGATGGGCAAGGGCCTCACCGACATCCAGGCCCCGCAGGGCTTCGCCTCGGAGTCGGCGGCCGCCACCGTCATCCTGACCTCCTCGCACATGGGCTACGGCCTCTCGACCACCCAGGTCGTCTCGGGCGGCATCATGGGCGCCGGTCTCGGCGGCCCCAAGGCCGAGGTGCACTGGAGCATGGCCCGCCGCATGGTCTACACCTGGGGCCTGACGCTGCCCGCCGCCGCCCTGGTGGCCGGCGCGGCCGCCTTCGTCGCGGACAAGGGCACCTGGGGCGTCCTGGTGGTCGGCGCGGTCCTGGTCGCCGGTTCGGCCGGCATGTGGGTCCTCTCCCGCCGCCAGCCGGTGACGGCAGGCAACGTCAACGAGGTCACCCCGGTCGACGTCGCCGCCCCGGTCACCCCGACCCCCGCCTCGACCACCGTCGCGGCCTGACCCCGGAGGGTTCAGATCATGAACATGAGCATCAAGTGGAACGCCCTGGCCCAGACCGCCGGGATCAGCTTCGTCGTCACCGTCGCGATCGTCACCGTCTTCGCCCTCGGCATCATGGCCCTCTCCCGCCGCGAGACGGCCGTGGCGGCCGGCTCCTCGGGCAAGGGCACGGTCGCCCTCGCGGGCGCCTCGCTCTGCTTCGCCGCCTGCGCGGCAGCAGTCCTCTACGGCCTCTCCCTCATCGCGGCCTAGCTGGCCTTCCGGGCCGGCTTTTCAGGGGCGCGGGGAACTGCGCGAAACCGGAAGCCCCCACACCTGAACCGAACGCACCAAGAACAAGTGGCACCCCGCAATCTGATACGCAGCGGGGTGCCACTTGCTCTCTGGGGAGCTACCCCTCCTTGGCGAGCTCCAGGGTGGGTGCAACGGCCGCCTCCTGATGTGCCGTCCGCAAGGGCACCTCGCGGATCATCAGCACCACCAGGAACGACAGCAGCGCGAACGGCGCGGCCACCAGGAACACCATCCCCACCCCGTGCCCGAACGCGTCGGTGACCAGCGGGACGAGCGGCGCGGGCAGCTTGTGCAGGTCCGGGATCTCGCCGCCGCCGAGCGCCGCCGCTCCGGCGCCGGGGTGGATGTGGGCGGCCGTCAGGTTCTGGGTCAGGAAGTGGGTGACCCGGTTGGCCAGCAGGGCGCCCAGCGCCGAGACGCCCATCGCGCCGCCCGTGGTGCGGAAGAACGTCACCACCGAGCTGGCCGCGCCGAGTTCGCCCCGCGGGACGGTGTTCTGTACGGCGAGGACGAGGTTCTGCATGGTGAGGCCGAGGCCGATCCCGGCCGCCGCCATGTAGAGCGAGAGCAGCCCGTACGAGGTGTCGGACCGTACGGTGCCCAGCAGGCCGAAGCCGACCGCGAGCAGGAAGGTCCCGGCGACCAGGAAGGCCTTCCACTTGCCGTACTTGGTGATCAGTCGGCCCGCGACCATCGAGGAGACCGCCAGACCGAGGATCATCGGCAGGGTGAGGATGCCCGCCATGGTCGGCGACTTCTCCTTGGCGAGCTGGAAGTACTGGCTCAGGAAGGTCGTCGCGCCGTACATCCCGACGCCGACCAGGATGCTGGCGATCGAAGCGAGCGTCACGGTGCGGTGGCGGAAGAGGTGCAGCGGGATGATCGGCTCGGCGGCCCGGCTCTCGTTGAGAACGAAGAGCACCGCCAGTACGAGCCCGCCGCCGACCATCGCGGCGGTCTGCCAGGAGACCCAGGCGTAGTTCTTGCCGGCCAGGCTGATCCAGATCATCAGCAGGCTGACGGCGGCGGTGACCAGCAGCGCGCCGAGGTAGTCGATCTTCGCCTTGCGCTTGACGACGGGCAGGTGGAGGGTGCGCTGCAGCACCAGGATGGCGATCAGCGAGAACGGGATGCCGACGTAGAAGCACCAGCGCCAGCCGAGCCAGCTGGTGTCCACGATGACGCCGCCGATCAGCGGGCCGCCGATGGTGGCGAGCGCGAAGACCGCGCCGAAGTAGCCGCTGTACCGGCCGCGCTCACGCGGCGAGACCATCGACGCCAGGCAGATCTGGGCCAGTGCCGTCACACCACCGGCGCCGATGCCCTGCAGGATCCGGCAGGCGATCAGCTCGCCGGTGTTCTGTGAGAGGCCGGCCAGCGCGGACGAGAAGATGTAGATCACCAGCGCGATCTGGACCAGCAGCTTCTTGCTGACCAGGTCGGAGAGCTTGCCCCAGATCGGGGTGGACGCGGTGAGCGAGAGCAGTGCGGCGGTGATCACCCAGGTGTAGGCCGACTCGCCGCCGTGCAGGTCGGTGAGGATCCGCGGCAGGGCGTTGGAGACGACGGTCGAGGAGAGCACGGCCACGAAGAGGCCGAGGAGCAGACCGGACATTGCTTCGAGTACTTGGCGATGGCTCATGGGAGTGGTCGGCGTGTCGGTCATCTCGGTCCTTCGGGCTGGATTTCGTTGCCTAGGGCAACTATAAACAGCGATGGTTGACATGGTCAACATTCTTCAGGCCAAAGCAAAGCAGGCCAAAGGAAGGCAGGCCAAAGCAAGGCGGGCCGCAGCAACGGCGGAACTCAGTCCGCGTCGACATCCCCGGTCAGCTCGTTGAAGCGCTGCAGCAGGTCGGCGAACTGGGACACGTCCGCCGTCTCCCAGGTCGCCATCAGCCCACGGAACCGGGCCATCCGGCCGTCCCGCGCCCGCAGGTAGCGGGCCGCGCCGTCGGCGGTGAGCGAGACCAACGAGGAGCGGCGGTCCAGCGGATCAACCTCACGGGTCACCAGGCCCAGCCCCTCCAGCACCTTGATCTGCCGGCTGATCGTCGCCTTGCCGACCCCGAAGTGCAGACCGATGTCCGTCAGCCGCACCGGAGCCGACTCCTCGACGAACCCGAGCAGGCTGTACGCGACCCCCTCCAGTTGCGGATGGACCCGCCGGGACATGTCACCGGCCCGCGCCCGCCCCCGCCTGAACAGCAGCGCGACCTCGCGCTCCACCGCCAGGAAGGCCTCCTCGGCTGCCGCCTCGTCACTCATGGCGCCAGTATCCCGCAGGCCACGCCTCCCTCTGACAGCAACTATTTCATGATATGAAGTATTCGACTTGACCTTTTTGGTGATCTGAACCGCGTTCGCGGAGTCGAGTTCACGGATCTGAGGAGAATGTCGATGGCCGAGCCGGCACCGGGCTTCCTCGCGGAACTGAAGGACGCGGTCACCCCGCGCGCGGCCCTCCTGGTGATCGCCGTACTGCTGCTGCAGCTCGGCTTCATCACCTCGTACGTGGGCGCGCTGCACCACCCCGCCCCGCACGAGCTGTCGATCGCGGTGGTCGCCCCGCCGCAGGTCGGCCCGAAGCTGGTGGCGGGGCTGGAGTCCGTACCCGGCAACGCCGTCAAGGCCACCACCGCCACCGACCGGGCCGCCGCGACCGCGCAGCTCAAGGACCAGAAGATCTACGCCGCGCTGCTCTTCGACCCGGCCGGCACCGAGGACACCCTGCTGGTCGCCGAGGCGCGCGGGGCGGCTGCGGCGACCGCCGCCGAGACGATCGTCACCGGGCTGGAGACGACCCAGTGATCCGCCGGCCGGGCGTCGGCCGCGAGTCGATCAAGGCCTGAGCCCCACTCCTGGGTGGAGCCCGCCGGTCAGACCGGCTGGTGCTCGGGCTCCCCGGCGGACTCGGCCGGCTCCTGGTGGACGAAGACCCAGCGCTTCATGGCCCAGTAGCGGAAGACCATCGCGAACAGCGTCCCGATGATCATGCCGCTGACGAAGTCGGCGACTTCCTGGGTGAACGGGCTGACATCCGGCACCTGGAGGTGCAGCAGGTAGCGCGAGACCCCCAGCGGCGCGTCGTTCACCAGTACGGCCAGCCCGCTGACCACGAAGAACAGCACGGCCTCGCGCTGCCGGCCGTTGGCCCGGAACGACCACTGCCGGTTCAGCACGTACGAGACCACGGTCGCGATCACGGTCGCGATGGTCAGCGCGACGATCGGCTTGTTCTGCAGCACGGTGAGCTTGAGCCCGAAGTTGATGACCATGGTCAGCAGGAAGCACGTGCCGCCCACCAGCAGGAACTTCACCAGTTTGCGGTGCTGCACCAGGAACGGACGCAACCGGTCGGGGACCCGGGCCAGGACCCGCTGAGTAGGTGACGGCATTTCGGCAGTCTCGCACGCCTGCGGCAGTAATAAGGAGCGGCCAACCCGAAGGGGCGCGGGGAACTGCGCGAAACCGGAAGGTACGTCGCCGCACCCTTCGACATCGCCCGTTCCCCGCGCCCTCGCGGGACTACGCGGCGACCAGCACCTCCGCCGGCTCCAGCGCCAGCCTCAGCACCTCCCGGACGTCCGCCACCGGATGCACGGTGAGCCGTTCGAGCACCTCGGCCGGGACGTCGTCGAGGTCCGGCTCGTTGCGCTTGGGGATGATCACGGTGGTGACACCCGCGCGGTCGGCGGCGAGCAGCTTCTGCTTCACCCCGCCGATCGGCAGTACCCGCCCGGTCAGCGACACCTCGCCCGTCATCGCCACGTCCGTGCGCACCTTCCGCCCGGAGAGCAGCGAGGCCAGTGCGGTCGTCATGGTGATACCGGCGCTCGGCCCGTCCTTGGGGACGGCCCCGGCGGGGACGTGCAGGTGGATGCCGCGCTCCCGCAGGCCGGTGACCGGCAGTTCCAACTCGGCGCCGCGCGAGCGGAGGTAGGAGAGCGCGATGTGCGCGGACTCCTTCATCACGTCGCCCAGCTGCCCGGTCAGGGTCAGCCCGGTCGAGCCGGTCTCGGCGTCGGCGAGCGAGGCCTCGATGTAGAGGACGTCGCCGCCCGCGCCCGTCACGGCCAGCCCGGTGGCCACGCCCGGGACGGCCGTCCGGCGCTCCTCGGGCTCCTGGGCCGCCTCGGGGGTGTGGTGCGGCCGGCCGATCAGCGCCCTCAGGTCGTCCGCGCCGATCGCGACGGGCAGCTCGCGCTCGCCCAGCTCGCTCTGCGCGGCGACCTTCCGCAGGATGCGGGCGATCGAGCGCTCCAGGTTCCGGACGCCCGCCTCGCGGGTGTACTCGCCCGCGAGCCTGCGCAGCGCGCCCTCGTCCACCGCGACCTCGTCGGTCTTCAGGCCCGCGCGCTCCAGCTGCCGGGGCAGCAGGTGGTCACGGGCGATGACGACCTTCTCGTCCTCGGTGTAACCGTCGAGCCGGACCAGCTCCATCCGGTCGAGCAGCGCCTCGGGGATGGCTTCGAGCACGTTGGCCGTCGCCAGGAAGACCACGTCGGAGAGGTCGAGCTCGACCTCCAGGTAGTGGTCCCGGAAGGTGTGGTTCTGCGCCGGGTCCAGCACCTCGAGGAGTGCCGCCGCCGGGTCGCCCCGGTAGTCGGAGCCGACCTTGTCGATCTCGTCGAGCAGCACCACCGGGTTCATCGACCCGGCCTCCTTGACGGCGCGCACGATCCGCCCGGGGAGTGCGCCGACGTACGTGCGCCGGTGGCCACGGATCTCCGCCTCGTCGCGGACGCCGCCGAGCGCGACCCGGACGAACTTGCGCCCCATCGCCCGGGCCACGCTCTCACCGAGCGAGGTCTTGCCGACCCCGGGCGGCCCGACCAGCGCCAGCACGGCGCCGCCCCGACGGCCGCCGACCAGCCCGAGCCCCTGGTCCTCGCGCCGCTTGCGGACGGCCAGGTACTCGACGATCCGGTCCTTCACGTCCGACAGCCCCGCGTGGTCGGCGTCCAGCACCGCCCGCGCGCCCGCGATGTCGTACGCGTCCTCGGTGCGCTCGTTCCACGGCAGCTCCAGGACGGTGTCCAGCCAGGTGCGGATCCAGGAGCCCTCGGGCGACTGGTCGGAGGAGCGCTCCAGCTTGTCGACCTCCTTGAGGGCCGCCTCGCGAACCTTGTCCGGCAGGTCGGCGGCCTCGACCCGGGCGCGGTAGTCGCCCTCCTCGTCGGCCGGGTCACCGTTCAGCTCGGCCAGCTCCTTGCGGACGGCCTCCAGCTGCCGGCGCAGCAGGAACTCCTTCTGCTGCTTGGCGACGCCCTCCTCGACGTCCTTGCGGATGGTGTCGTTGACCTCCTCCTCCGCGAGGTGGTCGCGGAGCAGCCCGAGCGCGTACTCCAGCCGGGCCACCTGGTCGGCCTCCAGCAGCACCTTGAGCTTCTGCTCGGCGGTGGCGAAGGGTGCGTACCCGATGTTGTCGGCGAGATCGCCGACGTCCTCGATCTGCGCGACCCGGTCGACGATCTGCCAGGCGCCGCGCTTGCGCAGCCACTGGGTGGAGAGCGCCTTGTACTCCTTGACCAGCTCGGCGGCCCGCCCGGCCACCGGCAGACCGGCGTCGGACTCGCGGAAGGTGCTGGTCTCGACCCAGAGCGCGGCGCCCGGGCCGGTGGTGCCGGTGCCGATCCGGACCCGGCGGACGGCCCGGACCAGCGCGGCGGGGTCCCCGTCGGCGAGCCGGCCGACCTGCTCGACGGTGGCCAGCGTGCCGACGGCGGCGTACGAGCCGTCCAGCCGCGGCACCAGCAGGACCTGGGGCTTGGCCGTACCCGAGACGGCGGACCTGGCGGCCTCGACCGCGGCGCGCACCTCGGTGTCGGACAGGTCCAGCGGGACCACCATGCCCGGCAGTACTACCTCGTCATCGAGTGGCAGCACGGGCAGAGTGAGCGGTGTGGACGTCGATGCCATGATCTCTCCCCAGTCAGCGAAGTTGAGTTGACCTGACTAAGGATTGGCGGGCGCGCATTGTTCCCGGCGGCGCGTTCGCTCTGAGCGATCGGCAGAACTCCGCAGCTCACAGGGAACTCAGAGGTACGGGCAACGACGGACAGGGGTGCGAGGAACTGCACCTCGCACCCCTGGGGCACTCGCGGAATCTCTTAACGAAACACTCAGGCTTCGGACGGGCTCATCCGGCCCGGCACCAGCCGGCGGAGCCGGATCCGCAGGGGCCCGCCGGGGCCGCGCCGCAGCCAGCGCCAGAGGGCGATGCCCACCAGCAGGGCCGTCGGGTGACCGATTCCGGTGACCAGGTCCTGGTCGCTCACGAGCTGGTGGGCGATCAGCCCGACGGCCGCCGCCAGTGCCAGCACCCGCCCGCGCGGCGACAGCAGCCCGGCGAGCGCGCCGAGGCTGGTCAGCACGCCGTAGCTGACGCCGATGTCCAGGTCGTCCAGGGCGCTGGGCCCGAGCCACCCGGCCGCCACCGAGACGGCGACCACGCCCTGCGAGAGCAGGGTGGCCACCACGTGCCCGATGGCGAACACCGCCAGCGCCCGCCAGGCCCCGACCCGCCGCTCCAGCGGAGCCACCGTGAGCGCGAAGGCCCACAGGTACGGCATCCACACCGGGCCGGCCACCCAGAGGCCGCTGAGCAGCAGGACCAGCAGCGGACGGTGCATCAGGTTGTGGCCGTCCGTACTGGACAGCGCCTGGAGCCGGTGCACCAGATCGGGGGAGGCGAGGTGTGAGAACAGGGAGGTGGCGAGCAGCACCGCGAGATAGCCGAGCGCGAAGCGGTTACGGCGCGGAGTCGGCACCAGGCTCAGGGCCCGGTCGAGCACCCCCGCGCGGAGCCCGTACCGCAGGCTGCCGAAGGGGAGTGTCGGGACCGGGAACGACTCGGCCTCGCGAGGCAGGGCACCACCGCTGCGGATGTCCGACATGTCGCCTCCACTCCCAGCACTACTGCCACCAGCAAAGTTGTCGTGACCACGGTACTAAGCAGTCCTGAGAGCAACCTGAGGACGAGCTGTGAAGATCGGCCCCATGCTCTCACCCCTTGGTCCGGACCAGCCCTTTGTTTACGGACAAGTAGCGTCCCCGCCCCGGAGTCTGCCATCCTCTCGGGTGCATACGTACCGTTACCGGCGATATTTTTGCCGGGTAAGGTATCGCCCCGTGCCCCGTCCCGACCAGGTTCGGCACCGGCCCACGGGCCGGATATGTCCGGTTCACCTGCCGGGATGCTCGCAGTGTCCGTACGCTGCGAAGAGTGCGGATCCGGTACGCAGACCCACACCTGCGCACCCTCCTCTCCAGTGCCGACGGCGGACGGCACAGGCGGAGACCTCGGGCCGGGCACAAGCCCATGACGGAACAAGACGACTACGAGCGGAGCCCGCTGTCCCACAGGCAGCCGGCCCGTAGCCCTGGGGGCGGTGGCGTGACCGTGACAGACATTCAGCAAGACACCATCGGCAGCAACAGCGTGAGCACGCAACGACGTGTGCTCGTCGTCGAGGACGAGCCGACGATCGCCGAGTCGATCGCGGCCCGGCTGGGCGCGGAGGGCTTCAAGGTCGCCGTGGCTCACGACGGTCCGGGCGCGGTGGACGGCTTCCACACCTGGCAGCCGGACCTCGTCGTGCTCGACGTGATGCTGCCCGGCTTCGACGGCCTGGAGGTGTGCCGGCGTATCCAGGCACAGCGCCCGGTGCCCGTCCTGATGCTGACCGCGCGCGACGACGAGACGGACCTGCTGGTCGGTCTCGGGGTCGGCGCGGACGACTACATGACCAAGCCGTTCTCGATGCGCGAGCTGGCGGCGCGGGTGAACGTGCTGCTGCGCCGGGTCGAGCGGGCCCAGCAGGCGGCCAGGACGCCCGCTCTCGGCAGCCTGCGCTTCGGCGACCTGGAGATCGACCACGTGCAGCGCCGGGTCCGGCTCGGCTCGGCCGACGTCCACCTGACGCCGACCGAGTTCGACCTGCTCGCCTGCCTGGCGGCGCAGCCGCGCGCGGTGCTCACCCGCGAGCAGCTGCTCGCCGAGGTCTGGGACTGGACGGACGCCTCCGGCACCCGCACGGTCGACAGCCACGTCAAGGCGCTGCGTCGCAAGATCGGCGCGAGCTGGATCCGTACGGTGCACGGCGTCGGGTATGCCCTGGAGGCACCGCTCTCGCAGTGACGCACGGCAAGGGCCTCCGGGGGGCCCAAACCGTTGACCTGCACTTCAGAGCATTCGCGGGGGATGACTCAGAGGCGACATGACCTTTCCACAGCAACGCAGCCCACAGCAGCGCAGCTCACAGCAACGCGCCTCACAGCAACACGGCTCACGACGGGACGGCTCACGGCACAACGGTTCGCCGCACGACGGCGGGGAGAGCGCGGGCGACCGCCCGCGCCGGGGACTGGCCGCACGCGCCGCCAGCCGGGTCTGGGCCGACATCAGGCCGCTCGACCCGCTCCGCTCGATCAAGGGCAAACTCGCCCTGCTGGTCAGCGTCTCGGTCACGCTGGCGACCGGCATGGCCGTGATCGCGATCCGGTCGGAGACCCAGTTCCAGATCGTCATGGTCTTCTCGATGATCGCCTCACTGCTCGTGATGCAGTTCCTCGCGCACGGGCTGACCGCGCCGCTGCGCGACATGACGGCCGCCGCCAGAGCGATGGCGAGCGGCGACTACAGCCGCCGGGTGGAGGTCTCCTCCCGGGACGAGATCGGCGAGCTGGCGGCCACCTTCAACCGGATGGCCGCCGACCTGGAGGCCTCCGACCGGCACCGCCGCGAACTGGTCGCCAACGTCTCGCACGAGCTGCGCACGCCGATCGCCGCGCTGCGGGCCGTGCTGGAGAACGTGGTGGACGGTGTCGTCCAACCGAATCCGCGGACCCTCGGTGCCGCGCTGGAGCAGACCGAACGCCTCGGCCGCCTGGTCGCCCACCTGCTCGACCTCTCCAAGCTGGACGGCGGGGTCGTCCCGCTGGACGCCCGCCCCTTCGAGGTCGGCCCGTTCCTGGACGGGGTGCTGCGCGGGGTCACCGTGGACGGCGCGACGGCGAGCGGCGCGTACGGGCGGCGCGGCGACGTCCGGCTGCTGCTGGAGATCGAGCCGCCGGATCTGATGGGCGTGGCGGACCCGGAGCGGCTGCACCAGGTGGTCGCCAATCTGGTCGACAACGCCTGCAAGCACTCCCCCGCCGGGGGCACGGTGACGGTCCGGGCCTGCCCGGGCGAGGAGCCGGGCGGGCTGCTGCTGGAGGTCAGCGACCAGGGCCCCGGCATCCCGGTGCAGGACCGCAGCCAGGTCTTCGAGCGCTTCGGGCGCAGCGGCACGGCGACCGCGCAGGGGCCCGGCAGTGACGGCGGCACCGGGCTCGGGCTGGCCATCGCACGCTGGGCCGTCGACCTGCACGGCGGTGAGATCCGGGTGGCCGAGGCCGCGCTCGGCTGCCGCATCCAGGTCACCCTGCCGGGTGGGCCGACGGGCGCGCAGCCCGGCTGACCGAGCCGGTCGGCTGCCGGTCGCTCGGGCGGCCCGAGCGGCCGGTTCGCTCACGATCGTCACAGTTGTCACCGAACTGGGACAGAAGACCGTCGGATTACTCTGTCAGAAGATCATCAATGGGTCGGACCTGCATTTTTGTCCGATTTTCGGTAGGTTCGTGACGGTTGGGGAAGCGCCTGTTTCCCCGCCCGTAGAACTTTCTAACGCGCGTTTTCGGCCAAATTGCAGCTCAACACTGTGATCTGGGCGACGCCTGACCGTTGGGGACTGCGCGATCACTCGCGGGAGGCGTAGCCTTAATCCCCGCTGTCCAACCATCCCAAAAGGAAGCGGAAGAGGGCGGTTGCCGCCGTGTCGCCACACCCTGAAACCCCCGTCAGCTCGGCAAGCTCCACTGGCTTCGGCCCCAACGAGTGGCTCGTCGACGAGATCTACCAGCAGTACCTCCAGGATCCCAACTCGGTCGACCGAGCCTGGTGGGACTTTTTCGCCGACTACAAGCCCGGTACCGAGGTGACTCCAGTGACCCAGGCCGCGACCCAGGTCGGCCCCACGCCGACCGCCGTTGCCGCCCCTGCCCCGACTGCTGCCGTTCAGGCTGCTCCGGTGGCGCCCGCCCCCGCTGCACCGGCCGCTGCCCCTGTGGCTGCCGCGCCGGTCCAGCCGGCGCCCGCGCCACTCGCCGCAGCCCCGGCCGCACCTCCTGCCCCGAAGGCGGCGGCCCCCGCTGCCCCGGAGGCTGCGACGGGCCCCGAGCTGATCCCGTTGCGTGGCCCGGCCAAGGCCGTCGCCACCAACATGGACGCCTCGCTGGAGGTGCCCACCGCAACGTCGGTGCGCGCCGTCCCGGCCAAGTTGCTGATCGACAACCGGATTGTCATCAACAACCACCTGCAGCGCGCCCGTGGTGGCAAGGTCTCCTTCACCCACCTGATCGGCTACGCCCTGGTCCAGGCCATCAAGGCCAGCCCGGGCATGAACTACAGCTACCAGGTCAAGGACGGCAAGCCGTTCCTGGTGAAGCCCGAGCACGTCAACCTGGGCCTCGCGATCGACCTGGTGAAGCCGAACGGTGACCGCCAGCTGGTCGTCGCGGCCATCAAGAAGGCCGAGACGCTCGACTTCTACGGCTTCTGGCAGGCCTACGAGGACATCGTCCGCCGGGCCCGCGCCAACAAGCTGACCATGGACGACTTCACCGGCGTCACGGTCTCGCTGACCAACCCCGGCGGCATCGGCACCGTGCACTCCGTGCCGCGTCTGATGCAGAACCAGGGCACCATCGTCGGCGTCGGCGCGATGGAGTACCCGGCCGAGTTCCAGGGCTCGTCCCCGGACACCCTGGCCAAGCTGGGCATCTCCAAGATCATGACGCTCACCTCGACCTACGACCACCGGGTCATCCAGGGTGCGGCGTCGGGCGAGTTCCTGCGCACGATCCACCAGCTGCTGCTCGGCGACCACAAGTTCTACGACGAGGTCTTCGCCTCGCTGCGGATCCCGTACGAGCCGGTCCGCTGGGCCACGGACGTCGCCACCACGCACGAGGACGAGGTCAACAAGACCGCCCGCGTGATGGAGCTGATCCACTCGTACCGCGTGCGCGGCCACCTGATGGCCGACACCGACCCGCTGGAGTACAAGCAGCGCCGGCACCCCGACCTCGACGTCGTGGAGCACGGGCTGACCCTGTGGGACCTGGAGCGCGAGTTCGCCGTCGGCGGCTTCGGCGGCCAGAAGATGATGAAGCTGCGCGACATCCTCGGCCTGCTGCGCAACACGTACTGCCGGACCGTCGGCATCGAGTACATGCACATCCAGGACCCGAAGCAGCGCAAGTGGCTGCAGGAGCGCCTGGAGAAGCCGTACGCGAAGCCCGAGCGCGAGGAGCAGCTGCGCATCCTGCGCCGCCTGAACTCCGCCGAGGCGTTCGAGACCTTCCTGCAGACCAAGTACGTCGGGCAGAAGCGTTTCTCGCTGGAGGGTGGTGAGTCGCTGATCGCCCTGCTGGACGCGACCATCGACTCCGCCGCCGAGCACCGCCTCGACGAGGCCGTCATCGGCATGGCCCACCGGGGCCGTCTGAACGTGCTGGCGAACATCGTCGGCAAGCCGTACGCCCGGATCTTCGGCGAGTTCGAGGGCAACCTCGACCCGAAGTCGATGCACGGCTCCGGCGACGTCAAGTACCACCTGGGCGCCGAGGGCACCTTCACCGGTCTGGACGGCGAGACCATCAAGGTGTCGCTGGCCGCCAACCCGTCCCACCTGGAGACGGTCGACCCGGTCGTCGAGGGCATCGTCCGCGCCAAGCAGGACGTGCTGGACCAGGGCGGTACCACCTTCCCGGTGCTGCCGATCCAGATCCACGGCGACGCGGCCTTCGCGGGCCAGGGCGTGGTCGCGGAGACGCTCAACATGTCGCAGCTGCGCGGCTACCGCACGGGTGGCACCATCCACCTGGTGGTCAACAACCAGGTCGGCTTCACCGCTGCCCCGGCATCCTCGCGCTCCTCGATGTACTGCACCGACGTGGCCCGGATGATCGAGGCCCCGATCTTCCACGTGAACGGCGACGACCCGGAGGCCGTGGTCCGCGTCGCGCGCCTCGCCTTCGAGTTCCGCCAGGCGTTCCGCAAGGACGTCGTGATCGACCTCATCTGCTACCGCCGTCGCGGTCACAACGAGGCCGACAACCCCTCGTTCACCCAGCCGCTGATGTACGACCTGATCGACAAGAAGCGCTCGGTGCGCAAGCTCTACACCGAGGGTCTGATCGGTCGCGGCGACATCACCATGGAAGAGGCGGAGCAGGCGCTCCAGGACTTCCAGGGCCAGCTGGAGAAGGTCTTCGCCGAGGTTCGCGACGCCGCCCAGACGCCCGTCCCGGCCGCCAACGGCAAGCCGCAGGCGGACTTCCCGGTCAACATCCAGACCGGCATCTCCGAGGAGATGGTCAAGCGGATCGCCGCCTCGCAGGTCAACCTGCCGGAGTGGCTGACCGTCCACCCGCGTCTGCTGCCGCAGATGCAGCGCCGCGCGGCCTCGGTCGAGGACAACACCATCGACTGGGCCATGGGCGAGACCCTCGCCATCGGCTCGCTGCTGATGGAGGGGCACCCCGTCCGCCTGGCCGGCCAGGACAGCCGTCGTGGCACCTTCGGCCAGCGCCACGCGGTGCTGATCGACCGGGTCACCGGCGAGGACTACACCCCGCTGCTGTACCTGACCGAGGACCAGGCCCGCTACACCGTCTACGACAGCCTGCTGTCGGAGTACGCGGCGATGGGCTTCGAGTACGGCTACTCGCTGACCCGCCCGAACGCGCTGGTCATGTGGGAGGCGCAGTTCGGTGACTTCGTCAACGGCGCGCAGACCATCGTGGACGAGTACATCGCGTCCGCCGAGCAGAAGTGGGGCCAGCACTCCGGCGTCACCCTGCTGCTGCCGCACGGCTACGAGGGCCAGGGACCGGACCACTCGTCCGCCCGCCCGGAGCGCTTCCTGCAGCTGTGCGCGCAGAACAACATGACGGTCGCCATGCCGACGCTGCCGTCGAACTACTTCCACCTGCTGCGCTGGCAGGCGCACAACCCGCACCACAAGCCGCTGGTCGTCTTCACCCCGAAGTCGATGCTGCGTCTGAAGGCTGCGGCGTCGGCGGCGTCGGAGTTCACCTCGGGCTCGTTCCGTCCGGTCATCGGTGACACCACCGTCGACCCGGCGAACGTGCGCAAGGTGGTCATCACGGCCGGCAAGTTCTACTACGACGTGGCGGCGGCCCGCGCCGAGCGCGGTGTCACCGACACGGCGATCGTCCGGGTCGAGCGGCTCTACCCGCTGCCGGTGGCCGAGCTCCAGGAGGAGCTGGCCAAGTACGGCAACGACGTCCAGTTCATCTGGGCGCAGGAGGAGCCGGCCAACCAGGGTTCCTGGCCGTTCATCGCGATGAACCTGGTCGACCACCTGCAGGTCGTCATCGGCCGCAGCGCCGGCGACTCCCGCCTGCGGCGCGTCGCCCGCCCGGCCTCGTCGGCCCCGGCGGTCGGCTCGGCCAAGCGGCACGCCGCCGAGCAGCAGGCGTTGCTGGAGGAGATCTTCTCCCTCTGACGCTCTCTGCTGATGCAGTGTGCTCACCCCGGAGGCCCGGTTCCCGCTCACGCGGGGGCCGGGCCTCCGGCGCACTATTCTGATCGGGTCGAAACATCGTCTGACTTCGGAGAACTCACCGTGTACTTCACCGACCGCGGCATCGAGGAGCTGGAGAGCCGGCGCGGCGACGAGGAGGTCACCTTCGAGTGGCTGGCCGAGCGCCTGCGCGAGTTCGTCGACCTCAACCCGGACTTCGAGATCCCGGTCGAGCGGCTGGCCACCTGGCTGGCCCGGCTCGACGACGAGGACGACGAGGACTGAGAGTCCGAGGTACGCCGTACGACGTGAAGGGCCCGGGAGGCAGTTGCCTCCCGGGCCCTTCCTGCGTGTCACGCGTCTCCTCCCGAATGGGCGCTTGACTTCCACAGCACGCGATATATCGTGTTGTTCAGGGAGACGCGATACATCGCGAATCGCAACGGGAGGCGGGAACAGTCATGACCCAGTGGACGGTCAGCGGACCAGAGAAGATCAACATCGACGAGCCGGTCGGCACGCTTCACGTGCGGATCATCGGCGGCGAGGTCAACGTCGTCGCCACCGACGGCCCGGCCCGGCTGGAGGTGACGGAGCTGGACGGCGAGCCACTGCTCGTCACCCTGGAGGACGGCGTGCTGACGGTCGCCTACCGGGACCTCAGCTGGGGCGAGTTCAGCGAGTCGGTCAAGTCCGTGCAGTCGGTCAAGTACTTCTTCGCCTCGCTGCGCCGCAAGCGCACGGCCACGGTCTCGCTGGCCGTCCCGGCCGGCTCGGAGGTCAAGGTCGGCACGATCTCCGCCGACGTCACCGTCTCCGGCATCTCGGGGCGGGTCGGCGTGCACGGCGCAAGCGGCGGGATCACCCTGGTCGGACTCTCCGGCCGTACCGACGCCAACTCCGTGTCGGGCAACGTGGACGTCCAGTCGGTCTCCGGCGAGCTGCGCGTCAACAGCGTCTCGGGCCACCTGACGGTGGTCGCGGGCACCGCCGACAAGGTACTCGCCAAGTCCGTCAGCGGCGCCGTCACCCTCGACCTCGACGTCGAGACCGCCGCCGACATCAACGTCACCACGGTGAGCGGCTCGGTCGGCGTCCGGCTGCCCTCCTTCGCCGACACCAAGGTCGAGGCGGGCACCACCAGCGGCGACATCTCCAGCGCCTTCGAGGAGCTGACGGTCGGCGGCAGCTGGGGCGCCAAGCGGCTCTCCGGCGAGCTCGGCTCGGGTACCGGCAAGCTCCAGGTCACCACCGTCTCCGGCGCGGTGACGGTGCAGCGCCGCCCGGAGCCCGAGGACGACAAGCCCAGCTTCGTCAAGGAACTCCCGGCCGCCCCGGAGGCCCCTTCCGACGAGATCAAGGAGGCCTGACATGACTCCGGTCTTCGGCCACGGGCGCCTGCGCCTGTACCTGCTGAAGCTGCTCGACGAGGCCCCACGCCACGGCTACGAGGTGATCCGTCTACTGGAGGAGCGCTTCGAGGGGCTGTACGCGCCCTCGGCGGGCACCGTCTACCCCCGGTTGGCGAAGCTGGAGAAGGAGGGCCTGGTCGCCCACAGCAGCGAGGGCGGCCGCAAGGTCTACCGGCTCACCGACGCGGGCCGCACCGAGCTGGCGGACCGCCAGGGCGAGCTGGCCGAACTGGAGATCGAGATCCGGGACTCGGTGGCGCAGCTGGCCGGGGCGATCCGCGAGGACGTCCGGGACAGCGCGCAGGACCTCCGCGACGAACTCTGGGGAGCGGCAGCGCCCAAGCCGCACTCCGAGGGCCACGGCGACCCGTGGGCCGGGCCCTGGGGGGACAAGGAGGCCTGGCAGCGCGCCAAGGAGGAGTTCACCCAGTTCAAGGTGCATGCCAAGGAGCAGGCCAGGCGGGCGAAGGAGCAGGAGCGGGCCGCCAAGGCCCAGGCGAAGGCCGCCGAGGAGGAGGCCCGCCGGCTCCGCGAGCAGGCCCGGGCCTCCCGGGGCGCCGCCCAGCAGGAGGCACTGCGGATCAAGCGCCGGGTGGAGCAGCAGGTCCGTGAGCACGCGGCACGCGGCGACTGGTCCACCGGACTGGCCGAGGGCCTCTCCGAACTGACGAAGGGCCTGGCCGGTCTGGCGGACGCCGCGAAGTGGGGCCAGCCGACCGCCTCGACCGCTCCGGCGGACCGGACCGACCGGACCGACCGGATCAACCTCGACAAGGAGGACGGAGCCCCGCAGGACGCGCCCCCCGTCGACCTCCCCGCCTGGACGGTGACCGACCCCGCCGCCGACCCGGCCCGCGAACTGGAGCGCCTGCTCGACCGCTTCCGCGACCAGGTCCGGGACGCCGCCCGCGACAGCGGCGGCGTGACGGCCGACCAGCTGACGCAGTCCCGGTCCGCGCTCGCCGCCGTGGCGGAGCGCCTGCGCGGGATCCTGGGCTGATCGGCCGGACAGTCGTCAGGGGCGTGGGAAGCCGCGCCCTGACGCCCTGTCCGCCCCTGACGCCCTGTCCGCCCCCGACGCACGGGACGGTCAGGGTGCCAGGGCGTCAGGGCGAGCCAGGCAGCAGAACGGTCAGGGCGTCAGGACGATCTTGCCGAAGACCTCGCCCTTGGCCAGCCGGGCGAAGCCGTCCCGGGCCTCGGTGAGCGGGAGGACGGAGTCGATCACCGGGCGCACGCCGGAGTTGGCGCAGAGGGCGAGCAGGCCCGCCAGCTCCTCCTTGGTGCCCATCGTCGAGCCGACCACCTTCAGCTCCAGGAAGAAGATCCGGTTGAGCTCGGTGGCCTTCGGGTTGGCCCCGGAGGTGGCACCGGAGATCACGATGGTGCCCCCAGGCTTGAGCGACTTGACGGAGTGCGACCAGGTCGCCGCGCCGACGGTCTCCAGCACCGCGTCGACCCGTTCGGGCAACCGGGCGCCGCTCTCGAAGGCCGCGTCGGCGCCGAGGTCGACGGCCCGGGCCCGCTTCAGCTCGTCCCGGCCGGTGACCCAGACCCGCAGGCCGGCCGCCTTCCCGAGCACCACCAGGGCGGTCGCGACGCCACCCCCGGCACCCTGGACCAGGACGGTGTCGCCGGGCTTCACACCCGCCTTGGTGAAGAGCATCCGATAGGCCGTCAGCCACGCGGTGGGCAGGCAGGCGGCCTCGGCGAAGGAGAGCTCGGCGGGCTTGGGCAGCAGGTTCCAGGTCGGCACCGCGACCCGCTCCGCGAAGGTGCCCTGGTAACGCTCGGTCAGGATCGAACGCGGCTCGTCCGGCCCGACGCCGTGGCCGCTCTGCCCGATCACGGAGTGGATGACCACCTCGTTGCCGTGCTCGTCGACACCGGCGGCGTCGCAGCCGAGGATCATCGGCAGCCGCTCAGCGGGCAGGCCCACCCCGCGCAGCGACCAGAGGTCGTGATGGTTGAGCGTGGCGGCCCGGACCGTCACCACACTCCAGCCCGGACGGGCCTCCGGCTCGGGGAGCTCCCCCAACTCCAGGGCACTCAGCGGGTCGTCGGCATCGATGCGTGCGGCGTAGGCGGCGAACATGCTCGGACCCTAGCGGCGGGACGGCCCGTCCGGGAACCACGCCACGGTGTGACCTGAAACGCGTCGGGCCTGACAGACAGGGGCGCGGGGCTCTGTCAGTTGATCTGACAGAGCCCCGCGCCCCTGCTGTGGTTGCCGTAAGCGGTCAGGCTCTACCGCTGGGCGACGCCTTCGGCTCGCGCCGCTTCGGCGACGGCCTTGGTGACGGCCGGGGCGACCCGCTCGTCGAAGGGGGAGGGGATGACCTTCTGCGGCGTCAGCTCGTCGGCGACCACTGCGGCCAGTGCCTGGGCGGCGGCCAGCTTCATGCCCTCGGTGATCCGGGTGGCGCGGACCTGGAGCGCACCGGCGAAGATGCCGGGGAAGGCCAGCACGTTGTTGATCTGGTTCGGGAAGTCCGACCGGCCGGTGGCCACCACGGCGGCGTACTTGTGCGCGATCTCGGGGTGGATCTCCGGGTTGGGGTTGGCCATCGCGAAGATGAAGCAGTCCTTCGCCATGGTGGCCACCGCCTCCTCCGGCACGGTGCCGCCGGAGACGCCGATGAAGACGTCCGCGCCGGCCAGCGCGTCGGCCAGCGAGCCCTTCAGCCCGGTCCGGTTGGTGATCGCGGCGATCTCGGCCTTGACGTCCGTGAGGTCGCCCCGGCCCTCGTACACGACGCCCTTGCGGTCACAGACCGAGACGTCGCCGATGCCGGCGGCGACCAGCATCTTGGCGATCGCGATGCCGGCCGCGCCCGCGCCAGAGATGACGGCGCGCAGGTCGCCGATCTCACGGCCGGTCACCTTCGCGGCGTTCCACAGTGCGGCGGTGGAGACGATGGCGGTACCGTGCTGGTCGTCGTGGAAGATCGGGATGTCCAGCGCCTCCTGGAGCCGGCGCTCGATCTCGAAGCAGCGCGGCGCCGAGATGTCCTCCAGGTTCACTCCACCGAAGGACGGGGCGATCCGGACGACCGTCTCGATGATCTCGTCGACGTCGGTACAGGCCAGCGCGATCGGCACCGCGTCCACGCCGCCGAACTGCTTGAACAGGATCGCCTTGCCCTCCATGACGGGCAGCGACGCCTCCGGGCCGATGTCGCCGAGGCCGAGGACGGCGGTGCCGTCGGTGACGACCGCGACCACGTTGGACTTCCAGGTGTAGTCGTTGACCAGCTCCGGCTGCTCGGCGATCGCGGTGCAGACCCGCGCGACACCGGGTGTGTACGCGAGGGACAGGTCGTCCGCGTCGCGCACCGGCACCGTCGCGCGGATCTCCATCTTGCCGCCGCGGTGGAGCGCGAAGACGGCGTCGACCGGGTCGACGGTGTCCTGGGTGTTCGGGTGGATGATCTCCGCTGCCACGATGACCTCTTCGTCATTGATCAGCGAGAGCGCACGTACCGACGGCGGTCCGACCAGGCCCGCCGATGCGGGAGGCCGGGTACGCCGAGGCGCACCCGGAGCCGGGTCGGGGCACTGCCGTCGGGCGGCGCCCTCGAGTGAGGGTTTAGGTGTTCTGCGCTGTGCTTCCGGTCTTCCTGGTCCCATCCGATCGGTGCCTGGATCGGTCGGTATCGGGATGAGTGAGCCTAGATCGGACGAAGGCATCGCACCTATGCCTTTTTGTCCTCTTAACGTGCACTTCACCCCTCGAACACCGCTTGACTGCCGCTGATACCGGAGTACCGGGCGGACCTCGGTGACAACGAGAAGCGGGCACACGCGCTCGCAGGAGTGAGCACAGACGCGAAGGGGAGTCGGCGCGGCCCGGATCCAGAGCCGGCGTGTCCGGCTTCCGGTCCTGCGCGCCCCGAGCCCTGTCGGAACTCGGCGGTCTGGGCTCTGGTCGGGGGTCACCCGATACCAGATTCTGACACACCCGCCGCCCGGCCCCAGCGCCGCTTCACCCGCCGCGCCCCTTCACCCGCCTGTCGCACTCCGCCGTTCCCGACGGGCGGGCCTCCCGAACGGACGGCCAGTGATCTGCATACTTATACGTAGGATGACAGAGGCTCGGGATTCGTCCGGATAGCGGATACCCCGAGCCCCCGTTATCCGATTTTGATCTGAATATGGGTCCGTCCACCGGCACCGGATGGCAGGATTCCCCCCATCTCGGATCGCGACAGCCCACCGGTCGAGGCAGTTCGATCGCTCGTCCACCTCGGCGGAGGGTGGCGACGGCACCACCCTGCACGACCTGCACCACCCGACGACCGGCTCGGCTCCGTACGACGTAGTGCGGGCCCCTTGGACCCGGTGCGCTGCTCACCCGCAGCGCACTCCGCCCGACCTCTCCCAGGAGGAGATCCCCCCAATGACCGCCCGTACCTCGCGCTCCCGCCTCACCGCCGCCGCCGTCGTGCTCGCGACCACCTCGCTGGCCCTCACCGCCTGCAGCAGTTCCTCCAGCTCGAGCTCGCCGAGTGCCAGCGCCTCGGTCAAAACCGTCACGGCCGACCCGTCGCTGGCCTCGCTGGTCCCGGCTGACGTGAAGTCGGGCGGCAAGCTGATCGTCGCGACCGACGCCTCGTACGCCCCGAACGAGTTCAAGGACGCCAGCGGCAACATCGTCGGCATGGACGTGGACCTGGCGAAGGCGATCGCGCAGAAGCTCGGCCTGACCGCCGAGGTGCAGGATGCCAAGTTCGACTCGATCATCCCGGGCATCACGGCGAAGAAGTACAACATGAGCATGAGTTCCTTCACGGACACGAAGGACCGTGAGGCCACCGTCGACATGGTGACCTACTTCTCGGCGGGCACCAGCACGGCGGTCAAGGCGGGCAACCCCGACAAGATCGACGCCACCGACCTTTGCGGCAAGAAGGTCGCGGTCCAGACCGGCACCACCCAGGCCGACACGATCAAGAGCACCATCAACCCGGCGTGCACCAAGGCCGGCAAGCCGACCGTCCCGAACGACGGCGACAAGTTCGATCTGCAGACGGACGTCACCACCGCACTGATCTCCGGCCGCGACCAGGTGATGCTGGCCGACTCGCCGGTCATCGACTACGCGGTCAAGCAGACCAACGGCCAGCTGCAGAAGATCGGTTCGGTCACGGACACCGCCCCCTACGGCGTGGTCCTCCCCAAGGGCACGGACCTCACCAAGGCCGTCCAGGGCGCCATCACGGCGCTGATGGCCGACGGTACGTACAAGGCCATCCTGGAGCAGTGGGGCGTGCAGGCCGGAGCGGTCGACAAGTCCGTTGTCGACGGCGCCACCAGCTGACCTGTTTCTTTCCTAACCGACCCCTGAGGCCACACAGTGAACTCTCTCGATCAGGGCGCGGTGAACCCGGGACGGCCTGAGGCCATCAAGGCCGTCCCGGTCCGCCACCCCGGACGCTGGGCCGGAGCCGTCGTCGTCGCCGTCCTCGCGGCGATGCTGCTCCACGCTCTCATCACCAACGCGCAATTCCACTGGGACGTCGTCGGCAAGTACCTCTTCGACTCCTCGATCCTGCACGGCCTCGGCGTCACCCTTGAGCTGACCGCGCTCTCCATGCTGATCGGCGTGGCGGGCGGCACCCTGCTGGCGATCATGCGGCTCTCCTCGAATCCGGTGCTGTCCAGCACCGCCTGGTTCTACATCTGGGTGTTCCGCGGCACCCCGATCCTGGTCCAGCTGCTCTTCTGGAACTTCCTGGGCGCCCTCTGGACGAAGCTCTCGATCGGCATCCCGTTCGGCCCGTCCTTCTGGTCCGAGCCGACCAACCAGGTAATCCCGCTCTTCATGGCAGCCCTGCTCGGCCTCGGTCTCAACGAGGCCGCCTACATGGCCGAGATCGTCCGAGGCGGCATCCAGTCCGTCTCGCCGGGGCAGACCGAGGCCGCCCACGCGTTGGGGATGAGCCAGTCCAGCACCATGCGGCGGATCGTCCTGCCGCAGGCGATGCGAGTGATCATCCCGCCGACCGGCAACGAGACCATCTCAATGCTGAAGACCACCTCGCTGGTCTCGGCGATCTCGCTTGAGGAACTGCTCCGGGCCGGGCAGAACATCTACTCCCGCACGTTCGAAACCATCCCGCTGCTCGTCACCGTGAGCATCTGGTATCTGCTGCTGACCTCGATCCTGACGGTCGTCCAGTACTACATCGAGCGGCACTACGCGCGCGGGGCCAACCGGATCCTGCCCCCGACCCCGTTGCAGCGGCTGGCCGGCCTCTTCCGCGGGCGCCCCAAGCCCGCTGCCGGGCCCGACGTCGTCCCCGGCCTTGAGGGAGGCGGACACCAGTGAGTGATCTGACGAAGACGCCGACCGACCGGACCACTCCGATGGTCAAGGCCGAGGCCGTGCACAAGTCGTTCGGCGCGGTCGAGGTGCTCAAGGGCATCACCCTGGAGGTCAATCAGGGCGAGGTGTTCGTCCTGGTCGGCCCGTCCGGCTCCGGCAAGTCCACCTTCCTCCGGTGCATCAACCACCTGGAGAAGATCAACGCCGGCCGGCTGTCGGTCGACGGCGACCTGGTCGGCTACCGGCAGAAGGGCGACCGGCTCTACGAGCTGAAGGACCGCGAGGTGGCGCTCAAGCGGCGCGACATCGGCATGGTCTTCCAGCACTTCAACCTGTTCCCGCACATGACCGCCCTTGAGAACATCATCGAGGCGCCGGTGCAGGTGAAGGGCGAGAGCAAGTCCGCCGCCAGGGAGCGGGGCATGGCCCTGCTGGAGCGGGTCGGGCTGGCCGAGAAGGCCGGCAGCTACCCCTCACAGCTCTCCGGCGGCCAGCAGCAGCGCGTGGCGATCGCCCGCGCCCTGGCCATGCAGCCGAAGCTGATGCTCTTCGACGAGCCCACCTCGGCGCTCGACCCCGAGCTGGTCGGCGAGGTACTGGACGTCATGCGCGGCCTGGCCCACGAGGGCATGACCATGATCGTCGTCACCCACGAGATGGGCTTCGCCCGCGAGGTCGGCGACGCCCTGGTCTTCATGGACGGCGGCGTCGTGGTCGAATCCGGCAGCCCGCGCGAGGTACTCGGCAACCCACAGCACGAGCGGACCAGGGCCTTCCTCTCCAAGGTGTTGTAAGTCGAATCCGATGGTCAATCCGCTGTCGAAATGACAGCGAGCAGCACGCGCTTTCTGAAATGACCACAGAGAATAGATGCCGCTGACCCCGCCGAATCGGGGTCAGCGGCATCTATATATCAGCTGGCAGTTGCATCGCCGGAACTCCGGGCTTCACCTCGAACTCCGCAATCATCCGGAGGATGCTCCAGGAGGTCCGACATCAATCCCAGTATGCCAACCAGGAGCCGTTTACAAACCTGTCGTAGCCTTGATCCGTCATGACGGAGCTGCCGCAACCATCGGACTGAGACGTACCCACGATGACGTTCTCCCCCCGGTTGATCCACCCGCCCCACCAGTCATGACACTGCACAATTGCCCTGATGGGCTGACTGCAGGGATTGCTGGTGACAGTGATGAAAAAGTATCCACTGCTCATCGACTCCGAATGCTGAATGATGCATGACGGATCCGCCGAAGCAACTCCTGCCGACACTGGAATAGTAACGGCCGCACCAACGGCCACCAACCCGGCGGTTACAGCTGACCTGAGCTTCACGAGCCATCCTCCAAATAGAGAGCAATGCACTGAAATTGTGCAGCGATGACGCCAGCGACAAATTTCAGAAATGCGAGCTTCTGCATACTAATTATCTATAGGCCGACAACAGCGGTCAACTCCTTGGCGATGGAATATCAAGCCAATCCAGAATCGGGGCGATCCGGGCAAGGGTGGACTTTTAGAATTAGCCCAAAATGGAATAATCGGTGAAGGAGTAGTTCAAATCACTGCCGTGAACGCGGCTGAAAACGTCGACGCCGTGCGGCAGAAGAAGCCGTAAGCAACCCAGCGCCGTCCATGCCACCCGTGTAATACCCTAGGAGCAGCTCACCCGTTACAGCTCTTGGAAGGACCACCCGTGGAGCTCGCTTCGTACGCCGACTTCGCCGTCCGGCTGGTGAACAGCGAGGAGCCCGAGCGTGGCACCGACGCGCTGGTCTCGGTGGACGCCGTACGCGCCCTGTTCGGTGCGCCCTCGCGGGCCGCCGCGCTGGCCGACGAGTCCGACCTGCCCCGGCTGCGGGCGGTGCGGGTGCGGCTGCGCGGGGTTTTCGAGGCCGCCGCCGAGGGGGACGAGGTGCGCGGGGTGGATCTGCTCAACAGCCTGATGGTGGAGTACCCCGTCAGCCCGCTGGTGTCCGGGCACGACTACCTGGACGAGGCGGGGCGCCCGCGCTGGCACCTGCACCTGGCCGACAACGCGCCCACGGCGGCCGCCAACTTCGCCGCCGTCGCCTGTATGGGCCTGGCCATACACCTCACCGAGCTGGGGGCCGACCGGCTCGGCATCTGCCAGGCCACGCCGTGCCGGAACGCCTACCTGGACACCTCCACCAACCGCTCCCGGCGCTACTGCTCCGACCGCTGCGCGACCCGGGCGAACGTCGCCGCGTACCGGGCCCGCAAACGGCTGGAGGCGACCGAGCGCGCGCAGCAGGCCGGCACGGCCGCCGTCGCCCTCACAGCTCGGGGCTGAGCCGCCGCCGCACCCCGAGCCGGGCTGCGAGCCGGGGCAGCCGGGAGAGCGGGCCGGTCGTCAGCGCGCGCTCCAGCCAGGGCGCCGGGGCCAGCCAGACCGGTCGGGGGCGCAGCCGCAGCAGCACCCGGCCGAGCACGAGGTCGTCGGGCACCGCGCCGTACTCCCGACTGTCACTGTCGACAAAGTGATTGTCCGACAGCAACCACCACCCCCGTCCCCGCCGCCCCTCGGCCCGCTTGACCACCAGCAGGTCCTGCCGCAGCGGATGCCGGAACAGCACCACAGCCCCGGGCCTGATCCGGCAGCCGTACCGCACCAGCACCAGATCCCCCTCGTACAGGGTCGGAACCATCGACGGCCCCGCCACGTCGACCACCCCGAACGGCAGCGCCCCGCCGTGCCCACCGCCACCCTCGCGCTCCGCGCTCATCCCTGCGGCCCTTCTCTCAAGTCCGGTCCCCAGCATGACCGGACCCAGTGTGGCCCGGACGGGCACCCCCGTCCGTTATGCGCCGGTTCGGGGTCCGTCTTTTGCCCTAGTCCCCCCGCCCCGCAGCGAAACGCGGCGGTCGTACGGGTAATCTCAGGCCCGGGAAGACGATCTAAGGAAGGACTCCCAATGTTCTCTCGTCTGTTTGCACCGCGAGCCACCGCGCACGCCCACTGTGACCTGCCCTGCGGCGTCTACGACCCCGCTCAGGCTCGCATCGAGGCCGAGTCGGTGAAGGCCACTCAGGAGAAGTACCAGGCCAACGAGGACGCGGCGTTCCGTACCCGCGCCATCGTCATCAAGGAGGAGCGCGCCGAGCTGGTCAAGCACCACCTCTCCGTGCTGCACACGGACTACTTCAAGGCCCCGCACTTCGAGAAGTACCCGCAGCTGCACGGCCTGTTCAACAACGCCGGCAAGGCCGCCTCGGCCGCCAAGGCGTCGAACGACCCGGCCACCGGCCAGGCGCTGCTCGACCTGATCGCCGAGATCGACTCGATCTTCTGGGAGACCAAGAAGGCCTGAGTCCGTCTCAGACCTGCACCGACCGCCCCCGGGCCCGCAAGGGTCCGGGGGCGGTCGTGTTTCCCGATACCGCCCTCGGGTACGGACGTACACGGACAACTGCGGAAGGGCCTCCGGGGAGGAATTCCCGGATATATTTCCCGTGCCATGCGGCGTACGCTCGACTTGCGGGTCGAACCGCTCCGGTCCGGCTCGTCGGCGCGAGCGAAGGAGACCATCATGAGCACCATGGCGGCACCGACCGCCTTCGACACCGAGGCCCTGCGCGAGGGCATCGAGGCAAGCAAGGCGAGCACGCTGCTGGCCCTCTACGCGGACGACGCCGAGATGCGGATGATCGACCACCGGAGCCAGCCGAGCCACCCGATGGTGGCGCACGGCCGTACCGAGATCACGGCGATCCTCTCGGACGTCTACAGCCGGGACATGACCCACAAGCTCGAGCAGGTCGTGGTGGACGGCAACCACGTGGCGTGGATGGAGTCCTGCGAATACCCGGACGGGACGAAAGTCCTCTGCAGCGCGATGGCGGACCTGCGGGACGGGAAGATCATCGAGCAGACCGCCGTCCAGGCCTGGGACGAATAGCAACGCGGGGCGAACAGCAGCCCGGGCTAACACCGGGCCCGGGACGGATACCCGGCCCGGGACGAATACTCCACGACCGATCGGCCTTTCCGCCTGCCCGGTGTCGCCGAGTACGCTCGCCATATGATCCGCACAGCCGAAATCTCCGACATCCCCGACATCCACTCGATGATCCGCGAACTCGCGGACTACGAGAAGGCCCTGCACGAGGCAGTGGCCACCGAGGAGCAGCTCCGAGACGTTCTGTTCGGAGAGAACCCCGCCGTCTTCGGTCTGATCGCCGAGGACGACACCACCGGCGAGGCGGTGGGCTTCGCGCTGTGGTTCCGGAACTTCTCGACCTGGCGCGGCACCCACGGGATCTACCTGGAGGACCTGTACGTCCGCCCGTCCGAGCGCGGCGGCGGCCACGGCAAGGCGCTGCTGACGGAGCTGGCCCGGATCTGCGTGGAACGCGGGTACTCGCGCCTCGAATGGTCCGTGCTGGACTGGAACACGCCGTCGATCGGGTTCTACAAGTCCCTCGGCGCCACGCCCATGGACGGGTGGACGGTCTTCCGGCTGACCGACGACGCGCTGACCTCGTTGGGCGGCTGACGGCAGTGTGTGAACGGGGTCGGCGAGTGGGCAGGTTTCGCCCGTTCATGTGATGACGGTCGGAGATCGCGACATCGGACCGGGTATCGCGGTAACGTCACGGGCGGATGCGCGGCGTTCCGGCCCTCCCGGGTGGGTATGACCGGTACGTACCGCACCACCCCTCTGGACAGTTGGGGCGAAGCAGTTGAGCCAAGCAACAGGAAGTGCCGCGGCAGCACCACAGCAAGCGCAGCCGCCGCAAGCACCGCGCGTCACCCAGGAGGTGAGGGTGTCCCAGATCGACGGCGAGCCCGGAGTGAAGGACTTCGTGGAGGTCCGACTGCCTGCGGCAGGGGCCTACCTCTCGGTGCTGCGAACGGCGACTGCCGGTCTCGCGGCCCGGTTGGACTTCACCCTGGACGAGATCGAGGATCTCCGGATCGCGGTCGACGAAGCCTGCGCCATCCTGCTTCAGCAGGCTGTGCCGGGTTCCGTCCTGACCTGCGTGTTCCGGCTGGTCGGGGACTCGCTCAGGGTGACGGTCTCCGCACCGACCACCGACGGCCGGGCCCCGGAACGGGACACCTTCGCCTGGACGGTGCTCTCGGCACTGGCCGGCGAGGTGGAGTCCTCGGTCGGCGCGGACAGAACGGTCAGCATCAGTCTGCACAAGAAGCGCGGCGGAGCACCCGCCCAGTTCTGAGGACCGACCCGCGAAGCCGTACGCCCGGCGCAGAGTGCGCCGCGCGTACGGCTCCCCCGTACCGCCTCGCGGTACAACCCATGTGAAGTGCTCCCGGAACGGAACGGGTGATCGCCGTGAGTGATCTGGACCGCACAGGTGTCGCCGGGAGCCCGGCCGCCACCGCCGACCTGGCCGTACCTCCCCAGGCGCGCGCCGCCGCACCGCAGGACGCCCGAACCGCCGCAGACGACGTGCACCCGAAGGACGCCCATCGGATGAGCCAGCCGACCGATCCGACGCCGGAGCAGCAGCCCTCCGACGTCCCGCCCGCCGAGGCGGTCGCCCCGGACGCGGCTGTCCCGGACACCGTAGCCTCGGGCACCGTGGTCTCGGACGCCGAGTCCGAGGAGTTGCAGGCCGCCGCCACGGCGGTACGCGGCGCGGTGCCCGCGCAGGCCCACCGGTCCGGCGCACCGGACCGCGAGGCGGCGCGGGCGCTGTTCGTACGGCTCGCGGGGCTGCCCGACGGATCACCCGAACGGGTGGAACTGCGCAACCAGCTGGTCCGGATGCACATCCCACTGGTCGAACACCTGGCCCGGCGGTTCCGCAACCGGGGCGAGCCGCTGGACGACCTGACCCAGGTCGCCACCATCGGTCTGATCAAGTCGGTGGACCGCTTCGACCACGAGCGCGGGGTGGAGTTCTCCACGTACGCCACGCCGACCATCGTGGGCGAGATCAAGCGGCACTTCCGGGACAAGGGCTGGGCCGTCCGCGTCCCGCGCCGGCTCCAGGAGCTGCGGCTCTCGCTCACCACGGCGACCAGCGAGCTCTCCCAACGGCACGGCCGCTCCCCCACCGTGCACGAGCTGGCCGAGCACCTCGGGATCTCCGAGGAGGACGTGCTGGAGGGCCTGGAGTCCGCCAACGCGTACAGCACGCTCTCGCTGGACGTACCGGACAGCGACGACGAGTCGCCGGCCGTGGCGGACACCCTGGGGACGACGGACGAGGCCCTGGAGGGCGTCGAGTACCGCGAGTCGCTCAAGCCGCTGCTCGCCCAGCTGCCGCCGCGCGAGCAGAAGATCCTCGTGCTGCGGTTCTTCCGGAACATGACGCAGTCTCAGATCGCCACCGAGGTGGGTATTTCGCAGATGCACGTGTCCCGCCTCCTCGCCCGCACCCTCGCCCAACTCCGCGAGAAGCTCCTCGTCGAGGAGTAGCCGGACAGCAAGGGGCGCGGGGAGCTGCTCGATCGAGCAGCTCCCCGCGCCCCTGCCTTTGGCTGCTGTCAGCTGTACAGCGCTTCGGTCACCCTGGGGTTGAGCAGGCTGACCACGCCGGTGAGGCCGAGCATGGCGACCGGCACCGCCAGGGCCGGCAGCAGGCCGCTGCCCGTCCACATGAAATACGCGACCGCCAGGAAGAGCGAGTTGGTCAGCACCGCCGGGGTGCGGCCCCAGCGGCGGAGCCGCAGCAGGGCGCGACCGGCCAGCAGCGGCAGCAGGCCCATCAGCAGCAGGATCACCCCGCCGAACTCGCTGCGGCCGAGCGCCGCCGAGTCCCCGAACGGGCCGGTGATCATGTCGTAGATCCCCCAGCCGGTCAGCGCGGCACCCGCGAGGGCGGTGATCGTCACACCGACGAGCAGCGGGACGGGCTTGGCGGGGGCGGGGGAGCTGGTCTCTGCGGTCACTCCAGCAGGGTAACCGGCGCCTTCGGCGCGGTGACGCAGGGCAGGGCCCCGTAGGCTGATCGCCATGCGCGCTCTCCTGGTCGTGAACCCGAAAGCGACCACCACCAGTGGCCGCACCCGCGACGTACTCACCCACGCCCTGCGCAGCGATCTCAAGTTGGAGGTCGCCCACACCGAGTACCGCGGCCATGCGGGTGATCTGGCCCGCCGGGCGGCCACGGACGGCACGGTGGACCTGGTGGTGGCCCTCGGGGGCGACGGCACCGTCAACGAGGTGGTCAACGGGCTGCTCGCGCACGGACCCTCCGAACGGGTGCCCAGGCTGGCGGTCGTCCCGGGTGGCAGCACCAATGTCTTCGCCCGCGCGCTCGGCCTCCCGAACGACCCGGTGGAGGCGACCGGCGCGCTGCTGGACGCGCTGGAGCACGGCCGGGAGCGGGCCATCAGCCTGGGCAAGGCGATGAGCGAGGGGATGCCGGACCGCTGGTTCACCTTCACCGCCGGGCTCGGTTTCGACGCGGGCGTGGTGGGACGGGTGGAGGAGCAGCGGAAAGCCGGGCGGAAGTCAACTCACGCGCTCTACATCAATCAGGCACTCCGGCACTACATCACTGAGCGTGAACACCGAAAGTTCGGGCCGATCTCCCTTGAAATGAACGGCCACGAGCCCCTGCCGGGGCTGGTGATGACCATAGTCTCCAACACTTCTCCGTGGACCTTCCTGGGCAACCGCCCGGTCGTCCCTTCGCCCTCGGCCTCCTTCGACGCGGACCTCGACGTCTTCGGCATCACTCGAATGACCGCGTTCGGGACGGCTCGAACGGTGCGTCAGATTCTGCGCTCGCACACTCCTGCTAATGGCCCTGCGGAGACACCCGGCCCGCGTGGCAAACACGTTGTCTCCTATCACGACGTCCGGCACTTCACCTTGGTTTCACAGGAACCGGCCCCGTTTCAGGTCGATGGGGACCACCTTGGAGACAGGAGTCGCGTCAGTTTCACAGGCGTTCGGCGGGCACTGCGTGTGATTGTGTGACCAGAAGGGGGCCTTCCCCTTCTTCTCGAACGCACAAGCCCCCTTCACCCCATAGAAGTACGGGCTGTGAGCTAGGCGACACCGAAGAATCAAAAATTCCTCACCGAAGGGGGTTGTATCCGAGCCCGAGGTTTGCGAACCTCTACATGGCGATCGGGACACGTCGCAGCGTCGGTGCAGGCTCAAACCTCATGGATGCGGCGCGGCACATCCCTTGATCTGCCCGAACCCCACTCCAGCACAGACCACCCAGGCCCGATGGGCCTTTGGTCCCTTTTGCTGTTGGGGGATTCGTGAAAGCGTTCACATTCACAAGCCCACCATCGATTTGAGTCGGCCGGGACCACACCCCGCCGACCGGAGGAGTTGGAACATGGACTGGCGCCACCGCGCTGTCTGCCGCGAAGAGGACCCGGAGCTGTTCTTCCCGATCGGGAACACCGGCCCTGCTCTGCTGCAGATCGAGGAAGCCAAGGCCGTGTGCCGCCGCTGTCCCGTCATGGAGCAGTGCCTGCAGTGGGCGCTCGAGACCGGTCAGGACGCCGGCGTCTGGGGCGGTATGAGCGAGGATGAGCGTCGTGCGATGAAGCGCCGCGCCGCCCGCAACCGCGCCCGCACTGCCTGATTCACCACCTGATTCACCTGATCAACAATAAAATCGCTCAACCCGATCAACCCATGATCAAGGGCTTTGCCGCCAGTCAGGCGAAGCCTTCCGCAGAGCGGGTCGCGCTTCGGCGAGATTCGGACGACGCCGAGCGGCCCTGGCACTTGATACTGTTCACACAGAGCAATATCGTGGACCTAGGGCGCTCACCGTGTGCAACGCACCGGGCGTCACAGCACCACCTATGAGCCCCCGTTCCGGCCGACTCCCCCCGACGGCCGGAACGGGTTGAGAGGCCCTGTCGACCCACCCCCCCCGGTCGACAGGGCCTCGTTTCTCTTTCCGGACTCGACCGCCGGACTCGACCGGACCGCTCCGGACCTACCTGACCGGGATCTCCAGCACGACCTTCGTGCCACCGCCCGGTGCCGCGACCATGTCGAAGGTGCCGCCCAGCTCGTTGGTGGCGAGGGTCCGGACGATCTGCAGGCCGAGATTGCCGGCCTGCTGCGGGTCGAAGCCCTCCGGCATCCCCTGACCGTCGTCCTGCACGGTGATCAACAGGTACTCGTCCGGCTTGGCGCCGCCGTTCCAACTGTCCGACCAGCCCATGCCGGTGGCCGGCGCCCGGCCGCGCAGCGCACTGACCTCCAGGCTGCCCGACGCCTTCGGACCGAAGGCGTGCTCCAGCGCGTTCTGCAGCAGCTCGGTCAGCACCATCGCCAGCGGGGTGGCCACCTCGGCCGCGAGAATGCCGAAGCTGCCGGTGCGGCGGGTGGCGACCTTGCCGTCCTGGGACAGCTCCATGACCATCGCGAGCACCCGGTCGGCGATCTCGTCGAACGCGACCCGCTCGTCCAGGGTCTGCGAGAGCGTCTCGTGCACGATCGCGATCGAGCCGACCCGGCGGACGGCCTCGTCCAGCGCGGCTCGCCCGGTGGCCGAGTCCATCCGGCGGGCCTGCAGCCGCAGCAGCGCCGCGACGGTCTGCAGGTTGTTCTTCACCCGGTGGTGGATCTCCCGGATGGTCGCGTCCTTGGTCATCAACTCCCGGTCGCGGCGGCGCAGCTCCGTGACGTCCCGGGCCAGTACCAGCGAGCCGGTGAGGACGCCCTTCGGCTTGAGCGGGATCGCGCGCAGCGTCACCACTCCCCCCTGGGCCTCCACCTCGGTCTGCCGGGGCGCCCAACCGCTGGCCAGCTTCACCAGCGCCTCGTGCACCGCGCCACGCGAGGGCGGTGCCAACTCGGCGGTGGCGCGGCCGAGGTGACTGCCCACCAGATCCGTGGTGAGGCCGAGCCGGTGGTAGGCGGAGAGCGCGTTGGGGCTGGCGTAGGTGACGATGCCCTCCGCGTCGAGGCGGATCAGACCGTCGCCGACCCGGGGGGCGGCGTCCATGTCGGTCTGCTCGACGCCGGGGTAGGGAAACGATCCTGCGGCGATCATCTGCGCCAGGTCGGAGGCGCTCTGCAGGTAGGTGAGCTCCAGCCGGCTCGGGGTCCGCACGGTGAGCAGGTTGGTGTTGCGGGCGATCACGCCCAGCACCTTCCCCTCCCGCCGGACGGGGATCGACTCGACCCGTACCGGCACCTCCTCGCGCCACTCCGGGTCACCCTCGCGGACGATCCGGCCCTCGTCGAAGGCGGCGTCCAGCAGCGGGCGGCGACCGCGCGGGACGAGGTGGCCGACCATGTCGTCCTGGTACGAGGTCGGGCCGGTGTTCGGGCGCATCTGGGCGACCGAGACGTACCGGATGCCGTCCCAGGTGGGGATCCAGAGCACCAGGTCGGCGAAGGAGAGGTCGGAGAGCAGCTGCCACTCGGAGACCAGATTGTGGAGCCACTCCACATCGGCACCGGTGAGGGTGGTGTGGCGGCGGACGAGTTCGTTCAGCGAGGGCACAGGGCGAGCGTAACCGGAGCCGCGCCCACCGGACCTCCCGGCCGCCGGCCGCCCGCCGGCCACCCGGCCGCCGCCAAGGGTTTCCCTCATGTTGTCCAGACCAATTTTGGACGAGCCCTGGACAACCCAGATTGGTCTAGTCCACAATGATTGAGCACCAAGGAGCCCGGCCCGCGCTATCTGCCCTGACCGCGCGCGGCAGCTCCTCGGTCGGTCGCCGAACACCGGGAGCCCCGCACAGCCCCCGGCAGACCCGGCACCCGACGACAACTCCGGGCTGCGGTGCCGCATGGGCTGAGGGTCCCGTGTCGGCGCCGTGGCCCGTAGTGCGTTTCCGGTGCCCCTCCGGCCCATCCTGGCCGCTCAACGAGAAGGTCCCCCTGTCCACACGGACGAGGGGACCTTTCTCGTTGACAGGTAACCAGCAGGGGCTCGGGGAACCGCGCGAAACCGGAAGGCGACGGGCCTGTGCCTTCCCGCAGCGCGCAGTTCCTCGCGCCCCTGGCTGTGGCTGAACGTGTGCCTAGTGGGTCTCGGTGACCTTGGCGAGGGCGCGCGGGGCGTCCGGGTCCTGGCCGCGGGCGATGGTGACCTCGTACGCGAGCTGCTGCAGCGGGAGGATCTCCAGGATCGGCTGGACCTCCTCGGGGACCCCGGCCGGCAGTGCGAAGCCCGCCGAGGCGGCGTCCACCTGGTCCTGCTGGCCGATGACCACCAGGTCCGCACCACGGCCGCGCAGGCGGTCCAGTACGGGCTGCAGGGCCTCGCCACCCTTGCCGTCCGGGACGATGGCGATGACCGGGGAGACGTTGTCCACCATCGCCAGCGGGCCGTGCAGCAGGTCGGCGCCGGAGAACGGGGAGGCCGGGATGTAGGTGGTCTCCATCAGCTTCAGCGCGGCCTCGCGGGCCGTCGGGTAGCCGTAGCCGCGTGAGGTGAGCACCAGGCGCTGGGCGAAGCGGTAGCGCTCGGCCAGCGCCTTCACCTCGGCCTGGCGGGCCAACACGCCGGCGGCCAGCTCGGGCAGCACCTTGGCGGCCGCGCCGTCACCGCCGCGCAGGCCCTCGACCAGCAGGTAGAGCGCGAGCAGCTCGGCCGTGTAGGTCTTGGTGGCCGGCAGCGCCTTCTCCGGGCCCGCCAGCACGTCGATGTGGAACTCGGAGACCTCGGCGAGCGGCGAGCCGGGGTTGTTGGTCACCGCGAGCGTGATGGCGCCGGCCTCACGGGCGGCCTTGGTGGAGGCCACCAGGTCGGGCGAGCCGCCCGACTGGCTGACGGTGATGACCAGCACGTCGGTGAGGTCCGGCTTCGCGCCGTACGCCGTGGTGGTGGACATCGAGGTGAGGCCGGCGGGCTTGCCGAGCAGCACCTCGATCAGGTACTTCGCGTACAGCGCCGCGTTGTCGGAGGTGCCGCGCGCGGTGAGCAGTACGAAGCGCGGGTTGCGGGCGGCGATCTCGGCGGCGATCTCGCGGATCTTCGGGGCGCCCTCGTCGAGGATGCGCTGCAGGACGGCCGGCTGCTCGGCCATCTCCGCCGCCATGATCCGTCCGGGAACGGAGGAAGTGGTCTGCGGGTCGGACATCTGATGTGCCTCCGATGAGATGGTTCTACACCCCCTCCAGGCGGTTGCCCGGTCGGGGGACCTCTACGGCGGCGAGTCCGCACACTCGCTCCGGTGTTTCTCCGACGATCCTACGGGGACGCCACCACCGGAGCACATCCGCCGAGCGGCCCGGCAGGCTCGGGACAGGTTGTTGATCAGCTGGTCCAGCCGAGCGCCGGCGTCCCCGGCAGCTGCGCGCGGCCCTGCCGCGAACTGGCGCGAGCCGTGCCTTAAGAGTCCCTTCAGGCGAGCTTGAGGGTCCGTTAGGCCTTGGGCCGAGGGCTGGAGATTTGCGGTCTTCTGATCCGATATGCCGCGTTTGGCAACCCCACTTGGTCCAGTCCAACCACGAGCGTGTCAAGCGTTGATAACGGGTTGTACAGACGGCTGATGAACTCTTGACGCCCTTCATTGGTCCATGCCAATCTCCACCCGTTGGTCTAAACCAATGGTCTAAGCCGCCAAGCCGGTTGCAACGCTGAACCCACAGTTCTCTGAACCCACAGTTCGCATTCGTGTTTTCCCGGTGACTTCACCCCCACAGGCACAACGACGCTCAGGGCTCTGGCCCAGCAGCCCGGTGCCATCCCTTGCTCATCCCTCTGGAGGATGGTTTGAACCGCAAGATCGCAGCCGTGGCCGCCATTGCGACCGTGCTCGTTGCCTCGGCTTGCTCGTCGTCCAGCTCTTCGAGCGGCGACACCAAGCAGGCCACCCTCAGCCAGGACGGCAAGGGCAAGACCGTCACGGTGTGGCTGATGGACGACGCTCAGAAGGGCTGGCCGACGGTTGTCGACGCCGCCAAGAAGCAGTTCGAGAGCGAGACCGGCGCCACGCTCAACATCCAGTGGCAGACCTGGACCAACTACACCACCAAGCTCGACACCGCGCTGCTCTCCGGCAACGCCCCCGACGCCGTCGAGGTCGGTAACACCCAGACCGCGAAGTACATCGACGCCGGCTCGTTCGTCGACCTGACCGGTGTGAAGGGCCAGTTCGACAACTCGGACAAGTGGCTGGACTCGCTGGCCGCCTCCGGCCAGAACGGTGACGGCTCCAAGACCTACGCCGTCCCGTACTACGCCGGCGCCCGCGTCCTCATCTACCGCAAGGACCTGTTCGCGGCGGCCGGCGTGACCACCCCGCCGACCACCCTGGCCGAGCTGACGGCCGACCTGACGAAGGTCAAGGCCGCCAACGCCTCGACCCCCGGCTTCTCCGCCCTCTACCTCCCGGGCCAGAACTGGTACACCGCCGCCTCCTTCGGCGCCGGCACCTACGGGGTGAAGAACGTCGTCGCCAAGAAGGACGGCGCGAAGTGGTCCGGCACGCTGACGGACCCGAAGTTCATCGACGGCATCAAGACCTGGGACGACCTGCAGAAGAACTTCTCGGTCGGCGGCACCACCACCGACGAGGCCACCCAGGACGCCCTGATGGCCAAGGGCAACATCGGCGCCATCGTCGGTGCGGGCTGGGAGCTCGGCTCCGTCATCGACCCGAAGACCGGTGACCCGAAGCTCGCCGACAAGCTGGCCAGCATCGCGCTGCCCGGCACCGCCGCCGGCTCGCCGACCCCCGCCTTCCTCGGCGGCTCGGACCTGGCCGTCCCGTCCAAGGCCGCCAACCCGGGCCTGGGCGCGACCTTCCTGCAGATCTACACCAACACCCAGCAGCAGACCGAGCTCGCGAAGTTCGCGATCCCGAACAACAAGACGCTGACCGCCGCGTACAAGGCCGCCAAGCCGGAGAACAAGGCCGCCGGTGACGCGGCCGAGGGTTCGACCTGGTTCATCCCGAACTCGCCGATGTGGTCCGGTGCCGACGAGACCGCGCTGAAGACCGCCTTCGGTGCCATCGCGGCCGGTGGCGACCCCGCCACCGAGCTCAAGAAGGTCCAGGACACCGTCATCGGCGACCTGAACGGCTGAACCGGCTGACGCAGGTCCCCTCCCCCTCCGGAGGGCCTGCCAACACTGAGCGCAAGGGGGTGGGCAGTTCGCGTCGTCTCGCGGACTGCCCACCCGTGCGCCAGGTACCGATCAGTTCCGCAGGCCCGGGAAGGACCCTGATGAGTGTGACCAGCAACGACACACCGGTGGCGGCCGAAACACCTACCGGAACCCCGACCGGGACAGCAGCCGACGCACCGGCCGACGCACCGGTCGACGCACCCGCCACGACCGCCGTCGCCGTCGCTCGGCCGGGCCGGCGCCGTGGCTTCTTCGCCGGCGGCCGGTACATCCCGTACGTCATGATCCTCCCGGCCGTGGTCGTGCTGATCGGGGTCATGGCGTACCCGCTCTACAGCCTGTTCGACCTGTCGTTCCAGAACGTCAACAGGTACGCGCAGCTGGTCAACCCGGGCCTGGCGCAGTACATCGGCCTCGACGGCTACACCAAGGTGCTCGGCGACGGCCAGTTCTGGAACGTGGTGCTGCGGAGCGTCTACTTCACGGCCGAGCTCGTGGTGCTCTCGATGGTGCTGGGCATGCTGTTCGCCCTGTTGCTGAACCGCGTCTCCAAGTGGGCCAAGGTCACCGTCATCACGGTCCTGATGTTCGTCTGGGCCATCCCCGCGATCGTCACCGGCACGGTCTTCCGCTGGATCTTCGCCAGCAAGGGCGGCATCGTCGACTACGTCGCCTACCTGTTCGGCGGCTCCGAGTCGGTCAAGAGCTACGACTGGTTCCAGGACCCGGTGATCGGCCTGTACGTGGTCTCCGCCGTCGTCATCATCTGGGGCGCGCTGCCCTTCCTGGTGATCGGCCTGAACGCGGCGCTCACCCAGGTGCCGCCGGAGCTGATGGAGGCGGCCAGGCTCGACGGCGCGTCCACCCTGCAGACCTTCCGGCACGTGGTCATCCCGGTCATCAAGCCCTTCCTGGTGATCACCGCCGCACTGAGCTTCATCTGGGACTTCCAGGTGTTCGCGCAGATCTTCGCCCTCCGCAACAGCGCTCCCGAACCGGGCTACTGGAACATCGGGATCTACCTGTACGAGAAGGGCATCGTCTCCTCGCACTACAGCTCCAGCTCGGTGATCTCGGTCGCGATGATCCTGCTCATGCTGGCGGTGCTCGTCTTCTACATCCGCCAGATGGTCAAGATCGGAGCCCAGGACTGATGGCTGCCACCGACGTGCACGCAGAGCCGGCCACCGCCCCGGCCGGGCCGGCCCCGAAGGTCAGGCTCAAGGCCCGGGTCACCGGCGAGAGCCGGGTGATGACCTGGATCTGGAACTCCGTCGCGCTGGCGTTCGCGGCCGTGATGGGCTTCCCGATCTACTGGATGATCATCACCACCTTCAAGACGAACAAGGACCTGATCGCCAAGGACCCGACGTTCTGGCCGAGTTCGTTCTCGTTCGACAGCTACACGACCATCTTCGACGACCCCGGATTCCTGTCGGGCCTGCAGACCACCGTGCTGATCACCCTCGGCTCGGTCCTGCTCGGCGTGGCGGTCGGCTTCCTGGCCGCCGTAGCCGTCGCCCGGTTCAACTTCCGGGGCCGGAACTTCTTCATCGTCACCATGCTGGTGATCCAGATGGTGCCGCTGCTGGCGATCATCATCCCGCTCTTCCTGGTGATGAAGTCCGCGAACCTGACCGGCACGATCCTCGGCGTGGTGCTGGCGTACCTGGTCTTCACCATCCCGTACGTGATCTGGACGCTGCGCTCGTTCATCGTCAACATCCCGGCGGAGCTGGACGAGGCCGCGATGGTGGACGGCTGTACCAAGTGGGGCGCGTTCTTCCGGATCATCCTGCCGCTCACCCTGCCCGGACTGATCACCACCGGCGTGTACTCCTGGATCCAGGCCTGGAACGAGTTCATCGTCGCCAACACGCTGCTCAGCGGCGGCGGCAAGCAGACCTCGATGATCTGGCTGACGTTCTACTCCACCACCCCGACCCGAGGTGCCGACTACGGCGCCCAGATGGCGGGCGCGCTGATGGTCTCGCTCCCCGTGATCATCCTGTTCGTGCTCTTCCAGAAGAAGCTGTCGGCGGGTCTCACCGCCGGTGCGGTCAAGGGCTAGTCCCTGTCCGGCAGTCCCCCACCGCAGCTCCAGCACAATCCCCCCTGGGAAGGAATCATGGCGATCCCCGGTACGGAAAGCGTCGAACTCCTGTCGGATGCCGGAGCGGTCCTGCAGCCGGGCTTCGCCGGCCTGACCGCGCCGGACTGGCTGCGCCGCAGACTCGGCTCCGGTGAGCTCGGCGGCGTCGCCCTGTTCGGCCGCAACATCCGTACCCCGCAGCAGGTCGCGGCGCTGACCGCCGAGATGTACGCGCTCAACCCGGGCCTGCTGATCGCCACCGACGAGGAGGGCGGCGACGTCACCCGGCTGGAGGCCGGCTGCGGCTCCTCCTACCCGGGCAACTTCGCGCTCGGCGAGGTCGACGACACCGAACTGACCGAGCGGGTCGCCCGGTCGATCGGCTTCGACCTGTCGAGCGTCGGCATCAACCTGGACTACGCGCCCGACGCGGACGTCAACTCCAACCCGGACAACCCCGTGATCGGGGTCCGCTCGTTCGGCGGCGACGGCGAGCTGGCCGCCCGGCACACCGCCGCGTACGTCCGGGGCCTGCAGTCGGCCGGCGTCGCCGCCTGCGCCAAGCACTTCCCCGGCCACGGCGACACGGCGGGCGACTCACACCTCGGGCTGCCCCGGATCGACCTGTCGACCGAGCAGTTCCAGGAACACCTGAAGCCGTTCCGGGCCGCCATCGCGGCCGGGGTGAAGTCGATCATGACGGCGCACATCCTGTTCCCCGCGTACGACGAGCTGCTGCCCGCCACCATGTCGCCGGCCATCCTGACCGGTGTGCTCCGCGAGGAACTCGGCTTCCAGGGCCTGATAGTCACCGACGGCATCGAGATGGGCGCGATCTCCGGCACCCACGGCGTCGCGGCCGGAGCCGTCAAGGCGGTCGCGGCCGGCGCGGACACCATCTGCGTGGGCGGCGGACTGCAGGACGAGGCCGCCTTCCTCTACCTGCGGGACGCGCTGATCTGGGCCGTCCGCGAGGGACGCCTCCCGGCCGAGCGGCTGCACCAGGCCGCCGAGCGCAACCGCGAGGTGGCGCGCTGGTCGGCGGCGGTACGGCAGTCCGAGGCGGGCGCGCACGGCGAGGCCGGGATCGGCCTCGCGGCGGCCCGGCGGGCGCTGCGGATCCACGGCGAGCTGCGCCCGGTCCAGGGCGTGCCGCACGTGGTCGAGTTCTCCCCCGGCGCCAACATCGCGGTCGGCGACGAGACCCCGTGGGGCGTCGCCGAGCCGCTCGCCGAGCTCGTCCCGGGCACCACCCGCTCGCGGATCGGCGCCCCCGCCACCCGGTTGGAGGGGTCCGGCCTGCTGCACGTGGCGGTCGCCACCGACGAGGGCGAGGTCGAGACCGGCCCGATACTGGGCGCCGCCGTGGGGCGCCCGCTGGTGATCGTGGTGCGCGACGTACACCGGCACGCCTGGATGAAGCGCGCCGCACTGGCCCTGATCGAGGCCCGGCCGGACGCCGTGGTGGTCGAGATCGGCACCGCCCACGGCCTGGCCGAGACCTTCCGCTCACACGGGGTGGCCGTCCTGGCGACCCACGGCGGCGCGCGGGTCTGCGGCACGGCTGCCGCGGAGGCCCTGGCGGGCCTGTCCCTGGTGCACCGGTAACCGTAGGGGCGCGGGGAACTGCGCGACGCGGGAGGCTGCGGACCGTTGCCTTCCGGTTTCGCGCACGCAGTCAACAAGCAGAGCCTCGCACCCCTGTTGTGGCTGGGCTCACGTACATGGGCTCTGCCATGCGACCATGTGGAACACACAAAGCGGAGGAGCCGGTGACGGCTGCACGGCGAGGAGTTAGAGCGGCCATGAGCGGCGACAGAGGCACGGCGGCCCTCCCTGAGAACAGCACGGTGCCGGTGCAGTCCGGTGCGGCGATCGGCGCGGCCGCCCGCGTCCCGAAGTACTACGGCCTGAAGCGCCACCTGCTGACGCTCACCGAGACCCAGCCGGCCGGTACCCCGGTGCCTCCGGAGCGCGCGCTGGCCGCCCAGTTCGACACCTCGCGCACCACCGTGCGGCAGGCCCTCCAGGAGCTGGTGGTCGAGGGCCGTCTGGAGCGCATCCAGGGCAAGGGCACCTTCGTCGCCAAGCCCAAGGTCGCCCAGGCGCTGCAGCTCACCTCCTACACCGAGGACATGCGGGCCCAGGGCCTGGAGCCGACCTCCCAGCTGATCGACGTCGGCTACATCACCGCCGACGACCAGCTCGCCCCCCTGCTGGACATCAAGCCCGGCAGCCGGGTGCTGCGGATCGAGCGCCTGCGCCTGGCCAACGGCGACCCGATGGCGATCGAGGTGGCCCATCTCTCCGCCAAGCGCTTCCCGGCCCTGCGCCGCAACCTGGTCAAGCACAACTCCCTCTACACCGCCCTGCGCGAGGTGTACGGGGTCACCGTCGCGGAGGCGGAGGAGACCATCGAGACCACCCTCGCCAACCCGCGCGAGGCCGGTCTGCTCGGCTCCGATCTGGGGCTCCCGATGCTGCAGCTCTCCCGGCACTCCTTCGACGCCGAGGGCGCCCCGGTCGAGTGGGTCCGTTCGATCTACCGAGGCGACCGGTACAAGTTCATCACCCGGCTCCAGCGCCCGGCCTGACGAGGCCGGCCCGCCTGCCTACTTGACGGACTACCGTCCGGTATCCGGGAACTTCTGACGGATCTAGTGACACGCATCACTCCGGTGCCCTACATTTCGCAGCCGTACTGACTGCCGATCACCGCAGGTGCTGCTCGGCGAGCGCACTCTGCTGTGCGCTGCGGCGCCGACGAGGTGAGCCCTCATCAGCCGGAGCCGCAGATGTCGTCAGAAGTCCAACCGTCCGAAGACCGAACACCCCCGGTGGTCACCGCCGAACGGGTACTGGCCGGCCTGAGCCTGCTGGTCCCGATCGTCGCCCTGCTCTGGGTCTCCTCGTACTCGAAGGTGAAGCCGGAGCTGGGCGGCGTGCCGTTCTTCTACTGGTACCAGATCCTCTGGATCCCGGCCTCGGCGCTGTTCACCGGCGCCGCGTACCTGCTGCTGAACCGGGACGCGAAGCAGCGCAAGGCCGCGCTCGTCCTCGGCCACGCCCACGCCGACGCCGACGCCGACGCCGACGCGAAAGCGGGTGAGCAGCTGTGAAGCACGGAGTCAACGTCACCGCCCTCGTGGTGTTCGTCCTGTTCTTCGTCCTGGTCACCGTGATGGGCTTCCTGGCCTCGCGCTGGCGCAGGTCCGACAACGCCCAGCACCTGGACGAGTGGGGACTCGGCGGCCGGAGCTTCGGCACCTGGGTCACCTGGTTCCTGCTCGGCGGCGACCTCTACACCGCGTACACCTTCATCGCCGTCCCGGCGGCGGTCTACGGCGCGGGTGCCGCAGGGTTCTTCGCGGTTCCGTACACGATCATCGCGTACCCGCTGGTCTTCCTCTTCCTGCCCCGGCTCTGGTCGGTGGCCCGGGTGCACGGGTACGTCACCCCGGCGGACTTCGTGCGCGGGCGGTACGGGTCCAGGGGGCTGTCGCTGGCCGTGGCGCTGACCGGCATCCTGGCCACCATGCCGTACATCGCGCTCCAACTGGTCGGCATCCAGGCGGTGCTGGACACCCTCGGGGTCGGCGGCGGCGCGAACAGCAACTGGTTCGTCAAGGACCTGCCGCTCTTCCTGGCGTTCGCCGTGCTGGCCGCGTACACCTACTCCTCGGGGCTGCGGGCGCCGGCGCTGATCGCGTTCGTCAAGGACACCCTGGTCTACATCGTGATCATCGTCGCGGTGATCTACCTCCCGATGCGGCTCGGCGGCTACGGGCACATCTTCGACACGGCCGCGCAGAAGTTCAGCACCGTCAACCCGAAGACCGGCAAGCCGGTCGGCGCGATGGTGACGCCGCCGAACGCGCAGTGGGCGTACGCGACGCTCGGCCTCGGCTCGGCGCTGGCGCTGTTCATGTACCCGCACACCGTGACCGGGGTGCTGGCCGCCAAGTCCCGCAACACCGTGCGGCGGAACATGGCCATCCTGCCCGCGTACTCGCTGATGCTCGGGCTGCTGGCGCTGCTCGGCTTCATGGCGATCGCGGCCGGCATGGGCAAGGGCGTCAAGGGCTACAACGCGCAGCTCGCGGTGCCGCAGCTGTTCGCCGGCCTGTTCCCCGACTGGTTCACCGGGGTGGCCTTCGCGGCGATCGGGATCGGCGCGCTGGTGCCCGCCGCGATCATGTCGATCGCGGCGGCGAACCTGTTCACCCGCAACATCTACAAGGAGTTCCTGAAGCCGGACGCCACCGCCGCCCAGGAGACGAAGGTCGCCAAGCTCGCCTCGCTGCTGGTGAAGGTCGGCGCGCTGGCCTTCGTGCTCGGCATGGACAAGCAGTTCGCGATCAACCTGCAGCTGCTCGGCGGGCTCTGGATCCTGCAGACCTTCGTGTCGATCGTCGGCGGGCTCTTCACCCGCTGGTTCCACCGCTGGGCGCTGCTGGCCGGCTGGGCGGTCGGCATGGTCTACGGCACCTGGCAGACGTACGGGATCGCCTCGCCCGCCACCAAGCACTTCGGCGGCAACACGGCGGCCATCCCCGGGATCGGCGAGATCGGCTTCATCGGCTTCACCGCCTTCGTCCTCAACCTGCTGGTGGCCGTCGTCCTGACCCTGGTCCTCCGGGCCGCCAAGGCCCCCGAGGGCCCCGACGAGACCACCCGCGCGGACTACACCGCCGAAGCCGCCGAACCCGCCGCAACCACCACCCCGGAGCCGGCCGTCGCGTAGCACAACCAGGGGCGCGGGGAACTGCGCGAAACCGGAAGGCACCGCCCCGCACCGACCCGCACCCTCCCGCCACGCGCAGCCCCCGCGCGCACCGGCGGAGCCAGGCGCACGGCGCGGCCCGACCACGCGCCCTGTGATCGCGCCGCCACCTCCGTCACCATGGGAGGCGGCGGCGCGATCACTCGCATGACCGGGCCGCCCGCAGTGACAGGGTCGACCACGGGGAGAATCGGTCATGGCAGAACTCAGCTCCACCCTCAACGGCCATCGCACCGGCCGGACGAGCCTCCGGCTGCCGTCCGTGCTGGTCGCCACCCGGCACGGCGAGAGCCTCGCCAACGTCGAGTTCCAGCTCGCGGCCGAGACGGGCGCGCTGACCGTCCCGATCGCCAGCCGGGACGCCGACATACCGCTCTCCCTGCACGGCCAGGCGCAGGCCCAGGCCCTGGGCCGCTGGTGGGCCGGGCTGCCCGCCGCCGACCGCCCCCGGGCCGTCTGGTGCTCCCCGTACGTCCGGGCCGCCGAGACCGCCAGGATCGCGCTCGCGCAGAGCTCCGGGCTGGGCGCGGTGCCGGTCGGGCTCCCGGTCCGGTACGACGAACGGCTGCGGGACAGAGAGCTGGGCGTCCTGGAGATGCTCACCGCGCCCGCGATCGAGAAGGAGTACCCGGCGGAGGCCGCCCGGCGGCGCAAGATGGGCGAGCTGTACTACCGGCCGCCGGGCGGAGAATCGTTTCTGGACGTAGCACTGCGGGTGCGCAGCCTGCTGCGCGACCTCGGCGAGGAGGAGACCGGGCAGCCGGTGCTCCTGGTGGCCCACGACTGCACCGTGCTGATGATCCGCTACGTCCTGGACCGGCTCACCGAGCCCCAGCTGCTCGAACTCGGCCCGGTCCGCAACTGCTCGGCCGCCCGGTGGCGCTCCCGGGACGGCCGGCTCCACCCGGACCTCTGGAACGCCACCGGCCACCTCTCCTGAGCCCGCCGCTCCCCCCGAGGTTCACGCCCCGGCGAACGTCCGCCGGTACGCCTGCGGCGTCGTCCCCAGCCGCCGCCCGAAGTGGTGCCGCAGCGTCGCACCGTTGCCGAACCCGCAGCGCGCGGCCACCGCGTCCACCGGCTCGCTGGTGCCCTCCAGCAGCCGCTGGGCGAGCAGCAGGCGCTGGTTGGTGAGCCAGCGGTGCGGGGTGGTGCCGGTCTCCTGCTGGAAGCGGCGGGCGAAGGTGCGGGGGGACATGTGGGCGCGGGCGGCGAGCTGTTCGACCGTCAGCTCCTGGTCGAGGTGGTGCCGCATCCAGTCGAGCAGCCCGGCCAGCGACTCGCCCTCGTCCACCGGGAGCGGCCGGGCGACGAACTGTGCCTGGCCGCCCTCCCGGTGCGGCGCGACGACCATCCGGCGGGCGATCCCCCGGGCGACCTCGGCGCCCTGGAGCTTGCGTACCAGGTGCAGGCAGGCGTCGATTCCGGCTGCCGTGCCGGCCGAGGAGACGACCTGGTCCTCGTCCACGTAGAGCACGTCCGGCTCGACCCGGGAGAGCGGGAAGCGCTCGGCGAGCAGGGCGGCGTGCCGCCAGTGCGTGGTGCAGCGGCGGCCGTCGAGCAGCCCGGCGGCGCCGAGGATGAAGGCCCCGCTGCAGATGGAGAGCACCCACGCGCCGCGCGCGACGGCGGCCCGCAGGGCGTCGAGCAGCGGCGCCGGGTACTCGTCCCGGATGTCGGTGGCCAGCACGATGACCAGGTCCGCCGTGGCCAGACGCTGCACGCCGTGCGGCACCTCGATGCTGAACCCCGCGTGGGTGCGGATCATTCCCGGACGGTCGGTGGCGAGCGCGAAGTCGTAGACCGGCAGGCCCTCCTCGCTGCGGTCGAGGCCGAAGACCTCGCAGGCGACGCCCAGCTCGAAGGGGTGGGCCTCTTCCAGGACGACGGCGACGACGTTCCTCAGCATGCCGACCAGAATGCCCGATGGCAGCATTTCGACACAAGTGGGCATTGCTGCCACTCGTCGCCGGGCAACCCCCTCGCGAGAGTGGACACATGACCTCCTCCACGCTCACGAGCGCACTCGCCCTGCTGGGCGCCGTCGGCGGGTTCGGCCTGCTCGGGCTGCTGATCGGCCGCGATCTGGACCGCAGCGGACGCAGCGGCCGGGACAACTGGCACCGCCCCGGCGGCTACCCCGCCGACCCCGCCCGCGCCGACCGGCTGCACGGCACCCTACCCGCTGTCTCGAACACATCTTCGGGCACAATGTCCCGATGGACATCGTCATCCGCCGAGCCCGCGAAGAGGACCTCGAAGCCGCAGGTGAAGTCACCGTCGAAGCCTTCGTCGGAGACGGGCACACCCCACCCGGCGCCGACTACGTCACGTTGCTCCGGGACACCCGCCGGCGATTCGAGGAGGCCGAACTCCTCGTCGCCGTCGACCCCTCGGACGGACGTGTCCTCGGCTGCGTGACCCTCGCCGTCGGCGGCACCGAATGGGCCGACATCGCCACCCCGGACGAGGGCGAGATCCGGATGCTCGCGGCCGGCGCGGCAGCGCGCGGCCGGGGTGTCGGCGAGGCGCTGGTGCGGGCGACGGTGGCCCGCTGCCAGGAGCTCGGACTGGCCGGAATGGCCTTCTCGACCCGCCCGGCGATGACCGCCGCACACCGGATCTACGAGCGCGTCGGCTTCCGCCGCGCCCCGGAACGGGACTGGGAAGTCCGGCCCGGAATCGACCTGATGGTGTACTCGATCACGTTCTGAGCCCCTCCCCGGGCCGTCTCCAGCCTGTCTCCCCATAGCAGGCCGCGATCGACCGGGCACGACACGCGGCACTACATCTGGTGTCGCATCTTGGGTCCGCCACAACATGTATGCTCGCTCTCGCTGTCGAAGCAGGGGAACCCGGTGCAATCCCGGGACTGCCCCGCAGCGGTGAGCGGGCGGTTCCATGACGTCCCGCGAGTCCGATGACCTGCCGACGGTGTGCCACACGGCTTCCCCGCAGACGCCATGCAGCACAGCCTTACGTCCGGGCCTCGCGGGCGGGCCGGGGGGTCGATCGCGCGCACCCAGAGGGTTCGCCGCGCCGCGTTCCCCTGCCCCGAGCCGGTCCGGTGCCCCTCGTCGTTCCGCCGCCGCCAGGAGAGAGCGCCTTGACCACCGCTGCCTCAGTTGCCCTGCCGTCCCAGGGTTCCGCCGACCACGCCCAGACCGACCCTGGTGCTGCGCTGCTCCGGCTGCTCACCGACCGCAGCGCCGACCTCCCCCAGGTGGACCCCGGCCACGTCGCCGCCGCCGCTCTGCGCGGCCGGAACGCCGGCTCCGACTTCGCGGAGCTGCGTGGACTGGCCGTCGAGGCCGCCGCGTCGATGATCGCCGAGGACCCGCAGTACTCGAAGCTCGCCGCCCGGCTGCTCGCGCTGGAGATCTCGGACGAGGCCATCGGCCAGGGTGCGGTCAACTTCTCCGCCTCGATCGTGGTCGGCCACACCGAGGGCCTGATCGGCGCCACCACCGCCGCCTTCGTCGCCAAGCACGCCGACACCCTGGACGAGCTGATCGACCAGCGCGGTGACGACCGCTTCGAGTACTTCGGCCTCCGTACCGTCCAGTCCCGCTACCTGCTGCGCCACCCGATCACCCGCAAGGTGATCGAGACCCCGCAGCACTTCCTGCTCCGCGTCGCCTGCGGCCTGGCGGTCGGCGACACCGCCGAGTCCGTCCGCGAGGTGGCCGAGCTGTACGCGCTGATGAGCGCGCTCTCGTACCTGCCGTCCTCGCCGACGCTTTTCAACTCCGGCACCAAGCACCCGCAGATGTCCAGCTGCTACCTGCTGGACTCGCCGCTGGACAACCTGGACTCGATCTACTCGCGCTACGCGCAGATCGCCCGGCTCTCCAAGCACGCCGGCGGCATCGGCCTCTCGTACTCGCGGATCCGCTCGCGCGGTTCGCTGATCCGGGGCACCAACGGCAAGTCGAACGGCATCGTCCCGTTCCTGCGCACGCTGGACTCCTCGGTCGCCGCCGTCAACCAGGGCGGCCGGCGCAAGGGCGCGGCCTGCGTGTACCTGGAGACCTGGCACGCCGACATCGAGGAGTTCCTGGAGCTCCGCGACAACACCGGTGAGGAGGCCCGGCGTACGCACAACCTGAACCTCGCCCACTGGATCCCGGACGAGTTCATGCGCCGTGTGAACGCCAACGCCGACTGGTCGCTGTTCTCCCCCGCCGACACCCCCGAGCTGGTCGACCTGTGGGGCGCCGACTTCGACGCCGCCTACCTGGCCGCCGAGGCGGCGGGCAAGGCCGTCCGCACCATCCCGGCGCAGACCCTGTACTCGCGGATGATGCGCACCCTGGCGCAGACCGGCAACGGCTGGATGACCTTCAAGGACGCCTCCAACCGCGCCGCCAACCAGACCGCCGTGCCCGGACGAACTGTTCACTCCTCCAACCTCTGCACGGAGATCCTGGAGGTCACGGACGACTCCGAGACCGCCGTCTGCAACCTCGGGTCGGTCAACCTGGGCGCGCACGTCTCCTCGGACGCCACGGCCGACGACCTGCTGAACGCGATGGACTGGGACCGGCTGGACTCCACCGTCCGCACCGCCGTGACCTTCCTCGACCGCGTGGTGGACATCAACTTCTACCCGACCCCCGAGGCCGGCGCCTCCAACTCGCGCTGGCGCCCGGTCGGCCTCGGCGTGATGGGCCTTCAGGACGTCTTCTTCCAGCTCCGGCTGGACTTCGACTCCGCCGAGGCCAAGCAGCTCTCCACCCTGATCGCCGAGCGCATCATGCTGGTCGCCTACGAACGCTCCAACGAGCTGGCCGAGCAGCTGGGCCGCCACGAGGCGTACGCCGAGACCCGCGCCGCCCGTGGCCAGCTGCACATCGACCACTTCGACACCGCCCCGCAGTGGACGGGCCGTTGGGAGGCCCTCCGGGCGCGCATCGCCGAGACCGGCCTGCGCAACTCCCTCCTGCTCGCCATCGCGCCGACGGCGACCATCGCCTCGATCGCCGGCGTGTACGAGTGCATCGAGCCGCAGGTGTCCAACCTGTTCAAGCGCGAGACCCTCTCCGGCGAGTTCCTCCAGGTCAACCCGTACCTGGTCCGCGAGCTCAAGGAACTGGGCGTCTGGGACGCGCAGACCCGGGACGCGCTGCGCGAGGCCAACGGCTCGGTCCAGGACCTCAACTGGCTGCCCGCCGAGGTCCGTTCGCTCTACCGCACGGCGTGGGAGCTCCCGCAGCGCGCGCTGATCGACCTGGCCGCCGCCCGGCAGCCGTACATCGACCAGAGCCAGTCGCTGAACCTCTTCATGGCCGCGCCGACCATCGGCAAGCTGAGCTCGATGTACGCGTACGCCTGGAAGGTCGGTCTGAAGACCACCTACTACCTGCGCTCGCGCCCGGCCACCCGGATCGCCCAGGCCGCCTCCGGCGCCGCCCGTCCGGTCGTCTCCGTGCCGTCCCCCACCCTCTCCCCCGAGGAGGAGGCGGCGCTCGCCTGCTCCCTGGAGAACCCCGAGTCCTGCGAGGCCTGCCAGTGAGCACCACCCCCGAGACCCCCGGCCGCGAGAAGATGCTGCTCGACCCGGGCTTCGAGCTGACGCTCCGTCCGATGCGCTACCCCTCCTTCTACGACCGCTACCGCGACGCGATCAAGAACACCTGGACCGTCGAGGAGGTGGACCTGCACTCCGACGTCGCCGACCTCGCCAAGCTCAGCGAGGGCGAGCGGCACATGATCGGCCGGCTGGTCGCCTTCTTCGCGACCGGTGACTCGATCGTCTCGAACAACGTGGTGCTGAGCCTCTACAAGCACATCAACTCCCCCGAGGCCCGGCTCTACCTGTCCCGGCAGCTGTTCGAGGAGGCCGTGCACGTCCAGTTCTATCTGACGCTGCTCGACACCTACCTGCCCGACCCGGACGACCGCGCGGCCGCCTTCGACGCGGTGGAGAGCATCCCCTCCATCCACCAGAAGGCCCAGTTCTGCTTCAAGTACATGAACGCGGTCGACCACATCGACTCGCTGCAGACCCAGGACGACCGGCGGGCCTTCCTGCTCAACCTGATCTGCTTCGCGGCCTGCGTCGAGGGCCTGTTCTTCTACGGTGCGTTCGCGTACGTGTACTGGTTCCGCTCGCGCGGCCTGCTGCACGGCCTGGCGACCGGCACCAACTGGGTGTTCCGCGACGAGTCCATGCACATGGACTTCGCCTTCTCCGTGGTGGACACCGTCCGCCAGGAGGAGCCGGAGCTGTTCGACGACCAGATGGCCAAGCAGGTCACCGAGATGCTGGAGGAGGCCGTCGAGGCCGAGCTCCAGTTCGCCCAGGACCTGTGCGGCGAGGGCCTCCCCGGCATGAACACCGCGTCCATGCGCGAGTACCTCCAGGCCGTCGCCGACCAGCGGCTCGCCCGCCTCGGCATGCCGATCCGCTACGGCTCCACCAACCCGTTCGGGTTCATGGAGCTGCAGAACGTCCAGGAGCTGACCAACTTCTTCGAGCGCCGCGTCTCGGCCTACCAGGTCGCGGTCGAGGGCTCGGTCTCCTTCGACGACGACTTCTAAGCCCCACGCTCCCCACTGCTGCCCCCGCCCGGTTCCCCAACCGGCCGGGGGCAGCTGTGTTTTATCCACCGTCGCCCGGCGGGCCGGCGGTGGAAGGGAAAGCTGCCCCGCTCGCGCGACATCCTGACGTCTCACGTAGTCATGAGGGGTATGCGCGGGGATCACGGAACAGAAGAACAGGCGGGGACCGAGTGAAATCAGCACAGGAGGATGAGTACCTGGAGTTCGTGGCCGCGAGAGCGAAGGCGCTGTACCGCTCGGCGTACGTACTCGCGGCCGGCGACACGCATCTTGCCGAGGACCTGGTCCAGGAAACCCTCAGCCGGGTGTACGTGCACTGGAACCGGGTGGCCGGTGCGGACAGCCCGGCGGCCTACGCCCAGACGGTTCTGGTCCGTACCTTCCTCAGCCTGCGGCGCCGGCGAAGCACCGGCGAGCGGCCCGTCGGGAACATGCCCGACAGTGCGGCGTCCGGCCCGGACACCGCACTGCGGCTCACCCTGCTGGATGCACTCGGCCAACTGCCGCCCCGCGACCGGGCGGTGCTGATGCTGCGCTACTGGGAGGACCGCAGCATCGAGGAGACCGCCCGGATGCTCAGGCTGAGCAGCAGCGCGGTCCGCTCCCAGGGCACCCGAGCACTCGGCAGGGTGCGTGCGTTGCTCGGCGACAGCCTGTCCGACCTGGTTCCGCACTGAACACCGTGCCCGCAGGTCAAACCACCGTAAAGCCCCCATCAGCGACAGAAAAGCGACAGAAAAGGTGACGTCAGCATGCCCTTCGAAGCAGACCTCGCACATGCCCTGGACCGCACGACCGACTCCCTCGAACCCGATCTCACCGCGCTCCTGAGCGGAGCCGTCGAGCGCGGACGGAGCCGTCGGCGTCGGCGCAGCGCAGGCATCCTCGCCGGGGTCGGCGCCTGCGCCGTGATCGCGGCGGCCGGCCTGGTGCTCCCCGGCACGCTCGCCGGGACGCACTCCGCAGGATCCGACATGGAGTCGGTGGCGCTGGCGATGCCCCGTTCCGCGATCACCGACACCCAGATGATCCAGGCCCTGGAACTGACGTTCCCCGGGGGCCGGTTCAGCCAGGTGACCGGGCAGAGCAACAATCCCTCGGATCCGTCCGGCGGGTACGTCGCCAACAGTGGACTCGTCCTCGACGACGGGCACGGCGCCGCCTACGTCGGTGTCTCGGCCCTGCGGCTCAAGCTGCCGCTCAGGGACGGCGACGGGCTGAGCTGCGACCGTACGCCCGCGCGTGCCGCAGGTGACACCTGCACGCTGAGCGAGCTGCCGAGCAGCGCCGCGATTCCGGGCGGGGCTTTGGTGATGTCGGAGCAGAGCGCGGCCGAGCACCCGGTTCGTGCCGACACCGCCCACCGCTGGACGGTGACGGTCACCCTGAAATCGACCGGCGCGCAGCTTCAGTTGGTGGAGTGGAACAGCACCGGCGGCGGCAGCGGTGCCGACACACCGAAGCCGACCCGAGACGCTCCCCCGCTCTCCGAGCAGCAGGTGGCGGCCGCACTCACCGGTGCCGCCTGGGCACCGATCCTCGGTGCCGTCGGCTGACCTGTTGCCATGCCGAAGACGGGGGCAGAACCCCCGTCCGGGCGGCCGGCTCACGACTCAGGCGGAGTACTCCTTCGGCGCGTAGCGCAGCAGCACCACATCACCAACTGTCCTGGCGTCGAGCAGCTTCATGCGGCGGGTGCTGCCACCGGGGTACTCGGCCGGGTGTACGAAGCGCGGAGCACCGGCCTCCCCGACCAACAGCGGAGCCATCGCGAGGTGCACCTCGTCGGCCAGCCCCTGGGACAGGAACTGGGTGTGGATCTGGCCACCGGGGCTTGCATCGGTGGCTCCCGTGGTGGTCAGGGCTTCCGTGCGGTGATGAGGAGAGTGGTCGGCCAGCGGGCGTCGACCGGGGCGAAGTAGTGCTCGACCGCGATGACGGCCAGTCCGGAGCGATTGAGCGCCCGCGACCATCCGGCCGGGTCGAGCTCCCAGCGCTCCACTGTGGTCTGACTGCCGCCCGGCAGGTCGACGGACTCACGGGTGATCGGGTTGCGGGTCAGAGTGCCGGTGCGCTGGGGGTGTGGGACCGCGAAGGCGAGGATGCCGCCCGGGGTGAGCCGGGCGGAGGCGGAGGCCAGCAGCCGAGTTGGTTCGGTGAGGCCTACGGCGCCGAAGACCGACACGACCGCGTGCAGCGGCACGGCGGAGCGGGTGAGGTGGATGAGCGCGCTGCCGTGAACGAACAGCGCGCCGGTGTGCCGGTAGTGGCCTATCGCGCGGCGGATCTGCCCCGCCGATCGGTCGACGCCGATGGCGCGAGCACCGACGGCAGCAAGGTGGGCGGTGTTATGGCCGGCTCCGCAGCCCAGCTCGACGATCCGACGCCCTGTCAGGTCGTCGCCCAGGATCTCGGCGCCGGGCCCGACGCCGGGCTGCTGGGTCCACTCCATCCGAGTTGGCGCCCCACGTTCAGCATGGTCCACGGCCGCGAGCGCGTAGTCCAGGCCGCCTTCCGGGTCGCCACCGTAGGAGGCATTGAAGGCCCGGCCGCCGAGGATGAGCGAGGCTAGTTCGGGGCTGTCGATCTCCTTGGCGATCCCGTAGCCGAGGTCCATGTAGGCGTCGGCCTGGCTCTGATCACCGATGCGGTACCCAGGGACGTCCGACGCGTGCCCCCCAGAGGAGCCGTGCCGGGTCCCCCTCGCCCGAACAGGCGCGAGCGACGTGTTCCCGACCGACTCTCACGTGCAGCGGGCCGGGATAGCCTCGACCTGATCTGTAGTCAGAACCGCCTCGGGGCCCACACCCCCGGGGCCGGAGGCCAGGAGTGAGCCGTGATCGCTGCGTTTTCCGTGACCCCGTTGGGGATCGGTGAGGATGTCGGGGAGGCGGTCGCCGCCGCTGTGAAGGTGGTCCGGGAGAGTGGGCTGCCGAACCGGACGGACGCGATGTTCACCAGCATCGAGGGCGACTGGGACGAGGTGATGCCGGTGATCAAGCGGGCGATCGACGCCGTGAAGGCCTACAGCGGCCGGGTGAGCACCGTCATCAAGATCGACGATCGCGAGGGTGTCACGGGCGGGCTGACCACCAAGCTGGAGTCGCTCGAACGCCACCTGGCCGGCTGACCGGGGGAGGGAGAACGACAGCGGCCGGGCAATCCGACGAAGGCCCGGCCGCGCGCGCAAGACTGACGAACCGTCAGGCGTTCGCCACCGTGGCGTACTTGGCGGTGCCCTCGGCCATCTGCTTCAGGGCGTCCTTGCGGTCGCGCTTGGAGAGGCGGTCGATGTACAGGTAGCCGTACAGGTGGTCGGTCTCGTGCTGGAGGCAGCGGGCGAAGAAGCCGGTGCCCTCGACCCGGATCGGGTTGCCGTCCTTGTCCTGGCCGGTCACGGCGGCGTAGTCCGGGCGCGGCAGCTCGGCGTACGCGGTGGGGACGGAGAGGCAGCCCTCGTTGCTGTCGTCCAGCACCCGGCGGGCGGCGGGGAGTTCCTCCAGCACCGGGTTGATCACGTGGCCGATGTGGCGGGTGTTGTCGTCGTCCGGGCAGTCGTAGACGAAGACCTTGGCGTCCACGCCGATCTGGTTGGCCGCCAGGCCGACGCCCTCGGCCGCGTACATCGAGACGAACATGTCGTCGATCAGCTCGGCGAGCGCGGCGTCGAAGACCGTGACGTCCTTGCACTCACGGTGCAGGACGGGGTTGCCGACCACGGTGATCGGGCGGGCGGTGCCCTTGGAGCTGTCGTGCTCCTCACCCACGACCTTCTGGACCGGGGCGGCCTCGTCGTGGTCGTGCGTGTGCTCGTGATCGTGCTGATCCGACATCGTTGCGTTCCGCTTTCGTGGGTCTCCGGGATGTACCGCTCAAGGGTACGGCCCCGCCTGGCCGACCGGCCCTTACTTTGCCGGGCTCAGCAGACCTCTTCCAGGTCCCGGTACGCCCGGGTGGCGGGCGAGGCCATCACCCAGCGGTCGAGCAGCGTCCGCACCAGCCCGGCGGGGGCCGCGATCCCGCACTCGCGTTCGGCCAGCCAGGACATCCCGCCGCTGCCCTGGCTGAGGTGGCTCAGGTGGCCGGGGTGGGCGGCGTCGCCGTCGTCGTGCGGGTCGTGGTGCGCGGTGTGGCCGTCGTCGGTGGCCATCCGGCTCTCCGAGCAGGCTCGGCAGAGCAGCCGGACGGACGAGGTCCAGTCCTCGGCGGCGTACCCGGCGTCGGCCACCAGCCGCTCCAGGGCGTCCCGGTCGCCCGCCGTGCCGGCCTGCAGCAGGACGACGTAGGTGGGTACCGGTGAGGGCGCCCAGAGTTCGATCTCGTCGAAGACGGGGTACGCCACACCCTCCGCGACCCGCTCGCCGTGCGGGGCACCGTCGTGCAGCACCACCTCGCCCCAGCGACGGCCGGAGGACGGCAGCGGGATGGAGAGCACCTCGATCCGGGCCGGGTCCAGCCGTCTGCCCCAGACCACCTCGGACTCCCCCTCCGGGGAGAGCCGCACGGGGGTGGTGCCGAGGTCCAGCTCCACCGGGCCGGCCGGCGCGCCGCCGGCGGGCAGCCGCAGGCCGTACGCCTGCCAGGCGCGCCGGGCCAGCGACCAGTCCTGCAGGGCGGTGGCGGTGATGCCGAGGTTCCACCAGTCGGGCGCGCCGTGCTCGCGGTCGAGCAGCGCGACGGCGCGCAGCCCGGCGGCGCGGGCCTGGTCCCAGTCGCGGCGGAACTTGTGCAGCAGAGCCAGGTTGAACCAGGAGTCGGAGAGCCATGGCTCCAGGTCGGCGGCCATCACCAGCAGTGCGCCCGCGTCCTCGTACCGGCCGTCACCGATCAGGGTGAAGGCGCGGTCGGTCGTCTGCCGCCAGGTGGCCGACGGCCGGTGCCTTGTGCGGTGGAAGATCCTCACGTTCCGTCCCTGCCGTTGTCGTCCGCCGGTACCCGTCCTGCGGTACCTGTCCCAGTGGCCGGGAGTGGCCCCGGTTCCGGTGTTCCACGCTACGACCGCATCCAACCACGACGCCCCTGGGCCGCGCTCCCCACAAGTCAGCTCACTCTGTCCCGCGCGGTCGGCGGCCCACCCGGGCAAGCGCCTCGACCACCCTCGGGTCGTACGTCCGACCCCGTTCCAGCCGGAGCCGCTCGAGCGCATCCAGCCGCCCTTCGGGGCCGGAGAGGCCCCGGTCGCGGGCGGCGGTGAGCAGGTCGTCGTGGGCGTTGGCGACCCGGATGATCCGGGCGGAGATCGGCAGCGAACGGTCGTACGAGCCGTCCGGGCGGCAGCAGGGGTCGGCCAGCCTGGCGACCTGCTGGGAGACCTGGCGCGGGACTCCGGTACGGCGGATCACCTCGCTGCCCAGCCGGGCGATCCGCTGCTGCTCGGGCTGCGGCAGCAGCGCCGTGGCACCACCGGGGACGGGCTCGACCAGCGAGAGCTGGCCGATGTCGTGCATCAGCGCGGCGTACTCCAACAGGGCGAGCTCGCGGGTGCCCAGCCCCAGCTCGCGGCCGAGCGCGCACGCGGTGTCGGCGACCCTGCGCGCGTGGCCCACGGGGGTGTAACCGGCGATCTCGGTGGCCCTGGCCAGCGTCTCGATGGTCTGCCCGGTGGTGGCCCGGACGGCGGCGGCCCGGCGGAAGGACGCCTGCGCGAGCAGCAGCGGGGTGCAGAACAGCGGCAGCGCCCAGAGCCCCACCTCCCCCGCCAGCAGGCTGATCAGCATGCCGGTGGCGACGATCGCCGAGCCGATGCCGAGCAGCGCGTGCAGCTCGTCCTCCAGCGCGGTGGTGAAGCGCTGCCTCGTCCTGGCCCGGTGCAGCACGGCGGCCAGGGTCGCGTCGCAGAGCGCGGTGAGCGCCGCCACGCCGGTCAGGAAGCCCCCGTACGCCGGGCCGGAGAGCGGCACCCGGTCCAGGGCTCCGCTGTTGTAGAGCGGCTGGAAGAGCGTGGCGGCGAAGCCGACGGTGAGCAGCCGCCGGGCGGCGGCGTCCAGGATCGCGGGCCCGGGCCGGCCGGGTGGCAGCCGGATCATCCCGGCGAGCGTCCCCGCCCCGGCGACCGCGACGGCCTGCAGGACGCCGTGCGAGGTCGGCAGGCCGCGCAGCGGCCCGAGCAGCGCGTACGCCAGTGCGACGGCGGCGCCGATCGGGGCCTGCTCGCGGTTGCCGGGTAGCGTCACCCGGACGCGCTCGCCGATCGCGATCACGGCCATGAACACCAGCGCCACGCCGGGGTCGGAGAGGCCCGACAGGGCCGACCAGGTGACCGCCGCCAGCAGCAGCGCGGCGGCGGCCAGGTGCACCGCCCGGACCGCGATCACGGCGTACCGCCAGAAGCACCGCCACCGGAAGCACCGCCGCCGGCAGCACCACGAGACGTGGGCGCGGTACGCCCCTGGGCGGGCAGCCGCCGGGCGGGCTCGGGGACGCCGAGCGGGATGTCCGGCACCTCGCTGTCACCCGGCGGGGGCAGCGCGGGCTCCCAGCCGTGCTCCGCGACGGCGGCGACCAGCGCGCACACCATCGCCGGGTCGAACTGGCTGCCCGCGCAGCGCTCCAGCTCGGCGACGGCCTCGGGGACGGGCCGGCCACGCCGGTAGGAGCGGGTGGAGGTCATCGAGTCGAAGGCGTCCGCGACGGAGATGATCCGGGCGAACTCCGGGATGCCGTCCCCGGCGAGGCCGCTGGGGTAGCCGCGACCGTCCAGCCGTTCGTGGTGGTGCAGGATCCCGGCCCGTGCCTCTCCGAGGAAGGCGATGTCGCGGACCAGCTCGTGCCCGAAGACCGGGTGCACCTCGACGGCCCGCCGTTCGGCCTCGGTCAGCGGGCCGTTCCGGCGCAGCAGTTCGGTGGCGACGCCGAGTTTGCCCACGTCGTGCAGGGTGCCGGCGAAGTGCAGGGTGCGCAGCCGTTCCTCCGCCATCCCGAGCTGGCGGGCGATCAGCACGGCGGCCCGGCCGACCCGCTCACTGTGGCCCCTGGTGTAGGCGTCCTTGATCTCCACCGCCTGGACCAGCGCCTGGACGGCGGCCTGATGGGCCGTACGCTCCCGGCGCCCCTCGGCGAACACCCATGCGGAGATCGACAGCGGCAGCAGCGCCAGCACCGCCGCGAACGCGCCGTACGGGCCCTGCCAGAGCACCGCCAGCATCAGCCCGCCGGCTCCGTGCACCAGTACGGGCAGCGCCCGGCCGAGCCGGAGGCCGTACCCGATCCGGGATCGGGCCCGGCCCCGGGACCGGCTGCCGGGCTCGGCGAGACGCCGCATCCCGGCCACCAACAGGCCGTTGACCAGGCAGAAGACCGCGACGGCCGCCGACGCGGGCAGCACCGCACCGGGGAAGCGTGAGCCGAGCAGCAGCTGAGGGCCGCTCAGCAGCCGGAAGGCGACGCCCGCGCCGAAGGCGGCCAGGGCGAGCTGAGCGGCGTTCCAGAAGCGCCGCAGCAGGCCGTGCCGCGACGAGTACCCGAAGAACGCCGCAGGGAGCGCGACCAGGGCTGCGGCGGCGGGCGGGAGCATCAGCACCCCGGCGAAGAGCACCGGGAAGAAGGCCGAGCCGGTGGGCTGGGTGGGCTCACCCACACCGGCCTCACGGCGAAGCAGCCGGCGTACGACCCGGAAGCACGTGCCGGGCGAGCCCTGCGCGAGCGCGTCCCAGCAGGAGTGCAGGAAGGCGAGCAGGGCCACCCTGGGCCAGTCCACCGACCCGGCCAGCAGGCCCGTTCGGCCGATCCGACCGGAGAGCGGTAGGACCGACGCCAGCAGACAGGCCGCAGCGGCGAGCAGCACCGCCGCGATATACCGCACCGCCGCGCCCGACAGCGCCGCGCCCTCGCTCTCGTCGGCGATCTCCGCCTCCCCGCCACGACCCCACTACCCCTGGGGGCGCCCCGGCTTGGGGGCCCGTCAGGAGAATAGGGCTCCGCCCGGCGCGCTGGGCACCTCATCGCGGATTGGCCCGGCCGACTCCGCGTCACCTCACCCGAACGAGTGAGATTGGGACGTGGACGGCGCGACGGCTACTCGGCGGCCGTGGCCTCGGTGGCGACCAGCGACTCGCCCGCGCGCTGCCGCGTACGGATGCTGTCGATCCGCGCGAGCACCTTGCTGCGCAGATCGGACGGCGTGTCGTCGCAGCCGCAGGAGCGCTTGATCAGCGCCTTGATCGCCTGTTCGAGACCGTACTTCTCCAAGCACGGCGAGCACTCCTCGAAGTGCACCCGGAGCTTGGCGCAGTCGCCCTCGTTCATCTCGTTGTCGAGGAATTCGTAGAGGTGGTCGAGAACCTCGCCACACTCGGTGTCGTGCGGATCGCCGCAGCTCATGACCCCGTGCCCTTCGATTCCTGCCCTGCCCCGCCACCCGCCGGGACGAGCCCGCGCTCACGGGCGTAGTCCTCCAGCATGCCGCGCAGCTGGCGGCGGCCACGGTGCAGCCGGGACATCACCGTACCGATGGGTGTACCCATGATGTCCGCGATCTCCTTGTACGCAAAGCCCTCGACGTCCGCGAGGTAGACCGCGATCCGGAACTCCTCGGGGATCGCCTGCAGGGCGTCCTTCACATCACTGTCCGGCAGGTGGTCGAGCGCCTGGGTCTCGGCCGAACGCAGACCGGTCGACATGTGCGACTCGGCCCGGGCCAGCTGCCAGTCCTCGATCTCCTCGGCAGCGGTCCGCTGGGGCTCACGCTGCTTCTTGCGGTACGAGTTGATGAAGGTGTTGGTGAGGATGCGGTACAGCCACGCCTTGAGGTTGGTGCCCTCGCGGAACTGGTGGAAGGACGCGTAAGCCTTGGCGAACGCCTCCTGGAGCAGATCCTCCGCATCGGCCGGGTTACGGGTCATCCGCAACGCGGCGGAGTACATCGGGTCCAGGAAGCCCAGTGCGTCGCGCTCGAAGCGCTCCCGCCGGGCCTCCTCGCTCTCCTGTGCCGACACGCGGAAGGTGTCCTCGCCGATCGCCTCGGCCAGCTCCTCGCCCGTGAGCACTTCACTCACCGGCTGAACCTCGCCCGGCTCGGCCTCGTCCTCGGTCCCGACGACCGGACCCACCTCCTCGGCATTGCGGCTGAAGCCCACAGCGGGCCCACCCGAGAGCGAGGATATCGGGCCCACGGGCTTATTGCCCGCGACAATCCAGTCCGACCACACGGGCTGCGCGGATACAGCCGCCGCGCAACGCTCGTCCGGTCGTTCGGGGCACGCGATCGAACCCATCGGCCCTGCCTTTCCACCGGGACACCTGCTGACGGTGGTGTAAACCCAGGCACCCCACGAATCCATTCCCGTGCGGCACCAGGCCCCCCTCCACGGCGAAGGCCAAGGGGGAGCTCAGCAGAGCGCCAGGATCCAGTCACCCACCGCGCCGGTGATCAGCTCCATCGCCTCGTCCTCGCGGTACGGCGCGCGCTTGGGCACCGCGAACCCGTGACCGGCGTACGGGACGGCCACCAGCCGGTGCCCGGTGGGGAGTTCGGGGAACTCCTCGGGCGTGCCGAAGGTGTCCTGGGCGCCCTGGATCACCAGGGTGGGTCGTCCCGACTCTGTCAGCTCGTCGGCCCGGCTGCGCTCCGGCCGGCCCGGCGGGTGCAGCGGGAAGGCCAGCGCCACCACCCCGGCCGCGCCGACCGCCTGTGCCGTCCGGCAGGCCACCCGGGCGCCCGCGCTGCGACCGCCGGCCACCAGCGGTGGCCCGTCCCCGGCCAGCTCGGCGAGGACCGGCAGCCACGCCAGGTCCAGCGTCTTCGGCATCGGGCCCAGCTTCTTGCCCGCCACCCGCCAGGGCTGTTCGACCAGCGCGACGCTGATCCCGCGCGCGGGGAGCGCGGCGGCCAGCGCCCGCAGGTCGCGCGCCTCGATGCCGCCGCCGGCACCGTGGCCGAGCGCGAGCAGCGCCCGCGCGGTGCCGACGGCCGGGAAGCGGGTGATCCGGGCCTCGCCGACGGGGGTGGCTACCAGGGTCTGCACAGCTGCTCCAGAGGGGTCAGAGGCCAGAGGGGTCAGAAGAGGGTGGTGCCCCCGCCGGCCCCGCCGAAGTTCCGCTCCGCGTCGGTGAGCGGGCGGAGCAGGTCGGGGCTGTTGTTACGGATGTTGCCGACCGCCGCCCCCACCGGGACGGCCCGCAGCGCGCCGGGCGCGGGCGCGACCAGCAGCGAGCGCAGCTCGTCCGGGTCGGTGCGGCCCGGGTCGAGCCAGGCGTCGTACGCGCCGGGGTCGAGGAAGAGCGGCATCCGCTCGTGGATGGGCGCCAGCAGCGGTTCGGCCTCGGTCGTCACGATGGTGCAGGTGACCAGCCAGCCGAGCGCGTCGTCGGCCGGGCGGGTCCGGTCGCGCCAGAACTCGTACAGCCCGGCCAGGGCCAGCACCCCGCCGTCGGTGCGGCTGACGAAGTACGGCTGCTTGCGCGGCTTGGCCCGGCCGGGCACGGGTATGGTCTCCCACTCGTAGTACCCGTCGATCGGCAGCAGGCAGCGGCGGGACGCGAACGCCTGCCGGTAGGACGGCTTCTCGTGCACGGTGTCGGCCCGGGCGTTGATCATCTTCACCGCGCTCTCCGGCGACTTCGACCAGGCCGGTACGAGCCCCCAGCGCAGCACCCGCAGCTGGCGGACCGGGTCCGGCAGCCCCTTCGGGGTCCGTTCCAGGACGGCGTACGCGGAGTCGGTGGGAGCCACGTTCCAGCTCGGGGCGATGGTCTCCGTCGGATCCCACTGCTCGACGCCGAAGAGCTCGACCAGGTCCTCGGGCTTGGTGGTGGAGGCGAATCGACCGCACATGCGGTCAGCTTGCCACGCACGCGGCCCCGGTTGTCGGCCATCTCACAGAGAGAAACCGCCACAGAGAGAACGCGCAAGAACCGGGCAGTACCGCAGAGTCGTCTCTCCGTGGGAGGCTGCCGACTCGGCACGACCACAGGAGACAGGGCATGAACATCGCGGACGTCTGGCAACGGGTGATCGGCTCCCAGCCGGACCCGCCGCGCTGGCTCGTGCTGGGCAGCGCGGGGCTCGCCCTGCTGGCGATACTGCCGCACCCGGTCTGGCGGCTCAGCCGGAACGTGGTGACCATCGCCCACGAGGGCGGACACGGCCTGGTCGCACTGGTCACCGGCCGCCGGCTCTCCGGCGTCCGCCTGCACTCGGACACCTCGGGGCTGACGGTCTCGTCCGGGAAGCCGCACGGCCTCGGCATGGTCCTCACCGCCGCCGCCGGCTACACCGCGCCGCCCCTGCTGGGCCTCGGCGGGGCCGCGCTGCTCTCCGCCCACCGCATCACCGCGCTGCTCTGGATCTCGATCGCGCTGCTGGCCGCCCTGTTGATCATGATCCGGAACGCCTTCGGGGTGCTCTCGGTGGTGCTCACGGGCGCCGCGTTCTTCCTGATCTCCTGGTACGGCGGCAGCCAGCTGCAAGCCGCCTTCGCCTACCTGGGCAGCTGGTTCCTGCTGCTGGCCGGCGTCCGACCGGTGATCGAACTGCAGCGCAAGCGCCGCCAGGGCGGCGCCCGCGACTCCGACGCCGACCAGCTGGCCCGCCTCACCGGCGTCAGCGCGGTGCTCTGGGTCACCCTCTTCCTGGTGATCGCCCTCGCCTGCCTGTTGGCCGGCGGCAGCTGGCTGGTCGCAACCGGCTGACCCGGGGAGGGCACCTGGCTCCCGCCATCCGGGCAGGAACCGGGGGTCGGACAGACCGGCCCCTAGACTGGCCCCATGACCGAAGCTCTGTGGCCCGCCCCCGTCGCGAACGCCGCCGTCGACGCGACCGTCACCATCCCCGGCTCCAAGTCGGCGACCAACCGCGCCCTGGTGCTGGCGGCGCTCGCGGACGGCCCGGGCTGGGTGCGCCACCCGCTGCGCAGCCGCGACTCGCAGCTGATGGCGGACGGCCTGCGGGCCCTCGGCATCGGCATCGAGGAGACGGTCAACGCCGCGACCGGCGGCACCGGCGGCGGCGAGGCCTGGCGGATCATCCCGGCGGGCCGCCTGCGCGGCCCGGCCCAGGTGGACGTGGGCAACGCGGGTACGGTCATGCGCTTCCTCCCCCCGCTCGCGGTGCTGGCCGACGGCCCGGTGCACTTCGACGGCGACCCGCGTTCGTACGAGCGCCCGCAGCACGGTGTGATCAACGCGCTGCGCGCGCTCGGTGCCCGGATCGACGACGGCGGGCGCGGCGGCTTCCCGCTCACCGTGCACGGCTCCGGCGCGCTGGACGGCGGCCCGGTCGAGCTGGACGCCTCGTCCTCCTCCCAGTTCATCTCCGCCCTGCTGCTCTCCGGCGCCCGCTACAACAACGGCGTCGAGATCCGGAACATCGGCGGCAGCGTGCCCTCCCTCCCGCACATCCGGATGACGGTCGACATGGTCCGCAAGGCAGGCGCCCAGGTCGACGCGCCGGAGGACGGCGGCGAGAAGGACGTCTGGCGGGTCACCCCGGGCGCGCTGATCGGCCGGGACGTGGTGGTCGAGCCGGACCTCTCCAACGCCGCGCCGTTCTTCGCCGCCGCGCTGGTGACGGGCGGCAAGGTCACCGTCCGCGACTGGCCCAAGCACACGTACCAGCCGGGCGACCAGCTGCGCGAGATCTACACCGCGATGGGCGGCACGTGCCGCTTCACTGACGAGGGCCTGGAGTTCACCGGCACCGGACGGATCAAGGGCATCGAGGCTGACCTGCACGACGTCGGCGAGCTGACCCCGGTGATCGCCGCCGTCGCCGCGCTGGCCGATTCCGAGTCCCACCTGTACGGCATCTCCCACCTGCGGCTGCACGAGACGGACCGCCTCGCCGCGCTCGCCAAGGAGATCAACGACCTCGGCGGCGACGTCACCGAGACCGAGGACGGCCTGCGGATCCGCCCCCGCCCGCTGCACGGCGGCGTCTTCCACACCTATGAGGACCACCGCCTCGCCACCGCCGCCGCCGTCATCGGCCTGGCGGTCGACGGCGTCCAGGTGGAGAACGTGGCCACCACCGCCAAGACCCTGCCCGACTTCCCGCAGATGTGGGCCGATCTCCTGTCCCCGGCCAGTAGCTGACGGGGAGTTAGAAGCACATGCGCCGTTACGGCAAGGACGCCGACGAGGACGACATCCGCAACCGCCCGGGCCGCAAGGGTTCCCGGCCCCGGACGCGGATCCGGCCCAAGCACGAGGACGCCGCCGACGCGATGATCCTCACCGTGGACCGGGGCCGGCTGACCTGCCTGGTCGACGCGGGGACGAAGAACGAACGCGAAGTCATGGCGATGAAGTCCCGCGAACTGGGCCGCAAGGGCGTGGTGGTCGGCGACATCGTCAACGTGGTCGGCGACCTCTCGGGCGAGCCGGACACCCTGGCCCGGATCGTCCGGGTCGAGGAGCGCACCTCCGTCCTGCGCCGCACGGCGGACGACGACGACCCGTACGAGCGGATCGTCGTCGCCAACGCCCAGCAGCTGGCCATCGTCACGGCGCTCGCCGACCCGGAGCCCCGGCCCCGGCTGATCGACCGCTGCCTGGTCGCCGCGTACGACGCGGGCATGGAACCGCTGCTGGTGCTCACCAAGTCCGACCTCGCCCCGGCGGAGCCGCTGCTGGAGGCGTACGCGCCGCTCGGCATCAAGTACGTGGTGACCCGGCGGGACGACCTGGAGACCGAGGGCGCGGAGGCCGTCCGCGAGCACCTGCGCGGGCAGGCGACGGTCTTCATCGGACACTCCGGCGTCGGGAAGACCACCCTGGTCAACGCGCTGGTGCCGATGCACCAGCGGAGCACCGGCATCGTCAACGCGGTGACCGGACGCGGGCGGCACACCACCGTCTCGGCGCTCGCCCTGCGGCTGCCGCCGCCCCCGGGCATGAAGCCCGGCTCGAAGAAGGCGCTCGACCCGGGCTGGGTGATCGACACCCCCGGCTTCCGCTCCTTCGGCCTCTCGCACATCGACCCGTCCCGGGTCATCCTCGCCTTCCCCGACCTGGAGGCGGGGACGGTCGACTGCCCGCGCGCCTGCAGCCACGACGAGAAGGACTGCGCGCTGGACGCCTGGGTCGCGGACGGCCACGCCGAACAGGCCCGGCTGTACTCGCTGCGCCGGCTGCTCTCCTCGAAGGAAGCCCGCGAAGGGGACTGACCGGTCCCCCGGGCGGCCTCCCGAACCGATCTCCGGCCAGGCTTTCGGCCTGTCAGAAGTGTGGATCGGCCCGTCCTGGCGATCATAGGAAGGTCGGACCATCCGGTCCGGCCCTCCGAGCGACAGGGAGTCAGGCCGATGGCATGGGCCATGGTGATCCTCGCCGGTCTGCTGGAGACGGGCTTCGCGATCAACCTCAAGCTGAGCCACGGGTTCACCAAGCTCTGGCCGACGGTCGGCTTCGCCTGCTTCGCCCTGGGCAGCTTCGGCCTGCTCACGCTCTCGCTGAGAACCCTCCCGGTCGGCAGCGCGTACGCGGTCTGGACCGGCATCGGCGCGGCCGGTACCGCGATCTACGGGATGGTCTGGATGAACGAGTCGACCTCCGTCCTCAAGCTGGTCTCGATCAGCCTGGTGATCGCGGGCGTGGTCGGCCTCCAGATCAGCGGCTCCGGACACTGAGCGGGCGGCCACTGACCCTGTCCGCCCTGCGAGCCCCGCTGTCGGGATCACGGACGGCTCGCTAGGGTTTCGGACATGGCCGATTACCACGACGATCTCCGACTCGCCCATGTCCTCGCCGACTCGGCCGACTCGATCACGATGGAGCGCTTCAAGGCGCTGGACCTCAAGGTCGAGACCAAGCCCGACCTGACCCCGGTGAGCGACGCCGACAAGGCCGCCGAGGAGCTGGTCCGCAGCGTGCTGCAGCGGGCCCGCCCGCGCGACGCCGTGATGGGCGAGGAGTTCGGCCTGCAGGGCACCGGCCCGCGCCGCTGGGTCATCGACCCGATCGACGGCACCAAGAACTACGTGCGCGGCGTCCCGGTCTGGGCCACCCTGATCGCCCTGCTGGAGGTCCGCCCGGACGGCACCGAGGAACCGGTGGTCGGCATCGTCTCCGCCCCCGCGCTGCAGCGCCGCTGGTGGGCCGCGAAGGACCTGGGCGCGTACGCGGGCCGCAGCCTCGCCAAGGCGAGCCGGATCTCGGTCTCCCAGGTCTCCCGGCTGGAGGACGCCTCGTTCTCGTACTCCTCGCTCACCGGCTGGGAGGAGCGCGGACGGCTGGACAGCTTCCTGGACCTCACCCGGTCCTGCTGGCGCACCCGCGCCTTCGGGGACTTCTGGTCGTACATGATGGTCGCCGAGGGCGCGGTGGACATCGCCGCCGAGCCGGAGCTGAGCCTCTGGGACATGGCGGCGCCCTGCGTCATCGTCCAGGAGGCGGGTGGCCGCTTCACCGGCCTGGACGGCATCCCCGGCCCCGGCGGCGCCGACGCGGTGGCCTCCAACGGCCTGCTGCACGACGAGGCGCTGCGGCTGCTGAGCGTCTGACGACCAGCCACACCATGGGCGCGGGCCCCTGGACCAGTCATCTGGTCCAGGGGCCCGCAGCTTGTGGGAGGTGCCGCTACTTCTGCTTGCGCAGCTCGCGGACGGCCGCCTCCAGGCGCTGGCCGTAGTCGGCGTCGGCCTGGCGGAAGTTGTCGATCGCGCGCTCGACGATGTCGTCGCGGTCGGCGGAGACCTTGGCGATGAAGCCGGCCAGGTTGGCGATCAGGCGGGCCTTCTCGTCCTCCGAGAAGAGGCGGTAGAGGTTACCGGCCTGCACGAAGTCGCTGTCCTCGCTGTGCGAGGGCGCCGCGTGGGTGCCGGTCGCGCCGGTGACGGCGGTCGAGGACCAGAGCGGACGGCTGGTCTGCACCGGGCCGCCGAAGCTGTTGGGCTCGTAGTTCTTCGCCCGGCCGTGCCGGCCGTCGTAGAGGTAGCCGTCGCGGCTGTTGGTGCGCGCCTCGGTGGCGTGCGGGCGGTTCACCGGCAGGTGGTCGGCGTTGACGCCGACGCGGTAGCGGTGGGCGTCCGCGTACGCGAACAGCCGGCCCTGCAGCATCTTGTCGGGGGACGGGCCGATGCCGGGCACGAAGTGCGACGGCGAGAAGATCGACTGCTCGACCTCCGCGAAGACGTTCTCCGGGTTGCGGTTGAGCTCCAGCTTGCCGATCTCGATCGGCGGGTAGTCCGCGTGCGGCCAGACCTTGGTCAGGTCGAACGGGTTGAAGCGGTAGTTCGCGGCGTCGGCGGCGGGCATGATCTGCACCTGCACCGTCCAGCTCGGGAAGTCGCCGCGCTCGATCGACTCACGCAGGTCGCGCTGGTGCGAGTCGGGGTCGGTGCCGGCCAGCACGGCCGCCTCTTCGGAGGTCAGGTTCTTGATGCCCTGGTCGGTCTTGAAGTGGTACTTCACCCAGAAGTAATCGCCGGCCTCGTTCTGCCACTGGTACGTGTGCGAGCCGTAGCCGTTGGTGTGGCGGAGGGTGGCCGGGATGCCACGGTCGCCGAACAGCCAGGTCACCTGGTGGGTCGACTCGGGCGAGAGGCCCCAGAAGTCCCAGACGTTGTCCGCCTCCTGCGAGCCGGTGTACGGGTCGCGCTTCTGGGTGTGGATGAAGTCCGGGAACTTGATGGCGTCCTTGATGAAGAACACCGGGGTGTTGTTCCCGACGAGGTCGTAGTTGCCGTCCTCGGTGTAGAACTTCAGCGCGAAACCGCGCGGGTCACGGACGGCGTCGGCCGAGCCGAGGTTGCCCGCCACGGTGGAGAAGCGGAGGAAGGTCTCGGTCTGCTTGCCGACCTCACCGAGGAACTTGGCCCGGGTGTACGGGGTCACGTCGGCCGTCACCGTGAAGGTGCCGTACGCGCCGGCGCCACGGGCGTGCACCACGCGCTCCGGCACGCGCTCACGGTTGAAGTGCGCCAACTTCTCGAACAGCAGCTGGTCCTGGATCAGCGCCGGACCGCCGATGCCGGCGGTCTCGGTGTTCTGGTTGTCGGCGACGGGGGCGCCGGCCTCCGTGGTGAGCGTGGGCCGCAGCTCGTCCTGGGCAGTCATCTGGGAAGCACCTTCCGCGATATCCGATCGTGATGAACCGATCCTATCTTGGACTTTGTCTAAGTCAATACTGGTGCAAAGTTAAGAACTTGCTACTCTGTTGCTATGAGTGACCTGCTGGAACGACTGCGCGGACGCGGCTGGCGGCTGACCTCTCAGCGACGAGTCGTTGCCGAGGTCCTCGACGGCGAACACGTCCACCTCACAGCCGACGAGGTGCACGCCCGCGCGGTGGACCGCCTACCCGAGATCAGCCGCGCCACGGTCTACAACACCCTCGGCGAGATGGTCACGCTCGGTGAGGTGCTGGAAGTCAGCACCGACGGCCGCGCCAAGCGGTACGACCCCAACGCCCACCACGCACACCAGCACCTGATCTGCTCGGGCTGCGGCGCGATCCGCGACGTCCACCCCCAGGGTGACCCGATCGCCGCCCTCCCCGCCAACGAACGCTTCGGCTTCGTCATCTCGGGCGCCGAGGTCACCTACCGAGGCCTCTGCCCGAACTGCCGCTGAGGGCCTGCGGGGTTTTTCAAGGGGCGCGAGGAACTGCGCGAAATCGGTAGGTACGGCGCCGCACCTACCGCCCGGCGGAGCCGCTACGCGCTGAGCTCCGCGTGCAAAGCGCCGAGCAGGCGCGAGGCCCGCTCCGCGACCTCCGCCGGGCCGTAGTCGGCCGCGCGGCGGCACCAGTTCTCCGCCTGGACGGGCTCGCCGCGCCGCAGCGCCAGCAGGGCGAGCCGCAGGGCCGCCCGCCCGTGCCCGGCGTCGGCGGCCCGGGTGTACCAGAGCATCGCCTCGGCCTCGCTGTCCTGACGGGCCAGCAGCAGCCCCAGGTTGAACGCCGCGCTGCGGCTCCCGGCCTCCGCCGCCCGGCGGTACCAGCTCTCCGCGATCTCCAGCGCGCCGCGCTCGGCCGCCCGGACCCCCATCCGCACCTGCGCACGGCGGTGCCCCGCGTCGGCGGCGACCGCGTACCAGTGCTCGGCCTCCGCGTCGGCGTCGCCCCGGCGGTCCAGGAGCGAGGCCAGCCGGAAGGCGCCCTCGGCCGAACCGCCCGCCGCCGCCTGCCGGTAGCGGTCCAGGGCGGCGCCCAGGTGACCGCGCTGCTCCTGCGCGACGGCGAGCTGCAGCGCAGCCTCGCCATGGCCCTCGGCGGCGGCGCGCGCGTACCACTCGTGCGCCTGCTGCTGCTCCCCGCGCCCGGCGTGCAGGACGCCCAGGTTGAAGGCGCCGTCCACGCTGCCCGCCTCGGCGGCCTTGGAGAACCAGGGCTCGGCCCCGGACTCGTCACCGCGCTGGAGCAGCACGACGGCCAGCGCGTTGCAGGCCTCCCGGTGCCCGGCGTACGCGGCGCGGCGGTACCACTGCTCGGCCTGGGCCTCGCGGCCCGCGCCCGCACAGAGCAGGCCGAGGTTGAAGGCGCCGTTGTGGTCACCCGCGTCCAGCGCCGCGCGGTACCAGTGCTCGGCCTCGACGGCCTCGCCCCGGCCCGCGTGCAGCGCGCCGAGCGCGTTGGCGGCGTTGCCGTCGCCCGCCTCGGCGGCCTCCTGCCACCACTCGGCGGCGGCGACCGGATCGCCCGCGTCCCGGAGCAGGAAGCCCAGCGCGCAGGCCGCCCGGGCCTCGCCGTTCTGGGCGGACTGGCGGTACCAGCGGGCCGCCTCGTCCAGACAGGCGGGATCCTCGCCGGCGCGCTCCTCCAGCAGCACGCCCAGCCGCAGCCCGGCACGGGCGTGGCTGCGCGCGGCGGCGGTGCGGTACCAGGTCTCGGCGGTGTCCTTGTCCCCCGCCGCCTCGCGCATCCGGGCCAGCCGGTACGCGGCCTCGCGGTGGCCGGCGTCGGCGGCGACCTTGAACCAGCGCTCGGCGCGGACGTCACGCCGGTGCTCCATCAGATCGCCCAGCGCGTACGCCCCCAGCGGGTGCCCGTGGTCGGCGGCGAAGTGCAGCCAGTACTCGGCGGCCTCCTCCTCACCCTGGTCGCGCAGTTGCAGCCCGAGGGCGTGCGCGGCGGGCGCGCTGCCGGCCACGGCCGCCTGCCGCCACCACTGCGCGGCCTCGGCCCGGTGCCCGCGCTGGTGCAGCAGGACGCCGAGGTTGTTGGCGGCGGCACGCAGTCCGGCGGCAGCAGCCAGGCGCAGATACGGTTCAGCATCCTCCAGGTCCCCACGGCGCAGCAGCAGCGCGCCCAACTGGCTTGCCGCACTCGGGTCTCCGCCGTCGGCGGCGTCACGGTGGCGGGACTCCAGGGCGGCCTGCTCCCGCGCGGCGAGCGCGGTCTCGAAGCTGTCGAGGCCGTCGTCGTCGGTGAGTTCGGGCTCGGCGGCGGGCCGGCGGGCCGGGCTGTACGGGCCGACGGCGGCGGCGAACTGCTGCGCGGAGACCCGGACCAGGCTGTCCGGCCCGTAGCCGGGCGTGCCGACGGTGGCCCGGGGGACGGTCAACCCGCTGGTGCGCTGGGCCGGCAGGGCTCGCTGGGTGTCCTCCGGGCTCTGCGCCCAGGTCTCGGTGTCAGCCTCGGTCAGCGGCCGGCGCTGCGAGTGGGACTGCGGCTGCGCGGACCCGTCCTCGGCCGGCGTGGGCCTGACTCCCGGTTCGTTCCTACCGATCAGCTTCATGCCGACTCCCGCTCCCCCCAGAGTGCTGCGGCATCCTCCGGGGGGCGTGTCGGAGTGGACGGCCCGTCAACGGCCGTACGTCGTCCCCCATGTGGTCCATCGTTGCATCACCCGCAACCCGCGTACACCTGCCCGACCGATTTTGGCGGGGCGGGCCGAAGCCCGGCGAGATTGCTTCAGCGCTTTGTCGATTTCCCGACAGTTGGGCCTCACAAACCCAACCACGGTGGACAGGTGAGAGTGATGGTGTCGGCATCGTTGGCGACGGTCGATAGTACCGGAGCCGGCCCGGGTAGGTCCGGCCACCACCGTACGACACAAACACCGAAGGCCCGGAGATTAATCTCCGGGCCTTCGGTATCAGAGTAGCGGGGACAGGATTTGAACCTGCGACCTCTGGGTTATGAGCCCAGCGAGCTACCGAGCTGCTCCACCCCGCGTCGTTGTGTCCAAACCATAGCACGGTCACGGGGTGGAACAGGAATCGTTACTGCAGCTCAGGGGCGAGCTCAGCGACAAGCCCGGGGCGAGCTCAGGGACTCGCGGAGGGCGACGGAGTCGCCGGGGCAGTGCTCGCACCGCTGGACGGCTGGGCGGCGGCCGCCGCGTTCAGCGCGTCCTGCAGTGCCTTCTGCGCGGTGCCGTACGCCGTCCAGTCGCCGTTCTTCAGAGCGGTCTGACCGTCGGTGAACGCCTTCTGCGCGTCCTGCAGCGCCTTCTGCACCGTGGGGTTGGCCGCCCCCGTCCCGGGTGTGGCCGGTGTGGTGGGTGTGGTCGGTGTGGTGGGCGCGGTCGGTGTGGTGGCCGGCGCAGTGCCGGTGGCGGCGCCGAACACCTTCGTCAGCGCGTCCTGCAGGGTGTTCTCGAAGGCCACGTTGTCCTTGCCGTACACCGCCAACACCTTCTGCAGCACCGGGTACTTGGCGGTCCGCCCGCGCACGTACACCGGCTCGACGTTGAGCAGACCGCCGCCGACCGGGAGGGTCAGCAGGTTGCCGTACTCGACGTCGGAGTCGCCGCCGTTCTTCAGGATGTTGAGCTGGCGGGCGACGTCCGGGTCCGAGTTGAACTTGGCCTGGGCCAGGTTCGGTCCCAACGTGCCCGTGTCACCCGGCACCTTGAGAATCCGGATCTTGCCGTAGTCCGGCCCCGGGTCGGCGCTGACCGCCATGAAGGCGGCCAGGTTGTCCCGCTTGCTGGGCACGAACGAGGTGGTCAGCGAGAAGCTCGCGGCGGGCGCGTCGGGCATCCGGACCGTCAGGTAGTACGGCGGCTGGACGTCCCCGCTGTTGGTGGTCGGGTCGTTCGGGACCTGCCAGATGTCGGTGCCGTTGAAAAAGGAGTTGGCGTCCGTCATGTGGTACTGGCCGAGCAGGTCGCGCTGCACCTTGAACAGGTCCTGCGGGTACCGCAGGTGCGGCGTCAGCGTGGCCGGGATGGCGCTCTTCGGCTCGACCGTGCCGGGGAAGGCCTTCATCCAGGTCTTCAGGACCGGGTCGGAGTCGTCCCACTGGTAGAGCGTCACCTCGCCGGTGTACGCGTCCACGGTCGCCTTCACCGAGTTCCGGATGTAGTTGACCGTGTTGGCGGCGGTGAGCGTCTGGCCGCGCTGGCCGGTCAGCGAGTCCTTGGTGGCGTCCCCCAGGGTGGTCTTGGACGAGAAGGGGTAGCCGTCCGAGGTGGTGTACCCGTCCAGCACCCAGACCAGTCGGCCGCCCTGCACCACCGGGTACGGGTCGGCGTCGATGGAGAGCCAGGGCGCGACCTTCTCGACCCGCTCCTTGGGCGTCCGGTCGAAGATGACCTTGGCGCCGTTGGTGATCGCCCCCGCGTACAGGAACTGCGGCTCGGCGAACTTCACCGCGAAGGCGGCCCGGGTGAACGGGTTGCTGAGCGAGACGCCGCTGCCACCGGTGTACTGGTACGTCTGGTCGCCACCGGTGTCGGTGGTGTAGTCGATCTCCTGGTTGGTACCGCCGACGATCGAGTAGTTCGGGCTCTGCTCGCCGTAGTAGACGCGCTGCTCGTAGTTCCCGAGCACACCGGAGGCCGGCAGCCCGGACTCGGTGAAGACCGGCTGGCCCTGGCCGTTGACCTGGTTGCCCTTTGCGGCGACGACGCCGTAACCGTGGGTGTACTTGAAGTGGTCGTTGATCCAGTTCCGCTGCTGGACACCGTTCAGGTCCAGCTCACGGACGCCGATCACGGTGTCCTGCGCGGTGGTGCCGGTGCCGTACCGGTCGACGTTCAGCGTCTTCGGGAAGGCGTAGTACGAGCGCTGCTGCTCGATCTGCTGGAAGGCGGGTGAGACCACGTTCGGGTCCAGCAACCGGATGTCCGCGATGGTCTGGGCGTCCGGGCCGAGCGCGGCCTGGGTGGTCGAGTCCTTCGGCGTGTACGCCTGGCTCTGGCTGTCGGCGATGCCGTACGCCTGCCTGGTCGCGTCGATGTTCTTCTGGATGTACGGCGTCTCCTTGGCCTGCTCGTTCGGCTTGACCTGGAACTGCTGCACGATCGCCGGGTACACCCCGCCGATCAGCACCGCCGACAGCGCCATCAGCCCGAATCCGATCAGCGCCGGGGCCCAGGTGCGGCGGACGGGGGTCAGGAAGAACATCACCGCGCAGATGACCGCGACGAAGAACAGGATCGTCTTGGCCGGCAGGAACGCGTTCGCGTCCACGTAACGCAGGCCCGTCCAACCGTCCACCCCCTTGTAGGAGCCGGACTTCACCGCCAGCCCGTACCGGTCCAGCCAGTACGCCACGGCCTTCAGCAGGACGAAGATGCCGAGCAGCACCGCCAGGTGCCCCTGCGCCCCCGCACTCGCCCGGCGGCCCGGACCCTGCAGGCGCAGACCGCCGTACAGGTAGTGCACCAGCGCCGAGGCCAGCACCGAGACGATCACCGCGCTGAACGCGAAGCCGAGCAGGAACTCGTACCAGGGCAGCGAGAAGGCGTAGAAGGAGACGTCCAGATGGAACTGACTGTCCTTCACGTCGAACGGCGTCTGGTTGGTCCAGAGCATCCAGGTCCGCCACTGGCCGGTCGCCGCCGCACCGGCGATCAGCCCGACCACCAGCGAGACGCCGATCAGCAGCCACCGCTTGTAGGGCGCGATGCCCATCCGGTAGCGGTCCAGGCTCTGCTGCTCGACCGACATCGCGGAGAGCGGTGGGCGGAGCCGGTGCGCCAGCCAGACGTTGAAGCCGACGATCACCGCCATCAGGAGACCGAAAACGGCGAACAGACCGACCTTCGTCCACAGCTGGGAGGTGAAGACAGAGGAGTAGTGGACGGACTTGAACCAGAGCCAGTCCGTCCAGAGCCCGGCGAACATGACGAACAGCAGGAACAGTACGGCGAGCACACCCACCGTCAGCAGGAGCGCTCGCGTGCGGCGCGAGGGTGGGCCGACTCTGGCCCGGAACCCCGGTCCTGGTCGGTCCGGCATCTGGAATACCAAGGTGGCACCTCTGCTGTGTCGTTGTTGTTGTCGGGGACGGTCCTCAGTGCAACTTAATCGGTGTTTACCTGAGTTCCCACGGTTTGGGGCTACATCCGCGCTGTCCCGCACCGGCCCCGGTCGGTCCGAGTCACCGGGCGACGGCAGTGCGGGCAGGTATTGGAGCATGTGAGGATTGGGGCATGTCCGATGCACCGAACACCGCCGCCACCGCCGACGGCCTCCCGCCGGCCGCGACCCCGCTCACCCGGGCCGCGCTGGAGATCGACGAGTACGCCTCCACCCTCGGCTGGGACCTCCCGGCCCGCCTGTTCGCCCTGGTCGACAGCGCCAAGCTGCGCCGGAGCGACCCCAAGCTCGCCAAGCAGCTCGGCCTCTCCGAGGAGGAGGCCGGTCTGACCCCGGTCGAGCAGGACGAGCTGCCCGCCGGCATGGAGCTGGACAAGTTCCTCGGCACCATCGCCTGGCCCGACATGGTGGCGGGCTGCGCGCTGGTGGTCGAACGGCTGATGCTCCCGCCGGGCGCCGAGCAGACCCGCCCGAAGAACGCCACCGAGGCCCAGCTCGCCGACTGGGTGGCCAACCACCCGGCCCGCGAGGAGGTCCGGATCACGGCCGCCGTGCTGCGCGACGGCAAGAAGGAGACCGCCCTGCGGCTCCGCTCCAAGGACATCGCCCGTGAGGTGCTGACCGGCCCCGACCTGGTCCCGGGCCTCACCGAAGCACTGCTGGCGACGTTCGCCTGAGGCACCCCTGCGGGGCCCTCTTCGGGGCGGGCCAGCTTTTCAGGGGCGCGGGGAACTGCGCGAAATCGGAAGTGACGGCGCCGCACCCTTCCGCATCGCGCAGTTCCTCGCGCCCCTGTCTGTGGCTGGCCGATCCCGTTACTTGCTGCTGCAAGAGGGCAGCGAAGCCGTCTGCCCCGCACGGACCTCGGCGAGCGCCTTCAACGCGCCGTCCAGGGTGTCGACCTTGATCAGCCGGAGGCCGCCCGGGGTGTTCTTGGAGGCTTCGGCGCAGTTGTCGGACGGGGTGAAGAAGTACTCGGCGCCCTTGTCGCGGGCGGCGATCAGCTTCATCGCGATTCCGCCGATCGGGCCGACCTTGCCGTCGTCGTCGATCGTGCCGGTACCGGCGATGAACTTTCCGCCGGTGATGTCGTTGGGCGTCAGCTTGTCGACGATGCCGAGCGAGAACATCAGGCCCGCGCTCGGGCCACCGACGTCCTGCAGCCCGATGTCGATCTTGAACGGGTAGGTGTGCGTCACCCCGGGACTGATCCCGACGATCGCCCGGTTCGTGGTGTCCGCCGCCTTGGCGGTGGCGATCGGCACCTTGACCTCGTCGGCCGCCGCCGGGGTCGGGCTGTCCTTGCCGTGCGGGACCACCGTGAAGACGACGGTCTCACCGGGCTTGTGCTTGGTCACCTGCTCGGCGACCTGGGTCTGGGTGGTGATCGGGATGCCGTCCACCGCGACGATCTGGTCGCCCGCGTGCAGCTTGCCCTCCGACGGCCCGCCCGCCAGCACCGAGTCGACGATGACCTCGGTCCCGATCGGAATGCCCAGCTCGGTCAGCGCGGCGGTCTTGGCGCTGTCCTCGGAGGAGGCGAACTCCTCGGCGTTCTGCTGCTGGGCCTGCTGGTCGGTCTGGCCCTGCGGGTACAGGTTGTCGTGCGGGATCACCAGCACGTCGTCCCGCAGGTACCCGGCCACCTCCGAGACCAGGCTCGGTTCGTACTTCGCGCCCGTCACCTGCACGGTGGTCATGTTCAGGTGTCCGGTGGTGGGGTACGTCTGGTGGCCGGTGATGCTGATCACCGGCTTTCCGCTGCTGTCCTGCGCCCCGAGCGTGTTGTACGTCGGGCCGGGGCTCATCTCGGCATAGGGCACCTTCATCAGCACCGATACGCAGAGCAGTGCTATCAGCAGCAGGGTGGCGGCGAGCATCGTCGCAGAGCGGCGTGGCATGGCTCGACAGTACGGGACGACGGTGTCAGCGTGCCGCGCGGGCTACTGCCCGCTCCGCTCGCCGGCCGCCCCGGACGGTGCGGCCGACGCCGTGCTCCGCTCCATCGCGGCCAGGAAGCGCTGGTGCTCGGCCAGCGAGGCCGGGTCCCCGGTGGCCCGTGGCGTACGAGCCGCCCAGCCCGCCCAGAGCATGGCCACGAGCGCGGCGGCAACAGGAATGATCAACCAGGCGAGCGCAGCCATATCCGTACTCCCAGCTCGTCGTGTCTATGAGCAGATTAACCGCCCGGGCAGACAACGGCGGCAGCGCCATACGGGTTACGGCACGAGGTTTCCACTCACCGCATAGGAGTATTCGTAGGATCAGCGCCAGCTGGACGGGTGAAACGCCGGGCAGACCGGGTGGCCAACCGCCTCAGCAGGCCGAGCGGGCCGGGCCTCAGCAGGTGCCTGCGCCGACCCACTCCTCCTCGCCGTCGGTGAAGATCTGGTGCTTCCAGATCGGCACCTCGTGCTTGAGGTCGTCGATCAGCCGCCGGGCGGCGGCGAACGCCTCACCCCGGTGCGCACAGGAGACCGCGACTATCACGGCCTTGTCGGTGATCTCCAGCCGGCCGATCCGGTGGACGGCCGCGAGCGCGCGGACCGGGAAGTCGGCACAGACCTTCTCGGCGACCCGGCGCATCTCCCGCTCGACCGTCGGGTGGGCGCTGTACTCCAGCGCGGCGACCGTCTTGCCGCCGTCGTGGTCACGCACCGTCCCGACGAAGACGGTGGTGCCGCCGGCCGCGTCGTCACCGACCGCCTCGTACACCTCGTCCAGCGACAGCGGGGTCTCGCGCACGGCGAGCAGACGGATGGGGTCGTGATTCTCGGACATGCTCCCCATGATTCCTCATCCCCGGTGGTTCGCAGCAAGTAGGTTCCGCATCACGATTTCGAAATTTCACGATGCGGGATTTGCGGCGGGTCAGGACTGGATCAGGGCTGGATCAGGGCTAGATCCGCCGCCGCTTGCGGGCCCGGCGGACCAGGGCTGCCGTACCGACCAGCGCGACCGTCGCTCCCGCGGCGCCGAGGCTGGTCGCCGCCTCCTTGCCGCCGAGCCGGCGCCCGGCCACCGCGTGCTTGCCGGCGACCTGCTCCAGCAGCTCGCCCAGCACCTGCTCGTTGCTGAAGACCGGCCGCCAGCCGGCCTCGTGCAGCCGACTGCCGGAGACCACCCACGGGTACATCGTGTACGCGAGGTCGCCCGCCGGAGCCGGGGTGAGACCGAGCCGGTGCAGCCGGGCCGCCGTTCCGAGCGCCAGCGCGGCCGGGAGCTCCATCCGGCGGATGCCGGACAGCGCCTCGACGTCCTCCTGCTCCAGCCAGCCGTCACAGCCGACCGTGACCTCGCCCTCGACCAGGCCGAGCGCCGCGTACTCGAGCGCGGCGGCCAGGTCGTCGACGTGGCAGAACTGCCAGCACGGACGGGAGCCGGCCACCACCAGCAGGCGAGGCGCCTCGAAATGCCTGGTCAGCACGGTGTCGACACCTGGTCCGACGACCACCGCCGGGCGCAGCACGGTGACCTGCAGCCCCGGGTGGGCACGCGGGGCCCGACGGGCGAGCCGCTCGATCTCCAGCAGGTCGCCGACCAGCGACGCCTCCTCCGTGGCGCGCAGCTCCGCGTCCTCGGCGAGCGGCACCTCGTTGTCGGGCAGCGCGCCGTAGACCATCGCGGAGGTGCAGAGCACCACCCGGCTCACACCGGCCGCCGCAGCGGCGGTCAGCACGGTCTGCGCGCCCCTGACGTTGTACGCGCTCCGGGCGCGCGGATCGGTCTCCATGCCGAGATCCATCGCGAGGTGGACCACGACGTCGACCCCGGCCAGGCGCTCGGCCACGGCCGGGTCGCGCACGTCCAGGACCCGCCACTGCGCGCCGGGCACATCACCACGCCGGTCGTCGAGCGCCAGCACCTTCCGTACCGACGGGGAGGCCACCAGGCGCGCGGCGACGCGCTCGCCGAGCACCCCGGCGGCGCCGGTCACGGCCACGGTCAGCGGCTTGCCGCCGTAGGCTGGAGACGGCGAACCCGCGGTAGCAGGGACGTCCTCTTCTCCGGTCTGCCCAGAGCGAACGTCCGAAGGCGGGGAACTCACCGGCCATCCTCCACGGTTAGCTTAAGTGCGTACGTACGAGTGTCACGTACGCACCATCCTGCCCGAGGCGCGGGCCCCGCGGTGCACCCGGCGCGGGTCGGGTCACCGGACAACGTCCGCCCACCGCCCCGAGCACGCACACTTCCCGCCACCCCAGCCGCGTGACGGCCGACCAGATCGAGGACCCCGTGAGCGACGACCTCCCCTTCGGATTCGGCGTTCCGCCAGAGGAGCCCGAGGACAGCAAGGCCAAGCGCGACAAGGAGGGCGGCGACCAGGGCAAGGAGCCCGAGTCCCCCGCTCCCCAGCAGCCGTTCGGCTTCGGCGGCGGCAATCCGTTCGGCGCGCTGTTCGGCATGGGCGGCGCCGGTGCGCCCGGCGGCCCGGCCGGTGCGGACAACCCGTTCGGCGCGATGCTGGGCGGGCTGAACCCCAACGACCTGGGCGCGGCGTTCCAGCAGCTCGGGCAGATGCTCTCGTTCGACGGCGGCCCGGTGAACTGGGAGCTCGCCAAGGACATCGCCCGGCAGACCGTGGTCGCCGAGCCGGTCGAGGGCAAGAGCAAGGACCGGTCGGTGAGCGCCACCGAGCGCTCCGCCGTCGCCGAGGCCGTCCGGCTGGCCGACCTCTGGCTCGACTCCGTCACCGAGTTCCCCTCCGGCGCCGGCACCGCCGTGGCGTGGAGCCGGGCCGAGTGGATCGAGGCCACCCTGCCGGTCTGGAAGGACCTGGTGGACCCGGTCGCCGAGCGGGTCGGCAACGCCATGGGCGGCGTGCTGCCCGAGGAGATGCAGGCCATGGCGGGCCCGCTGATGGGCGTCATGCGGTCGATGGGCGGCGCGATGTTCGGCACCCAGATCGGCCAGGCACTGGGCGCGCTCGCGGCCGAGGTGGTCGGCTCGACCGACGTCGGCCTGCCGCTCGCTCCGGCCGGCAAGGCCGCGCTGCTGCCGCAGAACGTCGCCGAGTTCGGCGAGGGCCTGAGCGTGCCCGCCGACGAGGTCCGGCTCTACCTGGCCCTGCGCGAGGCCGCCCACCAGCGGCTCTTCGCCCACGTGCCGTGGTTGCGGGCCCACCTGTTCGGCGCGGTCGAGGCGTACGCGCGCGGCATCCAGGTGGACACCACCCGGATGGAGGAGCTGGTCGGCCAGCTCGACCCGAGCAACCCCGAGGCGCTCCAGGAGGCGCTCGCGGGCGGCCTGCTGCAGCCCGAGGACACCCCCGCGCAGAAGGCCGCGCTGGCTCGCCTGGAGACCGCCCTCGCGCTGGTCGAGGGCTGGGTCGACGCGGTGGTACACGCCGCCGCCGAGCCGCACCTGCCGCAGGCCGACGCGCTCCGCGAGACGGTCCGCCGCCGCCGGGCCGCCGGCGGCCCCGCCGAGCAGACCTTCGCCACCCTGGTCGGCCTGGAGCTGCGCCCGCGCAGGCTGCGGGACGCCTCGCGGCTGTGGGCCTCGCTGGCCGACGCGCGCGGCGTCGACGGCCGGGACGCGCTCTGGGAGCACCCCGACATGCTGCCGACGGCGGCCGACCTGGACGACCCGGACGGCTTCGTGCACCGCGGCTCCGGCGAGGGCCTGGAGGGCGGCTTCGACTTCGACGCCCTCAACAAGCTGCTCGGCGAGGCGGCGGCCGGCGAGGGCGGCGGTCAGGACAGTGACAAGGCTGACGGCAAGGGCGAGGGCGACACCAAGTAATGACGACGCTGCACACCGACGCCGTCCGGGCCCTGCGTGACTGGTCCGTGGCCGACACCGACCAGGAACAGCTGAGGCTCGACTACCTGACCCACCTCGACGGCCGGCCGGACGGACTCTGGCGCTCCTGCCTGCCCGCCCACATCACCGCCAGCGCGGTCGTGGTCGACCCCTCCGCCGGGCGGGTGCTGCTGACCCTGCACCCCAAGGTCGGGATCTGGCTGCAGATGGGCGGCCACTGCGAACCCGGTGACGAGACGCTCGCCTCGGCCGCCCTCCGCGAGGCCACCGAGGAGTCCGGCATCACGGGCCTCGAACTGCTGACCACCGACGGCCGGCCCACCCCGGTCAAACTCGACCGCCACCAGGTCCGCTGCACCGGCAAGGACCGCCCGGAGAACACCCACCTGGACGTCCAGTACGTCGCCCTGGCCCCCGCCGGAGCCCAGGCGACGATCAGCGAGGAGTCCCTGGACCTCCGCTGGTTCGACTACGACCACCTGCCCGAACTGACGGACACGTCCGTCCGCGACCTGGTCGCCCTGGCCCGAAAGCTCACCCGGTAGGCACCCCGGTCAGTTGCACCCCCAGGGGCGCGAGGCCCTGCTTGCTCAACTGCGCGCGCGACCAAGCACGACGCACGTGCACGGTTGGGCCACGGTTCCCCGCGCCCCGTTCAGGTTGTCCTGATCTGTCAGCCGCAAGGCTCTGCCTCGCCACCCCGGGCCCCCGGGATGTGCGGGAGGCGCGCGGCGGAGGCCACGCCCTCCAGGTAACCCCGCGCCCGCTCGGTGCGCGGGTACGCCTCCAGCAGGGCCCAGAAGCGCGGGCCGTGGTCCGGCACGAGCAGGTGCGCCAGCTCGTGCAGCAGCACGTAGTCGATCACGTACTGGGGCATCCCCTGCAGGCGGTGCGAGAGCCTGATGGTGCGCTCGCTCGGGGTGCAGGAGCCCCAGCGGGAGTTCTGGTTGGTCACCCAGCGGACCTGGTCGGCCTTCGCCCGGCCGGACAGATGGGCGTCGGACAGTTCGCGGGCCCTGGCGGCGAGGGCGTCGTCCCCCAGCACCCGGCGGCTCTCCTGCGCGGCCAGCCGGTCGAGCATCTGCGCCACCCAGCGCTGCTCCTCGGCGTGCGACATCCGGGCCGGGATCAGCACGATGGTGCGGTCGCCCTCGCGGTACGCGGAGACCGTACGGCTGCGGCGCGCGCTGCGCCGGACCTCGACCGTCGAGCTGTCCACGGCCGGCTCGGGACCGGGCAGGCCACCGGCCGCTGGAGTGGGCTCGGGGGTCGCGGGACGCGCCCGAGAACTCGGCGTCGCGACTCCTGGCCCAGCGGCTGCACGGGCACGCCGACGCGACACCGACGGATGGGAGTCCCGTTCGGCTGCCATGTCACAGGACGTTACCCGGTACCTCTGACAGATGTCCGCTGCCATGGCCGAATTCTTCCCGGAGCGATCGTGAACGAAAGCTCCGCCACCGGGTTGTCCACAGGCCGCGCGGGACGATCGTCCGATCATGCTCCCGGGGCTGTGGACAACCGCGCCCACCGGTCCTCGGGGATCGGGCATCCTTCCCTCACATCGCACCGCGACCCTCGCACCGCGAGCCTCGATTCCGACCTCGACTGCGACCTCGACTGCGACCTCGACTGCGACCTCGATTGCGAACGGAGGACCGCCCATGCGCCCGATGCTCAAACCCGCACTCTCCCGCCTCTGGCGGGACCGGGACACCCTGCAGTTCGGCACCGTCCGCCACCACGCCCGAGTGGTCGAGGACGTCGGCCAGCCCGTCGCCGCCTTCCTGGAGCTGCTGGACGGCACCCGGGATCGGACGGCCCTGCTGGAGGCCGGCGAACGCCTCGGCCTCGGCGGCGGCCTGGCCGAGCAGCTGCTCGCCTCACTGGAGGAGGGTGGTCTGCTGGACGACGCCGAAGCCGCCGCCGAGGCGCTGGCGCAGTACCCCCGGCCGCAGCAGGGGCTGCTCGCCCCCGACGTGGCCTCGCTCTCCCTCGTGCATCCGGCGCCGGGCGAGGCACCGGCGGTGCTCCGGGGCAGGTCGCGGGCCCGGGTGGAGATCCGGGGCGCGGGGCGGGTGGGCACCGCGATCGGCGCGGTGCTCTCGGCCGGCGGAGTCGGCTCGGTCAGCCTGGTCGACCGGGGGCGGGTCTCGGCCCGGGACTGCTCACCGGCGGGCTACCCGCCGACCGATATCGGCCGCCTGAGGACCACCGCCGCCCGCGAGGCGGTGCACCGGGCGGGCGGCGCGCCTGCGGGCGAACGGCAGCGCCGTACCCCGGGCGGCGAACCGCCACCGGCGCTGGTGGTGCTGGCTCCACGGGACGGCAGCGGAGCCTTCACCGGCACGGCGACCGAATCCCAGCAGCTGATGCGGGCCGGAGTGCCGCACCTGTATGTCGGCGTGCTGGAGCACCTCGGGATCGTCGGACCGCTGGTCCTGCCCGGTGCCTCGGCCTGCGGCAGCTGCGCCACCCTGACCCGGCGGGACGAGGACGAGGCCTGGCCGAGGCTGCTGGCCCAGCTCGCCGACGACGGCCCGGGCCGCCCCCGCTCCCCCGCCTGCGACGGCGCGTTGGCCACCGCCGTGGCGGGCCTGGCCGCGTTGCACGTCCAGCTCTACCTGGACGGCGGGCGCCCGCCCAGCGTGGACGGCTGGTGCGAGGTGTCCGCAGCCGACGGCATGGCCCGGCGGCTCCGGCTGCGCAGCCATCCCGACTGCGGCTGCCTCTGGCAGTCGGTGCCGCAGCAACCCACGGCGCACGTCACGACGCAGGCCCTGGCGCAACCCACGGCCCGAAATTCGGCTCGAAACACGGCTCGTCCCGAGCAGGCGCACCCACGCTGACCTGCGCCCCCGGCCTCTCCCGCAAGCCCCCACGCCCGCCCGCCGACGGGCTACCCGACGTATTCGACGGAAGCGGCCCCGGATGCGGGCACAATGGCGTAGTGACCACCGTCCTCCGGCCTTCCGCGGCCGTCTGGACATCTGACTGGAGGCCCGGGTGAGCGATCTTCCGCGCAAGGCAGTGACCCGTACCGCACGGCTCGCCGCCCTGCCGCTCGGGATAGCCGGACGCGCCACGCTGGGGCTCGGCCGGCGGATCGGCGGACGTTCGGCGGAGGTGGTCACCGCCGAACTCCAGCAGGCCACCGCCGATCAGCTCTTCAAGGTCCTCGGCGAGTTGAAGGGCGGTGCGATGAAGTTCGGGCAGGTGCTGTCCGTCTTCGAGGCCGCCCTGCCCGAGGAGGTCGCCGGGCCCTACCGGGCCGCCCTGACGAAGCTTCAGGACGCCGCGCCCCCGATGCCCGCCACCAAGGTGCACGCCGCGCTGGCCGAACGGCTGGGCAAGGACTGGCGCAAGAAGTTCAGGAGCTTCGACGACCGCCCGGCCGCCGCCGCCTCGATCGGACAGGTGCACCGGGCCGTCTGGCGTGACGGGCGCGTGGTCGCCGTCAAGGTGCAGTACCCGGGCGCGGGTGAGGCGCTGCTCTCCGACCTCAACCAGCTCAGCCGGGTCGCCTGGCTGCTCGGCCCGCTCATTCCCGGCCTGGACATCAAGCCGCTCATCAACGAACTGCGGGACCGGGTCGCCGAGGAGCTGGACTACGAGCTGGAGGCCGAGGCGCAGCGCCGCCACGCCGAGGTGTTCGCCGACGATCCGGACATCACGGTGCCCGGCGTGGTCGCCCAGGCCGACCAGGTGCTGGTCACCGAGTGGCTGGACGGCACCCCGCTCGCCGAGGTGATCTCGGGCGGCACGCCCGAGGAGCGCGACCGGGCCGGGCAGCTGCTGGCCCGCTTCCTGTTCGCCGGCCCGTCCCGGACGGGGCTGCTGCACGCCGACCCGCACCCCGGGAACTTCCGGTTGATCAAGGACGACGGTCCCGCGTCTGGCTGGCGGCTCGGGGTGCTCGACTTCGGCACCGTCGACCGGCTGCCGGACGGCCTGCCCGCCCCGATCGGCAACGCACTGCGGATGGCCCTGGCCGGGGACTCCGCCGGGGTCCTGGACATGCTGCGCGAGGAGGGCTTCGTCAAGCCCTCGATCGCGCTGGACCCGGCCGCCGTGCTCGACTACCTGCTGCCGATCATCGAGCCGGCCACCGTGGAGACCTTCCACTTCACCCGGTCCTGGATGCGCTCCCAGGCCACCCGGATCGCCGACCCGCGCTCCCCCGCCTACAACCTCGGCAAGCAGCTGAACCTGCCGCCCGCGTACCTGCTGATACACCGGGTCACCCTCAGCACCATCGGCGTGCTCTGCCAGCTGGGCGCGAACGCCCCCTTCCGGGCCGAGATGCTGGAGTGGCTGCCGGGCTTCGCGGAGCAGCCCGAGACCGCCGAGAGCTGACGACCGGCCACACGCCTGAACACTGATGGCCCTTGAACACTGATGGCCGTTCCCCTCCGAGAGGGGAACGGCCATCAGTGTTCAAGGGTGATGCTCGACCGGGCGGGCCCGGCTTACATCATGGCGAGGACGAGCGCCTTGCGGGCCCGCAACGAGGCGCGCTCGGCGCGCCGCCGCAGCCTGACGGCCCGGGCGACCCGGACGGCCATTCGTTCGTGCTCGGCCTCCTGGAGGCGTTCTTGCATATGGGCACGGGCCAGGTTTTCTTGCAGGAGATGCATCTCGCGGGTCCTGTTCTGGATCTGAAGTTCGGTGGTCTGCTCGGCGCGGACGGTCGGATCGATGACGGCGGGGTTCATGTGGTGGTCCTGCTCGTGGTGCGTGCTCGGGAACGGACGGGAGAGTGCTGCATCCGCCTTGGCGGCGGCGATACGGACTGAGTGGCGCAGTGTGCTGTCCAGCGAGGGGTGGTGTCCCCTGCGGACCGCCGCTGCGTGGATCGCGGGGTTCACGCCATGACCTCGGTCTTGCGCGGACGGCCCCGGGGCCGCTTGCGGGCAACGACGACACCCTGGACGAAGAGCTCGCCACCCCAGACGCCCCACGGCTCGCGCCGCTCCAGCGCGCCGGCCAGGCAGGTCTCCTTGACCGGGCAGGTGCCGCAGAGCGACTTCGCGTACTCGACGTCAGCCGGCGTCTCCGCGAAGAAGACCTCCGGGTCGAAGGCGCGGCACGGGATGGTGAGACCGAGGGCCTCGGCGTCGTTCACGGTGAGCTGCATAAGGGATACCTCCGGAGGGTCGGCCTGGTCGGCCTGGGTGAGCTTGTCTGTCGGTACGGACGGGAGTGGCGGCGTGATGACCGTTGACACTGTGGGTGTTCCTCGTCTTCTTCTCTGTGGTTCCGGTCCAGCCGGCTGGTTGGGCTGGACCGGAGGCCCCGAAGGGCCAGGGTGGTCTGACGTACCGGACAAACAGAAGGGCCGCGGATCCCGGTGTACGGGTTCCGCGGCCCTGGAGGCTCCGACCTGAGGCTTACTCAGGTCCGTTCTCTCCAGGGTTGAGGCCCGCGGTAGGCCCGAATCCGGACGGCCATGGCTCCCATAAAGGCGGCCTCGGCCTTGTTGATCTGCTGCTCGTCCTGCTTCTTGGCTTCTCCGGCACCGATGACCCGCGCATAGTCGCCATGCTTGGCGGCCGCTACTGCTGCCTTCGATGCCTGGATCGGTCGCTCGCTGCGCAGCTCGCGCCCGCCGTCGAACGTTGCCCAGTCGTTGGACAGACCTGCCTCGACGGATCCGGCATCAGTGTTGCCAAGACCACTGACACTCGTGAGAGCGGCAACGGTGGTGACAGCGGAGACACCGGTGGCGTCGAGACCCAGACCATTACCGGCAAGGACGACCACGCCACGCAGGAGCGCAGTGTCAACTGCGACGCCGAGCGAAGACGTGTCGGACGAGATGCCGGTGCTGCCGAACAGCGCGGGGGCGCACGAGGGCAGGGCGATAACGGTCTGGCCAGTCACTTTGGTGATCATCGTCATGGTTTCCACTGTCTTCGCCTCCTCTCGGCGTCTCGCGGCGCCCAGTCGCCCGGGCTCCGGTGTTCGGATGTTTGGATGGTCAAGCAGGTCGTACGTCAAGCGGGTGGTACTCGAGCAGGTCGTGCTGATGGTGCGCATGGGGAAGCTGCTTCAGGAGTGACCCCGTGCAGCTTGCGATCTCGTCTCCTTGACCGCTCCGGCAGGCTATTGCGCTCCATGCACGGCGCGCAAACTATTTTTCCGGCGAGTTTCAAGGAGAACCTCAGAAACCGTTCAGGCGGGCTCTACGGACTCCCCCTGCACCTCCCCCGGGACATCCTCCACCGGCTCCGCCACCGACTCCTCGGCGGACTCGTCCGGCAGTTCCTCCCCAGCACACAACGACAGCACGGCGGCACCGTACTTGTCCAGCTTCATGGCGCCGACGCCCGAGATGACGGCGAGTTCGCGCTCGTTGGCGGGCACGTCCTCGGCGATCGCCATCAGGGTCGCGTCGGTGAAGACCACGTAGGCCGGGGCACCCTGCTTCCTGGCCTGCCCGGCGCGCCACTCGCGCAGCCGCTCGAACAGCGCCTCGTCCATCGAGGACGGGCAGCTCTCGCAGCGGCGCAGTTTGCGCTCCACCGCCTCGGTGAGGGTCTTGTCGCAGACCCGGCACTTGACCGGCCCCCGCGCCTTGCGCGGCGCCGAGCGCTCCGCACCGAACTCGACGCCCCCACGACCGCCCCGCGAGCGCGGGCCGGAGGCGCTGGAGCCGGGCCGCAGCCCGTCCAGGAAGCGCGTCGGCTTTCGGCTCGCCCGACCGCCCGGGGAGCGCGAGAGCGCCCAGGAGAGCGAGAGGTGCACCCGGGCCCTGGTCACCCCGACGTAGAGCAGCCGGCGCTCCTCCTCGACCTGCTCGTCGGTCTTGGCGTAGATGATCGGCAGCGTGCCCTCGGTGAGCCCGACCAGGAACACCGCGTCCCACTCCAGGCCCTTGGCGGCGTGCAGCGAGGCCAGCGTGACGCCCTCGACGGCGGGGGCGTGCTGGGCGGCCGCGCGGGCGTCGAGCTCGCCCACGTACGCCGAGAGGTCCGCCGGCGCCCCCGCCAGGACGCGGGCGGCCTCGAACTCCTCGGAGAGCCGGACCAGCGCCGACAGCGACTCCCACCGCTCGCGGACGGTGCCGGAGCCGGCCGGCGGGTTCGGGGTGAAGCCCCGGCTGGCCAGCACCGCGCGGACCTGGCCGGCCAGGTCGGGCGCGTCCGCGGTGAGCGGGTCGGAGCCGGCCCGGGCGGCGCCCCGGAGCAGCATCACGGCGTCCCGGACCTCGGAACGTTCGAAGAACCGCTCGGCGCCCTTGAGCTGGTACGAGATGCCGAGGTCCGCGAGTGCCTGCTCGTAGACCTCGGACTGGCCGTTGGTACGGAACAGCACCGCGATCTCGCTGGCCCGGACGCCCTGGGCGAGCAGGTCCTTGATCCGGTACGCGGTGGTCTCGGCCTCGGTCGGCTCGTCGGCGTACTCGGTGTAGACCGGCTCGGGGCCGCCCTCGCGCTGCGAGATCAGCTCCAGCCGGTGCTGCGCGGCCTGGCCGTGCGCCTTGGCCAGCAGGCCGTTCGCGAGGTGCACCACCTGCGGGGTGGAGCGGTAGTCGCGGACCAGCTTCACCACGGTGGCCTCGGGGTGGCGGGTACGGAAGTTCAGCAGGTAGTCGGGGGTGGCGCCGGTGAAGGAGTAGATGGTCTGGCTGGCGTCGCCGACCACGCAGAGGCTGGCGCCGCCGCCCGTCCACTGGTCCAGCAGGCGCTGCTGGAGCGGGGAGACGTCCTGGTACTCGTCCACCGTGAAGTGGCGGTACTGGGCGCGGACCCGATCGGCGATCTCCGGGCGGTCCTCCAGGATCGCGGCGGTGAGCAGCAGCACGTCCTCGAAGTCGATCACGCCCCGGTCGCGCTTGGTCTGTTCGTAGGTCGCGTAGACCCGGGCGATCTCGGACGGGTCACGTGGGGCGTCGCGGCCGGTCTTGACCACGGCGGCCGGGTAGTCGTCCGGCACGATCTGGGTGACCTTGGCCCACTCGATCTCGGCCGTGAGGTCGCGCAGCTCGGTGCGCTGGACGCGCAGCCCGCTGCGGCCCGCCGCCTCGGCGACCAGCTGCACCTTGCGCTCCAGCAGCCGGGGCACCTCGCCGCCGATGGCGCGCGGCCAGAAGTACTGGAGCTGGCGCAGCGCGGCCGCGTGGAAGGTACGGGCCTGGACGCCTTCGGCGCCGAGCTCGCGCAGCCGTCCGCGCATCTCACCGGCGGCGCGGGCCGTGAAGGTCACGGCGAGCACCTGCTGCGGCTGGTAGACGCCGCTGCGCACGCCGTAGGCGATCCGGTGGGTGATGGCGCGGGTCTTGCCCGTCCCGGCGCCCGCGAGGACGCACACGGGCCCGTGCAGGGCGGTGGCGACGGCCCGCTGCTCGGGGTCCAGGCCGGCCAGCACTGCGTCGGCGCCGATCGGCGGGCCGCCGGCGGAGGTGTCGTACGGGCCACGGTCGAAACCGGCCAGAAGCTCTTCCTGCATGCGGACCATCCTCTCAGTCCGCCGGGTCGGGTCACCCGGTACCGGGATCCTGACAGGGTCGGCAGCGGTTCTGCCGGGAGTTGTCCACAGGCCCGGCGGGATCAGCGGATAATCTTCGCGCGGACCGGCGCGTGGCACTCCCCGCACGCCCGGCGTACGAGGAATGTCCGACGCACGCGGGACGTTCTCGACTCCGACCGTACGCCCCTCCCGAAGGAGACCACCGCGATGTCCGGCAGTGTGACGATGTACAGCACGACCTGGTGCGGGTACTGCAACCGACTCAAGAGCCAGATGGACCGCGAGAACATCGGCTACACGGTGATCAACATCGAGGAGGACCCGGCGTCGGCCTCCTACGTGGAGTCCGTCAACAACGGCAACCAGGTCGTGCCGACGGTGATCGTCGAGCCGACGGGCGGCGGCGAGCGGGTCGTGATGACCAACCCGAGCCTGCGCCAGGTCCAGGCCGCACTGGCGAGCTGACCCGAAGCCGCCTTCGCGGTACCCGGTGGCTCCGGACCTCACCGGTCCGGAGCCACCGGCACGCCCTGCGCGGCCGCGCCCTGGGCCGGGACGCTCGGCCCCACGAGGTTTCGCGCCCCGAGCTCGCCCAAGCCGTACACCAGCCGGCAGCGGTCCGCCGAGTAGCGCGTCTCGATCACCCGCACCGGCCCGCGCAGGTCGTACGTGACGCGGGTCTGCACCAGCAGCGGCACGCCCGGGCCGCCCTGGAACCACGCCGACTCCTCCGGCCCCGGCATCCGGGAGACCAGGTGGTCGACCCCGCCGATCTCCGTCCGCCCGAGGGCCGACAGCACCGCCTCGTCCCCGCCCGGCACCGGGTCGGGCTCCATCAGCGGCGTACCCGCCGCCAGGCCGGCCCGGTAGTGGCTCTCCTCGATCGAGTACGGCTCGCGGTCGATCAGCCGCAGCTGACGGCGGACCACCACCGCCTCGCCCGGCCGCAGCCCGAGCCGTTCGGCGATGTCGACCCGGGCCCGCACGATGAGCATCTCGAAGTCGACCGTCAACTCCCGACCCGCCGCGCGTGCCTCTTTCGTGTACACCTCGGTCGGCCCGGCCAGGCAGTCCGGTCGGCCGGGGACGAAGGCGGGCCCGTAGGCGCGGTGATCGAGCACAGGGTGGTCCTTGAGGTAGGTGCCCTTGCCCTGGAGCCGGATCAGCCGCCCCTCGTTGACCAGCACGTCCACCGCCAGCCGGACGGTGTTCCGGGCTACGCCGTAGTGCTGCTCGAGTTCGGTCTCGACCGGCAGCGCGGCGTCACTGCGCCACTCGCCGGACGCGATGCGGCGACGCAGGTCTGCGGCCAGCCGCTGGTACTTGGGGGATTGGGCACTGCCCCGGGGGATTGTCACCCGAGTGAATGTAGCGATCGGGCTTGCGTGATTTCAGCTAAACCGGCCAATATTGGCCGGGATTGGGGATTCCGGGATTGATCCCACCCAGCTCGGTCGAACTGGCTACGATCACCCTCGCCCGGACTTCAACCTCGAGGCAGTTCAGTCCGAAGCACGGTAGTTCGAAGCACTGCGGCTCGACGTACTCCAGCCTGACTCACTTCAGCTCGACGCACTTCAGTCCGACGCACTTCAGCGATGCACTTCAGCCCGATTGCACTCCAGCTCGATTGCGGCCGCTCGGCGACACCGTCGCCGAATCGGGCGGCGCATTCCATCCAGCACTCCCCGGGGGCGGACCCATGCCCGTAACCAGAGCGGCGCGCCAGTTCAACGCGCGGCAGACCGAGAAGCAGCGCACCGCCCCCGCCGGGGCCGAGCGCCGACCCGGCCGGACTCTCGAAGCCGCCGACCACGGCGCGTGGTCGGCGACCGCCACCTTCCCACCGCAACCGTGCAACGTCGGCCGGGCCCGTCGGTTGACCCGGACGGCACTCGCCGCCTGGGGCGCCGCCCGGTTGGCCGACAGCGCCGAACTCCTGGTGTCCGAGCTGGTCACCAACTCCCTCCGGTACGGCCACGGGGCGATCTCGCTCACCCTGGCGCTCACCGACAGTGCCCTGCAGATCTCCGTGGCGGACTTCGGGCGCGGCCTGCCGCAGGCCCGCGACGCCGCCGAGGAGGACTCGCACGGGCGGGGTCTGGCGATCGTCACGGCCATCTGCGAGCAGTGGACGGTGACCACCCGGCTGACCGGGAAGACCGTCAGCTGCTGGCTCGATCTGGCGCAGTACCCCGAAGAAGCTCCGGCGCAAGCTCCCGCGCACGCTCCGGCAGAGGATCTTCCGCAGTAGCAGGATCCGTCGCGGTAAACAGTAAAAGAGAGCAGAAAAGGGGCGCGCGGCCATAACCGCGCGCCCCTTTTTCACACCTACCAGCGGGCCGCCGGAGGAAGCGGTTCGCCGTACCAGAGTTCGACCAGATGACGGGCGATCGAAATTCCGGACGGCGGCAGGATCTCCCCCGCCGCCATTCCGGCCCGCAACTCCTCGCGGGAGAACCAGCGCGCCTCGGCCAGTTCCTCGCCGTCCACCGTGATCGCGGTGCCCGCCGGATCGGCCGTCCCCATGAAGCCCAGCATCAGGCTGGACGGGAAGGGCCACGGCTGGCTGGCCACATAGCCGACTTCGGCGACCCGGACCCCGGCCTCCTCGAAGACCTCGCGGGCCACCGCCTGCTCGAGCGACTCGCCCGGCTCGACGAAGCCCGCCAGGGTGGACCAGCGTCCCTCCGGCCAGATCGCCTGCCGGCCCAGCAGGCAGCGGTCCCGGTCGTCGGTGATCAGCATGATCACCGCCGGGTCGGTCCTCGGGTAGTGCTCCGCCGCGCAGGAGGTGCAGCGGCGGACGTGCCCGGCCCCGGCCTTCTCGGTCGGGTGCCCGCAGCGGGAGCAGAAGCTGTGCAGCCGGTGCCAGTGCTCCAGCGCCACGGCGTGCACCAGCAGCCCGGCGTCGCGGTCGGAGAGCATCGCGCCCACCTCGCGCAGCCCGGCCGGACGGGCGTCGCCGTCCAGCCGGCCCGGCAGGCTGTCGCCGGCCAGCGCGAAGTAGGAGGTGCCGTCCTCGTCCGTGCCGAGGAAGAAGCGGTCCCCCGTCTCCGGCGCCTCGAAGGAGGGCAGCAGCACCAGCTCGGTGCCCCGCTCGGTGTCGACCACGAACGCCTCGCCGCCGGAGATCGGCAGCACCTTGGTGCTCGGGTGGCTCCAGGCGGCGGCCAGCCACGGTTCGTCGAACCGGTGCTGCGCGGCCCGCTCCACCCCGGCCCGGGCCAGCGCGAGGTGCCTCGCGCCCTTGCCCGCCAGGCTGTCCTCAGCTTCGGCCTCTGTAACGCCAGGCACTGTTACGTCAGGCACTGTGCTCAACTCGGTTCCCCGTTCCGGTAGTCGTCGGCGAAGCAGTGGTGCGGGCGGTACTCATGCCTGCGGCCAGTTCTCGGCAAGGTCGCCCCAGAGATAGGCGGCGGCCTCGACGCCCTTGGCGAGCAGGTCGAGCTCGACCTTCTCGTTGACGGAGTGCCAGCCGTCCGAGGGCACCGAGATGCCCAGGAAGAGGACCGGCGCGCCCAGCACGTCCTGGAGGTCGGCGGCAGGCCCCGAACCACCCTCACGGGTGAAGAGGATCTTCTGTTCGAAGGCCCGTCCCATGGCGCGCACGGTGGACTGCAGCGCCGGGTGGTCCAGCGGCGTCAGGCAGGGCCGGGTGACGCCCGGGAAGACCAGCTCGTACCGGATGCCCTCCGGCACCCGGGCCGCGACCCAGTCCCGGACGGCCGTCCGGACCTGCTCGAACTCCTGCCCGGCGACCAGCCGGAAGGAGAGCTTGAGGTGTGCCTCGGCCGGGACGATGGTCTTCCCGCCGGGGCCGGTGTAGCCGCCCCAGATGCCGTTCACCTCGGCGGTCGGGCGGGCCCAGACGCGCTCCAGGGTGCTGTAGCCGGCCTCGCCCTGGGTGCCGTACGACTTGGCGACCCGCAGCCACTGGGCCTCGTCGTAGGGCAGCTCGGCGAAGAGCTCGCGCTCACGATCGGTCAGCTCGACGATGTTGTCGTAGAAGCCCGGGATCGCGACCCGGCGGTCCTCGTCGTGCAGGGCCGCGACCAGCTCGGCCGCGACGGCGGCGGGGTTGGGGACGGCACCGCCGAAGGAACCCGAGTGGATGTCGGTGTCCGGGCCGGTGAAGTCGATCTGGGCGTCCATCAGGCCGCGCATCCCGGTGCAGACGGTCGGCGTGGTCTCGGACCACATGCCGGTGTCGGAGATGATCACGACATCGGCGGCCAGCCGCTCGGCCTCCCGGCGGACCAGGGCGGCGAAGTTCGGCGAGCCGGACTCCTCCTCGCCCTCGACCAGCAGCTTGAGGTTGACGGCCGGCGCGGTACGGCCGGTGGCGGCCAGATGGGCCCGCAGGCCCAGGGTGTGGAAGAAGACCTGGCCCTTGTCGTCGGCCGCGCCCCGGGCGAACAGCTGCTTGCCGATCACGGTGGGCTCGAACGGGTCGGTCGCCCAGCCGTCCTCCCGGGCGGCCGGCTGCACGTCGTGGTGCCCGTACACCAGCACGGTCGGCGCGGACGAGTCCCCGGACGGCCACTCCGCGAAGACCGCCGGCAGGCCGTCCGTCTCCCAGACCTCGGCCACCGGGAAGCCGGTCTCGGTCAGCTTCGCGGCCAGCCACTCGGCGGAGCGGCGCACCTCGCCCGCCTGAGCCGGGTCGGCCGACACGGACGGGATCCGCAGCCAGTCGGCGAGGTCCTGGAGGAATCCTGGCTGGTGCTGGTCGATGAAGGAACGGACGGCGCTGTCCGGGGTTTTCGTCATGTGGACGACTTTAGTTCGCCCATGCGGGTGCGTGCCCGCGCGCTCCGGGATGTGATCGGTTAGCTCTGTCACCTCCGGGGCACTGCGGGACACCCTCGGGAGGCACGAGGTCCTGGTCCGGGCTGTCGGTGGTGCTGCTAGACCAGCAGGCTGCCGGCGTCCTGGCTGACGCTCTCGTCGACCAGCCGGCCGTCCCGGAGGAAGACCACCCGGTCCGCCCAGGCGGCGTGCCGGGCCTCATGGGTGACCATCATGGCGGCGGCCCCGGCGTCGCAGCGGGCCCGCAGCAGGGCGAGCACCGACTCGCCGGTGGCGGAGTCGAGGGCGCCGGTCGGTTCGTCGGCGAGCACCAGCCGACGCTCGCCGATCAGGGCCCGGGCGATGGCGACCCGCTGCTGCTGACCGCCGGACATCTCCTCTGGGAAGCGGTCTGCCAGCTGGGCGATACCCAGCTCCTCCAGCGCCGCGAGGGCCTCGCGGCGCGCGGCGCGGGTGGACACGCCGTCCAGCTCGCGGGGCAGCGTGATGTTCTCGGCGGCGGTCAGCGCGGGGATCAGGTTGTAGTCCTGGAACACGTACCCGATCGACCGACGGCGGACCTCGGCCAGCTTCTTCCTGCCGAGCCCGCCCAACGCGGTCCCCTCGACCAGCACCCGGCCGGCCGTCGGGCTGTCCAGGCCCCCGGCCAGCGTGAGCAGGGTGGACTTGCCGGCGCCGGAAGGTCCCATCACCGCGACGAACTCGCCCGGGTACACCTTGAGATCGACGTCGCGCAGCGCGTGCACCTCGGCGGCGCCCCGCCCGTGCACCCGGGTCACACCCTCCAGGTGCAGCACCGGCGAGGTGCCGGCCGATGCGTTGAAGGCGGCTTGAGAGGTGGTCAACTTTCCCCCTGCTGTTATTACGTGATGTTCGACGTTCAGAGGCGGGAGCGCCGCTTCGGCTTGGCCGGGGCCTCGGTCGCGCCCTGCGGCACGGGCGGCTCGGCGGCGCGCTGGGTCAGACGGCTCTCGCAGTGGTCCAGCCAGCGGATCTCGGCTTCGGTCTGGAAGATCAGCTGCTCCAGCACCAGGAGCCAGGCGAGGTCCGTGCGCTGCCCGGAGTCGGCCAGCAGCGCCTGCCCCTTGAGCCGGGTGTAGTCCTGCAGCGCCTTCATGCTGTGCTTGCGCTGCCCCTGGACGACTGCGGCGACATCCACCCCTGGCACGGTCACGGCCATCGCCAGCTTGATCGCCAGCTCGTCGCGCGGCGGATTGGTCCGGGGCACCGGGGTCTCGAACCAACTACGCAGTTCCGCGCGTCCTGCCTCGGTGACGGCGTAGAACAGGTGCCCGTCCTCGTCCTCGCCGTGCGGTGCGACCAGGCCGTCCCGTTCCAGTCGCCCCAACGTGGTGTAGACCTGGCCGACGTTGAGCGGCCAGGTGGCGCCCGTACGGGCCTCGAATTCGGTACGCAGCTGGTAGCCGTATCGCGGACCCTGGTCGAGCAGGGCGAGCAGGCCATGGCGGATGGACATACGGAGTATGTATACCCGGTATGGGCGCCAGGCTCAAGCACCGGGCTCAGGTAACGGGCTCGACACCGGGCTCAGGCAGCGGGCTCAGGGCAGTGGGCTCAGCACCGGGCCGAACCGAGCGGCCGGGTGAACCGGTACGGTCGTACGGTGAGCCAGCTGCGCATCGCCACCTTCAATCTGCTGCACGGTCAACCCCTGGCCCAGGACGGTGGTCCACTGCCCTACCCACCGGAACCGGGCGAGCCGCTGGGCGAGGCGATCGCCGCGCTGGACGCGGACGTGCTCGCGCTCCAGGAGGTGGACCGCTACCAGGAGCGCTCCGGTCTGGTCGACCAGACCGCCGTGGCCGCGAAGGCGATGGGTGCCGCCGACTGGCGCTTCGCCGCCGCACTGCACGGCCGGCCGGCCCCTTCGGCGGGCTGGGTGCCCGACCCGTCCGTCACCGGCCTGCAGGTGTACGGCCCCGGCGAGGTCGGGCTCGGCACCGAACTGCCCTCGTACGGCACCGCGTTGCTGACCAGGCTGCCGGTGCACCACTGGCGGGCCCGCCGGTTCGCCCCGGCACCGTTCGGGCTGCCGCTGCGGGTGGCCGGGCGGCGCGGACTGACTCCCGTACCGGACGAGCCCCGGGTCGCGGTGGCCGCCGTCCTGGAGGGCCGGCTCGGACAGTTCACCGTGGTCGCCACCCACCTGTCCTTCGTGCCCGGTTGGAACATGGCGCAGCTGGCGGCCGTCCGCCGTTGGATCGCCGACCTGCCCAAGCCGTACCTGGTGCTCGGCGACTTCAACCTGATCGGCGCGGTGCCGCGTACGGTGCTCGGCAGCGCGACCGCGCTGGACCGCGAATCCACCCGCGAACGGGTCCGGGACGCCCGGGCGGCCCGCCGCGCCCGGGCCGCCCTGCCGGGACCGCGCCGACGCCGGGTCCGCGAGCCACGCCCGCGCCTGCACGGCTGGTACGACCTGGCCAAGACGCCGACCTACCCGTCGCACCGCCCCACCGTGCAGTTCGACCACGTGCTCGCCATGGGCGTCCCCCGGACGGCGGTCGGCCCGGCCGAGGCCCCACGCGCGGCCGTCTCCGACCACCGCCCGCTGGTCGTCGAGGTCGGTCTCTAGAGGTCGGTCCCCAGAGGTCGGTCTCCAGAAGGCGCCGCCGCACCGGGGGTGCCGGCGCAGAAGGTCTGGTTCATCAAGCCGATGACGGTCTGGTTGAGCGCAGCGGACTTGACCGGGTCGTACTGGGTGAGCGAGATCGCGATCTGGCGGGTGCCGGCGCGATCGCTGAACATGAAAGTGCTGTAGCCGGCGATCCCGCCCGGGTGGCCCCAGACGGCGCCGCAGGACAGCGAGGTGGCCATCAGGCCCAGACCGTACGCGGAGGGCGGATCGGCGATGGCCGGGATGGTGCTGGTCATCTCGGCGAGCTGGGCCGGAGCGAGCAGGCGCCCGCCCATCAGCGCGGCGTTGAATCGGGTCAGGTCGTCGGTGGTGGAGATGAGCTCGCCGGCCGCCCCCGCTGCCGAGGGGTTGAGGTCGGTGATGTCGGCGGGACCGCTGGTCAGCGGGAAGTAGCCATGGCTGTGCGGGCCGGGGATCGTGGTGGCCGTCCCCGGGAGGGAGGTGTGGTCCAGCCCCAGCGGCCGCAGGATCCGCTGCCGGACCTCGGTGCGCCAGGAGTGGCCAGTCACCTTGCCGATGATCTCGCCGATCAGGATGTAGTCGGTGTTTGAGTAGTGCCAGCCCTGCCCGGGGGCGAAGTACGGCGGGTGGCTGGTGGCGGCGGCGATCAGCTGCTGCGGGGTGAAGGTCTGCCAGCGGATGGTGGCGGCGAACTGCTCCTGCTGGGCCTCGGTGTCCTGGGCGAACTCCGGCAGGTCCCCGAAGTCGAAGATGCCGGCGGTGTGGTTGAGCACCTGGCGCACGGTGATCGCGCCGCCGCCCGGGACGACGCCGGGCAGGTAGCGCTCGATCGGGTCGTCCAGGCCGACCTTGCCCTCGGCGGAGAGCTGCAGCAGCACCGTGGCCAGGAAGGTCTTGGTCACGCTGCCGGCCCGGAACCGCCCGTCGACCGGCGCCGGCGCCTTGCCGGCGAGGTCCCGCACGCCGGTCGTGCCACGCCAGGCGACCTTGCCGTTCTCCCGCACCTCGGCGATGGCGCTGGTGGCGCCGGCCTGTGTGGTGATCGCGTCCAGCGCCTGCTGGAGCGCGGCACTGTCGGAACGGCCGGCCGAGGGGCCGTCGGCGGGCGCGAGGGCGAGCGGGCCGCTCGGCGGTGTGGCGGCGCCGGCCGCCGGTGCGAGCGCGAGTACGGTGGCGCCCGCGAGCAGCCCGGCGGCGAGGCGAAGACCGCGCCGCGACATGGTCTGACCGTTCGTCATGTGGTTCTCCTTCGACGATCACCGGAGGGTCCGGCGGAGCCAGCTTCACGGTCCGGCCAGCGCGCCCGCATCAATCCGTGGAAGGAGACGCTGAGGAAGATCTCATCCTCTGGTCGCTGGTTGACGCGGCATCAGACACGATCAAGGGGCCGCCCGGCCCAGCACCGGACGACCCCTCACATAACAGGAATTTCCGGCCCCTGTCAGCCGGCGGTGAGGGCCTGTTGGCCGTTCTGGTGCGGGAGGTGCGGTCCGGTCGGCTCGTACTGGAGCAGGAGCATCGCGGCGTCGTCGGAGAGGGCGCGGCCGACGTGTCGGACGACGTCGTCGTGCACCCGGCGCAGTACCTCGGTCGGGCTGCCGGTGGCGCAGTGCGGGAGGCGGTCGGCGAGCGGGTAGAAGGCGCCTCGGTGGTCGCGGGCCTCGATCACGCCGTCGGTGAAGAGCAGCACGCGGTCGCCGGGGTGGATCGCGATCCGCTGGACGGGCGGGTGGACGTCGGCCGGGTCCAGGACGCCGAGCGGGGGGACGGTCTCGTCCAGTTCCAGGGCGCGGACCGGCTCGCCGGCCCGGAGCAGCAGTGGGGCGGGGTGGCCGCAGTTGACGATCTCGGCGGTGCCGTCCGGGCGGACGCCGATCAGGACGAGGGTGACGAACTCCTCCTCGACGCCGGGGTGGTCGTTCTCGTGCAGGGCACGGTCCAGGCTGACGGCGAGCCAGCCCGCGACCTTCTCCAGGGCCGGTTCCTGGTGCGCCGCCTCGCGGAAGGCGCCGAGCACGGCGGCCGCCGTCTCCACGGCGTTCAGCCCCTTGCCCCGGACGTCGCCGACCACGGCCCGGACGCCGTGCCGGGTGTTGACCAGCTCGTACAGGTCCCCGCCGATCGAGGCGTGCGCGGCGGCGGCGGCGTAGTGCACGGCGGCCCGGACGCAGCCGACCCGGTCGGGGACGGAGCGCAGCAGCACCCGGCGGGCGATCTCGGCGACCAGCTGGGCGTCGGCGAGCGCCGCCTCCTGGCGCAGCCGCAGCGTCACGCTGACCCAGCCGATCCCGGCCACCAGCGCGATGGCGAAGACCGTCGCGCTGTGCACGGACTCGCCGAGCACGTCGTTGTAGAAGGCCATCAGGAAGGCCGCCGCCTCGGTGCAGAGCCCGATCAGCAGCGGGAACCAGGTCCGGCGGCTGACCACGGCGGCCAGCGCGGGAACGGCGGTGAGGGCGGGTTCGACCGTGACTTCACTGTTGCTGAAGTAGTCGAGGGAGACCACCAGGAGCATGCCGATGAACGGCAGTGCCAGGGCGGTCCTTGGCCAGGTACCGGTGACGGTACCTGGAACGGCTCCCGGGGTCGGCCCCCCGAGCCGCGCTCTGATCCATCCGGTCGCGCTCAACTTCGGTCTCTCCAGCAGAAGGTGGCCGGTGCCTGGGACACCTGCGGTGATGACTGAGGGTTACGAACTGCGGGCCTTGCTGGTGGCCGGAGTACGGGGGTGACCGGTTACCGACCCCACAATAGGCGCGAAAAGTGCACTCTGAACAGGTTTCGCACGATCCTGTGATGACATGGATGCTCTGCGTGACTCATTCTTCACTATTCCCGATCAGCAGCCGGGTCAACTCTTTTCGGTCAGGAAGTCCTGACGGTCTTTCGACCCGCCCGCTGCGGACATAGAGGAACGAGGCCGTGACCTGCTCCGGCTCCAGCCCCATCTGTTCGGCCCAGGCGACCCGGTAGATGGCCAGTTGCAGCGCGTCCGCCGTCTCCTCGCGGTGGGTCTTCCAGTCCACCACCTCGTAGCGCGCGGACCGTGGTGACCCTGAGCCACCGTCACTCTCCCGGTACACCGCATCGATCCGGCCGCGCACCACCCGCCCCGCGAGCACCAGTTGGAACGGCGCCTCGACCCGGTAGGGCGTCCGGTGCGCGTACGGGCTGCGCAGGAAGGCCTCCTTGAGGCGTTCGAGGTCCCGCTCGTCCTCGATCCCGTCGTCGTCCACCCCCGGCAGGGCGCCTGGCTCGATCAGCATCAGGGGCTCGATCCTGGACTGCACCCAGGCGTGGAAGCGCGTGCCCCGGCGGGCGGCGGGCTGCGGCGCGCGGGGCATCGGGCGGGCCAGCTCGCGGGCGAAGCCGTCCGGATCGGCGGCGAGGCGCATCAGCTGGGACGCCGACATCGTGGCCGGCAGCGGAACCTCCCGGACGGCCCGCCGGGAGCGCGCCAACTCGCCGAGCAGCGCGGTCAGATCGCGGTCCCAGGAGTCCGCCTGGCGCTGGTCCTCAGGGGCCAGCTGCTCGGGCTCGGGGGCCGGCTCGCCCGCCAGCCTGCGCTGCACCACCGCCGCGACCCGGCGGCGGGCCAGCTGGGCGGCCGGGTCCAGCGGCAGCGGCCAGGGCGTCTCGACCGTACTGGTCAGCGCGGGGTTCTCGGCGTCCGGCGCCGGGGCCTCGGCCCAGTGCTCGATCTCGCCGCAACCGGGCCGCTCGCAGTGCTCGCGCAGCTCCTGCAGGAAGCTCGACGGGCCTCGGCGGCGCTTCTGGCTCGGGCCCCACCAGTGGCCGGAGGCGAGCAGCAGCGAGCGCGGGCGGGTGAACGCGACGTACCCGAGCCGGAGTTCCTCCGTCGTCGAGTGCTGCGCCATCTCCTTCTTGAAGAGCGTCATCTCCTTCGGGGCCCAGCTGTCCAGGTCCGGCAGGGTCGCCGCGTCGCCGCGCAGGCTGTGCGGCAGGACGCGCTTCGTACTCGTCCACCGCTCGCGGCCCTTGCCGCCCGGGAAGACGTCCTTGACCAGGTTCGGGACGGCCACCACGTCCCACTCCAGGCCCTTGGACTTGTGCACGGTGAGCACCTTCACGGTGTCCTCGCCGCCGGGCAGGCTGTTGTCGAGCCCGCGCTCGTACTCCTGCGCGGCCCGCAGGAAGGCCAGGAAGGCGGCGAGCCCCGGATCGCCGTCCAGGTCGGCGAAGCCGGCCGCGACGTCCAGGAAGCTGTGCAGCGTCTCCCGGCGGCGGGCGGCCAGCGCGAGCGGCGAGGCGGAGAGCTCGACCTCCAGACCGGTCGCGGCGAGCACCCGGTGCAGCACGTCCATCAGCGGCTCGGCCAGTGCGCGGCGCAGCTCGCGGATCTCCTGGGCCAGCCGGGCGAAGCGGACCCGGGCCTCGGCGGAGAACGGCAGCTCGTCGGGCTGGTCGGCGTCGAGGAAGGTCTCCAGCGCGTCCGCGAGCGAGACCACCTCCGTCGGGTCGGTCTCGGCGACAGCAGCGGTCAGCGCGTCCACGCCCTCCGGACGGCCCGTCCGCACCAGGTCGGTGGCCCGGCGGCCGAGCAGGGCGAGGTCGCGCGGGCCGATCCGCCAGCGCGGGCCGATCAGCAGCCGGACCAGCGCGGCGTTGGCCGTCGGGTCCTGCAGCACCTCGCAGACCGAGACCAGGTCCGCCACCTCCGGCAGCTGCAGCAGCCCACCGAGCCCGACCACCTCGACCGGGACCTCCCGGGCGACCAGCGCCGCGTGGATGTCGGGGAAGGCCGCGCCACCCCGGCAGAGCACGGCGATCCGGCCGGGCGCGGTGCCGGTGCGGACCAGGTGGGCGATCGAGTCGGCCAGCCAGTCGATCTCCTCCGCGTGGGTGGGCAGCAGGGCGCAGCGGACGAACCCGTGCTGCTCGTCGCCGGGCGCCGGACGCAGCGCCTCGACACCTTCGTGCATGGCCCGCAGGTCGGTGGCGAGGTGGTTGGCGAAGGCGAGCAGCCGGCCGCCGCTGCGGCGGTTCTCGCTGAGCGCGTACCGGATGGCGGGGGTGCCGCCCCGGCGCGGGAAGTGCCGGGGGAAGTCGTCCAGGTTGGCGACGGAGGCACCGCGCCAGCCGTAGATCGCCTGGCACGGGTCGCCGACCGCCGTGACGGGGTGGCCGCTACTCACCCACTCGCCTCCGGGCGCTCCGACCCGGCGTCGGCGTTCCTCGCTTTCGGCACCGGCGCGCCCTTCGGCTCGGGGCGGGGTCCCGCCGAACAGACCGGCCAACATCAGGCGCTGGGCGACGGAGGTGTCCTGGTACTCGTCGAGCAGCACCACCCTGAACTGCGCGCGCAGCAGCTCGCCGACCTCGGGCCGCTGCTGGGCCAGACGGGCGGACGCGGCGATCTGGTCGCCGAAGTCCATCAGGTTGGCGGCCTGCTTGCGGCGGCGGTACTCCTCCACCAGCTGCAGCAGCTCCAGCCGGGCCCTCGCCGTGACCGGGATCGCCCGCAGGTCGTCGTTGCTGAGCTTGGCGCCGGCCAGCTCGTCCAGCAGGCCGGTGTCGAAGGCCCGCAGCTCCGCCGGGGCCACCAGGTGCTCGGCCAGCTCGCTGTCCAGCGCGATCAGGTCGGCGACCAGGCCCGAGAACGCACCCGTCAGCCCCGGGAAGGGCCCCCGGGCCGAGCGCAGCACCTTGGCGGCCAGCTGGAACCGGGTGGCGTCGGCGAGCAGCCGGACATCCGGCTCGATACCGATCCGCAGGCCGTGCTCCTTGAGCAGCCGCCCGGCGAACGCGTGGTACGTGGAGATGTCGGGCTCGCCGAGCGACTCCTCGTCCTGGTCGATCACCCCGGCCCGCAGCAGCGCCGTCCGGACCCGCTCCGCAAGCTCACCCGCCGCCTTGTTGGTGAACGTGAGCCCGAGCACCTCCTCCGGCCGCACCGCCCCCGACCCCACCAGCCACACCACCCGGGCCGCCATCACCGTGGTCTTCCCCGACCCGGCCCCCGCCACGATCACGGCAGGCTCCAGCGGGGCGCCGATGGCGAGCATCTGCTCCCGGTTGAAGGGAATGCCGAGCAGCTCCTTGAGCTGCTCGGGGTGGGTGAGTACTGGGCGCACAGCGCCAAACCTAACTGTTCGGGCCGACATTCCAGGGGCGCGGGGAACTGCGCGAAACCGGAAGTAACGGCGCCGCACCTACCGCCTCGCGCCCGACCATGGCCGGCGTTACTCGATCAGCTGCTGGCCGTCACGCTGCGCCGAGCAGCTGCTGCGGAACGAGCACCGCGCGCAGCCGTCCCCCGTCGTCGGGAGGAAGCGTTCCGCGAGGACGCGTCCGGCCGCGTCCGCGAGCAGGTTCTCGATCCACGGCTCGCCGTCCGGGGCCCCCTGCTGCTGGACCTTCGGTGCCTCGACGGTGCCCTTGGCGGGCTCCCGCAGGTGGACCAGCTCCGCGCCGCCGGACGCCGCGCCGTCCTCGAACCCCGGCAGGTCGGCAAGCGCGCCGTTGCGTACGGCGAGCTGGTAGACCGCGAGCTGCTTGTGCTCGGGCAGCGACTTCTCGGTGGGGATCTGCTTGCCGGTCTTGAAGTCGACCACGTACGCCCGGCCGGCCTCGTCCCGCTCGACCCGGTCCATCGAGCCCCGGATCCGGACGTCGATGCCGCCGACCGGGATGGTGAGGTCGAAGCCGTGCTCGGTGGCGACGGTGGTCCGGCCGCGCTCCAGGACGTGCCAGTGCAGGAAGCGTTCCAGGGCGGCCCGCGCCTGGTCCTTCTCCTGGTGGGACTTCCACGGCGCGTCGAAGGCCAGCGCGTCCCAGACCGCGTCCAACCGCTCCATCAGCACCGCCAGGTCCGCCGGGGTGCGGCCGGAGCCGACCTCGTCGGCCAGCGCGTGCACCACGTTGCCGAAGCCCTGGGCGGCCGTGGTGGTGGTCGCGGCCTTGACGTCCTTGTCCAGGAACCACTGGAGCGAGCAGTTCTCCAGCTGCTCCAGCCCGCTGCCGGAGAGCCGTACGGGCAGCCCGGGCTCGCGCAGCGGCTCGGGGACGTCCGTCCGGTCGGTCAGGCCCCACCAGCGGTCCGGGTGGGCGGCGGGCACCAGCGGCGCCCCGTCCTCGTCCAGCGCGGCGGCCAGCTGGGCGAGCCGCTCGGCGGCCGCCCGCCGCAGCTCCGGGCTGCGCCCGGGGTCCACCGTGACGGCCCGCAGCTCGGCGACCAGTGCGGACACCGCGAGCGGGCGGCGCGGGCGGTGGGTGATGTCCTCGACGATCACCTGCGGGGTACGGCTGCGCACCTTGCCCGTACGCGGGTCGAGCTCCTCGCGGTACAGCTCGCGCAGGAAGCGGGACGGCTCGTCGCCGTCCTCGGCCGGGGCCTTGACGGCGGTGACGATCAGCCGGTCCCTCGCCCGGGTCGCGGCGGTGTAGAAGAGCCGGCGCTCCTCCCCGAGCAGCGCGGCCGGGGAGAGCGGCTCGGCGAGCCCGTCCCGGCCGATCCGGTCGGCCTCCAGCAGCGAGCCCCGGCGGCGCAGGTCGGGCCAGAGCCCGTCCTGGACCCCGGCCACCACGACCACCCGCCACTCCAGGCCCTTGGACCGGTGCGCGGTCATCAGCCGGACGGCCTCCGGCCGGACCGCCCGCACGGTGAGGGTGTCGGCGGCGATGTCCTGCGCCTCCAGCTCGGCCAGGAAGTCCAGGGCGCTCCGATGACCGGCAAGCTGCTCCTCCGCCCGCGCGGCCGTTTCGAACAGCGCGCAGAGCGCGTCCAGGTCCCGGTCCGCGTTCCGCCCGGCGGCACCGCCGCGCAGGGCGGCCCGCTCCAGCCGCTCGCGCCAGCGACGGCTGCCGTCCCAGAGCTCCCAGAGCGCCTCCTCGGCGCCGCCGCCCCCGGCCAGCAACTCCCGCACCTTGCGCAGCAGCACCCCGAGGTCCCGGGCCCGCCGACTGAACGAGGGATCCATCGCGACCAGCCGCTCGGGCTCGACCAACGCCTCCCGGATCAACTCCTCCGCCGAGCGGACGGTTTTTTCAGGGACGCGATCCGGCTCAGGCCCGGAGCCTTCCGATTCGTGCCCCGGGCGGTGCCGCAGCGCCTGGCGTTCCTCCTCGCGCAGGGCGCGCCCGAGGCGCCGCAGGTCGGAGCCGTCCAGGCCGCCGAGCGGGCCGGTGAGCAGGGTGTGGGCCAGTTCGGCGGTGCAGAGTTCGGCGGGTTCGGCGCAGACCCGGAGGGCGAGCAGCAGCGGGGCCACGGCGGGTTCCTCCCGGAGCGGCAGGTCGTCACCGTCGATCTCCAGCGGCACCCCGGCCGCGCCCAGCGCCCGCCGTACGCCCGGGATCGAGCGGGAGCCCGCCCGGACCAGTACGGCCATCTCGCCCCACGGCACCCCGTCCTCCAGGTGCGCGCGGCGGAGCAGGTCGGCGATGGAGTCCAGCTCGGTGCCGGGCGTCGGGTAGGTGTACACCTCGGCCCGGCCGCCCTCGCGGGAGGGCAGCAGTGCGCGGTGCTGGGCCAGCTTGTCGGCGGGCAGCCGGCCCATCGGCATCCGGCGGGCCAGTTCCCGGGTGGCCGCCAGCAGCACCGCGCCGGAGCGGCGGGAGACCCGCAGCACCTTGACCTCGGCCGGGCTGCCGTCGGCCTGCGGGAAGGACTGCGGGAAGTCGAGGATGCCGTTGATGTCGGCGCCCCGGAAGGCATAGATCGACTGGTCCGGGTCGCCGACCGCGACCAGGTCCCGGCCGCCGCCCGAGAGCTGGCGGAGCAGCCGGACCTGCGAGGGGTCGGTGTCCTGGTACTCGTCGACGAAGACCACCTCGTACCGCTCGCGCAGCGCGGCCCCCACCTCGGCGCGCTCGGCGAGCAGTACCGCGCGGTGCACCAGCTCGGCGTAGTCGAGCACGCCGCGCAGGTCGAGCACGTCGAGGTAGTCGGCGAGGAAGTGCGCGGCGGCGGCCCAGTCCGGGCGCTGCACGCCGTCGGCGAACCGGCTCAGCTCGGCCTCGCCGAGACCCAGTTCGCGGCTGCGGGCCAGCACCGCGCGGACCTCGTCGGCGAAGCCGCGGGTGGTCAGACAGGCCCGCAGGTCGAGCGGCCAGCTGATCCGGCCGACACCCTGCTTCGCGTCCTCGGCGTCGCCCGCGAGCAGCTCGCGGACCATCACGTCCTGCTCGGGGCCGGAGAGCAGCCGCAACGGTTCGGCGTACGCCTCCGGGTCCTGGTGGGCGCGGAGCAGGGCGTAGCAGAACGAGTGGAAGGTGGTGGCCTGCGGCGACACCCCCACGCTGCCGAGCCGCCCGGTCATCCGGTCGCGCAGCTCCATCGCCGCCTTGCGGCTGAAGGTGAGCACCAGGATGCGTTCGGGGTCGGTGCCGCGCTCGATCCGCCGGACGACGGACTCCACGAGCGTGGTGGTCTTCCCCGTCCCCGGGCCCGCGAGCACCAGCAGCGGGCCGCTCGCGTGCTCGGCCACCGCCTGCTGGTACGGGTCCAGCGTGGGTGGGGCGGGCTGTGCGAGCGGGCTGCGCACCAGACGGAAGGGGGAGGTCACGGACATCCTGGGCTGGGGAGGCGGGCGGGTCGGGCGGGGCCCGTACGCGTCGAGCCTACGATCCTGCCCCGCACTTCCCGTCGCCGCACCCGGATCGGCGGGAGAGGGGGCGCGCCGCCCGCCGGACGCGCCCGCCGGCAGGCATGCCGCGACGGCGACCGGACAGATTCCCTGGGTGCTGCTACTTCCCCGGGGGCTGGTCGCCGTCCCAGCGGGCGTGTTTCAGGTCCACTCTCGGCTCGCCGCCGACCGTACGCAGTGGCGTCCCCTCCACCCGGTAGTTGGCCAGGGCCCGGTCCTCGTGGCCGGGGAGCGGCCGCCCGTCCGCCCGGATCACCCGCCACCAGGGCACCGCGCCGCCGTACAGCGCCATCACCCGGCCCACCTGCCTCGGGCCGCCCTGACCGAGGTACTCGGCGACGTCCCCGTAGGTCATCACCCGCCCGGCCGGGATGCGTTCGGTGAGGTCGAGCACCGATTCCGCGTACGGTGGAGGCCCCTCCGGGCGCACACTGTCTTCCATCTGCGGCATTTTTCCTCATCCGGTCCAGTCCGGGGCGCCGTGCGAGGGATTCGCCGCGCCCGATGCGGCCCCTGTCCAGCAAGGGCCGCCCGGGCATGCCACCATCTTCGGGGCGGTGAGTGGTGATACAAGGACAAGACCAGATGACCGGGACGGCAGACGTGGACGTGGACAAGGGCTCGGTCGGGCCCGCCACCGACCGGTTTGCGGCCTCGGCGCAGGTCCCTCCGGACGAGCCGCGACGGATCTCACTGCTGAAGCAGCCACGGACGGAACCGCGAGCAGAAGCGCGCCCAGAACCACGGACAGAACCCCGGACGGAACCGCTACCGCGCACCCGACCGCACGGAGACTTTCACACCGACTCGTACCAGGAGTCGCACAGGCAGGATTCGCACAAGGGGGAGCAGGGCGTGGCGGCCGACGAGCCTCCGACCGGCGATCACCTCGCCGTGGACGAGCCGCTGCTCGCGGCCCGCGCGCACCGGCCCTCGGACCTCATCCGGTTCCTGGCCGGGGTGATGGGCATCGTCGCGCTCTTCCTGCTGGCCACCTTCGCGGTCTCGACCACCTCCGGCCTCGAGCTCGACATCTCCGCCAACACCCAGCGGATCCCCGGTCTGCTGAGCACCGTCGCCGCCCTGGTGTCGAGCGTGGCCGTACTCGCCGTGCCGCTCGCCTTCGCCGTCGAACGCCTGATCAAACGCGACGGGCTGCGGGTCGCCGACGGCGTGCTCGCCTCGGTGCTGGCGTACGGGGTCTCGCTGGGCGTCGACTGGTGGGTCGCGGCGGGCGCCTCGAAGGTCATCCGGGAGGCCCTCACCCAGCTCCCGCCGGACGGCAGCCGGACGCTGACCGACCCGGTGCACGGCTATCTCGCTCCGGTGATCGCCTATATGACGGCGGTCGGCATGTCGAGCCGTCCGCGCTGGCGGGTGGCGCTCTGGGTGGTGGTGATCCTCAGCGGCATCACCGAACTGGTCAGCGGCTACACCACGCTGCTGTCGCTGCTCCTGACGGTACTGATCGGCTGGTCCGTCGCGTACGGCACGCTGTACGCGATCGGCTCGCCGAACATCCGCCCGACCGGGAACCACCTGATGCTCGGACTGCGCAAGGTCGGCTTCGCCCCGGCCGGCGCGCACCGGGCCTACGACGCGCCCGGCGGCACCCGCCGCTACTACGTCGAGCAGCAGGACGGGCCACCGCTGGACGTCCACATCATCGACCGCGAGCAGCAGGCCTCCGGCTTCTTCTACCGCGCCTGGCGAAGGCTCCGGCTGCGCTCGGTGGCCGTCCGGCGCAGCCCGCAGTCGCTGCGCCAGGCCCTGGAGCAGGAGGCGCTGATCGCCTACGCGGCCGCCGCCTCGGGTGCCCGGGCCCCGCAGCTGGTGGCCACCTCCGAGCTGGGCCCGGACGCCGCGATCCTGGTGTACGAACAGGTCCCGGGCCGGACCCTGGACGAGCTGGCGGGCGACGAGATCACCGACCAGGTGATGGCCTCGCTCTGGGAGTCGGTCGGCGCACTGCACGAGCGCCGGATCGCACACCGGCGGCTCACCGGCGAGTCACTGCTGGTGGTGGACGACAAGACCGGCTGCCTGGTCAACCTGTCCGGCGGCGACATCGCGGCCAGCGACCTGACGCTGCGGATCGACGTCGCCCAGCTGCTCACCACCTTCGCCCTGCGGGTCGGACCGGAGCGGGCGGTGGCCACGGCCAACGCGGTGCTCGGCGCCGACCGGGTCGCCGCCTCACTGCCGCTGCTGCAGCCGGTCGGGATGAGCCGCAGCACCCGGATCGACCTGACGCGCCTGAGCAAGGAGCGCAAGGCCGCCGCGCAGGCGCTGGCCCTTGAACAGGTGGCAGCGGGCGAGCGCACCCAGCAGCAGGCGGAGGAGGACATCGCCACCGCCGGTGAGGACCTGCTGAGCCGGATCCGTGGTCAGATCCTGCAGATCGCGCCGGAGGCCCCGATGGCTCCGGCGAAGCTGGAGCGGCTCAAGCCGAAGACCCTGATCATGGTCATCGCGCTGACCTTCGCCGCCTACCTGACGCTCACCACCGTCAAGCCCGCGCAGCTCAAGCTCTCCCAGATGGACTGGGCCTGGGCGGCGGTCGCGCTGGCCGCCGCCGCCGTCAGCTACGTCGCGGCGGCGATGAGCCTGACCGGCTTCGTACCCGAGCGGCTGCCGTTCCGGCGTACGGTGGCCGCCCAGGTCGCCGGGTCGTTCGTGAAGCTGGTGGCGCCCGCCGCGATCGGCGGCATCGCGCTGAACACCCGCTACCTGCAGAAGGCGGGCATCCGCTCCGGCCAGGCGGTCGCCAGCGTCGGCGCCTCGCAGCTGGCCGGGCTCGCCGGACACCTGGGGCTGCTGTTCTGCTTCGGCCTGATCACCGGCAGCCAGACCAACGGGGACCTCGGTGCCTCCCGCGCGGTGATCATCGGGGTGCTGACGGCCGCCGTACTGGCACTGGTGGTCGCCGCCGTCGGGCCGCTGCGGCGGTTCGTGGTGACCCGGGTGCGCTCGCTGTTCTTCGGCGTCGTCCCCCGGATGCTCGACCTGATGCAGACGCCCAGCAAGCTGGTCACCGGTTTCGGCGGGATCATCCTGCTGACCCTGAGCTTCACCGCCTGCCTGGACGCCTCGGTACGGGCCTTCGGCTGGTCGATGAGCTTCTCCGCCGTCGCGGTGGTGTTCCTGACCGCCAACGCGGCCGGCTCCGCCATCCCGACCCCGGGCGGCATCGGCCCGGTGGAGATCGCCCTGGTCGGCGCACTGACCCTGTCCGGCGTACCGCCGGTGGCCGCCACCCCGGCCGTCTTCCTCTACCGGGCCCTGACCTTCTGGCTGCCGGTACTCCCGGGGTGGATCTCCTACAACGTCCTGCAACGCAAGGGCGCGCTCTGAGCGCTCGCCCAGCCATAGCAAGGGCGCGGGGACTGCGCGAACCGGAAGGCACGTTGCCGCACCTGCCGCCTCGCGCAGTCCCCGCGCACCTTCGCTGAAGCTCGGCGCAGCTAGTAGATCGGCTTGTCCGGCTCGATCTGGCTGACCCAGCCGACCACGCCACCGCCCAGGTGCACCGCGTCGGAGAAGCCGGCCGCCTTGAGGACCGCCAGCACCTCGGCGGAGCGGACGCCCGTCTTGCAGTGCAGCACGATCTTCTTGTCCTGCGGCATCAGCTCCAGCGCGGTGCCCATCAGGAACTCGCCCTTCGGGATGAGCGTGGCACCGGGGATGCTGACGATCTCGTACTCGTTCGGCTCGCGGACGTCGACGAGGAAGATGTCCTCGTTGTCGTCCTGCCACTCCTTGAGCTGCTTGGAGGTGATGGTGGAGCCTGCGGCGGCGGCCTGGGCCTCCTCCGACACGACTCCGCAGAACGCCTCGTAGTCGATCAGCTCGGTGACCGTCGGGTTCTCGCCGCAGAGCGCGCAGTTCGGGTCCTTGCGGACCTTGACCTGACGGTAGGTCATCTCCAGCGCGTCGTAGATCATCAGGCGGCCGACCAGCGGGTCACCGACACCGGCGAGCAGCTTGATCGCCTCGGTGACCTGGATCGAGCCGATGGACGCGCAGAGCACGCCCAGCACGCCGCCCTCGGCGCAGGAGGGGACCATGCCCGCCGGCGGGGCCTCCGGGTAGAGGCAGCGGTAGCACGGGCCGTGCTCGGCCCAGAAAACGCTGGCCTGGCCGTCGAAGCGGTAGATCGAGCCCCAGACGTACGGCTTGCCGAGCAGCACCGCGGCGTCGTTCACCAGGTAGCGGGTGGCGAAGTTGTCGGTGCCGTCCACGATCAGGTCGTAGCCGGCGAAGATCTCCATCACGTTGGAGTTGTCGAGGCGCTCCTCGTGCAGGATCACGTCGACGTAGGGGTTGATCTCCCTGACGGTGTCCCGTGCGGACTCCGCCTTGGAACGACCGATGTCGGAGTGGCCGTGGATAATCTGGCGCTGGAGGTTGGACTCGTCGACGGTGTCGAACTCGACGATGCCGAGCGTGCCCACACCGGCGGCGGCCAGGTACATCAGGGCCGGTGAGCCGAGGCCGCCGGCGCCGACGCACAGCACCTTCGCGTTCTTCAGCCGCTTCTGCCCGGCCATCCCGACATCCGGGATGATCAGGTGGCGGGAGTACCGGCGGACCTCGTCAACGGTGAGCTCGGCGGCCGGCTCGACCAGGGGTGGCAGCGACACGGGGACTCCGATGGTCGTCGTCATATCGGTTTGAGCTTCGATTCAGCTACGCCAACAGTGTCATGCCCCCTTGGTATTCCGAGACAGGGAGTCCAATTGGCGAGACGGTACGCACCGGATGGTGGGATCGGGCCGCTGGACGGCTCGCGACCGGCACCGCCGCCCGGATCGCCACCCGGGCCACGGCCGGTACGGCCTGTTGAGCCCCGGTCGGGCCCCCGGTTGAGCCCCCGTCGAGCCACAGCACGCGGCCGTGCGGGCCGGACGACCCGGTCCGGGCGGCTCAGACCCGGCAGGCGGTCTCCATCCAGATGTCGCCGAGTGACTCCTCCAGTGGGACCTGTGTCCGCCAGCCGAGACGATCCCGGGCGGTCCGGACGTCCGCCTGGCGCCACTGGACGGGCTCCAGGATCGGACGCGCGTCCGGGGCCCGGTGCTGATCGGCGGCGCTCCGGTGGGGGTGCTGGTGGTGGTCGGCGGCGGGTGCGGGCTGGCTGGGGAGCAGCACCTGGCGGGCGTCCTCACTGATCGTGCCCTCGAAACCCGAGGCACGGACGAGCAGCTGGGCCGCGTCCCGGGCCCGGACGGCATGGCCGCTGCCGATGTTGATCACGCCGGTGGCGGCGGACACCGCCGCCGCCTGGATCGCCCGGGCGACGTCCCGGACGTCCACGAAATCCCGGTATCCGGACAGGTCCGGCATCCGCACCTGGTGCTCACCGTGCTCCAGCGCGCGCCGCAGGCCCTCGGAGAGCCGCCCGAACAGCGAGGCCGTCGGCGACCCCGGCCCGACCACGTCGAAGACCCGCAGCACCGCCGCGTCCAGGCCGGACGAGATCACCAGCTCGGTACCGGCCAGCTTGGAGACCCCGTACGGGCCGACCGGCCGGGGTTCGGCCGTCTCCGGGATCGGGGCCCCAGCGGGCATCGGACCGTACTCGGCCGCCGAGCCGACGTGCACCAGCCGGGCCGGCTCCCGGCTGCGCCGGATCGCCTCGCAGACCGTCGCGACGGCCAGCGTGTTGGCCTTGATCAACGCGCGCGACGTCCCGTACGTCACCCCGGCGCAGTTGATCACCACCTGGGGGGCCACCGCGTCCAGGAACCTCGACAGTGCGCCGGGGCTGCCCGCCGTCAGGTCGAAACGGATGTCGGCGGAGTCACGTCGGCCGAGCACGGTGACCTGGAGTTCCCGGTCGGCCACGAGACGGTCGGCGACCCGACGGCCGATGAAGCCGTCGGCGCCCAGCAGCAGCACCCTCATCGGGGGTGTCCTTCCACGAAGCCCGGCCCGTGCGGGCCGGGCAGCTTACGAATACGCGGATTGCGAATATTCGGGCGGGGTCATTGGGCGGGGATGTTCCGGCAGGGGGTCAGGACGGAGGGTCAGGACGGGGATCGGAACGGGAGTCGAGGGCCGCGGACCCGTCGGTCCCGGTCCCAGTCCCGCTCCCGGGGGCCGCCCTCTCCCCGATCCCGATCTCGATCCCGGTCTCGGGACGGCCGAGGACGACCGAGGCGTACGGGAGCAGCAGCGCCACGACCGCACCGCAGCAGAACAGCTGAGCCGTGGCGGGGGCCGATCCGGCCGCTGTCAGCAGCACGCTGCCCGCCCCGGCGGCGAGCAGCCCGGCGCCGGCAGGCCCGGCCCGGCCGCCGAGCCGCAGGACGGCGGCGGACACCAGCAGCAGCCCGAGCGCGGCCGCCCCGGCCCACTGCGTGCCGGAGGCCCGCAGGGCCGCCTGGTGCAGCACGGCCGGCCCCGGCCGGGGGGCCAGTTCGGTGAGTACGGCCAGGGCGGCGAAGCAGAGCCCCGAGAGGACGGCGAGGTGCAGCAGGATCGCGACCGGGAGGGCGGGCCGCATCCGGGCCCGGTACTCGGCCAGTGTCCTGGCCGAACCGAGGTGACCACGGGCGGCGTGCCCGAGCCAGCCGACGGCCCACTCGACAGATCCCATGCCCAGCGCGGCGGCCAGCCCGAGCGCCGCCTCGGGCGCCGGTGCCCGCAGCGGCAGGACCAGCAGCAGGGCCACTCCGACCCCGTACCCGAGCTGGGGCAGCGCCCATCGTCCGGCAGCGACCCGTACCAGCCGGCCACCGCAGACGGCCGACGCGAGCAGCCCGATCACCGGTGGCAGGGCCCGGGTGGCGACCAGGACAGCGGCCAGGACGGCGCAGGGCAGCCAGTGCCGGGCGGTGCTGCGCAGCGCCCGGCCCGCCCGCTGCCGCCAGGAGGTGCCGTGCGGGGGCGGGCCCGCCTCGGGCGGGCGGCGCGGCACCCGGGCGTACAGCTCCTCGGCCAGCGCGAAGACGTCCACGTGCCGGTAGCGGGCGGCCTCGGCCGGGCCGATACCGCTGTCCTCCAGCCCGGCGGCGATCTCCAGTACGTCGACGGCCCGCTCGCAGAGGGCGCGGTGCTGCTCCATCAGCTCCCGGACCGGATCGGCGGGCGGGCTGCCGGGCCGCTCGGTGACCCGGGTGCCGTAGGACCCTCGGTCGGGGCCGGGCTGGGGGCCGGCCATCAGACCGCCTCCGCCAACGCCCCCGGTTCGGCGACCCCCGGCCCGGTGTCAGGTGCGCCGCCCGGCATGCCCTTGGGCAGGCGGCCGGGCGTTCGATCGGGCGCACCGGCCGCCGGCGGTTCGGCCGCCGCCCGCGTACCCGTCACCCAGTACTCGGCGGGCCGGGCGAACGGGCGGAGCCGCTCCCCCGTAACCCCGTCACCGGCCGGGAAGGCCGGCCAGTGCGAGAGCAGCTCCAGATAGATCTCGCGGAAGGCCGCCACCACCGGCTCGACGGCGAAACGCTCCTGCGCGCGCAGCCGCCCGGCCAGGCCGAGCCGGGCTCTGCGTTCCTCGTCCCGCAGCAGTGCCAGGCAGGCGCCCGCCAGCGGCTGCGGGCTGCGCGGCGGGACGAGCAGGCCCGTCGGGCCGACCACCTCCCGGGCCACGCCGACCTCGGTGGAGACCACCGCCCGCCCGCTCAGCATCGCGTCCGCGAGCAGGCGGGGGCTGCACTGGGCGAGCGCCGAGAAGACCACCACGCTGCCCGCCTCCCACATCTCGGCGATGCCCGCCGGACGGCCCTCGAAGGTGACGGAGGTGCCGAGCCCCAGCCGCTCCGCGACCGCCCGGCAGTGGGCGAGGTAACCCGGCGGACCCTCCTCGCCGTACATCCGCAGCCGGGCCTCCGGCAGCTCGGCCCGCACCCTGGCGAAGGCGTGCAACATAAGGGCCGGATCACGGCCGGGCTCCAGCGCCCCGGCCCACACCAGGGTCGGCCGGTCGGGATCGGGCCCGGCGGCGGCGCGGGCCACTGCCGGGGTGCCCTCGTGCACCACCCTGGTCCGCGCCTGGTTCGCCCCGCAACGCAACTGCCACCGCTGGTCGTAGGCGCTGCCCGGCGTCAAAACGGCCGCCTGCCGGTACGTTTCCTCGGCGAGCAGCCGGAAGAAGCTGAGCAGCAGGGCCCGGACGGGCCAGCGGTAGGGCGCGCTGCGGTAGCTGCGGTACTGCTCGCGCAGGTGGAGACCGTGCTCGGTGACCACGAACGGCACCCCGTGCAGCTGCTTGGCCGCCAGGGCGGGCAGCGCCGCCGGGCCGCCGCCGACCACGTGGCAGAGATCGACCGCGCCGAGACCCTCCTCGTCGGTGCCGTACCAGGGGGCGGCGAGCGGGCGCAGGCACTGCTCCAGCAAGTCCCCCGCGACCAGCACGTCGCAGACCTGCGGCTGCCCGGCGGCCGTGTCCGCGCCGGGCGCGCCCCACTCCTGCTCCAGCGTCCGCCGGGCGGGCCCCGAGGCCAGGAAGGCGGGCAGCGCACCCGCACCGTCCGCACGGGCGAGCGCGGCGAGCTGGTAGAGCCCGGTGGCGAACCCGGCGCGCTCGCCGGGCAGCACCAGAGCGCGGACCAGATCGCGGTGGGCCCGGACGTACAACCGACGGCGGTGCAGCGCGGGCGCACGACCGGCCGGCCGTCGGCCCCACATCGGCAGCTCGTGGACGGCTCGCAGCCGGCCACCGGACCGATCACCCACGCCGTCGCCCGTGGACAGCAGGTACAGCCGGAACTCGTGCTCGGCCAGCCCTTCGACCAGTCGCCCGCACCAGCTGCCGCCGGCACGCGGTGCGTACGGATGAACGCCCTCGGTGAGCAGAGCAATGCGCACGACGACCTCCAGAGCAGAGCGGTTCGATGGACCAGGGATGCAACTACGTCACGACAGGGAGCCTGATCAGCCAGAACGCCAGTACTCAGAAGGAGGGCGTGGCCCTCGACGGGCTCGGCAGCGCCGCCCGGGCCGACAGCCGCTCTCCCTGCGGCCACGACCCCGGGCGTAGCGCTCGACGCCCCTTTCGCAGCCGCCCCTTGGGCACCCGACGGCTGCTACTCCCCCACACCTGTTCGGTCCGACATCACGAAGGTAGAGCGAGAGACCGACAACTCCTCGCTCACGTGCCTGGTTGCCACCTGAACGAGTGAATCAGCGTGACCTACCACCCCTCGCGGCGTTCGGCCCGCCCGCTCCGCGCGCCGAGGCCGACTACGCCTAAGACCGACCGGCCGTTGGGGGCGGCGCCCCAGCAGCTCCCGGGCCGCCCGGGCCACCTGGGCCGGGTGCTCCATCATCGCCACGTGCCCGGAGTCCGGCAGGACCAGCAGCCGGGCGTCCGCGAAGGCGGCGCAGGCCCGGCGGGCGGAGCGGTACGAGACCAGCTTGTCCTTGAGCCCGTACACCAGCAGGACCGGCGCCCCGACCTGCTCGGCCTGCCGCCAGAGCGACTGCTCCCCGCGCTCGGTGTAGGCGGAGACGATCCCCCGCGCGCTGCCGACCAGGGCCTGCAGCGCGTACGGCAGCGCCGCGCGGCGCCGGTACTCGGCCACCGCGCGCTCGCGCCGCTCGGCCGGTACACCCGGTGCGTCGCCGTAGACCAGCCGCAGCAGGCTCTCGGTGGCCTCCTCGGCGCTCCGGCCGTTGGCCGGGACGCGCTGGAGCAGGGCGGGCACGCCGGGCACCGCGAGCAGACCGGTGGGCCAGGCGGTGCGCTGCGGGGGCAGCTCGGGGAGGGCGGGCGAGATCAGCGTGAGGCTGCGGACCAGGTCCGGGCGGACGGCCGCGAGACGGACGGCCACCGCGCCGCCGAGGGAGTTGCCGAACAGGTGCACCGGGCCGCGTCCGGACTGCTCCAGGTACCCGATCACCGCCCTGACGTGCCCGGACACCGAGAGGTCACCGTCCTGCGGCGGCGCCGACCAGCCGAACCCGGGCAGGTCCACGGCCTCGCCCGCCACCACGTCGGAGAGTTCGGTCATCAGCTCGGTCCAGTTGTCGCCCGAGCCGCCGAGACCGTGCACGAAGAGGGCCGGCGGCAGCCCCTCCGTACCGGCGGGCGGGCCGGTGACCGCGAGGACGGCTCCGGGGACGGCGACGGTACGGAAGGCCACGGTACGGAGAGGCTCGGCCGGGGCCGCCACCTGCTGCTCAGCGCTCATGGAGGACGATGGTAGTGAGGCCCGCGCACGGTTCCCCGACCCCGGTGTCATCTCACGCTCTGGACAGCACAGGTCAGCCCCGTATTGTGGGCTTCCGACAAGGGCTTGCCGTGCTTTTCTCGCCTCCGACCGGCGCAGATCCAGTTACCCAAAAGTAGAATCGGCCACCTTGCCAGCTATGCACGGCACACCGTCCAAACCGTGGGCGGGCCTGCCGCAGACCGTGAAGTGAGGAGCGCCCGTGACGGCCATCCAGGAGGCGCAGGAGCGCCCACGCGGTGCCCGCCTGCCGCGAAGCGCCCGCCGCGAACAGCTGCTCGGCGCTGCTCAGGAGGTGTTCGTCGCCCAGGGTTACCACGCTGCGGCCATGGACGACATCGCCGACCGGGCCGGTGTCAGCAAGCCGGTGCTGTACCAGCACTTCCCCGGAAAGCTGGAGCTCTACCTGGCCCTGCTCGACAAGCACTGCGAGGCGCTGGTCGACGCGACCCGCAACGCGCTCTCCGCGACCACCGACAACAAGATGCGCGTCGCCGCGACCATGGAGGCGTACTTCAACTACGTCTCCAGCGAGTCCGGCGCGTTCCGGCTGGTCTTCGAGTCCGACCTGACCAACGAGCCGGCCGTCCGCGAGCGGGTCGAGCGGGCCTCGGACGCCAGCGCGACACTGGTCAGCAAGGTCATCGCCGAGGACACCGACCTCCCGGAGCACGAGTCCAAGCTGCTCGCCGCCGGCGTCTGCGGTCTGGCCCAGATCACCGCCCGCTACTGGCTCTCACAGGGCCTGGAGATCCCGCGCGACGAGGCTGTGCGACTGGTCGCCAGCCTGGCCTGGCGCGGCCTCAAGGGCTTCCCCATGCACCCGACCGACCCGGCCGCCGACCAGGGCGGAGAGCAGGTCGCCGACCACTCGGACGGCTCCAGCGCCGAATAGGTGATCACCTGACCTTCCTCGCACGGCGACCCCGGTGCTCTATGGTGAAGCCGTACGACGCGGTCGCCGCGAACACCGGTTCGGGGCTGCCGCGCATGGATGTCTGCAACCCCGGAGGGACGGAAGCCGTGGAGGTCAAGATCGGCGTGGCGCACGCGCCCCGAGAGATCGTTCTCGAAAGCGCGCAGACTGCCGAAGAGGTCGAGAGCGCGGTCGCCAAGGCGCTGGAGGGCACCTCGAAGCTCTTCACGCTGACCGACGAGCACGGCCGCCGCGTGATCGTCCCGGCCGAGCGCCTGGCGTACGTGGAGATCGGCGAGCAGACCGTGCGCAAGGTTGGTTTCGGCAACCTCTGAGACGCCTGCCAATAGAACGGCTGGGCCCCGCTCCTCGGGTGAGGAGCGGGGCCCAGCCGTTTCGGCAGTCAGGGGTGCGGGGTATGGCCGAGGTACGACCGGACCCAGCCGGCCCGGACAGCGCCTGGAGGCAGCCCGTGCTCATCGAGTCGATCGGCTTCGCGTTCATCGGACTGGCCGTCGGAGCCGGCGCCCTGCTCCTGCTGCCCGAGTACTTCCCGGGCGCCCGGGGGCTGACCGTCGCGACCGCGCTGGTCGCCGCCATGCTCGGCGGGCTGATCGCCCACTACGCGCTCGGGGGACGGCTGCCGGGGGTCTCGCTGGCGGTCTCGGCGATCGGCTCGGTCCTGCTGGTCTCGGTCCTGGCCAGGCCCGACCGGGCGTCCCAGCACCCTCGCGGGCGGCACCGCCACGCGTGAGGCGTCCCGCCGGGGGCGCGGGACTTACGCGGAGTGGAGAGTGCGGCGCCGTCACTTCCGGTTTCGCGCACGCGGTTCATTCAGCAGAGCCCGCGCCCCTGGGGTGCCCGTTATGAGGCCAGGCCGAGGACGGCCATCCGCTTGGTGTGGGCCTCGGTGATCCGGTTGAACATCTTGCCGACCTCGACCAGGTCGAAGCCCTGCACGGCCCCGCCGACCAGCAGGTTGGAGAGTGCGTCGCGCTCGGCGACCACCCGCTGCGCCTGGCTGAGCGCCTCGCCCATCAGCCGTCGGCCCCAGAGGGCCAGCCGGCCGCCGACCTTCGGGTTCTCCTCGATCGCCTGCCGCACCCGGTCCACCGCGAACTGCGCGTGCCCGGTGTCGGACATCACCCTCAGCACCAGGTCCCGGGTGTCGTCGTCCAGCCGGACGGCCACCTCGCGGTAGAAGTCGGTCGCGATCGCGTCGCCGACGTACGCCTTGACCAGGCCCTCCAGCCAGTCCGAGGGCGCGGTCATCCGGTGGAAGGACTCCAGCGGCTCGACGAACGGGGTCATCACCTCGGTCGGGTCGGCGCCGACCTCGACCAGGCGGTCGTGCAGCAGCTGGTAGTGCTGGAACTCGGCGGACGCCATCCGGGCGAGGGCGGCCTTGTCCGGCAGCCCGGGCGCCAGCTTGGCGTCCTCCGCAAGCCGCTCGAAGGCGCTCAGCTCGCCGTACGCGAGGGCTCCGAGCAGGTCCAGCACGGCTGCCCGGTAGCCGGGGTCGGCCGCGCAGCTCGTCCAGTCACCGATCGAGGTCCCGTCTGCGTGAGTGTCCATGGCTCGCCACCCTAGTCCCTGCTACCGGCAGGTCAGGCACCCGAGCACCGCGCACCCTCCGGGGCCCCGACTGGCGAGCCTCCTGGCCGGGCCGTGCGGAAACCGGTAAGACGCGTCACGTGTTCGAGTCGACGCCTGACTGTATGGTGGTAGTGAGGCCCGATGTACCCAGGCGGCACGAACGTGCGCCGTACGGACACCGGGCGCTCACGTACGCGGATGCCCGGTCGGAGACCCGATCGGCTCCGACCTCGGCTTGGACTTCAAGCCTTGGCACCGCATCAGTGGCCGAGCGAGGGCCGCCGCGGACCGCGACCCTCAGGGCGAAGGTCCCGCGCATGGCCCCGCAGGGAATCCTCCCCCACGCCGCCGCACGACGCGCCCGTCACCGGGCCGCTCATGACGGCAGGCCGCAGGGGCCGGCGCGGTTGTGCGTCCCCGTAGCTGCCGCAGGGCCCGGACAGGCCCTACGCAGCCACGTGGCTGCCCGCCGCGCTTCTCGCTCTCGGTCCCACCACATGGAAGAGGCAGCACCCTGTCCACCACCGCTGAACCCACCAAGACCACTTTCCGGGAACTGGGGATCCTGTCGGAGACCGCCGAGGCCCTGGAGGCCGTCGGCATCATCCACCCCTTCCCGATCCAGGAGATGACCCTGCCGGTCGCGCTGACCGGCCACGATGTCATCGGCCAGGCCAAGACCGGCACCGGCAAGACCCTCGGCTTCGGCCTCCCGCTGATCGAGCGCGTGATCGTCCGCGCCGACGTCGACGCGGGCCGCGCCACCGAGGAGCAGCTCACCGAGAGCCCGCAGGCCCTGATCGTCGTCCCGACCCGTGAGCTGTGCACCCAGGTCACCAACGACCTGCAGACGGCCGGCAAGGTCCGCAACGTACGTGTCCTCGCGATCTACGGCGGCCGGGCGTACGAGCCGCAGGTCGAGGCGCTCAAGAAGGGCGTCGACATCATCGTCGGCACCCCGGGACGCCTGCTCGACCTGGCCGGACAGCGCAAGCTCGACCTCTCGAAGGTCCGCGCGCTGGTGCTCGACGAGGCCGACGAGATGCTCGACCTGGGCTTCCTGCCCGATGTCGAGAAGATCATCACCATGCTGCCCGCGAAGCGGCAGACCATGCTGTTCTCGGCCACCATGCCGGGCCAGGTCATCAGCCTCGCCCGCCGCTACATGAGCCAGCCGACCCACATCCGGGCCGCCGCGCCGGACGACACCGGCCACACCGTGGCCAACACCACCCAGCACGTCTTCCGCGCGCACTCGCTCGACAAGGTCGAGATGGTCTCGCGCATCCTGCAGTCCGAGGGTCGCGGCCTGGCCATGGTCTTCTGCCGGACCAAGCGGACCGCCGCCAACGTCGCCGACGAGCTGACCACGCGCGGCTTCGCGGCCGGCGCCGTCCACGGCGACCTCGGCCAGGGCGCCCGCGAGCAGGCCCTGCGGGCCTTCCGGGCCGGCAAGGTCGACGTGCTGGTCTGCACCGACGTCGCCGCTCGTGGCATCGACGTCGAGGGCGTCACGCACGTCATGAACTACCAGTGCCCCGAGGACGAGAAGACCTACCTCCACCGGATCGGCCGCACCGGCCGCGCCGGGGCGTCCGGCACCGCCGTGACACTGGTCGACTGGGACGACATCCCGCGCTGGCAGCTGATCAACAAGGCGCTGGACCTCAAGTTCCCGGACCCGGAGGAGACCTACTCGACCTCCCCGCACCTCTACGAGCTGCTGAAGATCGCCCCGGGCACCACCGGCGTGCTGCCGCGCGCCGAGCGGACCCGGGCGGGTCTGGGCGCCGAGGCCGTCGAGGACCTGGGCGAGACCGGCGGGCGCGGTTCGCGCTCGGCGGGCCGTCCGGCCCGTGGCGGTCGCGGCGGCTCCGGCTCCAGCCCCGCTGTCGCCGAGCAGCCGGCCGAGCGCCCCGCGCGCCAGCCGCGTGAGCGCCGGCGCACCCGTGGTGGCGGGGGCTCCGCAGAGGGCACGGCCGCCGTCGTGGAGACGGCTACCGCTGTCGCCGCTGTCGCCGCACCGGTCGAGGCTCAGGTCGAGGCTCCGGCCGCGCCGGCCGACGGTGAGGCGCCGCGTCGCCGCCGCCGCCGTCCGCGCAACGCGGCTGCGGTCGAGGCCGTGGAGACCGTGGCCGCCCCGGTGATCGCCGAGGCAGCGCCGGTCGTCAAGGCGGCTCCGGTCGCCGAGCCCGTACCGGTCGTCGAGGCGGCGCCGGTCGTTGAGGCAGCGCCGGTCGCGGAGGTCGTCGCCGAGGCCGCCGAGGTCAAGGTGCCGAGGAAGCGCGCGTCCCGGGCCAAGGCCGCCAAGGCCCCGGTTGCCGAGGTCGTCGCCGAGGCCGCTGCGGTTACCGACGCGCCTGCGGTGGCCGAGGTCGCCGAGGTCAAGGCCGCGCCGAAGAAGCGCGCGTCCCGGGCCAAGGCCGCTCCCAAGGCCGTAGCGGTGGAGACCACCGAGACCGCCGAGGCCGTCGAGGCCCCGGCGGAGGACGCCCCGGCAGCCCCGCGCCGCCGTACCCGTGCCCGTAAGACCGCCGCAGCCGAGGTCACGCCGGAGAGCTGAGCGGTCCAGCGTGGACGGGCGGGCCGGATCACCACGATCCGGTCCGCCCGTCCGCTGTTTCCCGGCCTCGTCCATCCGTTCGCTTCAGCCCGCAGGAGTACGTACCGATGAGCACCCCGCCGTTCCTCGCCCTCCCCGCCTGCGCCGAGGCGCTGCGCCTGACGACCGCGCGCGGTGAGTTCGCCGCGCTGCTGGCCGTACCGGACGGGCCGCCGCGCGGGACGGCGCTGCTCGTCCCTGGGTTCACCGGCAGCAAGGAGGACTTCATCGCCCTCCTGGAGCCGCTCGCGGCGGCCGGGTACCGGGTGCTTGCCGTCGACCAGCGCGGGCAGTACGAGACGGGCGGCCCGGCCGATCCGGCCGCGTACGCGATCGAGCAGCTCGCCGACGACGTGCTGGCGCTCTCCGCCGAGCTGTCCGGCGGCGGGCCGCTGCACCTGCTCGGGCACTCGTTCGGCGGCCAGGTGGTCCGGGAGGCCGTGCTGCGGGCGGGGCGGGAGCTGCCCTGGCAGTCGCTGACGCTGCTCTCGACCGGGCCGGCGTCGATCGACCCGAACGAGGCCGGCCGGACGAAACTGCTGATCGACGCGCTGCGGACGATGGACCTGGAGTCCATCTGGCAGCTGCTGCGCCGAATGGAGAAGGACAGCGGCGGCCCTGCCGTCCCGCTGCGCCCCGAGATCGCCGACTTCCTGCACCGCCGCTGGGTGGCCAACGTCCCCGAGGCCCTGGTCACCACCGGCGGGCACCTGGTCGCGGCCCCCGACCGGGTCGCGGAGCTGGCCGCCGTGGCGCTGCCGAAGCTGGTGCTCTCGGGTGTTCAGGACTACGCCTGGCCGGTCGGCGAGCAGTCCGCGATGGCGGAGCGGCTGGGCGCCCGACGCGTGCTGATCGACGACGCGGGCCACTCCCCCAACGCCGAGCAGCCCGCCGCCACGGCCGCCGCGCTCGTGGACTTCTGGACCTGATCCGGCTTCCGAACACTGCGCCGCGCTGCGTCGCGCTGTGCCCGAGGTCACTCGCGACTGACATAACACAGGACAGAAGTCTTTAGTTCGGGTAATATTTGACTCTGTCCGGGAATCATTTCGCCCAGGCGCCCGGTTGACCCTGAAGGTGCCGGGCAGCCGAAACCGGGACTTCACCGGCGGGCAATCGCCCGGTAGCAGGACCGGGGCACTGTGATCCCCGGGACGCCGTACGCAGCACCACCCCGCACGACCGACCGAACCGAACCGAACGAGCCTCGGCCACTGACCGCCGAGGCCAGGAAAGGAGAGGCCATGCGCTTCGAGATCCTCCGACTGGACGACGTCCAGGGCATCGCCACCGACACTCTGATCGCCGACGCCGCAACCGTCAGCAAGCTCGTGGAGGCCGCCGCCCGCACCGGCGAGCGCCTCTACATCCGACCGTGCAAGGCGGTCTGACCCGGAGCGGACCGGCTACCACCGCGTTCGAGGCTCCAGCACCGCACTGACGCCCCGTCATCCTCCGGCCGATCGTACGATCAGCCGATGGGTCGATGACGGGGCGTCAGTGTGTCCGGCCCGCCTGCCTGCCCGTACACCACCCGTACGTCCGCCCCGGCCTCCCGTGCGCTCGGCCGGCGGGCCGGGGTCGTTGCGCCGTCCGGCCCATGGCACGTTTGCCGGTGAGCCGCACGGGACATCCCCTAGCAGGACTTCCGCCGAATTCCGGGCCATCCGGGGCAGGTGACGCGCCACCGCTTCGTGCGGGTGATCGTCCTTGACGCGGCGGGCCGGAGGGAGGACCGTTGTCGGCTATGAGGGGCGAGCCAAGCTGCCCGAGGTGTGCCGGTCGGGTCCGGGCGCCCGGTCTCTTCTCCGACACCTGGCAGTGTGACCAGCACGGCGCCGTGCACCCGATGCAACCGGTGCTGCCGCCGAGCGTCGAGGCCCTGGGCGTCGCGGTCGCCCGCTCCCAGGTGCCGGTCTGGCTGCCCTGGCCGCTGCCGGTCGGCTGGCTGTTCACCGGCATCGCGCACGCGGGGGACGACGTCTCCGGTGCCCGCGCCACGGCGGTCGCCTGCTCCGGGCCGGCTCCGTTGGGCGGCTTCGGCGAGTTGGTCCTGGTCGCCGAGGAGCTGGGCGTCGGCCTGGGCGCCCGGTACGCGGGCCTGCCCGGCCCGGACCCGGGCGAGTCCGTCTCGCTCTACAAGCCCGCCGACGCCAAACTGCTGGCCGCCGGGCGTCCGACCCCGATGTTCCACGTGCCGGACGCGCCCTCCGACCGCGCGGTCTTCGTGGGCGAGGCACGCGGGCTCTGGCTCTGGGCGATCGTCTGGCCCGAGACCTCCGCGCTGATGATGTACGACGAGCTGGTCCTCACCGACCTGCGGGACGCCGGCGCCGAGCTCGAACTGCTGCCCTGCGGAGCCCTCTCCCCACGGTTGCTGGGCTGACTATCCTGGGCTGACCGCCTTCGCGCCCCAGCCCCAGGAGCCCTGACACCGTGCGCATCGATCTGCACGCCCACAGCAACGCCTCCGACGGCACGGACACCCCCACCGAGCTGGTCGCCGCCGCCGTAACCGCCGGGCTGGACGTGGTCGCCCTGACCGACCACGACACGGTGTCCGGCCACGCCGAGGCGGCCGAGGCGGTACGGGCCCTGCCGTCCGGCAGCCGGCTCACCCTGGTGCCCGGAGCGGAGCTGTCCTGCCAGGTCGAGGGCATCAGCATGCACCTGCTGGCGTACCTCTTCGATCCCGCCGAGCCCGCCTTCGCCGAGGAGCGCGAACTCGTCCGCACCGACCGGTTCCGGCGCGGCCGGGCGGTCGTCGAGCGCTGCCGCGAGCTGGGCGCCCCGATCAGCTGGGAGCAGGTGCGGCGGATTGCCGGGACGGGTTCGGTGGGCCGTCCGCACATCGCCAGCGCGCTGGTCGAGGCGGGCGTCGTCGCCACCGTCTCGGACGCCTTCACCATTGACTGGCTCGCCAACGGCGGCCGGGCCGACGTCCGCAAGCACGAGACCGACCCGGTGACGGCCGTGAAGCTCGTCCGGGCGGCCGGCGGCGTACCGGTCTTCGCCCACCCGGGCGCCGTCAAGCGCGGCCGGACGGTCTCCGAGCAGGTCATCGCCGACCTGGCGGCGGCCGGTCTGGCGGCGCTGGAGGTGGACCACATCGACCACGACGAGGAGACCCGCGCCCACCTGACGGGCCTGGCCGCCGACCTGGGCCTGCTCATCACCGGCTCCAGCGACTACCACGGCAGCCGCAAGACGGTCCGGCTCGGCGAACACACCACCGACCCGGCCGTGTACGAGGCGCTGCTCGCCCAGGCGACGGGGGCAGCGCCGATCAGCGGCTGAGCGCCCGGATGCGAGCGGGCGCGGGCGCGGTCAGTCGAGCGGGACGCCGCGTCGCTGCGGGTCGCGCAGGTCGGTGCCGTGGCGCAGCCAGCGCTCCTCCAGAGCGGCCGCGCCCTGCACGCGCTTGTGCGCGGCCTCGTTCGGCGTCATCGGCAGCAGCGGGAGGAAACGCACCGGGTCGGCCGGGTCGGCGAGCTCCAGATCCGGGACCAGACCGCCCGGCTCGGCCGCCAGCACAGAGGTGAACGGCGCGCCCTCCCAGAGCGGTGCGCCCAGGTCGAGCGAGCCGCCGGGGGCCAGCACCAGGCCCTCCACCTGCGGCGTCGCGGCGAAGGTGGCCAGCGTGCGGAGTACGTCGTCGCGCCCCCCGCGGACGGTGAGCACCAGCTCGACGCGCGGTCCGCGCACCGGGTCGGCGACCATCGAGGTCGGGTCCGCCATCGGGGCGGCGGACATGCCCAGGGTGGCGTACCGCACCAGATCCTCGGCGTCGGGCCCGAAGCGCAGTACCTCGATCCGGTCGGCGCCCAGGAAGGTGACCCCCGCCCGCCCGCTCGGTTCACCGAAGGTGGTCAGCAGCCGGGCCTCGACCGCAGCCAGTACGGCCTCGCGGGAGAGCTCGGCGGAGCCGGACGACGAAGCGTCCGAGGGGTCACCGAAGAGCGGGAAGTCGTGCGCCATGGCCCTGACCCTACCTCCGTGGTGGGTACGGCTAGCGGCTGCGGCCGCCCCGCGCGACCAGGACCAGGCCGAGCAGGATCAGGCCGACCGCCGGGTACGCGGCCACCGGCGGCAGCTGGCCGAGCCAGACCGCCGCGATCAGCGCCGCACCCGGGGTCTCCAGCAGGATCGCCGTCGAGGTGATCGAGGGGCCCAGCGTGCGGATCACGCGGTTGCTCAGCGAGTGGCCGAGCAGCTGGGCCGCGACCATCAGCAGCGCGATCTGCCACCACACCCCGGCCGACCAACCGGCGAGCGAGGTGCCGGTCGCCAGGCAGATGCCGAGCAGGACCACCGCCGTGGTGGTGTAGCAGACCAGCGTGTAGGCGGTGGTGCTGACGGTCCTCCGGACCTCCGACCCGAGCAGCATGTACCCGGCCGCCGCCAGCCCCGCGCCGAGCGCCAGCCCGTCCCCGAGCAGCGCCCTGGACGACAGCGACAGGTCGACCCCGGTCAGGACCAGCACCCCCGAGAAGGCCACGCACATGCCGATCCAGACCAGCCGGGGCGCCCGCCTGCCGAACAGGCGCATCAGCAGGATCGTCCAGAGCGGCGTGGTGGTCACCAGGGCCGTCGCCGAGGCCACCGAGGTCATCCGCAGGCTCGGCATCCAGAGCGCGAAATGCACGGCGAGCAGCGCGCCCGCCGCCATCGCCAGCAGCAGCGCCCGCCGTCCGATGCCACGCAGCTCGGCGCGGTGTCTGAGCAGCGCGTACGGGCCGAGCACGCCGACCGACATGACGTTGCGCCAGAGCGCGATGGCGAGCGCGGGCGCCGCCGTGGCACTGATCAGCGGGGCCGAGAGCGAGATACCCGCGACGGAGACCGCGAGCAGGACGAGATCGAACCTGGGCAGTGCGGGCGAGGCGGGTGGAGCGGGCTCGGCCACGGCCCGGGACGGGGCTTCCGTGTCGGGCCGGGCGACGGTGGGCACAGCACTTCTCCGGGGACTTCGCGGTGACGGGGGCGCTACAACGGTAAGGCCTGTACCCGGGTCACACGACTGTCGTCCTGAGCGGTGAGACGGCGGTGGGACAGCGGTGCGACCAGCGGTCCGACAGCGACCGGCCAGGTGGGAGACCACCCGGGCGCGGCCGGGGTCCGACGCCGTACGCTGGTGCGCCATGGAGCCTACGACGACCGACGCCGCTCACTTCCTCGACCGGGCGCTCCTGGAGGAGGCCGCGAAGAAGTCCGGCCTGCTCTGGGTACGGGCCGACGGCGAGCAGCAGAGCCGGGCCCTCTGGCACGCCTGGCAGGACGGTGCGGTGGTGGTGGTCGGCGACGGTGCCGAGCAGCCGCTGCACGGCCTCACGGCGGGCTCCACCGCCGCCGTGACGGTACGCAGCAAGGACAAGTGGGGACGGCTGACCGGCTGGACCGCCCGGGTCACCGAACTCGCCCCGCAGAGCGAGGCGTGGCTCGGCGCGGTCGAGGAGCTCAAGGGCAAACGGCTCAACGCCCCCGACACCGACACCATCGGCGACCGCTGGGCCCGCGAGTGCCGGGTGCTCCGACTGGAGCCGACCGGCCCGCTCACCGAGCACCCCGCCGCGATGCCGGACGGCTCGCACGCCGCCGTCCCGATGCCCTCCACCGCCACCACCCGCGAGCCCGTCCCGGCCGGGCTGCCGAAGCTGCTGCTCAGGCGCCGCAAGTAGGTCGACCCTGGGGCAACCCGACGCTTGACCCTCACACCGTGTCAGGCCCTCCACTGGGACACATCATGTTCACCATCGGAGACTTCGCCAAGCACGGCCGCGTGTCCGTCCGGATGCTGCGGCACTACGACGCCATCGGGCTGCTGCGCCCCGCCCGGGTCGACCCCGTCAGCGGGTACCGCTGCTACGAGGCCGCCCAACTGGCCCGGCTCAACCGGGTGATCGCCCTGAAGGATCTCGGCTTCACGCTGCAGCAGGTGCAGTCGATCCTGGACGAGAAGGTGGGCGCCGAGGAGCTGCGCGGGATGCTCAGGCTGCGGCGCGCGGAGCTGGAGGCGGTGGTGGCCGAGACGGCCACCCGGCTGACCAGGGTCGAGGCGAGGCTCCGTACGATCGAGAGTGAGGGACTCATGCCCAGCGACGATGTGGTGGTCAAGAGCATTCCGGCGGTCCGGGTGGCCGAACTGACCGGCACCGCAGCCGGTTTCGAGCCGGAGCACATCGGACCGGTGGTCGGGCCGCTGTTCGGGGAGCTGTGCCGCCGGGTGGCCGAGGCGGGCCTCACCCCGGCCGGCGCGAGCATCGCCTACTACACGGCGGCCGAGGACGGCGGCGAGGCGGTGACGGTGCATGCCGCCGTCCCGGTCGCCGCGACGCCGCAGGACGGCCACGACTTCGCGATCGTGGACCTGCCGGCCATCGAGAACGCCGCGACCATCGTGCACCGGGGTTCGATGGACGCCGTCCTGACGACCGCGCAGACCCTGGCCCGCTGGATCGACGCGACCGGCCACCGGTCCACCGGCTACGCCCGCGAGCTCTACCTGGAGGTGGCGGGCGATCCGGACACCTGGGTGACCGAACTGCAGGAGCCGATCACGACGCCCTGAGTACGCACGGTCCGGGTGCGTCCGCTCCGAGTACACACGGTCCGCGTACGCACGCTCCGCACCAGCGCCGGGGGCGCGCGACTTGCCGTACCGCGCCCCCGGGGCTTTGCGGGCTCTGCGGTTGCGGCCCGGGTAGCCTGGGCCGCAACGTCCGGAGAGAGGGAGTCCATGGCAGGGCCAGGCAGCCGGGTCTTCATCTCACATCTCTCCGCGATCGCCGTGTTCGATCCCAACGGCGACCAGGTCGGACGGGTGCGCGACGTCGTGGTCTCGCTGCGGATCGGCGGCCGTCCGCCGCGTGTGCTGGGCCTGGTGGTCGAGGTGGTCGGCCGACGGCGGATCTTCCTGCCGATGACCCGGGTGACCAGCCTGGAGTCCGGACAGGTCATCACCACCGGCGTGATCAACCTGCGGCGGTTCGAGCAGCGCACCTCCGAAACCCTGGTCCTCGCCGAGCTGCTGGACCGTACGGTCACCCGTACCAAGACCGGCGACGAGGTCACCGTGCTGGACGTCGCCATGGTGCAGACCCGGGTCCGCGAGTGGGAGATCAGCAAGGTCTTCGTCCAGGTCGGCAAGGCCGGTCGGCTGCGCAAGGCCAAGGCCGAGACGGTGATGCTGGACTGGTCGGCGGTGACGGGCTTCGCGCTGACCGAGGAGGGCCAGGGCGCGGCCAACCTGCTGGCCACCTTCGAGCAGCTGCGCCCGGCCGACCTCGCCAACGTGATGCACCACCTCTCCCCCAAACGCCGCGCCGAGGTCGCCGCCGCGCTGGACGACGACCGGCTCGCGGACGTCCTGGAGGAGCTGCCCGAGGACGACCAGATCGAGATCATCGGCAAGCTCAAGGAGGAGCGCGCGGCCGACGTCCTGGAGGCGATGGACCCGGACGACGCCGCCGACCTGCTGTCCGACCTCCCGGAGGCGGACGCGGAGCGGCTGCTGCTGCTGATGGAGCCCGAGGACGCCGCCTCGGTGCGCCGGCTGCTCTCCTACGAAGAGGACACCGCCGGTGGTCTGATGACCACCGAGCCGATCGTGCTGGAGCCGGACGCGACCGTGGCCGAGGCGCTGGCCCGGGTCCGGATCGCCGACAACAAGCCCGCGCTGGCCGCCCAGGTCTACGTCTGCCGCCCGCCGAACGAGACGCCGACCGGCAAGTACCTGGGCACCGTGCACTTCCAGCGGCTGCTGCGCGAGCCCCCGTACGTCCTGGTCGGCTCGATCGTCGACGACGACCTCGACCCGCTGCCGCCGGACACCCCGTTGCCACTGATCACCAGTTACCTGGCGACGTACAACCTGGTCGCGGCCCCGGTGGTGGACGAGGCGGACCACCTGCTCGGCGCGGTCACCGTCGACGACGTACTGGACCACCTGCTGCCGGACGACTGGCGCGAGTCGTCCCTGCACGGCGGCGACACCGAGGCCATGGATCACGGGCACGAGAGCGAGGAAGCCGGTGGACGCTGACCGGAAGGGGCGCCGGGACGAGAGCCCGCGCCAGCGACTCCAGGGCGAGCTGCGCGAACTGCGCCAGCTGCGCGAACTCCGGGTGCGCGAGGGCAACACACCGCGCGCCGACTCCGGCAGCACGGCCCGGACCAAGCTGGACCAGCCGCGCACCTCGCGCCCCGGGCTGATCACGCTGCCCTCGTACGACCCGGAGGCGTTCGCCAAGCTCTCCGAACGGATCGCGCGCTTCCTCGGCACCGGGCGGTTCATCGTCTGGATGACGGTGTTCATCGTCATCTGGGTGCTCTGGAACACCCTGCTCCCGGGCAGCTACCGGTTCGACAGCTACCCCTTCATCTTCCTGACCCTCGTCCTCTCGCTGCAGGCCTCCTACGCGGCGCCGCTGATCCTGCTGGCGCAGAACCGGCAGGACAACCGGGACCGCGTCAACATGGAGCAGGACCGGGCCCGCAGCGACCGCAACATCGCCGACACCGAGTACCTCACCCGGGAGGTCGCGGCCCTGCGGCAGGGCCTCGGCGAGGTGGCGACCAGGGACTTCATCCGGTCCGAACTGCAGGCGCTGCTCAAGGACCTGGACGGCCAGCGGGAGTCCGCCGACATGTTGTGACCGGCAGCACGCTACTGCCGGGTTAACCGCGATCCGACGCGCCGTACCATCAAGGCATGGCCAACGAGACAGAGGTTGCGGTCGGCGTCACGGAGGAGTCCGTACGCGAGGCGCTCGCGACCGTCAACGACCCCGAGATCAACCGACCGATCACCGAGATCGGGATGGTGAAATCGGTCGAGATCGGCGACGACGGCGTGGTCCGCGTCGGGGTGTACCTGACCGTCTCCGGCTGTCCGATGCGCGAGACGATCACCAACCGCGTCACCGAGGCGGTCTCCAAGGTCGCCGGTGTGACGGGCGTCGAGGTCGAGCTCGACGTGATGAGCGAGGAGCAGCGCAAGGAGCTCTCCAACCTGCTGCGCGGTGGCGCGCCCGAGCGGGAGATCCCGTTCGCCAAGCCCGGCACACTGACCCGGGTGTACGCGGTCGCCTCCGGCAAGGGCGGGGTCGGCAAGTCCTCGGTCACCGTCAACCTGGCCGCCGCGATGGCCGCCGACGGGCTGAAGGTCGCCGTCGTGGACGCCGACATCTACGGCCACAGCGTGCCGCGCATGCTGGGCGTCGAGGGGCGCCCGACCCAGGTGCAGGACATGATCATGCCGCCGTCCTCGCACGGCGTGAAGGTCATCTCGATCGGCATGTTCACCCCGGGCAACGCCCCCGTGGTGTGGCGCGGCCCGATGCTGCACCGCGCGCTGCAGCAGTTCCTGGCCGACGTCTACTGGGGCGACCTGGACGTCCTGCTGCTCGACCTCCCGCCGGGCACCGGCGACATCGCGATCTCGGTGGCCCAGCTGGTCCCTAACGCCGAGATCCTGATCGTCACCACCCCGCAGATGGCCGCCGCCGAGGTCGCCGAACGCGCGGGCACCATCGCGCTGCAGACCCACCAGAAGATCGTCGGCGTGATCGAGAACATGTCGGGCATGCCCTGCCCGCACTGCGACGAGATGATCGACGTCTTCGGCACCGGCGGCGGCCAGACCGTCGCCGACGCCCTCACCCGCTCGGTCGGCGCCACCGTCCCGGTCCTCGGCTCCATCCCCATCGACGTCCGCCTCCGCGAAGGCGGCGACGACGGCCGCCCGGTAGTCCTGACCGACCCCGACTCCCCGGCCGGCTCCGCCCTGCGCACCATCGCGGGCAAGCTCGGCGGCCGCCAGCGCGGGCTCTCGGGGATGTCGCTGGGGCTGACGCCGAAGAACAAGTTCTGATCGGGCAACGGGCTGGTCAGCGGATAGGCATTCGTCCGCCCGGCTGACCAGCCCGTTGGCCGTCATGCGCACCCGCCTCGGGACGGCGAATGCGACCGACTCGGCGGCGGCTCCGGCCCCGGAGACGACCTGCCATGACTCAACGTCAGCTGCCGGGAAGATCAGGAACGTTGCGGGCAGGCTGCCGTCAGGCCACCGAGTTCGAGGGTGGCTTGACCGGACTCCCGGAAGACCTCGGCCAGGCGTGCGCCGTCCGGGTTGCTCGGCGAGAACAGGCCGTGCCGGTCCGCTCGAACGATCAGCAGGTCGTGCCGGTCGATGACCTCCGAGATCCCACGGGTCTCGATCGTGTCCCACCAGGCGTCCAGGTTCCGCCCGAACCAGTCCGGCAGGCCGCAGGGGACGGCGACGGCGTCCCAGAAGTCCGCCGGCGACCGGATCTGCCGCCCTCTGAGATCGACCACCAACTCCGTATGCGTCACCCAGGCAGCCTATCGACCGGACGGCGCCTGCCGGAGTCTCGAAGACGGCCCTGCTTCGGAGGACCGCCTCAAGGCGGCCCAGTCGCCTACCCGGGCACCTGCTGAGGCGACGTCAGCGGCGGGTGTAGGCCGTGAGGTCGGGGACGGGGCTGAAGCCCGCTCCGTAGGCGCTGACGCCGCGTCCGTAGGCGCCGAGCAGGACGCCCGGGGCCTCGCCGGCCAGGACCCAGCCGTACTCGGACTCGCGGTAGCGGAAGGGCTGGGGGAGGCCGTTCACCGGGAGGGTCAGCGGGGACCAGCCGGGGCCGTCCAGGTCGTCGGCCAGGTCCCAGGCCAGGGTGGTCTGCTGGTCCAGCCAGTCCTGGCGCAGGGCGCGGTCCAGCTGGCCGGGCCAGGTCGCGGCGAGCAGGCCGGAGCCGGCCAGCCAGGCGGCGGAGGAGGCGGTGGTGGCCTCCAGTGTCCCGGTGTTGTCGGCGCTGCGGCGCACCTCGCGGCGGGCCATCGTGACCACCACCGCGAAGCGCCGGACGTCCCGTGCCTCGTACTGCTTGGCCGGCTCCTCGCCGTGCCCGAGGGTGCCGTAGTCCACGCTGCCGTGCTGGTGGCCCGCGCGGTTGTTCCCGGCACCGGCCTGCATCAGCCAGCGGCGGCCCGTCCAGGCGTCGTCCAGCCCGTACCAGGGGAAGTCCGCCGCCTGGTACGGCGCCAGCGGATCAGCCGGCGGCCCGGGCTGACTGCCGACCACGACCCCGGCCGGCTCCCCCGCCGTAGCCGTTACCGTCGCACGACTCGTTGCGTCCATCCCCGGGCCTCCTCAACACGCTGTTCCCTGCGGTAGCGGGCTCCATCGTGGCGCACGCCGGTGCTCCGGCCGGGCAGGTCGGCACCGAAACCTCGGTGACCTGTGGCACAGCGGAGCACTCCAGCACAATAGCCGCGCGCCTGGCACAGCCCCGCGCAGCAGCTCCGAACGGGCGGACGCGCCGGTGGTGGTGGGGAGGGGCAGGGGGGTAGGAGGTTCAGGTCGCGTCGGGGTCGAACGGGGGCCGCTCGCCGTCGCGCAGCGCCGCGCCGCCGGTGGCGGGCGGGGTGGTCCTGGTCAGACCGAAGGACGAGGACGGAGCCGGCTCGTCGTTCAGGACCGACCTGAAGTCCAGGCCGTCGCGGATCTCCTTGAAACCGAGTGGGTCCTCGTTGCCGCCGAGCAGCTGCTTACGGACGAAGGTCTTCGGGTGGAGATCCTGGAACTCGAAGTCCTGGAACTCCGGACCGAGCTCGCTGCGGATGTCCTCCTTGGCGCTGTCCGCGAAGGACCTGACCTTGCGGATGAAGCCCATCGTGTCCTGGATCAGCTTGGGGAGCTTGTCCGGCCCGAAGATCACCACGGCCATGATGGCCAGCGTCACGACCTCCAGAGGGGCTATGTCTGCAAACACGTAAGCTCCCAGCTCCTGATGACGAACCCGACGAGCTCGAAGGACAGCGGTCACTACAGCGTAGTGGCCACCGGCCGGTCTTCGAGCCCCGAGTCGATGAAGCCGGGGAAAAGACCAGCCGATGGCCTGCCGTCGGACGGGCCCGCCCGGAGAGGTCTCGCAGGGCCTGGGCTAGCGGAGCTGGCGCTTCGGCTCGGCCTGGTAGGCGTCCGCCCCGGCACCGTACGGCGCCGGGGGGACGGCGCCCGCGCCGTGCGCCCCCCGGACGGGGTACACGGGGAAGTCGACCGACAGCTCACCCGTCCCGGGGACGACCACCGCGCCGCCCTGGACCCGGACGGGGTTGACGGCCGTGCCGTGCTGCTCCTCGCCCGTCAGGGCGGAGATGCTGCCGACCCCGCCGAGCGTCACCGCGGCCACCGAGAAGGCGCCGGCCGCAGCGAAGACGAACCGCCGCGCACGGGGTGCGGCCGGACGGGCGGCAGGCGCCTGCAGCAGGGCCGCCAGCGGCCGCTGGACGCGCTGGCTCTGGTCCCGCAGAGTCGGCCGGCCCCGCTCGGCCTGGCCGCGCCCGTCGGCGCCCTGCGGCGCCCCGGCGCCCGAGCGCCGGCCACCGAAGAAGGAGCCGGGCTCGGCCCGGCCGGCCCGGGGGTCGACGCCGGGCAGCGGCGCCTGCGCACCGAGTGCGCCCGCGCCGAAGGAGGCACCCGCGCCCCGCCCGAACGAGCCGCCCGTCAGGCGGCTGCCGCCGATGGTGCCCGCCGCGCCGAGCGGGCCGGGAGTGGTGGCACCCGGGCCACCGCCGCCCTGCTCGTCGTCGGGCAGCGCGGCGACCGCCAGCAGCCGGGACATCAGCGTGGCGGAGGGGCCGGGGGTGCCGGTGTGCGTGAGCAGATGCTTGACCGCGCGGCCGTCGTCGGCCTCCGCGAGGCACTCCGGGCAGGTCGCCAGATGGGCCTGGACGCGCTCCCGCGAGTCGTGGCCCAGCTCGCCGTCCACGAAGGCGGAGAGCCGCTCGCCGAGGTGATGCTCCTCGGCGGGCTGCTCGGTGCCGCGTACCGAGACGGCACGCAGCGAGGTGGAAGGCTCGGCCGGGGCCGGGGCCTCGCCCCGGCGGCCCAGCTGGGCCCAGCCGGGGCCGCGCCGGGCCCGGCCCGGCGGTTCGTACCCGGCCGGGCCGGACGGGTTGACGCCACTCACGAGCGCCCCCGTTCACTCCCGCCGGAGGGGCCCGCCTCGGCGCCGACGGCCACCGGCTCCGAAGTCCCGCCACGCCGGACCCGGCCGGGGGCGGCACCGGGGGCCCGGTGCTTGAGAGCGGCTCGCAGGTGCGAGCGGCCACGGTGGATACGGCTGCGCACCGTCCCGAGCTTGACGCCCAGGGTGGCGGCGATCTCCTCGTACGAGAGGCCCTCGATGTCGCAGAGCACCACGGCGGCGCGGAACTCGGGCGCGAGGGTGTCCAGCGCCTGCTGGACGTCGGCGTCGAAGTGGGTGTCGCTGAAGTGCTGGGCCGGGCTCGGCTCGCGGCTGGGGAGGCGCTCGGCGGCGTCGTCGCCCAGGGCGTCGAAGCGGATCCGCTGGCGTCGGCGGACCATGTCGAGGAAGAGGTTGGTGGTGATCCGGTGCAGCCAGCCCTCGAAGGTGCCCGGGGTGTACGTGGAGAGGGAACGGAAGACCCGGACGAAGACCTCCTGGGTCAAGTCCTCGGCGTCGTGCTGGTTGCCCGTCAGGCGGTAGGCCAGGCGGTAGACGCGGGCGCTGTGCGCCTCGACGATCTCCTCCCAGCTGGGGGGCGTCCAGGTCTGCGCGTCGGGGCCCTCGGCGAAGGTCGCGAGCGGGGCGGGAGCCACGGCCACCGCGTCGTCGGCTGCGGTCGTCTTGTCCAGGGGGGTCTGCGCGGACTTGTTCATCACGGGCTTCGGCGTACGGACCGACGCAATGCCACGGAAGTGCCGCAGCACAGGGGCGTCGCCCTCGGCCACACCTCCTCGGTCGGCTCTTCTGCCCAGCAGGGCCACCACCATATCCACCTCACCCGTCAGATCTGGATAAAAGTGCTCAACCACCCTTGGCAGCGGCACCTCGGGGAGCCCACCGGGCATCGTGCGTGAGCCGATCACCCTCTCTCTCCTGGACCAACGGCCGGTCATCGAACGCGGTTCCCGGTCGGCCAGTAATCTGTGGCTGGAAATATCGACATCAGCCTTCGACAGCGGGCTTCGCCGGCAGCTCCAGCATCCGCTCCGACGGCAACGAGTCCGACAGCAGCTCCGACAGCAACTCCGACATCAGACTCCACGCGCTCCGGAAGAGGCAGCCATCACCGAGTTCGGGCCCGCGCATGCGGCACTCGCCGACACCTACGTCGGGGAGGACGCGGTGCTGACCTACGCCAGGGCGCAGTCCGCCAGAACCGGGATCCGGGCGATCGGACCGAGCGGCGGGGCCTGTCTACGGCTGCTGGCGGCGGCCGTGGACGCCAAGGCGGTGGCGGAGATCGGCACCGGTACGGGCGTGTCGGGCGTCTACCTGCTGCGCGGGATGCGGCCGGACGGGGTGCTGACCACCGTCGACTCCGAGCCGGTGCACCAGCAGTTCGCCCGCGAGGCGTACCACGCGGCGGGCTTCGCCTCGAACCGGGCGCGGTTCATCCCGGGGAAGGCGCTGGACGTGCTGCCCCGGCTCGCCGACGGCCAGTACGACCTGGTGTTCTGCGACGGCGACCCGGCGGAGTCCGGGTCCTACCTTGCAGAATCGTTGCGGCTGCTCCGCCCCGGCGGGATGGTCTGCTTCGAAGGCGTGTTCCAGGAGGGCCGGCTGGCCGAGCCGGAGCACCAGGACCCGCAGACCCACGCCGTCCGGGAGCTCGTCCGGGACGTCCGGGAGAGCGACGTGCTGCTGCCCGCCCTGCTGCCGGTGAGCGACGGGCTGCTCTGCGCCGTCAAGCGGTAGGCGGCAGGCGGCCAGGCGGCAGGTGGCCAGGCGGCAGCCAGGCCCCGCCCCGGGCGAGGCCCGCAGAGCGAGACAGAGCCCGGGTCCGGTGGAAACCGGGCCCGGGCTCTGTGTACGCAGCTCCAGGAGATCAGGGGAGCACCTGCTGTCTCAGCCGACAACCTTCTTCAGGGCATCGCCCAGCGCCTCGGCCTCATCGGGCGTGAGCTCCACTACGAGGCGCCCGCCGCCCTCGAGCGGAACTCGCATGATGATGCCCCGCCCCTCTTTGGTGACCTCGAGCGGGCCGTCACCCGTCCGCGGCTTCATGGCCGCCATGCTCGTTCCCCTTCCTGCAACCGCAAAGCTACGTACCGGCAAGTCCGTCCACCGCCGGTATCGAACGCATTGATCGGTAGCCATTATCCCGCATGCGGCGGCCCGATGACCAACGTCACTCTCTCCGCAAGCGTGACCACACCCGTCCGGATCGTCTCAATACGTGCCAGAAGCCCCGCCCGCACGGGACTTCGCGCCCCGGGGGGACGTGCCGTACCTCACACTCCCCACCCACTGCCGGGCTCGGGCATGCTGACTCCGTCGCACCTTACGTCCCACCTCCGACACGTCCCACCTTCCGACCGACTCGACGATCCCCGGGGAGCCCTCGCCCATGTCCGACTCCGTCCTGTACGAGCTCGACGGCGGCCTGGCCGTCATCACCATCAACCGGCCCGACGCGATGAACGCGCTGGACACCCCCACCAAGGTGGCCCTGCGCGACACCGTGACCGCCGCCGCCGAGGACCCGGCCGTACGGGCCGTGCTGCTCGCCGGGGCGGGCGGGAAGGCCTTCTGCGTGGGACAGGACCTCAAGGAGCACCTGGGCCTGCTGGAGCGGGCCCAGGAGACCGGGGAGGGGGCCCTGCGGACCGTCGCGGAGCACTACAACCCGCTGGTCCGCGCGCTCGCCGGGATGCGCAAGCCGACCGTCGCCGCCGTCGGCGGGGTCGCGGCGGGTGCGGGCGCGTCGCTCGCCTTCGCCTGCGACTTCCGGATCGTCGCCGACACGGCGGGGTTCAACACCTCCTTCGCCGGTGTCGCACTGACCGCCGACTCGGGCGCGTCGTGGACGCTCCCCCGGCTGGTCGGGCACGCCCGCGCGACCGAGCTGCTGATGCTGCCGCGCACCGTGAAGGCCCCCGAGGCACTCAGCCTGGGCCTGGCCACCCAGGTCGTCCCGGCTGCCGAACTGGCCGCGACCGCACGGGAGTTCGCCAAGCGGCTGGCCGACGGACCGACCGTCGCCTACGGCGCGATCAAGGAGTCGCTGGCGTACGGCGCCTCCCACTCGCTGAGCGAACTCCTGGACAAGGAGGACGAGTTGCAGACCCTCGCCGGGGCGAGCGAGGACCACCGGATCGCCGTCGCCGCCTTCGTCGCCAAGGAGCAGCCCCGCTACCTGGGCCGCTGACCCCGGGCATGACAGTCGGCCAGGTGGTCGTCCACCAGGCCGCAGGCCTGCATCAGCGCGTACGCGGTGGTCGGACCGACGAAGCGGAAGCCGTGCTTCTTCAGCTCCTTGGCCAACGCCGTCGACTCCGGCGTGACGGCCGGCACCTCGCTCAGCGCGCGGGGCGCCGGCCGGTCCGGGTCACCCGCGAAGCGCCAGATCAGCTCGTCCAGGCCGCCTTCGGGCAGCTCCAGCGCGGCCTGGGCGTTGGCGATCGTCGCGGCGATCTTGGCGCGGTTGCGGATGATGCCCTCGTCCAGCAGCAGCCGCTCGGCGTCCTCGGGCCCGAACTCGGCGACCTTCGCGATCTCGAAACCCGCGAAGGCCGCCCGGAAGCCCTCCCGTCTGCGCAGGATGGTGATCCAGGACAGCCCGGACTGGAACGCCTCCAGCGAGATCCGCTCGAACAGCGCCTGGTCACCGTGGACCGGACGCCCCCACTCGGTGTCGTGGTAGACGCGGTAGTCGTCGGACGAGTCGCCCCACCCGCACCGCCGCAGCCCGTCGGCGCCGAGCACGGTGCCGGTCACCTCCTCGGCGCTCACTGCCCGGACACCGAACGGTGGTCGTTCACGTCGGCGGCGCTCTGCTCGGCGTCCGCCTCCGCAGCGGCGCTCTGCTCGGCGGCGTCCTTCGTGACGTCGGCCTCCGCAGCGGCGTCCTTCGGGCCGGCGGCCGTCTCCGCAGCGTCCTTCACGGGCTCGCTGCTGACGATCCTGGCAAAGTCCTCCAGCCCCGGCAGCGGCTCCAGCCCGGGCTGCGGGTCGGTGCCGGCCTCGACCGCGTCGCGTACGGCTGCGGCGGCCTCCAGCTCCGCGATCCGCGAGTCCCGGTACGCCAGCTCGGCGCCGAGGCGGTCGAGGACGTCGTCCACCTCGTCCATCCGGTAACCCCTGAGGGCCATCGGGAGCCGGATCTCGTCCACGTCGTGCCTGCTCAACGGGCGGTCCTGCGGCAGCCGGGCCGCGATCCGGTCGTGTACGGCGTCCGGCAGCGTGCCGCCTCCGCCGAGCGCCACCAGCGCGGCGCCACCGACCACCACCGCCATCGCCGCCACGATGATCCAGAACACGAACTGTCCTCCCGAGGCTCCTGGTCGGCCCGGTCATGGGTGCCCGAACTGGAAAATGCGAGCATGGTCCCTGAGTAGCCGGGGCCCATCATCGCACCCGGGGAAGCTGTGGAGGAGAGACCGGTGGCACTGCGCCTGGGCCCACGTGAGTTCGGCGACGACGAGCTGGTGATCATGGCCATCGTCAACCGCACCCCCGACTCGTTCTTCGACCGGGGCGCGACCTTCACCGACGAGGCCGCGTTCGCCGCCGCCGACCGGGCGGTCGCCGCCGGGGCGGCGATCCTGGACATCGGCGGGGTCAAGGCCGGGCCGGGCGAGGAGGTCACCACCGAGGAGGAGCTGCGGCGTACCGTCCCGTTCGTGGCCGAGCTGCGCAAGCGCCACCCCGAGGCCGTGATCAGCGTGGACACCTGGCGGCACGAGGTCGGCGAGGCGGTCTGCGAGGTCGGCGCGGACCTGCTGAACGACGCCTGGGGCGGGGCGGACCCGAAGCTCGCCGAGGTCGCCGCCCGGTACGACGTCGGGCTGGTCTGCACCCACGCGGGCGGCGTCGAGCCGCGTACCCGTCCGCACCGGGTCGGGTACCCGGACGTGATGGCGGACATTCTGCGCGTCACCGTCGGCCTGGCGGAGCGCGCGGCCGCGCTGGGCGTCCGCCGGGACGCGCTGATCATCGATCCCGGGCACGACTTCGGCAAGAACACCCGCCACTCACTCGAGGCGACCCGCCGGCTGCCCGAGATGACGGCCACCGGCTTCCCGGTGCTGGTCTCGCTCTCCAACAAGGACTTCGTCGGCGAGACGCTCGACAAGCCGGTGGACGAACGCCTGCTCGGCACCCTGGCCACCACCGCCGTCTCGGCCTGGCTCGGCGCCCGGATCTACCGCGTGCACCAGGTCGCCGAGACCCGCGAGGTGCTGGACATGGTCGCCTCGATCCTGGGCACCCGGCCCCCGGCCGTGGCCCGCAGGGGTCTTGCCTGAGCGCGCGGGAACCCCGCCAGGGGTGCGAGGAACCGTGCGACCAGGGCACGACGTGAGTGCATGGTTGCGCACGCACGCAGTTGATCTGACAGTTCCCTGCGCCCCCTCAGGTTGCCCCTGCCTGCTCGGGCGCCTCAGATGTCCCCGTTGGGGCGGCGGCTCTCCTCCAGGATCTTGAGCACCTCGTCGATCTCGTCGGTGACGTGGAACAGCTCCAGGTCGGCCGGGGAGGCCTTGCCCTCGGCGACCAGGGTGTTGGTCAGCCAGTCGACCAGGCCGCCCCAGTAGGCGGTGCCGAAGAGGATCACCGGGAAGCGGGTGACCTTCTTGGTCTGGACGAGGGTGAGCGCCTCGAACAGCTCGTCGAGCGTGCCCAGGCCGCCGGGCAGCACCACGAAGCCCTGGGAGTACTTCACGAACATCGTCTTGCGGACGAAGAAGTAACGGAAGTTCAGCCCCAGGTCGACGAACTCGTTGAGCCCCTGCTCGAACGGCAGCTCGATGCCGAGCCCGACCGAGAGGCCGCCGGCGTCCGAGGCACCCCGGTTGGCGGCCTCCATCGCGCCGGGGCCGCCACCGGTGATCACCGCGTAGCCGGCCGTGGCGAGCGCCCGGCCGATCGCCACGCCGGCCGCGTAGTCGGCGGAGTCGACCGGCGTCCGGGCGGAGCCGAAGACGCTGATCGCGGTGGGGAGTTCGGCCAGCGCGCCGAAGCCCTCGACGAACTCCGAGGTGATCCGCCAGACCCGCCACGGGTCGGTGTGGAGCCAGTCGGTCGGGCCGGTGGTGTCCAGCAGCCGCTGGTCCGTGGTGCTGGTACCGACCTGGTCGCGGCGGAGCAGCACCGGGCCCTTCTGCTTCTCCGGCACGCTCTTCCGGCGCTCGGGCGCGTCGACCTGCTCCGGGCCGTGCCCGTAGTGGGCACGGTCGTTGTGCTTTTCGTCTCCAGTGCCTGTCATGACGAAACCCTACGCCTGCCGCCAAACGATTTCCGGCAGTAGGCGGGCAAACGCCAGATGACGGTCAGGAGCTGGTCAGGGGCCGGTCAGGGACCGGTCAGCCAGGCCCGCAGCCGGCTCTCGACCTCGGCGATGGCCGTGAGCGAGCAGTGCTCGTCGCGCTTGTGCGCCAGGTTCGGGTCACCCGGGCCGTAGTTGACGGCGGGCACGCCCAGCGCGCTGAACCGGGCCACGTCCGTCCAGCCGAACTTGGCCCGCGGCTCGCCGCCGACAGCGGCCAGGAAGTCCCGGGCGGCGGGCTGCGAGAGCCCGGGCAGCGCGCCTGGTGCGGTGTCGGTCACGTCGACGTCGTACCCGGCGAAGACCTCGCGGACGTGCGCCGCCGCCTCGGCCTCGGTACGGTCCGGCGCGTACCGGAAGTTCACGTGCACCTTGCACTCGTCCGGGATGACGTTGCCGGCCACGCCGCCGCCGATCCGGGTGGCGTTGAGGCCCTCGCGGTACTCCAGGCCGTCGATCTCCACCCGGCGCGGCTGGTACTCGGCGAGGCGGCGGAGCACCTCGGCGGCCTTGTGGATGGCGTTGTCACCGAGCCAGCTGCGGGCGGAGTGGGCCCGGACGCCGGTGAGGGTGATGTCCGCGCGCAGGGTGCCCTGGCAGCCGCCCTCGACGACGGCGCCACTGGGCTCCATCAGGACGGCGAAGTCGGCCGCCAGCCAGTCGGGGTGCTCCTTGGCGACATGGCCGAGGCCGTTGCGGGAGGCCTGGATCTCCTCGCAGTCGTAGAAGACGAAGGTGAGGTCGCGGTTGGGCTCGGCCAGCGTGGCGGCGAGCCGCAGCTGCACGGCCACGCCGGACTTCATGTCCGAGGTGCCGCAGCCGTAGAGCAGGTCCCCCTCGACGTGCGAGGGCAGGTTGTCGGCGATCGGCACGGTGTCCAGGTGGCCGGCCAGCAGCACCCGCTCCGACCGGCCCAGGTTCGTCCGGGCCACGACGTTGTTGCCGTACCGGTCGACGGTCAGGTGCGGGTAGGCCCGCAGCGCGGTCTCGACCGCGTCGGCGAGCGCCTGCTCGTCACCGCTGACGGACGGGAAGTCGACCAGCCACGCGGTCAGCGCGCCACCGTCGAGAGTCAGGTCAAGGGGGGTCTCGGAGCTGCTCATGGTCGCCAAGCGTATCGGTGCACCCCGTCCCCACCCACCGGGGTCACGGCACCCTCACGTGTGGCGGCACGCACCCGCAACCGGGCTCACCGGACGGCCGTCCGAGTAGGTACGGTGTGCGAGCGACAGCGCGAGGCGAGAGGGAGTGCGGTGGCCAGGAGTGCGGAAAATGGGCCGGACGGCTCCGGGTACGACGGGCAGCACGGGCCGGACCGGAACGACGGCCACGCCGGGTACGACGACTGCTACGAGTACGACGACTACGACGAGTACGAGGCGCCTCGCCGCCGTCGACCGCTGCGCAAGGTGATGATCGGCCTGCTCATGCTCGCCGTGGTGGCGGCCGTGGTGCTGTTCGTCAACCGGAAGCAGCTGATCACCCCGGACGAGGGCTGCAAGGTCACGACGGCGACCGGACAGGGCTCGCTGGATCTCTCGCAGGCGTCGAACGCGGCGACCATCACCGCCGTCGCCCTCTCGCGCGGCCTGCCCGAGCGGGCCGCAACCATCGCGCTGGCGACCGCGATGCAGGAGTCCAAGCTCCGCAACCTGGCCGGCGGCGACCGCGACTCGGTCGGCCTCTTCCAGCAGCGTCCCTCGCAGGGCTGGGGCACGGCGGCGCAGATCCAGGACCCGGTCTACGCCACCAACAAGTTCCTCGACAGCCTGGTACGGGTCCCCGGCTACGCGCGGCTGCCGCTCACCGACGCGGCCCAGGCGGTGCAGAAGAGTGGCTACCCGCAGGCGTACGCCAAGCACGAGACCGACGCGACGCTGCTGGCCTCGGTGTTCACCGGCCGCGCGCCGGCCGCGCTGGACTGCGTGGTGCACCAGCTCGCCGCCGCGCCGGCCGCCGCCACCCCGGCGGCCGCCGACGCTGCTTCGTCCGCCTCCCCCGACCCCTCGGGGAGCCCGGAGCCGCAGGGCGTCGCCGACCGGGTGCGCCGCGAGTTCGGACGGACCGCCACCACCGCGCCCGCCGCCAAGGCGGACAAGGACCCGCGTACCGTACTGGCCGTCACGCCGCAGGCAGGGGAGGGCACCGACCCCGGGCCGGACGCACAGCGCCAGGGCGGCTGGGCGGTGGCGCAGTGGGCGGTGGCGCACGCGCAGGAGCTGGGCATCGGCGTCGTGGCGTACGACGGCAAGGTGTGGAGCTTCGACAAGCCCACGTCCGGCTGGCAGGCGAAGGCCCCGGCCGCCTCGACGGACCACGTGCTGCTCACGCTCGGAGCCCCCGCGAAGCACTGACGACACCGGACGACACCCGGCGGCACCTGACGACACCTGACGACACCTACGGCAGGCCCTGGAGTGCCACCGCTACCCGCACGTGGTGGACAGCCGGTTGACGCACTGGTGTCCGAGTTACCGCCTGACGGGTGATTCCTGTCAACGTCGGTGGACGGAACGAACCCACCGCCCCACCCCGCCGAGGCCGGGTGGGGCGGTTTCGGTCTCCCTTTGCGCATCAAGGGATGTGACGTTTCTTCAGGGATCGATCCCTTAAGCGAAATGTCCGTGATGCCGGAAAAAGGATCGTCTGATCTTTAGAAATCCTTTACCTTATTCGAGCGAAACCTTCTGGCTGCTCCGGCGGTAATCACTCCGTCCGCCCGGCGGATTGCCCCCTCGTGCAGGACCTGGCGGGGCAACCTCACCTCTTAGGAGCACCATGTCTCACCCCCTCACGCGCCGGATCGCCCAGGCCGCGCTGCTCGTCGCGGCCGGTGCGACCCCCTTCGTCGCCTCCGGGTCCGCGTCTGCCGCCGACCTGCTGCCGAAGAGCGACCTGGGGGCCGGCCTGACCCAGTTCGACGCGCCGTCCGGCGCGTCGACGGTGCAGGGAGCAGCCCACGACCTCGGCGAGGCCGCGGGCACCACGGGCGCCGCCACCGTCCAGGCCGGTGTCCCGGCCACCGCCGACGCGGCCGGCCACACCGTCGCGGCGGCGCTGCCCGACGCCAACAAGACCCTCGGCGGCGTGACCGGCCCGGCCGCCAAGACCGCCGCCACCACCGGCACCCTGACCAGCGTCGCGGGCAGGCTCGCCCCGGCGCTGCTCGACCGGGTCGGCCCGGCCGTCGCCGGCAAGCTCACCCCGGTGAGCGGCGGCGCCCAGCGCGCCGCCACCGCCAGCAACCCGCTCGGCAGCCTGACCTCGGGCCTGCCCACCGCCGGCCTGACGAGCGGCCTGCCCAGCGGCCTGACGGGCGGTCTGCCCGGCACCGGCGGGCTCACCAAGTCCGTCCCGGCCCTGCCGTCCCTCCCCGGCACCGACGCCCTGCCGCTGGACGCGCTGACCGGTCACACCGACAGCCACCGCCTGGGCGGCCTCCCGGCGCTCGGCGGGGGTGACCCCCTCAGCTCCCTCACCAACGTGGTCGGCGGCCTCGGCGTGGCGGGCCTCAGCGGCGCCGGCCTGCCGATCTGACGCACGGGTGTGACCGCGTGACCGCGTAACCGACAGGGGCGCGGGAGCCGCGCGGATCGGAGGCGACAGGCCGTCACTTCCGATCTCGCGCGGCTCCCGCGCCCCTTGCCGACTGCCTAGGCCCTGGCGGTGAGCCTCTCCACGGCCGCCTGTACCCGCTCGTCGGTGGCGGTGAACGCCACCCGGACGAAGCGGTCACCGGACGGGCCGTAGAAGTCCCCGGGCGCCACCAGGATGCCCAGTTCGGCCAGTTCGGCCACGGTCTCCCAGCAGGGCCGGTCCTGGGTCGCCCACAGGTACAGGCTCGCCTCGGAGTGCTCGATCCGGAAGCCGTACGCCTCCAGCGCCGTGCGCAGCGCCGCACGGCGCGCGGCGTAGCGAGCGCGCTGCTCGGCGACGTGCGCATCGTCCGCGAGCGCCGCGATCGTGGCGGCCTGCACGGGGGCGGGCACGATCATGCCGCCGTGCTTGCGGATCTCCAGCAGCTCCCGGATCACCACCGGGTCGCCTGCCACGAAGGCGGACCGGTAACCGGCCAGGTTGGACCGCTTGGAGAGCGAGTGGACCACGAGCAGACCCTCGTGCCGTCCCTCCGGGCCGGCACCGCAGACGTCCGGGTGCAGCACCGACCCGGGGTCGGCCTCCCAGCCCAGCTCCAGGTAGCACTCGTCGCTGACCAGCAGCACCCGGTGCTCCCGCGCCCACTCCACCGCCCGGCGGAGTTCCGCGACGGACAGCACCCGCCCGGTCGGGTTGGAGGGGGAGTTCAGCCAGAGCAGCCGGACCCGGGCCGGGTCCAGCTCTGACACGTCGTCGTACTCGACCGCCTCGGCGCCGCAGAGCCGGGCCCCGACCTCGTACGTCGGGTAGGCCAGGCGCGGGTACGCGACCTGGTCCCCCTGGCCGAGCCCGAGTTGGGTCGGCAGCCAGGCCACCAGTTCCTTGGAGCCGACGACCGGCAGGATCGCCTCGGGGCCGATCTCGGCGCCGACCCGGCGGTTCAGCCAGCCGGCGATCGCCGTCCGGAGTTCCAGCGGGCCCCAGACGGTCGGGTACCCGGGGGTGTCCGAGGAGGCCGCCAGGGCCTTCTGGATCACCTCGGGGACGGAGTCCACCGGGGTGCCGACCGAGAAGTCGCAGAGCCCGCCCGGGTGGGCGAGCGCCGTCTTCTTGTACGGCTCCAACTTGTCCCAGGGGAACACCGGGAGAAGGTCCGATACGCGGCGCGCCGCCCCCGGGTGTCCCGGAAGCGGCGCGTGCGGAGCGTTGTTCGTGCTCACAGCTCAGGTGCCACCGATCAGTGGTCGGCGTTCTGCGGCGGGAGGGCCGCGATGAACGGGTGGTCCTTCTCGATCAGGCCGAGCTTCGAGGCACCACCGGGCGAACCGAGGTCGTCGAAGAACTCGACGTTCGCCTTGTAGTAGTCCTTCCACTCCTCAGGAGTGTCGTCCTCGTAGAAGATCGCCTCGACCGGGCACACCGGCTCGCACGCACCACAGTCGACACACTCATCCGGGTGGATGTAGAGAGAGCGCGCCCCCTCGTAAATGCAGTCGACCGGGCACTCTTCGATGCACGCCTTGTCCTTGACGTCGACACAAGGCTGCGCGATGACGTAGGTCACGCTGTCGTTCCTCCTCGGAAGGGCTGGCCGCCCAAACTAATGCTTGCGTGCGCGGTTGCGCGCGGCGTCGTCGATGCCCGCCCCTAGTATCGCGGGTCAGAGACCGTGAATGCACAGGAGGTGCCCTAGATGATCGCCGAAGCCCCCAGGGATCGCCGCCCCGAGGTGCGGATAGACCGCTCTGACGTGGGACGACGGGTCTCAGCACGGCGCGTCTCGGAGCTCGTGGACGGACGTCCGGTGTTCCGAGATGTGATCGGTGTGCTCACATCCTGGGACGATCATGGTCTGACGGTAGTCCCCCGTGACCGTGAACCGGTCTCCTTTCCCGAAAATCTGCTGGTCGCGGGCAAGACCGTACCGCTCTTCCCGGCCCGGCGCGGTCCGGCCCCCACCGCCGCCCCGGTCGAGCTCCAGCGGCTCGCCGCCCGCTGCTGGCCCGCCGTGGAGCAGCAGCGGCTCGGCGACTGGACCCTGCGCGCCTCTGCGGGCTTCACCCAGCGCGCCAACTCCGCCCAGGCCCTCGGCGACCCCGGCCTGCCGCTGCCCGAGGCCCTCGCGGCCGTCCGGGCCTGGTACGCCGCCCGCGGCCTGCCCACCCTCGTCGAGGTGACCACCCCGGGCTCGCCCGCCGAACTGGACCTCCTCACCCCGCGCCAGAGCCCGACCGACGTCAGGACCGGCCCGCTCGCACCGCTCGTCAAGCTCGGCAGCGGGTACCGGAGTGTCCGGCTCGCCCGTACCGCCGGCCCCGACTGGCTCTCGCACTACCGACGTTCGGCCGGGTCCTCCCCCGAGGCCGAGGAGGCCGCGCGGAAGGTGCTCCACGGCGGGGCGTCCGTCTGGTTCGCGACCGTACCGGCCCCGGACGGCGCCGCGCCGCTCGCCATCGGCCGCTGCGCGGTGGACGGCCCGTGGGCGTACTTCAGCGCGATCGAGACCGCCCCGGACGCTCGGCGCACCGGTCTGGCCACCACCGTGATGGCCGTGCTGGCGGCCCGGGCCGCCGAGGAGGGCGCGACCGGCGGCTGCCTTCAGGTCGAGGCGGAGAACACCGCTGCGGCGGCGCTCTATGACAGGCTCGGTTTCACGACCAGTCACACTTACCACTACGCCCGCCTTCCCCAACCGTAAAAGCCGTAAGAGCCGTAACAGCCCAGACAACCCAGACGGCCGAGACAGCCGAACGACCCAGCGGTAACACCCACCCCGGACAGACGAAGGCTGCTGTGACCGAGCAGAGCAGAACACGTTTCCGTACCGAGGCCAGGGCCGAGCACCCGGACCCGGTGCTGCTCTGCCTGCTCGCGGCCGCCGAGCACACCCTGGCCGAGCCCGTCCCGGCCGTGGCCGGGGAGCCCGAGGAACCGCCCACGCTGGACGCCCTGCTGGCCGCCTGCCAGGCGGCGCTGGACCGGCACGCCGCCGCCGTGCGCCTGGCGGTCGCCGAGCGGGCGCCCGCCAACCCGGAGGAGACGGCCGCGCTGCTCGCCGCCGTACTGGGCGGCCGGGAGCGCTTCCACGGACGGCCGGCGGACTACCGGAGGCTGGAGTCCTCGCTGCTCCCGGACGTGCTGCGGCGGCGGCGCGGGCTGCCGATCATGCTCTCGCTGGTCTGGAGCGCGGTCGCCGCCCGCGCCGGGCTGACCGTCCGGGGGATCGCCCTGCCGGGCCACTTCATCGTCGCGGTGGGCGGCCCGACCGACGACAACGACTACGTGCTCGCCGACCCGTACCACGGCGGACGGCTGCTCGACCTGCCGGACGTCGCGCAGCTGGTCCTCGCCACCGGCCACCACTTCTCCCCCGAACTCCTCACCCCCGCAGCCCCGCTGGACCTCGTCCTGCGAGTCCTCGGCAACATCCGCAACTGGGCGGCCGACCGGCCCGAACACGCCCGTACCCAGCTCTGGGCCACCGAGCTCTCCCTGCTGCTGCCGCGCCACCCGGCCCAGCTGCGCCTGGAACGGGCCGAACTGCTCGTCCGCACCGGCGACTTCCTGGCCGGAGCGGACGAGATGGAGGCGTACGCGGAGATCCTGGACACCTTCGACCCCGACGCCGCCGCCCGGGTCCGGCGCGAAGCCCGGGCGTCCCGGCACCGCCTCAACTGACCGTCGGGCAGGCCGCACAGCCAGGCCCTACAGCCAGCCCTTCTCCCGCGCGACCCGGACCGCCTCCGTGCGGTTGCGCGCCGAGGTCTTCTGGATGGCCATCGAGAGGTAGTTGCGGACCGTCCCCTCCGAGAGGTGCAGCCGCCTGGCGATGTCGGCGTTCACCGCACCGTCCGCCGCCGCCGCGAGCACGTCGCGCTCCCGTCCGGTCAGCGGGTTGGCGCCGTCCGCCAGGGCGGCGGCGGCCAGCGTCGGGTCGATCACCCGCTCGCCGGCCAGCACCCGGCGGATCGCCTGGGCGAGTTCGGCGGCCGGGGCGTCCTTGACCAGGAAGGCGTCCGCGCCCGCCTCCATCGCCCGCCGCAGGTAGCCGGGCCGCCCGAAGGTGGTGGCGATCACGACCTTCGTCCCGGGCCGGCGCCTGCGCAGTTCGGCGGCGGCCTCGATCCCCGTCATCCCCGGCATCTCGATGTCCAGCACGGCGACCTCGACGTCGTGCTGGATCGCCGCGTCCACCACCAGGTCGCCGCGCGAGACCTGCGCGACCACCTCGATGTCCCCTTCGAGCCCGAGCAGTGCGGCGAGCGCCTCCCGCACCATCCCCTGGTCCTCGGCGAGCAGGACTCTCACACTTCGTACGGGCGTCTCTGGCGTCTGGTCAGTCATGCGGCCAGCCTAGGCAGTCCGGAACCCGGACCCGCAGACGGTGGCCACGCTCACGACCCGGACGCCCCGGCGTCGGCCGCCGGCGTCGTGACGGTACGCAGCGGGACGAGCGCGCGGAGCCGGAAGCCCTTGCCGCGCGCGCCGACGCCCGTCTCCAGGCGGCCGTCCACCAGGGCGAGCCGCTCCTCCAGGCCCGAAAGTCCGTTCCCTGGGCCGGACTTGCCCGGCCCGCGACCGTTGTCGGCGATCTCCAGGACGGCGTAGCGTTCGCCGTCGCCCTCCCAGGTCTCGTCCATGGTCACGGTGCAGACGGTCGCACCCTCGCCGTGCCGGACCACGTTGGTGACGGCCTCGCGGAGCGCCCAGGCGAGCGCGCCGGTCTCGTCGGTGCCCAGACCCGGGCGCCCGTCGGCGACCGAGGGGTCGGCCTCCAGGGTGATCTGCGCGGCCGTCAGGGCGCTTCGGGCCGCCGCGAGTTCGACCGGCAGGGTCGGCCTGCGGTAGCCGCCGACCGCCTCCCGGACGTCGATCAGGGACTGCCGGGCGACGCTCTCGATGTCCGCGACCTGCGCGCGGGCTGCCTCCTGCTTGTCCTGGTCCATCAGCCGCCCGGCCAGCTCGCTCTTGATGGTGATCAGCGAGAGCGAGTGCCCGAGCAGGTCGTGCAGGTCCCGGGCGAGCCGCAGCCGCTCCTCGGCGGCGGCGAGGTGGGCGACGGCGGCCCGGGCCTCGCGCAGCTCCCGCATGGTGCCGATCAGCCGCTGCAGGCCGGTCATCGCGAACCCGCCCAGGAAGCACGGCAGGACGATCGAGATCAGCGTGGTCAGGTCGGCGTGCACGCTCAGCGAGACGGCCAGCGCCAGGGCGGTGACCAGCGCCACCCCGGGCAGCCCGAGCCTTGGCGCCAGCACCGCGCCGGTGCAGACCGAGGCGTACGTGTAGAGCGTCAGCCAGGGCTGGCCGAGGCCGAACGAGCTGACGGTGGCGAGCGTCAGCATCAGGCCGACCAGCACGTAGTTGCCACGCCACTGGCCGGACCGCCCGGTCGACCTGAACGCGACCAGGCTGAAATAACAGGCCAGGAACAGCACCAGCCCGATCGCTCCGGCCACCTTGGCGGCCGTCCCGTGCCGACTGCTCGCCAGGTCGCCCACGGGGTAGAGCAGGTAGATCATCCAGAGCGACATCCAGGAGAGCTTCACCACCAGCTGGCGGCGGTTCTCGACCGGCGCCCCGGGCACCACCGACCTGAGCAGGCGACGCTCCTGCCCGTCCTGCCCGGAGTGGTCGGGGCGGCGGTTCAGGAGCGTCTTGGACATGACGGCCATCATGCCTGCTTGGTGTCCTTGCGGTACAGGTAGGCCGCCGCCGCGACGAAGAGCACCAGGAAGCCCGCCAGCCCCGCGATGGCGGCGGTGTCGACCGACTGGCCGGGCCGGGTGAAGGAGGCCAACTGGTTGTACTGGTAGACCGGGTTGAACCGGGCGAACTTCTTGAGCGAGTCGCCGACCGGGAACCAGGTACCGCCGAAGAGGGCCATCAGCATGTAGACGATCATCACGATCGGCTGCACCGAGTCCGGCTGCGCGGCGTACCCGAGGGCGACACCCAGCGCCGCGAAGACGAAACTGCCGAGCCAGAGCGCGGCCCCGAGCCCGAGCCACTGCGCCGCGCTGAGCTCGACCCCCTCGATCCCGCCGATCGCGAAGACCACCAGGATCGCGGGCAGCGTGGTGACCGCGCAGGAGGCGATCTTGCCCAGGGTGTACGCCCGGCCGGGCAGGGCCGTCAGCCGCAGCTGCCGCACCCAACCGCTCTTGCGCTCCAGCGAGATCCGCTGCGCGCTGCCGGTGAGGACGGCGCCGACCGCGCCGAAGGTGGCCATCGAGACCATGAAGTACGACTTCGCCGGGATGCCCCCGGCCACCGAGCCGCCGCTGTAGGCGCTGATGAAGAAGACGTAGAGCAGAGCCGGGTAGAGCACCGTGAACATCAGGTACCGCTTGTTGCGCAGGGTGCGCAGGATCTCCAGCTGGATCAGGGTGGTCACAGCGCACGCTCCTCGGCGTCACGGTTCTCGGTGGCGGAGCCCTCGGAGCCTTCGGCGCCCCGGTCCTCGTCGTCGGCCTCGCCGGTGATGGTCAGGAACGCCTGCTCCAGGCCCAGGCTGGTGACCTCCAGGCCGTGCGGGTAGAACCCGGCCTTGTAGAGGGCGGCGACCCCGGCGTCGGCGTCCATGCTGCGGATCCGCACCGTCCGCAGGCCCTCGGCGTGACCGGTGACGTCCAGGCTGACGGTGCCCGGCAGCGCCCGCAGGGCGGCCTCGTCCACGACGCCGTCCGAGCTGTGCAGCTCGAAGGTGATCCGGCGCCCGCCCGCCTTGGCCTTGATCTCGGCGGAGGTGCCGTCGGCGATCAGCCGGCCCTTGTGGAGCACCAGGACCCGGTCGGCGATCGAGTCCGCCTCCTCCAGGTAGTGGGTGGCGAACAGCACCGTCCGCCCGGCGTCGGCCTGCGCCCGCATGGTGGCCCAGAACTGCCGACGGACCGTCACATCCATGCCGGTGGTGGGCTCGTCCAGCACGATCAGGTCGTTGGCCCCGGCGATGGCGAGGGCGAACCGGACCCGCTGCTCCTGGCCGCCGGAGAGCTTGTCGGCCTTGCGGTCGGCGATCTCGGCGATGCCCGCGCTGCGCAGCACGTCCTCGACGCGGTGGGCCCGGGGGTGGATGGCACAGGCGAACTTCACCAGCTCGCGGACCTTGACGTCCCCCATCAGGCCGCCGCTCTGCAGCATCGCGCCGACCCGGCCGGCCTCGATCGCCGCGCGGGGCGTCCCGCCGAAGAGCGAGACACTGCCCTGGTCCGGCTCGCGCAGGCCGAGCAGCAGGTCGAGGCTGCTGGACTTCCCGGCGCCGTTCGGGCCGAGCAGCGCCACCGTCTCGCCGGGCCGCAGCACCAGATCGAGACCGTTCACCGCCTTCACCCGGCCGTAGCTCTTGCTGACGTTCCTGAAGGCGGCGACCTCACCGCCCTCGTTGACCCGTGTACTCATCCGTCCGCGTCCTCTCCTGAAAGGCTGACCTCCCAAGATTCCCGCGACCGGCCCACCGGGCGTCAGTGTGTGCCGTCGTGTCCTCCGCATGACAGATGTCATGGGGAGGACACGACGGCGGGGGGCTCAGACCGACTTCTCCAGGCCCAACGACTCCTTCAGGAACTCCACCTGCAGCAGCAACAGGTTCTCCGCGACCTCCTCCTGCGGGGTCATGTGGGTGACCCCGGACAGCGGCAGCACGGTGTGCGCGCGGCCCGCCGCAAGCAGCGCGGAGGAGAGCCGCAGGGTGTGCGCGGCGACCACGTTGTCGTCGGCCAGGCCGTGGATGATCATCAGCGGCCGCTCCAGCTTGGCCGCGTCCGGGATCAGCGAGTTGGCCTCGTACACCTCGGGCCGCTCGGCCGGGTGGCCGAGGTAGCGCTCGGTGTAGTGGGTGTCGTAGAGCGCGAAGTCCGTCACGGGCGCGCCGGAGACGGCCGCGTGGAAGACGTCGGGCCGCCGCAGCACGGCGAGCGCCGCCAGGTAGCCGCCGTACGACCAGCCGCGGATGCCGACCCGGCCGAGGTCGAGCGGGAACTCCTCGGCGAGCGCCTGCACGGCCTCGACCTGGTCGTCCAGGGTGACCCCGGCGAAGTCGAAGGCGATGGCCTTCTCCCAGGCGGGGCTGCGCCCGGGGGTGCCGCGCCCGTCCGCGACGATCACGGCGAAGCCCTGGTCGGCGAACCACTGCGAGGTCAGGTGCGGGTTGTGCGCCTGGACGACGCGCTGCCCGTGCGGACCGCCGTACGGGTCCATCAGGACGGGCAGCAGGCCGTCACGCTCCCGCTCGTACCCGGTCGGCAGGAAGACGGCGCACGGGATGCACTGCTCACCCGCGAAGCGGAACTGCGGACGGGCGGTGAGCAGCGGCGTCTCGGCGTACGAGGCGATGGTGGCGATCACCTCGCCGTCGCGCAGCACCCGGACGGTCGAGCCGGCCTGGGTGGCGGAGGTGGTGGAGAGCACGGTGACCCCGCCGGCGTGGACGGCCGAGGCGGCGCCGTCCCCGTTGTCGGCGAACCGGGTGACCTCGCCGTCCGGGCCGGCCCGGAAGAGGCCCGTCCAGCCCGGCGGCAGATCGATCTCGGCGGGCCCGGCGGAGGCGCTGAACAGGACGGAGTCGTCCGTGATCGCGAAGACCGAGCGGACGTGCAGCGCGTCACCGGTGACCTGCCGCTCACCGACGACCAGCGCGCGGACCTGGCTCTCGTCGTCGATCCGGACGAGCTTCCCGTCCGGCGTCCAGGCCGGGACCCCGGAGAAGAGGTCGAGCCAGATCTCGTCCCGCTCGGCCCGCAGCAGCTCGGTGGCGCCGGTCGCGGGGTCGACGGTACGGATCTGCTGGCTGCGCTGGTCACGGGCCTGGACGAGCAGCAGCGGCGCGCCGCCCGCCGACCAGTGCACCCGGGCCAGGTACGGGAAGGCCTCGCGGTCCCACTCGACCTCGGTGCGCGAGCCGTCCAGGCCGATCACCCAGAGGGTCACCTCGGCGTTGGGCGTACCGGCGGCCGGGTAGGCGATCTCGGCGGGCGGGGTGCCGGGGTTGGCCGGGTCGGCGATCCACCAGCGCTGCACGGGCGCGTCGTCGGCGCGGGCGACGAGCAGCCGGTCGCTCTCGGGGGACCACCAGTAGCCACGGTCGCGGTTCATCTCCTCCTGGGCGATGAACTCGGCCTGCCCCCACGTCATCCCCGCGCGCTCCGGTACGGCGAGGGCGCGGTCCTCGGTGCCGTCGGCGCGGCTGAGCCGCAGCTCGCCGACGGTGTTCGGGTACGCCACGTGGACGCCGTCGGGCGACAGTCGCGGGTCGACCAGCGGTCCGGCGGCGGGCAGCTCGCGGGCCATGCCGGTAAGCAGGTCAGCGGTGAACAGCCGACCGGAGAGGGCGAACGCGGCCTGCGTGCCGGAGCCGTCCAGGGCGTAGCCGACGATGCCGGCCGAGCCCTCGCGGCTGCGCTCGCGGCGGGCCTTCTCGGCGGGCGACAGGTCCTCCTCGCCGCCGCCGAGCAGGGCCACCGGGTCGGCGGCGATCCGCTCCTCGCCGGTCGCGGTGTCGAGGGTCCAGAGCAGGTTGGCCCGGTCCGTCCCGGACCGGGAGCGGAGGAAGGCGACCCGGGCGCCGTCGGGTGCGACGGCGAACGACCGGGGCGCGCCGACGGTGTAGCGCAGGGTGCGCGCGTACTGCCGGGGGAAGGTGGCGGCAGAGGTATCGGTGGTCATGGCACCTGACCCTATTGGCAGACCCTCCCGACCTGCGGCTCACCCGTTCGGAGCAGCTACCGGAAGTCACCCCGTCGGGCCACCGCACCCCGTCCCACCGGGGCATGCGCCCCCGGACGCTCCCGTGCCCCGGCCTGTGCGGCCTCACGGTAAGTAATGCAATCCTCACTGATCGGGTATTCCTTGAGTCATCGATCCGGAGCCGGAACGTCCCGTTCACCCGGCGCCGGGTCGAGAGCTTGTCCGACCGCCGCCCTCCCCCGGGGCGGCGCACCCGAAAGGGGTGTGAGCCGTCATGCCTTTGTCCATCTCCGCAGCCGTGCTGATGCTGGTCATCGTGATCGTCCTGATCCGCCGGTCCGGCCTGAAGCTGGCACACGCGATCATCTGCTCGCTGCTCGGTTTCTACCTCGCGTCCAGCTCGATCGCGCCGTCGATCCAACAGGTGACCAGCAACGTCGCCGGGATGATCAATGGCTTGAAGCTCTAGACCTCCGGCGGCGGTCGATAGGCTGCTGCCCATGACCGCTGCCACCGACCGGCCGACCCGCCGCCTGCTGCTGGTGCACGCCCACCCCGACGACGAGTCGATCAACAACGGCGCCACCATGGCCCGCTACGCCGCCGAGGGCGCCTCGGTCACGCTGGTGACCTGCACCCTCGGCGAGGGCGGCGAGGTGATCCCGCCCGGGCTGGCCCACCTGACGGCCGATCGGGACGACAGCCTCGGCGCGTACCGGATCGGCGAACTCACCGCCGCGATGCGCGAGCTGGGGGTCGGCGACTTCCGCTTCCTGGGCGGCGCGGGCGGCTACCGGGACTCCGGGATGATGGGCGTGCCCGAGAACGACGCCCCGGGCTGCTTCTGGCGGGCCGACCTGGACGAGGCCGCCGCCCACCTGGTCGCGGTGGTCCGCGAGGTGCGCCCGCAGGTGCTGGTGACGTACGACGAGCACGGCGGGTACGGGCACCCCGACCACATCCAGGCGCACCGGGTCGCGCTGCGGGCGTACGAGCTCGCGGCCGACGCCGGCTACCGGCCGGAGCTGGGCGCGGCCTGGCGGATCGCCAAGGTCTACTACAACCGGGTGCCGCGTTCGGTCATCGAGCAGGGGCTGCGCGACACCGCCGCCAAGGCGTCCTTCCCGGGGGTGGCCGAAGTCGGCGACATCCCCGGCGTGGTGGAGGACGGAGTGGTCACCACCGTCGTGGACGGGACGGCGTACGCCGGGGCGAAGGCCGCCGCGATGCGGGCGCACGCCACCCAGATCACCCTCGACGGGGAGTCCGCCGGGGAGTTCTTCGCACTCAGCAACAACCTCGGGCAGCCACTGCTGACGACCGAGTACTACCAGCTCGTCCACGGCGGAGCAGGACCCGGAACGCCGGAGACCGACCTGTTCGCCGGCCTGGACGCGGAGGCACTCCGATGACCGCCAGTCCGATCGACCGGAGCCCGATGGACCGTACACCGACGGACCGCACGCCGACGACCGCCGGCCCGACCAGGCGCAGCCCGATCGCGCGTGTTCTCGGCAGTCGTCGCGAGCGGCTCGCCGAGTCCCAGCCGCCGCTCGCCGGGCGGGTCGTCGCGTACGTGGTGCTCTTCGTGCTCGGCGCGCTGGTCTCGCTCTGCGGCTGCTTCGTGCAGTCGCTCTGGCAGCCAGGCGGGCTGCTGCTGGCGCTGGCCGCGACGGCGGCGGTGTTCTACGGCGGGCTGCGGCTCACCGGGACCAAGCTCGGCGCCGGGGCGCCGATGATCGGCTGGTTCCTGACGCTGCTGGTGCTGATGACCCCTCGTCCCGAGGGGTCCTTCGTACTGGCGGCCGACGGGGCCTCGTACGCCTATCTCTTCATCGGCTCGATCAGCGGCGTGATCTGCGCCACTCTGCCGACCAGGTCGGGCTTCGGATTCGGGGCCCCCGGCCCCAAGCGGTGAGCGGGCGGCGACGGGCAGTCAGGGAGCGGCGCCCGTAGGCTCATACCGGACACAACCTGGACGTATCAGGTTCTATCCGATGCCGTTCACCGTCCGGTTCTTCCCAGTAAGGTGGTGCCGCGACAGGTCGGCCCCGGCGGGCGCGGAGGAAGGAACAGCAGGTACCTTCAGCGCAATCGCGAGGCAGGCGGCGTGCCGCAGGCCCACACGTTAAAGAAGCTGGTGTCGGAGGGTTCGTCAGGTTCAGCGCGCGGCGGCAGTCGCCGCACGATGAGGTCTGGCGGCCCACAACCCGCGGTCGCCGTCCCACGGCGCGGCCGCGAACCCGGAGCAGAGCAGCATTGAGCAGCCGCGAATCTGACAGCGCGTACCCGTCGCCCCGCCAGGGGGGCTCCCCCGGCCGGAGGCAGGGGGAGGGTGCGGACGCCTACCCGTCGGGCACCCCGCCCTACGGCACCGGGCTTCCGAACGGCCTGGGCACCGGCCCGGCGGAGCCGGCCGGGATGCCCGACGGCGACGACGTGCCGAAGACCGAGACCACGCTGACGACCCGGGTACGGATCAACATCCCCGGGTCCCGTCCGATCCCGCCGGTGGTGGTGCGCTCCACGGTGAAGAACGAGGAGGCTCCGGCCGAGCCGACCGGGCCCCGGCATCGCTCGGGCGCGTCCGCCTCCCCCGTGCTCGGGGTGGTCGACTCCGGTGAGCGGACCACGACGCCACCGAACCTGCCGCCGGAGTGGCAGCAGTCGGAGCGCGAGCCGGCGGCCGGCTCCTCCTCCGAGTCCACCGGTGAGTGGTTCCGGCCCCGGCAGCGGAGCCAGTCCGGGCCCGCGCCGGTGCCCGCCGGCGCCGCCCCCAGGACGGCTGCGCCCTCGCCCGCACCGGCACCCGGCATGCAGTCCCCGCAGGCCACCAAGCCCGCGCGGTCCGCGCAGCCTTCGCAGGGACCCGGGCCGCTGCCGAACGGCACGCCGGCCTCGCCGTTCTCCGGGAACAACGCCGGGCGCCGGGCGGCCGAGGGCCAGGGGCCGAGCCAGCAGCAGAACCAGCACCGGTCGCAAGGTCAGCAGCAGGGCGGCGGCGCCAACGGGCGCGGTCCCGCCTTCGGCGGCGCGCCGTTCGCCGCCGACCCGTACTCCGCCGACCCCTACCGCCAGGGCCCGCCGGACCCGTTCGCACCGGACCCGTTCGCCACCGGCCCTGCGGACCCGTTCACGACCGCTCCCGCGCCCACCCCCGCCACGGACCCGTTCGCGACCCAGCGGGCTCCGCAGCGCGGCCCCCGGCAGTCCGAGCCGCCACGGGCGACGAGCGGGTCGGAGGACACCCAGGTGGGCGGCTTCGCCCCGGCCCGGGACGACCTCCCGACGGCGGCCATACCCGGCCTGCCGACGACGAACGTCTTCGGGGCGACCCCCCAGGCCCCGCAGACCCCCCAGACCAACCCGGCCAACCCGGGCAACCCCCGCCCCGCCGCCCCGAAGGGCGCCGACCCCTTCGCGACGAACCGTCAGCCCGCCCAGGCGGCCCAGCAGGACCCGTTCGGGCCCGCCCAGCCGGCTCGCGGCGGCCGCTTCGCCGACGTCTCGTACGAGCCCGCGCCGCCCTTCCCCGGCACCCTCGGCAACACCGGAGCCACCGGTCCCACCGGTCCCACCGGTGCCACCCCGACGGCCCCCGCCGGGTTCAACGAGCTGCCGCGCCCGGGCCGCCCCCAGCCGACGGCGCAGTCGGCGACGCAGTCCGAGGTACCCGAAGCACCCGAGGCGCCCGAGACCGAGGCGTCCGGGTCCGCAGCCGGCTCCGACGACAAGCCGGCCGCAGCAGCACCCCGCCGCCGGAGCAAGGCACCCAAGCTCGCCGCGTACGCGGTCGGCGGCCTGCTCTTCGCGGGCGCCGCCGCGTACGGCACCGGCCTGATGCTCAACCAGGCGGACATTCCCTCCGGCACCACCGTGCTCGGCACCAACATCGGCGGCGATGCCCGTGACCAGGCGCTCAGCCTGCTGGACGGGACGGTCGGCAAGGCGGGGCAGCGCCCGGTCCAGCTCAAGGTCGGCGACCAGACCGTCAATCTCGACCCGACGGCCGCCGGTCTGAGCTTCGACACCACCGCGACGGTGGACGCCCTCACCAAGCACAGCTACAACCCGGTCGAGGTGATCGGCTCGCTCGCGGGCGGCAGCAAGGCCGTCGCACCCGAGGTGAAGATCGACGAGGCCAAGCTGAAGGCGGCGCTGGAGACCCTGGGCGGAAACTCCGGGCAGGGTCTCCAGGAGGGCTTCGTGCGGTTCACCCCGGACGGGCAGACCGAGGTCGTGCCCGGCAGGGCGGGCCAGGCCGTGGATGCCACCGCCGCGCTGGGCCTGATCGAGCAGGCGTACCGCAACCGCGCGGCCGGGCAGCCCGACACCGTGCTGACCGTCCCGGTGACGGCCGCTCAGCCGAAGGTGTCCACAGACGCCCTGCAGGCCGCCGCCAACAGCCTCGGCAAGGCGGTGCTGAACGGGAACGTGACGGTCATGGCCGGTACCAAGAGGTTCGAGTTCGGCAAGAGCACCGCTGCGAAGGCGCTCACGCTGGTACCGGACGCCTCCGGCACGGTCGCGCTCAAGTGGGACTACGACAAGCTCAACGACGCCCTGGGCGGCGCCTTCGACAAGTCGAAGACCAAGAAGAACGGCGTCTCCTCGGCGATCACCCCGCAGGACGTCGCGGACGGCATCGCCTCGGTGTTCGACAAGACGGCCGCCAAGGACCGGGTCTTCCGGTTCCCGGCGGGCTGACGCCGGTCGAGCCCAGCGGCGCCGAACAACGCCGAACAACGCCGGGCAGCACCCAGGAGCGCCCAGGGGCGGAGGCCGGACAGCCTCCCGCCCCTGGGCGCTCCGTCGTACCCACCCCCGGGCGCCCCTGGCCAATCCTCGCCAGTGGCGGGCCATAACCGGACAATCCGGCTCAGCCGGCGGCCCCTACCGGCGCGTTACCAAGACTTGATGGCCGGTCCGTCGACAAGCCGTTCCCCCGTCAGCAGGATGTGCCACCAGGTGAGCCCGGCCCCGGTCCGGGCCGCCCGCCCGGAACACCCTGCGGTACCGGCTTCGCGTACGAGATCGTCCGCTGCCAGAGATGGCGGACGAAGTAGCGAACGGCGCTGAAGGGGGCTCTCGGGGATCGCAAAAAGCGGCGGACACTCGCCAATGGCGTGAAATTGCCAGCAACAGTGCGTGACATTCACGCGGTGGATTATGCGCCTCACTGCTGAAGGGGGCCCAAAATTCCTCGAGCACACCCAAAAACAGGACCGTCCGATAATCGGACACTCAAATACCACCAACAAATACTGCCAGAAGGAACAAATCGGACATCAGATCTACGCGCGTTGCGTGACCACCTCTCGAAGGAGGTGTCCTGATAACGGAGTTGACCAAGTCGCGTTACGGACGTGTGAACGGGATTAATCCCTTTATGTCCGATATGCCCGTCTCGCTCAGCGCTTGTCAAGATGTCTGGAACTACAAAGTGGTTGACATTCCAACACAATGCAAGAAATGCGTGGCCAGCAACTGAGGAACTCTTGACGTTCGATAAACGACTTGCAAGAGTCCGTGCGATCACCTTTTTGCAGCCGCTACACCCCGGGCGGGAGCTCCAGCACCATGACTAACCCCACTCAGGCCCCGACCGAGGCCGACACTCTCGGGACGGCCGACGCGCTCAGCCAGACCGAAACCCCGTCAGCCCCGGTCTTCCGGGGGCTCTCTCCCGGCAAGCTGATGTGGCGTCGCTTCCTCCGCGACCGGACCGGCGTCATCAGCGCCGTGATCGTGGCGATCTTCCTTCTGATCGCCATCTGCGCGCCGCTGATCTCGATGCTCTACGGCAAGGACGCCACCACCACCTACGGGCAGAACGACCCGACGCTCCTGACCGACTCCGGTCTGCCGACCGGTGCCAACGGCGGGATGAGCGGCGACTTCTGGTTCGGTCTCGAGCCCGGCCTCGGCCGCGACATCTTCATGCAGCTGGTCTACGGCATCCGCACCTCGCTGATCATCGCCGTCGCGACCTCGGTGATCACCACCGTGCTCGGTGTGGCCTTCGGTATCGCGTCCGGCTACCTCGGCGGCAAGACCGACTACTTCATCGGCCGCGCGATCGACGTCCTGATGTCGTTCCCGTCGCAGATCTTCCTGATCGCCGCCATGCCGATCGTCACCAGCCTGCTGGTGCCCGCAGACCAGAACCCGCCCGGCTGGCTGCCGTTCGTGGCCGTCACCCTCGTGCTGTCCCTGCTCGGTTGGATGTCACTCTCCCGGATCCTGCGGGCGACCACCCTGTCGCTGCGTGAGCGGGAGTTCGTCGAGGCGGCCAAGGTGACCGGTGCCTCCCCGGCCCGGATCATCTTCAAGGAGCTGCTGCCCAACCTGTGGACCCCGATCCTGGTGCAGTCCACGCTCGCGCTCCCGGCCTTCGTCACCGCCGAAGCCGGTCTGTCCTACCTCGGCGTCGGCGTCACCGAGCCCACTCCGGACTGGGGCCGCATGATCGCGAACTCCGCGAACTACCTGCGGACCGACATCACCTTCCTGCTCTTCCCCGGTCTGGCGATGGTGATCTTCGTCCTCGCCTTCAACCTGCTCGGGGACTCCGTCCGGGACGCCTTCGACCCGAAGACCAAGCGCTGACACCCAGGCGCTGACGGGTCGGCACCCAGCGGCACACCCACAGACTCCGGGGGGATCGGCACGCCCGCCCCGGGCAACCCACCGAATAATCAGCATCTTCCACATAGGCAGGATGAACATGAACGCTCGTAAGTCGCGGAGGCTCGCAGCCGCCGTCATGGTTGTCGGGGCACTCACCGTCACGACCGCCTGCTCCAGTGCCCACTCCGGCGGCGCCGGCGCCGGCACCGACGAGTCCAAGGTCGCTGCCACCACCGTGGCCGTGGGTACCGCCGCCGACTCGACCGGTCCCGCCATCGCCCCGGCGGGCGCGAAGAAGGGCGGCACGGTCAACATGATCGACCGCGACGACTTCTCGCACCTCGACCCGGCCCAGGTCTACCTGAACACCAACAGCGAGGTCTCGCTGCTCTTCACGCGTGGCCTGACGGGTTACAAGACCCTTCCGGACGGCTCCACCAAGCTGGTCGGTGACCTCGCGACGGACAGCGGCACCACCACCGACGGTGGCAAGACCTGGAAGTTCACGCTGAAGGACGGCGTGAAGTGGCAGGACGGTACGGCGATCACCTCGGCCGACGTCAAGTACTCGATCGAGCGGACCTTCGCGCCGTTCATCAAGTCCGGCCCGACCTACATCCAGAGCTGGCTGACCGGCAGCCCGGACAAGTACCGCGAGGCCTACCCGGGCCCGTACAGCGGCCAGGACCTGCCGTCCGTCCAGACCCCGGACGCCAAGACGGTCATCTACAAGTTCACGGACGTCCACCCGGACGCGAACTTCACCTTCGCCATGACCGGCTACGGCATCGTGCCCAAGGCGCAGGACACGAAGGACCAGTACGACAAGAAGCCGTTCTCGTCCGGCCCGTACGAGATCGTCTCGCACGTCACGGACAAGTCGCTGGACCTGGAGCGGAACCCGAACTGGGACGCGTCCACGGACCCGATCCGTAACGCGTACCCGGACAAGTGGCACATGGAGTTCGGCGTCCAGATCGACCAGTCGACCCAGCGCTTCATGGCCGACAACGGCTCGGACAAGGACGCCTTCAGCTTCCACGAGACGGTCGCCCCGAGCTTCGTCGACCAGGTGAAGGCCGACCCGAAGCTGAAGTCCCGTACCCTCAACGGCCTGACGCCGTTCACGGACTACTACTTCATCAACAACACCCGGATCAAGGACCCCAAGGTCCGCGAGGCCCTGATCCGCGCGTTCCCGCACCAGCAGACCCGTCAGCTCCAGGGCGGCACCAGCTACGGTGACTTCGCCACCACGTACATGAGCCCGCTGACGCTCGGCTACGAGGCCAGCGACGTGTTCGACACGCTGAAGTCGCCCGCCGGTGACCCGGTGGCCGCCAAGAAGCTGCTGACCGACGCCAACGCGCTCGGCACGACGATCGTGTACGCGTACAACAACACCCCGATCCAGCAGTCCGTCACCGAGGCGATTCGCGTCGCCCTGGAGAAGGCCGGCTTCAAGTTCGTCGCCAAGCCGCTCGACGCCAAGACGTACTACGACGCCATCGCGCTGCTCAACAACCCGTACGACCTGTACTGGGGCGGCTGGGGCGCCGACTGGCCGACCGGTTACACCTCGCTGCAGCCGGTCTGGGACGGCGCCGCGATGGCTGACGGCGCGTCCAACTACGCGCACTTCAACGACCCGGCCGTCTCCAAGGAGATGGCGGACGCGGTGAAGATCGCCGACCCGGTCGCGCAGGGCAAGGCCTGGGCCGCGATCGACAAGGAGCTGCAGCAGAAGGCGGTCTCCATCCCGGACGTCTACCAGCGCTCGATGAGCCTGTACGGCTCGGGCCTCGGCGGCGTGACGTTCGACTCGCTGCAGGGTCTGCAGAGCCCGCTGAACATCTTCGTCAAGTAGTCCTCAGCGCCCAGCAGTAACCACGGTGGGGCGCCGGCCTCCGCATCCGGAGACCGGTGCCCCACTGCCCGGCCCCACCGCCCCGCCCTGCTCCGCCCACCGCACTCGCAGCCGGCGCCCCGACCAGGAGAGCCCGACCCATGCTCCGTTTCCTCGTCCGCCGTTCCCTCGGCGCACTCGTCATCCTGCTGATCATCAGCATGGTCACCTTCGCGCTGTTCTTCGCCATTCCGGCGGACCCGGCGCGCCTCTCCTGCGGCAAGGTCTGCACCCCCGAGAACCTGGCCCTGATCCGCCACAGCATGCAGCTCGACCAGCCGGTTCCGCTGCAGTTCTGGCACTGGTTCAGCGGAATCTTCACCGGCCGTGACTTCGGCGGTGCCGGCTACTGCAACGCCCCCTGCTTCGGGTACTCGTACGTCAAGCAGGAGATGATCACCAACACCCTGATCGACCGCTTCCCGACCACGCTCTCGCTGACCGTCGGTTCGGCCGTGATCTTCCTGATCTTCGGTATCGGCACCGGCATGCTCGCCGCCAACAAGCAGGGCAAGCCCGCCGACAAGATCGCCAGCTCGGCCTCGCTGATCGCCTCTTCCCTGCAGATCTACGTGGCCGGCCCGCTGGCACTCTGGGCGCTCGTCTACAGCACCAACTGGCTGCAGCTGCCGGCCTACGTGCCGATCACCCAGGACCCGATCGGCTGGTTCACCGGCCTGCTCGTTCCGTGGCTCGTGCTCTCGCTGATCTGGACGGCCAACTACACCCGGATGACCCGCTCCTCGATGGTCGAGCAGCTCTCCGAGGACTACGTGCGGACAGCCCGGGCCAAGGGCATGTCCGGCCGCTCGGTCTTCCTGCGCTACGCCTGGCGCGGCGCGATGGGCACCATCGTCACGGTGTTCGGCATCGACCTCGGCGTCCTGCTCGGTGGCGCGATCATCACCGAGAACACCTTCGGACTGCAGGGCCTCGGCCAGCTGTCGATCGACTCGATCCGCCAGTCCGACCTGTCGATGATGGTCGGTGTCACCATGGTGGCCGCGACCCTGATCGTGGTCTCGAACATCGTCGTGGACGCCGCGTACGCTCTCATCGACCCGCGCATCCGGCTGGCCTGACCGGCCGACGCCTCTGGCCGACACCCCCGGCCGACCCGCCGTTCCGACCCCACGTACCACGACCTCACGTACCACACCGAGGAGCCCTGTCCATGACCACCCAGGCCAAGCCCGAGGAGACGGCCGCCCCCGGCGGTAGCTCGTCCTTCCTCTCCGTCCGCGACCTCTCGGTCCGCTTTCGCACCGAGGACGGCGTGGTCCGGGCCGTGGACAACCTCTCGTTCGAGGTCGAGCGTGGCACCACGCTCGGCATCGTGGGCGAGTCCGGCTCCGGCAAGTCCGTGACCAACCTGGCGATCCTCGGCCTGCACAACCCGGCCAACAGCGAGATCACCGGCTCGATCAAGCTCGCGGGCCAGGAGCTTGTGGGTGCGCCCAACAAGGAGCTGGAGAAGCTCCGGGGCCACACCATGTCGATGATCTTCCAGGACCCGCTGACCGCGCTCTCGCCGTTCCACACCATCGGCGCGCAGATCGGCGAGACCTACCGCAAGCACACCGGTGCGAGCAAGAAGGAAGCCCGCGACCGCTCGATCGAGATGCTGACCAAGGTCGGCATCCCGCAGCCGACCACGCGGGTGGACGACTTCCCCCACCAGTTCTCCGGCGGTATGCGCCAGCGCGCGATGATCGCCATGTCGCTGGTCTGCGACCCGGCCCTGGTCATCGCGGACGAGCCGACCACCGCACTGGACGTCACCGTCCAGGCCCAGATCCTCGACCTGCTCAAGGAACTCCAGCAGGAGATGGGCACGGCGATCATCCTGATCACCCACGACCTCGGCGTGGTGGCCAAGACCGCCAAGGACATCATGGTGATGTACGCGGGCCGGGCCGTCGAGCGCGGCACCGTCCGCGAGGTGCTCAAGGCTCCGCAGCACCCCTACACCTGGGGCCTGCTCTCCTCGATGCCCAACCTGACCGGCCCGGTCGGCGTACCGCTGCGCCCGGTGCGCGGCACTCCGCCGAGCCTGATCAACCTGCCGACCGGCTGCCCGTTCAACCCCCGGTGCGACCACCTGGAGCAGGTCATCGGCGGCAAGTGCACCACCGAGCGCCCGCCGCTCGCCCCGGAGGCCGGACACGCCACCGCCTGCCACCTGTCCAGCGGACAGAAGCAGGAAATCTTCATCGACCAGATCCAGCCGCGGCTCGGCTGAGAGGGACCGGTTACACACCATGAGCAACGAACTGACCCTCGACAAGACCGATGGCCACACCCCGACCATCGGTGAGCCGCTGCTCCAGCTCTCCGGGCTGCAGAAGCACTTCCCGGTGATGGACGGCTTCCTCTTCAAGCGCCAGGTCGGCGCCGTGCACGCGGTCGACGGCGTCGACCTGACCGTGCACGCCAACGAGTCGGTCGGCCTGGTGGGCGAGTCCGGCTGCGGCAAGTCGACCCTCGGTCGACTGGTCACCCGGCTGTACGAGCCGACCGCCGGCACCATCACGTACGCCGGCCAGGACATCTCGCACGCCGGACGCAAGCAGCTGGCGCCGATCCGGTCCGAGATCCAGATGATCTTCCAGGACCCGTACTCCTCGCTGAACCCCCGGCAGACCGTCGGTGCCATCATCGGCGCGCCGATGGAGATCAACGGCATCAACCCGCCCGGCGGCATCCAGAAGAAGGTCCAGGAGCTCCTGGAGACCGTCGGTCTCAACCCGGAGCACTACAACCGCTTCCCGCACGAGTTCTCCGGCGGCCAGCGCCAGCGCATCGGCGTCGCCCGCGCGCTCTCGCTCTCGCCGAAACTGATCGTGGCCGACGAGCCGGTCTCCGCGCTGGACGTCTCGATCCAGGCCCAGGTCGTCAACCTGCTGCAGCAGCTGCAGAAGGACCTCGGCATCGCGTTCCTGTTCATCGCGCACGACCTGGCGATCGTCCGGCACTTCTCGCAGCGCGTCGCGGTGATGTACCTCGGCAAGATCGTCGAGATCGCCGACCGCCAGTCGCTGTACGAGAGCCCCCGGCACCCGTACACCCACGCGCTGCTCTCCGCCGTCCCCGAGGCCGACCCGGACGACGACCGCGAGCGCATCCGCCTGGTCGGCGACGTCCCCTCGCCGATCAACCCGCCGTCGGGCTGCCGGTTCCGCACCCGCTGCTGGAAGGCCCAGGAGAAGTGCGCCACGGAGGAGCCCCCGCTCGTCCAGCTCTCCGGCAACCTGGACGGCCACCTCACCGCCTGCCACTTCCCGGAGGACGGCGGCCTCGCGGCTGCGCCCGCTGCGGTCTGAGGCGACCCCGACACGGGTGCGAGGCCCTGCTTGACGAACTGAGCCGTCAAGCAGGGCCTCGCACCCTTTTGCAGTGCAGGCGGTTGCAGTGCAGCCGGTCCGCAGTAGAACCGGCTATTCGTCGGCAGGTCGCTGCTGCCGCTCCTCCGCCGTCAGCTCGACCTCCCGCTCCTCGGCGAAGTGGCAGGCAGAGTCATGGGCCGCGAGCCGCTGGAGCCCCGGCCGCACGATGAGGAGCGGCTCCTCCAGCGTGCACTTCTCCTGGGCCTTCCAGCACCGGGTCCGGAACCGGCAGCCGGACGGCGGGTTCGCGGGTGACGGGACGTCGCCCTCCAGCACGATCCGGTCCCGGGCCTCCCGCTGCGACGGGTCCGGCACCGGGACGGCGGACAGCAGGGCCTGGGTGTACGGGTGGGTCGCGTGGTCGTAGATCTCCAGATCGCTGCCGATCTCGACCATCTTGCCGAGGTACATCACGCCGACCCGGTCGGAGATGTGCCGGACGATCGAGAGGTCGTGCGCGATGAACATGTACGACAGCTCGAAGTCCTTCTGCAGCCGGTCGAGCAGGTTGATCACCTGGGCCTGCACCGAGACGTCCAGCGCGGAGACCGGCTCGTCGCAGATGATGATCTCCGGCTTGAGCGCCAGACCGCGCGCGATGCCGATCCGCTGCCGCTGGCCGCCGGAGAACTGGTGCGGGTACCGGTTGATGTACTCCGGGTTCAGCCCGACCACGTCCAGCAGATCCTGCACCGCCCTGCGCCGCTCGCCCTTCGGCGCCACCTCGGGGTGGATCTCGTACGGCTCACCGATGATGTCACCGACCGTCATCCGGGGGTTCAGCGAGGTGTACGGGTCCTGGAAGACCATCTGGATGTTACGGCGGACGGCCTTCAGCGCGGCGCCCGAGAGCCTGGAGATCTCCTCGCCCTTGTACTTCACCGAGCCGCTCGTCGCGGGCTCCAGGTTCATCAGCACCTTGGCGAGCGTCGACTTTCCGCAGCCCGACTCACCGACGATGCCCAGCGTCTCACCCTGGATCAGGTCGAAGGAGACGCCGTCGACCGCCTTGACCGCCCCGACCAGCTTACGGAACACGACGCCCTTGGTCAGCGGGAAGTGCTTGACCAGGTCGCGGACTTCGAGGATCGGTTCGCCCGGCGCCACCTTCTGCGCGAACGCGATCTCCTCCGGCACCGCCGCGCCCAGCGCGCTTGACCCGTTACTCACCATTGAGGGTCTCCTTCCAGAAGAAGCAGGCACTGCCCCGGCCCGCCAGCTCGGTCCCGTCGTTCTCGGTCACCTGAAAGAGCCGGGGGACCTCCTGCCGGCAGATCTCCTGGGCCCGTGGACAGCGTGGGTTGAACGCGCAGCCGGCCGGGATGTGCAGCAGGTTCGGGGGCAGGCCCTTGATCGCGTAGAGCTCCTGGCCCTTCTGGTCCAGGCGCGGGATGGAGTCCAGCAGCCCCCGGGTGTACGGGTGCGCCGGGCGGGCGTAGAGCTCGCCGACGGGGGCGGTCTCGACGATCCGGCCCGCGTACATCACCGCGATCTTGTCCGCGACGTCGGCGACCACGCCGAGGTCGTGGGTGATCAGGATCAGACCCATGTGGTACTCGGCCTGAAGCTCCGCCAGCAGGTCCATCACCTGCGCCTGGACGGTCACGTCCAGGGCTGTGGTGGGCTCGTCCGCGATGATCAGGTCCGGCTCCAGGGCCAGCGCCATCGCGATCATGATGCGCTGCCGCATACCACCGGAGAACTGGTGCGGGTAGTCGTTCACCCGGTCCTTCGCGGCCGGGATCCGGACCCGGTCCATCAGTTCGATCGCCTTGGCCGTGGCCTCCTTCCGGGAGGAGCCCTTGTGCACCCGGTACATCTCGCCGAGCTGGGCGCCCACGGTGTGCACCGGGTTGAGCGAGGACAGCGCGTCCTGGAAGATCATCGCCATCTGGGCGCCCCGGATCTGGCGGCGGTCCTCCGAGCCCAGCTTGAGCAGGTCACGGCCCTTGAAGATGATCTCGCCACCGGTGATGTGGCCGGGCGGGCTGTCCAGGATGCCCATGATGGCCTGCGCGGTCACGGACTTGCCGGAGCCCGACTCACCAAGCACCGCGAGCGTCTCGCCCGCCCGGACGGAGTAGTCCACCCCGTTGACGGCCTTGGCCACGCCGTCCCTGGTCCGGAACTCCACGTGCAGGTCGTTGACCTGGAGCAGCGGCGCGTCCGATGAGTCGACGGTGTCCGCCCGGGAGCCGGCCGACGCGCTGCTCACACTGGTACTCATGGCACCTCTCTCACTGATACGGGCTCAACTTGGGGATCAGCGCCGGATGGTCGACCCGGGTGGTCAACGCCTGCCGGTCAGCGTTTGCCGGTCAGCGCAGCTTGGGGTCGAGAGCGTCGCGCACCGCGTCGCCGAGCATGATGAACGCCAGCACGGTGAGGCTGAGCGCCCCGGCCGGGTAGAGCAGCATGTGCGGCGCGTTGCGGAAGGTGTCCGCAGCCGAGGAGATGTCGATGCCCCAGGAGACCGTGGGCGGTTTGAGTCCCACACCGAGGAAGCTCAGCGTCGCCTCCAGCGCGATGTAGGTGCCGAGCGCGATGGTGGCGACGACGATGATCGGCGCGACCGCGTTGGGCAGGATGTGGCGCAGCATCAGCCGGGCGTTCCCGGCGCCCAGTGCCCGGGCCGCCGTGACGTAGTCCTGCTGTTTGGCCGTGATGACGGCGCCTCGGCCGATGCGGGCCAGCTGCGGCCAGCCGAGGACCACGATGAACGCCACCACGATCCAGATCGACTGGCTGGGAATCACGGAGAGGAAGACCAGGCCGCCGAGCAGGATCGGGATGCCGAAGAAGATGTCGGCGATCCGCGAGACCACCGAGTCGAGCCAGCCGCCGAAGAAGCCGGCCAGGCCGCCCAGCACGGTGCCGGTCAGCGCGGCTCCCGCCGTGGCGCAGACGCCCACCGTGATGGAGGCGCGGGCGCCGTGCACCGTACGGGAGTAGACGTCGCAGCCCTGGGTGTCGAAACCGAAGGGGTGCCCCGACTCGGCGCCCTGCTGGGACTTCGACAGGTCGCACTTGAGCGGGTCGGTCGAGGTGAATAGGCCGGGCCAGATCGCCATGACGACCAGGAAGATGATCAGCAGTCCGGAGATGATGAAGATCGGGTTCCGCCGCAGGTCCCGCCAGGCGTCCTGCCAGAGGCTGCGCGCGACGACCCGGTCCTCGATCGCGGGTGTCTCCGGGTGGTCCGCCAGCCGTTCGGCTTTGATTAAACTCTGGCCCTCCATGGTGCCGAGGTCGAAGGTGCGGCTCTCCACCGCACTCGGCATCTCCTCCTCGCCCGTACCGGCCTCGGAGAGCGGGTCGGCCTCGTTGTACTTGTCCTGATCAGGCATAACGGATCCTCGGGTCCAGGACCGCGTAGAGCAGGTCGACGAGCAGGTTGGCCGCCAGGAAGACGATGACCAGGATGGTCACGAAGCCCACCACGGTGTTGCTGTTCTGGCGGACGATCCCCTGGTACAGGTAGAAACCCACACCGTGGATGTTGAAGATGCGCTCGGTGACCAGCGCACCACCCATCAGCGCACCGAGGTCGGTGCCGAGGAAGGTGACCACCGGGATGAGCGAGTTGCGCAGCAGGTGGTTGATCACCACGCGGCGGCGCGGCAGGCCCTTGGCCGTCGCGGTCCGTACGTAGTCGGCCTTGGAGTTCTCCGCGACGGTGGTCCGGGTGAGCCGGGCGACGTAGGCGAGCGAGACCGAGGCCAGCACGATGCCTGGCAGCAACAGCGACTGCAGCGTCAGGGGGTCGCCCGCCGTCGCGGGCACGATGCCCCACTTCACGCCGATCAGGTACTGCAGCACGTAGCCGGTGACGAAGGTGGGGATCGAGATGACCACCAGGGTGAGGATCAGCACGCTGTTGTCGGCCACCCCGCCCCGGCGCAGGCCGCTGATCAGGCCGAAGCCGATGCCGAAGACCACCTCGATGGTGAAGGCCACCGCCGTGAGCTTGAGCGTGGCCGGGTAGGCGGTGGCGAGCAGCGAGGTGACGGTCTGGCCGCTGAAGGTGGTCCCGAAGTCCCAGCGGAACAGATTGCCCATGTACTTGACGTACTGGAGCCAGAGCGGGTCGTTCAGGTTGTACTGGGCCCGGATCTGGGCCGCGACGGCCGGGTCCGGTGCCTTGTCGCCGAAGAGCGCGTTGACCGGGTCGCCCAGTGCGTGGACCATCACGAAGATCAGGAAGGTGGTCCCGATGAACACCGGGATCATTTGGAGCAGCCGTCTGAGGACGTAGCGTCCCATACGAACCTCCAGTGAACCGTCGGTCGAGCCGGGGCCGGCCCCGGGAAGGGCCGGCCCCGGCCGCCGACTACTTGACGGTGATCTCGGAGTAGACCGGGACGCTGAACGGGTCCAACATCACGTTGGAGACCTTGGAGGACCAGCCGGCGGTGCCGTTCTGGTACCAGAGCGGGATGGCGGGCAGGTCGGTGGCGAGCATCTTCTCGGCGGTCTGGAAGTCGGTGACCGACTGCGTCACGTCCGCGTCGGCGTTGGCCTTGCTCACCAGGGCGTCGAACTGCGCGTTGCTGTAGTGCGAGTCGTTGGAGGAGGCGCCGGTGGTGTAAACGGGCTGGAGGAAGTCCTGGATCAGCGGGTAGTCCATCTGCCAGCCGGTCCGGAACGCGCCGGTCATCTGCTTGGTGGTGACCTGGTTGCGGAAGTCCGCGAAGGTGCCGACCGGGCGGCCGACGCAGGACTTGGTGTCGCCCATCGCGTTGTTGATGCTGTTGCAGACCGCGTCGACCCACTCCTTGTGCGGGCCGTCGGCGTTGTAGCTGATCGTCAGCTGGCCGCCGGGGATGCCGCCGCCCTGCTGGATCAGCTGCTTGGCCTTGGCCGCGTCGAAGTTGCAGACCGAGCCGCAGAGCCCCGCCTTGTAACCACCGGCGTCGCCGAGCACCGGCGAGGTCCAGTCCGTGGCGGGGGTGCGGGTGCTGGTGAAGACGACCTTGGTGATGGTGGCCCGGTCGATCGCCATCGAGATCCCCTGGCGGACCAGCTTCGCGTTGTCCGTGTTCCAGTCCACCTGGTACAGCGGGAAGGAGATAGTCTGGATGATGCCGGCGGGCTCGTTGATGTACCGGCCGTTCAGGTCGGTCTGGATCGTCTTCAGCGCGCTGTTCGGGATGCCGTTGTCGAGGTCCAGGTTGCCCGACTGCAGGTCGGCGTAGGCCGCGTTGGTGTCGGTGTAGACCTTGAGGTCGATGCCACCGTTCTTCGGCTTGTTGGTGCCGCTGTAGGCCGTGTTGGGCCGCAGCTGCATCTTCTGGCTCCTGGTCCAGGACTGGATCAGGTACGGGCCGTTGCCGACCGGCTTGTTGAGGTACGCCGCGTGGTCGGTGAAGAAGCTCTTGGGCACCGGGTAGTACGCCGAGTAGCCGAGGGTCTGCGGCCAGGTCGAGAACTTCTGGCTCAGCGCGACGGTGAAGGTGTTGTCATCGACGACCTTGAGGCCCGACATGGTCTGGGCGGTGGGCGCGCCGGTCGGGGGCGCCACGTCGTTGTAACCCTGGACGTACTGGAAGAAGCTCGCGTTGACCTGTTTGTTGGTGACCAGCGCGCCGTAGTTCCAGGCGTCCACGTAGGAGCTGGCGGTCACCGTGGTGCCGTCGCTGAACTTCCAGCCCGGCTTCAGCTTCACAGTCCAGTTCTGCTGGTCGGTCGAGGTGATCGAGTCGGCATTGGCGTTGCTGGCCTTGCTGGTCTTCGGATCGTAGGAGACCAGGCCGGTGAAGATCATGTTGAGGACGGCGCCACCGTTGACCTCGTTGGTGTTCACCGGTTCGAGCGGGTTCTGCGGGTCACCCCACCATGCCTGGACCACACCGTTCGCATTCGTCCCCGAACTACTGCTACTACTGCTGCTGCAACCGGTGGCCACCAGGGCCACGGACGTCGCAGCGATCACGGCCCAGCGAACGCGGGTGGCTACAGGCATGGAGGTCCCTCCTCGGAGTGTGTGACGCATCACACCCCATGAGAAGGGCGCCGTCGCGGCGGCGCGACCGCTGTAGGGCCGGATGGGTGCCCCGGAAAACCCGTAGGGCCCACAGCTCAGCTGTGGGCCCTACGGGTTGAGTCCGGGTCAGGTGGTGACGGTCTGACGGACCTCGGCGAAGTGGCAGGCGGACGCGTGCGCCGCCGGGCCGCTGAGCAGCGACGGCACCGCGAGCAGCGGGACCTCGGTGGAGCAGCGGTCCTCCGCCTTCCAGCACCGGGTGCGGAACCGGCAGCCGGACGGCGGGTTCGCCGGGGAGGGGATGTCCCCGGAGAGCACGATCCGGTCCCGGGTCTCCCGGGCCGTCGGGTCCGGCACCGGGACGGCGGACAGCAGGGCCTGGGTGTACGGGTGGGTCGCGTGGTCGTAGATCTCCAGATCGCTGCCGATCTCGACCATCTTGCCGAGGTACATCACGCCGACCCGGTCGGAGATGTGCCGGACGATCGAGAGGTCGTGCGCGATGAACATGTACGACAGCTCGAAGTCCTTCTGCAGCTGGTCGAGCAGGTTGATCACCTGGGCCTGCACCGAGACGTCCAGCGCGGAGACCGGCTCGTCGCAGATGATGATCTCCGGCTTGAGCGCCAGACCGCGCGCGATGCCGATCCGCTGCCGCTGGCCGCCGGAGAACTGGTGCGGGTACCGGTTGATGTACTCCGGGTTCAGCCCGACCACGTCCAGCAGATCCTGCACCGCCCTGCGCCGCTCGCCCTTCGGCGCCACCTCGGGGTGGATCTCGTACGGCTCACCGATGATGTCACCCACCGTCATCCGGGGGTTGAGCGAGGTGTACGGGTCCTGGAAGACCATCTGGATGTTACGGCGGACGGCCTTCAGCGCGGCGCCCGAGAGCCTGGAGATGTCCTCGCCCTTGTAGAGCACCTGGCCGGAGGTGGCGCGCTCCAGATTCATCAGCACCTTGGCGAGCGTCGACTTGCCACAGCCGGACTCGCCGACGATGCCGAGCGTCTCGCCCTTGCCCAGGGCGAAGGAGACGCCGTCGACGGCCTTGACCGCGCCGGTCTGCTTGCGGAAGAGGACGCCCTGGCTCAGCGGGTAGTGCTTGACCAGGTCCTTGACCTCGAGGATGGGCTGCTCAGCCATGGAGGGTCTCCTTCCAGAGGTGGCAGGCGCTGCGGCGGCCGGCGAGCTCGGCGCCGTCCTTGTCCATCACCTGGTGCAGCGCGGGGGTCTCGGTGCGGCACAGGTCGGTGGCGGCGTCGCAGCGCGGGTTGAAGGCGCAGCCGGCCGGGACCTTGAGCAGGTTCGGGGGCAGGCCCTTGATCGCGTAGAGCTCCTCGCCCTTCTGGTCCAGGCGCGGGATCGAGCGGAGCAGGCCCTTGGTGTACGGGTGCGCCGGGTTGGCGTACAGCTGGTGCACGGGGGCGGTCTCGACGATCCGGCCCGCGTACATCACCGCGATCTTGTCCGCGACGTCGGCGACCACACCGAGGTCGTGGGTGATCAGGATCAGACCCATGTGGTACTCGGCCTGAAGCTCCGCCAGCAGGTCCATCACCTGCGCCTGGACGGTCACGTCCAGGGCCGTGGTGGGCTCGTCCGCGATGATCAGGTCCGGCTCCAGGGCCAGCGCCATCGCGATCATGATGCGCTGCCGCATACCACCGGAGAACTGGTGCGGGTAGTCGCCGACGCGCTGGGCGGCGGCCGGGATCCGCACCCGGTCCATCAGTTCGATCGCCTTGGCCTTGGCCTCCTTGCGGGAGGCGCCCCGGTGCACCCGGAACATCTCGCCGAGCTGGTAGCCCACGCTGAGCACGGGGTTGAGCGAGGACAGCGCGTCCTGGAAGATCATCGCGATCTTCTGGCCACGGATCTGCCGCCGCTCCTCGCCCGACATCTTCAGCATGTCCTGGCCCCGGAACAGGATCTCGCCCGAGGCGACCCGGCCCGGTGGCATGTCCAGGATGCCCATGATGGTCTGCGCGGTGACGGACTTGCCGGAGCCCGACTCACCGAGCACCGCGAGCGTCTCGCCCGCCGCGACCGAGTAGTTGACGCCGTTGACGGCCTTGGCGATGCCGTCCCGGGTCTTGAACTCCACGTGCAGGTCGCGGACTTCGAGCAGCGGGGTGCCGGGGACGAGCCGACCCGTCTCCGTCTTCTTCTCCATGACAGTGGTCATCGTGCGTTCCGCCTCTCAGCGCAGCTTCGGGTCGAGGGCGTCGCGCACCGCGTCGCCGAGCATGATGAACGCCAGCACGGTGAGGCTCAGCATGCCCGCCGGGAAGAAGAGCACGTGCGGGGCGGTACGGATGACGTTCTGGGCCGAGTTGATGTCGATACCCCAGGAGATCGTCGGGTCCTGGAGGCCGATGCCGAGGAAGCTCAGCGTCGCCTCGGTGGCGATGTAGCCGCCGAGCGCGATGGTGGCGACCACGATCACCGGGGCGACGGCGTTCGGCAGGATGTGCTTGAACAGGATGCGCGGCGTACCGGCACCCAGTGCCCTGGCGGCGGTGACGTAGTCCGCCTGCTTGACGGTGATCACCGAACCGCGCATCACGCGGGCCATCTGCGTCCAGCCGAGCGCGACCAGCGCGAAGACCACGCTCCAGACGGTGCGCGCGGTGAAGGCGTTGAGCACCACCAGGGCGCCGAGCAGCAGCGGGATGCCGAAGAAGATGTCGGTGATCCGCGAGAGCAGCGTGTCCACCCAGCCGCCGAAGTACCCCGCGAGCATGCCCAGCAGGCCGCCGAACACGGTCACCGCGGCGGTGACGCAGGTGCCGACGATGATCGAGGCGCGCGCGCCGTAGATCACCCGGGCGTAGATCGAGCGGCCCTGGCCGTCGTAGCCGAACCAGTCGTCCTGGAACAGGTGGCCGTAACTCGGCTTGCTCAGGTAGTGGTTGCGCAGGTCACCGGCCCGGGGGTCCACCGAGGTGAACAGGCCCGGCGCGATGGTGATGACGATCAGCAGCAGGATCAGCGCGGCCGAGAGCAGGAAGACGGGGTTGCGCCGCAGTTCCTGCCAGGCGTCCGAGCCGAGGCTGCGGGCCTTCTCGGGCTTCTCCGGCGCGCTCACGGCCACGGCCTCGGTCTTCTTCTTCTCGATCAGGTCAGGCATACCGGATCCTCGGGTCCAGGACCGCGTAGAGCAGGTCGACGATCAGGCTGGCGGCCAGGAAGACGAGCACCAGGACCGCCACGAAGCCGGACACCGTGGCGCCGTCGCTCTGGTTGATCGCGTGGTACATCGCGTTGCCGACGCCCTTGACGTTGAAGATGGACTCGGTGACGATCGCCCCGCCCATCAGGGCACCGAGGTCGGTGCCGAGGAAGGTGATCACCGGGATCATCGAGTTCCGCAGCAGGTGGGTACCGATCACCCGGCGCCTCGGCAGACCCTTCGCGACGGCCGTGCGCATGTAGTCGGCGCGGACGTTCTCCACGATGGAGGTGCGGGTCAGGCGGGCGACGTACGCCAGTGACAGCGAGCCCAGCACGACGGCCGGCAGCAGCAGTTGGCCGAAGTTCATCGAGTCCTGGACGGTCGGGGTGACCAGCTTCAGCTGGTCGGCGAAGACCGTCTGGAACAGGAACCCGAGCACCGGCACCGGTATCGAGATCAGCAGCAGCGTGATGACCAGGGTGCCCTTGTCGAACGCCTTGCCCCGGCGCAGACCGGCGAACAGGCCGATCAGCACCCCGAAGACCACCTCGACGCCGAAGGCCATCAGCGTCAGCCGGACGGTCACCGGCATCGCGGCGGAGATCACGTCGATCACCTTGCGCTGGCCCATGGTGGTACCGAAGTCACCGGTGAGGAGGTGGCCCATGTACGTGACGTACTGCTGCAACAGCGGCTGGTCCAGCCCCAGTTGGTGGCGCTTGGCGGCGAGCTGGGCGGGGTCCGCCGCCTTGTCCCCCCACATCGCGGCGACCGGGTCACCCGGTAGCACGTGCACCATAAAGAAGATGAGCGCGGTCGTCCCCAGGAAGACCGGGATCATCTGGAGCAGTCGCCTGGCGACAAAACGCCCCATCGTGCCCTCCATGTCGTGAAGTTGACGGGCAGAAGCCGGCAGTGGGTCGGCATGACGACGGCCGGCGCCTGCCCTGCCCCGGGGAGGGCGGACGGGCACCGGCCGCGTTTCTGCCGCTTGCTTACCTCTGCGTACTTACTTCTGCGGTGCTTACTTCTGCGGTGCTTACTTCTGCTTGACCTCGACCTGGGTGAAGACCGGGTCACCGAAGGTGTCGTACTTCACGTTGGTCACGTTGTTGGACCAGCCCGCGTTGGTCTTGTAGTACCAGAGCGGGATGGCCGGCATGTCCTTGACCAGCTGGGCCTCGGCCTGCTGGTACAGGTCGGCGGTCTGGTCCACCGTGGCCGCCGCGTCGGCCGCCTTCGCGAGCTTGTCGAACTCCGGGCTGGAGTACAGCGCGTCGTTGGAGTCGGCGCCGGTCTGGTAGAGGTCGCGCAGGAAGCTGACGTTGAGCGGGTAGTCCTGCGCCCAGCCGGTGCGCATCATGCTCGGGACCGTGTGCGCGGTGATCTCCTTGCGCGCGGTCTTCATGTCCGGCTTCGGGTCGCCGACGCACTCCACGCCGGTGGACTGGCGGATGGAGTTGCAGACCGCGTCCACCCACTCCTTGTGGCCGCCGTCGGCGTTGTAGGTGATGGTGATCTTGTTGTTCGGGACACCGCCGCCGGCCGCGATCATCGACTTGGCCTTGGCCGGGTCGAAGGTGCAGGCCTCACCGCAGATGCCGGCCTTGTAGCCGACCGTACCCGGGGCGACGAAGCTGTCGGCGGGCAGTCGCGAGCCGTTCAGCACCGTCTTGGTGATGGTGTCGCGGTCGATCGCCATCGACAGGCCCTGACGGACCTTCGCCTTGTCGACGCCCTGCCACTCCGGCTGGTACATCGCGAAGCTGATGGAGACGATGCCACCCTGCGGCTGGTCGACGGCGCGGTCGCCCAGGTCCGACTTGTACTTGGGCAGGTCGGTCGGGTCGACCTGGTCGAGCACGTCCAGGTTGTCCGAGGTCAGGTCCTTGTAGGCGGCCTCGGCGGCACTGTAGTTCTTGAAGACGATGCCGCCGTTCTGCGCCTTGTCCACACCCGCGTACTGGTCGTAGGCGGCCAGCGTGATGGCCTTGTTGTGCTCCCACGAGACGAACTTGTACGGGCCGTCGCCGACCGGGTTCTCGCCGGCCTTGACCGGGTCGGCGAAGAACGACTTCGGCAGCGGGGAGAAGGCGATGTAGGCCAGCTTGTACTGGAAGTACGAGACCGGGCCCGTCAGGTCGATGGTGAAGTGCGTGTCGTCCACGACCTTCAGACCGGACATGGTGGTGGCCGTCGGGTCGCCCTTGGCCGGGTGCACGGCGTCGTAGCCGGCTATGTCGGAGAACCAGTTGCTGTTGATCTGGTTGTTCTTGGTATTGGCCGACCAGTTCCAGGCGTCCACGAAGGAGTGCGCGGTGACGGGCGTGCCGTCGTGGAAGGTCCAGCCGGACTTCAGCGTCACCGCGAAGTGCTTGGCGTCGGTGGTCTCGATCTTGTCGGCCACCTGGTAGCGCGGCTTGTTGGTGGTCGGGTCGAGGTCGACCAGGCCGCGGAACAGGTTCTTGACGACGCGTGAGCCGAGCGACTCGTTGGCGTTGGCCGGCTGGAGCGGGTTCTGCGGCTCACCGCTCTGGTAGCTGTAGACGCCCTTGGCGTCGATCGCACCGGAACCGCTCGACGCGGAAGTGCTGCTGCCGCAAGCGGTAGCGGCGAGGGCGACTGCGACTGCCGTGACGACCCACTTGGCCTGGCTAGCACCGCGCATGGGGATGCCTCCTGATATCGGCGTTCCGCGCCCGTGGTTCGGCGCGCACCCCTGCGCGTACCCCTGGACCCGAGCTTGACTTCAACCACTATCGGTCACGCTGCGGTATGAACCTGACGATTAGCGATCTCATTTTGATCACATGAGCGAACGCTTGAGTCCGGATACCGGACATTCAAGACATAGTCAGACATGGATGAAACGGACAGCCCGCATGAATAACGGGCCATCAGCTCCGATTAACGGACACTCGGCCTCCGGCGGCAGGTAGCGGGGAGTAACCGGAAACGCCGTCGGCCGGCCCCCCTGACGGGGAGCCGGCCGACGGCGTTTCAGCGCCTTCTTCAGCGCTCGGAACTGCTGAGGCTGAGTGCTGCGAACTGTCGAGCGTCAGTTCTTCTTGGCGCGCGAGGCCGTACGGCCGCGCTCCTTCTGGTCCAGGACGACCTTGCGGATACGCACGGTCTCCGGGGTCACCTCGATGCACTCGTCCTCGCGGCAGAACTCGAGGCTCTGCTCCAGCGAGAGCTTGCGCGGCGGCACCAGGTTCTCGGTGGTGTCGGAGGAAGCGGCACGCATGTTGGTGAGCTTCTTCTCCTTGGTGATGTTGATGTCCATGTCGTCCTGGCGCGAGTTCTCGCCGACGATCATGCCCTCGTACACCTCGGTGGTGGGCTCGACGAAGAGCGTGCCGCGCTCCTGGATGCCCATCATGGCGAACGGCGTCACGACGCCCGCGCGGTCGGCCACCAGCGAGCCGTTGTTGCGCATCCGGAGCTCGCCGAACCACGGCTCGTGGCCCTCGAAGATGGAGTGCGCGATACCCGTGCCACGGGTGTCGGTCAGGAACTGGGTACGGAACCCGATCAGGCCACGCGAGGGGACGATGAACTCCATGCGGACCCAGCCGGAGCCGTGGTTCGTCATGGTCTCCATGCGGCCCTTGCGGACGGCCATCAGCTGGGTGATCGCGCCGAGGTACTCCTCGGGGCTGTCGATCGTCATCCGCTCGACCGGCTCGTGGGTCTTGCCGTTGACGATCTTGGTGACGACCTGCGGCTTGCCGACGGTCAGCTCGAAGAGCTCGCGGCGCATGGTCTCGACCAGGATGGCGAGCGCGAGCTCACCACGGCCCTGGACCTCCCAGGCGTCCGGGCGCTCGGTCGGCAGGACGCGGAGCGAGACGTTGCCGACCAGCTCCTTGTCCAGGCGGTCCTTCACCATGCGGGCGGTGACCTTGTGGCCCTTGCCGCCCTTGCCGACCAGCGGCGAGGTGTTGGTACCGATGGTCATCGAGATGGCCGGCTCGTCGACCGTGATCAGCGGCAGCGCGATCGGGTTCTCGAGGTCCGCCAGGGTCTCACCGATCATGATGTCGGGGATACCGGCGACGGCACAGATGTCACCGGGGCCCGCCACCTCGGCCGGCTTGCGGGTGAGCGCCTCGGTCATCAGCAGCTCGGTGATCTTCACCTGCGCGATCGAGCCGTCACGCTTCATCCACGCGACCTGCTGGCCCTTGCGCAGCTCGCCCTGCTCGACGCGGCAGAGCGCGATGCGGCCGAGGAAGTTGTCGGCGTCCAGGTTGGTGACGTGGGCCTGGAGCGGGGCACCCTCGTCGAAGGTCGGGGCCGGGACGTGCTGCAGGATCGTCGAGAAGAACGGCTCCAGCGAGTCGCTGTCGGCCGGGACGGTGCCGTTCTCCGGCTTGGTCATCGAGGCGACACCGTCACGCGCACAGGCGTAGACGATCGGGAACTCGATCTGCTCCTCGGTGGCGTCCAGGTCCAGGAAGAGGTCGTAGGTCTCGTTGATGACCTCGTCGATCCGGGAGTCCGGACGGTCGGTCTTGTTGATGCAGAGGATGACCGGCAGCTTGGCCGTCAGCGCCTTGCGGAGCACGAAGCGGGTCTGCGGCAGCGGACCCTCGGAGGCGTCGACCAGGAGGACGACCGCGTCCACCATCGACAGACCGCGCTCGACCTCGCCACCGAAGTCGGCGTGGCCCGGGGTGTCGATGATGTTGATCGTGATCGGCGCGCCACCCTCCTTCGGGTGGTACTTGACGGCGGTGTTCTTCGCGAGAATGGTGATGCCCTTCTCGCGCTCCAGGTCGTTAGAGTCCATCATTCGGTCGTCGAGGTGCTGGTGGGCAGCGAAAGCGCCGGCCTGCTTCAGCATGGCGTCGACCAGGGTGGTCTTGCCGTGGTCGACGTGGGCGACGATGGCAACGTTACGGATGTCATTGCGCGTGGGCATGCTGAGCGGATTCTCCCGGAATCGTGGGTTACGGCGCCCGGCTGCGTGACGCCGACCGGCGATCAGTACTGATCGCCGCCGCCCGTTCCGCCTGCTACTACCGGTCCACCCGCCGGGCACGACATGCCACGGCTTACTCCTATGGTACGTGGAACATCCCAAAGGAGCAGAAACGGGCCGGTCCGGACGCCGGACAGCGTCCAAGATCACATTCCGGCCACCGCCACTGCCGGGTGCCGGGGAGGGTTCAGAGCCGGTCGATGGCGGTGAGGTCGATGTCCATCGCGAAGGGACGGGCGAGCTTCAGCCGGTCACGGTGAACGCCGACGGCGACGTACTTGCCAGTGACGACGTCCAGCTCGTAGGCGTGCACGACCGGGTGGCCGTCCTCCTGCTCGACCAGCCAGAAGTGCGGGATGCCGGCTTCCGCGTAGAGCTCCGGCTTGCGCTTCCGGTCACGCACCTCGGAGTCCGGGGACAGTACCTCTACGGCGAGCAGGACGTCGGCGGGCTGGTAGCCGGTGACGTTCGGCCCGGTGATGGCGGACGCCTGTAGCACCATGAGGTCCGGTTCTGGGCGCTGGCGAGGACCGAGGGTGACCGTCATCTCGCGACGGACGCGCAAGTAGGTCGGCGCTGCCGCGCGCAGTCCGTATTCCAGCAAGTACATGGCCAGGCCATGAAAGTCCCGCTGAGGGCTCACGAGCACCAGGCTCCCGTCGATCAGCTCCGTGTGCGGGGGCAGGTCGGGGAGTCGGTCGAGGTCCTCGGCGGTGAAGCCGGCGTCCGGTGGGATGAGCCAGTCCGGCACAGGTTCAAGCGTCATCGTTGCTCCCATGGGCGGAAGTGTGGCCCTGCGACTCAGCGTAGCGCTACGGCTTCCGGCTGGGTTCAACCTTTCGGGTGGATTGGCTCAAGCCCCTTTTCGGAAGCCCAGGTCCTGGAAGCGCGGGGCGGTGAATCCGTACGCGCCGGCGCCTGCCACGGTGGTGCGGACGGCGACCAGGTCGGGGCGTTGGAAGAGCGGGACGGAGTGGGCGAGCTGCCAGATGCGGGCGTCGGCCTGCTGGAGGAGGGCGCGCTGGGCGGTGGGGTCGAGTTCGGCGGTGGCCTGGTCGAAGAGGTGGTCGATCTCCTCGGTGCCGGTGCGGGCGTAGTTGCGGCCGATCACCGGGATGCCGTCCGGGCCGGGCTCGGGCTTGGCGTAGTAGGCGCGTTCGTCGCTCGCCGGATAGGCGGTCACCGGCCAGGAGAACAGGGCCAGGTCGTAGTCGCCGGTGGCCAGGTGGTCCTTGACGAAGGCGGCGGCCGGGACGGGCTGCGGGTGGACGGTGATGCCGGCCTCCGCCAGTTGGGCGGTCAGGGTGTCGGCGGTGCGGCGGGCGGTGGCGGAGCCGTCCGGGATGAGCAGGCCGAGGGTGAGGTCCTTGCCGTCCTTGGTCCGGGCCGAGGCGGCGCCTGCGGGGTTGCTCTTCCAGCCCGCCTGGTCCAGCAGCTGGGCGGCGGTCGTGTCCCCGGCGGAGCGGCTGTTGTCCTGGTAGCCGTCCTGGTCCGCCATCAGCAGGTGGTTGCCGAGTGGCACGGCCGTCAGCCCGAGCGGGCCGAGGGCGGCGGCAGCGGTCTTCTGCCGGTCGACCGCCCTGGCCACCGCGCGGCGGACGTTCAGGTCGGCGAGCGGGCCCCTGGTCGCGTTCAGGGTGAGCTGGGTGAAGGCGGGCGCCGGGGCGCGGTGCAGGGCCAGCCCGGGCAGCGACTCGGCGCGCCGGAGGGCCTGGACCGAGGCCTGGACCATGGCGGCGGCGTCCGGCGGCGCGGCGGCGGCCACTCCCCCGGGGGCGGCGTGGTCGACGGCGTCCGCGAGGGCGGCGACGTCCAGCTTGCCCTGGTCCAGGGCGTCCAGGCGGTTCGCGGCGGGGGTGGCCAGGAAGTCGATCGCCTGGGCCTTCGGCGCGTCACCCCACCAGGCGGGGTTGCGGACCAGCGAGACCCTCCCGCCGGGGCTGTCGTACGCGCCGACGGCGAACGGGCCGCCCGAGGTCCGGAAGGCGGCGGCGAGCGGCTGGTTGAAGGCGGCGGGGGTGCCGGTCGCGGCGGCGGGGTAGAGCGGGCTGAACAGCGCGCGCCAGGGCGCGTAGGGCTGCTTGAAGGTGACCTTGACCTCGTGGGCGTCCGCGCCCTGGGCCACGGCGGCGATCGCCGCGTACCCGGCGGGTTGCTCGCCCTGGTAGGCCGGGTCCGTACCGGACAGGGCGTGCCACTGGGCGGTGAAGTCGGCGGCCGAGAGCGGGGTGCCGTCACTCCAGACCGCCTTGGGGTTGAGCCGGTAGGTGACGGTCTGCGGGGACTGACCGGCCGGGGTGGACGCGGCGGCGGTCAGGTAGTCCGGGTCGGCGGCCGGACGGGCGTGCTGGTCGAGCCGGAACAGGCTGGGCAGCAGGGCGTGCGCGAGCAGCGCGGAGTCCGGGGTGGCGGCCGACTGGAAGACGTTGAGCGTGGCGGGTACGGCGTCCACGGCCCAGCGCAGCGTGCCGCCCTCGCCGACCTGGGCCCGGTCGGCGGCGGTCACGTCGGCACCCTGGGCAACGGTGGCCGCCGGGTGGCCCGAGCAGCCGGCCAGCAGCAGGGCGACGGCTGCGGCGGTGAGCTGGTTGGCGCGCATGCGCTCCTCCGTCGGTTCGTCAGTTGATTCGTGAGTCAGGTGCTCGGTCAGGTCGTCAGCCGGCTCGCGAGTGGGTTCGTCAGCTGATCCGCGAGTTGACTTGTCAGCAGGTTCTTCGGTTGGTTCGTCAGCTGACTGGAAGATCGGGGTAGTTGACCACTGAAGGCCATCGGGGCCGGTGGAGGGCCTGCGACACGGCGGAGTCGCGCACCGGAGCACCCGCTTGGCGCACCGGCCGAATCTTTTGCCATACGCAGACCCCTTGACGTGGATGACACGTGACATGTGTTATTTCACACTGCACGACTCTTCTCCCCCACCACATCTCCCCACGCAGAGAGGGACCTTCGTGTCCGCTGCCTCCGCACCACACCGCGCGGCCCGACGCCTCACCGTCGCCGCGCTCGCCCTGGGCCTCGCCGCGAGCGGGATCTCCGGCGCCGCCTACGCATCCGCCCCCACCCCCGTGCACCACCCGGTCTCGGCCCCGCACCAGCTGCCGACCAACCCGCACCCCGCCTCCGAGGGCTGGAAGAACGTCAACGGCACCTGGGTGCAGACCCTGGCCACCCGCCCGCACGTGATGCCCAACTCGAAGACCTTCAGCGAGCAGAAGGCCGCGGCGGCCGCAGCATCCACCGGTGTCGTACGCCCCAACAACAACTACGACCTGCAGATGACCTACCGGGGTGGTCAGGACTCGATCGGTGTCACCACCGGTCAGCCCAAGGTCTACCTGATCTACTGGGGAACCCAGTGGGGCACCCAGGGCACCGACCCGGCCAGCGGCGACGCCACGCTCTCCGGTGACCCGGACAGCGCGGCCCCGTACCAGCAGGACTTCTTCAAGGGCCTGGGCAGCAGCACCGACACCTGGTCCAAGGTCATGAGCCAGTACTGCGAGGGGCTTTCGAACGGCTCAAGCCGCTGCCCGGCCGGTGCCAACCACGTCGGCATGCCGGTCGCCGGACAGACCCTCGCGGGTGTCTGGCTGGACAACTCCGCCGCCGCTCCGGCCGCCGCCACCGAGCCGCAGATCGCGGCCGAGGCCCTCGCCGCCGCGAAGCACTTCGGGAACTCCGACCCGAACCAGAACCGCAACGTCCAGTACATCATCAACACCCCGAAGGGCACCGACGCCGACAAGTGGCAGGAGCTCGGCTACTGCGCCTGGCACACCTTCGAGCGCAGCTCGTACGGCACGCTGGCGTACACGCTGATGCCGTACCAGACGGACAACAAGTACTGCGGCACCAACTGGTTCGGTGAGAACACCGCGCGCGGCCGGCTCGACGGCTACGGGATCATCGGCGGGCACGAGTACGCCGAGACCATCACCGACCAGAACCCCAGCGGCGCCTGGACGGACGCCACCGGGCAGGAGGTCGGCGACAAGTGCGCCTGGATCCCGAAGGGTTCCAACGGCGGGCTGTTCGACCTCCAACTCTCCACCGGCACCTTCCCGGTGCAGACGATGTGGTCCAACTACGACCACGCCTGTGTCGGTGACGACCCGGTCTTCACCAACCAGCCGCTGCTGCTGACCAAGCCCTGCGACCAGTCCGCCCCGCTGGGCCGACCGATCGACAACGCGATCCTCGCCTCGGACAGTGCCTCACGCGCCATCACGTACAGCGCCAAGGGCCTGCCGGCCGGTCTGACCATCAACCCGGCCACCGGGCACATCACCGGCAGCACCAACGTCTCCGGCTGGCAGGGCGTCACCGTGACCGCCTCGGACGACAAGGGCAACAGCCAGAGCCAGACCTTCTGGTACGGCTTCTGGGCCGGCGGCCAGATGGGCTGCGCCCCGATCGAGCAGCTCACCGACCCCGGCTTCGAGAACGGCACCTCGGACCACGGTGCCTGGAACGCCTCGGGCTACAACATCATCACCCCGTCGAGCGCGCACGAGCCGCACAGCGGGAACTCGTACGCCTGGCTCGGGCAGAACACCACCACCGACGACTCCATCACCCAGTGGGTGGAGACCACGCCGGGCTACAGCAAGGAGTTCTTCTCCTTCTGGCTGAACATCACCGGCACCGCGCCGAGGACCAGCGCCGCCGACACCCTCTCGCTGGAGCTGTACGACCAGTACTCCGGCAACCAGATCGCGACCGTGAAGACCTGGTCGAACCTGGACGCCACCAACGGCTACCAGCAGATCAGCCTCGACCTGACCCCGTACGTGGCGGCCGAGTTCGGCTCCACCGTCGGGATCAAGCTGGTCTCGCACTCCACCACCGGCAACACCGCGTTCCTGATCGACGACGCGTCGGTCAAGCTCTACTGACCTGACGTCACTTGACCTGACGTCACTTCGGGCGGGCCGACGCTGTCGTCGGCCCGCCCTTTCATTGCCCGAGCCTCGGTGCCTCAGAGAGTCAGCTCGAACCAGACGATCTTTCCGTTCGGCGTCCGGCGGCTGCCCCAGCGTTCGGCCAGCAGGCTGACCAGCTGCAGCCCGCGCCCGCCCTCGTCGGTCTCCTGGGCCCGGCGCTGCCGGGGCTGCGCGTAGCCGTCGTCCCAGACCTCGCACATCACCGTACGGTCGCGCAGCAGGCGCAGCCGGATCTCGCCCCGGCCGTGCCGCAGGGCGTTCGTCACCAGCTCGCTGACCAGTAGCTCGGTGGTGTCGACCAGTTCGTCCAGGCCCCGGACCAGCAGCCAACTGCAGGCGAGTTCGCGGGCCTTGGAGACGGAGGTGGGCTCGGACGGGAGCCGCCAGTCCCCCACCGAGTCCTCGGGGAGGGGCTGCACCTTGGCCATCAGCAGGGCGATGTCGTCCTCGCCGTGGTGCGGGATCAGCTCGTGGAGGACCTCGTCGCAGAGCTGCTCCAGCTGCTTCGAGCCGTTCGACAGGGCCGTCCGGAAGGCCCGCAGGCCCTCGTCCAGCTGGTGCTTGCGGGACTCCACCAGACCGTCGGTGTAGAGGCCGAGCACGGCGTCGTCCGGGAGGGTGACCTCGACCTCCTCGAACGGCTCGCCGCCCACACCGAGCGGCAGGCCCGGCGGGACGTCGAGCATCCGGGCCGGCTCGCCCGGGCTGAGCAGCACGGGCGGGAGGTGGCCCGCGTTGGCGAAGACGCAGCGCTGGGTGACGGCGTCGTAGACGGCGTACACGCAGGTCGCGAGGTACAGCTCGGTGGAGTCGGCGCCGGGCGCGCCGGTGTCGCCGCCCAGGCCCCGGGCGATCTCGTCCAGCGCGGTGAGCACCTCGGCCGGGTCGAGTTCGAGCATGGCGAGGGTGCGGACCGCCGTACGGAGCTGGCCCATCGCGACCGCCGCGCGCAGGCCCCGGCCCATCACGTCGCCGATCACCAGCGCGGTACGGCTGCCGGGCAGCGGGATGACGTCGAACCAGTCGCCGCCGACCTCGGTGTTGTTGTTGCTCGGCAGGTAGCGGCGGGCGATCTCCAGGCCGGTGGCAGCCGGGTTGCCAGGGGGGAGCAGGCTGCGCTGGAGGATCAGGGCGCGTTCGTGCTCGCGGCGGTAGAGCCGGGCGTTGTCGACGCAGACGGCCGCGCGGGCGACCAGCTCCTCGGCGATCGCCACGTCCCGGGCGTCGAACGGCTCGCTGCCGATCGCCCGGGAGAGCTGCACCAGGCCGAGCACCTGCTCGCGGGCGACCAGCGGGACGACCAGGGTGGAACGCAGCAGCGGGTCGGGCCCGGGCTGCGGGACGACGCTGCGGCCGGTGCGCAGCGCGCGGGCGTGCGGCGAGCGGCGGGGGTAACAGAGCGTGCCGCCGGCCTCGGCGACCGGGACGGAACCCTCGGCGCCGAACACGCTCGACGCCCCGCCGACCACGCTGGAGACGGCGACCCGGCGCAGTTCGCCGCAGCCGTCGGAGAGGCCCGGGCGGACGGCGATCGGGCCGGAGTCACCGCTGAGCAGCGCGGTGTACAGGTCGACGGTCGCGAGGTCGCAGAACTGCGGGACGATGACGTCGAGCAGCTCCTTCGCGGTGGTCTCCAGGTCGAGGGTGGAACCGATGTGCGTGCTGGCCTCGTTGAGCAGGGCCAGGCTGCGCCGGACGCCCGCCGCCTCACGCTCGGCGACGTGCCGGCTGGTGACGTCCAGGACCTGCCCGGCGATGCCCATCGGGAGACCGGCGGAGCTGTTCAGGCGGTAGAGCGAGATGGCCCAGCTACGGACGCCGTCGCGGACCTGCGCGGTGACGGCGGGGCTCGCGGTGCGCGGCACCGCACCCGTGAAGCGCAGGTCGAGCATCGGCTCGCCGCCGGCCAGCACCTTGCGCAGCGCGACCATCAGCCGGTCCGCCTCGCCGGGCAGGAACAGGTCGTACGGGGTGAGCCCCTCCAGCTCCGCGTGCGGGAGCCCGAGGCCGGCCGCGAAGGCGTCGTTGACGCGTTGCAGGCGCAGGTCGAGGCCGAAGAGGAAGAAGCCGGTCGGGGTCTGCCCGAAGACGGCCTCGGAGGCCGCGAGGTCGGTCTCGATCCGGCGGAGCCTGCCCAGGTCGACGGCGAGGCAGGTGGCGCCGGGGGTGCCGCTGTCGGGCATCAGGTAGACCTCGGCGAGGCCCTCCCCACCGTCGGCGTCCCGGTAGGGGGCGGTGCCGACCCACTCCTCGCCGGACAGGATGCGGTCCAGCCGGGCCCGGCCGCGCTGCCAGAGCTCGCGCGGCACGAAGGCGGTGACCGGGTCCGCCCCGACCGCCTCGTCGGCCGGGACCCCGAAGAACTCGGCGGCCCGGCTGCTCCACTGGCTGATCAGCCCGTCCGGACCGATCGCGAAGGTGGCGACCCGGATGTAGTCGTAGATGGAGCCCACCTGTCCGTGCCCCCAGCCGGCCGGGGCATCACGATCCGCCGCCCGGCCAGGCGCCGGGCCCGGTTGTCCGGGTACGGCGGCATGGCCGCTGCCACTCGGCACACTCCGCGCCGGGATGCTGTTCAACGGACCGACCCCTCCAACCCGCGCCCATCCGGATGTCGAGAAGACCCATCATTCATCATCGGAGAGCACGCGCACACGTCCCTGACATCACAACATCGAATCGGGTGGTCCCTTCTCCGGGTCTCCCTACCCGGCCGGGCCTGTTCGAACCACGCAGGGCAGCGGCAAGATCACGCTCCGCCGCAGGGGTGCGCCCCACGCTGTGTCACAGCCGAGCTACAGCCGTGCCACAGGCGGCCGTTGCTCGCACATGTGTCGGTAATCACGTGGTTTCCTGATGCGACATCACCTGCCACATCACCACAGCTTCATCACCGCAGCTCCGGGGCGTCGTCGAACTCGCTGTCCGGCTCGTACCCCGGGTCGACCAGGGCCAGGTCGAACCAGACCACCTTGCCCATGCCCTCGGCCCGGGCCCCCCAGCGCAGTGCCAGGCGGCGGACCAGCTCCAGCCCTCGGCCGCCCTCGTCGGCCGCGGCCGCGTGCCGCTCCCGGGGCGGGTCGGGCAGCGGGTCGGAGATCTCGACCAGCAGGGTGTCACCGAGGGTGAGCCGGACGCCGATGGGGGCGCTGGCGTACCGGACGGAGTTCGTGACCAGCTCGCTGACCAGCAGCTCGGCGGTGTCGGTGAGGTGCTCGACCCGCCACTCCGCGAGCGTGCCACGGACCAGTCGGCGGGCCCGGGAGACGGCGGTCGGCTCGGCGGGCAGCGTCCACCCGGCCGTCGGGACGCCCGCCTGCCCGCGCCCGAGGCGGGCCAGCAGCAGCGCGACGTCGTCCGGCTCCCGCCCCTGCTCCATGGTGGCGAGCACCGCCTCGCAGGCCTGCTGGATCGACGCGTACGGCTGTTCCAGGACGCTGAGCAGCCTGCCCAGCCCCACGTCCAGGTCCTTGTCCCGGGACTCCACCAGGCCGTCCGTGCAGAGGGCCAGCAGGCTGCCCTCCGGAATCTCCAGCTCGATCGACTCGAACGGGACGCCGCCGACGCCGAGCGGGGCACCGGACGGCAGATCCAGGATCTGGCCCACCCCGCCGGGCAGCGCGCCGCCGATCCCGGCGGACTCCTCCACCGGCTCCTTGGGGACGATCAGGATCGGCGGGATGTGGCCTGCCTTGGTCGCCGTCAGTCGGCCGGTCGCCGGGTCGAAGACGACGTAGACGCAGGTGGCGAGCAGCGCCTCGTCCGGGCCCTGGGCAAGGTCGTCGGCCAGGTCGTGGACGTGCCGGAGCAGGACGTCCGGCGGCAGGTCGAGCCCGGCCAGGGTGCGGACGGCGGTGCGCAGCCGTCCCATCGTCGCGGCCGCCCGCAGCCCGTGGCCCATCACGTCGCCCACCACCAGGGCGGTCCGCTCGCCCGGCAGCGGGATCACGTCGAACCAGTCGCCGCCGACCTCGGTGCCACTGCTGCCGGGCACGTACCGGTACGCCACCTCGACCCCGGGGGGCTGCGGCACCTGCTGGGGCAGCAGGGTCCGCTGCAGGGTGAGCGCGGCAGTACGCTCCCGGGCGTAGAGGCGGGCGTTGTCGAGCGAGCTGCCCGCCCGGTCGGCGAGCTCGACGGTGAACGCCAGGTCGTCCCGGTCGAACCCCTCGCGGTAGCCGGCCCGGCTGACCACCAGCAGCCCGATCACGATGCCCCGGGCGCGCAGCGGGACGACCAGCCGGGAGTGCACGCCCAGGTCGTGCGCCGCCTGCACCTTCGGGTCGCCCGGATAGGTGAGATCGCTCAGCTCGGCCGGCCCGGAGAGCAGCTCGGGCACGCCGGTGCGCAGCACGCGGCCGAAGGAGGAGTCCTCGGCGAAGGTGACCCGGGCGCCGCGCCGCAGCATCACCTCCACCTCGGGCCCGTCCTGGACGGCGGCCACGCCGAGCTGGAGCAGCGAGGTACGGCGGTCGTGACCGTGCCGGGGCAGATCGTCGCCGTGCGCGACCGCCTGCAGCAGGATCACCGCCGCGAAGTCCGCCAGCCGAGGAACGACCGCCCCGGCCAGCTCCTGGGCGATCCGGGAGGCGTCGAGCAGGTCACCGACCCGGGAGCCGAACTCGTTGAGCAGCGACAGCCGGCGCCGGGCGTTCTCGACCTTGGCCACCGCCCGGTAGCGGTCGGTCACGTCCATCACGGTGCCGGAGATGCCGAGCACCTTGCCCGCGCGGTCGGTCATCCGGCTGTACGAGATCGAGCGGTAGCCGGAGCGGGCGGTGCTCGGCGCGGCCAGCGTGACGTCGACGACCGGCTCGCCCGTCGCCAGCACCTGCCGCTGGATCGCGGTGATCTCGTCGGCGGCCCGCTCGGGGAGGGTCTCGCCGGTGGTGCGGCCGACATGGTCCTCGGCGGCGAGGCCGTTCATCTCGGCCAGGGTCCGGTTGACAGCGGTGTAGCGCAGCTCGGTGTCGAGGATGGCGATACCGAGCGGCGACTGCTCGAACAGCGCGTCCCGGACGGCGAGGTCGCGCTCGACCGCCCGCAACGTACCGGCCTCGGCGAGCGCGACCTGCAGGAACGGGGTGCCGTCGCCGTCGACCAGCAGCGAGATCCGGGCTTCGACCGGGACTTTCCAGCCGTCCCGGTGCTGCAGTTCGGTCAGGCCGCGCCAGTCCCCGTCACGCAGGGCGTCCCGGATCGCCGCCCGGGCCTCGCTGACCCGCGCCTCCTGGACGATCAGCTCCTCGATCCGGCGGCCTACCAGCAGCTCGCTCGGCCAGCCGAGCAGCTGCTCGGCGGCCGGGCTCCACAGGACCACCCGGCCGGCGGTGTCGAGGATCGCGATGGCGACCTTGACGATGTCGAAGAGGCTGCCCTGCGCGTGTCTGCCGAAGCGCTCGGCGGGCGAGACGACGGTCCCGGGGAAGGGCGCGGCGGGGCGGCCCCGCGCGGTGGGCGCGGCGAACACACCGGGGGCGGTGGGGGCGCCGGGCGGACCGCCCGGTGCGGCGGCCGAGCGGTGGTGGGGCTGCTGCCCCCGAGCGGTCCGGTCACCCTGCTCGCGCGGGCCGACTGCGGACGGGAGCGTGCGCGGGGGCGTGCGTTGAGGCGTACGCGGTGGGGTACGTGGCGGTGTGCGCGGGGGCGTGCTGCGTCGCAGGCGGGCGCGGGCGGCAGCGCTGCCCACGCTCCGTGCGCCCTTGGCGCTTCGAGCGCCGCTGCTGCCGCTGCTGCCGCTGGGGTTCGAGCGTGAGCGGGCCGGGCCGTCACCCGCGCCGGTCGCACGCTGCGGCTCCCGCCGGGGCAGGCCCTGGGGCGGTCGCTCTCCCCCGCCGTTACCCGTACTCGACACCGACGGAGCCTCCGGCTCTCGGGCTGCTCGGACTGCTCGGACTGCCACCCCGGCGGCGGTGCCGTGGCGGGTGCGTCGGCGGGTGACCGACGCTCCGCACCGACTGCCCCGGCTCCGCCTCACCGATGGTGACGAATGCTGCCGAACAGTGACATACCCCGCAAAATGCCCGGCTATCCCGGCATTCAGGGTCGTCTTTTCCGATTGACCTACCTGGCCTAAACGTCGCCCGGGCCAGTTCGGACAAGTCTGGTTCAGGCAGGTCGGGTTCAGGCAGGTCCGGGCCGGCCGGTGAGCAGCCGGGCGACGTGGGGCAGCACCTCGCGGTCGTGTTCGAGCCAGTCGACCTCGGTGAGCTCCTCCGGCCCGAGCCAGCGCAGTTCGGAGTGGTCCTCCAGCGGCTGCGGGTCACCGGCGAGCAGCTCGGCGGTCCAGATCCGCAGCTCCAACCCCGGCCGCAGCGGCCACCGGCCGGGCAGCTGCGCCAGCGCGCGAGCCCGTACACCCAGCTCCTCGTGGAGCTCGCGCTCCAACGCCTGCTCCTGGGTCTCGCCGGGTTCGGCCTTGCCACCCGGGAACTCCCAGTACCCCGCCACCTCGGGCGGCGCACTGCGACGGGCGGCCAGCACCCGGCCCTGGTGGATGAGGGCACCGCCGACGACAATCCGGTTCTCCATGGACGAGACCCTATGCGGACCCGTCGGGGACCTGTGCGGCGTCGTTGCGCTCGACCCAGTACAACTGCTTGTGGCCGCGAGCCTCGAACTCGGCCGCGAGCGCCTCCGCCGCCGGCCGGGTGAGCCCCTCGGCGACCAGGAAGCGGTTGCCGTTGTCGTCCTGCCGCATCACCCGGTACGCCGTCTCCATGCGCTTGACGGTAGCGGACCGGGCCGGCGGCGGGACCGTGACAGCAGACCCGGCCCGGTGGGGGACGGGCCGGGCCTGGTACAGCTCAGACGGTACCGACGGACTGCTACCGGCGAGTACGCCCCCCGTTAACAGCAGGTAAGGGCCGGCTGGGCCGCGCCTCAGGCGCGAGCCAGCACCTCGCCGTGCAGCACGGCGAACCAGCCGTCCGGATCGGCCGCCCAGCGGCGCCAGCCGTCCGCGATCCGCTCCAGGTCCGCCGGGGTCGCGTACCCCTTGGCGATGGCGCTGTCCGCGAGGTCGGAGCCGACGACCCGGTCGGCCCACAGTCCGCCCCACCACTCGCGCTGCCCCGGCGTGGCGTACGTCCAGGTGGCGGAGGAGCTCTCGATCTCGGTGAAGCCCGCCGCGCGGGCCCAGGACAGCAGGCGGCGGCCCGCGTCCGGTTCTCCGCCGTTGGCGCGGGACACCCGCTGACAGAGGGCCATCCAGTCGGACAGTTCGGGCAGTTGCGGGTACCAGGTCATCGCCGCGAAGTCGGCGTCGCGCGCCGCGACCACCCCGCCGGGTACGGCCACCCGGCGCATCTCGCGCAGCGCCGCCACCGGGTCGGCGACGTGCTGCAGCACCTGGTGGGCATGTACGACGTCGAACTCACCATCCCGGTACTGCAGTTGGTGCACATCGGCGATCTCGAAGACCACGTTGGACAGCCCGCGCCCGGCAACGTACTCGGCCGCCTGCGCCAACACCTGGGCGGAGGTGTCCACCGCGACCACCCGGCCGGCCGGGCCGACCAGCTCCGCCAGGTCGGCGGTGATCGTGCCGGGTCCGCAGCCCACGTCCAGCAGGGCCTGGCCCGGGCGCAGTTCGGCCAGCAGGTAGGCCGCCGAGTTGGCGGCGGTACGTGAGCGGTGCGAGCGCAGCACCGACTCCTGATGGCCATGGGTGTAGACAGCCTGCCGGTCCGTCATGACGGTTCCCCTCAACTCGTCGTGCAGCTCTTCTGCGACGGCTTCGAACGTACGCGCCGTCTCGTCTATCGAGAACATGAGTCTCATATCTCAAGACGCACTCCGGACCCATCCTCATCCCGACTCATGTTGGCCATAATTGAGGTCATGGGAAAAACCTACGAGCGCATCGACGGCCGCCTGCGGAAGTTCATCGAGAGTCAGCCGATCTTCTTCACCGCCACCGCCCCGCTCGCGGACGACGGGCACGTCAACGTCTCCCCCAAGGGACGCTCCGGAACGCTGGCGATACTGGACGAACTGACCCTCGCCTACCTGGACTTCGGTGGCAGCACCGCCGAGACCATCGCCCACCTGCGGGAGAACGGGCGGATCACCCTGATGTGGTGCGCCTTCACCGGGCCACCCACGGTGGTGCGGGTGCACGGACGCGGTGAGCCGGTCTTCCGTGACGACCCGCGCTTCGCCGGGCTGCTGGCGCTCTTCGACCCGTCCGTGGACGGCGCCGGACTGCGGGCGATCGTCCTGGTGCACGCCGAGCGGGTCAGCGACTCCTGCGGCTACGCCGTCCCGTTCATGGACTTCCGGGAGGACCGCAGCCTGCACTCCGAGTACTTCGAGCGCAAGGGCGAGGACCAGTTCTCGGCCTACTGCGAGGGCAAGCAGTACATCGGCAGCAGCATCGACGGCCTGCCCGCACTCCCCCTGCCGGTACCGCCCCGCACCGGCTGAGCCACGGGGGTCCGCAGGTCGTACGGTGGCAGCACCGAGCGAAGCCTCGGAGGGAGAAGACTCCGAGAGAACGGACCCTGCCTTGGCACCTCGCCGCCCGTACGTCCTGCTCAGCGCCGCGATGTCGATCGACGGGTACCTGGACGACGCGTCCCCGGAGCGCCTGCTGCTCTCCAACCCCGAGGACTTCGACCGGGTGGACGAGGTACGCGCCTCCTGCGACGCCCTCCTGGTCGGCGGTAACACCCTGCGCCTGGACAACCCCCGGCTGCTGGTCAACTCACCCGAGCGACGGGCGGCCCGGGTCGCCGCCGGGAAACCCGCGTACCCGCTCAAGGTCACGCTCAGCGGGAGCGGTTCGCTGGGTTCCGGGCTGAGGTTCTGGCACACCGGGGGCCGGAAGCTCGCGTACACCACGCTCGCCTCGGCACCCCGGCTGCGTGCCGAGCTGGACGGGCTGGCGGAGGTGGCCGGGGTCGGCGAGACGGTGGAACTCGGCGCCGTACTGGACGATCTGGGCGGGCGCGGCGTCGAACGGCTGATGGTCGAGGGCGGCAGCGGCGTACACACCCAGTTCCTCGCCCAGGGGCTCGCCGACGAGCTTCAGCTCACCGTCGCACCGCTGCTGGTCGGCCAGGCGGGCGCGCCGCGCTTCGTCGGCCCGGCCGCCTTTCCGGGCGGGCCCGGTGGGCGGATGCGGCTGTTGGGGGCACGTACTGTGGGTGATGTCGTCCTGCTCCGGTACGCCCCAAAGGAGTACGCCCAGTGACCGATCTCTTCTGGCTGGCCCGCGCGGTCGAGCTGTCCAAGCTCTGCCCGCCGTCCGAGACCGCCTTCTCGGTCGGCGCGGTGATCGTCGGCGCCGACGGGACGGTGCTCAGCGAGGGCTACAGCCGCGAGGTCGACGCGCACGACCACGCCGAGGAGGCGGCACTCGGCAAGCTGCCCGCCGACGATCCCCGGCTGCGCGGCGCGACCATCTACAGCTCACTGGAGCCCTGCGGGCAGCGCGCCTCCCGGCCGCGCACCTGCGCCCAGTTGATCATCGCCGCCGGCATCCCACGGGTGGTCGTCACCTGGCGGGAGCCGGATCTCTTCGTCACGGGCTGCCAGGGCACCGCGCTGCTCGGCGCCGCCGGGGTGACGGTCGTCGAACTGCCCGAACTGGCCGAGGCCGCACGGGCGGTCAACGCGCACCTGTTCGAATGAGCCGGTCCGCGCCCCGACCCGACGCCCACCCAACGGGCCACGTACGGCCAATTCGTCGCGGACACCCCGGAGTTCGAGGGCGCCGGGAGCCGACGCAGGCCGACGCGGGCTAATGGGCGCCGGACGGCAGCCCTGCCAGATCGGCCATCAGGCCCATCTGGTGTTCGAAGTACTCCCGGCGGGCCTCGATGGTCGCTTCCATCCGACCGAACACCTCGAAACTGACCAGCCCGAAGAGGTGGACCCAGCCCGCGAACACGCGTCCGAGCAGCTCCTCGGGGATCTCACCGGGCTGCTGGTCGATCAGCCTGCGCAGGTCGGCCCGTACCGCCTCGGGCAGCGGCGCGGACTGCGGGAGGGCGCCGGGCCGCTCCTGTGCCGCCTCGGCCGCTGCCCCGACCAGCAGGAAGACCACGGCCGTGGCCGGCGCACCGGTGTCCTGCGGCGCCGCGTACCCGGGCACCGGGCTGCCGTAGAGCAGGCCGTACTCGGCCGGATGGGCCAGCGCCCACTCCCGTACGGCGTGCCCTACGGCCAGCCAGCGCCCCCGGGTGTCCGTCCGTGGCACCCGGGCGTCGGCCTCCCTCGCAGCGGTGGCGAGCGCCTCGTACGCCTCCGTGATCAGCGCGGTCAGCAGGTCGTCCCGGCTCGGGAAGTACCGGTAGAGCGCCGACGCGACCACTCCCATGTCCCTGGCCACCCCGCGCAGCGACAGGTTGGCCCCGTCCGCCGCCAGGCGTCGGCGAGCCACCGCCTTGATCTCCTCGGTCATCTCGGAGCGGACCCGGGCGCGAAGTGACGGTGCTGACATACCCCCAGTCTCCCACAACAGAGAACGCCATCCCTCTTGGAGAACAGCGTTCTTGACGCGGTACGGCGTCCGCTCGTACGGTGTTGCCGTTCGAGAACGCCGTTCTCTCATTGGAGTCGATCATGTCCCTGCACGTCATCGTGGGAGCCGGCCCCGTCGGCTCGGCCACCGCCCGGTTGCTGGCCGACCGGGGGGACGAGGTCCGCCTGATCACCCGCAGCGGCTCCGGACCGGTGCACCCCGGCATCGAACGCGTGCGGGCCGACGCCACCGACCCGGAGGCCCTGATCCGGCTGGCCGCCCGGGCCACCGCCATCCACCACTGCGCCCAACCCCCCTACCACCGCTGGACGACCGAGTTCCCGCCGCTCAACGCGAGCATCCTGCGCGCCGCCGAGGTGACCGGCGCCGTGCTGGTCAGCGTGGGAAACCTCTACCTGTACGGCCTGGTGGACGGCCCGATGACCGAAGACCTGCCCGCTCGCCCCAACTCCGCGAAGGGCCGGGTCCGTGCCGAGCTCTGGGCCGCCCAGCTCGCCGCCCACGACAGCGGTCGGATCCGCACGGCCGAGGTGCGCGGCTCCGACTACCTCGGTGCCGGGGTCGTGTCCTCCTTCACCGTCATGGTGCTGCCCGCCGTCCTGCGCGGCCGCCGCGCCCTCGCCCCCGCCGACGTGGAAGCCCCGCACAGCTGGACCTACACCGGCGACATGGCCCGCACCCTCGTCGCCGTCGCCGACGACGAGTCGGCCTGGGGCCGCCCCTGGCACGCCCCGACCCCACCGCCCAGGTCCATCCGCGAACTGGCCGACCTCACCGCCACCCTGGCCGCCGCCCCTGCCGCCCGGACCAGCCGGATGCCCACCGCTCTACTCCGCCTGGCCGGCCTGTTCAGCGCCGAAGCCCGGGAGATCCCCGAGGTCCGCTACCAGTTCGACCATCCGTTCGTGGTGGACTCCAGCCGGGCCCAGGAAGCCTTCGCCCTCACACCCACACCGACCGAGGACGCCCTCCGCGAGACCGTCACGGCCGCGCGAGCCGCCGCCTGAGGCGTGAGTCACGTGCCGGCGGACCGAGCGGTTCTCGAGCAGGTCGTCCCGGTCGGCGTGGGCCCAGCTGGATCAACTGCGTTGGAACTATTGAGGACTGGCCATCCCACCCCTAGGCTCGCCCCGGTCCCGGGCGGGCTGCGGGATCCAGCTCCGGCCCGGGTTCGAGCAAGTCCCCTTCTTCACCCTCACAAGGAGGACTCTTGAACGCTCCCACCGCACGCCGATGGCTGCTCGCCGGGGTGAGCAGCCTCGCGCTGGCCGCTTCCGGCGTGCTGTCGGCACCCGGCAGCACAGCGTCGGCCGTGGCCTACCCGGCCGTCCGCCCGATCGTCGCCGACTACACCCAGCTGAGCGCCGACCAGACGCCCCCGACGCAGGCCCAGTGCGCCTCGGCGGGGCGCCGTTGCTTCAGTCCGCAGGGCATCCGCGCCGCGTACGACGTCAACCCGCTGCAGGCCGGCGGATACGACGGCCGGGGGCAGACGATCGCGATCGTCGACTCGTACGGCAGCGACACCATGGCCCACGACCTGCACGTCTTCGACCAGGCCTTCGGTGTGGCGGCGATGTGCGGCGAGGAGGGGACCACCTGTGGGCCGGGCATGCCGAGCTTCAGCGAGCTGCACCTCCAGGGTTCGCCGGCGACCGTCGCGCCGCCGCCCACCAGCCAGGGTCCCGGGCAGGAGGCCAGGAGTGACTGGGCGCTGGAGGTCGCGCTCGACGTGGAGACCGCCCACGCGATGGCACCCGGCGCCAACATCCTGCTGGTCACCACACCGACCGCCGAGACGCTCGGGGTGCAGGGCTTCCCGCAGATGATGGACGCCGAGCAGTACGTGGTGGACCACCACTTGGCCACCGTGATCTCGCAGTCCTTCGCCTCTGCCGAAGGTGCCTTCGCGAGCGCGCAGTCGGTCGGGACACTGCGGCACGCGTTCAAGTCGGCGGCTCTGAACGGCGTCACCGTGCTGGGCTCGTCCGGCGACAGCGGTAGCGCGGGCAACACCAAGACGCCGGTGAAGTCGGGCGGGACGACACTCCCGTACCCGTCGGTCGAGTGGCCGGCCTCCGACCCACTGGTGACCGGCGTCGGCGGCACGGACCTGTGCACGGACCCGAGCGCCACCAGCGCCCGGGTGATCGACAGTGCCGACAACCCAGGCACCTGCCAGGCCAACCCCGGTGTGGCCGAGGTCGGTTGGACCAACTCCGGCGGTGGCTTCAGCCAGCTCTTCGGCCAACCCGACTACCAGCTCACCACTCCGGTCGGCAGCACGGCGATCGGCAGCATGCGCGGCGTCCCCGACGTGGCACTGCAGGCCGGCCCCGGCACCGGCGCGCTGGTCTACGTCTCGCTCCCGCCGGACGGACTGAGCGGCCTGAAGTGCGGCGCCGTCCCGTGCAGCACCGGCTGGTACGACATCGGCGGCACCTCGCTCGCCTGCCCGCAGTGGGCCGGCCTGGTCGCCATCGCGGACCAACTGAACGGCGGCGGCCTCGGGTTGATCAACCCCGCGCTCTACCGGATCGCGGCCGACCCGGCGAAGTACGCGGCCGACTTCCACGACGTCACCACCGGCGACAACACGACCGACCCAACCGTCGCCGGATACCTGGCAACCACGGGCTGGGACCCGGTCACCGGGCTCGGCACTCCGGACGCGAACCGGTTGCTGCCCGACCTGGTGGCGGCGGCGCACGCGGGTTAGCACCTGGGTCGTCGGAGGTCCGACAGCGCTGTCACCCGGTCGACGGCGAGGCCGAGCCGGGAGGCGTAGACCTACTCGCGGACCGCAAAGGCCGCCCGGCCTGCTCGGAGGCAGATCGGGCGGCCTTTCCGTCGGAACGTCAGACGTTGAAGCGGAACGAATGACGGCCGGACCCGACCTGCAGCGGGATGCCGACGATGCGCCTGACCTGGCATGTCTTGGTTGGCCGGCGACAGCACACGACGGTCGCGATCGATTGTGCTGCGGACTGCCTGCGGACTGGAACGCGGTCAGTAGTGGTAGCGAGCAGCCAAGACGATGATCTCACGATCAGTCACGAGGTAGACGAGGCGGTGCTCCTCATCGATCCGCCGCGACCACGCCCCGGGCAGGTGATATTTCAGCGGCTCGGGCTTGCCGATCCCACTGAAGGGGTCGCGGAGGACGTCCTCGATGAGCTTGTTGATCCGAGCAAGCATCTTGCGGTCATTCTTGAGCCAGGACGTGTAGTCCTCCCAGCCCTGCTCCTCGAAGACGAGCCTCACGCGGCGCCCTTCCCCGCATCTGCCGCATCGGGGTCGATCAGCTCGCGTTCGGAGAGTCCGATACCGCTGAGGGCATTCTCGTACGCCTTGAGCAGGCGGCGGGCATTCGCCGGCGAGCGCAAGAGGTAGGAACCTTCACGCAGGGCGGCGTAGTCCTCCGCGGAGACCAGCACGGCGTTCCCGTGCTTAGAGACGATCTCGATGGCTTCATGGTCGTCGTTGACCTTCTTGATCAGTGGAAAGAGCACCTTGCGGGCCTCGCTCGCAGTGATCGACATGACTCGAACCCCTTCGAAGAGTGGTACCGAATAACGTACCACTCTCAGGGGCGGCCGACCGGGTGAAGACCGAAGCGGTTCACACCGGCCCCCGCCGGACCGGAAGCCACTCCGCCGCCGCCACCTCCGGCGCAACATCGGCGAATGATGGACTCCATACAGCCGAACACAGCGGCCCGACCTGTCAGCGCGGGAGCCGGATCGCCAGGCCGTCGAGGACGACGTCCAGCCCGTAGGCGAACTTGCTGTCGCGGATCTCTACGGGGTCGAGGGCGGCGACCTCGGCGTAGGCGGCGGCGAGGTGGTCGTGGTCGGCGACGGTCTCTCGGGCGGCGGGCATCAGGCGGGCGATGAAGGCGGTCTCGGTCTCGCCGGAGCGGGCGACGGCGGTGAGCCAGGCCGCCTCGGTGGTGCTCATGCCGATGACATAGGACAGCACGGTGTCGATGGCTCGGCTCGGCTCGGGGAAGCCGGCGGCTGTGAACAGGGCGGCCAGTCGCTCGGAGTAGGACATCAGGTTGGGGCCCAGGTAGGCCAGGCCGGCCTGACCGAGGACCGAGGCCAGCCAGGGGTGGCGCAGGGCCGTCGCGCGGAAGGACCCGGCGGCCTCGGTGGCCGCGGCGCGCCAGTCGGGGCTGTCGGCGGGCGGAACGGAGATCTCGGCGATCGCCTCGTCCACCGCGAGCTCCATCAGCTCGTCCTTGGTGGCGACGTGCCGGTAGAGGGAGGTCGCACCTGCGTTCAGGCGGGCGCCCAGCTTGCGCATGCTGAGCGCGTCGATGCCGTCGGCGTCAAGCATGGCGATCGCCTCGCGGACGATGGCGGCCCGGGTGAGCGCGGGCTGGTCGCTTTCTCGCTGCCGCCGGGCCCAGACGGACGGGATCGGGTTGGTCTCCGCGGCCATGGCGCTCCTTAATGCCTACCTGCGTACAGCGTTCGCATGCAGCGTACAGGAATGGAGATTGCGCACACTGTTCCGACATGCGTACAGTGTGCGCAACGACGGAACAACGTGCGCAGCCCGGAGGGAAGACCCCATGGAAACCCGCAATCCACGCCGCTGGTGGATCCTCATCGTGCTCTGCCTCAGCTCGCTGGTCCTGGTGGTCGACAGCATGGCGCTGACCGTCGCGGTGCCGTCGATGACCAAGGACATCGGCGCGAGTGCCCAGGACACCCAGTGGATCCTCGACTCCTACATCCTGGTCTTCGCCGGCCTCCTGCTCGCCTCCGGCAGCCTCGGCGACCGATTTGGCCGTCGGAAGGTCATGACCATCGGTCTGCTGCTCTTCGGAGCCGCGTCACTGGCCGCGTCCTTCTGCACCAATCCCGGCGAAGTGATCGCCGCACGGATCGCGATGGGTGTCGGCGGAGCGCTGATCATGCCCTCGACGCTGTCGATCCTCATCACCGTCTTCGACGAGGAGGAGCGCGGCAAGGCGATGGCGGTCTGGGGCTCGGTGTCGATGCTCGGCCTGGTCGGCAGCCCGGTGCTCGGCGGTGGGCTGATCGCTCACTACTCCTGGCACTCGATCTTCTTCATCAACGTCCCGGTCGTCGCGCTGGCCGTCCTGGCGGGCCTCACCCTGATGCCGGAGTCGAAGGGCCCGTGGCAGAAGCCCGACCCGCTCGGCGCCGTGCTCTCCGCGGCCGGCATGACCTCCCTGGTCTGGTGGATCATCGACCTCCCGCAGTACGGCGCCTTCGGCGGCCACTCGGCGATCACCCTGGCCGTCGCCGCTGTCTCCCTGATCGGGTTCGTGGTCTGGGAGAACGTCACACCCGCGCCGATGGCGCCGCTGGCCCTCTTCAAGCACCGCAACTTCAGCGGCGGCTCGCTCTCGCTGACCCTCGTTCAGATCGGCAACGGCGGCCTGTTGCTGGTGCTCACCCAGTACCTGCAGTTCGTACTCGGCTACTCGCCGGTCAAGGCGGGCGTCGCGTTCGTGCCGCTGGCCGTCGCCGCGCTGGTCGGCAACGGCCTGGGCGCCAAGCTCACCGCGAAGATCGGCAACCGCTACCTGGTGCTGGCCGGGATGCTCGTGATGGCCTCCTCCTTCGCGCTGCTGACCACCGTCTCGGCCGACAGCGGCTTCACCGTCCCGGCCGTCGCGCTCGGCCCGCTCGGCCTCGGCGCCGGCCTCGCGATGCCGGCCGCGGTCGGCGCACTGATGGGCACCATCCCGGCCGAGCAGGCGGGCGTCGGGTCCGCTCTGAACGACACCATCCAGCAGGCCGGCACCGCGCTCGGCATCGCGATCCTCGGCTCGCTCCTTTCCAGCGGCTTCGCCGGCCGGATGCCCGCCGACGCCCCCGAGCAGGCGAAGCACTCGATCGCCGGCGCACTCACCCTCGCCCACGGCGACACCGCCCTGATCCACACCGCCCGCCAGGCTTTCACCGCCTCGATGTCGACCACCTTCGCCATCAGCGCGATCGGCGTCCTCGCCGCCGCCCTGCTGGCCACTCTGGTCATGCGCGACACCAAGCCCCAGCCCGCGCCGGCTCCAGTCGGCGAGCCGGTACTCGTCATCTGACCCCACCATGCCCTTCCCCAGGGGCTCCAGGCGCACGAAGCACCACACACCGACGCACACCAAGCCCACACGGAGTGGAGTACCGACATGCCCGAGCCCACCGCCACCCCGCTCGAACTGACCCACGCCCAGGTCGACGACGCCTCGCACGGCCACGCGCCGCTGATGCGGGTGACGCTGCCGCAGACGAAGACCCCGGTGTGGCTGGCCACGCAGTACGACGTGGTCAAGACGGCGCTCGGCGACAGCCGGTTCGTCCGGGATCTGACGAAGGTTCCGGGGGCGGAGGGCGGCGGCGTCGGCGCGGAACTGCTCGACGACGCGGGGCTGCCCGCGGAGTACCGGCAGTACCTGGAGATCCTGGTGATGGTCGACGGGCCGGAGCACACCCGGCTGCGGACGCACGTGATGCGGGCCTTCGCACCGCGCCGGATCGCTGCACTGCGGCCGCGGATCGAGCGCATCACCCAGCAGCTGACCGAGGAACTCGCCGCGAAGGAAGCCGAGTTCGACCTGCTGCACGCCTTCGCGTACCCGCTGATGACGAACGTGATCTGCGAGATCATCGGAGTCGACCAGGCGGACCGGCCGAAGGTCGGCAGCTGGATCCGGGACTACGAATCGGGTGAGCCGGACCGGTTCATCCCCGGTATCGATCATCTCGCCGCGTACATCGACGGCCTCCTCGACCGCCGCGCCACCGCGCCCGCCCAGGACCTGGCCTCCGATCTGCTGCGATCCAGCGCGGAGGCAGCGAAGGGGCAGCGGCTGAACCGACAGGAGATGATCGCGCTGGTCTTCCTGCTGATCAACACGGGGATCGCACCGCCGGCCCTCTTCATCACCGATGGGGTGCTCGCCCTCCTCGACCACCCGCAGGAGGTGGCACGGCTGCGCGCCGAACCCGAACTACTGCCGCGCGCAGTGCAGGAGCTGCTGCGGTACGTGTCCACGGTCCGGATCGGCGCCACGCTCTACGCCACCGAGGATGTGGAACTCGGCGGCGTCCTGGTCCGCCGCGGCGAGGGCGTGACCAGTGGACTGCTCGCCGCCAACCGCGACCCGGGCACCTTCGGTGAGGCCGAGCGGCTCGACCTCACCCGTGAGGCGGCGCCCGGCGCAGGGCACATCGCCTACGGGCACGGCGCGCACCGTTGCATCGGCGCCGCGCTCGCCAACCTGCAGACCGAGGTGATCCTCGACCAGCTGCTGTTGCGGCGCGACAGCCTGGCCCTCGCCGTCGGACGGGACGCCGTCGAGCGCGTCGGGTTCGCGGGCGACGGCAGCTATCCCGTCGGGCTGCCGGTCCGATTCTGAGGCGGGGCCGCGCACAGGTCAGGTCGCGAGGACTCCGTGCGGACATACTCCAAGGGCTCGGCCTGCCAACGCGCAGGCCGAGCCCTTGGACTGACAGAGAGTCAGACGTTGAAGCGGAACTCCACCACGTCGCCGTCCTGCATGACGTACTCCTTGCCCTCGATGCGGGCCTTGCCCTTGGCGCGGGCCTCGGGGATGGAGCCGCACTCGACCAGGTCGTCGAAGGAGACGATCTCGGCCTTGATGAAGCCCTTCTGGAAGTCGGTGTGGATCACACCGGCGGCCTCCGGGGCGGTGGCGCCCTTCTTGATGGTCCAGGCGCGGACCTCCTTGGGGCCGGCCGTGAGGTAGCTCTGCAGGCCGAGGGTCTCGAAGCCGACGCGGCCGAGGGTGGCCATGCCTGTCTCCTCCTGGCCCATGGACTGGAGGAGTTCGAGGGCCTCGTCCTCCTCCATGCCGATCAGCTCGGACTCGATCTTCGCGTTGAGGAAGATCGCCTCGGCCGGGGCGACCAGGGCGCGCTGGGCGTCCTTGAACTCCTCGTCCATCAGCTCCTCCTCGTCCACGTTGAAGACGTAGAGGAAGGGCTTGGTGGTGAGCAGGTGCAGCTCGCGGACGGAGGTGGAGTCGAAGCCGACCTCGAAGAGGGTCTTGCCGCTCTCCAGGATCTTCTGCGCGGCCTCGGCGGCGGCCAGCGTGGCCGCCGACTCCTTCTTCAGGCGCGACTCCTTCTGGAGGCGGGGCAGCACCTTCTCGATGGACTGGAGGTCCGCGAGGATCAGCTCGGTGTTGATGGTCTCGATGTCGTCCTTCGGCGAGACCTTGCCGTCCACGTGCACCACGTCGGGGTCGACGAAGGCGCGGATGACCTGGCAGATCGCGTCCGACTCGCGGATGTTGGCGAGGAACTTGTTGCCCAGACCCTCGCCGACCGACGCGCCGCGCACGATGCCGGCGATGTCCACGAAGTCCACCGTCGCCGGGAGCAGGCGCTGCGAGCCGAAGATCTCGGCGAGCACCTTCAGGCGCGGGTCCGGGACGCCCACGACGCCGACATTGGGCTCGATGGTGGCGAACGGGTAGTTGGCCGCCAGCACGTCGTTCTTGGTCAGGGCGTTGAAAAGGGTCGACTTGCCGACGTTCGGCAGGCCGACGATTCCGATCGTGAGCGACATGAAGCGCAGTCCCGTGGGCTTGGAGGGCGTGGAGCGGCACCGTACGGGCCGACGACCCAGTCTACGGGTCCGGGTCAGGGGGTGGCCGTGGGCTCCAGGAACGTGGGCTCCAGGAACTCCAGGCGGTTGCCGAGCCGGTCGGCGGAGTGGAAGCGCCGGTAGCCGGGGAAGTTGTCGTCCCAGACGACCGGGACACCGTGGGACTCCAGGCGGGCGGCCAGCGCGGGCAGGGCGGCGACCAGGATGCCGGGGTGTCCCTTCGCGGACGGGGTGAAGTCGGGGACCACGCCCAGGTGCACCTCGACGCCGCCGCCACGGAACCAGCATCCGCCGCGAGCCGCGAGTACCGGCGGCTTCTCCAGCTCGGTCATCCCGAGCACCCCCGCCCAGAACTCGCGGCACAGCTCCTCGGAGCCGGCCGGGATGTCCAGCTGCACGTGGTGCAGCCGCTCGAAGGTGAAGTCGGAACCGATGGGGCTGGTGGAGCTGTCGGCCACGATGCCTCCCCGATGATCAGCTGATTCGGGCCGACATTACGCCGTCCGGGGACACGACGGCAGGCGGAACGCGGCCATTACACCGTGTGGCGATGATCGGACCGTACGTTGGTCGGGTGGAGCAGAGCATCCGTACCCAGCCGCCCGGGCCCCGACGCCGACCGCCAGCCGGCGCCGCCGAGGCCGCCGTACCGGGGCCCGCCATGCCCCCCGACACCCGCCTGCGAACGCTGTCCGGTAGCAGTGCCGTGCCGCGCCTGCGGCTGAAGCTGCCACTGCAGTTCGGCCCCCCGGGCCGCGAACGGCCGCGCGGCGGGCGGCCCGCCCGGCTGACCGCCGTGGGGACGGGCCTCCTCGCCGTCGTGGGGACGCTGGCGGTGGCGGCGGTGGACCGGGTGCTGTTCGACGGGCTCGGGACGCTGTTCGGGCTCGGCTACCTGGTGATCTGCTTCCAGCTCGCGGTACGGGTGCGCCTCGCGGACCTGCCGGCCGCGCCGATCAGCGGACCGATCGCCTTCGCCGCCGCGCTGCTGCTGCTCGGGCCGGTCTCGTCTCCCGGCGTGACGGGGCAGGTGCTGGCGTTGGCGACCGGGCTGGCCCTGCGGGCCGGGTGGCTGTTCAGCGGCACAGGGCTGGCGGTCGTGATCGTGGCGGCCCGGTTCCTGGCCCAGCGCCACATCAGAAGGGGCCGGACCGGTACCTGAGCACCTGAGACGGCGCGGCGCGCGTCAGCCCGCCGCAGCCGCCGCCATCGCCGCGCCGACGATTCCCGCGTCGTTGCGCAGCAGCGCCGGTACGACGCCCGCGTCGCGCTCCCGGAGCAGCGGCAGGAACTTGTCGTGCTTACGGCTCACCCCGCCACCGATGATGATCAACTGCGGGGAGAAGAGCCGCTCCACCAGGTCCAGGTACTCGTCCACCCGGACGGCCCACTCGGGCCAGGTCAGCTCGTGCCGGTCCTTCGCGGCGGAGGAGGCCCGGCGTTCGGCGTCCTTGCCGCGCATCTCCAGGTGGCCCAGCTCGGTATTGGGGACGAGGGCGCCGTCGACGAAGAGGGCGCTGCCGATGCCGGTGCCGAAGGTCAGCACCAGCACCACCCCGCCCCGCCCCCGGCCGGCGCCGTGCCGGAGTTCGGCCAGGCCGGCCGCGTCGGCGTCGTTGAGCACCGTGGCGGGCCGGTCGAGCGCCTCCCGGAACAGGCCCTGGGCGTCGAGCCCGATCCAGCCCGGGTTCACGTTGGCGGCCGTCCGGGTGTGGCCGCCGACCACCACTCCGGGGAAGGTGAGCCCGACCGGGCCGTGGTGGTCGAAGTGCCCGATCACCTCGCGGACCGCCGCGACCACGGCCTCCGGCGAGGCCGGCTGGGGTGTCAGGACCTTGTACCGCTCCTCGGAAAGCGCGCCGCGTTCGAGGTCCACGGGCGCACCCTTGATCCCCGAGCCACCGATGTCCACACCGAATACCGTCGCCACTGTCACGTCGCCTTCCGTCGTCCACAGCCTGTGCACAACGTACGGGCGCCGGGCGGCGTACGCCTGCCGATTCGACGGACGAGGGATGCGCGATGCACGATGCCCGGGATGCGGCGACAGATATCAGCTGACAGATTTTGAAATCTGTCAGCTGATATCCGCTAGCGCACCCCGGGCATCTGGTCAGGACTCAGATCTTGCCGGCCGCCTCGGCGCGCAGGTCGCGGCGCAGCTCCTTCGGCAGCGAGAAGATCAGGTGCTCCTCGGCAGTCTTGACGGTCTGCACGTCGGCGTAGCCGCGCTCGGCGAGGTACTTGAGTACACCCTCGACCAGGATCTCCGGCACCGAAGCGCCGCTGGTCAGGCCGACCGTGGTGACACCCTCGAACCAGGACTCGTCGATCTCGTCCGCGAAGTCCACCAGGTGCGCGGCCTTGGCGCCGTACTCCAGGCCGACCTCGACCAGGCGGACCGAGTTGGAGGAGTTCTTGGAGCCGACCACGATCAGCAGGTCGGTCTCGGGGGCCATCTGCTTGACGGCGACCTGACGGTTCTGGGTGGCGTAGCAGATGTCGTCACTGGGCGGGCTGACCAGCAGCGGGAAGCGCTTCTTGAGCTCGCCGACGGTGGCCATCGTCTCGTCGACCGAGAGGGTGGTCTGCGAGAGCCAGACGACCTTGCTCTCGTCGCGCACCTGCACGTTGGCGACGTCCTCGGGGCCGTCCACCAGGTGGATCCGGTCCGGGGCCTCACCCATGGTGCCGACCACCTCTTCGTGGCCCTCGTGGCCGACCAGCAGGATGTCGAAGTCCTCGTCCGCGAACCGGACGGCCTCCTTGTGGACCTTGGTCACCAGAGGGCAGGTCGCGTCGATGGTGGCGAGCTTGCCGACCTTGGCCTCGTCGTGCACGGACGGCGCCACGCCGTGGGCCGAGAAGACCACGATGGAGCCCTCGGGCACCTCCTCCGTCTCGTCGACGAAGATCGCGCCCTGCTTCTCCAGGGTCTGCACGACGTACTTGTTGTGGACGATCTCCTTGCGGACGTAGATCGGTGCCCCGTACTGCTCGAGGGCCTTCTCCACGGCGATGACGGCGCGGTCGACGCCCGCACAGTAGCCCCGGGGGGCGGCGAGCAGGACACGGCGCTGAGCAGTGTTGGACATGGCATCCATGGTACGGGCGACGCCGACCCGAACCTGCGCAGCGGGCGGGTGCGGCAGAAGCCGACCGGACTCGGGGGATGAACGATCGAAGCTGGGCACGGCGGGCTTCCGGAAGACCTCCGGTGTCGGCGCCCGGCGATAGCCTCGTACGCATGGCCAACAGCAGCTCTCCCGAAGCCCCGATCCCGGTCGGCAAGGTCTCCGCGCTGATCGGCGGCTGGATCGACCGGTTGGGTGAGGTGTGGGTCGAGGGGCAGATCACCCAGCTCAGCCGGCGGCCCGGCGCGGGCGTGGTGTTCCTGACGCTGCGCGACCCGGAGCGGGACGTCTCGCTGACCGTCACCTGCTTCCGGGCCGTCTTCGAGCAGGTCGCGGACGCGGTGCAGGAGGGCTCGCGGATCATCGTGCGGGCGAAGCCCGAGTGGTACGCGGCGCGCGGCACGCTCTCGCTGCGGGCGGCGGAGATCCGGCTCGTCGGGCTCGGCGAGTTGCTGGCCAAACTCGAACACTTGAAGCGGCGGCTGGCCGGGGAGGGGCTGTTCGCGGCGGAGCGGAAGAAGCCGCTGCCCTTCCTGCCGCACTGCGTCGGTCTGGTGACGGGCCGGGGCTCGGCCGCCGAGCGGGACGTACTGGAGAACGCCCGGCGCCGCTGGCCCGCCGTCCGCTTCGAGGTGCGGAACGTGCCCGTCCAGGGCGTCGGGGCGGTGGCCCAGGTCTCGGCGGCCGTCCGGGAGCTGGACGAGCACCCGGAGGTGGACGTGATCATCGTGGCCCGGGGCGGCGGCAGCGTCGAGGACCTGCTGCCGTTCTCGGACGAGGGGCTGATCCGGACGGTCGCCGGGGCCCGGACGCCGGTGGTCAGCGCGATCGGGCACGAGCCGGACCAGCCGCTGCTGGACTTCGTCGCCGACCTGCGGGCCTCGACCCCCACCGACGCCGCCAAGCGCGTCGTACCGGACGTCGGCGAGGAGCTGACCAAGGTGCACCAGCTGCGTGACCGGGCCCGGCGGCACGTGTTCGGCCGGGTCGAGCGCGAGCTGGCCGGGCTGGCGAGCCTGCTCAGCCGTCCGGTGCTCGCCGCGCCGCAGCAGTTGGTGGCCGGGCGGGCTGGGGAGGTCGCCGCGCTGCTGGAGCGCTCCCGGCGCTGCCTCGGCCACCGGCTGGACGGCGCGGAGTCGGACCTCGGCCACACCCTGGCCCGGGTGGTCGCGCTCTCCCCGCTGGCCACCCTGGAGCGCGGCTACGCCGTGCTGCAGCGGGCCGACGGCCACGTGGTGACGGATCCGGCGCAGGTCACGGCGGGCGAGGAGCTGCACGCGAGGGTGGCCCAGGGCGGCTTCGGGGTGACGGTCGGGCCGGAGTGACGGGCTCGCCGGGAGCGACGGTCAGCCGGTGAGCTGCCGGTTCCGGGACAGCGGGATCGAGTGCTCGTGGAAGCCCAGGCTGCGGTAGAGCTGCTCGCCGCCCGAGCTGGCGTGGAGGTCGATCCTGGTCACCCGGTGCTCGTCGAACCAGGTGAGCAGCGCCTCGGTGCAGGCGCGGGCGTAGCCCCGGTAGCGGGCCTGCGGGTCGGTGCAGATGTTGAAGACGAAGCCGAACAGGCCGTCCGGGTGGCCGGGCGCGGGCAGCCGCTGCTCCAGCGTGCCGACGGCGCAGGAGGCCAGCCGGCCGGGGTGCTCTGGATCGTCCACCACGAACGCGGGCATCGTCAGCGGGACGGCGACCAGTCGGTCGCGGAGCACCCCCTCGGCGGCGGCCTGCCACGGACCCGGGCCCGCCTTTCCGGCCATGGACGGCATGGCTTCGAACATCAGGCCGCGCAGGCGGACGAGCTCGGCGGCGTCATCGGGTGTCGCGGGGCGTACCAGGATCATGGTGGGAGGCTAGCGACAGCCTCCCCGCGCGCACATCCGAATTGTCACGGCCACCCCCTACGCTGGCGCCATGGCAGATCGGGAGAACGAGACGGGCCGGGCGGGCAGCACGGACGACAGCCTGGGGTACGAGCAGGCCAGGGACGCCCTGCTGGAGGTGGTCCGGCAGCTGGAGGCCGGCGGGGTGTCGTTGGAGGAGTCGTTGGCGCTCTGGGAGCGCGGCGAGCAACTGGCGAAGGTCTGCCAGCGCTGGCTGGACGGCGCGCGGGCCCGGCTGGACGCCGCACTGGCCGCCGAGGAGGCCGGGGGCACCGGGGGCGCCGGGAATACCGGGGGCACCGGGCAGAAATGATCAAAAACAGTCGCGAGTGATCCAGCTCACAGTCAGGCGCGGAATAGTTTAAGTTTCACCTACTGTTGACGGACGTGGGCGGTATTCCGGCCGCCCGGTATGCCACTCCCAGCATTAGGTAGACCAGCATGAACTCAGCAGCCAGCGACGCCCTGGTACTCGACACCGCCGCCCAGGACCTGCTCTTCCGTGAGGCTCACACCGCCCACGCGTTCACCGACGAGCCCGTCAGCGACGAGCAGGTCCAGGCCATCTACGACCTGGTGAAGTACGCCCCGACCGGGCTCAACGCGCAGCCGCTGCGCATAGTCCTGGTCCGCAGCCCCGAGGGCCGCGAGCGCCTGCTGCCGCACATGAACGACGGCAACCGCGCCAAGACCGCCGCCGCCCCGCTGGTCGCCATCCTCGCGGCCGACCACGAGTTCCACGAGCACCTGCCGACCCAGTTCCCCGTCGTCCCGAACGCCAAGGACTTCTTCACCGAGCGCCCGGGCCGCGAGGCCGCCGCGCGCTTCCAGGCGTCCCTGCAGGCCGCCTACTTCCTGCTCGGCATCCGGGCGGCCGGTCTGGCCGCCGGTCCGATGGGCGGCTACAACGGTGCGGCCATCGACAAGGAGTTCTTCGGCGACGGTGAGCACTCGGTGCTGATGGTCGTCAACATCGGCAAGCCGGGCGAGAACGCCTCGTACCCGCGCGGCCCGCGCCTGTCGTACGACGAGGTCGTCACCACCGTCTGAGGCCTCCGCGAGCCTGCTGCCGAAGGCCCCCACCGTGCGGTGGGGGCCTTCGACCGTGCGGGGGCCTTCGACAGCGGGGCGGTCCGGTCGGAACCGGGTGCTACTTCAGGGCCTGCGCGAGCTGGGCCAGCTCCTGGTACGAGGCGGTGCCGGTGACCACGGTGGTCGCGGTGCCGGTCGGCACGGCCAGACCCCGGTAGTGGCTGCCCTGGTAACGCTTCCAGTCCTTGCCCGCCACCGAGGCGTCGCCGTCCGCCTGGGCGCCGGGGACGGTGGTGGCGAGGACGTCGTCCCGGCCCGCGTTGCTCTGCTCGACCGCCGCGTACTGGCCGGAGGGCGTGACGAAGCCCAGGTGCCAGACCGCGTACCCCTTCTGGTCCTTCTGGTACTGCACCGAGGTGGCCTTCCAGTCCCCGGCGAGCCCGTCCGGGCCCAGTACCGGGTAGGGCGCGGCGCGCTTCGCCGAAGCGAGCGCCGACGAGTAGTCGACCGCGCGGACGGTGTTTCCGGTCGCGTGCGGGATGAACACGTACGCTCCGGCCGCCACTCCAACGACCGCCAGCATCGACAGGATCATGTCCCGTACGGTCTGCCGGCCTCTCGTGCTGCTCTTGCCTGCCATCCCCACATGGTGACCCATCGCGCCCCGGCTGCTGACACCAGGGGCCCCCACGGGCGGGTGAATCGGCTCATTTCGGCACAGAATCGCAGGTGAGCAGGAGATGCGCCACAGACAGTCATCTGATGGGCAGATACGATCGCAGGACCCTCAGCACGGCGTTCGACCAGGCAGTAGTCGGGCGCTAACTGGCCGTCGCGTACAGAGAGGTATCGACGATGACCACGCACGCGTTTGATAACCGCTACTCCCACAACCTCCCCAGCTCCCTCGAGGTGGCCCCCGAGGCACCCGACCGGAACCTGGCCCTGGAGCTCGTCCGTGTCACGGAGGCCGCCGCGATGGCGGCCGGCCGCTGGGTCGGGCGGGGTGACAAGAACGGCGCCGACGGGGCGGCCGTGAAGGCCATGCGCACGCTCGTCTCGACCGTGTCGATGAACGGCGTCGTCGTCATCGGCGAGGGCGAGAAGGACGAAGCCCCGATGCTCTACAACGGCGAGCGGGTCGGCGACGGCACCGGCGCCGAGTGCGACGTCGCCGTCGACCCGGTCGACGGCACCACGCTGACCGCCAAGGGCATGGCCAACGCCGTCGCCGTCCTCGCGGTCGCCGACCGGGGCACCATGTTCGACCCCAGCGCCGTCTTCTACATGGACAAGCTCATCACCGGCCCCGAAGCCGCCGAGTTCGTCGACATCACCGCCCCGCCCGCCGTGAACATCCGCCGGGTCGCCAAGGCCAAGGGCAGCTCGGTCGAGGACGTCACCGTGATGATCCTGGACCGCCCCCGCCACAACGACCTGGTCCGCCAGGTCCGCGAAGCCGGCGCCCGGATCAAGTTCATCACCGACGGCGACGTCGCCGGCGCCATCATGACCGCCCGCGAAGGCACCGGCGTCGACCTGCTGCTCGGCGTCGGCGGCACCCCCGAGGGCATCATCGCCGCCTGCGCCATGAAGTGCATGGGCGGCGTCATCCAGGGCCGCCTCTGGCCCAAGGACGACGCCGAGAAGCAGCGCGCCCTCGACGCCGGCCACGACCTCGACCGGGTCCTCACCACCAACGACCTGGTCAGCGGCGAGAACGTCTTCTTCGTCGCCACCGGCATCACCGACGGCGAACTGCTGCGCGGCGTCCACTACCGCCAGGAGACCGCCACCACCAGCTCACTGGTCATGCGCTCCAAGAGCGGCACCATCCGCGAGATCCACTCCACCCACAAGCTCTCCAAGCTGCGGGCGTACAGCGCGATCGACTTCGACCGGGCCAACTGACCGGCAGCACCGGCAGTCCGGCGTCAACCACAACAGGGGCGCGAGGAACCGCGCGAAGCGGAGGCTGCGGGTCGTTGCCTCCCGGTTTCGCGAAGTTCGCCGCGCCCCTGTTGGGTTGGCCGGTCCTGAGCTAGCCCTGTCCTTCGCACATGACTCTTTGTGGCGATTCGTAGTCCTCGGTGGTGTCGTCGCCGGGATGTGCGCGTTGATGGTGGCGTGCCTGT